>DATGED010000039.1:0-75930 GCA_035310525.1 Candidatus Acidiferrum sp. | reverse complement strand
CGGCAGAAAATCGCGCAGGACCATGACGTAACCTTTTTCCGGCTCGGCGGCGAACTCCGCGCTCGGATGCAGACCGCCGTGCGGGGAATAGACGGCGACGGCGACGAGGCCGGTGAGAATCCAGGGCCAGGAGCGCATGGCATAATGCGCGATGTTGAACCACAGAGTGGCGCCAAGAGAATTTTTTTCGTCCCTGGCGCTGAACATCCTTTGGGCGACGTAGCCGCCGCCGCCGGGCTCCGCGCCGGGATACCAGCTGGCCCACCATTGGACGGCGAGATACAGAGCAAAGGTGATGACCGGAAGAGTCCAGAGGGCATCGGTGGTCCAGCCGAGATGGAAGGATGGGAAGAAAGAAAGGATGGAGCCGGTGGAGTCGCCCGATTGGCGAGCAACGGAGTCTACATGCGATAGCTGGAGTTTGAGAACCGCGATGCCGCCGATTTTTGCGACGGCAATCCAGGCGAGAACGACGATCATGGACATTTTCAGAGCGAACTGGAAAAGGTCCGTGACGAGAACTCCCCAGAGGCCGCCGATAAACGTGTAGATCCCGGTAAACGGAACGAGAAGAAGAACGCAAATGAGGAGCGCGGTGTGCTCCGGCGTGCCGAGCGTGTAATGAAGAAGCTGGTGACCGCCGAGAGACAGCTGGAAGACGCGGCCCTGGGCGATGGCGTCGCCGAGCAGGACGGTGGTGATGCTGATCATCGCCTTGATGACCCAACCGAGAATAAGGCAGTTCATGAGGGCGCCGAGATAGATGGAGCGAAAGCCGCGAAGAAATGCGGCGGGTTTGCCCTGATAGCGGAGCTCGACAAATTCCACGTCGGTGAGAATTTCCGCGCGGCGCCAATAGCGGGCGAAAAAGAAGACGGTCATCATGCCGCAGAGGCATTGCGACCACCAGAGCCAGTTGCCAGAGATGCCGTTCTTGGCTACGAGGCCGGTGACGAGAAGAGGCGTATCGGCGGCGAAGGTGGTGGCGACCATGGATGTGCCGGCGAGCCACCAGGAGACGTTGCGGCCAGAAACGAAAAATTCTTCGGTGCTGCCGGAGGAGCGGCGACGGTAGTAAAGGCTGATGAGCAGGTTGAGGAGGAGGTAAGCGGCGACGACAATCCAATCGGTGGCGGTCAGAACCATTTTTCGCTTAACTCCGCATGAAGCGCGTTCCCAGGAGCGATTACGGCGGCCTTAAGAAACTGAGCTATAAATCTGAGGAACGAAGCTGAATTGAATTGGACATTCTACTGCGAACGAGCGGAAATGCGAGAAGTTTCGGAAGAAAGCACCGCGAAGCGAGGGACGGATCGCAGCGCAAAGGAAGCGCTGCACTTTGTTATTCTAAGGACAGATTGGGGACAATGCGGGAAACGGGGTGTCGATGCTGGTCCTGCTGAAATCAAGCTACGAAAAGATGAGCTGCGAAGCGGCGAGAATCGTTGCAAGCGCGGTGCGAGGTAAGCCCGATGTGACGTTGGGACTGGCGACGGGGAGCACGACGTTGGGGATGTATCGCGAGCTGGTGCGGCTGCGCAAGGAGGAGGGGCTGGATTTTTCCCGGGTGGTGACTTTTAACCTCGACGAGTATCTGGGGCTCTCGGGCGAACATCCACAAAGCTTTCACCGATTCATGCGGGAGAATTTTTTCGACCACGTCAACGTCGAGCCCACGAAGATTCACATTCCCGATGGAACAATCGGCGAAGGTTATGAGGAATATTGCCTCTCGTATGAACGCGCGATCCGCGAGGCGGGAGGAATCGACCTGCAGATTCTGGGAATCGGGAGAAACGGGCACATCGGATTCAACGAACCGACATCGAGTTTCGGATCACGGACGCGGCTGAAGGTGTTGACCAGCGAGACGATAGAAGATAACCGGAAGTTTTTCGCTCCCGGAGAAGAAGTGCCGGAGTGCGCGATCACGATGGGAATCGGGACAATACTCGAGGCGAAGAAGATTGTGCTGCTGGCGACGGGGGCGGCGAAAGCCGAGACGGTCGCGGAGGCGATCGAGGGGCCGATTACGGCGTCGGTTACGGCATCGTGCCTGCAATTGCATGAGGACGTGACGTTTGTGATCGACGAAGCGGCGGGAAAAAAATTGAAGCAACGAGATTATTACCGTAGGGTGATGGAGATGACGGCGCGGTTTACGCCCAATCGATTAAGCTGAAATTCGAGTGCAAAGAGAATTGCAGTTTGGCAGCAAAGGACAAGGCTAGAGCTGCGATAGGATTGCGGGCGGCTTGGGCCTTGCGATTCAGGTAGACTAATCAGCAACGGCGCAACTGCGCAGAAGGGGCAAAGCAATGGGCAATCGAGATGTTAGAGGCAGAGAAAAAAAGAAGCCGAAGAAGAAGGAAATAAAAGCGACTTACCAGCCCGCGAGGCCCACGACAGTTTACAAGCCGGTGGCGCCGGCCCCGCCGCAGCCGCCGAGCGACCCGACTAAGACCTAAGCCACTATCCCACCAGCAAAGCGTGCTCACGCATCACTCTGCGTGGCGTCTATTCCAGCAAGGGGTGGAGGGGCGAAGCGCAGCCAGGCTTGGCCTAACTCCTTCGTATGCGAAGAACGGAGAGGTGTGCTCATGAGCAATGCGTACAAATTTTTTCTGGGCCTAGCGATTGGCGCCGGCTGCGTGGCGAGCCAGGCTGACGCCCAATTCAAAAATGGGAGCCAAGCGACGGAGCTGAATCTGCCTACCCTCAGCCAGCGCGCCGCTGTGACGCAACGCATCGGCCTGACCGACGTCACGATCGTGTATTACAAGCCGGACGTGGGCGGCCGGGAAATCTGGGGGAAGGTCGTTCCGTACGGGAAAGTCTGGCGAGCCGGAGCGAACGAAAATACGACGATATCCTTCTCCGACGACGTGAGCGTGGAAGGAAAAGCCCTCCCGGCAGGGACCTACGGATTGCATACAATCCCGGACAAGGACCAGTGGACAATTATTTTCTCGAAGAATTCGACTTCGTGGGGCAGCTTCAGCTACGACGAAAAAGAGGATGCTTTGCGCGTGACGGTGAAACCACAGCCGGCGGAGTTTCGAGAAGCGCTGAGCTACACCTTCGACGACATCAAGCCTGAATCCGCAGCGGCTACATTGCGGTGGGAAAAGGTTGCGGTTCCGTTTCACATTTCCGTCGACGTGAAAGCTCTGGTGTTGCGCAGCGTCCACAATCAGCTTCGAAATACTGGCGGATTCACGTGGGCGGGATACGACGAGGCCGCGAACTGGTGCCTGGACAACAGTTACAACATGGAAGAGGCGCTGAAGTGGGAGGAAACCTCGATCCAGAACGAGTCGCGGTTCGAAAACTGGGAAACGAAATCCCGCATCCTCCAGGCAGAGGGACGCAAGGAGGACGCGGAAAAGGCGCTTGCACAAGCGTTCGAGAAGGCGAGTCCGATCCAGCTTTACGTCTATGCGCGAGGTTTACAGCGGCAAGGTAACGCGAAACGCGCTTTCGAGCTTTACCCGCAGGTAGCAAAGAAGGATCCGAACCACTGGATCAGCCACATCGCGCTCGCGCGCGTCGATTCAAACTCGGGCAATTTTGCCGCGGCCACCAAGGAGATGAACCTGGCAATCAGCGGAGCTCCCGAACAGTAGAAGCCGTTTCTCCAGCCGCTGCTGAAGCGTCTCGAAGCAAAAGACGACATCAACAAATAAAAGGATTTGGCGCGGCGATGCAGGCTTCTACGTGGTGATGCCGCCGAAACACAGGTATTTGATTTCGACGAATTCTTCCATCCCATACTTGGAGCCCTCGCGGCCCAGGCCGGATTCTTTAACGCCGCCGAAGGGCGCGACTTCCGTGGAGATCAATCCGGTGTTGATGCCGACGATGCCGTACTCGAGGGCTTCGGCGACGCGCCAAACGCGGGCAATGTCGCGGCCGTAAAAGTACGCGGCGAGACCGAACTCGGTGTCGTTCGCGAGGGCCACGGCTTCCGGTTCAGTCTTGAACCGGAAGAGTGGAGCGACGGGACCAAAAGTTTCCTCGCGCGCGACGGCCATCTGCGTCGTGACTTCGGTGAGGATGGTGGGTTCAAAAAAGCGCCCGCCGAGTGAGTGGCGTTTTCCGCCGACGAGTATCTTTGCGCCCTTCGCTCGCGCGTCGCGGATGTGGCTCTCCACCTTTTCGACCGCGGCATCGTCAATCAAAGGCCCTTGCGTTGCTCCCGCTTCCAAACCGGGGGCGGGCTTCAACTTATTTACCGCTACAGCGAGTTTTTGCGCAAATGCATCGTAAACCTTCTCCTGCACGAGCAAGCGGTTTGTGCAAACGCAAGTCTGGCCGGTATTGCGATATTTGGAAGCGATGGCGCCTTCCACAGCTGCGTCCAAATCCGCATCCTCGAAAACGATGAACGGGGCGTTGCCTCCTAGCTCAAGCGAAAGTTTTTTCACTGTGCCCGCACACTGGGCCATCAGGATTTTCCCGATTTCCGTCGAGCCAGTGAAAGAAAGCTTTCGCACGATGGGATTGGAGGTGAGTTCCGCGCCGATTTCCGTCGCGGATCCGGTGATGATGTTCAACACGCCGTTGGGAACGCCAGCTCGTTCGGCGAGTTCCGCGAGAGCGAGCGCGGAAAATGGCGTTTGAGAAGCGGGTTTAAGAACCACGGTGCAACCCGAGGCAATCGCGGGCCCGGCTTTGCGAGTGATCATGGCCAGTGGAAAATTCCACGGAGTGATGCACGCAACTACTCCAATGGGCTGCTTGATTACGACAATTCGCTTGTCCACCTGATGCGGGGGAATGGTGTCGCCGTAAATGCGCTTGGCTTCCTCGCCAAACCATTCGAGAAACGCGGCGGCGTAACCCACTTCGCCGCGGGATTCGGCGAGCGGCTTGCCTTGCTCGAGAGTCATGAGCCTGGCGAGGTCCTCCTGGTTGGCCATCATCAAGTCGAACCAGCGACGCAAGACCGTGGCGCGCTCTTTCGCGGTTTTCTTGCTCCAGGCAGGGAAAGCCCGGCGCGCGGCATCGATGGCACCGCGAGTCTCCGCACCGCCCAGCTTCGGAACTTTGCCGATGATTTCCTTCGTGGCAGGATTGTCCACGTTGATTGTCTGGCCCGAACCCGCCTGAATCCACTTTCCATCGACATAGCAAGCTTCACGGAAGAGCCGCGCATCTTTCAGGTCAACGGCGCCGCTTGCGGAATTGATCATGGTTTCTTGCATCGAGTGCTCCTGGGAATGTCTTTAAATTAGATGCCACGGGCAGCGTCCGGACGCTTGGCGCCGCCGTCTCGCGGCTAAGCGTGAGAAAGCGCGGCGTGCTTGCGTTCCGCGACTCCCGCGAGCGCAGCTTCGATTACGTCCATTCCTTCGTTGAACTGCTCGTCCGTAACGACGAGCGGAACCAGGAGACGCACGACGTTGTTGAAGGTGCCCGCGGAGATGAGGATCAGGCCATGCTCGTAGCAATGCTTGACGATCTCTTTCGTTTCGGAGTCGGCCGGCTCACGCGTCTCCGCGATGCGCACGAGTTCCATGGCGCACATTCCGCCGAGGCCGCGCACGTCGCCGACCAAAGGCCATTTTTCCTGCCAGCCACGGGCGCGCTTCTCAAATCGTTCGCCGATGGCGGTGGAGCGCGCAAGCAATCCGTCTTTTTCAATGGTTTCGATGGCCGCGAGCGCAGCGGCACACGAAAGAGGGTGCCCGCAATACGTGCCGCCGAGTGAGCCGGGGCCCGGAGCGTCCATAATTTCCGCGCGGCCGGTAACAGCTGCGATGGGCATGCCGCCGCCCATGGATTTCGCCGTGGTGATCAAATCGGGTTCGATCCCAAAATGCTCGGAAGCGAACCATTTACCGGTGCGCGCAAACCCGGATTGCACTTCATCCGCAATGAATAGGATGCCATGCTTGCGGCAAATGCTCTGGAGAATCTTGAAGTAATCGCGGGGCGGAACGACGAAGCCGCCCTCGCCGAGGACCGGTTCGGCGATCACCGCGGCAACGGATTCCGGAGCGACGGAACGCTGGAAAGCGTCTTCGAGATGATGCGCGAAATCCGCGGCTGATGTTCCGGGAGCGTTGCGATAGGGATATGCAAAGGGAATGCGGTAAATATCGCTGGCGAATGGCTGAAAGCCGGCCTTATAAGGATGCGTCTTGCTGGTCAGCGACATGGTGAGAAGAGTGCGGCCGTGGAAGGCATCCTCGAAGCAAATTACGGCGGGCCGCTTCGTAAAGGCGCGAGCGATCTTGATGGAGTTTTCAATGGCTTCCGCGCCGGAGTTGAGAAGAATCGTTTTCTTGGCGAACTTTCCGGGAGCCAGCGAGTTCAGTTTTTCGGCGACTGCGACATAGCCTTCGTAGGGAGTTACGGCGAAGCATACATGCAAGAACTTCTCGAGCTGTTCGCGGATCGCGGAGAGGACGCGCGGAGAGCGGTGGCCGATGTTCAGACAACCGATGCCGCCGGCGAAATCGATAAAACGGTTGCCGTCGACATCCTCGATGACCGCGCCCTCCGCGCGCGCCGCAAACACGGGCGTGGCGTTAGCGGGTCCACGAGGAATGGCCGCCTCGCGGCGGGCCATGAGCGCGCGCGAGCGCGGGCCGGGAATTTCCGTGCGAATTTGAATGGTTGCCATGAGCTCTCTCCGTCGAGTACGAAAACGGTCCTCCTCGAAGCGATGACCCTACAAGGTTCTAACTTTGGTGCACCATCGGCAGAATCGCACTAGTTGAGCCGATTGGGAAACTTCGAATTTCATTTCCTGCCAGCGATGCAAACCAATGTGGCAGGCCAAGCTCTTGACCCAATTGGATTCGTGATCACGATTGGGCCAAAGCCTGGCAAGCATCTCTGGCGTGAAGTGCGACTGCGGAAAATCATTTTCCTTCTTGGCCATAGGTCAGTACCAGCCTATGGGCGTTTCGTCGAGATTGACGAAAACCTGTTTTGTCTCGAGATATTCCTCGAGGCCCCATGGCCCGAGCTCGCGGCCGAAGCCGGACTGTTTGTAGCCGCCCCAGGGCGCCTCGACGTAGGTCGGCTGCATGTGATTGACCCACACGATGCCGGCGCGTAGAGACTTCACTACTCGAAACGCCTTGTAAATATCGCGCGTCCAGACCGCTGCAGCTAGGCCGTACGGTGTGTCGTTTGCGATTCGAATCGCATCGGCTTCGCCGTCGAACGGAATCACGGAAGCGACGGGGCCGAAAATTTCCTCGCGCGCGATGCGCGCGGAGTTTTCCACGTCATAAAAAATTGTCGGCTCAACATAATAGCCTTTGCCAAACTGCTTCGGGCGGCCGCCGCCGATGGCCACCTTCGCTTCCTTCTTGCCGAGCTCCAGATAGGAGTTTACGCGCTCATATTGTTCTTTGCTGACGAGCGGACCCATTTTGGTGTCGCGTTCGAGGGGCGCGCCTAATTTGATACGCCTGGCCTTCTCGGTCATAGCCTCGACGAATTTCGAATGGATTTTCCTTTCGACGAGGATGCGGCTCCCAGCGGAGCAAACTTCTCCTTGATTGATGAACACTCCGAAGAGCGCTCCGTCGATGGAGGCTTCCCAATCGGCGTCGGTAAAGAAAATATTGGGCGATTTGCCGCCAAGTTCGAGGGTGACGCGCTTGAGTGTATCCGCGGCGCTCTTAACGATGATTTTGCCGACGGCGGCGCTTCCGGTGAAGGCGATCTTGTCAACACCGGGGTGAGCGACGAGGGCGGCGCCCGCGACTTCTCCGAGGCCATTGATAATGTTCACGACGCCGGGCGGCAGGCCGGCTTCCGCGAACCAATTCGCAATCTCCAGCGCGGTGAGCGGCGTTTGTTCGGCCGGCTTCAAAATGCAAGTGCATCCGGCGGCCAGCGCGGGCGCGAGCTTCCACGCGGCCATCAGCAAAGGATAGTTCCAGGGAATAATTTGTCCGGCAACGCCGACAGGTTCGCGGAGCGTGAAGCTCAGTGCGTTTGCCGGGACTGGATTCACCTGGCCGAGAACTTTGTTGGCGAGGCCGCCGTAGTATTCAAAGCAAGTTGCCACGTCCGCGATGTCATATTCCGCCTCGACGATCGGCTTGCCCGTGTTGCGACACTCGATTTCAGCAAGCAGCGCGGAGTTCTGACGAATTTTCTCGGCGAGCCGAAAAAGGATACGTCCGCGGTCCTGCGCGGAAGTGGCGGGCCAGCGGCCGGAGTCGAACGCGGTACGCGCCGCTTTTACTGCGCGATCGACATCTGTAGTTCCAGAAGCGGCAACCTGAGCGATGACATCCTCGGTCGAAGGATCATAGACGGGGAAAGTCTCTCGAGAGGAGCTCCCAACCCACTCGCCGTTGATGTAGTTGTCATACGTTCGAACCCCCGCCTTCACACTCCCGGACATGGCAACCTCCCCATTCGTCATCCCGTAAGCGCCCCCGCTGAAGCGCATCAGGCTCAAACCAGTGGCACGGCCTCTGAAAGCTTTCTAACCATTTTGCGCCGCCCGTAAATGAAAAAGAAGAATGCGGCAAGCCCTATGAAAAAGAAAGTGCCGCCAAACATCCAGACCTCGTAGGAGAAAATGGAGCCGACCTGCTGCGCCGGGAAAAAAGCCATCGCAATTCCCAATGTCGTTGTGATGAGCCCGCTGGCGCCGGAAAGGATCAAAGTGCTCCTGCCGTAGCGCCCTCTCGCGAAGGAACTGCTGAAGGCGATTTTCAACAGCGCGCCGAAGATATAGAGAAAAGGAATCAGCTGAAGAACAACGGCCAGCGAGAGAAGCTTCTGAAAGGTTTCCTGCACGCCGGTCGGGCTGACCAAGAGATTGGACTGGACTAACCCAAACGCATGCAAGATAAAGCCCACTGGCGGCAGCCCGATTATTTTGTTCCAGAGCCACCAGCCGCTGAAGTTCAGTACAACGAGCACCATGGATACGGCCGCATGGACGATCAGTGCGGCGTAGGGTGTGCGGTAGCGCGGATGAATTTTGCCCAGCCAGTCCGGCATGTATGAGTCCAGCCCGGCGACAAACGGAATGCGCGCCGAGCCTCCCAGCCAGGCAGACGCGATGCCGGCAATCGAAAGGCTCAACAGAAACGCAAAAGGCGCGACAATCCAGGCGACCCCGACCTTGCCGGCCATATGGCCGACAGCCTGGACGATGCCTTGCAAGACGTTGATGTCGCCTTTGGAGATCGCGATGAGAAGCGTCAACGTTGCGCCAATATAGAGCAAACCGGAGAGAACGCCACCCCAGGCCACGGCCCCAGGAAGAGTCTTTTGCGGATTTTCGATCTCGTCGCCCATGACGGAGGCGAGTTCGAGCCCTACTAATCCGAAACAAATCACACCAAACGAGTTCAATACAAATCTTGGATTGGGTGGAATGTGAAAGTCCGCCCAGGTGACGCTCGTTCCGAACCGCAAGTACACCACGATTCCGAGCCCGATCAGGACCGCCGCGGCTATCCCGGTACCGATAGCGCCCAGGTTGTTAATCCACTTGCCGACGCCCAATCCCACGATGTTCAGCACGACGAGGAGAACGAGCAGCAACAGCGAAGCCGCCAACGCGAATTTCTTGTTGTCGCCGAGCGCTTCATGGCCGGACCCGAGCACAAAGACCGAGACGCCGACAAAGTACAGCATGATCGTGGGGACATACATCATGTTGTTCGTCCAATAGCACCAGCCGGAGAGAAATCCGTGGAAGTCTCCAAAGATTTCCTTGGCCCAAAGGTAGACGCCGCCTTCGCCGGGATACCGGTGGGCAAGCTCGATCACCGCGATCCCCTGAGGCCAAAAGAACAGCAGAAGAGAAATGATCCAGAGCCATACGGTGACGCCGCCGTTCGCGGCAATCGAAGGGACGACATTCAGGTTGAAGACCGCGACGACGAACAGAAGAACGAGGTCCAGGGGCCCCAAGACGCGGCGCAGATGAGGCGCATCTGGAATAACGGGCGGGGCAGACGCGATGGCAGCCTCGTTCGGCAATGCTGTACGCTCCTGGGATCAGTGGCCCGCCGCGCCGACGAAAGCGGCGCCTCGCTCTTTCTGGGCTCTGGCAAGAGCGGGAGCGACTTCCTCGAATACCGCGACGTGTTTGTCAATGTCGGCGTCAGTGTGCTGGACGGATATGGTCCACTGCTCGTCCCACCAATAAGGTTGAGGCAGAACTCCGCGGTTGACCATCGCGAACCAGTAGTGCCGCCAAAGATCGATATCTATTTTCGTCCAGTCGCGGTAATTGCGAATTTCCTGCGGATAGAGCATCAGCGCGCCATTAACGCCCGCACTGACGACGTACGCTTGCAAGCCGGACTTTTTGACGATGGCGCGATATCCTTCGCTCAGCTTCTTGCTGAGTTTTTCGACATGCGCATAGTTTTCGCGTGTGAGCACTTCGCGAAAAGTGGCAAGACCCGCGGCCATGGCCACACGATTCGTGTTGTAAGTGCCCCCGTGAAAGACTTTGTGCTGAGAAATCAAGTCCATCACGGCGCGGCTGGCGCCGAAGGCAGCCAGCGGCAGCCCGCCGCCGATGGATTTCGCCAAGCAAATCATGTCCGGCTTCACGCCGAAGTATTCGCTGGCGCCACCCCAGGCGAGTTTCGCGCCTGTTTTCACCTCGTCGAAAATCAGCAACGCGCCGTTTTTCTTTGCGAGGCCGCGCAAACCCTCGAGAAAACCTGGCTGAGGCATGCACAGACCGACGTTCATCAAAATCGGTTCAAGGATAATCGCCGCGATCTGGCCGGGATTTTCGCGGAAGCGGCGCTCGACGCTCGGCAGGTTATTGAAAGCCGCGACGACTACATTCGCGAGCGAAGCCTTGGGCACGCCGCCTCCGCCGGGCACGGAGTTGGGCGCGTCGGGATCGCCGTACTCTTCCGCTTTGGGCTTGACGCTGACGAGCGCCGTGTCGTGCAGTCCGTGATAAGCGCCTTCGAATTTTACGATTTTGTCGCGGCCCGTCGCGGCGCGCGCGATCCGGCAAGCATGCATGGTGGCTTCCGTACCGCTCGAGCCGAAGCGCACCATATCGACGGGGTAACGCCTGCAGATTTCTTCGGCGAGCTCCCATTCCATATCGTGCGGCATGCCGAAGGTCGTGCCTTGGTGCAGCTTCTCTTCGACGGCCTTTACCACCGCCGGGTGACAATGACCTGCCATCAGCGCGCCGAAACACAAGTTGTGATCGATGTATTCGTTTCCATCGACGTCGTGAATCCTGCTTCCTTTTCCATCCTTCACGAAGAGCGGGTAGGGTTCGTAATGGCGGTAATTGCTTGCAACGCCGAGCGGAATGCGCTGCAAAGCGCGCTTGTGGGCGTCCGCGGATTTTGGCGTGCGCTTCTCGTAACTTGCGATTTCCTTCTGCAGTGCGTCGTGCATTTAACTATTCCATCTGACGTGTGGCCAAAAGCGGCCAACGCCGGCAGGTCTCTTCCCTGCGGTCAGTATGTGCTAACAGGAACCTCGATGGCGAAAAGCTTCTATACAATTCTGGAACGCGCGAGGACGCGGCCCTCGTAAGCGGCGCCTCGGAAAACATGGCGAGTCTACAAGTTTACGCTAGAAGTGAAACTTCAACGCAAACTGCAACAGCCGGGGATCGCGGACGTGGAGCACTTGGCCGAACGTGCCGCCCTGATTGGATATGTTGCCGTCCACCGTGTAGAACTGCGCATGGTTCCAGATGTTGAAGACGTCGGCACGGAATTCCATTTGCCACCTTTCTCCAAACCGCGTCTGTTTGGAGAAGCTCATGTCCCAATTGTTGATTCCCGGCCCGCAGCAAATCGAGCGCGGAGCGTTGCCGATCGTTCCCAAGGGAACCGTAGCGTTCGTGAACAAATTGGGATCGAAGGCGTAGCCGGTAACCGGCTGGCAAGCGGGAGCAGTGGGGTCAAGTGCCTGAGCAAGCGGGCCAGTGAATGCCGCGCAGACCGTGCTCCGGGGATCGACTCTCTTGAAGGTGCCGGCGCGGTTTGGCTGGCCGGGCGCCTCGAAGTCGAAGGTGGTGTCGAGAAGCTCGACGTCGTCTTGCGAAGTGATGCGAACCGGGAAGCCGCTCTGGAAGCTCAAAATGCCCGAGACTTCCCAGCCATCCAGAAGTTTACCTTTGAACCCGTCAAATTGCGGCACAGGCAAATCCCAAACGTAGTTGAACACAAAACGATGCCGCGCATCGTAATTGGACAAGCCGTAGGTGGCGTTGAAGTCGAGCGGATTGAGCGCGCTCTCAAAGCTCGAAGCGTTGTCCAGCGACTTGCTGAATGTATAGGAAGCCTGGAATTGCAGGCCATGCGAGAAGCGCTTTTCAAAGAGCGCCTGTAAGGAGTTGTAGTTCGAGTGCGCAATGGTGTCCTCGCTGAATATACCCGAAAACACCGGGGCGCCGCTTGCGGGGCAGCCCGTACCGGTCAATGGATCGCAAAGCGGCGAAGAGTATGGCCGGATTCCGACCAGTGTGATCGGAGTGCCGCCCGCGGCGCCCGTCACGATACACGCGGGGGCAGGTTTCGTGATGGAGCACGGAATGTTTTGTCCGTTCGGACCTCCTCCGACATAGGGAAGGTGGAGAACCTGCCCCTGAGGCAATGTGAAGGAATACGGACTGTCTTCGCCAAAGGACCCGCAGCCCTGTCCAAGAGCCGCGAGGTCCAAACAAGTTTGCGGATTGCCAGGGTTAACTTCGTAGGTGGCAAGCAAACGGTGACCCTGCGAGCCAACATAAGCAACTTGGAGAAGCATGTTTCCGGGAAGTTCCCGCTTGATCGTCAAGTTGTACTGATCCTGGTATTGGGGCCGCATGTTCGCTGGAAATTGCCCAAAATAGACGCTGCTTGCAAAGTTGGACCAGTCGACAGGTTGTCCGCGCTTGGGGTTGAGGATTCCAGTGAAGGGATTGGTGAACACCGCGCCGGTCTGGTCCACAAAGGGCATCTGCAGGAATGGCGAACCGATGAAATTGCTTCCCCCGAATGGCGGCTCGGCGCTGAACTGTTCGAGAACCAACTGTTCGATGGGGTTATAAAAAATACCGTAGCCCATGCTGACGCTAGTCTTGCTGGGCCCTCCGGTCAACTTGGCCAGCAGCCCATCCTGCCATGCGGGGCTCCAGTTGAGGCCTAGACGAGGGGCGAAACCTTTGTAATAGGTGTTGGTCAAACCGTTTGGCACGCCCTTGTCGCCGGGAAAAACCAGACCGATGGGCGTTACTCCTGCGGCGTCGCATCCGGCCTCTCCGGGACCGAAAGTGGCGAAAAGAGGATTGCTCGGATCTAGGCTGCACGGATAGATGGTTGAGCGCTGCCCGGGCCGAAACGTCTGCACCTTCTGGCCGATATCGGAAAGTGGCGTGTTCATCTCCCAACGCACGCCGTAATTCAACGTGAGGCTCGATCGGATCTTCCAGCTATCCTGCGCAAAGAGATATGCGGACTTGCTGCGCACAAGTTCGTGCTGCGCGGAGCCCTGAATGTAGCTGTTTGCCAGGCCCAGGAAATAGTTGGGGTAGGGGCTATCGGAGCCCAAGTCATCTCCCGTTGGGCCTGAAGACGTGGAATTGAAAGTCATCCAGCCATTCACGTCGAAATACAGCAGCTGGTCGAATTTCTGATAGCGCACATCGCCGCCAAACTTGAAATTGTGATTTCCGATGATTTTGCTGAAGTTATCGCTGACCTGGAACGTATTGCCGACCTGCGGCAATTGGCCTCCGGCATTATTCCCGATGGAAAAGCCGCCGTTCAATTGAATGAAGGGCACGCCCTCGATCTTTGAGCCGAGGCCCGAGTGAATACCGCAGTCCGCCGTCGTCACTGCTCCCGAGGCACATGCGGCGTTTAGAGTGGCGGAATCGCTGGTTCCCGTAAAACAGAAAGCCGAGGCAGCTCCGCTGCCGCAGGAGGCCTGTATGGCGTTCGTCCTCGTCGGTGTGTCAAATCTGAGCTGCCCCTCGCGGAAAAAAGTGAATCGGAATTCGTTCACTGAGGTAGAGCCGATTGTCGAGGTGTGGCTAACGTTTACCTGCTGCGTGCGCGTTGCGTAAACGCCAGGGAAATTACCCAGCGGGGCTCCTTCCGCTTGAAATTTCGCAAAAGGATCCAGCGTGTTGTCATCGTCAAAATAATAGTAGACGGCGGTTTTCTGGTTGTTGTTGAAAGAATGGTCGACCTTGATTTGAAATTGATCGCCACGGTCTCTCTTGTTGGGAACGGTTACAACTGTGTTTGCGCTTCCCCCGGCGCCGGGCACATATTGAAGCAAGCTCAGAGCCACTGGATCAAAGCAACCCTTGGGAATTTGATTGCCCGTGAAAATGTTGCTGTAAGGGACCGGACTTCCACCGCCCGCCACGCCCGCGACCAGAACCTGCGCGGCCGGCGAAAGGCGCTGATTTGCGGGAAGCGAAGAGCCGGTGCCACAACGGTCCTGCAGCATGCCGGCGACTGTGGAATCCATGAGAGAACCGGTGAACGTCGCCAGGTCGGAGAAGTCGCCGCCGACCTGTGCACCGGTGGGCACGGTAACCGGCTGCGAGACGATTCCCTGCACGATTCTCCGGCCCTCATACGAACCGAAAAAGAAAGTCTTGTCCTTCTTGATCGGCCCTCCGATGGTGCCGCCAAACTGATTCTGTTTGAAGGCCGGCTTTGGCGACGGCGAGAAGGAAAAAGGATGCGTGTTCAAGACATCGTTGCGGAAGAATTCGTAAAAGCTTCCGTGCACATCGTTCGTTCCGGATTTGGTGACCACGTTGACAACCGCGCCGGAATTTCTTCCATACTCAGCATCAAACGAATTGGAGATGACACGAAACTCTTCGATACTGTCGGGCGAAGGTTCGACGGCGGGCAGGTTCGCGAATAGGTCGTTTCCGTCGCCGCCGTTTACCATGTAGTTGTTCGAACGGCCACGGCCGCCATTCACGGTGACGACTCCAGCGCGATCTGAACCGTAGAAAAGATCATTCCCCAGCTGCGATTGGACCCCGGGCTGAAGCTGCAGCAATTGATATACGTCGCGCTGGTTCAGCGGCAGTTGCGTGGAAGAGCGTTCGTTCACTACCGCGCCGAGCTGCGTCGAGCTGGTATCCACCACTGGCGGTGCGCCGGTAACCTCCACGCTTTCCGTGGAAGAGCCGAGCTGCAAGGTGATGTCCACGCTCACCACCTGGTTCAGGTCAAGCGCGATTCCCTTTCGCACGTATTTCTTGAACCTCCCTGAGTAACGTCGAGTTCGTAGCTGCCGACCGGCACTTCGATAAAAATGTATTCGCCGCTCGTTCCGCTTTGCACGTCGCGCTTCGCGCCCGTCGCTTCGCTGATGAGTGTAACGGTGGCGCCGGCCACCAAGGCACCGCTGGGATCGCTGATCGTCCCGCGAATCCGGCCGCCGGTGCTCTGCGCTCCCGCCATTGGCGCGGCGAGAAGCACGATCAGTGTGAGGAATCCGATACTGCGCGGACAAAGCCTATGGCTCCGCCCAAGACCTGGAAACGATGTCATGAACTCACCCCTTGTCTCGAAGAATTTTTCGACAATGGATTCTTCGAGGTTGCTGCGAGCCTGAAACCTTACTATAATCCAGCAAACTTAGAGAAAGCCGGGAGCCGTGTCAAGCGGAAAGAATTTCACCAAGCCGTCGGGAAATCGATCGGGCCTTCGTTTGCTTCGAATAAGCGAAGTAGCCCGCCGCGTAGGAATTTCCTCTTCGGCTCTCCGCGCCTGGGAGGCCCTTGGCCTCGTTACTCCGCGGCGCACAAAAAGCCGCTACCGGATGTACGCGGAGGCGGATGTGCGTTTGCTGCAACGGGCCATTTTTCTGCGCCGCGCGCGCGGACTCAATCCCGCCGCGATCGCCCATGTGTTAAAACGCCAGGGCATCGTCTCGGCACCCGCCGAGAGCGTCCCGCTTCCCGGCCAGCGCTTCCGGCGCCTGCGCAACCGGCGCGGTCTCTCGCTCGCGCAAGTGGCACGCGCCACGAAAGTATCTGTCGGGTTTCTCAGCGCTCTGGAACGCGGCCAGATGCGCTCCTCCATTTCCACGCTCCGCCGAATCGCGCGCTTCTACCGCACCAACATTCTTTCCCTCTTTGAAACTGCCGCTGACAATCCGCGGCTTGTGCGGCCCGACCAACGGAAAGTCCTGGAGACTTCTCCCGGCGTGCGTATGGAACTTCTGGCCTGGGGCCAAACGGCAATGGAGCCGCATCTGTTTCGCATCAAACCCGGCGGCGGAAGCGGCGAGTCTTACTCCCACGAAGGGGAAGAGTTCCTACACATTCTTCGCGGCGAATTTGAAATCTGGCTGAGCGGCGATGAGCATTACCGGCTCAAACCCGGGGACAGCCTCTACTTCGAAAGCTCGACTCCGCATCGCTGGAGGAACCCGGGGCGATCAGAGTCCTGGCTGCTGTGGGTGAATACGCCTCCGACGTTCTGAGAACGAGTGATTGCTAACGTATGACAGTTGACTGATAGTCGCGGTGAGAAATCCAGTTTTGGAGTGCTCAGTGACCAGATTCCGAAAAGCTTTGTTTGCCCTGGCTCTAGTGATTGGCTTCGGCCTGACTGCAGACCGCTCTGCATCGGCTCAGTCAGCAAAGGTCGCCACGGCCGACTCCATCGTCACGCACGGACTTATTTATACAGGCAATTCCAAGCAACCCTGGGCTCAAGCTGTCGCAATCCAGGGTGAGAAAGTCGTGGCGGTCGAGGATGACGCCGAAATCCTAAAGCTGCGGGGGCCCGGGACAAAGCTGATCGACGCGGGCGGAAAACTGGTTTTGCCGGGCTTCGTGGATTGCCACATCCATTTCCTTGAGGGTTCCATCAGCCTTGGACAGGCAAACCTCGAAGGGGCCAAAAATGTTGCCGACATCCAACGCATCTTGCGTGAATATGCCGGGAAGCATCCCGGCGATGGTTGGATCCTGGGCGCCGGTTGGAACTACGCAATGTTCGGTGAGGAAATTCTCCCCGACAAGAAATACCTGGACGAGCTGTTTCCAAGCCGGCCGGTTTTCCTCGTCGGGTATGACGGGCATACCTCCTGGGCAAACTCGAAGGCACTTTTGCTCGCTGGCATTAACAAGGACACGCCGAACCCTCCCAACGGCGCCATTGTGCGTAATCCAGCGACCGGGGAAGCAACCGGCGCCCTCAAGGAATCCGCAAGCCATCTTGTCGGCCAGCTCGTTCCGAAACCTTCCCGCGAGGAAAAGCTCACCGCTCTTCGTGCCGGCATCCACTGGGCCAACGAAAATGGCTTGACGCGCGTGCACAGCGCGGGAGGCGATTTCGAATCGTTCGATCTGTACGACGAACTTCGACGTCGAGGCGAGCTTACCTTGCGCATGTACATCGCCTATTTCCTGGATCCTCCGGAATTGCGCCAGAAGGATCTCGCCGCCATCGAGGCTGCGCGCAAGAAATACACCGGCGACTGGCTCTCGGCAGGCGTCGTTAAAATGATGATCGATGGCGTCGTTGAATCGCACACCGCGGCGATGCTCCTTCCGTATACCGATGACCCTTCCACGAAAGGAAAATTATTCTGGGATCCCGACAAGTACAAAGCGGCGGTCGCGGAACTTGATAAGCGGGGTCTGCAGCTTTTCACACACGCGATTGGCGATTACGCCGTGCGCACCGCGCTTGACGCCTATGAGAACGCCGAAACCGTCAACCACACCCGTGACCGCCGTCCGCGGATCGAACACATTGAAACGGTCACCGCTGAGGACATCCCCCGGTTCGGAAAACTCGGCGTGATCGCCAGCATGCAGCCCTTGCACGCCTACCCGGACGAAGACACTTTGCGAGTTTGGGCCGGCAGCGTGGGTCCCGACCGCGCCTCCCGCGCTTGGGTCTGGAACAGCATCGCGAAAGACGGAGGCCGTCTCGCGTTTGGGAGCGACTGGAATGTCGTGACGCTGAATCCCTGGGAAGGTTTGCAAATGGCGGTGACGCGGCAGACGACGGAAGGCACTCCTGAGGGCGGATGGCATCCGCAGGAGCGCGTTACGCTGGCTCAGGCCGTTGAGGCGTATACGCTTGGCGCCGCCTATGCGGGACGCCGCGAAAAAACGGAGGGTTCTATCGAGCCGGGGAAACTAGCCGACCTTATCATCGTCTCACAAAACATTTTCGAGATTGATCCGCATACAATTGCCCAAACAAAAGTCATAAAGACGATCGTCGGCGGACGAGTAGTCTACGAGGCAAAAACAAAGTAGCGGAAGCTCTGAACCGGAGACGTGACGGCGGGAGTCTCGGCGCGGCAGAATGTCATTTCAGCCGTAGGGGGGCAGAATGAAGCGGAGCGCAATCGTCCTGGCAATTATCGCCATCGCGATGGCCTGCGGCGCGTGCAGGGAAAAGGAAGCGACGCTCAGCCTGCTGGTCTGGGAAGGCTACGCAGACGCGGCGTTTGTACATCCGTTCGAGCAAACGCACCATTGCAAAATCGTCGCGTCGTACATGGGTTCGAGCGATGAGTTGGTGGCCAAGCTTCGCGGCGGAAGCGCGTCCAATTATGATGTGATCTCTCCCTCGAGTGACGTAGCCGCCTCGATCGTGAGGGCGGGTCTTGCCGCGCCTCTCGACCTTTCCAACTTTCCTTCTTACGACCAGCTATCGGCAAGACTCAGGAATTCTCCGCTCGTTAAACGCGATGGACAAACGCACGGCGTCCCGTTCCTCTGGGGACCGAATCCTCTGCTCTATGACACGACGGCGTTCAAAGACCCGCCGGATTCCTGGAGCATTCTCTGGGATCCAAAGTTCAAGGGGAAAATCTCGCTGTGGGATGAGCTATCGAGCCTCTACATGGCGGCGCAAATTCTGGGTTACGACAAGCCCGATCCCTACCAGATTTACAATCTGAGCGACGAGCAACTTGAAGCCGTAAAGAAAAAGCTCATCGAGCTGAAACCGAATATTCGGAAATATTGGTCCACGGGCGGAGAATTGACGAATCTCTTCCAGAATCACGAAATCATCGCCGCCATGGGCTGGCCTCTCATGACCAACCAGCTCCGCAAGCTGGGTTATCCGATCGGCGAAACGATCCCGAAAGAAAACACGACCGGTTGGATCGATCACTTGATGATTACCGCCGCCAGCCGTCAGAAAGCACTAGCGGCGCAGTTCCTGGAATACATGATCGAAGCGCAAACGCAGAAAAAGGCTACGGATGTCACGGGATATTCGCCCGCGAATCCGTCGGCCACCGCTCTCATGAGCGCCGACGAAAGGAAGAATCTGCACATGGACGATCCCGACGCCTACATGCAGCGGATTTATTTCTGGCAGGATGTGCCGCGCCGCGCGAAGTACAACGAAATCTGGAACGAGGTGAAAGCCGCGCAGTGAGCTCGCCCTCCATTCCGGAGGCCGCTTCGACGGCCGCAGAGGCGCCGCTCCTCGAACTGCGCGCAGTGGCAAAGCGTTTCGGAGCGCGCCAAGTGCTGAAGAACATATCGTTGGACATCGCCTCGGGAGAATTTCTCACTCTGCTCGGCGAGAGTGGCTCCGGCAAAACCACGCTTCTGCGCCTGATCGCGGGCTTCGAACAGCTCACGTCCGGAGAAATCCGGATGTCGGGCGAGCGAATAGACACGCTGCCGCCTCACAAGCGGCGCGTCAACACGGTGTTCCAGAACTATGCCTTGTTTCCCCACTTGAACGTAGGCGAAAACGTCGCGTACGGATTGCGCGTCCAAGGCGCTCCGAAGAATGAAATCCCCGGGCGAGTCGCCGAAGCCCTAGGCATGGTGAAGATGACGGAGTTCGCGGGCGCGCGGCCCTCTCGACTGAGCGGCGGCCAGCAGCAGCGCGTGGCTCTGGCGCGCGCCCTGGTGAATCGCCCGCAACTTTTGCTCCTCGATGAACCGCTCTCGGCGCTGGACGCCAATCTGCGGAAAGAAATGCAAGCTGAGCTGAAGGCGCTTCAGCGCGAAACCGGTATCGCATTCCTGTTCGTCACGCACGATCAGGAAGAAGCCATGGCACTTTCCGATCGCATCGCGCTGCTGCGCGACGGATCTCTCGAACAAGCCGCTTCCCCGCGTGAAATCTACGCGCATCCCGCGACGGCCTACGCCGCGAGTTTCATCGGGCAAACCAATGTTTTGCGCGGCGAAGTTCGCCGCGGCATCGTAACTTGCGGCGTCCTGCGTTGGCCCGTTGACGACGCGGACGGGGAGGCGCTTTTTTCTGTCCGGCCGGAGACCATTCGCCTCAGCGCGGACGGCAAACGCCAGACCCATGAAGTGAAATTTCGCGGTTCGGTTCGCCGGCAAATTTTTAGCGGTGCCAGCGAACTGCTGGAAGTGGATTGCGGCGACGGCCAACTCTTGCGCGTGCGCCTCGCGCCGTGTGGACCGTTGACGGGGGAGCACGATTTTGTTTTCTCGATCGCGGATGCCATCCGCGTCGGCGACTGACTTCGTTATGTACTCGCGCGCTTACAAAACGGCCGTCTCCGCTCCGCCGCTTCTCTGGGTGGCGCTCTTTCTTCTATTGCCCTACGCGCTGATGTTTGCGCACAGCTTCTGGCTGGTGCAAGACGGCGTTCTGGTCCGCCACTGGAACCTCTCCAACTACCAAAGACTCTTCGCCAATCCCCTTTATGTCGAGGTTTTTCTTCGTACGGTGCGTATCGCCGCTTCCGTGACGCTCTGCTCTCTTCTCCTCGGTTATCCTCTCGCTTACTACTTGTCTTTTCATTCCGGCGCGCGCAAACACTTTCTTTATCAATTCGTGATCGTTCCGCTGTGGGTCAGCTATCTCGTCCGCGGTTATGCCTGGAAAACAATTCTTGGCAGCGACGGCGTGCTTAACGGCTTCCTTCAATACTTTCACCTCACTCACGAACCGGTCGGCTTTTTTCTCTACAGCCCCTTCGCCGTCGTCCTCATGCTTACTCACATTTACACGCCGTTCGTCTTCCTGCCCATCTACGCCTCGCTCGAGCACATCCCTCGCCCGCTGATCGAAGCCTCGCAAGACCTCGGCGCCAGCCCTCGCTCGACTTTTTTTCGCGTCATTCTCCCGCTCTCCATGCCCGGCCTTCTGGCGGGAGCCACTTTCGCGTTCGTCCTCTCTCTCGGCGATTTTCTCGCTCCTCTGCTTGTCGGCGGTTCTTCGGGCACCATGATCGCTAACATCGTGCAAACGCTTTTCGGCGCGGTTTACGATTGGCCGCTCGGCGCCGCCATTTCCGTCTGCATCTTATTGATTACGCTTTCGCTTCTCTTCCTGACTGAACGCTTCGAAAAACGCTGGTCCTTCAAATGAGCCGCAAATCTCCAACTCGCCGGTCTCCTCTGCTCGCGATTTACGCGGTGCTGGTCTTCGCCTTTATTTATCTGCCCATCGTCGTGCTCATTCTTTATTCCTTCAATCGCGACGGTGTCGGAGGCTTTCCGCCTCGGCATTTCACTCTCGATTGGTACAGCCAACTCTTCGCCGACGGCTCCATCTGGGATTCCGTGCTGAATAGTCTCCTGGTCGCATTCGGCGCTGTGGCGCTCTCGCTGGTGCTCGGACTGCTTGCCGCGCTCGGCCTCGACCGTGCAACCTTTCCCGGCAAGACGCTGTTTCGCAGGCTCGTTCTTCTTCCGCTCATTCTTCCCGGCATTATCACCGGCCTTTCTTTGCTTATGTTCGCGGTGTTTGCGGGAATGCAGCTCAGCCTCCTGACCGTTTTTCTCGGTCACGGCACCGCGCTCATATCCGTGGCCACGACGGAACTTTTCGCCGGCCTCCACAAAATAGACCGCGCCCAGGAAGAGGCTTCTCTCGATCTCGGCGCGACTCCTTGGCAGACTTTCTGGCGCATTACTCTTCCGAATCTCAAGCTTCCTCTCATCGCGGCAGGTCTTCTGATCTTCACGCTCTCGATGGACGAAATCGCGGTCACCTTTTTCCTTATTGGCCGCGACAATACGCTGCCCCTCGAAATCTGGAGCCGCTTGCGGCGCGGCATGACGCCGGAGATCAACGCCGTTTCCACCCTGATTTTTGCCGTGTCCGTCGCTCTCATCATTATTTGGTATCGCATTCGAATGCGGAGCATGGGCTCGGACGCACAGCAACTGCTCGAACGGCCCTAGGCTACCCAGGAGGATTCATGTCGCAATCGCGTCGGGAGTTCATCAAATTCGTGGTCGCAGGCTCGGTGGCTTCGGGCTGTCCGATCGACTCGGCCCTTTTGCCTGCGCCGGATTCCCCTTCCCTGAATGCCATACCGATTGGCGCGCCGTCCGTCGAAGGCGAACATTTTGACATCTGCCATCAGGTCCGCGACGGCCACCAGTTCGATCGCCCAAGTGCCACCACAAAAGCCGAAGTCGTAATTGTCGGGGGCGGCGTCGCGGGACTTTCCGCCGCCTACTTTCTAGATGGCACGGAATGGCTCTTACTCGAAAAAGAAGATCACTTTGGCGGCAACGCCTATCAGGAAGAATTCGACGGCCAGCCATTCTCCACTGGGGCCGCGTACGCCTACCGCGGCGATGAAGGCGATCAACTTGCCAACGAGCTTGGCCTGAGGCTGCCGCTCGTCAACATGCCCGATCCCACGCTCGTGAATGGAACCTACGTCCCGGATACCTGGAAGACCGGCATCACACAGCTTCCTTATTCCAAGGGAGTCGTCGCGAGCTTCCTGAAATTCCGCGACGATGTTTTGAAAATGAAGATCAAGGAACGCATGATCGAACTCGACGGGCTTTCCTTCACGCAATTTACTTCCGGCTATGCCCCGGAAGTCCAGCAATGGTGGGATATTTTCGGCCCGTCCAATTGGGGCGCCACTACGAAAGACACTTCCGCGTACGTCGGCCTCTACAACGCGAAAGACCTTTTCGTAGGCGGCGACGGAAAGCGTGCCATCTTGCCCGGAGGTCTCGGCTGCATAACACACAAGCTCGTCGAAATTCTCCAGCCAAAATACAAGGACCGCATGCTCGGCAACGCGGCTGTCGTCGCCGTTGTCCAGGAGAAGGATTCGGTAAACGTCACGTACCTGCGCGAGGGAAAACTCACGACCGTGTCCGCGAAAGTCGTTTTGATGTGTGCGCCCAAACAGATCACGTCGCGCATCGTCGCGGATTTGCCCGCCGCGCAGAAAGCCGCCATGCGGCACACGCGCTATGCTCCCTATCCCATCGTGAACGTCATCTTCGACAAGCCCGTTTACAATCGGGGTTACGACAACTGGTGCCCCGGCAATTCCTTCACGGACTTCATCGTCGCCGATTGGACCGTCCGCAACGACCCCGGGTACAAACAAAAAAACAATATCCTCACTTTCTACACTCCGCTCCGTGAAGAGCAGCGAGCCTCTCTCCTCGACGTCGCGGGCTGCAAGGCGCTTGCCGCGCGTGTTCTCGCCGATTTTCAGAAAATTCTTCCGGAGTTCAACGTCGATCCAGTCGAAGTTCGCATCTACCGCCGCGGCCATCCCATGTTCATCGCCGCTCCCGGACAATACACAAAGAATCGCGTTGCCGCCGCGCGCCCGATGGAACGGATTTTCTTCGGGGACAACGATTCCGGGGGCCCGGAATCTCTGACCAGCGAGGCCGTGCGCCTTTCGAGAGTGGGAGTGGAGTGGGCGAAGCTTGTTCTGGCGGGCAAGCCCGGCGCGAAAGAACTTGTCGAAAAAGCTCTCGCTCCTATCGCCGACTAGCTCCCGCCCTCCGTCGCGTCCAGCCGGGCCAGGCAATTTTGCTTCATAATAGCTTCTGCATTTCCGGAGGAATCATGACGGACAGCCTGGAAGATTTTCAAAAGTTTCGCGCCGGCCTGAACGAGGAAATTCTCAATTGCGGCCATCTCGGCCTGAAACGATTTTTCGCCCTCGATCATCAGGCCTACGAACCCGGAGCTCTCGGCACGAAGACGAAAGAGTTGCTGGGCCTGGTTGCCTCCGCCGTTCTCCGCTGCGACGATTGCATCACCTACCACCTGGTCCGCTGCGCCGAAGAAGGTTGGAAGCGTGAGGAAGTGATCGACGCGTTGAACGTAGCCCTGGTCGTCGGTGGCTCCATCACCATTCCTCACGTGCGCCGCGCCTTTGCCCGTATGCGTGAAATCAGTTCTTTGAAACCCTGAATCGTTGAGCGTAGTCTTACTAGTAGACGGAAGGATCCAGGATGAGCACGGCACAGGCCTCCGCGGCGTCGAAACAGGAAGCCACCCGTCGGCGCATTCGCAACCTGCTTGTCGGCGCGTTGTTCGCCTTTGTCCTCTTGATTCCCAAGCTCCTTCGCATCCGCAACAACGCCCAATCCTGGATGGCTTTCCGGATTATCCTGGCTTTCTCGGGCGCGGCGCTTGTTGTCCTTCCATTAAGTCTTTGGAACAGCTGGCTCGCCGCCATCGCCGGTCTTGCGATGTTTCTTGCCGCCATGCTTTTGCCTCCCGCGAGGCCGAACACTTCAGCCAACGACAAAGCCCGCGAGCTTGGAGCTCTCGTCATCGTGAACGGTGGCAAATATCGGACGCGCGGCGCCGTCCCGGTGCCCGTGCAGCTCTATGTCGGTCCAGAGAAAGTCTGGGCGCTGGACGCGCATTTCCAGCCGCTGCTCGGGATCCCCGCGGGGCAAATCACCTCCGCCATGGCTCAACAAACAAAAGACGGCTGGATTCTGCAAGTGCGCTGGTTAAACAACGCCGCCGAATTCTCCTACCGTGGCATCTTCGCGGAACACTTCGCTCGCGTTGCTGAGAGTACGCTCGACAGTGTCATGCAATCCCCTTTACACGTTCTGCCGCGAAGCCGCGCCGCCAGCGCCTGAACATTTTCCGCGTCCGCGTGCTCCTCGGTACGGCTCTCATCTTCTCGCCAACGCCTCCTACTTCATTCTCCGGCTCGATCATTACGCATAGCATTTCATCCGCATTCCGAATTGGACTTTATCCAGCTCCAGCGATATAAAACTCACCGGATGGATTCAGCGGCATGCGGAGAACTCTCCTCGTCACGATGCTTCTTGGCTCACCATTTCTTCTTGCTTTGACGAGTGAAGCGGATCTCGGCCAATCCCGCAGCTCCCCGGACGAGTATCTGGCTCTCGTCGGCGCTACGATCTACGCTGCCCCCACAGCCTCACCCTTCCGTGACGGTGTCATCCTCATCCAGAACGAGAAAATCGTTGCGGTCGGGGACAAGGCGCAGGTGCCGATTCCCAAAGGTGCGCAGGTCCTGGATTGTTCCGGCTTCGCGATCACCGCCGGCCTCTGGAACAGTCATGTCCACTTTTTCGAACGAAAGTGGGCCAACGTGGGAGCCATCCCCGCTCCGGAACTCGCCCATCAGCTTCAAGCCATGCTCACGCGTTACGGTTTCACCAGCGTTTTCGACATCGGATCCTCGTGGGAGAACACGAAGCTCCTTCGCGACCGCATCGAGCCCGGGGAAGTCCCCGGCCCGAAAATCCGCTCGACAGGCGCGGGCCTCGTTCCTTCCGGTGGACTTCCCTCCGATCAGATTCTCGCTCTCATGTGCCTGATGAAATTTTCCGCTCCAGAAATTTCGGACGACGCCCAAGCCGCCTCGGCCGCCAGGCAGCTCCTTGCGGCGGGTGTAGATGGAATCAAGCTCTTCGCTTCGGCGCCGCGAAGCGCACCGCTCACAGAAAGCGCCATGCGCGCCGCCGTAACCGAAGCCCATCGCGTGAACAAACCCGTCTTCGTTCATCCCAATAGCGGCGCGGATGTTCTTACCGCTGTTCGAGCCGGGGTGGATATCATTGCGCACACTACGCCTCATACCGGAGCATGGGACGCGCCACTTATCGCCGAGATGAGAGAGCGCCACGTGGCTCTCATTCCTACGCTCACTCTCTGGAAGTACTACATGCGCCACGACCGCCTCTCGGCTCAGGAAAAAGTTGTAGACACGGAACTCGGACAGTTGCGAGCGTGGATTGCCGCGGGCGGCACGGTTCTCTTCGGCACCGACCTAGGCGCCGTCGAGTACGATCCCGGCGAAGAGTACGCTCTGATGGCCAACGCGGGAATGAGCTTCCCGCAGATTCTCGCCTCTCTGACCACGGCTCCCGCCGAGCGTTTCGGAGACGCACACAAATCAGGACGAATCGCGCCCGGTTTCCAGGCCGATCTCGCCGTTTTTGCCGCGGACCCCTCCAGGGACATTCGCGCGCTGACCGAGGTTGAATACACATTGCGCGCCGGAAAAATTATCTATCGCCGAAAGAATTGATTCTCGGCTGCAGCCTCTCGATTGGGCCTTGCGGAGCTCGCCTCAAACTTTTTCTCAAAATCGCACGTTCCAGCCGCAAAATGTGTCAAAATATTGTTATGGCGCGAGGATGGGAAAGTAAGGACGTAGAAGCGCAGGTAGAATCCGGCCAGGCACCCAAAGGGCACTATGGCGGCAACACTAAAACCGCGGAACAAGTTCGCCGCGAACAAGAACGCAAGGGCCTGCAGTTATCCCGGACCAGAATTGCCCACGATCTCGAATCCGCAACCAACCCGAATCATCGCAAGTCCCTTGAAGCCGCTCTAGCCCACCTCGACAAAAAAATATCCGCCCTCGATTAGCAACTCATGGAAACGAAGCCGGCCTTCGCGTGGCCGCTACCGTATAAACTCTCCCGCCAATCCCCAGAAATCAGTCACGTAATAATGTGACAGCACGTTCCCGAACAAATAGCAGATTCCCTGACAGGGCGGGATGTCTCCGTACATTTTCTTTCCCCGCGCGAAAATCTTTTTGAGCGAGCCATCTCGCAACAAGTTTCCCGCCACTTTGCGAAGCGGCTCACAGGGATAAAACACGTCTCCATTCGGGTACACGCGCGGAAACATAGTGGGATAGCACTGAAAATCACGGAAACGCAGCAATGTTTCGATAGTCCGCGGGGTGCCGTTGATGGCCTGTTCGCCGCTGCGCCTCCGCTCGATAATTTTATCTACAAGGGCCTGGTACTTTTGATTCTGCAGAAGCTTCAGATTCGGCATTTTCTCCATCTGGGCAGATTGCGCGGCAAACACAAACCCTTCCTGGCCGCACCAATCCAGCAATTTTTCCACTTCCCCGATATTCCATTCCTCAATCACGGTGCTGATGGTGATCCGCTTCGGGCTTCCCAGAATTTCTTTCGCCAGCGCAAGATTTTGCAGCACCTTGGGTAGCGCCGCGGGTTTCGAAAGCGGATTCGACGGGTCCGTCGCCAGCGCATCCAGGCTTACGACTAATCCCGTCGCCGCGGTCAGTATCGCCGGCTTCCGGTCCAACAGGGTCCCGTTCGTGATCAGAAGCACGGATCGGAATTTGCAATAAAACCGCGCCGCATCCACCAGCTCTTCGATGTCGGCTCGAAGCGTAGGCTCGCCCCCTGTAATTACGATCGAATCTGTCTCTTTGCGAATCCTCTTCAGCAGACGGATCGTCTCTCCCGTCGAGAGTTCGCCGCTGAAAACATCCGGCTCTTTCTGCGTGCAGTAAGAGCACGCCAGATTGCATTTGTGCGTCACATAAAACGTCACCGCATACGGCGCAACCACATTCGTCCGAAGAATGTTTCGCCGCCACGCATTGCGGAAGTACAGTCGGAAGTTCTTAGCGACGAACGGCGCCTGCCGCACCATTCCGCGGATCAACTCGCGCTTCGAATGGCGTCTCTTATCTAATTCGTGTACGGGAACGAAATTTGGCGGTCGTGCCGCGGCTCTGGACATGAGAACAAGAGTGTACCTCAGTCCCCGGCCTGACGGGTTTATCCAGGGCTCGAGGTCAAAGGAGCATTGTTCTGCGGATGCGGCGGCCAGCTATGCGGCGGCTGTCCCTGGCGTAATGCGAGAGCATGGATCGAGGGTTGGGTACCTAGCAAAGAGAGAGCCACTCTCTTGTTCGCGCCTGTCAGCGACCACATTGGGATAAATCAATGATCCAACGCTATGAGCGAATGGGCAACACGGTGCCATCGAGATTCAAGGTTGCGGATCTTGGAGCCGTGCCGTGACTTGCGGCGCTTACTCCCACGGCGCCGGACATGACGCGCTGAAAAGCTTCCTGGAAGCTCTCCATCTCCGATTTCGTGCCGACGGTAATGCGCACGTGCGTGGGCCAGACTGGCCAGGGGCGCCCGATATAAACATTCTGAGACGCCATTGCGGCGATCACTTCCTTTGCCGGACGCTTGGCGTCGAGCATGAAACAGTTGGACTGCGATGGCACAAAGGAATAACCGTTCTTGGAAAGCCACTCGAACGTGGCCTCGCGAATCGTGGAATTGATGCGCTTGCGCTCGGGGACAAGTTGAGGATCCTTCAAGCTGGACATCGCGGCCGCCACGGCCGTGATTGGCATGGGGCTCCAGCCGGAAAACGCGTTCATCTTCTCCAGCAACTCGGGCCGGGAGATGGCAAACCCGCAGCGCAGGCCCGCCATTCCGTAAATTTTCGAGAAGGTACGCAGGACGATCAGATCCTTGTCCGCTTTCACGAGATCGAGGGCCGAAGAAGCGTCGGAAAAATGGATGTACGCTTCGTCCACCAGAAGAATGGAACCCTTTGGTTTGTTTGCGAGCAAATACTCGATGTCCGCGTGGCCGGTAAGCGTACCCGTAGGATTGTTTGGCGAGCAGATATAAAAGACACCCGCGTCCGGGGCGGCCGCGAGCATTGCTCTTACGTCGTGCGCATAGCTTTTTGTCAAGGGCACCTTGACCACGCGCGCGCCGGAGACTCTTGCGGCATGCGAACCCGCTTCGTATCCGGGATCGGCAGTCACAAAGCTTTTCGCCGGAGAAGTAAACGCCAGCACGGAATAATGGAGCGGTCCGCTGGAACCGGGGAAGGCGCGGACATATTCGGGCTTCAGTTCTTGCTGGGTTGCAAACGTCTTGATCAAGTCGTCGGTTATCCACGTCGAGTATCGGCCGCCTTGAGCGGCGACGCTGTTCACGGCTTCGCAAGCTACTCCACAGGGCCCGAGAGGATTTTCGTTGGCGTTAATAATCACGGCGCCCTTTGGAAACGGGCGCGAATCGGCGCGAGCAAGCATGGGCTCGGTGACAATTCGAACTCCAACTGCCGCCGCTGCGGCGGTCGCAGCCGAGAGTTGCAGAAACGACCGGCGGGAACGATTGGCAGGGCTTTCTTTCACGGGCATGGCTGAACCTCCAATATGCCGCTCGCAGGGCGCGAACTGGCTGCACACAAACTACCACGATCTTTGCGTTGTGCGTCCCCGAATTGCATTCTTTACTTTGGCCGACGAGAATTCCTCCTCTGCCGCGGCTTACGGGTTGCGGAAAGCTACAGCGAAGAAAAAGTGAAAGAAATAGTTCGCTGGGATCCAGCAAGCAGCCAAAATCTGTATCCTCAAGCAATTACGAGGACCCTAGTCACGATCCAGCGGTCCCCAGGGACACTGGACGCTTGCCTGGGAAGCACCAGAAGCGTCTGCTATGTAGAAAAGTACTATTGACTGCGCCTGCTTCCCGAAATACTTTAGTCTTTGCTGGACCCGGCCGAGTAAGAAACCCACACGCTGTGAGGTCAGGCATGACCACCGAAACAGGATCCACCATCGTCGCCATCCCATCCGGCAAGGCACTTCAAGAGCGATGGGAGAAGTTACGCACCCACCAGCGAATCGTTTCCCGAGTGAAATTTCAAGTGGAATGGGAAGAAGGCTCCGAGCAGCAACGCGCCAATGGAGTGACCGTGGATATAAGCAAGTCTGGCTGTCTGGCCGTTGTAGGCGCAGGCCTTCCACTTCGCAAACGCGTCCGCCTGATCAATCCCACGAGCGGACGGACAACCGAAGCCCATGTAGTCTGGCGCGACCACGAAGCGTGGGACGTCGGACTAGAGCTGGTTAAGCCGGACGCTTCCTTCTGGGGCGTCAAGTTCTAGTTTTCTTCACCTGAAGTTGCTCTGCGGCAAACGAATTAGGAATTCTGTGCTCCTAGTTTTCCCGTCATAACAGGCGCCTTTGCGGATGGACACCTTTCCTTCGTCCGTAGCTGATTCTTCACTTCGGCCATTTGTCAGGCGGCAAGCTTTTTTGAATTGTTTCGAGGTTCTGGAAGCCGTCGTGGATGACCGTTCGCTTTACGTTGTCCTTCGTGACGATGATCGGGGTTACATAGATTGCCAGCACTGTTCTTCCTCCGTTCGAAATCGAAACAGCATTCTTGACCGGAGATCCGTTCGCCAAACTAACAGCCGCTTCCGCCGCCAACTTAGCCTGCTGCCGGATCGGCTTGTAGACCGTCATTGTTTGCCTCCCGTTCAAAATACGGATAATCGCCGCGAGATCCGCGTCTTGTCCGGACACCAGGACTTTGCCGGCGAGGTCGCGCTCCTGCAATGCCTGGATCGCGCCTCCCGCGGTTCCGTCATTGGAAGCTACGACGGCGGTTAAATCGCCTTTTGTAGCCTCGATTGCTTTGGACATGATGGCGTACGCCTCAGCTGGATCCCAGTCCTTGGCCCAGGCGTCGCTGACGATTTTTATTTCGCCCCGATCAATGAAAGGTTGGAGCACGTTCATCTGTCCAGTGCGGAGCAGTTTGGCGTTGATGTCCGCGGGAGATCCGCCAATCAACACATAGTTTCCCCTCGGAGCTATACGGACGAGCGAGGAAGCCTCCAGCTCGCCAATTTCCTCCGCGTTGCTTCCCACAAAGAAATTCACATCGGAATTGTGCACCAGCCGTTCGTAGCAGAGCACGGGGACGTGCTTGGTCTTTGCCGCAGTCACGATGCGGGCAGCCTTGTCCGCGTCATGAGGAACGAGCACGAGGACTTTGACGCCCGAGTCCAGCAGCTTTTGGGCTTGTTGCAATTGCAGTTGGTCGTCGCCGTCGGCGGTTTCCACGAGCACTTCGGCGCCCAGTTCTTTGGCGCGTTTTAGGAAAATATCGAGATCGGTTTGCCAACGCTCGACCTTGAGAGAGTCCATCAAATAGCCGATTTTGGGCGGAGTGTCTTTGGCGGTAGTCGTCTGGCCTTGTGCAATCGCAGAGGATGAGAGCAACAGCACAAACATCGACGCGGCCAGGAGGAGTCGAGGCGAAGATCTATGCATTTGTTTTCATTATCCCTTATCTAGAACCGTAGCATCCGCTGTGAGGAGTCTCAATCGGATAAGTGTTCCGAGCGGATGAAGAGTAAAGGGGAAGAGCGGAGTCGGCCGGTTTCGCGACACAGGCATCCGGATTCGTATACGCGCCGGATCCAGCCAGCGAGGCGGGCTAGGCCAAGAGCATCCCCGGCAAACACTCCGCCGCAACTGGCAGCTCGCCATCCGCTTGCCCTCATCTTGGATGTAGACACTCTCCATGTCATGGATGTAGAGTATCTACAGCCTGAGGCGGACCATGACTCCACGCTACCAGAACCGCATCGAACTGCTCCAAGGCACGCTCGACCTGCTCATCCTACAGACGCTTCGCTGGGGCCCGCAGCACGGCTACGGCATCAGCCAGGCGATTCGCACTAACTCGGGAGACATCCTTCAAGTGGACACCGGCTCGCTCTACCCCGCGCTTCATAGGTTGGAGCGGCAAAAATGGATTTCCGCGGATTGGAAGATTTCTGGCAACAAGCAGCGCGTCAGGGTCTACCGGCTCACGGCCAAGGGCAGGAAACAACTGGCGTCGGAACGCTCGCGCTGGGCGCAGGTTTCGGACGCCATCGCGGGCGTGCTCAATCCAGCGAAGCGGGAGAGTGAAACGTGACATTTTCCTTCTGGCATCGTCAAAAACGTGACAGCGAATTGGAGGAAGAACTCCAAAGTCATTTGCAGATGGCCGCACACGATCGAACGGACCGCGGCGAAACTCTGGAGCAAGCGACGAGCGCGGCGCGCAGGGATCTGGGCAACATCACTCTAATCAAGGAGGTCACGCGCGAGATGTGGGGCTGGGCCTCCCTCGAACGGCTTATGCAAGATCTTCGCTACGGATTGCGAATGCTCGCGAAGTCGCCCGGGTTCGCGGCCGTGACTATCCTGACCCTCGCACTGGGAATCGGCCCGAATACGGCGCTTTTCTCGGTCGTCAACGGCGTGTTGTTCAATCCGCTGCCCTATCCGCATCCTGACGAGCTTGTGTGGGTGGCGGAAAGCAAACCGAATTTTGCCACTGGTTCCATTTCCTTCCCGAATTTTCGTGACTGGCAGAAAAACAACCACACATTTTCATCCATGGCTGCCTACCGTCCCTATTCCTACAACCTCACGGGACTGGGAGACGCCGAACAACTACGTGCCATGCTCATCACCTCTGATTTTTTCACCGTCCTGGGCGTGCATCCCGTTCTCGGGCGTTCATTCGTCCCGGGCGAAGATGAAATTGGAGCCGCTCCTATCGCAATGATCACCGCCGGCTTTTGGAAACGGAAGTTTGCCTCCTCACCAGACGCAATAGGCAAGCCGCTTGCACTGGACGGCAAGAATTACAGCATCGTTGGCGTAATTCCTCCGGGTTTTGATCTTGCCCTCGGCAGTTTCCGCAACGTTGATGTCTTCGTTCCTCTTGGCCAGTGGAGCAATCCTCTGCTCCCCAAGCGCGGCGCGGGACTCGGCATTCATGGAATCGGCCGGCTCAATCAAGGCGTTTCCATCGCTCAGGCTCGCGCCGATATGCAAGGAGTCACAGAAAGCCTGGCTGCCGAATATCCGGACGTCGACAAGGGGATCGGTGCGGCTGTGAGGTCCTTGAAGCAAACGATGGTCGGAGAGATGCGTCTTTTTCTTCTGACGCTGCTTGCGGCCGTCGGATTCGTGCTCCTGATCGCTTGCGTGAACGTCGCCAATTTGATGGTGGCCCGCTCCTCGGTGCGCGCGCGCGAATTTGCGATTCGCGCGGCCTTGGGCGCAAGCCGCGGAAGAATTCTTCGACAGCTCCTCACGGAGAGCGTTTTGCTCTCGCTCACGGGAGGCGCGCTCGGATTGTTGCTCGCGGGCTGGGGCACGCAGGCTGTCTTGCAACGGTTGCCGGTCAACCTTCCCCGCTCGAGCGAAGTTTCGCTGGACGCGCGCGTCCTGATTTTTGCCCTGGTCATTTCACTGGCCTGCGGGATTTTTTTTGGTCTGGCCCCCGCGTTCAAATCGGCCCGATCCGACTTGCATGACAGTCTAAAAGAAGGAGGCCGTGGCGCAAGCGGCACGCGCCGCCGAGCGCAAGGAATCTTCGTGATCGTCGAGGTGGGCATGGCCCTGGTGCTGCTCATCGCCGCCGGACTGATGATTCGAAGCCTCGGAGCGCTCTGGCGCGTCAACCCAGGCTTCGATCCGCACAATATACTGACGTTCGGAGTGGCTCTCCCTCCGTCGACGAACCACGGTGGGCCGGCAGAGGCGCGCGCCGCGCTGCGCCAGTTGAATGACGCACTAAAAGCCGTGCCCGGAGTCACTGCTTCTTCCCTGTCATGGGGTGCGATTCCCTTGGAAAACGACGACGAAGACCTTTTCTGGATCGAAGGGAAGCCGAAGCCCGCCAGTGATAACGACATGAGCTGGGCTTTGAGTTACGTCGTACAGGAGAGCTACTTACAGTTGATGAAGATTCCGCTTGAACGGGGACGTTTCTTCACGGAGCGTGACAATGAAAACACCGCCCACGTCATCGTTGTGGACGACGTTTTCGCGAAACAGTATTTCCCCGGCCAGGATCCCATCGGTCAGCACATTTTCTTGCAGAACAAAGGTGGGCGCGCGGAAATTATCGGGATCGTCGGACATGTAAAACAGTGGGGGCTCGATACAGACGACACGGAATCTTTGCGCGCCCAGCTCTACTTTCCCTACATGCAACTTCCCGACCAGGCCCTGGATGCGTCCTCCTGGAGCGGCACCGCCGCACTGGTGCGCTATGACCCGCGAACTCCCGCCATAGCAGACGAACTGCGCATCGCGATGAGAAAACTCAGCAGCGGCCATGCGATGTACGCAGCGCAGACGATGGATGAGATTATTTCCAGTTCGCTCGCCACGCGGCGAGTCGCCATGATTCTGCTGGGCGTCTTTGCCGCGCTGGCGCTTGGGCTTGCCTCACTGGGAATCTACGGCGTGATTTCCTATCTGGTAGGGCAGCGGACACAGGAGATTGGCGTGCGACTGGCCCTTGGGGCAAAGCATGTGGACGTATTGCGACTGATTTTGGGCGAAGGCATGAAGATGGCTGGCCTCGGACTCGCGGTAGGCCTGCTTGCGGCCCTCGGCCTGACCCGTCTGATGGCTGGGCTGCTTTTCGGGGTAAGCGCGACCGATCCGCTCACGTTCGTTTCCTTGGCCGCGCTGCTCGCGATTGTGGCCCTCGCGGCGTGCTACATCCCGGCGCGGCGGGCGATGCGCGTCGATCCCATCGTGGCCCTTCGGTATGAATAGCTGAATGCCCGCCGGCGCGGCTGAAATTACTTGGCAGGAGCAAGCCAGGCGTCGACGCGGGGAGAAATTCCAGCGCAAAACTGTGCCACGACAATTGCCGCGAGCAGCCCTGTGAACACGTCCATGGTGTAATGCGCGCGCAACACGAGCACGGTGAGAATTTCGAAGACGACGATTCCCGCCGCCACAATCGTGAGCCAGCGTTTTCCAAGCCGCGCCAATTCGATTCCGCCAAAAACGGCGATGGCGGTGTGCCCTGAAAAGAAAAAGTCGTTGCCCACGTTGTAAGTCACCAGCAGCGAAGGAAATCCCGGATAGTGCCAGATCATGTTAGGAGGCACTGGAAGCGCGCAAATCGCTTGCAGGATTTGGCGCAACCCGAGCAGCAGGAAAAGCCCCAGAAATGGGCGCACGCTGGGCCCGAAAAGCCACCTTACGAGCAAAAAGACTCCCAGACCATCAATCAACGCGGAACTAAGAATCAAAAGCGCATTCGCCGCCGCCGGGGAGTGGTAGAAATAGGAGTTGAGCCCCGCGGTCCACGTGTGAAGCGCATCCCCGACCCCAGACACAGGCGCCGCTCGCTGCGCGATCAACGATTGCGTCCAGAACCAGATCCCCAACGCGATGGCTGTGAGGACAATCCGGCGCAGCAAGCGGCGCCAATTCCACTTCCCCTCGCCGCTCGCAATTTGCGGGGATTCCCCGCTCCCGCGCCCGGACTGCGCCGAGCTTCTCACGCTTGCTTCGCGACTTCCGATGCGAGTTCGCGCGCCCTTCGCAAATCCAGCTTGCCCGTACCCAAGTAAGGCAGCTTCTCCACGCTCAGAAACTGATCGGGGCGCGGCCGCCAGAGAGCGGGCAGATCGCACTTCGCCAGTAGCTCCAGAGTCTCTTTCAATTTGTCATCCGGGAGCGTGTGAAGCACCATCAGCCGCTCGCCTTTTCTCTCGTCAGGCACGGCCGTCACAACAAAAACTTGTTCGGTAGCTTGAGCCAACTCGTGCAGCTTGTCCTCCACTTTGATGTGCGGCACCATTTCGCCGCCGATCTTGCTGAAGCGGCTCAAGCGATCCGTGACGCGCAGAAAACCGTCTTCGTCCACCATCGCGATATCGCCGGTGTTGTACCACCCATCGCGCAACACCGCCGCCGTTTTCTCCGGCTGGTTCAGGTAGCCCTGCATTACGTTCGGCCCGCGTACGAGCAGCAACCCCGGTTGGTTCGTGGAAAGCGTCTGTTGCGATTCGGGATCGATAATCTTCACGGTCATCCCCGGAAGGGGATGGCCGATGCTGCCGCGCTTTGCCCCAACTTGCCGGAAAGAAGCGGCGCGAAAATCGATTGTATTCACCGTCACAGCCGGAGAGCATTCCGTGCAGCCGTATCCTTCCAACGGCCGGATTCCGAAGCGGTCCTCGAACGCCTGCGCGATGCGATCCGGCAGCTTTTCCGCTCCGGCCATCACGAAGCGCAAGCTGCCGAATTGCTCCGGCTCGCAGCGCCGCGTGTAGGCATTCAGGAATGTCGGCGTCGCAAGAAGCATCGTCACGGCATATTTATTGACCAGCGCGCCGATAACGCGGGAGTCCAGCGGATTGGGGTGAAACACGACGCCGATTCCGGTCGCGGCGGGGAGACAAAGCGTGCCCGTGAATCCAAAAGAATGAAAGAACGGAAGGATTCCCATGATGCGGTCGTTGGAATGCAACAGAAACACCTGATTCAACTGCTCGACGTTTGCGGCCACGTTGTAATGCGTCAACACCACGCCCTTGGGTTCGCCCGTCGAACCGCTCGAAAAGATAATTGTGGCGATGTCCTCGAGTTGCGTCTTCCGAGCCGCCCCGGCGTACTTCTGGACGGCCCCGGACGGAAGTAGACACGCCAGCGCCGCACCCAGCCGCTCGCCGAAACGCGGCTTCTGCGCCAAGTCTTCGAGAAATATCGTCTCTCCCGGCGGCTGCACGTGGACCCGCTCGAGAAAAGCGCGGGCGGTAATGACTGTTTTCAAGTTGCACTGTTTCGCGCACGACTCCAGGGTTTCGTTGGAAGCCGTGTAATTCAAGTTGACCGGCACTCTTCCCATCAACATGGCCGCCAGATTCACCAGCGCGCCGGGAATCGAAGGCGGCAGCAATATGCCGACCATTTCTTGCCCTTCCCAGGTCTTGCGCAATCGCCGCGCCAGGAACAAAGTTCGAGCCAGCACGGCGAAAAAAGACAGTTTTGGTGTTTGACCATCCGCCATCGCAAAGCGAAACGCATGGCGCCTTGCCGTGTAGAGAAACGTCCGGGGCAATGGCCGCATGTGGCGCTTGCGCCGCTCGAACGCTTCCGCGCCCAGGTCTTGCACGGCCTGCCGCGCTTCCTGCGATGTCGCTGTGGAGGGAAGCGGCGCGCCGAATGTCACACGCACGGGATAAGGAAGTTGCCGGGGAAGTTTCCACAAAAAGCGCCCGCCGGCAAAACTGAAAATCGAGCCCCACACGCCGTCCAGATTTACGGGAATGATCGGAACGTCCACGCCCTTGATGATGCGTTCCATGCCGCGGCGGAACGGAAGCATCTGGCCGATGCGGGTCATCTGCCCTTCGGGAAAAATACAAACCAGCTCGCCCTCTTCGAGCGCCTGCGTGGCCCGACGCAAGGAATGGATCATTTCGCGCGGGCCTTGATCCGATGAAATCGGGATGACTCCCAAGATCTTTGCGAACGGCTTCACCAGAGGATGTTCATAGGAGCCCTTGAACATCAGGAACCGCACCGGACGATCCAGCGCTGCGAGGAGCAACACAGCGTCGGCCATAGAAACGTGATTCGGGACGATAAGGGCTCCGCCTCGGGCAGGCACTCGTTCGCGTCCCGCTACGTCCAGCCGGTAAAGCGTGTGCGTCAGCATCCACAGCAGGAGCCGCAAGAGCGAATCCGGCAGAAGGTAGAGAACGTACGCAGTCGCCGCCAACGACATGAATGCCGTCCAGATGAAGAAGGACTCCAATCCGACGTGCAGGTAATGCGTGAACCCGGAGTAGATTGCCGAGGCGCCGATCACTCCGACGAAGGACAGGAAATTTGCAAATGCAATGACGCTTCCCTTTTTATCCTCATCGGGCCGGTGTTGGATCAGCGCATTGATCGGCACGATAAAGAATCCACCGGAGAAGCCGAGCGCCGCCAAAAGCACGATCACCTGGACGAATGACAATCCATGGAGCGAGATGGCGAACGCAAACAATGACATGCCGATCGCGCCCAGCGGGATCAATCCGTATTCGATCTTCCCGGCGGAAAGAAATCCCGCCGCGTAGCTGCCGATACCGATGCCGATGGCGAGCGCCGCTTGCAGGTATCCACCGTGCGTTTCGTCGATATGTAGAACTTCGCGGCCGTAGAAGACAATCACAAACTGGAGCAGCGCACCGAGGAACCAGAAGTAGGTATTGCCTACGACGGCGAGATGCAGCGTGCGGTCAGGCCGAACTATCTGGAATTGTTTGCGGAGGTCGCCAAAAATGTTGAAGCGGAATTTCCGGGAGGGATCGGCCGCGGGCACGCGCGAGATCGAGAAGCTCGTTGTCAGGCCCACAAGGGTGCACGCTCCGAAAATCACGCCGGCAAGGACCTCTCGTCCATGGAAGCGCTGAGCCAAAAGCGGGCCGGCTACCGCCCCCGCAATAATCGCGACGAAAGTTGTCAGTTCGAGGATGCCGTTGCCCCAGGACAACAGCTCTTCGGGGAGTACTTCCGGAAGCAATCCATATTTTGCGGGCCCGAAGAATGCCGCTTGCGTGCTCGCGAGAAAGATTACGGCAAACGCCAAACGCGTGCTGCCCTGCGAGAAGGCATAGATGGCGAAGAGCATCGCAAGTATTTCGAAGATTTTTGTACCGATTGCCACGCTGCGTTTACTGAAACGATCCGCCAGAAATCCGCCCGCCATGGAGAACAACAGGAAAGGCACGGCAAACAAATTGCCGACATAAAAAACCAGGAGATCCTTCTGCGAGGCGCTCGGATTGGTTCCAAGTATGAGAAAAATGACGAAGAATTTCAGCCCGTTGTCGTTGAACGCGCCCTGGAATTGAGTGGCAATCAGGCTCCAGAACCCGAAGCGCCACTTAACTTTGGGCTCTGGAATCATGGAAGTTCCATCGTCTGGCATGCAGGCGCACCCATTCGTTTATGTGCAAACTACGAAGATAGAACGATTGTAGCAAGCCTTCTTGCAGGCCGGCGCGCGACCGCGCTGTCTGTGCCGCAAACGAGACGCCTGTTCTTGACGTGTGCGAGGCTAAGGTTTACCGGCCGTGTCCGCAGTTTTAGCCGTGTGCGGAGTTTTCCGCCCTGCGTTCAGGTGGTCGAAATTCAGCGCGGCGTTGAGCAGGAGCATGAATTCTCCCTGCGTCTCCTGCCGCCACATGGGATTCGTCGCGAAGAGAACGATATGCCCCCGGCCGAGTGGTACGTCCACGATCGCCGGGGACTCCGCGAGTTCCGAGCCGCCCGCGAGCATCCCGCTCACCCACAACTCTTTTTCCGGTGCGAAACGCAGCACCACCCGCGGATAGAGCGAGGCTGGAGGAAGGATACTGCTCAAATCACCCCGCAGCGAGGGGCTCACGTAAAGCTCCTGCTCCGCGCGCGTGCGGTGCACGGGAGGTTCCGGCTCCGTCCACGGCCGGCCCTGTGGAATATCGGGATCCGTCGTAGATCCGCGCCCGCTGGTGCGCGCGCCGCCTCCGCCCTCGGCGAAAAATCTTCCAAACCGCCCCGCCACGGACACGCTCAGCACAGGGCCTTGATTAAAGTAAACCCCGACGGAATCGTCGTATCCGTACGTGATCGGGCTCCCCTTGTCCTCCACGGTCGCGCGCGCAATCATTCCGCGAGCTTGGAGTTGGCGCGTTTCCGCAATCGAGACCGTATCGGTCAAGCCCAGTTCGATCGGCAATTCCACGCTGTTGGCGATAGGAATAAAGAGGCCTCCCTCTTCCACAAATTTCTTGATATGCGCCACGCCTTCGAACCCCAATCCGCCTCGAATGTCCGGCGTTTCGTCCACTTTGCCGAGGTTCGGGGTTGTCGGCGAATTCTCCCACGGAATCGCTGCGCCTTCGCTGCCGTCCGGCTGAGTACGCTTGGGTACGCCCTCCAGGATTTGTTGCACGCCGAAAAACGTCGGCGGAAACAAAATCACGTCGTACTTCTCCCGCAAATTTGGAGTGTTGCGCACGGTTATGTCGGAAATGTACGCGTACGGAACGCCTGTCTCTTCCAGCCCCAGCCGGAACCAGCCTTCGTTTTGCGTATCCGTCCAGTTGTGCATCAAGGCGATGCGCGGGACGCCGATTTCGTGGCGTGCTACATCCGGCACGGACTCCGCGCTCGTCACGCGCACGCCCAGTTCCCTCGCGGCAGCGTTCAGCCGCAAATCCAGGTCGGGGGGATTGCCTTCGACAGGTAAGATAAACGAGCCGGCCGCGAACTTCTGCCCAGCTGCTTCGAATCCTTCCTCGGCTGCAAAAAACTTCGCATCCTTCAATCGGTAGCGCAACGCCGCGAGGTTCGGTTCCGCCGAGTCATTTATTACATAGTATTTCACCCCGGGCGCTTTGCCGCTTTTCGAAGCGTGCGGCGGAATCACTCCGCCTCCGTCGAATTTAGCGGCGGTGTCCACCGGCGTCATGGGAGCTTTCAGGATCGCGGTGTCCGTAATGCGCATTGTTTTCACGTTGCGCAGCGGACCCAGCGTCCATCCGGTGTCGTCGTAGGGCCGCGGGTCGCTCGTCGAGTAATACTGCGTATCCAGCAGCATGTCCGCCATGCGACTGTAGGGCTGGTCCATTCGAATGATGTAGCTGCCCAGCGGAATCTTCGTCGTTTTCTCCTCTTCCGTTTTCTTCGGTGCAGCCTCCTCCCTTGTCTTGTCGGATTTTTCGCTCCTGCTTTTTTCGGTTCTGCCGGCCTCCGTCTTGGTCTCGCTCTTTGTGTCGGCGGTCTTTGCAGCGGGCATCGCTTTTTCTTTCACTTCGAAATCCTGTTCGAGCTTCTGCACCTCCGCGCCCTGCCGCTGCAACAGATTTGCTAATTGGGCGGCCAGAGCTGGACGCTTGCCGTCGTTTACGATGGCCCACGCCGCCGGTCCTTCCGTCGTCGCCTTCGCCACGGATCTCTTGCTCTTTTCGTAAAAATCCTTCAGAAGCTCCTGCCCGTGGTCCGCGGTGTAGCTCAGCGCAAGCAACACGCCGCTCTCTTCCAGATTCGTGTTGTTTCGCAACGACCATTTCACTTTCGGAAAGGGAGGATTTGGCCTGAACCAGGTCCGGCTCGTTGCGCTGGGCGGCAGCTCCGCCTCTTTGGTCTCCGGCGTTCCATTGCCATAGGTTTCGTAAAAACGCCCAATCGAGTTGTGGCCATTCGCCACGTAGAACATGTAGTTCGCTGCCCAACCGTCGTAGAAGCCGTGCGTCCAGACGCCGGGCACTCCGCGCTCCGTTAGCCCTTGCACGTCGTTGTACGCGAACTTTTGCCATTCGCTGACCACGATCGGATCGAGCCACGCGTTGTAAGGCCCCGTTCCTGTCGAAACATAGAGGTACGGCACGGATTCATGCAAATCGTGCAACACCTGAGGATGCCAGTAGAGAAAATCCTGCATCATCATCTGCGAAAGTTTCAACGCCATGCCGATGCCGTCGCGGTTGTTGTCGTGCTGCACGTAGTGTCCCCAGTAGACCAGTCCTGGCTGCGGCTTATCGGGATTGGCCTTTTTGTAATTCCACGAATCCACCATGCGGTCATGGCCGTCCACTTCGACAATCGGCGTAATCAGAAAGACCGCGTTCTTGCGGATGTTCTGGATGAACGGCGAATCTTCCACGGCCAGACGATACGCCAGCTCCATCAGCATTTCCGGTGAACCCGTCTCGGGCGAATGGATCGATCCGGAAGCCCAGTAAAATGGCTTTCCGCCGGCCGTCAGCTGCTTGGCTTCCGCATCCGTGATTTTTCGTGGATCGGCCAGCTTGCCGGTTATCTCGCGCAGTTTATCGAGTTGCGCGATGTTGGCCTCGTCGCTCACGGCGATCAACAGGAAGTCGCGCCCCTCTTCCGATTTGCCCACCCGGTAGACCTTCACGCGCGGGCTGGCCTTCGCCAGTTCGTCATAGTAGCGGTAAATATCCTTCGAATAAGTCAAGAAGTCTGGCGCGCCGACAATATGGCCCAGGATTTTGTCCGGTGAGGGCACGGTAGCCGAAGCTGGCAGGTGATCGACGAGATCGGTCAGGAAGTACGGCTCTGTCGTGTACTCCCGGATCTTCTTGCCGTACTCTTCGTCGTTCGCGGCAGGTCCTTGCGCGAAAGCCTGAGCCGCTGCGAAGCTCATGACAAGAATAGCTGCCAGGATCGGCACCCGGACTTGTTCGACCAATCTGCTTGCTTTTTGCAGACGCTCAGACAGACTTACGCACTTCACTCTCATCATCGCCTCACTTTTATGTTTTCCCGGCAACCAACCAGCCGCTGCAGCATGGGACGCTGACCCCGCAACAATCGTTTCAGACGATTTTCAGGGAATCTCAGCCACGCCGAAACCGGGGTAGCATAATCCTTCCTGGCTTGGGAGGGAAGAATGGCTCAAGGCACAACAACAAAGAAAACCGTGCTGATCACCGGCGCAACCGACGGGTTGGGCAGGGCCACGGCAATTCTTCTGGCGCAGCAAGGCTATCGAGTCTTCGCCGCCGGGCGCTCAGCAGAAAAGCGTGCGCAGCTTGACGCACTCGCCCGCGAAAAGAATCTTCCACTCGAAACGCTCGAGCTGGACGTTTGCGAGGACGCTTCTGTGCACGACGGCGTCTGTGCCGTTCTCGCAAAGGCCGGCGCTATCGACGTGCTCTTCAACAATGCCGGCGTCAATTTCACGGCGGCCGTCGAAGACCTGCGCATGGAAGACTGGCGCCGCCAGTTCGAAACAAATTTCTTCGGCGTACTTCGCGTCACGCAAGCGGTTGTGCCCCACATGCGCGAGCGCAGGCGCGGACGCATTGTCATGATGAGCTCGGTCTCGGGATTTGTGACCGCTCCGACTCAGGGCGCCTACAGCAGCAGCAAGTTTGCGCTCGAAGCCATGAGCAACGCCCTTCGCCTGGAACTCTATCCGTTCGGTGTGCAGGTGATCCTGATTGAGCCCGGGTATATCGTCACCGGCATTCAGCAAGCCGCTCTGGAGCTCTCCAAGCCTTACCTCGAGAAAATGAATGCCGGCCCGTATGCTCCGCTCTACGCCCGGTTCTTCGCCAGCGTAACGGGCAGCCGCGCCAAGTCGAAGACTACGCCTGAAGACTGCGCCCGCGTGGTCCTCCAGGCCATTGAGGCTCCCAATCCTGGAATCCGCTATGGCGTCACGCAGCTCGCCGTGGTCGCAAAATGGTGCAAGAGATTATTGTCGGACAAAGCCGTGGACGCCATCTTCCGGCGTAGATTTGGAATCGTCCGCTCGGACTGAACCGCGGCCGAAGGGAGGCGCACATGCGCGCGATCGCTAGAACTCCTATGGATTCGAAATCTGAAACGACAGGCTGTTCTCACGTAGCTCCTGCCATTTCTTGGACCACGCCTCATGCATCGGGCTCTCTGAATAGTCGGCGGCAGCCTCCGCGCTCGTAAACTCGATCGCGTACACGCCGCTGAAGTCCTTGATCTGGTTGCGCTCCGTCTTGATCCAGATATTCTTTATGCCCGGAATCTTTCCGGCCATCTCCTTGATCCCGTTGATGGCATTCTCGCGGTCGTAATTGGAGGTCGCGTCCTTGAATTTGTAAACCACGACGTGTAGTACGGTTTTCGGCTGCCCGAAGCGGTTTTGCACCGCCGCGGTGCGGGCATGCAGCGAACCCGCTGCGATTCCAGCGATGAATAGACCCGCCCCCAAAACGATTTGCGTGATTCGTTTCCTGGTTGATTTCACGTCTTCCTCCGGTCGTTCTTGCCCAGTCAGTCTATGAAATGCCTTGAAGCAAGGCAACTTGCAGCCGCGGTCTCCATTATTTCCCGAGCAAACTGTTTGACGCGCCAGCACTGCGACCGTTACGCTGAAATGCAGTTTTCTCGAGGACAAAATGGATTTCTCGCCTGCCGGCTCCCCGGCAGATCAGATTCAGCCCGCGGAACTTCCGCCCCTCCCACAGCTTTGGGTCGGCTATCTTCTGGGCATCGCCACGATTGTCGCGGAGTTCACCGCCGCATCTCTCCATCCGGAGATGGCCAAATCCGAAATTCCCATTCCACCTCTGTATCTCTTTCTGGTGATGTTCGTTGGCGGCGTCTACTGGCTTGTGTGCGTGTACCGCTACCACGTGGTCATGCAGCACGTGCCGGGTTGGAAGCACCCCATTTCGCCGGCCCGGGCTGTGGGCTTCCATTTCATTCCTGTTTACAACTTTTACTGGGTTTTCAAATGGCCCCAGGAAATCGCTCGTTTCGTCAACTGGAGATTCCAATTCCCTCTGATGAAGCCGCAAATGGTCGGCCTCATGGTTTTTGCCGCGTTCGTCTTGCGCTTTGTGTTTGATCCCGGCCTCGGACTTATCCTGCTCTTTCTGGCCGCTTCCTACGTCTCCGGATGTCTCCGCAGGGCCTTTGCTTTACCACCTATGCCGACGGCGAGCGAGCCGCCTCTAACCCATTAAGATTCACAAGGAGATTTAAATGCCTCAACGGAATCAGTGGATGATCCTTCTCGGCCTGCTCGTGCTCCTCGCTCCGGTTTGCTCCGCACAAAATCCGGACGCCATCAGGCAGCAGGCGCGCGATATCTTCCAGCAGCTTATCGAAATCAACACCACGGATTCTGTCGGCAATGTCACTACAGCCGCGGAAGCCATGGCCAAACGACTGCTCGACGCCGGCTTTTCCGATCAGGATGTCGTGGTTGCGGGCCCCACCGAGCGAAAGAAAAACCTCATCGTTCGCCTGCGCGGAACCGGCCAACAGAAACCGATCCTGTTTCTCGCCCACTTGGATGTAGTTGAGGCCCGCCGCGAAGATTGGACTACTGACCCGTTTCAATTCATCGAGAAGGACGGTTATTTCTACGGTCGCGGCACCGTGGACATAAAGGACGGGGCCGCCATCCTCGTCGAGAATTTTATACGTCTGAAAAAAGCGGGCCTCGCTCCGCGGCGCGATCTGATCCTTGCGCTCACTGCCGACGAGGAGGGCGGGGACTTCAACGGAGTCGAATGGCTGCTCAAACACCATCGCGACTGGATTGACGCCGGCTTCTGCGTGAATCTGGATGGCGGCGATTTCATGAGCGAAAAGGGCAGGAAGATTTATGGCGCGGTGCAGGCCAGCGAGAAGGTCTATGTCGATTTTCAGCTCGAAGTGAAGAATCCCGGCGGGCATAGCTCCCGGCCGACAAGAGACAACGCCATTTATCACCTGGCCGAGGGACTGACGAAGCTGGAAAACTTCAGTTTCCCTGTGCAACTGAATGAGATCACGCGTTCCATGCTCGAAAAAAGTGCCGCCATCGAGGGCGGCCCGCTCGCGCCGGACATGAAAGCCGCTGCGCAATCGCCTCCGGACAGCGCGGCCATCGCGCGCCTTTCCGAAAACCCCTTTTACAATGCGATTCTTCGAACTACTTGTGTAGCCACGATGCTTTCAGGAGGCCATGCTCCGAACGCCTTGCCGCAAACAGCTCAGGCCAACGTGAATTGCAGGATCCTGCCCGGCGAGGATCCCTCGGCGATCAAGGAGACGCTGATCAAAACTGTGGACGACCCGAAAATCAAGGTGACCTTCGTCGAGCAGCGGGACGCCGACGGGAAACTCGTCGTGCCCGAGCGTGTGCCGCCTTCGCCGTTACGCCCTGATCTTATGAACGCCGTCGAATCCGCGGCCACCGCCGTTTGGGGCCCGCTCCCCATCATGCCCGTGATGGACACGGGTGCCTCGGACGGACGCTTCTTGCGCATGTCCGGCATCCCCACGTATGGCGTCGCCGGAGTTTTCCTCGACATTGACAATCGCAGGGCTCACGGTCAGGACGAACGCGTCCGCGTCCGGGATTTTTACGACGGCGTGGAATTCAATTACAAACTCATGCAGGCCCTGGCTTCGGCTAAATAGCCACACCAATAGAAAAATGGCCCGCTGAAGTTTTCTTCAACGGGCCATTTCTTTTCAGGTTGCGAGCTTTACTGGTTCGGTTTCTGAGGAGTTTCGCCGGGCTTTGCTTCCCCCGGCGTTGCAGCGCTGGCCGCAATCGGCTTACCCGCTTCGGCGCCGAAGCGCGTCAGGTAAGGCATGAACGGTGTCACTTCGAACGGCATCTTTTCACGCTCGGCAATCGTGCCCACCGGCTTGCTCTTGATTAACTCCAGCTTATCGTTCCAGGGATCCAGCTTCACACGGCCGCCAATCGGCAGCGCCGCGACCATCTGCGGGTTCTCCTTCGGATCCGGTGTGGCGGCCGTTTTCACGTCGGCGATCGTTGGCACACGGTCTCCCAGGTGCGCGCTGATCAGATTCGGTATCTCTTTCTGGCGCGTCTCGAGGGCGTGAAAGAACAGCGAGGCGTTCTCCATTTTCCAGCTCTTCGCCACTTGCGGGTCTTTGAGGGCGGTGGCTAGCAGCTCCGCACCCTTCTTGTTGGCCGCCTCTTCTTCTGCGGGCGTGCGCGCGAACCCGAAGTGCCGGAACGTCTCTTTGTCTTCCACTAGCAACTGGTCGAAGAAGGCAAAGTTCGAATCCATCCGGTGGCCGAGAATAACGTGGCCCATCTCATGTGCGATGACCGTCGCAAGGCTCGCTTCGTCCGGGAGCACGTCAATCAACCCACGGCTGAGCACAATCGTGTGGCCCAGCGTGAAGGATTCCAGCGTCGATGTCATCAGTACACGGCAGTGCACTTCCGGTTCGATGTCCAGGCCGTTGGTGACCTCGAGGTTGTTCACCACGGTTTCGAGAACCTTATCCACTTCGCCTTTCGGCGCAAGCAATCCTATCCGTTCCAGGCGATCGGCGACGTTCTCTTCCGCTTGGCGGTCCCACGAGCGCTGCGCCTGCACCGGCGTCAGATCGTTCGCCGTTTTCGTATCGTCCTGGACGGGTGTCTCAACCAGGATCTTGCTTAGCTCCTGTTCCTGCTGCGCGTGGCCCAGGTTGTATCCCCAAAGGCGAGTCTGCGCCTTGAAGTCCAGCTTCTTGCTCATCGCGTAGTGCAGATCCTTTTCTTCGCTGTAAACGAAGGATGGCATCCACAATCCCGGCTGCACGTTCGTGCGCCAGCTGTCAAAGTGGAAATACCAGCTCGCGTGTCCTCCGCCGCTGTACGCGCCGTTGAACCGCACTATGTTGTAGTCCTGGTCTTCCACCCAGATTCGTCCGAGGAAGCGGCCCTTGCCCGATTTCTCCTGCGGCGTCACGTCAAACACCAGGCAGCGCACCTCGCCGAGAAACTCGCGGCGCACGTAGTCAAACTTGTAGTGCTGTTTGTCGAAACCATTCGTATCCAGGAATATCATTTGAAGGAAGCCGTCCGGAAGGAACTGCATCGCGAACGTAAAGAAATTTCCGATGGATCCGAAAATTTTCTTTCCCTTCCCGCTGGTGTCGCTCAAAGGCACGAGCGCGACGCCCTTCGAGAAATCGGCCCGGCCCAGAAAATACTTGTCTCCCGCGGGGACGGAACCGAGATCCTTGTCGGGTTTCAGGTTCTGAATGTAGGTCTCCACCAGCGGCGAGTATTGCCGGATCTGCTGGTTCAGACGGTTTTCATTCGTGATGACACGGTCGATCACTTGATCCATCGTTCGCGCTTGCTGCGGTTCGGCTGCCGCCGCGCTGGCGATGGCCCCGGATCCACCCAAGACGAATCCGAGGACAATTGTAGCTAGCTTACGCATTGCTCTCTCCCCCTCAGTAGGCCATGCGGAACTCAATCCGCACGCGCGCCGGAAAATCCACCGGCTGGCCTTCGCGTCTTGCTGGTTTGAACGCGATCTGTTGAGCCGCTCGGACCGCAGCCTCATCGAGGCCGTGGCCCAGTCCGCTTACGACGCGATTCACCTGTATGGTGCCGTTCGAAAGGAACACCACATCGATGACCACGTCTCCTTCTAACTTAAGATTACGCCCTTCCGCCGTATACTCCGGCCTGGGCTTGCTCAGGATGTTAACAGGCGTGTCCACCGGCCCTGCGGCTGCCGCCTTTTTCTTCGGAGCATCCGCAACGGTTTGATCGCCGAACCCGGAAGTTTGCACTGACCCTTGTTTGCCTCCGCCCCGCGGAGGGTTCGCTACGCCGTTCCCGAAACCCGTGCTCGCTACTGTCCCGCGTATTCCTTTGTCGCCTCCCGTGCCGTTGCCATATCCTGGTCCGCCTGGTAACGAAAGCGATCCCAGCCGGTTCACATTCGTCGCATGCTTCGGATCGCCCTTGCCAGGCAATCCATTTGGATCGCCGAACCCGCCCGTTTGCACTTTCTCGATGGGCGCCTTCACGGTGGCCGGCGCTGCGCTCCCCGAATTCAAATTATTCAGCTTCACGTCTTCCTTTGGGCGCTTTGGTCCCGCAGTCTGCATGTCGATCTTTGCGGCTTCCAGGTGCGCCTGCATCTCCGGCGCCAGCGCCTCTACTGTATGCACCTTTGGCTGCACCGCTTTCGGTATTTCGAAGATGTGCGGCTTTTTCGGATCCAGCTTCACTGGCTCGACCACTGCCGGCTTCGGCTCCGGCGCTTTTACTTTCACCTTTGGCGGAGGGGGCGGCGGCGGCGCAACGGGAATTTCCGTGACGGGCTGCGCTATATTCACCATTTGATAGTGCAACACCGTCCGCAGTTGGTCCGGATAGATTAACGGAATCAGGAGGCAAAAAATCAGCAGGCTGAGTTGCAAGCCCGCGCTGATCCCGATGCGGTCCCAGCGGGGCTTCGGGTCTGGCAAAAGCGCTAGCCGGGCGGCTATCGGCTTCGTTCCGATGGCTGTCTTCCACGCGTCCGCATTCGGTAATCGGCGACGGTCGGCATCCAATCCGACGCCCAACCGCGTCTTACTCCGTGGTGGATCTGCGATCATGATTGTCATCCGCGTGCCGCCTCTGCGATTTCGATCGGGAAAACCTCGGACGGCCAGGAAGGCCTAACGTTCCGAAGTTCGCCAGATTTTCGAACGAGCGCTTTATCAGTACTAGGGTACTGATGGGGCTGAGGGGGTCCGAATAGAACTTTCGTACTAGCGTCGCGAAGTCGCTAATGGTCCCAAAAGCGTTCGGCTCGCACCCGGTTTGCTAACCCGGAAAGGCGGTTCTAGTTGCGGGGTGGGCGCGCAACCCGTATAGGATACCGCAATCCGGTCCCAAGGCGTCCGTACTTTTACGTGCTGGGCCCCTCTCGCTGGATTAAGCTAATAGGATGCCCAGGAATGCCCGAGTGTTGGATGCCTTGGGATACTTTAGCCATTTGACTGGCCCATGAGCGAAAACACCCCAGACCGCCCGCTACCCGCCAAGGCCACGATCGGACGCGTTAGCAAGGTTCACGCCTGGGCAGCTTCCTCCGCCCTCACGGAGTGGCTCTATGCGCAATCGAACGCCTCACGTTGGGGCTTGTCTCGAGAGCGTTTTGCGGCCTCCCTTGAGCGCAGTGCCGAGAAACGACTCGCCAGCGGCAGTCTCGCTCAGGAAAAGCTCGATGACTATTTCCGCTCCTTGCATCTCGAAGATCTTGCACTCGCCGCTGCCTGCCTCGAAAATTCCGAACCCGCGTGGGAGCATTTTGTCGCGGCGTACCGCGGCTATCTGCGGGCCGCCGCAGCCGCCGTTCTCCGCCGCAGCTCCGCCTCCCCGGAAGCTTGCGAACTCGCCGACTCCCTCTTCGCCGAACTCTATGGGCTTGCGGAAGGCTCCCGCCGCGAACGCTCGCTTTTCCGTTATTTCCACGGCCGCAGCTCGCTCAAAACCTGGCTTCGCGCCGTGCTGGCCCAGCGCCAAATTGACGCGATCCGAAAGGGTCGCCGCTTCGAATCTTTAGACGACGAGGATTCGAACGCCAGCGCTTCTCATCTGCCCGCACCTGTCTCCGTCCAATCCGCCGACCCGCATCGCGAACGCTACGTCACACTTTTCGTTCGCGCGCTGCAAGCCGCTCTCGCCGCCCTCGATCCGCGCGATGACCAGCGCTTGCGCTTGTACTACGCCAAGGAACAGACCCTCGCCGAAATCGGCAAACAGCTCGGCGAGCATGAATCCAGTGTCTCGCGCAATCTCGATCGCGTCCGTCTCGCCCTTCGCCGCGCCGTTGAGGAAACTCTTCGCATTGGCTGTCCCGCCGTCAACGGTTTCGCCGCGGAGGCCGGACTCAGCGAAGCACAAATCGCCCTCTGTTTTGAGTACGCTTCCGCGGACGCCTCCTTCGATCTCGATAAACTCCTCGAGCGTCGCCCTCGCCCAAGCCCCGCCGCCGGGAGGCCCGATCCATGAAATCCCGCCCCCACAGCCAGTTACGCAAGAAACCCGCCAAACCTCGTTCTAAGAAAGGAGAATGCTATGGCGCATGACGACCGCGATCGGACCTTTGAAAAAGCGCTCGCCCGCCATCTGCGCTCTACCGCATCCTCCGGCGGAGATGCACACACTCTCGGTGGAGTTTCCTCCGAATCTTGTCCCGATCCCGAAATCCTCGCGGCTTATCACGACGCGTCGCTCTCCCTCGAGGAGCGGAATTCTTGGAAACAGCATGTTATCGGCTGCGAGCGCTGCCAACTTGTCCTTGCGCATCTCGAAACGACTCTCGAGGTCCCACTCAATCTCGCCAGTCACGAACTCGCGACAACGGAAACTACCCCAGCCGTAAATGCGGCAGCCGCTGCCGCCAAAGTTCGCGTGCTCGATTCAGCGCAGCCTGCCAGGGCGAAACGCCCTCCAACCATGCGCTGGCTCTGGCTCCTCCCGGCCGGCGCCCTCGCCGCTGGTCTGGTGGCCTATGTTTCCTTGCACGAAACGAAACCTTTCCCAAAGAGTTCAACGCCCTCCGTCGAAGTCGCCGAAAATCGGCCCGTTCCCCCCGTTGCGACCGCCCAACCAGGCGCAGCCGCCATTACGGGCAAACGCAAGGAAAAGGATCAACGCGCCGATCATTCTGCCGGAACAACCACCGGGTCCGGCTCGGCAGGCCGCGATTCCGCCGCCGACGAACTTCGCACTCAATCGCGACTTGCCCAACTAACTCCAAATCAGTCTGCTGCGAATGCCGCTCACGGGCCTTCCGTTAGCCTGCAAAAACAGCAACAACAGCAACTCGCCTCACGAATCGCAGCGGGTGCCGCCGGAGACTTCGATCAGAAAAAACTGGAAGCCCCAGCTGCACCCAAGCCTTCAGTCGTCGGCGGGCAGATGGCTGCTTCAGTTCCACCTCCTCCGCCGCCTCCTCCGTCTTCCGAACCCGGTTTCCTTGCGGAAGGCACGGTGCCCGCTCCCCTTGCGAAAAAGACACCGGCGCCTCCTCCTGCCTCCAATGTCGCAGTACCTAAAGCAAAATCCACCAATGCGGATGCCATCTCCACGGCAACCGAGTCCGTCGAAGTTTCCGCTGAACTGCAAACTCCCGCGCGCGCCAAAGCAATGCTGCGAGACGCCGCCCTGCAAAATCCGCACGTCTTCTTCGCCCCTGGCGGCAAGCAGCTCTGGCGCCTTGGCCCTGCCGGTTCGCTCGAGCATTCCTCGGATAGCGGCCTCAAGTGGGTCCTGCAGGACAGCGGCGTAACCACGGATCTCGTCGCCGGCTCCGCTCCCTCTGCAGAAGTTTGCTGGGTCGTCGGCGCCTCGGGAACGATTTTGCGCACCACCGATGGCGGCAAACATTGGATCAAGCTGGAGTCGCCGGTCACGCACGATCTCACCGCTATTCGCGCCGCCGATGCCTTGCATGCCTGGATTTCGTTTGTGCCGGAGCAGCAGCCCGGCGTCGTCAAGACCTTTCAGACTTCTGACGGCGGCGCGACCTGGTCTCCCGCTCCAGCCCAGTAGTACATCTCAAGCATCCGCTCGCTCCGCTTGCAAGAAATTCTTCCTGCGTCGTTCTAAGCTTGAAGCGAAATCTTGGTCGAGGTGCACATCATGGAAAATCGCAAATCAATCGGGCAGCGCCGCTTGCCCTGGATTTTATCCGGCACGGCTATTCTCCTGGCCGCTGCCGCCCTGTTCTATCCCGCGTGCCGCAGGCAACACGTCTTCGCATCGCAGGAAAAAACCGCGCAAGAAAAAGAAGCTCCGCGCGCCACCGGCGCCGATCAGTCCACCAGCCTCAACGATCAGACCGATCTGAACGTCACCGTCTACAATTCCAACATCGCCCTAGTGCGCGACGTTCGCAATCTCACGCTGCCCGGCGGTGTTTTCCGTCTCAAGTTCATGGATATCGCCGCCACCGTCAATCCCGCCACCGTTCATTTCCGTTCTCTCACCGACCCCGAAAAGCTCGGCGTCATCGAGCAGAACTACGAATACGATCTCCTCGAACCCGCCAAGCTTCTCCATAAATACGTCGGCAAGGAAGTCACCCTCGTCCGTTCTTATCAGGAGAGCGGCACCACCAAGCGCGAGGAAATCAAGGCCACTCTTCTCTCCGATAACAACGGACCCGTCTGGAAGATCGGCAACGACATCGTCACCGGCGTTTACGCCGAGAGCTACCGTTTTCCTGAAGTCCCCGCAAATCTTTATGACCGTCCGACGCTGCTCATGTCGCTCGAAAATTCCGGCCCGCGCAAACAGCAGATCGAAGCCTCCTATCTCGCCAACAACCTGTCCTGGAACTCCGACTACGTCCTGACCGTCGCTCGCGATGACAAGTCCGCCGACCTCGACGGCTGGGTCACTCTCGTCAACAACAGCGGCACGGCTTTCCACAACGCGCGCCTCCAGCTCGTCGCCGGCGATCTCAATCGCATTCAGGCGCCCTCATCGAGCGCGATGAACGGAGCTGTCCTGGAAATGAAAGCCGCCCGCGCCCAGCAATTCGCCCAGGAAAATTTCTCCGAGTATCATCTCTATACGCTCGGCCGCCGCACTTCCGTCGAAGATAAAGAGTCCAAGCAGATCAGCCTGCTCCAGGGCTCCGCCGTTCCCGTCGAGAAGATCTTCGTCGTCAACGGCAACAACTACTACTATCGCAACGCCCAGAATCCCGGCTCGCCCATCAAAGATCCCGTCCTGGTCTACTACAAGTTTCGCAACGACGAAAAATCCGGTCTCGGCATTCCTCTTCCCGCCGGCAATCTCCGCGTCTACCAAAAGGATTCACGCGGCGGCATCCTCTTCGTCGGCGAAGACCGCATCGATCACACTCCCAAAGACGAAAACGTAATCGTCCATATCGGCAACGCTTTCGACGTCATCGCCGAGCGCAAGCAGACCGACTACAAGCGCATTGACACGCACACTTGGGAAATGGAATTTGAAATTACTCTGCGCAACCACAAGGACTCGCCCATCACCGTCGAAGTCAACGAGCCCATCGGCGGCGACTGGGAAATGCTCAACTCCACCTTCAAGTACACCAAAACCGCCGCTTTCGCCGCTCAGTTCAAGGTTCCCATCGACAAAAACGGCACTTCGGTCCTGCGCTACCGCATTCGCGCTCGCTGGTAGTCTGTTTCCAGCAAAGACTCCGCCCGTCATTTCCTGCGAAGTGGGCCGGCGCTTTTTCTTTATGTCTCCTTTGCCCGTCATTTCGAACGAAGTGAGAAATCTCTCTTCGCTCTTCATCGGCCCGCGCAGTGAGACCTCCGCCCCATCGCTCACGCCCCCACCCTCGCTGTCATCCCGACCGGAGCGTCAGCGCTTTTGCTGACGCGCAGTGGAGGGACCTCTCTTCCTCCCCTTCGCCCCGTCCACCCCACCGTCATCTGCGCTTTTTGCATCCCGGACGCTTCTCCGGGGTCGACCGCAGCGGGCCGACGCTTTTTCTTTGTGTCTCCTTTGCCCGTCATTTCGAACGAAGTGAGAAATCTCTCTGCTCTCTTTTCATTGGCTGTGCAGTGTTTATTCCTTCTGCCCATCCTCAAGGCTAGGCTGATTAGATGACGGCGTCGGCTCCCACCTCCGAGTGAACCGGGGCTCGGGGTTTGCACTTGCAACCCCCGAAAAGAATTGCCTACGCAACCGATCGATGCTCGCAAGAAAGCAGCGGAGTGCCCCGCGTCTTATCATCCGGCGGTGAATTACGAGAGTGGTATCCTCTCCCCGTGCGGCAACCTCAAGCAGAAACTTCCGAAGAATCGAGCCAGCCGCCCGCCTCTTTGGGCGCATGTGAACACGAGGAGAAAAAAATATGGCTATAAGAGACGTTGTCTGCTGTCAAGAGCTACCTCGTGTTGCCTCCGCCGCAAAATCACCATTCGGAAGAATAATCTCTCTTGGATTCTACGACGGCACAACATCCGGCATTGCCCGATGCTCACACTGCTCCAATTCGTACAAGTATGACCTCGTCGCTTGGGATGGGGACCAAGACACTCGCGTCTACTCACTCTCAGCGCTCCCTCAAGAGTCGTTCGTGGCCCTAGAGGTTCTACTGTCGCACCTTAAGTCCCCATTCCTAGACTCCGGCGATCCAAGAGAACGAACAATGATCGAAACCGCAGTAGGTGCCGAGCTCGCGAAGGCCGAGGCTCCAACTCTCGTCTTTGCTACTCGGCGGTTTGAGCAAGAGATACTCGCGGCTAGGCCCGTCACGATCGAGTTGCGAAACAAAATTTCGGTGGGCGGCGTGTACCCGCCCGCCGGTATGTGGGATTTTTGGCGCGACTACCTGTCCATAGGGCGGCCACAGAAGGGGCCACATCAGGCTTATTAGCTGAAGACGTTGGCTCGGACAAGAGGCGGGCGGCAACCCCCCACCGATGTCACTCTGCTTTGCCTTCCTTAAAAGCCAGGCTCAACTGCCCCTTCGCCAAGCGGCGTCTCCGTTTTCTCAAATCACGCGCAACGCGCTGCTTCAACACTTTCAGCACCAGCGATGGCGTACATTTCGGCGCCTCGCTGATCAGCATGTAAACATGCTCGGGCATCCCCACATGGCCAATCAGCAGAAAGTGAGAGCGTCCTCGTATGCTTCTCAGCGCCGAGACGAATACATTCCTGGCCCGCGCTGTTCCTACTGAGTCCCGCACAATATTGCGTAATAGTGATTTGGAGTGCGGCAGCCCTGCTGCCGCTTTTCTCATCGACCAGCACGGCTCTATACTTGGCGAGTCTCAAGAGGAGTGGCAGCCGCCGGTAACAGCTGAACCTCAGAAAATGGAGATGGCCCCGCCCATAGTAGCGCTTGAGTCGCTCCGGCATCGCACCACTCCAAAACCCCCACACGTAACACAGCCGTGTGGGGCACCCCCTGCATCCTAACCCTCCTTATATCTATGAACATGGTATATTCGCGCTGATGACCCTTCTCAAATCGAAAACCGCATCAAGGAAAGTCGCCCGCGCCACCCGCCTGCCCACCCTGATGCGCAAGAAGAAGCGCCCCATCTCCGTGGTGTTCCTGGGGGGCATCGCCGCGTTCTGTTTGGCGCCGCTGTGTGAGGCTCAGGTACCGAGCGGGGGCGCGCCGCCAATCCGGGTTGAATCGGATCAAGTGGTTGTTCCCGTTCTCGTCTTAGACAAGAAGAGGGTCAATCGGTTCAAGCGAATGAACCCCGCGGATTACGTAAACAAGGCAAGGATCGGCAAAGCTGAGCTTCTTGATGACCTGGCAATCCGCGGGTTGGACATCAAAGATTTTCACTTATTCGAAGATGGGCAAGAGCAGCGACTTAGAAGCGTGCTGTTCGAAGCCGAGACCGGCGTGCACTCGTACGTGCACGACAATCTCGGCGATCACACGGAAACTGTTGGGATAGGCGGGGGGATTTGGACGGTCTCTAAAGATGAGTGGTATTTCCAGCTCATTGTTCCGGTCGCCGTCCCGCATGTCGCTGGCCGTCACGAGCTGGAAGGCTTCATTGCGAGAGAACGGCTTTGGCCCAGCTACTTGCTTACGTATTCGCCTCCGTCCGCTCCTGACGGAAGCTGCCACCAGCTCACGATAAAACTCGACCGGCCGGATTCTCTTGTCTACGCTCGCAAAGAGTACTGCAGCGTGAAGCATTCCGCGGCCGACCCGCTGAGCGGAACAGCTCTCGGCCGGGAAATGCAATCTGATATGGCTTCCAAGACGAGCGATAAGATTCCGTTGTCGCTCGTGGCTGTGCCTTTCTTCACGACAGGTCCCAAAACCCGCGTTGATATATCCATCGAGTGGCCGGCGCAGTCTCTCAAACTAAAAGGCAAAGACTGCGAGGCCTCCCCCGAGATTGCGGTGGTGGCGGGAGCCATCTACCGGAAAGACGGAGACATGGCGCTGCGCTTCAGCGATCTGAGTTCTCTGAGCGCCCTGTCCGACCAGATATTGGTGCCGGGGGACTTCGGATCCTGCATCGGGCCTGCGCCAAACCGGTACGAGACGCAAATCTATCTGAACCCGGGCGAATTCAGTCTTCGAGTTATCTTGAGAAGCGGAGAGGAGTTCGGCCGAGTCGAAATTCCCTTATCGATACCGGCTCGTGACGTGCAACAGCTAGCGGTCAGTAGTATTGCCCTTGCCAAATCGTTTCGGGAAGCGAAGGTCAAGGCGCTGGACGCCTCCGCCAAGTCGGCAGGCGTCTTCGTGCCACTGATTAGTGACTATGTGGAGTACACGCCTACGACCAAACCTTACTTTAGAAAAGGTGAGGGATTTTATTTTTACTGTGAAGCCGCATATCCACAGGAACAGCTGAGCCTGCCACCCTGCAGCGATCCGGCCAACGCGACAGGTGCGAGTGGCGAATGTGCTCCAACGCTTCAAGCCCGCCTGAGAATCGTGGACGCCAAAACCGGAGAGGTGGTGAAGACGTTGCCGCCGATCAATGCGACGCGATATGCCCCGAAAGCAGATCCGATAATTTCGATCGGCGGAGGAATTCACATCAGCGATCTGCCAAAGGGACTGTATCGCCTGGAAGTACAGGCAACTGATTCGAGTGGGCGCGCCACACCGTGGAGCACGGCAAGTTTCAGCATCGAAGATGACCCGCTAGCAAAAAAAACGGCCCCTGAGAGTGGGGCTACGCGGAGTACGACGGAGGATTCCTCAGATGCGAACGCGCATCCATTCGTTGATGAACCTTTGGACCGTTTGTTCGAGCGCATCCCCGAACTAAAGGCCCTTCACCGTGCAACTGATCAGGAAGAGTTGCCGGTGATCCTGAAGACGATGGGCCAGAGGGTGGACGATTTCATGGACAGCATTGGTGACATCATCGCGCATGAGGACCTGACACAGGAAAAGCTGAATGCGGGCGGGAAGGTGAAAGCAAAGGAGCATATTCAAGATGAATATTTGATTCTCCATCACGGCGATGAATGGGGCGCGGGCGCGGAATATCGAATGGACGAAAATGGGAATCGCTTGGAGTCCATCGGCCTGCAAAAAGGATATATGGTGACTTCGGGCTTCGCATTAAGCTGCATCAGTTTCTCTACGACCGCCCAGCCGAAGTCGAGATTTCGCTACCTTGGCGAGGAAAAGGTCGGCCCACTAGAGACGTATGTCTTGGGATTTGTCCAGCGACCTGGCGAAGCCACCCTCACTGCCGCGATGATAGGAACTGGACGGACAGAAGCAGATCTATTGACGCAGGGAGTCTTGTGGGTGGACAAGAGTAGTTTCCAGATCGTCCGAATGCGGACGGATCTATTTTCGCCACACAAGGAAATTGGCCGGGAGCAGGGGACAACAGAAGTGACGTTCGGTGAAGTAAAGCTCCCAGGCGTTTCGAACCCTTTGTGGCTCCCCAGCGACGTCGATGTGTACATGGAAATTGATCAACAGAAATTCCGCAACCTACACCGGTATTCGAACTATCGGCTCTATCGAGTGTCCGTCAAGATTGGTGCTTCGAAGTAGGCTCAACTCTTGATTGATGTTACCGGTCACGGTACGAAGAGCCGAGAAACCCGGGGCAGGAACGTGTGAAGAAATTGGCGGGCGGGCGGTGAGAAAATTCTTGCGCGAAACCTAAGCAGTTGGTTTTGATTTTGATGCCGCACCCTTCGGTTTTAGGGTGCAGGCTTTGACTTTTCCACACTTTTGCACAGCCGTCTCAAACTACAAACTGTCACGCCAACCCCATCCAACTCAGCGCCTTGCGAAGCCATCATTCGAACCCGCGCTCCTCATTCGAATAACTACGCAGTACACATAAAATGGCTATTGACATATAGTAACTTTCATGCTACCATGTAACATGATCCAAAGCCGCCAGCCCCGCCCAGCACCCTCGTCTTCTCCGCGACGCTTCCCGCTGCCGCCTTTCCACTACACCTATCGGCCCATCCTCTGCCCCTCGCCACTCCCCACTTCCCCGAACTCGACACACCCGTCACAACTCGACACGCCCGTGTCGTCGCAACCCCTCTGCTATCAATCTCATCCGCACGCTTTCTGTCACACATGGGGGCGTGCCGCCGTGTTCACTTTCAACTTTGAACTTTCAGCTCTGAACCGCTCTTTCCGCAAGTGTCCACATCAATGTCATTCCAAATGCTTTAGCTCTCCTTTGTTTTCATATTCTTACGCACTCTTTTGCACCGCGCAAAACGCTAATTCCCGCATTCTCAATCATCTCCGCACTCTTTGCAGAAAACACCCGGGGTGGCGGTCCACCGCCTCAGGCGAATCCTTCTATTCTGTTCCCGTGCTTCTTCACGTTCGCGAACGAAGCGTCCCTTCAACGCGGACTCATGCAAGCTTCAGCACGGCGACCTGTGAACCTGCCTCATTGCCCGGGACGGGCTCAAAATGAAATCGTTTGGCGAGCGCGAGCATCGGGGCATTTTCCGAAAGGATGTGCGCCACGATGCTGCTCACTTTCTCGGTTCGCGCAATTTGAATCAGCTTGCCGACGAGCTCTCGCCCCAGTCCCATACCCTGGCAGTGATCCGCAACCAGAATTCCAAGTTCCGCTTCTTCGCTCCCGAGCTGTCTCGTCAAGCGGCCCACGGCGAGAAACTCGTGGCCGCCCGTCTCTGGAATTATCCGGTCGACCACCAGCGCGATTTCCCGGTCGTAGTCCACGCAGCATTTTCGGATCAGCCGCTCGTGCGCGATGCGCGAATCGAGCTTCTGCACCTGAAAATAGCGCAAGTAAACCGAGCTGTCGGAGAGCGTCGAGTGAAAGGCAACCATCAGCGGTTCATCCTCGGGCCGGATCGGGCGGATGGCCGCCTCGCTTCCGTCTTTCATCTTCCATCGCGAAATATATTGCGAGGGGTAAGGACGGATGGCCGGCCGCGGCAAATCCGCATCCTGCACCTCGCCGCCGATCAGAATCATTCGCGCATCCAGCGCCAGCAGTTGTTCCGGCGCTGCGAGCAAGGGATTGATGTCCACCTCGCGGAGCCGCGGCTGCTCCACGACGAGTTCGCTGAACCGCACGAGCAACGTTTTCAGGCCATCCAGATCCACCGCTTTGCGGCCTCGCACTCCGCGAAGCGCTTTGAGGATTTTCGTATGCTCCATGAGCCGCTCGGCCAGCGTCGTATTCAAGGGAGGCAGCGCCAACGCGCGGTCGCCGTACACTTCCACAAGCTGCCCGCCGGAGCCGAACAGAATCACCGGTCCGAATTGGGCGTCGATGGTGCTCCCCAAAATCAACTCGTACCCTTCCGCGCGGATCATTGGCTGCACGGTGACGCCAAGGAACGCGCCGCGTCCCGCTTTCGCAACCACGGAAGTTTCGATGGCGCGATATGCTTCGCGCACTTCCTTTTCGTTTCCGAGATTCAATTGCACGCCGCCGACGTCGGTCTTGTGTGTCACGGTTTCGGAGTGCAGCTTCAGCACCACGGGGAAACCGATGCCCTTCGCTTTCGCGGCGGCCTCCTCTTCGGTTTTCGCGAACGCTGTCGCGACCGTGGGGATGCCGTACAGCTTGAGGATCTCTTTCGATTCCAGTTCGGTGAGCAGCGTTCTGCCGGACGAAGCTGCGCCGTCGATCAGTTGCTTCGCCCTGGCTTTTCTGTCGTTCAAGACCGCGGGATCGTCCGCGGAAAAAGGCGTCTCGTACAATCCCCGCAGATTGTAGGTGTAATTCCACATGGACTTGAACGCGCGCACTGCCGAGTCGGGATACGAAAACGTGGGAATTCCAGCGGCATTCAAAATGTTGATCCCTTTCTCGACGGCGTTCCCGCCCATCCAGCTTGCCAGCACCGGCTTCCCGTGCTTTTTGGCATGGACTTTCAGTCCTTCTGCGACTTGCGCCGGGTCCGTCATTCCCTGCGGCGCGAGGATGGTGAGCAGCCCGTCGCAGTTGGGATCGTTGATGGCGATTTCCGTTGCCTGCGCGTAGCGTTCGGCGTCTGCGTCGCCAAGAATGTCGATGGGGTTGGCGTGGCTCCAGTGCGCGGGCAGAAAGGCGTCGAGTGCTTTGTGAGAGGCATCGGACAAGATAGCCAGCTCGCCACCGTCCGGGATAAGGGCATCCGTCGCGAGAACTCCGGGGCCGCCCGCATTCGTGAGGATCATGAGCCTCGGCCCGCGGGGTCGGGGCTGTCTGCCGAGAACTTCGGCCATGTGAAACAACTGCGAGATGGAATCGACGCGCAAAACGCCGCAGCGGCGAAACGCCGCTTCATAAACTTCGTCGCTTCCCGTCATCGCGCCGGTGTGAGAAGCCGCTGCTTTTGACGCCGCTTCCGAGCGCCCCGCTTTGATCACGATGATCGGTTTGCTGAAAGAAACTTCGCGCGCCGCGGATAAAAAAGCGCGCGCGTTCCCGATCGATTCCATGTAGAGAAGAATGCTTTCTGTTTTTTCGTCCTCGCCGAAAAAAGAAAGGAGCTCGCCCCAACCGGCGTCGAGCATCGAGCCGGTGGAAACGATGGCGCTGAAACCTACGTGTTCGGAAAGGCTCCAATCGAGAATCGCGGTCAACAGTGCGCCGCTCTGGCTGAGAAAAGCGACGCTGCCGGGGCGCGCGATGTCGTGCGCAAACGTGGCGTTCAATCCGATCCAGGGATTCATGATTCCCAGGCAGTTCGGACCGATCAACCGCGTCTTGCCCTTGCGAAGCTCTACTTGTATTTTCTGTTCGAGTGCTGCGCCTTCCGTGCCTTTTTCCTTGAAGCCCGCGGAAATCACGACCACGGAGTTCACTTCGGCCTTTACGCATTCCGCCACGATTCCTGGCACGGTCTCGGCGGGCGTCACTACGACCGCAAGTTCGACGACCTCCGGGATCATGCCAATCGCGGGATAGCACGGCAAACTGAAAATTTCCTTGCGTCGCGGATTCACCGCCAGGACGCGTCCCTTGTAGCCACCTTGCAGAAGATTTCGAAGCACCGTGCAGCCAACGCTTCCCTCCCGGTCCGTCGCTCCAATCAAAGCAACGGAAGCGGGCGAGAAGAAACTCGTCATGGAAGAATGGCCGGCAATCCGGGAACGTGTGGTCATGGAAATTAAACTCATAGCCCGCCGCAGATCGCGGCGTTTATATGCTCCACATGCAGCCTATCTTAGAAATGGAGATGCGATCAAAAATCGCGCAGCGTGCCGAAGGGAGCGGCAACGCGGACGGCGTTGAGCACCGCCGCCAGATCGATCAACTCCTGTGCGATGGCGCCACCGATGGGAGGGAGGACGCCGTATGCCCCCAGTATCATACCCGCAAAACTCAAAATCATGCCGCCGACGGCGCTCTGGAGAGCGATGCGCCGCATCCTTCTCCCGATATGCATCAGCTCGTCGACTTTCTCAAGCGAGCGTTCCAGGATCACGGCGTCCGCCGCTTCCGAAATGATGTCGCTCTCCTGTCCGAACGCGACGCCGACCGTCGCTGCCTGCATGGCCGGCGCGTCGTTGATGCCATCGCCGACAAACACGGTCTTGCCAAGTTTTGTTTCTTCCCGCACCAGACTTACTTTTTCTTCGGGGCTCTTCGCCGCATAGGCGGCATGTATTCCAATTTTTTCCGCCAGCGAGCGTACTTCCGGTTCGCGGTCGCCGGAAACGAGAATGACCTTGGTCACCTGATGGCGAGGCAGCAGGTGCGAAAGAAAAACGCGGCTATCCGCGCGAGGAGAATCCTGAAATCCGAACAGCGCGGCGAATGCGCCGTCGAGAAACACGAGACACTCCAATCCGGATTCGACCGGCGGAAGGTCCAGTTCTTTGCCGGAGACTTTGTTGCGTCCGGTGATCAGGACCTCATGGCCATTCGTGGTTCCCCGCATTCCTTCGCCGGGCCGCTCGCTGACGCGGGTTGCCGCGGATAATGCACAGCCTCGCCGCTGGGCTTCTTCGAGAATGGCGGCGGCCAAAGGGTGTTTCGAATAACGTTCCAGGCTTGCGGAAGCGGCCAGGACTTCGTTCTCTTGAAGGCGCGGGGAACAAACAATGCGCGTTAGCGCCGGCTTGCCATAAGTGAGCGTGCCAGTTTTGTCGAAAATAAAAGTCCTGCAAGTATCGAGTTGTTCGAGCACGGCGGGATTTTTGATAATGATGCCGCGTCTGGCGGAAAGAGAAATCGCACCGATGACGGCAACGGGAATGGCGATAAGCAGAGGGCAAGGAGTGGCGATCACCAAAACAGCCAGAAAGCGTTCCACGTGACCGCTCAACACCCAGGACAGCACCGCAATTCCGACGGCCAGCGGCGTGTACCATGCTCCAAGAATATCGCCAAGCCGGCGAAGCCGCGGCCGGCTCTGTTGTGTCTCTTCCATCACTCGCATGATGCGCGCATAGCGCGAATCGATAGCCAGTTTTTCGGCCCGAATGGTGAGCATCACTGCGCCATTCAGCGCGCCCGACAGCACGGTGGCACCAGGAGCTTTTTCCACTTCGAACGGTTCACCCGTTAAATAGGCTTCATTCATGGATCCCTGGCCTTCGGTGACAACACCATCTACAGGACAAATCTCATGAGGAAGGACGACCAGTGTGTCTCCTACCAGGATGTCCGCCACTTTAATGTCCGCGATGTGTTCAGTGGATTTCCGGTGAGCAATGCTGGGCATCCGTTTCGCTAGCGCATCCAGGACGCGGGAAGCGCGCCGCGTGGCTATGTCTTCCAGCGCGCTCCCACCTGAAAGCATCAGGACGACGATCGAGGCCACCAGGTATTCGTGAAGCAAAACTCCCGTGACAATCGAAATGGCAGCCAGAAAATCGGAACCGAACTCACCGGCCCACAACTTCTTTCCGAGACTCAGAACCAGAGGAAGGCCGCCGAGGATCAGCGTCACATACAGAGGGACATCAGCGACGGAGCGCGCGCCGATCGGTAGGAAGCGCAAAGCCAAATGGACTACGATCCCCGCGGCGGTGACCAAAGCGATGAGCCTGGTTCCGAGCCCTGACTCTCCGAAAAAGGACGACGACTTCGCAGAGGTCTGGGCTGTGATAGTGGACGGGTCAACCTTTGGAAGCGCCATTTGAGGGATGCCAATCTCTCTCATACGCGGACCTTGCGCCGTTCCGGAAGGACGCTTTTGATAGCCATTCGATAGCTACTCCCACCAGTATGCCAGGACAGCCGGCGAGGGAATGCACAATACATCACAGGGCCGGGTGACGCGCGTCACCGCGTACCGTTCCCTTCGAACTGAGTATGGATACGGGAGGACCGAGCCATGAAAGCCGCTACCGCCAAATCCGCTATCGGATTCCGAAACATCTTATTTGCGACAGACTTCTCAGCCGCCGCCGCCAACGCTATTCCGTACGTTAAGAGAATTGCGAAATATTACGAAGCGAACTTGCTCGCACTGCACGTGCATCCGCCGATGGTAAATCCCCTGACCCCGCCCGAAGCCTGGGCAGCGGAAGCCGCGACGGCCGAAGCTCGCGATCAGGAGCACCGCGAAGAACTCTTTCATACCTTCAACGGGATTCCAACGCAGGTGTGGATCGAGGAGGGAAACATCGTTTCCAACCTGGAAAAAGCCATCGAAAAGAACAATATTGACCTCGTCGTGATTGGCACGCGCGGACGCACCGGACTCGGAAAACTATTGCTTGGCTCCGTTGCAGAAGAAATCCTTCGGACATTGAAGTGCCCGGTTATGACGGTAGGACCGTACGCCGATCTGGTCCGAGGATCAGATGGTCAGATCCGCGAAATTCTGTATGCCACCGATTTTGCCTCCGAGACGCAAACTGCAGCGGCCTATGCAGTTTCACTTGCCCAGGAGTTTCAAGCCCGGCTGGTTCTCTTGCATGTGATTCCCAAGTTGGAGGCCGGCGATCTGGTGATGGCTTCCGACGTTGTTGCATCGTCGAGAGCAATGCTCGAAAAACTCGTACCTGCCGAGGCGGGGGACGGGTGCAAGCCAAAGTACTACGTGGAACAGGGCAATCCAGCCGAGAAGATCCTGGAGATGGCGCAGCTCCGCGAGCCGGATCTGATCATTCTGGGAGTAAGACCGGAACAAGGCGTGCCGGGAGCAGCGACGCATCTGCCGATCTCAACTGCACACAAAGTGGTGTCGCATGCCACTTGTCCAGTTTTAACGGTACGTAGCTAAGCATTCGGAGCAGTCAGTCTGCAGGTGCCGTCAGCACCGACGCACCCGTACGCCCCACAATCCTTGTGGGGCGTACGGATTGCAAAAGGGCCGTCGCAGGTTCCAACCTCAAGGCAATGAACCCTGGATTGAAATTGGTCACACGCGCATTAACCAAAGACATTCAGGAGAGACGGGCGAGCTCAAGCTGAGGCGACAAAGCTGCATTCGTCCGCGGGGAGCGCGATTGCGGATCGATCCTGGAGCAGGACGCCACGCTCGTCCGCATAGACCAGAGTAAAGTCTCGAGAACATTTGCCGCAGAGCCAAAAGTGCTGAACGGAATGGGTATTCGGGGGTTTCTCATCGGGACGATGAGCTTTGTGAAACCGGAATAACTCACCTTGGCGGTAGTCAAAGGGAATCTGACAGGCCGGGTTTGCGCAGAAGGAAATCATCGAATCTCACCGATTCACCGTCCAAAACTATTCCATCGGAGCAGCTTTTGCTCGAACATGGATTTCCGTCTCGCCGCCGGTCACCGCATGGCCAGGTTTTTCCAGGCCTTGAATCGTTACGCGGAGCCACCTCCCGAAAACCGCTTCCAACTCGTCCCGGGTCCCGAACCGATAAAAGGAATCGATGGTTTCGCCCTGCTCGTTCAGAGGAATGTACCGGCAGGCGATCTTCCTGTTCTGCTGCTCTTTGGGGACTAGTTGCATGAGGATGCAGTCACTGCACGGTTTCGGCGGCTGCGCCGGATCGAAATTCAAACAGGTTGGCGAATCTTGAAAGATGAATTGCGGGCGCCAGGCTGCGCGGGCCGTGTGGCGGTAGCCGCCCTTCTCCAGGAACTCCAGTTCGGCTTTCAATACTTTCAGTAAATTGCGTGTGTCGCGAGTCATGGGCAGACTCCACACAAGGAGGATGAGGGGCGAACGGCGGCCTTTCAGTGATGGCCATCACGCTATCTCGTGCCGAAAGTCACGCGCGCTGCGGCCCTCATCGCTAACGACTAGAATCTGCTATGCTTGCATCGATTTCCGCCTTCGCAGGCCATTGACTCGGGATGAAGCCACATCGGCCGCCCCGGGGCAGCGAAGTGCAAGTTGGCCGCAGGAGCATCCGCCAAGTGCCACATCCCACCCGGAAAGAAGCAAAGTGAGCAGAGAATCGTCCGAGACCGTGAACGCGGCCGTCGATAGCAAACTATTCGAAAAATTGTTCGAATTTTCTCCTGATGCCATCATCGTTACAGACAAGAACGGAATAATCCGCGAGGCGAATGTCCAAACTGAGAAGTTTTTTGGGTATACCCGGATGGAGATTTTGGGCGAATCCATCGAGCTACTTATTCCGGATCGATTCCGCGGGTCTCACCCGAAGCACCGGGAGGGCTACGTTGCTCAGCCGCGGATGCGGCCCATGGGAATGGGGCTGGAACTCTACGCCAGGCGCAAAGACGGAAGCGAATTCCCTGTGGACATCATGCTTGGGCCGGTGGAAACACAAACAGGCGAGCTTGTGCTAGCGGTGATTCGCGACCTTTCGGAGAGAAAGCGATATGAAGCGGCGCTGAAACGGAGTGACGAAGAGAAACGCTATCTCGAGGAAGAGCTGCAGACGGAATATCGGTTCGAGGAGATTATTGGAGAAAGCCGGGCGCTCAAGAAAGTGCTGAAAGAAGTTGAAACGGTGGCGCGCGAGGAAGCCACCGTGCTGATTCTGGGGGAGACCGGAACCGGCAAGGAGTTAATCGCTCGCGCCATTCACGAATTGAGCCCGCGGAGGGGACGCACATTCGTGAAGCTGAATTGCTCCGCGATCCCCGCGGGCCTGCTCGAAAGCGAATTATTCGGACACGAAAAAGGAGCATTCACCGGCGCTCTCTCTCAAAAAATCGGACGGCTGGAACTGGCGCACGAGGGGACGTTTTTTCTGGACGAAATCGGGGATTTGCCTTTGGAGCTGCAGCCAAAAATTCTGAGAGCCCTGCAGGAGCGGGAATTCGACAGGCTGGGAGGCACGAAAACCATTCCGGTAAATGTAAGGTTGATCGCGGCAACCAACCGGAATCTGGCCAAGATGGTTGCGGATGGTCAATTCCGCAGCGACCTCTATTACCGGTTGAAAGTTTTTCCGATCGAAATCCCGCCTCTCCGCGAGCGACGGGAGGACATTCCAATTCTCGTGAACTATTTCGTGCATAAGCACTCGCGCCGGATGAACCGCCAGATTGCGAGGGTCCCGCCAGAGACGATGGAGGCGCTGCGCGAATGGAAGTGGCCGGGAAACGCACGCGAGCTCGAAAACTTCATGGAGCGCGCCGTAATTCTCACGCGCGGAGAGACCCTCCACGTACCTTTGTCGGAACTAAGAGGCAATGAGGAGCCCGCTGGTGATCGAGACCCCAGCCTGGAGCATGCCGAGCGCGAACACATTCTCAGCATACTTCGGGAGTGCAAAGGTATGATCGGCGGCCCACATGGAGCCGCGTCCCGGTTGGGCCTCAAGAGAACCACGCTTAATTCGAAATTGAAAAAGCTGCGAATCAAACGCGCAGACTATATATAGCCGCGGAGGCGAGATGTCGTCTCGTCACTTTCCGGCTCAAAGCTCATCGCCACCTCAATCCATGAGCGTCACCAGGCACTAAGCCCAATCCTTCCTACGCAGTGCAAACAAACTGAGAGAATGCGCACATTGTTGTGTGACGTGGCTCACAAAATGCAGCAACAAAGGCATGTTGAGAATCTCGGTGGAGCCTGCAAATGGCCTGGTGACCATCCGACTGGAAGGAAGGGTCGTTGGGCCATGGGTTGACGAGTGTGATCGCGCGTGGCGGAGCATCCAGGCGGACCTGGGGAGGAAGAAAGTCCGTCTAGATTTGCGTGAAGTGCAGTTTATGGACGACCGCGGAACCGGATTGCTGCGCGAGATTCGCAAGGCGAGCCACGCGGAAGTGGTGGCGGATTCACCCCTCACGGAGTACTTCGCCGAACGAATCACGAGGGAAATCGAAATCAAAGGAGTCTGAAATGAAAGGTCCCTACGGATTGGAAACGAGCGAGCACTGCCAAACATGCAAGCAGAGGGGAAGCACTTTCTTCTGCCATTTGTCCCCGGCGGCGTTAAAAGACTTCGATGAAATCAGGTCGTCTGCAAGCTATCCGGATGGAGCGGTGCTCTTCCTGGAAAAACAGGATCCGCGCGGAGTGTTCGTTCTATGCGCCGGCGAGGTAAAGCTTTCGATCAGCTCCAGCGGCGGCAAGACGCTGATACTCCGGATCGCGAAGCCGGGCGAAGTGCTTGGACTGATGTCTACGCTGTCCGGGATGCCCTACGAAGTTACGGCGGAAACGATTCGTCCATGCCAGGTGGCCTATATCCGGAGCGACGATTTTCTGAAATTCATCGGCAAGCACCTGGAAGCCAGTCAAGGTGTGCTGCGGCAGATGGCCTCGTCCTACCGGGCAGCCTGCTACCGGCTGCGGACAGTCGGATTGTCCTCCTCCGCCCCTGAGAAGCTGGCCCGGCTGCTCCTGGATTGGTCGGCGGACGGCAAGGAAACCGAACAAGGCACGCAGATAAAGCTACCGTTAACTCACGAAGAGATTGCCGCGTTGATCGGCACAACACGCGAGACGGTGACTCGCACTCTGAGCGATTTCAAGATTCACAACCTGGTGGCGACCCACGGATCGAACCTGACGATCGCCAATCGGCTGGCGCTGGAAAGCCTTGGGGCGGACTGAGGGTCGAGCGAGCGCGTATCAGTCAAACCGATTCTGAACGTGAAGGTTCTGCTTCGCGTCTATCGCGGAATCAGCGGAAGGACTTACAAAAAAATATTCGGCCCGGAGAACTATGCCTTGCGGTGTTTGTAGAACTCGACCTGCCGCAGACGCTTTTTGGCCTGTTCGAGGGTCTTGTAAGGTCCCCCGAGATTCCTTCCTTTACTGGAAACGACCTTGTAGCCGCCTTTGACATGCTTGATCATGGCAATCTCTCGAAATAATTCTACGATCTATGGATGGCTGCACAGACTAGCTTCAGCCGCGGACGGTAAGTACGGGACAGGGTGCGTGGGCAACGACTTCGTAAGCGGTGTCCTTTTGGACGCGCGCGGCCACGCTCGTTATTCCGTCCAGCCCTCGAACTCCGAGAACGATGAGATCCGCGCCACGCTGCCTGGCGGTTTCAAGGATTTGTGTGGCCGGCTCACCATGCAACACCTCCGCTCGCGGGCGGCATCGCAAGTCAACTTCCGTTGGAATAAGCGCTTCTAGTTGGTGCAGAGCTTCGGCCACGGAAAGGTCCGGCGGCTTGCTCGATTTCCCCGGCTTGGGTTGTGGAAGGACATGGAGAAGAATCAACTGGGCCTGATTTTCCTGCGCCAGTGACACGGCGTACGGAGCGGCAACCGAAGAAACGGAATTGAAATCGGTTGCGAAGAGAACGCAGCGAAAATGTCCGCCGTTGTGAGCGCCGGTTCGCACCGCGGGCCCGCTCATGAGCACAGGAACTTGCGAGTGGCGAAAAACTTCTTCCGCGGAAGAACCAAGCAATGCCTTTTTCAGGCCAGTCCGGCCATGAGTTCCCAGAACAATCAGATCGATATCCCGCTCTTTTATAAGCCGCGAGGCAACATCCCAAAGGCTTGTGGCCCGTTCGATGACGGTGTCGCGAGACAGCCCTGTGAGTTGGGCTTCAACGCGCTCCATTTCGGCGCGTGCGCATTCTTCCTGACTGTCCATAAGCGCGGCTCCCATTTCGGGAGTTATATAGGCGTAGCTCGAAGGCAAGAGAACATGAACCGCATGGACTCTCGAACCATAACCCCGCGCAATGGCCATTGCGAAAGGCAAGGCATCGCAGGACGGCTCAGAGAAATCGGTTAGAAACATGATCTCATTGAAGCTAATTCGCTTGGCAGCTTGCACAGGCGTCATCCTGCATCTCCGCGAGCGAGTATGGGGGGCTTGATTCCAGCTTTCCGTGATGCAATACACGGCTTTAAGTGATCTTAATCACAATCGCTCTCCTTATATTGGGCAGGTTAAGCGTTGCAAGAGCGCATTCCATGAGTAGCTCAGAACCGAAGCCGCCGTTTGCATAGGACAAAACTTGCTGGAACAACTGCTGCACAGTACTTGAAGGCACAACACGGTTTTTCGAAATCCGTTCGCGGATTGCCTCCGGTTTGTACTTCAGTTTGCGTTTCGGTTCGTGCCAAGCGGTGGTCCTCAAGATGGCTCATACCCGGGATTTGGGCGCGCGAAAACAGGGTCTAGCCGCTGGCCGGCCTAGGGGAATCACCCGATTGAACACTATGATGGAATCCCTAGACTGTTTGGAGATGCGGGGAAATACGCGGCGCGTGGACCAAGAAAGAAGAGGAAATCGAGCGTGGACCAGGAACAGCGCAATGCAAGACGCCTGATTATGCGCGTGCCGATGCGGGTACGCAGCATTAAGGAAATGCCCGAAGGGGAACAGTGCGTGGACTCCTTGAATATTTCGATTCGCGGTACGTACTTTGCGGCCGAAGGCAGGTTCCAGGTGGGAGAAAAAGTGGAGGTGCGGCTGAAGATGCCGGAACCGGTGATTTCCGGGCAGAAAACGGAGTGGTGCTTCACAGGACGAGTGGCGCATGTGGACCGGCTGGGCAGCAATGGAAAAAGCGGGGTGGGGGTGCACTTCCTTTATTACTGCGCAGGAGATCGGAAATCGGACTGATTCCAGGGCGGGGCTTCGGTGCGGCTGCAGGCTGATGGATCGTGTTCTTTTAGGAGACAGGGTATGGTTCACCCTGGGGTGAGAGGGAATTCACGAAAGTATTTGCGTAAAAGTTTGGCATATTGACTTTCTGCCGGAAGTTTCTGATAACAGTACAGTTGACCTCCAAGATAGGGTGTTTACCTGATGCCCTTTGCAGGCGTTCCTTTGCTTGAGGCGCTCCCGGCTAGGTGGTATTCCCTAACCAGGAACCAGTACACCCAGGCAGCGGAACCGACCGCCACCGGTCCCGGCACGGAGAGGAGAATCCAGCTATGGCCAAACGAGAGGGCAGTTCGTCCTCACCCGAAGTGAATCGAAACGAAGAACCCTCGGAGCTTCTGCGAGAGCTAGTCGCCCACCTTCGGCAGAACCGGACGCAACTGCGCGAAGAGTGGGTGATACGCATCTCTGAAACGCGGCTGCTAACAGCGATGACCAAAGAAGAGATCTTCGCGGAAGCGACCTCGGTGTACGACAGCTACGTGGAGGCGCTGGAAACGGAGACGTTCGAAGCGCTGCAAGCCTATGCGCGAAACCTCTCAGAACGAATTATTCCGCGAGGCGTAGAAACCCATGAAGTCGTCGGCATCGTCCTGCTGCTCCGCGACGTCCTGGCTCGCTCTCTGTTCGCAAAATACCAGACCGACTTCAAGAAATTGAATCGCATCCTGGACGCCTACGAACCGGCGGCCAACCGAATTGCAAACACCGTGGCAGTAGGTTTCGTACAGGAACGTGAGCGCGTTATCCGCCAGCAGCAGGAAGCGATTCGCGAGCTATCAACTCCGGTGCTGCAGGTGCGCGAACGGCTGCTTATTCTGCCGATCATCGGCGTCATCGACCCGCAGCGCGCGCGGCAGTTGACGGAACAGCTTCTGCGGGGGATCCGCACCAACCGCGCAAAAGTCGTCGTGATCGATATCACCGGTGTGGCGGCGATGGACGCCACAGTCGCGAACCACCTTGTGCAAACCGTAGAAGCGTCCAGGCTGCTGGGCGCAAATGTCATCGTAACGGGCCTTTCTCCGGAAATCGCGCAAACACTGGTCACCATCGGCATTGACCTGGGCAAGATGAACACGGTCGGAGACCTGCAGGGCGGCATCGAGCAAGCGGAACGGCTGTTGGGGTATAAAGTGGTCGGGCTCGAGGAAGCGAGCTGAGCAACGCAAAGGCAGGCGACATGGAAGTTCCGATTCTCAAGCAGGGAGAGGTTCTCATCGCGACGTTTCAAGCGGCGCTGTCGGACGCGGATCTCCGGCAACTGAGGAGCGGCCTGGTGCAGCAAGTTGTGAAGTTCCGCTCGCGGGGAGTTATCGTAGATGTTACGGCGATGGACGTGATGGACTCGTTTGCCTCACGAACGCTTCGAGAGATTGCCCACATGATCCGATTGCGCGGAGCAGAAACGGTCATTGTAGGAATCCAGCCAGAGGTGGCCTTCGCGATGGTGCAGCTTGGATTGACGCTGGAAGGCGTCGCCACGGCCCTTGATCTGGAAGAAGGACTGTCTTATTTGAACGAGAAGTTCAAAAAGATCAACTGAGAGAGAGCTGCAGTGTCAGCTGGAGAAATCCGGGTGGCGATCAATTCGGACCAAGATATCGTCGTGGCTCGCCAGAAAGGGCGAGCACTTGCGACGGAACTCGGGTTTGCCTCCGGCGATGCCACGCTTATTGCGACGGCAATATCGGAGCTGGCACGCAATATCGTGTCCTATGCCCGCAGAGGACAGATTACGCTTCGATTGGTCAACGGCCTGAACCGCCAGGGCATCGCCATCGTCGCTTCCGACGACGGTCCGGGAATTCACGATATTCGTCAAGCGCTGCGCGACGGGTTTTCCACCTCAGGAAGCTTGGGAATGGGACTCCCGGGCGTGCGGCGTTTGATGGACGAATTTGAAATCACCTCCAAACCTGGCCGGGGGACAATCGTGGCGGTGAAGAAATGGAAACCATAAGCGTGCCGATGGTTGAATATAGCGTCGCCAGCTTCACCCTGCGCGGCCAGGGTGAGTCAGGCGACGACCACCTGGTTTGTTGCAACAGGAGCGGGGTGTTGATCGCAGCGATCGATGGCATTGGGCATGGAAAGGACGCGGCCGAGGCTGCCAAGGCGGCGGCGTCAATATTGCGGTCGGGCGCCGATGAACCCGTGATCTCGCTCGTGCAAAACTGTCACGAGCAACTGCGGCGAACGCGCGGGGTCGTCCTGAGCCTGGCCTCCATCGATACTTCGCATGGCCTGATGACCTGGCTCGGCGTGGGAAATGTGCAGGCAGTGTTGAAGCGTGCCGGGAGCAAGCAATCGAATGGGCTGGAGACTCTTCTCCTGCGGGGCGGAGTAGTCGGTTCCCAACTGCCGGCGTTGCAGGCAACGGTGCTGCCGATTGCGCAGGGTGACACACTCTACCTTGCAACGGACGGGATTCGAAGCGATTTCGCGCAGAGCCTCACAGCAATGGAGAACCCCCAGAGAGCCGCGAACAGAATTCTCGAGAATTATCAGAACGGAAATGACGACGCGTTGGTATTGGTTACGAGGCTGACTGGAGTGCGCGCGTGAAAGTGGCTGCCCGGCACAAGACCGCAGCGCGCGAAGGCCTCGAAGCGGAATATTACTCACTGCTGCGGGAATACGCCTCACAAGGCGGAGAAGCGGCGCTTGGCCAAGTGTACGAACTGGGACGCCGGGCTATCAGTGAACAAAAGAGTCTGATGGAGATTGCTTCGCTTCACCATGTTGCTCTGCAACGGCTGATCAATGAAGCCGGAAATGAAAAACGCGAAGAAGAGTTGTATCACGCGGGTGTCGAGTTCCTGGGGGAGTTTCTTTCGCCTTACGAGATGGCGCACCGTGGGTTTCAAGATGGCGTAAAAGCGCTGCGACGGCTGAACGAAACTCTGGAGGAAGAGATCAAGCGCATCGCCTACGCGGTGCATGACGAGGCGGGCCAGGTGCTGGTGGCCGTACACCTTGCGCTCGCGGAGATGGCGCGAGAGTTGCCCAAACCGCAGAAGGAGCAGATTGGAAGGATTGAAAAATTGCTGAACGAGGTGGAGAACCATCTGCGAAGATACTCGCATGAGCTGCGGCCAACGATCCTAGACGATCTTGGATGGATTCCGGCGATCCGGTTTCTGGCGGACGGGGTCTCGAAGCGCGCGTCGCTTCCCATTCACATCCAGACAGCGGTCACGGAGCGGCTGCCGGGGCCCATGGAAACCACGATCTACCGGATCGTGCAGGAAGCGCTCAACAATATCGTCAAACACGCCGGAGCAAAGCAGGTGTGGATCCGGGTAGAGAAGAAAAAACAGACTTTGTGCTGTTCGATTGTGGACGACGGAGTCGGATTCGATTCGGCAGCCGCGCAAGAAGGTGCGGGCCGGAAGGGATTAGGACTGGTTGCGATGCAGGAACGGGCCAGTGCGATCGGGGGGACTCTGGTGGTCGAGTCCCATGCTGGCCGGGGAACGGAACTTTCATTGCGGCTTCCGCTGGAGGGTGGTCATGGCCATTCGCGTCGTTCTCGCAGATGATCATAATCTTGTCAGGCAAGGCATCCGATCTTTGCTCGAGCGGGAAAAACTTCAAGTTGTCGCCGAAGCTTCCGATGGACAAGAGTTGGCCCGCTTGGCCCAGGCACAGCAGCCGGATATCGCCGTACTGGATATCAGCATGCCCACGCTGAACGGGATCGATGCAGCGCGCGAGTTGGCCCGCACCTGCCCAAAAACAAAAACCATCCTGCTGACGCAGCATGAGGAAGAACAATACATCCACGAGGCGCTGGAAGCCGGCGTGAGAGGATATGTGCTCAAGAGCCAGGTGGCGAACGACCTGCTTCATGCGATTCAGCAGGTCTCGCGAGGTGGGTTTTACCTGAGTCCGGGCGTCTCCCGCGCGGTCGTGGAGGCCTACCGTTCCAGATCGCATCGAGCAGCGGATCCGCTCAGCGACCGAGAACGCCAGGTCCTTCAGCTCATCGCTGAGGGAAAATCGACAAAAGACGTTGCTTCTCTCCTGGGAATCAGCGTAAAGACAGCGGAATCCCACCGATCAAGGCTGATGCAAAAACTGGATATCCACGAGACAGCCAGCCTCGTCCGCTACGCGGTCCGCCGGGGATTGGTGCAACCCTGAGCACGATCTCTAGTAAGCCAGAGCGGCCAGAAGATTGCTTTCACGCCTGATGGCTTTCGATGGAATTCAGACAAAGCTAACGGCAACCTCTCTTTTTCAAATTATGCAATTGCTTCGCGGCATCCGTGTTGCCGCTTCTCGACGCAGCCTTCAGCAAGACTCGCGCCTGCTCACAACTCTTCGGAACTCCGTCCCCTGACAGATAAAGCTGCGCGAGTGCGACCTCTGCAGTGACGTCGCCTGCGCCAATGTTTGACCACAATAGTTGCGCCGCGGCACTTTGGTGCCTCCTGGAAGAAGTCTTAGTAAATGATTTCGCAATTTGCTCCTGTTTCGAAGAATGCGCTTGCAAAGGATTCGAATTCCCGGGCACGTTTTGCAACGGTTTTGGAGAGGCGGGTTTCTCCGAAGGTTCGGCCGAGGCACTCTCTGCATTTAACGGGCTTTGAGGCGGGCTAACAGGGGAACTCGGGCTAGAGGTTCGAAGAGGAGTTGTAGTTGACCCGGGGTTTTCCGTCTGGCTGTCGCCCTTGAGTTTCTCGCCCAAGCGAATGAGTGCGGCGCCAGAAGCGGCGCGAAAACTGGGGAATAAAACGATTGGTGCGATGAGAATCACAACAACCAGGAGAGCGATGGAGAAACTGGTCGAGCGGCGAGGTCGAGAAACAGAGAGAGGGCTCTCCGCCAGTAGCGACTCCGCCAGGAAAGTGCTGGGATTGAAAGGCGTAAGGGAAGGACTCGCTGTTCGATTGGAACTCGCTTCGACGGGAAGCGGATTCTCGATGACTTCAACGGCCGTCGGGAGAGCATCAGTTTTGCGCTCCTCACTCGAATGGATATCCAGAGATTCTTCCTGGTGCAAAAGTGGTGCAGCAGACTCCTGGCATGCACTCGCAGTTGGCGGGCATGATGCGAGCCATGCACGGATTTTCTCGCGAGCGTCGTCGCCAAGTTCCGCGAACCGCAATCCTCCAAATTTTTTCGACTGGTCCGTCCATACAACGGTACCGGATAGCTCAATGCGGCTTACGGGGTTGGGGGAAATGCGCAGCAACATGGGGCGGCCCAGTTGCATACCTGCAACAGACTGAAATCCGAGTCCCATTTCCGAAGCATCCCACACCATCCCGCCGATTTCGTTTCCAAATTCAATGTAGGAGAGTTCGCTCGGCCTCACTCTTTGCGCTTTGCGTCGTTCTGGCTCCATGAAATGCTCCTGATGGACTTGGCTCTCGGTCTGCCTGCTCCGAATAGACAAGATGATGAACCCCGGCAACACCGATACAGCTGCGCGAACAAAACAAGGGCGGCTCTTTTATTTTAATCCACCTCTCATTGGCCGTGGATTCGTAAGGATGGGTTCTCATGCCCCGGCCGTGAGGCCCGATTTTCCATCTGAGTTGCAAAGGAAGATTTTTCAAAGGGATGCGACATCGGTTCAAGACTACCCTGGTCCTCAGACAGCATGAGGTTAGGGTCTTTTCCTGAGCAGGAATAGAGGTAAGTGCTCGATTGCCCCGGGTTGCGGGAGTTCCCTAATCTGTCTTAGAACACGATGCCAATACGACTTTTACTCGCCGACGATCATGCCTTGGTCCGCCAAGGGCTGATGGCATTTCTGGAAAGACAGGGATTTCAGGTGGTAAGCGAGGCCTCGGATGGCCAAGAAGCAATACGCCTGGCTGCCAAGGCACAGCCCGACGTCGCCGTCCTCGACATTAGCATGCCGGTCTTAAATGGGGTGGATGCCGCGCGCGAGCTGAAAAAATCCTCGCCGAAAACAAAGATTATCCTTCTTACCAAACATGAGGAAGACCAATATGTGACCGAGGCGCTCCGCGCTGGCGTGCGAGGGTATGTATTGAAAAGCCAGGTTGCCAACGATCTCGTTACCGCGATCCAGGAAGTGTGCCGGGGATCGATTTACCTGAGTCCGTGCATTTCGCATGCGGTGGTCGACGCTTACCTGACCAAGAAAGATGGTCCGGCCGATCCCCTGTCGGCGCGCGAGCGGC
>DATGED010000038.1:0-23475 GCA_035310525.1 Candidatus Acidiferrum sp. | reverse complement strand
GTTAAGCGCAAGCTCTCCTCGCGCGCTCCCGGGCGCAGCCTGGCCATCCAGATCCGCCAAGCTCTGCTGCTCGGTCTTGCCTATAACCTCTACCGCCTGAGGCATCGGCTCGCTCATCCAGGATGTCAACAGAGCCAGTGTTGGTTCTAAAGTGTTCATTCTGAAGAAGCTATGGGCGTTCTTGCGGAAGCGCAGATTCTAGAAGAGCTACGATCTTAGAGGACAAGTGGCACGATTCCTGATCTCCCTACCCCCACCCGGATGTTTTTCGCAAAGAGTGCGCAACGCATTGATTCCAATGGAGTTGCCAAAATGCTCATGTGCACAGAGTGCGTAAGAGTATGATTCCAAAGGAGCGAATTTTGCAAAAAAGTGCGCAAGGATGGAAGAGTGCGCAAACTGCCGAAAATAAAAGGTTTACAGATACGACGAGAACACGGAGGGGAACTGCGTGCCAAGGATCGGCGCAAGTTTACCCAGATAGAAGTGTAGCATAAAGTAACAATTTGTCAATGCCAGCATTTTCCGACAGTCGTTCTTGGGAAAGCGAGGGAAAAAGAACTGGCCGGAGCGCCTCTGACGAGTGCTCCGGCCCTGGCCTTTTGCGGAGGCGGCGAAACTCAGTGGGTGCGAACCTGCGCGGCCTGAACGGGCTGAAGGGCGCCGCTGGTAGGGTTGAGATAGAGGCCCCGGACAGAAGCGTTGGTGCCAACGACTAAGCCGCTGAACCCTCCAGAGACATTGTCGTAGGTAGTTTTCGGGAATGTTTGCACCCCAACGCTGTTGTTCAGCAAATTAACGAAGAAAGGATCCACATTCGTTAATGTAAAGATGGTGCCAGTTGGTGTGGAGATGGTTCCATGCATGCTCGAGAAGCGGAGCAAGACTTGAGTTGGGTTGGACAGGGAGGTGGTACCTGAATTCGCGGTGCCTCCCTTGAGCATGACGGTTTGGCCCAGGACGAGGTCTGTCGAGCTCAAGAAGCCGACGGGCGTGGTGGAGATCCCAAGGTTCTTGGGGTCGACAAAATACTTTTCGGCGCCGTTGAGCGTAACTGTCACGGTTGAGCCCACAATATAGCCGGCTGTGCCCATCTCATTTTCGAGGATCATCTTGAACTGGTTATTCGCGAGAGGCGAGATGATAACACCTTCGAGTTCGTTCGCGATGGGGGCGGGATCGAGGAACTCGACTTCATAGGCGGTCAAAGTGCCATCGGCATTGAGGACGCCATCCACGCTGACATTTTGATTCACAGCGAGGCAACTGAAGCTGGGCAGGCCAGAACATACGGTAAAGGGATCATCGAATTCGACGTTGTTGGCCATGGTGAAGGTACCGAGGTTCGCTATGAGCCCGTTGGGCTGAACGGAAACCGTGGTGGCGGTCTTGGCGGTGACTGTGCCCGTGAAATTCTCGAGAGAATCGATGCCCGAGGATTGGCCCTGGCGGGGAAGCACGGAAAGCGTGATGGCACCCGGCTGAGTGAAATCGAATGTCATACCGCTTGCGCTGGTAACAGCTTTACTGAGATCGAAGTTAATGTCGATACCCGTTTGGGCGCCGCCGACGGCAGTAAAAGTTACAGGAACCGTGACGCTGCTGGCACTGAAGCCCGGGACGGTGGTCGGGATGAGGCACAAGGTAGCTGGGGCACAGCCCAAGAGGGTAGCGTTGGTATTATTGTAGAAATAACTGAAAAGGGGAGCGTTCAGCTGGATTTGAAGCTTGGTATAGGTTCCCGCGGCGATGGAATTGCTCGTGAGAAAGAGAGAATCGGTTTGGAGAAGCGCGAAGTCCGGCGCGGGCAATGGGAAGTGGCCGAGACTTTTCGTGTTACCTGCGCTGTCGATTAGCGCCACAGACCCGATATCCCAATAGAGGGCGGGAAACGAGAAAGATTGAGAGGGCGTCGAGGTCAAGGTGACGTTGACGAGGGTTTCCGTGTTAGTGCCTCCTCCCCCACCGCCTCCACCGCCTCCACCGCTGCTTGTACCCTTGGGCAGACCGCTGCAAGAGCCCAGGGAGATGCACGCAACTAGAGCTAGAAAAAGAGAGAGCCTATCGGACTTCATCGAGCACCCCACCCAAGATCGAGCTTGCGTCTTTCACTCGTGAAACGAACGCGCTCGAGTTTCACATTTGACTCTAGCGCCCCCGAGTCGCTAGCGGGCTTCCAAAACGCAGTTGGTTGCTCAATCGTTAAATCCCCGGAGAGTGGGTTTGGCGGGAAGTAGCCTTCATGTTCAGGTGAATTCAACGGATGAACTGAGGGCGGAAAACGGTGTCGGCGTGTTCGCACTCAAGCATAGCGAAGAGCGACGGTGAGGTTTGAGGAGTAGCTTCGAACAGGAGGGGCGACGGAGAGTGAGAAGCGACTGTGCTATCGTTACAGATTCGAGAGAAGCGGCTGAAAGGAAAGTGCAATTGGCGAAGAGGACAGCCAAAACGGGTTACGTGCGCGAAAACGGCATGGTTCAGGAAGCAGCCGCGCGTGCGGAGCGCGAGGTTGTGGATTTTGACGCGGCTGCGCCTCAGGAACGGCCGGGGGCGCGGAGTCAGAACGAAGCCCTACCGGAAACGGTGGCCAAACCGTCGATGAAGGAAGTCTTCGGGCCAGGTGGATTTCTGGAACGATGCATGATCGGCGGGTACGAGCACCGGCGCGGGCAATTGGAAATGGCGGAGATGGTGCACGACGCGTTTGAAACGCATCATCACGCCATCCTGGAGGCGGGGACCGGAACCGGAAAGACGCTGGCGTATCTGGTGCCCGCGATATGCAGTGGGCGCCGGGTAGTCATCTCGACGGCCACAAAGTCGCTCCAGGAGCAGCTCTACCAGAAGGACATTCCCTTTTTGCAGAAGCACTTTGCGCCGAATTTGAAAGTCGCGGTGATGAAGGGCCGCTCGAATTTTTTGTGTCTCGCGAAGATGAACCAGATGGCGGACCAGGCCCTGTTGAAGGGCATGGACGAACTCGATGCGTTCCAGCAGATCAAGCAGTGGGCCAAGCTGACGGAGACGGGCGACCGGGCGGAGTTGACGTTCCTTCCGGATGATTCCGATTTGTGGATGAGGATAGACGCGCGGCGTGATACCTGCACGGGGCAGAAGTGCCCGTCGTTTAATCCCTGTTTCGTGACGGGAATGCATCAACGCGCGAAGGACGCGGACATCATCATCGTAAATCACCATCTTTTCTTCGCCGATCTGGCGCTGAAGCAGGACGATTTCGGCAGCATATTGCCGGAATATTCGGCGGTGATTTTTGACGAAGCCCACGAAATGGAGGACGTAGCAAGCGATTATTTCGGGAGGCAGATCTCGAATTTCCGGTTCGAAGAGCTTGCGCGCGACGCGGACCAGACTCTACGGCTGGCCCATCAAGGTACGCCTGCGCTGCTCAGGCGGACGCAGCGGATTCGCGAGAAGAACCGCTCGTTTTTTGAAACGTTTCCGGCTCGCGACGGACGCTTTCCGTTTGCTCGGAACGAGCGGGAGGCTTTTCTGGAGCAGAATCGCGAAGCGTACGACGCGCTGGCCACCGCGTTGAAGGGATTCGAAACGGAATGCGCGGCGCTGACGCAGAAGCAGGAAGAGATTCTGCGAATCGCGCGGCGGAGCTTCGAGCTGCGCCAGGAATTGGCTTTCCTCTTCGAATCGAACGAACGAAATTTTGTGTACTTGTATGAAAGGCGCAATAAGGGAGTGTTCCTGGCGGCGACGCCGATCGACGTGAGCCAGATTCTGCGCGAGCGCCTCTTCGAGCAGTTCGACACTGTGATTTTAACTTCGGCGACTTTGACCGTGGGCAACCGGTTCGAATTCATTCGTCACAGGCTGGGGCTGGATCACGCGAAAGAGCGCGGATTGCCGCCGGAGTTCGACTACGAGGACCAGGCGATGCTTTACCTGCCGCCCGCGATGCCGGACGTGCGCAATCCGGCGTTCACCGCCAAGGCGGCGGACGAAATCGTGAATCTGCTAGAGACGAGCCAGGGGCGCGCGTTTTGCCTTTTCACCAGCTACTCCCAGATGAACGAACTCTTCGAACGAGTTCGAACGCGCGTGGCTTTCCCCATGCTGTTGCAGGGAACCTCGCCGCGCTCGGTGCTCCTGGAACGGTTCAAGAACACGCCGGGGGCCGTGCTCTTTGCGACGGCGAGCTTCTGGCAGGGCGTGGACGTGCCGGGAGAACAGCTGTCTTGCGTTATCGTGGACCGGCTGCCTTTCGCCGTGCCGAGCGATCCGATTATCGCGGCTCGCGTGCAGGCGTTGCAGGAAGAAGGGCGAAACGCTTTCGCGGAATTGCAGGTGCCGCAAGCGGTCCTGGCCCTAAAGCAGGGATTCGGGAGGCTGATTCGCACGAAAAAGGACCGCGGGGTGCTTGCGCTGCTGGATAGCCGCATTCAGCGCATGCCGTATGGTAAAATTTTTCTAGAGTCTCTGCCGAAGTACAGGATGGCGAAGGATTTGACGGACGTTTCGCGGTTTCTTGGGACGAAGAAATAGGAACCGGAAATTCAGAGACCTCACGGAGCACACTGAGTACGCCGAGCAGGTTCGAATCGGGAAGAAAGACAGGGGATGACAGACAAGAATGTCTGTCTCACAGAAATGTTCCAAGTCAGCGTGGAAGAGACATTTTCGGCAGGGCATGCCTTGCGGGGATACAAGGGCAAGTGCGAGAACGTCCACGGGCACAATTACCGGGTGCGGGTGACGCTGGAAGGCCCGCAACTTGACGCCATCGGCTTGCTGGTGGATTTCACGCGGCTGAAACAGATCATTCGCGGAATTATGGGCAGGCTCGATCATCAATTTGTGAATGATCTCGAGCCCTTCAAGACCGTGAACCCCTCGGCGGAAAACATGGCGAAGTATTTTTACGAGGAAGTCCAGCGAGAATTGACGGACTTACCGCCCGGGGCGCGCATTACGGACGTTGTGTTGTGGGAGACGGATACAAGCAGGGCGCAGTACCGCCCGGTCAGGTGAGCATTTTCGCAGGCGCCTGGAGATGAACCGCGCGTTTTACATCATCCTGATCCCGGCGGCGCTGGTGGCTATAGGCTACGTTGTGGTGTTCCGCTCCATGGGAATCTCTCCTGCTTACTGGAGGTTACTCCTGCCAGCGGCATTTCTGGGAGGCGCCATTTGGTGGCTTGAGCGCAGGGCGCAGCGCAAGACGGGCTCGGGAGCGCAGTGAGCTCCGAAAGATAGAGGCAGAGAAAAATCAGCCGTGAGCCGCGGCAATCGAAAGCCATGTTCATTACCGAAATATTCAAATCGATCCAGGGAGAAGGCACGCGGGCCGGGCTGCCGTGCATATTTGTGCGGCTGACAGGCTGCAATTTGAGGTGCACGTGGTGCGACACGGCGTATGCGTTCCACGGCGGGACGAAAATGGCAGTGGAAGACGTGATTGCGCGTGTGGATGAACTTGCGGGCAGAGCTGCGGGATTATCCGGAGCGCAGGCAAGCGTGCCGCTGGTGGAACTGACGGGGGGAGAACCCCTGCTGCAGGAAGAGATTTATCCGCTGGCGGAGAAACTGCTCGCGGCGGGATACTGCGTGATGATCGAAACAAGCGGAGAACGATACACGGGACGGCTTCCAAGCGAAGTGATCAAGATCGTGGATGTGAAGTGCCCGGACTCAGGCGAAGCGGATACCTTCGAGATGCGGAATCTCGAGGTGCTGGATGCGAAGGATGAAGTGAAGTTTGTGCTTTCGACGAGGCGCGACTACGAGTTTGCCAGGGACTTTACGGCCGAGCACCGGCTCGCGGAGCGAGTGCGGCAAGTTTTGTTTTCGCCGGTATTCGAAGATCCAGTAGGGAAGTGGCCGGGATTGGAGCCACGCAAGCTGGTCGAGTGGATCCTTGCAGACGGTTTGCCGGTGCGGCTGGGTCTGCAATTGCACAAATTTGTTTGGGACCCGGCGATGCGCGGAGTTTGATCCGCGAGGTAAACTGGAGCGGGGTAAGCTGGAAAAAGATGAGCAACGAACTTCATGGCGGAAAAGCCGTGGTGCTTCTCAGCGGGGGAATGGACTCTTGCGTGTGCGCCGCGATTGCTCGGGAGCGGCACGGCGCGGAGAACATGGCGCTGCTCCATGCGGGATATGGGCAGCGTACGCAAGGACGCGAGCGCCAGGCGTTCGAAGCGATTGCGGATTTTTACGGCGTGAGCCATCGATTAGTGGTGCAGCTGGACCATTTCCGGGCCATAGGCGGCTCGGCGCTTACGGACACGAAGATCGCCGTGCCAGAAAATGAGCTTGGAGCTTCTGGGCCGGACGGAAGCGCGATTCCGGTGACGTACGTCCCTTTTCGCAACGCGCATTTTCTTTCGGTTGCGGTGAGCTGGGCGGAAGCGATAGGCGCCGGCGCAGTTTATATCGGAGCCGTGGCCGAGGACAGCTCCGGCTATCCCGATTGCCGTGCGGAGTATTACCAGGTTTTTCAGGAGTTGGTGCGAGTGGGAACGCGGCCGGAGACGCGGATAGAAATCGCGACCCCGGTGATCGCAATGAAGAAAAGCGAGATCATAAGGAAGGGAAGGGAGCTGGGCGCGCCGCTGCATCTGACGTGGTCGTGTTACCAGAATGAAGACAGAGCCTGCGGAGCGTGCGACAGCTGCTTGTTGCGATTGAAGGCGTTCGCGGAAGCCGGAATGGCGGATCCGATCCCGTACCGCCTGGCGGTCTCGGTCCACCGCTAGCACTTGGAAAAGGGCCAGGATTTAGGATAATAAGGCATATCCCGCCAGCCAGGCCGGGCAGGGTTCGCCTCGGCAAAAGGAGAAAAAAGCATGAAGAGACTTTCGAAGTCGATGATGTTTGCCGCACTGCTTGCTGGCGCGCTGGTGAGCGTTCTCGCGCCGAAGGCGGCGGCACAGAGCGGATCCATCGCAGGCACCATCCTGGATGTGAACGGAAAGCCATGGTTCGGGTTGGGAGTCGAGTGCGTAAGCGATCAGGGAGCGAAGCAGGACGCAAAGACGGACGCATCCGGCCAGTATAGCCTCCAGAATCTTCGCCCTGGCGTTTACACCGTAACGATTATGACCTTTCCGCCGCCGAACGAAAAACAGGCGCCTGTCGAAATGGGCAAAGTGAGGGTAACCAGCGGCGAAGTGGCAAAAGCGGACATGAACTTCAAGGATGTGGTTGCGAAGCAAGGCGCGGCCGCGCAAGAGCAAGTGAAGAAACAGGCCGAGGAGAAACAAAAGTTCGAGAGCATGAAAACCCATTTCACGGCGGGGCAAGCGTTTCTCGTCCAGGAGCGCAAGGCGAAAGAGGATATGCAGAAGGCTGCTCCCGATCAGCGAAGCGCGCTGAAGCAAAACCTCAAAGATCTTTCCGACAAGGCGGCGGCGGAGCTGGAGGCCGCGCAAAAAGCGGCTTCAGAGAAGGATCCCAACCAGCATTTGCTGTGGGCGACGCTCGGCGAAGCATATGACGTAGCGGGCAGGAACGAGGAAGCGGCTCAGGCGTATCAGCAAGCCATAAACGCCAAGCCCGATGATCCCGGTTACTACAATAATCTCGGAAATGTATTGGCGCGAGCGGGGAAAATCGACGAAGCTCGAGCGGCATATACGAAGAGCGCGGAGCTGGATCCGACCAAAGCGGCGACGGCGTGGCGCAATTTCGGGATCAGTCTGTACAACGCAAACCGGCTGGGCGACGCCATCGAACCGCTTCAGAAATCCGCGGAACTCGATCCGAAAAGCGCGCAGACATGGTACCTGCTTGGTGCGTCGCTGGTGTACAAAATGACGGTGAAAAAAGTCGGAGACAAAGATGTGCCGGAATTTGCGCCAGGTACGATCGAGGCCTACCAGAAAGCGATCGAGCTGGATCCCAACGGACCCTACGGGCAGGACGCGAAGAAGGGGCTAGAGCAACTGCAATTGATGTCGCCAGGAATCGATATCAAGGTCAACATGAAGAAAAAGAAGTCCTGAGCGTTTACATCGCTTTAGCGAAAAGGCTGGTTCCGCGTTGCGGGGCCGGCCTTTTTGTTGCAATGCGCTCCGTAGCCAAGCCGATGGGACGACGATGCGAACAAGCAGCCGCTTCAGGCTGGTAAGTTCCTGTTGGCGTGGCGAAGCGAGCGAATCCAAAGTAGAATGGACTTAACCAGCTTCATGTCCCAGCGAAGAACGCAGAAGGGCGACTTCAGCACGGAAAGCCGAGGAGCATGGATGATGGTGTCGTTTGAAGATCGCGTCGAATCACCGCCGCACGTCCTGGTGCGCTTTTTGAACAAGGAGTCGGTGCTTTTGAATCTCGAGACGGAGCGTTACTTCGGGCTGGACGAAACCGGCACGCGCATGTGGCAGCTGGTCACCGCTTCGCCAAACATTGACGCCGCGTATCGTGAGCTCCAGAACGAATTCGACGTCGAAGCCGAAGTGCTTCGTTCGCATCTTACTGAACTGCTGGGGCGGCTCGTCGAAAACGGATTGCTGCAAATTCAGCCAGCCGATGTGGGAAGAATTACGCCGGTTTAATTCTCTGGAACGGCCGGCCCGCGGGCTTTTTCTGCGTGCGTCCCTGCTGCTGCCTCTTATCTCCCTCAGTTTGCGTTGGCGCGGATTTCGCGGCACGCAAGCTTTTCTGCGAAAATTCCTTTCCCACCCGCATAACCCCGGCGGCGATTCCCCGCAGGAAAGGATCCCTTTGACAGAGCGCATGGTGCGCGCCGCGTCGCGGCGTACCTGGCCGCGCGCGACTTGTCTCGAGGAATCGCTGACGCTTTGGTGGCTGCTCGGGCGGCAAGGCATCGGGACGGAGCTGAGAGTCGGAGTCCGCAAAGAGGGTGAAAAATTCGAAGCACATGCATGGGTCGAGCATAATGGCGCGGCCTTGAACGAGCCGGCTGCCCAACATCTGCATTACGCGGCCTTCGATGCGGCATTCGCGTCTCTGCCTCCGGAGCCGCGATGAGCGGTTTCGCAGGAATAATTTCCGCCAGCGGGCAAGCTCCTGACCCTCTCTTGCTCGAGCGCATGGCTTCTCGTCTGTGGTTTCGCGGCCCTGACGCCAAGCAAATCTTGTCACGGGGCGCAGCGGGATTTTCCTTCACACTGCTTCGGACAGGTCCTGCGCCGCAATCTTCGGAACAGCCTTGCACTCTGGACGGCCGCGTCTGGCTGCTTGGTGATGTGCGCCTCGACGGGCGCGAGGATCTGCGGCTCGAACTTGAGCAGAGCGACGGGCCCATCCCGGCGACGGCGACGGACGAAGAGCTGATTCTGCGGGCCTGGCGCCAGTGGGGTGAGGCGGGATTGGCGAAATTGCTGGGAGATTTTTCGTTCGCAGTTTGGGACGAGACCGCGAGGCGACTCTGCTGCGTGCGCGACATAATAGGCGCGCGGCCCTTTTTTTACGCAAGGGCGGGAGAGCGCCTCTATTTCAGCAACACGCTCGAGGTCCTTCGCCTGGCTCCGGGCGTTTCTTCGGAACTCGATTCGCAGTTCATCGGCGATTTTCTGCTTAGAGAATGGTGTCAGGATGGAGAGAAGTCGGTGTTTCAGGATATCCGCCGGCTACCCGCAGGACATCTTCTGACTTATTCGAGCGGCGAGTTGCGTGTGCGTAGCTTTACCGATTTTCCGATCGAAGATCCTTTGCTCTTGAAGCGGCCTGAGGAATATGTAGAGCGATTCCGAGATCTTCTGGAGGCGGCGGTGCGCGACCGGCTGCCGCAATGTCCGAGCGCTATCTTTCTGAGCGGCGGTCTAGATTCAACCAGCCTTGCGGAAGTGGCTTGCAAGATTGCGACGAAAAATGGGGCCAGCACTTCTTTGCGCGCTCTTACGGTAGATTGTCGTCCACTCTTCGAGGACCAGGAAGGTTCCTTGGCGACACTGGTCGCAGAAAGTCTCGGCATCGAGATTGAGATCCTTTCCGCTGCTTCTTGTCCTCCTTACCGAGGTTGGGAAGGTCCGCGTTTGCGCACGCCGGAGCCGTACCTTGATCCATTTCTCCTGTTAACCAGGAATTTGTATCGGCGCGTTCGGGATCATTCCGGCGTAGTCATTTCCGGTTATGGCGGAGATGACATCCTGACCGGACAAGCCTGGCCGTACCTGACGTATCTCTTTCGGAAGGGTGAACTCGCAACCATCGTCAAGAAGTTCGGACAGTATATCCTTAAAAATAGGAGCTTCCCGCCACTGCGCGGAGGTTTTCGTACAAGGGTGAGGCGTTGGATGGGCCACACGGACCCTCTGACCGGATTTCCGGCATGGCTGAATCCAGACTTTATTGAACGGCAGAATCTCCGCGCTCGCTGGCAGGAACTTCAAGAACCGTCCAAGTCCGTGCATCCATTGCATCCGCTTGCCCACGCAGGTCTATCGAAAAGATTTTGGTCGAGTGTGATGGAATGCGAGGATGCGGCGTGGACAGGAGTGCCCGTCGAGCTGCGCGCCCCATTCCTCGATAAGCGCCTGTTGCGCTTCCTTCTGCGTGTGCCTCCCGTGCCCTGGTGCATGAAGAAGACCCTGCTCCGCGAGGCCATGCAGGACGCGCTGCCGGAGGTAATCCGCGCACGTCCAAAAACGCCGCTTCAAGGTGATTTGATCGAACTATTTACGGAGCGCAATCAATGGCAACCCCTCCCGCTTCCCGAGGCTCCGATAGAGCTTCAGGAGTTCGTGGATGGGGAGCGGCTCGGCACAACTTTAGCAACTGCGACGGGTTCGACTTTATGGGTAGGCCTGCGCGCCGTTTCATTAGCCCATTGGCTAAAAGGCGTTGTAAACGAACAGGGGATTCGCTAGAGTCCTAGAGGGAGAGCATGAATGAGGCGAGCGTCAGAAGCTCCGACGAAAAAGCCATATCAGCCGCCCAAACTCATTGTCTACGGTGACTTATCAGAGTTGACGAACAGCAGGTCGATTACTGGGAAAAATCGCGACATGCAAGGGGGCGGGAGCGTAAAAACGTGATCCATGCCTCTGAGCCGTGTTGAATCATCAGAATTCGGCCAGTGAGTTACTTCTATCGTGCGTACGGTTTGACCTTCTGCAGTGATACTGCTGTGCCTGCCTTTCCCCAAGAATCCAACGAGTTGAAGCGGTATGACCTTTTCATGAGTCTCGGCCCGGAACAGGACTGGGTGCGCGATGCCAAGCTTCTGCCAAGTGAACTGGAATTTCCCAGGCTCGGAGAAGCAGGACGGAATAACTCTCCGCTAACCTTGACTTCATTCGCGGGCGGTGAATTCTTCAAACTAGCCTATAACGACGGAACGCAGTTCGTTACTGACGGAGGAGCCACGCGTGTTTGGGGAGCGTGCTTGCCCCCGCTCATCATGGATGATCTCGCCGTTTACCTTCGTGGACCGGTTATGGGCTTTCTTTTACGCAGGCGCGGAGTTACAGCTCTTCATGCCAGCGCCGTGGCCGTTGGTGGACGCGCTCTCGTGCTGTGTGGGCCAACCGAGGCGGGCAAGTCCACGGCGGCGGCGGCCATGGCCTTGCGAGGAGTGCCCGTTTTGAGCGATGACATAACCGCATTGAGAGAGGACCGTGACGGGTTCCAGGTCGAGCCGGGTTATCCCAGGATTTGCCTGTGGCCGGATGCCGTGCGTGATTTGCTTGGCCGTCCGGATGCACTCCCGAGATTAACGCCCAGCTGGGAGAAATGTTTTCTGCCCCTGGATGGAATCCGTGCAAAATTCGAGGCGAAGAGAAAGCCGCTTGGCGCAGTGTACATGCTCGCTCCGCGCGCTGAGGAAGCCACTGCGCCGCGAATCGAGGAAGTGGGCGCGCGCGAGGCGCTCCTGGAGCTGGTTCGGAATACGTATATGAACTGGCTATTGGACCGCAAGCAGCGCGCCACGGAATTCGACGCGCTGTCCAGACTTGTCCAGCAGGTTCCTGTGCGCCGAATCGTGCCACACGCCGATCCGGGACGCATCGGCGAACTTTGCGATTTGATCCTCGCCGATGCGAAGTCCTTAACCGTCGATTGTGACTCCCCATCTTTGATCTCCGGCCGCTGATATGTATTCGCTCCGCGCCTACGGAGACATGATCGGAGACGTCGGTCGCTTCGATGCGTATGCCCAGGCAATCGCCAAAGCCGTGCGTCCGGGCGACGTCGTGGCGGAAATTGGTTGCGGCCCCGGTGTGTTTTCATTTCTTGCGTGTAGAGCGGGTGCCCGGAAAGTCTATGCGATCGATTCGGCGGACATCGTCCATTTTGCCGCGGAGCTGGCTGCCGCGAATGGATTGTCGGAAAAAATTAGCTTCATCCAGAGCGATTCGAGCAAACTCCAATTGCCGGAACGCGTGAATATCATTGTCTCGGATATTCGGGGTAACCTGCCGCTCTTTGACCACGCCATTTCCTCGATCGAGGATGCCCGCGAGCGCTTCCTCGCTCCGGGCGGCGTTCTCATCCCCCAGAGGGACACGCTGAAGTTGGCGGTGGTTGATGCCGATGAATACTATTCAGGGCTGACTTCGCCTTGGAGCCGGCGGGTGCAAGGTCTGGAACTTGCCTCGACACTCGCGCTGGTTCTCAATGAACAGTACGGCGTGCGCTGCCAAAGCGGCCAGCTGCTGACGGAACCTCAGACTTGGGGCGTGCTCGACTACACGGCGAGCGCTGGAAAGCGGTTTGCCGCAAAGCTGAATTTTCGGGCTTTGCGGCCGGGAATAGCTCGCGGTTTGTGCGCTTGGTTCGAGACACAGCTCTTCGACGACTGCCGTTATTCGTCGGGGCCGGGCGGAGCTTCCACGATCTACGGGCAGGTGTTTCTTCCATGGCTGGAAGCCGTACAGGTCATGGAGGGCCAGGAAATTCAAGTCGATCTGCACGCCGATCTGGTCGGCGGAGATTACATCTGGCGCTGGGAAACAAAAATCAATGCGGGCGACGGACTGCGGCGCCATTTTAAGCAGTCCACCTTTCAGGGAGCAAATTTTGCGCCGCATTCGCTTCATCGCCGAGCCGCGGACTTTGTCCCCGTGCTGTCCGAGGCCGGCGAAGCGGAGCGCTGGATTCTGCAAGCCATGGATGGGAAGACTTCTCTCCAGGAAATCGCGCAGGAAGCCGCCAAACGCTTTCCACGGCACTTTACCGGCTCGGAGGAAGCCTTCCAACGAGTCACGGAGCTTTCCGGAAAATACTCTCGATAGCTGGTTGCGAGGTATGCTGTCTCCCGCAAGATCAATTCCTTTGGAGACTCACCTGTCGAGCGCAAATCCAAGTGAATTCCCCGCCAACGTGCCCTGGGCGCTGCTGGTCGAATGTGCGCGCCCGACTCCTGATTTATTGGGACTCCATGAGCGGCTGCGCGGCGGAGCGGATTGGCATCTCCTCCTGGAACTTGCGGAGCAGCATGGTGTCTTCGGACTCCTCGCCCTCCGGCTGCTGGACTGTGGTGAAGGAATAGTGCCACGTGAGATTTCTGAAGAGCTGAAGGAACGCCATCGCGCGCAGGTGATGACGACGCTGCGCTTGAATGCGGAAATGTTCCGGCTGCTTGATGGCTTCGGCGTCCTGGGTGTCGAGGCGCTGGTCATCAAGGGTCCCGTCCTTTCCATGCGCTGTTACGGCGATCCCGGGCTGCGAAACTACGGCGATCTGGATTTGATCGCCCGCGACAACGACCTATTGCGCGTAACCGAGATGATGATGGGTCTCGGATACGAACCGCGCGTGCCCGTCATTGCGATTCATGCGAAAAAAGCTCCCGGTGAGTATGCGTTTCTCCACTCGAGAACAAAACTCCGTATCGAGTTTCATACGGAAGTGACGTTTCGCTACCATCCGAGGCCGCTTCCCGTGGCAAGACTTTTCGAACAAAAGGCGCGTGTAATCATCGATGCGCACGAAATTCCTGCTCTCTCTCCCGAAGAAGAACTCCTTCTCATTTGTATCCACGGCGCGAAGCATTTGTGGGACCGGCTGAGCTACATCGCCGACGTGGCGGCTTTCGTGTCGCGGCAGAAACTTGATTGGGGGCGCGTGAAAACCGCAGCCGTCGAAATCGATGCGGAACGCATGCTGCGCACTGCTCTGCGATTGGCAGCGGATGTGTTGGGGGCGCCTCTGTCAGGCGAAATCGAGGCCTACGTCCAAGCGGACCCTGTTGCTGAGCGGCTAACCGGGCAGATTATGCGCTGGCTTCCTGCTGGTGGTTCGGCGCAGCCGGGAATTTTCGAGCGCGCTATGTTTCGGATGCGCATGCGCGGCGGGATGCTTTCGAGCGCCGCTTATCTGCTTCGACTTTCCCTTTCTCCAACCGAGGAAGACTGGGCCGATAGCGGCGGAAGTAAACGCCCACGTTTTTGGGACGCGCTGCGGCGGCCGTTTCGTCTTGCGCGAAAATATGGCCGAGACGGCAAATCCTGAGTCGCGCTCGCTCGAATCGGCAAGGAGATCTCCGAAGCGCGCGCTCCAAATGGAAAGGCCCGGACAATCAACCCGGGCCTCTCCATCTCAATGTCAGGAAGAAGGTTGGTTCAGATATTTGTGCGCCGCGAAATGACGCGCGGAGTTTTCGCCGGCGCCGGCGGCATTTCCACGGTCAGGGACATTTCACTCTTATTGCGCAGAAGGCCGAGCTTGACCGTTTTCGCGTCGTGCTTGGCCGCCAGTTTTTCCCGCAGATCTCCGAGCGAGCGAATCCGTTCTCCATCCAAGGAAGTGATCACGTCGCCGCTCTTCACTCCAGCCTTCTCCGCCGGAGTGCCGGAATTGACTTCACGCACAAGAACGCCCTCGCCGTCAGGAGCTCCAAAATAAGTGCCGAATTGTCCGCTCAAATCCTCGGCATCGATTCCCAAACGAGGACGCCCGCCGGCCATCACGCCGTAGCCCCAGTCCATGCCGGGCATCGGGGCCACTTCCGGGATTTCAATTTTCGGAAGCTGGAAGGAAAAAGCGCGCGGCGCGCTCTTGAACCACATGTTGCCGTGTTCTTCCGACTTGCCGAGCGTCACGTTGATCGTTTGCGCGCGGCCATCGCGCCAAATCGTAAATTGCGCTGAACGCCCGGCGGGGATTTCGTGAATCATGCGGCGAAATTGCGCTTCACCTTCGACGCGCTGTCCGTTGATTTCCGTGATGACGTCGTTATCCTTAAGGCCCGCTTTCGCGGCGGGGCTGTCGGGCACGATGCGCCCCAGGAGCACGCCGCGCTCCGCGGGCAGTCTCAATTCCTTCGCTTTATCCGAGGTTACTTCCTGCGATTCAACGCCAAGCCAGCTTGCGCCTTCATCGCCGAGCATCACCATTGTATCGGGCTCGTCCGCTTCCGGCGTTCTTTCCAGCTCTCGCTGTTGCTCCCGCGCCTCCTGCGCCACAGCCCTCGCGGATGCTTGGAGCGCGCGAGCTTGAACGCGTTGAGCGATGCTTTCCTGCGTGCCCGCGAGCCTCGCTTCCAATCGCGCTTGGAGCTCCGCGATCTTCTGTTCCATTTGCGCGAGTCTGGCGGCGTCAGGCTCCTGCGCTCTCCCCGGGGGACTGGGCAGTGCGATCAACGCGAGTCCCAGCGCCGCGACACCGCCGGCCATATACAAATTCCGTTTATTCATCTTTCGCTCCTCCTGTTTTTCTTAGACGCGGCTGACCTCAAACGGTCGACCGCAAAATTACAATTTGAATTCCTCCATTGACGGTGTTCAGCCGGATGGGCGCTCCACCCTTTCCGAGTTTTCCCCGCATTTCCCTGGGAAGCAGCGTGGCCTCCTGTGAAAAGGGAAGTTCAGAGTAGAAATTTCCGTTTAAGGAACGCGCCTCCAGATTTGCTTGCGTAGCCTGAGGCACGGCCAGAAAAACCGAACCATTCGTCGTTTCCGCGGCCGTACCCTTTTCATCCAGAAAATGAGAAAGCTCGAGGTGCACGTTGCCGTTCGTGGTGTGGGCGTGGACGCTGCCGCCGCCTTCGTAGACTTCGATATTCCCATTCACCGTGCGCAACTCCTCCACCGAGTCCACACCTGCAATCTTCAACGTGCCATTCACCGTGCCGATGTGTTCCACCCGCGCGCCATGCGGCACGCGCACCGTGTATTCGACGGCCACTTCCACTCCTTCATTTTGGGGATACCGCGTGAGCACGGAGACATCATTCGGCTTGGCCTCGACTTCGATGGCCACGCGGTCAAGATCCGAGTCTTTTTCCCGGGCAATTTTCACCGCGTGGATTTCGACTATGTCGCGATCCCAACCCTCCACCTGAACGGGGCCATTGACGTTTTGCAGCTCAAAGGTGCCCCCCGGCTGCAGCGGGTAGGTCTGATGAAAGTCCTTGCTGTTCGCGAAACAAGGCGCGGCCGAGGCCATCACCGCGATGAGAACGTACTCCACCAACGAGCGAAATCCAGGACGTCGCATCATGTTCCACCCCTTTCGAGTACACTGCGCGGGCTTTCCTGAACACTGCAAAGTGACCGAAACGCCCGCAATACTCTCGAAACTCGCCTACGACTCCACGCCGGCCGGCTAGCCGTCAGCGCAACTCAAAGTCAAACGTGACCGTCGAAATGGTCTCGATCCGGGTGCCGTTGATCGTGGCTGGTTTTGCCCGCCACCGCTTCACGGCGTCCGCCGCCGCGTCGGCCAGCACCGGCTCACCCTGCAACACCTTTTGCACTTCGAGGCTTCCATCGGCCTTGACCTTCACCTGCAGCTTCACGATTCCTTGAATCCTTGCTCGACGCGCAAGTTCGGGATACACCGGGCGCGGCGAGGCGATGAGCCGCTTGAAGAAATCGCTCGAGTCTTCCCGCAATCCGCCGAGAAGAGCGATCTCGAGTTTGTCCATCCATCCTTCAAGCCAGTCGCTTTTTAATTCAAACTCCCGGGGGTCATCGGCGATTGGCACTGGCTCGGAGGACTTAACCGGCAGAAAATCGGAATCGTGTACCCGATTGATCCGTTCCCGCTGTTCTCGAATGAGCGAATCGCGCAGGCCGGTGTCCGCATCCAGGAACTGAAGCCGAATCTTGCCTACCGTCGTCCGCAGCTTCAGGACTTCGCCGCCGCCGTTCAGTTCTCCCGTTGCGCGCACCGGGCCGGATCCTCGTCCGCCCGTCTGTTGAATGTTGAGCAAGATTGCCGGATCCGCATCAATCCGGCCGATGCCGCCGTTCTCGACAAGCGCGTCGATACTTGCCGCCAGATTTCGCGGCAGGAACACGATGATGTCTCCGGCGCCGGAGGAAAGCTGCGAGGCCCCTGGAAGGCTCACTTTACTTCCGGAGGACGCAGTTTCCGGGCTGATCCAAGCCTGGATATTGCCGCCGGCAGTGGCTGCCTGAATTGCACCGGCCACACGCGTCAGACAGATGCTTCCCCCGTTTGATTCGACCTCCATCGGTCCCGAAGCGGTGATTATGCGAATCCCGCCGCCACCCGTCTGGGCACGAACGGAGCCGCGCACTTCGCCAAAGTCGATCTGGCCGCCTCCCGTGCGCACGCTCACGAAGCTTCCCGCCTGCTTCAGGGTGATGTTGCCGCCGTCGGTTTCCAGCCTCGCGCGCCCGCCGATCTGTCCCGCGCGGATGTGGCCGCCGCCGCTACGCAACACCGCGTCTCCGGAAATATTTCCCGCGACAATGTGCCCGCCCGCGGTAAATGCGTCCAGATCGCCCACGACATCCTGTACCTGGATATGGCCGCCTTCCGTCGAGAGTTTGGCGGTTGGATGCACTTGCGAGACGTTACGGAACCCGATGAAGCCGATGCGTCCTGTTCGAATGTTGCCGCCTTGTGTGACCAGGCTGGCGGTCCCGCCAATGTCCTGCGTTTCAATGTCGCCCACGCCGGTGTTGACGTCGAGGCTGTAGCCCGCCGGAACGGTGACTTCATAATGCACGTAGAATTGCGCGTTCGCCCCGCTTCGGCCTGCCTGCGTTGGCGACGTCCCCACAATCTCAACACCCGAAGAAGTCGTCTTGGCCGTAAGCGTGTACCGATCGAGCAGGTTCTGCGCAATCGACGCACGAGCATCCGTCTCGATGTGAACCGTGTACCGAACCAGCGGCGCCGCACCCGGTTCGAGAGCGATGACGCGCACCGAGCCAACATCCGTGCTCAGATGCAGGGTAAGACCATCTCTCGTTGGCAGCAATCCGGATCGGTCGATGGCTGTTCGAGGAGCAGGATCGCTGGGAAGGGCCGGAGTGATGGAAGCCGGCTCGATTGTGCTTGCCGCCGAAACCAGGGCCGGGAAAAGTGTTGAGGAGATAAAAAGCGAGAGTGAAATTCGAGAAAGGCCCGCAAGCGCGCCGTGGATTGTCTTTAAATTCGTAATCGTGCTCATTTCTGGCCGGCGTCCCGGTTCAAATTATTGACCTTCCAAGCGAACTGCTCACTGAACTTCGCGCGGGCCAATCTGGCGCAAGGCCGCGGCGCTTCGCTGCCGAACGTAGCGGCTGGGATCGCTTCTCTGCAGTTCCTGAAGAGCACGCACCATGTGTTCCAACGAGGGATCGAGCGGGCGGCCGGGGCCCTCCGGCGCCAGAGCAAGTTCAGCATTCGGAGAAGCATCCGCCGCGTTTTGCTCCAGCGAATGCACCAGCAGGTTGACGGCTTCCACCCGCACTCCGGGATTTGCATCGTGCTCCAGCGCGTCCACCAGTGTTTCCTGCACGGCTTTGTCCGCCACGGCGTCGCGCAAGGATTCCAGTGCCTTCATGCGCACCGCGGGGTTCTGGTCCTTACGCGCCGCGTAGAGCAAAGCTCGGCGTACGTCATGCTCGTTCGTGCGTCCTCGCAGCGCCTCCAGGCAATCCAGCCGTACTCCAGGGTCGGTCTGCTCGCCATTCTCGACCACATAGGTCAAAACCCGGCGCAGGTCGGGATCGTCCACGCTTCCGGAAAGAACGAGCGGCTCTTCGGTCCGCACATGCACCTGCAAAGTTCCGGGCGTGCCGTCGGGCGTTGGCGTCAAATTAATGCCCGCGACGGCCATCTTGGCGAGCTGCTCATCGGTGAACTTGGCGGACGGAGAGACGTTCACTGTCTGGGCGCTGGAATTGGTGTCGAGGCGGGAAGAAATCCAGGGAAGCAACTGCGTGCCGAGAGCAACGCCGAAGAGGACCAGAAACGCCCCGCTCAAAACCGGGCGCATGGCCATCCAGCGCCGCAGCCATCCGGCAGGCCTCCAGGAGTCATGCGTTTGCGGCGCGGACAAATCATCGAGCGATTCGGCGAGTTCACTGCGGCACTGCGAGAGAAGAATGCCACCGGTGTCAAATTGTTCGGAAGCTTGCAATGCCTCCATCAAGGATTCGTGCAGCCCGCGTTCCTCGGCAAGCTGGGAGGCGCAGGCTGCGCACGCGCCCAGGTGCTTTTCAATCAGCGCGTTCTCCTGCTCGCTGGTCTCGCCGCACGCGTAGAAAACCAGCAGCTGCGAAACTTCTCTGCATGGCAAGGGTTGAGGGGCCTTCATCGCAGGCCTCCCAGTTGGCTGCGGAGCTTGCGCGTTGCGCGGAACAGCGAATTCTTCACCGTTTCTTCCGTTGTGCCCAGTGCGTCACCGATGGCGCGCAATTTTAACCCCTGATAGTGCTTCAATTCAAAAACGATTCGCTCCCGTGGCGAGAGCCGCTCCATCGCCGTGGCGATGCGGGCCTGGATCTCTTTGCCAAAGAGTTGCCGCTCGGGATCCAATGCGGGACGGTGCTCGCGCTGGCGTTCGAAGAAATCCGTTATGCCGTCCTCAGCATGAGCGCCGTTGGACTCCGGCGCCTGATCCTCGGGGCGGGCCTGGCGGCGCCGCAGGTGATCCAGGCATACATTGGTTACGATACGGTAGAGCCACGTGTAGAAACTGCATTCGAATCGAAAGCGGTGCAGATTGCGGTAGACCTTCAGGAAAGCTTCCTGATAAACATCCCGGGCATCTTCCGGGCGCTTCATCAGGTTCAAAGCAAGCCGCAGCACATCCCTGTCAAAGCGGTGAACAAGCTCTTCAAAAGCGGCACGGTTGCCGGCTTGAGCTTCCGCCACCAAGGTGCGCTCGTTCAGGTTGGGCAAAGAGTTCACCGTGGCCAGGGAGGCGCCGGTGCCACCCGCCAGGCCTGAATCATTAGCCAATGCTAGAGCCCATCTGGGAAGCGGCATATTTCGCTTTCTCTTCTCGTGCGTCGGCGCTGCTGCTGGATTTCCAACAGCTTAGGTTGGAGCTTACCACTCCGCCACACGGAACATCACGCGACCACCCAATTTGGACGTGCTAAGACGCCCCTGGGTGAGCATGCACTTCCCTCTTAGAGGACGAATTCCGAGACCTGTTTGTTTCGGATTTCCACAGCCGGGCAAGGGTTGCCCGCTTCTGTCACGCTATTTGTGTAGCCACCCGCTCTTAGCCGGCTGGGGTCGCCCGCATGCGCCATACGGCCAGCGGCCAGGCGAGTAGCAGCATCATCATCAGGAGCACCACATAGCCGTTCGCGCGGTAAAACGCGTCCGGTTGCGCAAGCAATTGAACGGCAGCTGACAGCAGCGCGAGGAGGGCCACCACCAGGAGACAGCCCAGGACGTTAAACCGCACTACGCGCCGGATCCCGAACACAATCACTCCCAGGAGAATCGCTGCCGCCAGAAACTGTTTTGCGAAGTCTGCTCCGTTTCCCCAACTGCTGTCTGTCAGCCAAAGGACGCCCAGAAGGAAAAGAAAAAAACGCAGCCACCGCGGCCTCATTGCGGAGGCCACAAAGGCCGCGATAAACGCAATGAAGCCGGTGACAAAAAGTCCGGCGATCAGCGCACTCCCAAGGAAAGCCACCGATGGAAGGGAAGCATCGAAGTACTGGTGAAGTGAAAAAGGGAGGCTGCGATGCAAAGTGGGCCAGTGAAGCAGAAGCGCTTCCAGAAGCCGTCTGAGTCCGAGATAGCCCGCTGTCCCGCAGATGCCGATCCACAGCGCATCCCGGTAGTAAACGCCGGGCATGCTCTCTCCCACAGGAAGGCGCTCCTCTCCAAAGGCCCGGTTGCTGAAGTACGAAGCAATCCCCAGGAGCACGGCAAGGCCGCCGGCATAAAAAACCGCCCCGAGCAGAATTGCAATTACGACGCCCCCCAGCATGGTCTTGAAAGGGATGGCCGTCTGATAGGTATTCAAGAAGAATTGCAATCGATTGCCGAAGCTGACGATGAGCACATAAGCAAGGAGGCCCAAAAGCGCCCAGGGGGTCAGCCGTTTCCAGGGAATCGCCCGCATGGAATCCGAGCGCAGGTTTTTGAAAAACAGTGTGATTGCCGCGATTCCCAATCCACCGAAGAGCAGGATCGGAATCGCGAAACCGTAAATGGTGCGGAAAAGCGTCTCTTCTTCCTGCTTGCGCCTCCACTCGTCGGGAATCTTGATGTAAGTCCAGGTGGTGGCCCCCTCCTTCGTTTCCTGCTCTTCGCGTGCCTCCGGTTTTGAGTAATAAGATCCCCGGTAATCGACAACTTCATCGCCGAGAACTGCGACCTTCATTCGGACATAGGCGTGATCTGCATCAGCCGATGAGAGAGCCGAGCTTGCGTCCAGCGGCACATTTTTTTGCCACGTCAGTACGTGGTCCGTGCGGTGGATGCGTTTGTCAGAGTTTGCCTCGACCAGTGCCCATTGGCTCAGATCGAGTTTCTTCACTTCGCGAAGATATTTTTCCGCCTTCGCAACGGCTTCTTCCTTGCTCAGCGTGGCACCGGGCGTATCCTCTGCGAGCTTGTGGTTCAACGCCAGCAACGCGCCGTCCGGCCCGAGCTTGACCGAAAATTCTTCCGCCTGGCTGTCGCGGAAGTAGCGCACCTGCCAGATTGCTCCAGGCACTTCCCCGGAATAAATTTCGTTCAGGCGCGCGATGCCCACGCTCCGCCGCAGAAATTCGTTGGTCACCGGATCGGTGATGTCCGTGAAAATAGTGGCCTGTTTGAAAGCCTTCGGATCGAGGCCGCGCTTGCGAAGGATTTCGTCGGCACGCGCCCGCGCGGTCTTCGCATCCACGGAGAGCTTCAGATAATCGCCCACCGATGGCGTTTTGAAGCGCCATGCCGCCGCGACGCCGAGAACCAGGCAAACGGCCAGGAAAATGATCATTCCCGGAGCGAGCGCCTCGTAGCGACGCGCGCCGGCTGCGGCCGTGATTTCTCCTGCGGGCGCGGATGCAAAACTGATGTTCTCGATCGGCTCGGCGCCATTGAGCAGATCCTCATCGGGTTCGAATCGTCCCCGCGCAAGATACGAGACGCCCGCAAAAATCAGCGGAGCGAGCGCAGCCGCGCCCACAATCACACCCGAAATCTTAAAGTACAAGCTGTTCGAACGCACCAGCAGCAGGCCTACCAGCGAAGCGTCCACCGTGTAGTGCCAGATCAGCGTCGCCAGGATTCCCCACCGCAGCATCACCACGCCCGCGACGATCCCGATCAGGCCGACTTCAAGGCCGCGGATATACGGCGGCTCGTTCGGATAAGCGGAATGCAGAAAACTCCAACAAAACGCCGGGACGATCACCGCTAGAACGCTCGATCCCGTCAGCCGCTTTAGAAAAGGAATCGCGAACAATCGGAATAGAAACTCTTCGCTCGTGGCCGCCAGCATGCCGATCGCGATGCCGGAAATCCACGGAAACGTCGTGTTCACGGAATTCTCGTAATTCAAATCCTGCGGCGCCCACGCGCCATAGTGTCTGGCGACGATGTAAAACGCGACGACGAATCCGATATGGGCCGCCGCGAGCGACAATCCCACTGTCGCCGAGGAGAAGAATTCTTTCGAGCGCAGCCCGCGCAAGGTAAGCGCCTTTGTGAGCCGGAGTTTACCGGGCTGAGCCGAGCGGTAAAGCGGTTCCGCTCCCGGCAGGATCAGCGAGATGGTCAGCGCGGACAAAACGCCAAAGAGCAGGGCCTTCGCAATTTCCTCGACCACGAAACTCCCATACGCGGAGTTCGTGTCATACCCCATGCGGTCCAGCGGCCAGTTGTTGAGCTGCATGAAAAACAACAGGATCGCGACGATGATCCCCAGCTTTATCGCCGGCCCCCAGCTCGTCGTCCCGCGTTTCGTCAGCAAAATCCCGAGCCAGAGCGCCGCGCCCATCAGCAGCAAGTAGGGAATAATGGCCACCTGGTTGTAAAAAATGTTGGTGGAGCGCAGGTGCTCGTAACCGCGCTGCCATGCTTCCGGCACGTGCAGGAATTCCTCCGAACTTCCTGGACGCTCGCCTTGCAGAGTCACGCGCAGACGGTACGGAGCATCCTTCGCCTTGAATCCGTGTTTCTCCCACGTGAACGACCAATCAAGCCGGTTCGGTTTCTTGCTGGAGTTTGCTTCCTCGGAAAGAAAGTCCCACTTGGCCAGGTCCACGCCCAGCTTGCCGCTCAGAAAATCCCGCGCATCCTTTTCCGCCGCCGCGCGTTCCAGCGCCGCTCCCGCGCTCGCCTCTTTCACTTTGTGGTCATATCCCACCACTTGCCCGCCGGGGCTGACCCGCACGTGAA
>DATGED010000037.1:0-85810 GCA_035310525.1 Candidatus Acidiferrum sp. | reverse complement strand
CCTGAATATTCTGGTCCGTCGAACACACGGGCGCCAACGTCGTGTTGGGTATCTGGTACCACCCGAGCGCTGAGGGGATACCTCCGCCCCCGGAGGAACTCTGCGTCGTCGCCGAAGCCCCTGCAGACTGAACGGATGTGTTTCCTGCAGCGTCGTAAGCCGACACATTGTAAGTGTAGCTCGTCGATGGGGCGAGGCCGCTATCCACGTACGATGCGCTCGTCGACGTCGCAATCTTCGCACCACCTCGGAAGACGTTGTATCCCGTGACAGCCACGTTATCCGTGGACGCAGTCCAAGCTAGGCTAATCTGCGACGGAGAAATCCCTGCGGCGGTGACATTCGTGGGAGCTGTCGGTGCCGTCGTATCCGCATTCACCGTGAGTGTTACTGCGCTGCTCGTTTTTGTCCCCACGGAGTTGCTCACCACCACATCAAACGTCGATCCGCTATCGGAGGTGGTCGTGGCGGGGGTGGTGTAACTGCTGGAAGTCGCTCCGGCGATGTTCACGCCGTTTTTCTGCCACTGGTAGCTCAAAGGAGCCGTGCCGGTGGCCGCCACCGTGAACGCGGCTGTCTGTCCTGTGGTCACCGTCTGGCTCGTCGGCTGCGTGGTGATGGCCGGAGCCACGGCGGCTGTGCTCGCAGAGAAATTAACCGCGGTGACGTTCGCCGTGCTTACATTGATATTCTGACTTGCCGGACTAAAGCTGTAACCCGGACCGCTCGGCGTTACCCCATAGGACCCGCTCGACAAACCACTGAATGCGTACGCCCCCGTGCTATCTACGGTCGTTGTGGCGCTTTGGGCTCCGCTTAGTGTCAACGTCGTCCCGCTGCCTGCTGTTGCAGGACTAATTGATCCGGAAATACCCAAGCCAGTCGTCTTAAACGTGCTCTTACCGTGACCGTGGTTGCCCTTCGAATCTGTCGAATTAACCTGGTAGTAGTAGGTCACTCCGGCGGCCAGACCAGTTAGCGTTATCTGATGACTCGTAACCATTGCTGTATTTGCAGGCGTCGTATTTCCGTAGGCAGGAGTAGTTCCATAGTCGACCGAGGAGTCAGCAGGGGCGTCTGTGGTCCAAGAGACCTGCGAGCTGGATGTTGTGATTGCCGCGGCTTGCACATTCGCGACGGCCAAGGCCTGGGGCGTTGACGAGGTGTTGTTGGCGCCACTGACCAAGCCGGCGCAACCGCTCATGAGAATTACCAAGCAGCTCAGAATCGCGGAGCCCACCGCGCACACTAATCCCTTTACGATCGTCTTCACTTTTGTCACTTTCTTTGGGGTCGGCGTCAGCTCGTTAGCTGGGGCGGGGGGTGGGGGCCCACGAAAATGGCTGTTGGTCTTTGCCCGATCTCCGCGTGAAAGATAAAGAGAAACGGGTACCATTACTACTGGCTTGACGAACAGATTTGGAGCAGGGTTCGGAGACTAGGCGCGCGAGGCGTTCGCACAGGCTTAAGGCCAGGGCTCGTATTTGTCCGACAGGACAATTGAGAAAGGGAGACCATTACACGCAAATTATGTAAGGGGTAGATTTCTGGGAATTGAGGTAAGCGATCCTTGCACGTTCCTAGGAGATATATCGGACCGGGAATTCGGGCGAAGAACCTCGCGCTCCGATGGAGTCTTCATCGGAATTGAGTCCAATGTAGCTACCGAACCTGGCAAGAAAAGACTCTTGCAGGGAAGTCGGCAGAGTGCTGTTCCTTGCACTTTGTGGGCGCAGCCAGTAAACTCTTTCTCTTGCTTTTGCGCAAAGGACTCACTCTGGGATGCTGATCGCACGGGACTACGTAGGATACATGGCCACGGAAGTGGTGAAGCGGCTGGTGGAAGGGAAGTTGATCGAAACGAAGGCGGCGGCGGCCGTGGCGCAGCGATTGCGGCAGCGCATGATGGAAGAAGTGACGGTGGAGGACCGGCTGAACGAAGAGGTGAGAAATATCCTCATCGAGCACCAGGACGAGATGCGCCGGACGAGCGTTTCGTACCAGGAAATGTACAAAAAGGTGAAAGCGCAACTGGCGCGCGACCGCAAGCTGGTTTTGAGGTAAGCGTGGTTTCAGCAGTGGCACAGCCGATCCCGGCCGTGCGGATCTGATTTTTATCCGCCGACGCAGATCAGAATAGCGACCGATGAACGAGAGACTCGAGGGTAAGCGACTGGAATGCGACTGAGCCGCGAAAAAATTGTCCGAATGTCCCATCAAATTACGGACGTGCTGGTTTCGAGCGATGACGTGGAATTCATCGAAGACCGGGACACGATCCGGCAGCAAGTAGTCCAAATCCTGACAGCCACGCTGCACGAAGAAGAAAAAGCCGACCTGGAAGTCCGCAAGAAAATCACCTCGCAGAAAAAGGAAATTCTCGAAGACAGCGAGGAGTGGAACGTCCTCTACCGCAAGTATTACGCAGACGAGCTGCGGCGGATGGGAATTGCCGCCGCGCCCGACGATCGTGACCGCCGCCGGTAGCGAGCCGAGTTCCAAATCTGGAATTAGACCTCCCGAGCTAGCCCCTTCCTGCTTATGCATTTCGTGGGATTTGGATTCGATAGGAGTTAATCGGCCCAGGTGTGCGAGAAATCGGACTCCATAGAGGAGTTTGAAGGCGGCGAGATTAGGAATGTCTGGAGGTTCTGAGGTTTGAGAATTGGAAGATCCAGGCATACCCCACCCCGGGTGTTTTGTGGAAAGAGTGCGCAGATGATTGAGAATACGGGAGTTAGTGTTTTGCGCGTGGCAAAAGAGTTCGTAAGAGTATGAAAACAAAGGACGGTTAAGTGGCGCGGAATGACACTGATGTGGACAGGTGCGAAAAGAGCAGTTCCGAGTCGAAAGTTCAAAATCGAAAGTGGACACAGAGGCACACCCCCATAGGTGACGGAAAGCGTGTGGATATGATTGATAGCAAAGAGGTTGCGGTGGCACCGGCGTGTCGAGTTGTGACGGCTGTGTCGAGTTCGGGGAAGTGAGGAGGGGAGAGAGGCAGAGGATAGGCCGATAAGTGTAGGAGAAGGGCGACAGCGTGAGGTTTCGCGGAGAGGGTGAGGTTGCCGGGCGGGGTTGGGGGCTTCGGATCATATTACATGGTAGCATGAATCTTACTACATGTCAATAGCCTTCTTGTGTGTACGTACTGGTTATTCGAATAGGGATGATTGGTTCGAATGATGGCTTCGCAAGGCGCTGAACTGGAAAGGATTGGCCCTTCGAAGCTCAGGATAAACAGGGAAGCTTGTGGTTTGCTACGGCTGTGGAAAAGTGTGGAAGGGTCAAAACCCGCACGCCTCCTCCGGCGGGACTCACGAAGACGAAATTGGAAAAAGGAATTCGAAATTAGGAAATCCGAAACGCAAGTCCGAATGACGGAAAAGAGTGACCCACCCTTTCAAGAAGAAGCTGTGAAATAACCTCAACTCGGAAACGGGCTCAAAAACTTTTCTCCATTAGCGATCCGAGGAGCGATTATTTGGGCCTCGGCATAGATTTTGTATCACCCGAAAAACCCTCGAAAACATTGGCAAATGGGTTTCTTCACAGGTTCAGAACCAAAGTCGAAAGGGTGGGACACCCGCGGCAAGGAAAAGACAAATTCAAAACCGTTTCGGCGAGTTTAGCGTGTGCCTCCCGCCTTCCCTTGCCATCTCGGCTAAATCTAGATATTATCTAGACATGCTACGGTTCGATTGGGACGAGCGGAAGAATAAGCGCAATCGGACCAAGCATGGAGTGTGGTTTGAGGAAGCCCAGAGCGTTTTCAACGATCCGTATGGGCGCCTGTTCCATGATCCAGAGCATTCAGAGGAAGAAGACCGGTTCATCCTCCTAGGAATGAGTTCGGCGACGAGGCCGCTGGTCGTCGTTCACTGTTATAGGGACTCCGAATCCATGGTTCGAATCATTTCCGCGCGGAAGGGACGAAGAAGGAGGTTCGATTTTATGAAAAAGGAAAATGATTTTTCCAAACTGAAAGAGAGGAAGAACCCGTATGCCGGGAAGAAAAAGGCGGTGGGGATCAACTTGAGTCCGGAAGTGGTGGACTATTTCAAAGGACTGGCGGAGGAGACGGGACTTCCTTACCAGAAGTTGATCGATTTTTATCTTCTGGACTGCGCGAAGAAGCGCAAGAAACTGACAATGAACTGGGTGGCGTAGGGGAAGATGAAGTGAACCTGGGCGCCACCCCCCAATACATTTCCGAATCCTATTTCGCTTCCGAATTTTCCCAAAGAGAGCCGTTGTCCCGGACGACCTCGGGCGTTGTACCCTCCCTCAACGTGAGGCGGGAGTGCATGGTACGGGGCAACTTCTCGCGTGACTGCCTTCGTTAGGATACCCGGCGCTTACTCCTGGTCCGCTGGATTCTGCCCACAGGATTCGAATTTAGTCTTCTCCGATTGGGCTTCGTCCCGCGACAGACAGAACCTGTCCAGATCCATCGGCGCCAGAACGGGTCCGTGAAAATACTTCTTCGCGGCGGCGACGAGAGCCTGCTGCTCCGCTTTGTTTTGCGGGTCATAGTGATAGAAGAGAACCGATTGTACTTGGGCCTTCAAGGCAAGTTCTCCGAGGCTGTCCACGGTGAGATGTTCCTTCTCCATGTGCGCGGCAAACTCCTGTTTGCGTGCAGGCGGCCAGTGGTTCTGGGCAGCCATGTGATCAATGAACCCGCGCAGCTCGTCCAAACTCTCCTCCACTTCGGCAACGAGAACGTCGGCGCCCGTCGCAAGTTTCACGACGGCATCACTGGGTCCGGTGTCTCCGGTGAATACCACCACACCATGGGACGTCTGGATACGGTACGAATATGACTTGAAATGCGCGCGGAACTGCTCCGGCATGAGCGCGTAATGCGAATTCTCGGCGGCCGTGATCTGAATTTTGTCGTCGCGGTAAACAACTCCCTCGCTATCGACTTCGTGGGCGACAAAGGGAGTGGTCAGGCCATGGTTCGGTCGGCCAAGCTGGAACCCGGGCTTTTCCGCGGCAAACACTTCAAAGGGAATGCTGAGGTAGTGAAAGGCGGCTTCGACCAATTCGCTCGTTTGCGGCGGCCCGTAGATATTGATCTTCCGCGCGTCGGAGGCGAGATCAAGGTGGAAGTAATCGTTGGCCATCACGTCGACGAGGCCGAGATCATGGTCCGGGTGCAAGTGGGTAAAGAAGATCGTTCCAATCGTTTCCGATGGAATTCCAACCTCGACGAGGCGCCGGATTGTTCCAATGCCACAGTCGATTAGATACGGCCTCCCATCGACGATGAGCAATGTGGCCGGTTCGGAGCGATCCTTGCGCAAAGGCGGACCGGCCGCAGTACCGAGCATCAGTAGTTCGGTATCGTTTGCACGAAGCGCCGCAGTCTGCCGTTGAGACGCAATGGGAACGCTGAAGAAAGTCAGCCCAAGCGCGAAAGCTGGAATGAACATTTTTCCACAGCGCGATTTATTCATGCGTGGACACCTTTGCGCGGAAAATGACTCGCCGCAGCGAATCACGACGCGGCAAGTGCGGAAAGAATGAGGCCTGTGGCGGGCACAGGCCTCGACGGATTGACAAAGCTACGACTTCTTAGCCGGGGCTGGGGCGGTCACTTTGTGACCTGTCATTTCTTCGACGACGGAAAAGTCGCCGCCATTCTTGGACATTTCGAGCTTGAAAGTGTATTCCGTCGGTGAGACGCGCTTGATGGTAACGCGCACGTTGTACTTGTCGTCGCCCATCTTGGAATCGGCGGTCCAGTTCCAAGTGTCGCCGTTCACCGTGCCTTTCGCATCGATGACGTCGCCAGAGCTGCCGAACTCATGGTAGGTGTAAACCTTCTGGTCGGCGTCATAACCCATGAAGGAGACGCCTTTCGCGGGGCCCATGGGGCCGGTCGAATCCGAGTGGCAGGTGACGAAGAAGCCGCCCGAATACCAGGAGCACTTTTCCGTGCTGGAGATCTTGCCTCCCGGCATGGGGCCGAACGCCTTGGACTCGCCCTCGATATTCCACGTGCCTAGGTTGTAGGCGAGTTTCTTGACTTCTGGACCGGGCTTCGGCGGGCCTTGAGGCGCCTGCGCCTGAATGGAAATTGCGAGAGACATCGCACAAACGGGAAGCAGTACGGCCAGTTTTTTCATCATTATCCTCCGTTCGACTTGCGCGCGCGGGGAGTGCAAGTGGAATTGAGAGAGCGGTTCCGAGCGCTGCGTCGTTCGCAAGGATGATACACCAGAGAGGCCGAGGCGCAATGCCCAACGTCCATAACCGGAATTATTTTTCATGGTGCAGATGGAAAGAGTTGGCTTTACAGGTGGTTAGACGAGGGAGGAGGGGTGGCAAAACGGACAGTGCCGCTTAAGTACGAACTGTCCCTTCGTCCATCTGACGGGGATGTGGTTGCGCCCGGTACGCTAGGTTGGGGCTCGGGGTGTGGGTGAGCCGAGGAGGGGCGATGTTGCGCAATCGAATCCTGGTACTGGCGGGGGCGTGTTTGCTGGCAGGTTCAGCCGCGATGGCTGATGAAGTGGGGTACGTGGACTGCACGAGCCATTCTGAGGGCGCGCAGGTATTCGGCAAGCCGCGGAGAACGCAGGACACCGTGGCGTCACTGGCTTGCGGGGAACGATTCACGATCTTGGTGTATGGGTTCTACTTCTCGCGGATACAGACGAGCGCGGGGCAGGTGGGCTACATCTATTCGAGCTTGATTGCTGTGGACCGAGCGGCGACTTCGGTGCAGCCAAAGACGCAAGCCGCGGGTCAACAGACGGCGCAACAGGGGCAAGCGGCGGCATCGTTGCAAGTGGCGTCGGAGAAGACGAAGATTCCGCGGACTCCGCCGATTGACGCACAGCCGAAAGCTAGTGCGGCGGCTCCGCAACCAGCGGTGGCAGGGGGGAATGCGGCGAATTCGAGCGCAGCAGTGGCGCAGAGTGTGCCAAACGTGAGTTCGCAGGCAACGACGACGGATGCGGCTCCAGTACAACCAGCGGCAGCGCAGCCAGCGCCTGCGGCGGCTACAGCGACTCCAGCGGCGGAAACCAAGACGAATGTGACGGATACGGCTACTCCAGCAGCACAGCCGGCGCCCAGCGCGCCTGCGCAACCCGAGGCTGCTGTGACTCAGCCGACGGCGGTAGCAACGGCGGCTGTAGAGACGTCTGCTCCCAGCTCAACTGGTACAGAAGCGGCGACTACGGCTGAACCAGCAGCAGCGCAGCCAGAAGCCGCGCAGCCTGCGGCTCCGGCGATCCGTCCGGCAGACACGAGAGAAACGTGGGAAAAGCCGCGGCCGAGCCTTCGAGGCCCTACGCTGATCGAATTGTACGGCGGCTACGCGTTCGCACGAATCGACGGCGGAGGCGGAACAGGAAGCAACCTGAACGGCGCACTGGGCGCGTTTGGTTGGAACGTGAAACCGTGGTTGCAGATCGTCGGGGACACCAGCTACAGCTTTCAGACGGTGGGCACGACGAAGAATATAATTTATGGAAATCACTACGGGGTGCGCTATTTCCACCGCAGGGCTAACCGTTGGGGAATTACGCCGTTTGTTGAAGGGCTGGTGGGAGGTTCGCGAGCAGACACGAAGATAAGCGGAGTGGGCGGCTACACCACTTCCGTGAACTGCATATCGTATAAGGTAGGCGGGGGGCTGGATATTCACCCATCGCGGCGCTGGGAGATTCGGCTGCTGGATGCGGACTATTACAGGACATCCTTCGGGACAAATACCCAGCAGAACAACTACTGGATCTCGACCGGAGTCGTTTTGAGGCTATTTGGCGGCCCGGCTGATTAATTTTATTGAGAGGGAAGCCTCCGAGGGATAGGGGGTCATTGCGGGATGCGTGCTACAACCGATGGATACGACCGGGGCGCGCTCTGAGAACGAAGGCGTGAGAGCAGAGCTTTGAGGCGGGAACGGTCAGCCTCAGCAACAGAGAGGAACTTCAGGCCGAGGCCGTCGCCGCGCTTAATGTGGCGAATCAGGGCGTCGGCATTGATGCGGCCCTCCTGAACAAGAAAATCCAACTTTGCGGACATGCCTTCCTTGACAGTGAGATGCTGAGTCTGGATAAACAGGCCCGCTGGTGAAATGTCCAGGACACGCGAGACGTCGTCGCGGCCATTGCATCGCCAGCAAACCCAGATGTCGTCCGGGGCGGGGAGCCGGAGCAACGCACGGCGGGAAAAGGAAGGCTTGTGGACCACGATAATCCTCCGAAGCGGCGACCTAGTGCCGAAAGTGAAAGACATCGAAAACCGGCATTTACGTCTGCTCTGCCGCTCTTCGACTCGAAGTAAAAAACAACCAAGAACGCTCGATCGCTACTCCTCCCTCCTTTCCGCAAGTGACTCCGAACGCGTCAATCTGGACAGGTCCATGCAATGTGTAGTGCTGGCGACCGCCGAATCGTTTCACACGAAAGCTGGATATCGAGCTAGGCGGCCTTCCGGTTTTCGCGGGCGACAGTGGCCATGTTGCCGACTGCGGCCATGCCGATGACTGGCTGACGCAGAGCTGCCAGGCGCGCAAAGGCCAGTTCCAATGATTTAAGAAGCATGTAGAACGCCACGAGCATGAAGGCGATGGCCACGAACAGGATCGCGAAGAGGACGAACGCGGCGACAAGCTCGCGAACGAAATAGAGTTGAGATAAAACCAGGACGACGAGAAAGGTCCAAAGCCAGACGCGGCGGTTGTCCTCTGAACTTGTTTGCATTGCGATGTTCGCTTCCACGGCTGCCCCCCGATTGGTTCGTTTTAGGCGATTCGGTCGCCGGCCTTTGCGCTGCAACCACTGGAATATTTAACGACGGCGCCATTTTCTCGCGTTGGCCTGCGAGGGACAATGCACAGGGTGTGAACTGAAGCTGGACTAGAGGTGAACCGGGCGGGCGCGAGGGTGGGATGGAAGGCCGGTGATAGAATCCGCGCATCGAGACGGGAGGAAACATGGAAGTACTACGAGTGAAAACAGAGCGGAGAACCCAGCTGGTAGACGTGACGCGAGAGGTGGAGCGAGCGGTGGAAAAAGCGGTCGTTTCCGCGGGGATTTGCTGCATTTATGTGCCGCACACAACGGCTGGGGTGATGATCAACGAGCATTTCGACCCGGACGTGGCGACGGACCTCGAGGGAGTGTTCGAGCGGATGGTGCCTAAGTCCGGGCCTTACAGGCACAGCGAAGGCAATTCGGACTCGCACGCGAAGGCGGCGCTAACCGGGACGAGCCAAATGATATTTGTGGAGGATGGGAAGCTGGCGCTGGGAAGATGGCAGGGGGTGTTTTTTTGTGAGTTCGACGGACCGAGAGAGAGGAAACTGTGGGTCAAAGTCCTAGCGTAGCGGAAGGAGCAGGGCAAAGGCGGATCCGACGCTATAGCGCGGAAGGGGTCGCGAAACCCGTGTGAGGAACGGTGGTCTGAATTCCATAGCTGGGCCAAGACCAGCGACAGGCTGGATGCTGACCGGCCAAGCGCTGCGGGGGTGTGTTAGAGTTTTTGGTGATGACACGGCTGGGAATTTACATTCAGGTTCCGTTTTGCCAGACGAAATGCACGTACTGCAATTTCCACACAGGAGTGGTGTCCGCGGGACGATTTTCACCCTATGCGGACGCAGTGGTGCAAGAAATTCAGCGGCATGGGGAATTGTACCGAGGGGCGGGAGTGGCGTTGCCGGACGGGTTTGCGCGCGCAGCGGTGGATACGGTTTATATTGGCGGCGGGACGCCGAGTTTGCTGGAGCCCAGGCTGCTAGGGCAAATGATGGATGCGATTCGGGAAACATTCCCACTGGAGTTAAGCGAGGTAACACTGGAAGCCGATCCGGAAACCGTAGAGGCGGGGAAAGCGGCGGGGTGGGCCGGTGCCGGGATTAACCGAGTGAGTTTCGGGGTGCAGTCGTTTGTGGATCGCGAGTTGACGGCGGCGGGCCGGATGCACCGGCGTGCCGATATTTACCGGGCGGTGCCAATTTTACGGGAAGCTGGTATTGGGAACATTAGTTTCGATTTGATCGCGGGCTTGCCGTATCAGACAAGGCAAAGCTGGAGAGAATCGCTCGAGGAGCTGGAGAAGTTGGGACCGGAACATGTGTCGGTGTATTTGCTGGAAGTGGACGAAGGGAGCCGGCTCGGAAAAGAATTGTTATCGGGTGGGGCACGGTATAGCGCCAGTGCCGTGCCGAGCGATGATGAGATGGCGGATTTTTATGATGCGGCGTGCGAGTTTTTGGGCGCGACCGGTTATCACCACTATGAGATTTCGAACTGGGCGAAGCCTGGGTACGAATCGAAGCACAATTTGAAGTATTGGCGGCGTGCACCGTATTTGGGATTTGGCGCGGGAGCGCATTCGTTTTCAGGGACGCAGCGGTGGGCGAACGCGCATGATGCGGCTGAGTATGCAGCGGCGATACAGGCGGGCCGTCTTCCTGCCGAGCAGTTGGAACCGGTGACGCGTGAGAGCGCCTTGGAAGAGGAGTTGTTTTTGGGATTACGACAATTGGACGGGATTGATGTCGGGAAGATTGAGAGGGAGTACGGAGTGGCGCTGGAGGGGCGATTCAGGCCATTGGAATCGGCGGGGTTGGTGGAAAGAGACGGTGATGTGGTGAAGCTGGCGGCGGGGAAGTTGAGTATTTCCAATGAAGTGTTTGTGGAATTGATGAGATAAAGAAGCAAGTTCGGAAAGAAGTAATGAAAGAAAGAAGCAGGAGAAAAGACAACGCAGAGGCGCAGAGTACACGGAGACGCACGGACTGAAGAGTGAGTGAGGGAAGAACGAAGACTTAAGGCGGAAGGACGAGGAGCGAACAAGGTGAGCGGGACAATAGCGAAGAGCGGGATGCGGAGTGATCCGGACGAGGTGACGCCGCTGGAAAACATCGTGGATTTGCGGAGCGACACGGTCACGCGGCCGACGGCGGAGATGCGGCGGGCGATGGCGGAGGCGGAGGTCGGGGACGACGTCTATGGCGAAGACCCGACGGTGAACCGGCTGGAGCAACGCGCGGCGGAGATTTTTGGGAAAGAGGCTGCGCTGTTCGTGCCGACGGGATGCATGGGGAATTTGATTGCGATCAAGGGTTGGACGCATCACGGCGATGAAGTGATTTGTGACGAGAAGAGTCACGTCAATCTGTATGAGCTGGCGTCCATGGCGGCGATCGCAGGGTGCATGCCGCGGGTGGCGCGGGGCGCGGACGGGCTTTTGACCTGGAAGCAGATTGAAGAAGTGATTCGGCCAAAGATTTATTACGATTCGCAGACGGCGCTGGTTTGTATTGAAAACACGCATAATATGTGGGGCGGGACGGTGTATCCAACGGCGCGAGTAGATGAGGTTTGCGAGGGTGCGCACGCGGCGGGATTAAAAGTGCACATGGACGGGGCGAGGATTTTCAATGCGGCGACGACGCTGGGGGAAGACGTTGCGCAGATGACGAAGAAGGTTGACTCCGTGATGTTTTGCCTGTCAAAAGGGCTGGGTGCGCCGGTCGGCTCGATGGTGGTTGGTTCCGAGGCGTTCATTGAAAAGGCGAGGATATCCCGGAAGATGTTCGGGGGCGGGATGAGGCAGGCCGGCGTGATCGCGGCTGCGGGGTTGTTGGCGCTGGAAAAGTCACCAGAGAGATTGCACATCGACCACGAAAATGCACGGCTCCTGGCCAACGGAATTGCGCGCGTACCCGGATTGAAAATTGATCCCGGGAAAGTGGCGAGCAACATCGTGATCTTCGACTGCGAAGAGACCGGAAGAACGGCAGTGGAACTCTGCGATTTGCTGCGCGAGAAAGAGATCTGGGCGCTGGATACGGAAAAATATTCGGTGCGGTTTGTGACGCATTGCGATGTAGACAAGGCGGGATGCGAGAGGGCCCTTGTGGCACTGAAGGAGATTGTAGGAAGGCCACACAGCGCCATTGCCTGAAGACGCAGTCATTCTGAGAACCCGGCGGTTTCCCAAGCTTCGTTTGGCGCGCCTAGATTCGACAGGCCTAGTCCGTACACAGCCATTCGCGGGGAGACGTGCCGGTCCCGGAACGCCCTGAGCGCAACGGCGACGCGGGCGGAAGCCATACAGAAAGTGCCGCCAACTCTTAGCTGGCGCGCTTGATAGTAACGAAGTTGCGACCAATATAGAGCCGGTAGGCGCCAGAATCGGGTGCAGCGAGCACCTGAAGGGGCATCGGACGCTTTAGTTCCGCATCGCGCTGACCTTTGGCCTCAATGATCGTGTTGTTGCCCAGGTCGCTGACGACGAACTTTGCTGCCGCCACGAAGCCAATGCCGTAGGCGCCGGGCTTCAGAGAATTTCCGTTGATTTCGATGGGGACTTCGGTGAGGAAGTAGCCCTGATATTTTTCCCTGACGTCGCTGGCATAGCCAGACGTATCCACCAAGCCCGCCAAAACGTAGAACTGCCCGGCAAAATGAATGCCGCCGGTGTTTCGCATTTGCACAGCAGCGACATGACCGCGGTAAAAAACCTTTTCGGGAAAGATCATCGGTGTAATTTCTGAAGCTTTCAGAATTACGTCCCTCTTCGGTTCGCTTTGTGGGGAGAACTTTGCGGTAAGAGCTTGTTGAAGCGGGATGACCAGAAGCGCCACCGCGAACAACACCATCGAGATCCTGCGCATGAGCATGTAGCCTCCGTATTCTTAGAGACGTGAATGGACAAATCCAGGCGAAGCGGCCCAGATGTGTGCCGCTTTTAACACTTCGGGAATGCTCTTTGCAGTGCGTTGGGTCACATCGCCGTGACGCAGAGCACCGAAAGGGCAGTCATTGGGACTCTACGAGACATTCGGAGCGTCTTGAGACACGCCTCGGCTACGGTTGGGGAGGCCCAATCTCGGGGGCTGGTCGGGGTTGCAGAATCAGGATGTCCAGCTTAGCGATTCACTTGGAAGGCGCGGGGTTGTGTAAAATGGACTATAAGCGGAACTTTGATTGTCTATGGGATGCGCGAATAGACGCGGGAGCCAGGACAGAAGATCGCAATAGATTAACGCTGGCAGGAGACAACGGTGGATTTTAGCTTTACTGACGAGCAGCAGCAGTTGCGGCGGAGCGTGCGGGAATTTGCGGAAGGGGAGATCGCGCCGCACGTGATGGAGTGGGACGAGGCGTCGCACTTTCCGATTGAAATCATGCCGAAACTCGGGGAGATGGGACTGCTGGGAGTGATTTTTCCGGAGGAGTACGGCGGGGCGGGGCTGGGATACATCGAGTATGTGATTTCGATCGAGGAGTTGTCCCGGGTGGACGGGTCAGTGGGAATTATCGTAGCGGCGCACAATTCGCTCTGCAGCAATCATATTTTCAAGTTTGGGACCGAGGCGCAGAAGAAGAAGTATCTGACGCCGCTAGCGAAGGGGAAGAAGATTGGAGCGTGGTCGTTGACGGAGCCGGAAGCGGGGTCGGATGCGGGAGGGACGCGGTCTACGGCGCGACGCGAGGCGAACTCCTGGGTATTGAACGGGGCAAAGACGTTTACGACGAACGGGCACTACGCGGACGTCTGCGTGGCGATGGCGGTGACGGATAAGTCGAAGGGATCGCACGGAATCAGCGCGTTTATTTTGGAAAAGGGGATGACGGGATTCAAGCCGGGGAAAAAAGAAAACAAGCTGGGGCTGCGCGCCAGCGATACGTCGGAGGTGACGTTTTCGGACTGCCGAGTTCCGGCGGAAAATTTGTTGGGGCCGGAAGGGGAAGGATTCACGGGAAGTTTGAAGATTCTGGATGGCGGGAGAATTTCAATCGCGGCGCTGGCGCTGGGAATGGCGCAGGGCGCTTTGGAAGCCGCGACGAGTTATGCGAAACAGAGGAAGCAGTTTGGACAGACGATCAGCGAGTTTCAGGCGATCCAGTTCAAGCTGGCGGACATGGCGACGGAAGTCGAAGCGGCACGGCTGCTGGTGTATCGCGCGGCTTGGCTGGCGGATCAGAAGGATGTAAGGTTCACGCGGGAATCGAGCATGGCGAAATTGTTTGCCAGCGAGGTGGCGGTAAGAGTGGCGAATGAGTGCGTGCAGGTGCACGGCGGGTATGGATTCATCAAGGACTATCCGGCGGAGAAATATTATCGGGACGTAAAGCTCTGCACGATTGGGGAAGGGACGAGCGAGATACAGAGATTGGTGATTGCGCGGCAATTATTGGGCAAGAAATGATGGCTGGTTCAGAGTGAATAGTGGGTAGGGGGTAGTGAGTAGTGAAGAGCCGCCGTTCCAGTTAAACTCCTGCTGAAGATGTCCTTGTGCATCGGGCTGCATGAAAAAAGCAAAAAATCGGGATAATGGGTGGATGCGTTTGGCCTCATTGAAAGACCGACTGGAAAAATATGCCACTGCTTGTTGAGGAGTGGGCGGAATTGGTGCGCGCGGGTGATGTCCGAGCGATTTCGCGCGCGATTACGGCGATTGAGAATCACCAACCGGAAGCGGAAGAGCTGCTGAGGAGACTTTTTGCGCAGACGGGGCGGGCTTATCTCGCGGGAGTGACGGGCGCGCCGGGAACCGGGAAGAGCACACTGGTGGATCGGCTGGCGGCTTACTACCGGAAGCATGAGGAGCAAGTTGGCGTGATTGCGGTGGACCCGACGAGCCCGTACACGGGCGGAGCGATTCTCGGCGACCGGATTCGAATGCAAAGCCATGCGAGCGATGCTGGAATGTTTATACGATCGATGGCGACGCGCGGATTCATGGGAGGCCTGGCGAGAGCGACGGCGGAAGTGGCGCTGCTACTGGACGCAGCCGGGAAACAGCGCGTCCTGATTGAGACTGTTGGCGTCGGCCAGGACGAGATTGATATTGTGCGGCTGGCGGATTGTGTTCTTGTGGTGATGGTGCCCGGGCTTGGAGATGACATCCAGAATATGAAAGCCGGCCTGATGGAGATCGGGGACATATTTGTGTTGAACAAAGCGGATAGGGAAGGTGCGGACCGGCTGGAACAACAATTGTTGGCGATGCTCTCATTGGTGATGCCGCGAGATGGCTGGCATCCGCCGGTGGTAAGGACGGTGGCGAGCGAAAACAAAGGGATTGATGCACTGGCAGTGACGATTGCAAAGTTTCAGAAGCATTTCGAGACAAGCGGAGAGCGGGAACGGAAGCATGTGGAGCATTGGAAGCGGCGGCTGCTTGGATTGATTGAATCGCGGCTGGTAGAGCGAGTGCTTGGCGGGGCAGGCGGAGAAGCGCGGCTGAGCGAGATTGCGAAGGAGGTCGCTCAGCGAAGGAAGGATCCGTTCACGGCGGTAAATGAACTGCTCGCAAAGAGCGGCGTCGAAGGCCGAGGCGATTAGGGATGCACTTCGGGGAAATCGAGGTTCGGCACATTCATGGCGGGATTTTCTGGCTGGATGGCGGGTCGATGTTTGGAGTCGTGCCGAAGCCGCTATGGGAGAAGAAAATGCCGGCCGACGCGCGGAACCGGATTCCGCTGGCGGCGAATTCGCTGCTGGTGAGAGCGGGCAGGCAGAATATTTTAGTCGAAACGGGAAACGGCACGAAGTGGGATGCGAAGCTGAGAAATATTTATGGATTTGCGGACGGCGATCCGCATGGGGAAGCGTTGACGCGGGCGGGTGTGAACCCGGACGACATCGATCTCGTGATCAACACGCACTTACATTTTGACCACGCGGGCGGAAATACGAAGCTCGTAAGCGGCAAGGTGGTCCCAACATTTCCGAAAGCAAAGTATCTTGTGCAGCGGGCCGAGCTGGAGCATGCGATGCGGCCGACGGAGCGCGACCGTGCGAGCTATTACGCTCACGATTTTGTGGCGATCACGGAGGCCGGGAAGTGGCAGCTTGTTGAGGGAGACTGCGAGATCCTGCCGGGAATTTCGGTGGTCGAAATCCCGGGGCACAACTTGCAGATTCAAGGGGTTCAGATTCGTGGGGGCGGAAAGACACTGATGCTCGTGGCGGACCTGATTCCGACGCGGCACCATTTGCCGTTGCCGTGGATCATTGCATACGATCTATATCCGCTGACGACACTAGAGACAAAACGAAAATGGATTGGGGAAATTGTGCGGAACGGCTGGATCGTTGCGTTCGGACATGACCCTGATTTTCCTGCGGGGACCTTGCGGGAGCAAGACGGGAAAGTAGAGTTCGAGCCGGTGGACTTGAACAGTTGACCTCACGGAGAAAAACGAATGGCGGGAGTTAAAGAGGGGAAGTCGAAGCGCGCGAACACTGAAGCTGAGATTGGGATTATAGGCGGCAGCGGGCTGTACTCGATGGCCGGATTGACGAAGACGCGGGAAATCACTGTGAAAACGCCATTTGGAGAGCCGTCCGACGCGATCGTGCTGGGATTGCTGGAGGGGAAGCGGGTGGCGTTTCTGGCGCGGCATGCGCGCGGGCACCGGATTCTGCCGGGCGAGATTAACTTCCGGGCGAATGTGTATGCGATGAAGTTGCTGGGGGTTGAGAGGATCATTTCCGTGAGCGCGGTGGGTTCGTTGAAGGAAGAGCTCCGGCCGGGGGAGTTTCTGGTTGTCGACCAATTCGTGGATCGGACCAAGAATCGCGTGTCGACGTTTTTTGGAGAGGGGCTCGTGGCACACGTGGGATTTGACAAGCCTACGTGCGTACAGGTGTCCGGCGTGCTGGCCGACGCAAGCGTGCACTGCGGAGTGAAGGTGCACAGGCGAGGCACCTATGTGTGCATCGAGGGGCCGCAGTTTTCGACGCTGGCGGAGGCGAACATGCACCGGCAGTTGGGACTTGAAGTGATCGGCATGACGAACGTGACGGAAGCAAAGTTGGCGCGTGAAGCGGAGATTTGCTACGCAACGATCGCGATGATCACGGACTTTGATTGCTGGCACCCAGAGCATGAGTCGGTGACCGCGTCACAGATTATCGCGACGTTGGTGCAGAACGCGGAAAATGCGCAGCGCGTATTGCGCGAAGCGGTGCGGGCGATGCCGGACGAAAGAAGCTGCAAGTGCGGCGCGGCGCTGAAGCACGCGCTGGTGACGGACATGAAGCTAGTGCCCAAGGCCACGAAGAAGAAACTGGAAGCGATTATAGGCAAATACATTTCCTAGGAGAGACCTGTGTCCTTACTCGTGGTGGGGTCAGTGGCGTTCGACGCGCTTGAAAGCCCTTATGGAAAAGTTGAACGGACGGTGGGAGGCGCGGCGACCTATTTCGCGGTGGCCGCAAGTTTCTTTGCGCCGGTGAGCCTCGTGGCGATCGTCGGCGAAGACTTTACGGAAAAAGATGAGGAGATTTTTCGCGGACGGCATATTGACACCGACGGCCTGGAGCGAACCACAGGGAAAACATTTTTTTGGGCAGGGCGGTACTCGGAGAATCTGAATGAGAGAGTGACGCTGGCGACGGACTTGAACGTGTTCGCGGGCTTCAAGCCGCGCCTTCCGGAGAAGTACAAAACGTCGAAGTACGTTTTCCTCGCCAATATAGCGCCGGATCTTCAGCGGGACGTCCTACACCAGGTGAAGGGTAAGCCGAAGCTTGCAGCACTGGACACGATGAATTACTGGATCGAGCGGACGCCAAGCGAGCTGCGGGAGACGCTGAAGCACGTTGATATTCTGATGATCAATGATTCCGAGACCCGGCAACTCTCGAACGAGCACAATTTGCTGCGGGCGGCGAAGCATATTTTCAAGATGGGGCCATCGACACTGGTCGTCAAGCGCGGCGAGTACGGGGCGATGATGGTGGACAAACGAGGGGTGTTCTGCGTGCCGGCCTTTCCGCTGGAGGAGCCGCATGACCCCACTGGCGCTGGGGACAGCTTTGCGGGCGGGTTCATGGGATACCTGGCTGGCGCTAAAAATTTGAGCGATGCGACACTCCGCAAAGCGATGGTTTATGGGTCGGTGCTGGGGAGTTTTTCGGTAGAGCGTTTCGGCCTGGACCGCCTACGAACGCTGAAAAGCAGCGAGATACACGCCAGGGCACGGCACTTCGCGAAATTGACGCAATTCAAATTGTAGTGTGTAGAATCCAGCCATAGCCTCGAATTGCAGGAGAACATGTTCCCTCTAAGCACGATTATCGCGCGGTTGGCATGGGCGGCCTTGCTAGGCGCGATCATCGGAATCGAACGCAACCTCCGCAAGCGGCCGTCGGGGATGCGGACCGGATTTTGCATATCGCTGGGAGCCGCACTTTTTACCATCGTATCGGTGGAGATTGCGAGGAGAACAGGGGACAGCGGCCCCACTCGAATAGCGTCGAATATTGTCCAGGGAATCGGATTTCTGGGCGCGGGTGTGATTCTCCGGGAACGCGGGAGCGTGGTGGGACTGACTACAGCGGCAACAATATTTGCGACGGCGGCAATCGGGATGGCCGCAGGCGGCGGACTATACGCGATTTCCGGAATCTCATGCGCGCTCGTTTTGTTTGCGCTGGTCGTCCTGGTCTATGTCGAAAACTGGTTCAAGCTGAAGTCGCGGTACATGTTGTTCCGGATTATTGTCGATCAATCGGAAACTATGGTTGCAGACGTTCACCGGCTCTTCCGGGATCTCAGCGTGGGAATGGATAATTTTCAGGTATCGCCGGCGGGGGACAAGAACCTGATTCAGTTCGATGCCGATGTAAGCGTGCGCCAGCAGGAGAAGATACTGTCAGAGCTGTGCAAGCCGGGAGTCAAGTGCGAGATGATGCCGGTGGAGCGACAACACGAATGAGCGCGCAGGTGAGCGAGCTGACTGCTTCGGGGATGAGCGTGGAGATAAAGAAGCCGCATGCATTAGGGCCTCAAAGTGTACTGATGCCATTCGCTCCGGGATCGCCTGCGGAATTCGCGAAGGTCCTTGCAGGCGCGGAAGAATTGCGACGACTGGGATTTGGGGTGGCGGACGCAACACCGTTGCGCGCGGACAGCTATTTTGCCGGACCGGCGGTGGGCAGACGCGACGAGCTCCTGAGCGGATTGGAGAGCAGGGACGTAAGCGGTCTGGTCGCAATTCGCGGCGGATACGGATCGAATTACTTGCTGGACGGTCTGGAGGTAAAGCGGTCCTCGGAACCCAAGGTGATCCTCGGCCACAGCGATCTGACTTCGCTGCAAGCGTATCTCTGGAAGCGTTATGCGTGGGTTGGGTTTTATGCGCCGATGCTGGCGGCGGGACTGGACGCGGGCAGCGGCGCGGCAAGGGGTTATGACAAACAGTCGTTTCTGGCCGCAGTTGGAAAAGCAGCCGGCGGATGGACACTGAAGTTATCGGGCGAGGCGCTGGCCGGTGGTACCGGGGAAGGCCGAATCCTTGGGGGTTGCATGACCCTGGTGGAGACGACGCTAGGGACGCCGTGGGAGTTGGACACGCGAGATTCGATCCTATTGCTAGAGGATCGCGGAATGAAACCGTGGCAAGTTGATCGAGCGCTCATGCATCTGAAACAGGCGGGAAAATTTGAGAGCGTGCGAGGAATCGTGCTCGGGGAATTTCCAGAGTGCGACGCGCCTGCAACCGGCAGCGCGACCGTTCGCGAGGTGTGTGCACGGATTCTGGGTGCGCTCAGAGTTCCGGTAGTGTATGGAGCGGCTGTCGGGCATACGCCGCGGCCGATGCTTACCGTGCCTCTGGGAGTGAAAGCGAGGCTGAAGGCGCAAGGGGAAGGCGAGCTGGAGATACTAGAACCGGCGGTTCTGCCATGAGCAGCCCGAAACATGTGCACGTGATTGGAATTGGAGGGTCGGCCATGGCTCCGCTGGCGGGGATGTTGCGCGAGCATGGGTATCGCGTGACAGGATCGGATTCAGGAGTATATCCGCCTGCCTCCACTCTGCTGGAGAAGCTGGGAATTTCTTTTTTTCATACGTTCGATGCAGCACACCTCGAGCCCGCGCCAGACCTGGCGGTTATCGCGAATATCATCGCGCGGGGAAACCCCGAGCTCGAAGAAGTCTTGGACCGCAAGATTCCTTATCGCTCGATGCCGGAAATTCTTGAGGAAGTGTTCTTGCCGGGAAGGCACTCGATTGTGGTGAGTGGCACGCACGGCAAGACAACTACGACGGCGATGCTTGCATGGATTTTTCATACAGCGGGCAAGCGGCCGAATTTTCTGGTGGGCGGCGTGGCTGAGAATTTTGGGAAAAGTTATGGGCTGGGCGGCGGCGAAGAATTCATCCTGGAAGGGGATGAATACGAAACGGCATTCTGGGATCGCGGGCCGAAGTTTTTCCATTATCACCCAGACGATCTGATCATCACATCGCTAGAGTACGACCATGCGGATATTTATCGTGATTTCGAAACATACGAGCTGGCATTTCGCCGGCTGGTGAATCTGGTGCCGCGGCGCGGCCACGTCGTGATTTGGGGAGACACAGAACAATCTGGGCCGGCTCTGAGGCGGGCTGCGGAGAAAGCATTTTGTCCGGTGGAAACCTATGGATTCTCGATTGGAAACGACTGGGTGGCGAGTGAGTTGACGGTCGAGGGTGGTGGAATGCGTTTTCGCGTTACACACAAAGGCAAACCGTTTGGGGAATTCGTGCTTGCGGCGAGCGGGCGGCACAACGTTTTGAATGCGATGGCGGCGATGGTAGTAGCTCAGGGAAGAGGCATTGGTACGGGCGATTTGGCGAAGGCGCTGGCTACCTTTCAGAGCGTGAAGCGGCGGATGGACGTGAAAGGGGAAGTTGGCGGGATTCTCGTCGTGGATGATTTTGCGCATCACCCCACGGCGGTCACGGCCACGGTTGAGGCGGCGCGGGCGCGCTGGCCGGGACGCCGTCTGTGGGCAATCCTCGAACCGCGTTCGAATTCCATGCGGCGCCGCGTGTTTCAGGAATCGTTGCCGCGAGCGCTGGCCCTGGCGGACCGAGTCGTGCTGGGTGGCGTCTTCCGGGCGCAGCAACTCGGGGATGAAAATCGGCTCGACCCCGAATCGGTGGCGGAGAGTGTGCGGGCGCTCGGCAAGGACGCGCAGGTGCTCGCCGGTTCGGATGCAATTTCAGATCATTTGGTGCGCGTGGCCAAGCCGGGCGATTTGCTGCTCATCATGTCCAACGGCAGTTTCGACGGGCTCTGCGAAAAGCTCTTGAAGAAACTGAAAACCTCGGAATCGGTTCGCGAGGCAAACGTCAGGTGACCGTATCATCGTTTGGACGCCGCTTGGCGTTTCGCCCTTTGGCGCTTCTGGGCTTCTTCTCGCTGTTCTGTTCCTGCTCCCGTGCGGAAATTGGCTATCTAATCTCGCTCGAACATCCCGAGCAACACCGGTTTCACGTGACAATCACGATTCCCGACGTCCGGGAGACCGTGACGGTGCAGATGGCCGCGTGGAACGCCCTCTACCAGATACGTGATTTCAGCAGCCACGTTGGGCAGGTTCAGGCGTTTGTGGGAGCGGCGGCAGTGCCAGTCGAGCAGCTTGACAAGCAAACGTGGCGGATCAGAGCGGATGGAACCGTGACCGTGAAATATGCGGCTTATTGGGACGATCCCGGGCCATTTGCTTCGCAACTCAACTTGGAGCACGCATTCATCAATCCCGCGATGATTCTCATGTACGTTCCGGAGCGACGTTCTGAAACGGCTAGCCTGTTTGTTTCCGAATTGCCGGGAGATTGGAACGTTACGAGTTCTACTTTCATTTCGACGCAGGGAGTTGGCGGCAGCAACGCGCGGACCAACTTGTTTCGGGCACAGAGCTATGACGCGCTGGCGGATGCACCGATCGAGGCAGGGAAGTTCGAGAAATTCGATTTGCCGGGAATTGTGCCGCAGGTGTCGGTGGTGGTGCACGGAGAGAACTGGTCGAAGAAGCGAGTCGAAGAAGAATTGACGAAAATTTGCCAGTCCGAATTGAAGTTGATGGATGGCGCGCCATACGAGCATTACACCTTCATCCTGCACATCGGAAAGGGAGCAGGGGGAGGCGGGATGGAGCATGCCAATTCGACGGCGATCGGGCTTCCGTCGGATGAATATCTTGCGGGAGTGGCAGCGCACGAGTTTTTTCATTTATGGAACGTGAAGAGGATTCGACCAGCAACGCTTGAGCCCGTGGATTATACGAAGGAGCAGTACACGCGGGCCCTGTGGTTTGCGGAGGGTGTGACGAGCACGTACGGAGCGTACACGCTGGTGCGTACGGGGATATGGAGCAAAGAGCGGTTTTACGAAGACCTGGGCGAGCAGATCAGTGAACTGGAGTCGCGGCCGGCCAACCACTGGCAGAGCGCGGAGGAATCGAGCCTGGATGCATGGCTCGAGAAATACCCGCTCTACAACGGACCGGACTACAGCGTTTCGTACTACACCAAGGGACAAGTGCTGGGAGATCTGCTGGATATTCTGATTAGAGACCGCACGGACAATCGCAGGAGTTTGGACGATGTTCTGCGTGGGATGAATGGGGACTTCGCAAAGCAGGGGAAAACCTACCGGGACAGTCTAGACATCCGGCTAGAGGCGGAAAAGATAGCAGGCGGGTCATTCGAAGAATTCTTTCACAGGTATGTTGCCGCGGCAGAGCCATTGCCGTACCAGCAAGTACTCGCGCTGGCGGCTCTCAGCCTGGTTACAGTGGAGCAAAAAAGAGGGGTCCTTGGGTTTACGCCGATGCGCGAGTCGGGCGGCGCTGTGACGGTGCGCGCGGTTGATGACGGCAGTCCCGCCGCAGACGCGGGCTTGCGGCCTGGGGACGTCATTCTGAATTGGAACGGCGGGGACATGCCGCGCTATTTGGGGCGATGGATTCGGGAGAGGCAACCGGGGGAAATCTTGAAACTCCGGATCCGCCGAGACGAGAAGGAGCAGACACTCCAATTCAAGCTGGGAGAAACGACGGAGCTGATTTATCAGGTCAAGGAAGACGCACACGCCGGCGAGAAGGCGCGACGCATTCGCGAGGGATTGCTACGGGGTTTGACCCAGCAGACGACCGTGCCTTGAGTTGGGAAGCAGTTGGAAGTACCGCTTGACCGGCAGACCCGGATTCGAGAAAGTTCTGCAACCGCCATGCTCCGCATGCTCTTCATTTCGGTATTCCTTTCGCTCTATATTCTGATACTCGGGCCGCCGCTCCTGCTGTACACCCTGGTCACACGCCACATCGATCCACTCTATTGGGCAGGAGTGAAAGGCGTGATGTTTTTTGTGAAAGCGGTTGGGATAAGAGTGCGCGTGGTCGGAAGAGAGAAAATCCCCGCAGGGGTTTGCCTCTTCGCGGCGAATCACACTAGTTCCGCGGATGCTCCGGCGGTGGTTGGAGCAATTCCGCGGCGGATTGCGGTGCTGCTAAAGGAGTCGCTGTACAGGTGGCCGATCGTGGGGCAGGCATTCACCCTCGCACGGTTTGTGCCGGTCAATCGCAACGACCGAGATTCCGCGATAGCCAGCGTGGAAAAGGCGGTGGAGGCCATGCGTGCGGGCCAGTCGTTCTTGATTTATCCGGAAGGGACGCGCAGCCCGGACGGGCGGCTGCAGGAATTCAAGAAAGGAGCGGTGGCGCTGGCGATCAAGGCAGGAGTTCCAATCATACCGGTGCTGTGTTCGGGTGCGCAGCGGGTGATGGCAAAACGCTCGTTGATGGTCCATCCCGGAGAAATTCTGGTGGAGTTTCTGGAGCCAATCGACGCCGCGAAGTATACGTGGGAAGAACGCGACGAATTGAGGCAGCGCGTGCACGACGTGATGGCCGCGGGATTGCCGCCGGACCAACGACCCGTGGGTTTTCCTGGAGCAGAGTAACAATCAGTGATTGTCGGATGAGCGCGGACGGCCGCCAAGTCGTTCAAGTTCGGCTTCCAATTCGCGCACGCGCTTCTGAAGCTCCGGCAAGCGATTGAGGGCCGCTACGGTTTTGAGCCACTGGCGGTTGTCCACCGCCGGATAGCCGGAGAACATCGAGCGAGGCGGAACGTCGTTGGGGACACCGCTTTTTGCGGTGATGACGGAGCCATCACCGATGGAAAGATGGCCAGCCGTGCCAACCTGTCCGGCGAGAATGCAGCCATCGCCGACCTTTGTCGAGCCGGCGAGACCCACCTGTCCGCACAGCATTGTATTGGCGCCCACGCGCGAGGCGTGGCCAACTATGACGAGGTCGTCGAGTTTGGTGCCGCGGCCGATGCGGGTTTCTCCAACGGTGGCGCGGTCGACACAGGCGTTTGCCTGGACCTCGACGTCATCTTCAAGAACCGCGGGGCCCGACTGCTGCATCTTGTACCAGGTTCCGTCCTTCTGCTTGGCGAAGCCCAGGCCATCACCCCCGATGACGGCGCCATTCTGTAAAATCACGCGATTGCCAATGCGGCAGAATTCGCGAACTACCGCGTGTGAATGTGCGAAGAAATCATCGCCGATGCGCGCGCCCTGATAGATGGTAACGAAGCTGTGGAGAACCGCGTTGCGGCCGATGTGGGCATCTTCGCCAATAAAGCAGTAAGGCCCGATGTGAGCGCCGGCGCCGATTGTGGAGGATTTCGAGATGAGCGCTGTCGGATGGAAACCAGGCTCGTAGCGCGGAGGCTGGTAAAAGAGTTCGATGGCGTGAGCGAAGGCGAGGTAAGGATTGGCAGTACGCAAGGCAGCGAGCCGGGGCAAGCTGGAGTCGCGTTCGATGTGGATGCCTTCTTCGAGAAGAACTGCCGAGGCGCGTGTGGTTTTCAGGAGAGGAAAGTAGCGCCGGTTGGCGAGAAAAGTGATTTGGCCTGCCTCGGCATGTTCGATGCCGGAGATGCCGTGTATGGAAGTCTCGCCAGGGCCTTCGAGACGACAGCCAAGTTTCTGCGCAATTTCAGAAAGCTTCATGGGCATAAAAACAGCTCCTTACCACTGGGTGCGAGTCTCGCATAGCGGCAAGAGGGAAGTACAGCCGCGCCAGGCTACTCGTTGAACAGACGTGGTTGAGATGCGGCGACAGCGGCGGCGGGTTTTCGGCGGGCGATGCCGACGACCCCGAGGACGAGTAACTCGGTGAGGGCCGCGCGGGGAATGAAGATGCGATCGGTTGTGGAGTTAAGATCGGGCGGAGTGATCTGGATGCCGTTGTCGAGGAGGGACAGCAAGTCGTTGGGGACAACGCCTTCGATGGTTTCCCCGTCGATGTAGCGCAATCGGACCCAAAGGCCGTCCAGCTTGGGCCGGCTCAGAAACGCCTTACGCTCCGGTTCGAAGTCATCGGAGAACTCGCGAACAAAGTAAATCGACCGAACCTTGGCAAGCGGAAGCTCCTCATGCTCGCCTTCCGTGGTAAGTAGGTCGATGGGATCGGCCTGGCCAAGATGGGTGGGATTCAGATAGCCGCGAAGAGGCTTCTTGTCCGCAAGGACGAGGATTACTTTCTTGTGAGTGGAGGCTGGGGCGCGGTTTCTCAAAGAAATAAGTCAGTAAGTGTCAGAAATGAGCGAAATTTGCGAATAATCAAGATGTATGTTATGTTAAGCGCGATTTTCCTGTCAACCTATTGTTTTCATTAGGGTTAGGCCCCGGAGCGCCGGCCGTTGACCGATAAAAAGCATATCCTCAAATCGGCCTCGATCATCTCCCTGATAACCGTCGTAAGTCGCGTTCTTGGCTATGTGCGCGACCAACGCATCACCCTGCTTCTGGGAACTTCTCCCGCAGCCGATGCCTACGTACTAGCTTACCGCATCCCTAACCTGTTTCGCCGTCTCGTCGCGGAAGGCTCGATGACCGCCTCGTTCATCCCCGTGTTTACAACCTACATGAGCGAAAAGTCCAGGGAAGAGGTCTGGGAGTTTGCCAACCGTCTTTTCTGGACGCTTGCGCTTGTGGTAGCCGGAATCACCGTTCTGGGAATGGTTTTCTCTCCAGCGGTTGTTCATCTCTTTGCAGGGAAGAACATTGCGGGCGTGCAGGCGATCGAATTGAACCGGATCGTGTTTCCGTATCTGTTCTTCATCTCGCTGGCGGCGCTGGCGATGGGGATTCTGAACTGCTTCCACATCTTTGGGCTCCCGGCGGCGACCCCGGTCATTCTGAACGTAGCGACGATCCTGTTTACGATTGCAGCGGTTCGAAAGCACTTTAAGGACCCTGCTACTGCGATCGTCGTGGGAATCTTAGTGGGCGGCGTACTGCAATTCCTAATGCAAGTTCCGCAGCTCGTGCGGAAGGGAATGAAATTCAAGTTCGGAATTTCTTTATCACACCCAGGAATCAAGAACGTTGCGCGGCTGATGATACCCCGCCTTTTCGGGATTGGCATCGGTCAGATCAATTTGTTCATTGATACGCGATTCGCGACCGCGAGCATTATGCCGGAAGGGAGCCTGGCCGCCTTGTACGTTGCAGACCGGGTGATGGAGTTGGTGCTGGGAGGATACGCGATCGCCGTGGCGACGGCGATCCTGCCGATGATGTCCCACCAGGCTGCGGCGAAGGATTATGAATCGCTCAAGAAGACGCTGGCGTTTTCCGTGCGTATCGTAGCTTTCATCACCGTGCCCGCCGCTCTTGGCCTGATGATTCTGCGCGAGCCGATCATTCGCGTACTTTTCCAACATGGTCTGTTCGTGGCGGCGTCTACGCGCCTGACGGCCAGAGCGCTGCTGTACTATGCGATCGGGTTGCCCGCCCTGGCCACGGTGAAACTGGTGGTTCCGGCGTTCTATTCGACATCGGACACCAAGACTCCGGTCATGGTCGCCTCCATCTCATTGATGATCAACATCGTCTTGAACATTCTATTTCTGGAGTTTTTCTTCAAGCGCGTGCAGAACGGCGGCCCGGCGCTGGCGACGGCGATCGCCAGTTTTTTCGATTTCTTCGCGCTCTTCATTATCTTCCGGCTACGGTACGGGGCCATGGGAACGATGGAAGTGCTGCGCTCCTTCGCAAAGATCTCGCTCTGCGCGAGCATTATGGGGGTAGCGTGCTGGTTTGGAAATCGCTACACGCAATTTACGATGCACTCGCGATTCCTCATTCAACTTCTCGTGTTTTCGGGGCTTATCGCAGGGGCGACGGCGCTTTATTTGGGCCTTGCCTGGCTCTTTCGCTGTCATGAGATTCAGGAAGTCTATGGCATCGCCACCCGGCGGCGGACGGGCGGCGGAGATAATTACGCGGAGACCTGATGGAAATCGCACCGGCCATAACGCTTTTTTTGACGCACGTGAAGGTGGAAAAGGGGCTTTCCTCCAATACCGTGGCCGCTTACCAGCGCGACTTGGCGAAGTTCAACGTGTTCGCCCAGAAGCGCAAGCTTTCGCTGGAGGGTGTGAGCCGGGACGATTTGGTGGATTTTCTGGCCAGCCTGTACCGGGACAAGCTGGAAAGCAGGACGGTTGCGCGGGAGTTGGTTACCTTGCGGAACTTCTTCCGCTTCGCGCAAATTCAAGAGCTTATAGCTACGGACCCGTCGCTGAATCTGGAGTCTCCCAAGATCCGGCGGACCTTGCCCGGCTATCTGAGGCTTGAAGAAGTAGAGCGCCTGCTGGAGCAGCCGGATTCCAAAACGCCGCTTGGCGTGCGCGACCGGGCCATGCTGGAAGTGCTCTACTCGACGGGCTTGCGCGTCTCCGAGCTGATTGGGCTTCGTGTCAACGACCTCGACTCGAAAGTGGGATGCATCCGGTGCATAGGCAAAGGGGACAAGGAAAGAATCGTCCCGGCTGGACGCAAAGCGTTGGGACTGGTGGAAAAATATCTTCGTGACGCGCGGCCGAAACTCCTGGGGAAGCGCGTCTCCACACAGGCGCTATTTGTGAACAACCGCGGCGGATCGATTACCCGAGTAGGGGTGTGGAAAATCCTTTCGGCGTACGGAAGGCGGGCCGGGTTGCGGGTCGCTCTGGCTCCGCACATGCTTCGACACAGCTTTGCGACGCATCTGCTGGAGCGAGGTGCTGACTTGCGCTCGGTGCAGCTCATGTTGGGCCACGCGGACATCTCGACGACTCAGATTTACACGCATGTGGTGGAAGAGCGGTTGAAGCAGATTTACAAGGCGCATCACCCGCGCGCTTGATGCGCGGCAGCCCCGGGCCCCTATTGCGGTTGCCTCCGCGGCGGTCAGCGCGGGCATCCAGAATGTGAAGGAGTGCGATGCCAGATTACATGTTTTTATTGGAAAGCCGTCTTTCTCCCGAGCAGCGTGCGGCGATGATGCGCGTGCAAGAACTTTCCGCGGCTCTCGGCTTTAACGTTTATCTAACTGGCGGAACAGTGCGCGACCTCGTGACGGGGGCTTCGCTTCGCGACCTTGATTTCACGGTGGAAGGAAACCCTTCCAAGATCGCGCGCGAACTGGAAAAGGGCGGCGCAAAAATCCTTTCCGAGGATGAAAAGCTCCGTCAGGTGGAAATTCTTTTTGCCGGAGATTGCGACGGCAGCATTTCGGCGGCGCGCGACGATCACTATGTGCGGCCTGGGACACGGCCGGAAATCCGGTGGTCGACGATCATGGAGGATTTGCGGCGACGAGATTTTTCGCTCAACGCGATTGCCATCTCGCTGAATCCGGCGTCGCGCGGGCTGCTTCTGGACCCCACAAACGGTTTATCGGATATCGAACGGGCAGAAGTGCGCGCGCTAACCATTCACAGCTTCACCAACCAGCCCGTAAGGCTTTTGCGGGTGCTCCGCTTTACGGCACGAATGGGCTTTAAGATCGAGGCGCGCACGCAGGAATGGTTTGAGCTGGCCATGGAACGTGAATTACAGCACACCATTCTTCCTGAAGACGCTGGAGCGGAGTTGAGGGCAGTAGCTCGCGAAGAGCGTCCAGCGGTAGTGCTCAAGGAATGGGAAGAGCACGACCTGCTCGAAGCGGTTCATCCAGGGCTCGCGAAGAGGCACCCCGATTACGACGCGATCGCCCGTCTGATGAAAGTTCGCGAGGATTTGTTCACGGCGGGGGTTCGCCCAAAGCTGGCCACGCCGATGATGCTGGCGATCCTCGGACGGCTGAAGGATCGGGAACAGGGAAACGTGCTATCGAAGGCAGGGTTCCGCTCGGCCGAAGCGGATACCATCTTGAGCTTTGAGGAAGAAGTGCTAGCCGACCAGAAGGAATTGATCGGGCGCAAACTGAACGCGCCCGCGGATTCCTACAAGTTCCTGGAAAAACTTCCCGTGGACCGGCTTGCCTACTTGCTTGCGGAGTCGAATAACTCCGCGGCGCTCTCGAAGATTCGCGCCTATCTCCACAAATGGCGGCCTATCCGAGCCGCACTTCCGACGGTTGCGAATGAATTGGAGGCATTAGGCTATGCCCGCGGACAGAAGTTTGACGCTATTGTCGAACAGGTCTTCGGCATGCAACTCACAGGGCGCGGCAAAACGCCGGAAGAACGGGAGAAGATCCTCCGTAAACTATCCGGGATAAAGGAACAGCCAAAGAAAAAAGAAAAGGAAAAGAAGGCAGCGAAAGGCGGCGAAAAGCATACCGCGACATCAGGGGCTGCAGCCTCTACCGACAAGGGCGCTTCTGCAAAGGGCGCCCACGGAGGATCCCACAAAAACCATCCGGTAATTTTGAAGCAAGCTGCCAAGCACAATGCGGCCCGAGAGCAGGCGAAGCACGCCGCGGCGGGCAAGAAGAGCCACCGGAAATAATCGTGGTGTCCGGGGAAAATATATTTCCTACGATCGCGAGAATGCCGGTCGCAATTCTCTCGGCAGAGTTCTAGAATCGATGTCTATGGATCAGCCCCAGTTTGTTCACCTCCACGTTCATACGGATTTCAGTCTGCTCGATGGGGCCTGCGAAACCTCCGAATTGCTCGACGAGGCCTCCCGGCAGAAAATGCCCGCGGTGGCCATTACGGACCATGGAAATCTCTTTGCCGCAGCCAATTTTTTCAACGAGGCCAGCAAACGGGACGTCAAACCAATCATCGGCTGCGAAGTGTATGTGGCCAAGGGCAGCCGCCACGACCGCGGCGAGAAAACGAATGGAACGAACGGCCCGGATCGTGGAGAGGCGGAGCCGGGGATGCGCGGGAGCAACCACCTGGTGCTGCTTTGCGAAACGCTGGAAGGCTACCACAACCTCATCAAGTTGGTTTCTTCAGGCTTTCTTGAAGGTTTTTACTACAAGCCCAGAATCGATTACGACCTGTTGGCCAAGCATCATCAAGGCTTGATCGCCTTGTCCGCCTGTTTGCGTGGCGCGGTAACCGAAGCGGTCGTCGATGAAAAGTACGACCAAGCTCGGGAAAACGCGTACCGGCTCCGCGACATCTTCGGGAAAGGCAATTTCTTTCTGGAGATTCAGGATCAAGGGCTGGAGATCGAGCAGGGCGTGAACCGGGAGCTGGTCCGGCTCTCCAAAGAGACCGGCATTCCTCTTGTCGCTACAAACGACTGTCATTACCTGCATCACGGCGATGCCCATGCGCAGGAAGTCTTGCTGTGTATCCAGACCGGAAAAACGATGAGCGACACTCATCGGATGAAGTTCGCGACGGACCAGTTTTACTTCAAGACTGCCGCGGAAATGGCAAAAGTATTTGGCGAACTGCCAGATGCGTTGCGCCGCACGGTCGACATCGCGGCGCGATGCAACGTGAAAATCGAGCGCATTCCAAATCCATTTCCCGAGTTTCAGGTTCCCGATGGGCACACTGCAGGAAGTTATTTCGAAAAGGTAGTGCGTGAAGGCTTTGCTACCCGGGTTCCCCATCTGGAGCGACTGGCGCAGCATGGCCAACTGCACAATCCGCTGGCCGAGTACGAGAAGCGGCTGACCTCGGAAATCGAGATGATCAAGAAGATGCGCTACGAAGGCTACTTTCTGATCGTCTGGGACTTTATTCATTACGCCCGCGCGCAGGATGTGCCCGTCGGACCCGGACGTGGGTCGGCTGCGGGAAGCCTGGTCAGCTATGCGATGCGCATTACCGATGTGGACCCCTTGCAATACAACTTGCTTTTTGAACGCTTCCTGAACCCCGAGCGAGTTTCTTTGCCCGATATCGACATCGATTTCTGCATGCGGCGGCGGGGAGAAGTGATCGAGTACGTCACGCAGAAATACGGGCGCGAAAATGTGGCCCAGATCATCACCTTTGGCACCATGGCTGCAAAGGCGGCGGTCAAGGACGTCGGACGGGCCATGGATATTCCCTACGGAGAAGTCGACCGGCTGGCGAAACTGATCCCCACGACGCTTGGCATCACGCTGGACACAGCGCTTGCGGAGTCGCCTCAGCTGAAAGCGGCGATCAACAGCGACGAGAGGCTGAAGGACCTGATGAGCGTGGCGCTTCGCCTGGAAGGGCTGGCGCGGCACGCTTCGACGCACGCCGCGGGAGTGGTTATTTCGCCCAGGCCGCTGACGGATGTGGTGCCGGTATACAAGACGAACCGGGATGAAATCACGACGCAGTACGACATGAATGCGCTTGAACGCGTCGGCCTGCTGAAAATGGACTTCCTCGGTCTCACGACTCTTACGGTCCTGCAAGACACGGCACGTATGATTGAAAAGAACCGGGGCGTGAAGGTTGACGTTGACAGTCTGACTCTGGACGACGCGGACACTTACAAGCTTTTTGCACGCGGCGATACGACCGCCATCTTTCAATTCGAGTCCCACGGCATGCGTGACATCTTGCGCCGCTACCAGCCTTCGCGGATCGAGGATCTCACCGCTCTGAACGCACTTTATCGTCCTGGACCGATTCAGGGCGGCATGATCGACGACTTCATCAGCCGGAAACAAGGGAAAACAAAGGTCAGTTACGAACTGCCGCAACTGAAGGGCATCCTCGATGAAACGTACGGCGTAATTCTGTACCAGGAGCAGGTCATGCAAATTGCCAACCTGCTGGCGAGCTTTTCCCTGGGCGAAGCCGACATCTTGCGCCGCGCCATGGGCAAGAAGAAGAAAGAGGAGATGGCCGCGCAGCGGGCAAAATTCATCGCCGGATGCCTGGCAAACAAAGTTCCCGAAAAGAAAGCCGAGAGAATTTTCAATCTGATGGAGGAGTTCGCGGGGTACGGCTTCAACAAGTCGCACTCATGCGCTTACGCGCTACTGGCCTACCAGACGGCCTACTTGAAGACGCATTACCCCGTGGAGTTCATGGCGGCGCTGCTGACGTCTGAAACGGGAAACGCGGAAAAAGCGGTGAAGTACATCAACGAAGCCCGGGGCATGAATATTTCCATTCTGCCGCCGGACGTGAACGAGAGCGATTTGTATTTTACTCCGGTCGGGGAATCAATTCGCTTTGGACTTGCTGCGATCAAGAACGTGGGTGAAAACACGGCCAAAGCGATCCGCGATTCGCGTTTGAGCGCGGGCGAATTCACCTCGTTGTACGACCTATGTGAGCGGATCGAAGCGCGATTCCTGAATAAGCGAGTCTTCGAGAGTTTGATCAAATCCGGCGCGTTGGACTCTTTGGGGCCGCGGGAGTCCATGCTGGCGTCCGTTGACGAGGCACTGGCAGCCGTGCAGCGCGCGTCGAGGACGCGAGAATCGGGTCAGCATGGTTTGTTCGGCACGGCCGCAGCTCCCGCGCCGACGCCTTTCGAGCTGCACGAGGCTGAGCCGTGGAGCGAGGTCGAACGGCTTGCGAGTGAATACGCCATGCTCGGCTTCTATGTTTCAGGACACCCTCTTGCCAAATATGCGTCGCGCTTGCAGGAATTGAAATGCATCTCCATTGATCAAGTCGAAGGCCAGCGGAACGGCAAGGAGATCACGGTGGCGGCTCTCATTGTCGGAACGCGTCCCATGCGTTCCAAGAAGGGCGCGCGTTGGGCCATCTACACGATCCAGGATATGACCGGCGTTCAGGAATTGCTCGCCTTTCCCGAATGCTTTGCGCGCCTGGAGCCAATCCTGAAAGCGGGAACGCCGCTTCTCATGAAGGCGCGCGTGCAAATCGAGGAGGCCGGCACACGGCTCTCCTTGCAGGAAGCGGCGCGCCTGGGCGACCTCGCTGAACGGTCAAGCACGGGGCTGCGTATTCGTCTCAGTCTCGAAGACTTGAACGAAGAATTGCTCCACCGTCTTGCTGAGATATTCGCTTCCTATCGCGGCTCGAGCCAAGTGTCGCTGGAGCTTACTTCACCGGATGGAGCTCTTGCGACGATGCAGGTGGAGCAGCGCGTCAGGGTGTGTCCGGAATTAACCGCCGCGATTCGGGATTGTATGGGCGAGCAAGCGATCGATCTGGTGATGCGATGAAACCCAAGGACAAAGCCAAGCACAGAGTTGCGCAAATCGATCATCGGAGCGAGATAGAACGTCTGGAAAAGGATGTCGAGGAGTTGCGGCATCTCGCCGGCGACGAAGAAGCAGACGCGGAGCTGGAACGCCTCCGCCAGCAAGTGGCGGAGTTGCGCAAGGAGTTTTACAGCCACCTTGGACCCTGGCAGCGTGCGCAGATTGCCAGACACACTCAGCGGCCATATCCCCTGGACTACTTTGGAATGCTTTTTACGGACTTTATCGAACTGCACGGCGACCGCGGCTTTGGCGACGACAAAGCGCTGATCGCGGGACTCGCGAAATTCAACGGCCGGCCGATTGCAGTTATCGGGCACCAGAAAGGCCGCGACACGAAGCAGCGGCTTTTGCGTAACTTTGGACAGCCCAAGCCGGAGGGCTACCGCAAGGCGCTCCGCGTCATGCAACTGGCCGCCAAGTTCGGACGACCGATATTTACGTTTATCGACACTCCGGGTGCCTATCCCGGTATCGGCGCCGAAGAGCGCGGACAAGCGGAAGCGATCGCCCGAAACCTTCGCGAAATGGCGCGCCTTCCGGTTCCTATCGTTGTTACGGTCACAGGTGAAGGGGGTTCTGGGGGAGCGCTCGCGATTGCCGTGGGGGATCGGGTAAACATCCTCGAAAACAGCTTTTACTCGGTGATTTCTCCCGAGGGCTGCGCAGCCATTATGTGGCGCGACGCAGCGAAAGCGGAGACGGCCGCGGCGGCTCTGAAAATAACGGCGAAAGACCTGATGGAGATGGGAATTGTCGACGAAATCATTGCTGAACCCGAAGGCGGCGCCCATGTCGATCCCGAGGGCGCGGGGCAGCTACTAGGAGAAGTGTTGGATCGCGAACTGGTGGCTCTAACCCATCAATCGACGAAGGACCTGCTCGCCGCGCGCTATGAAAAGTTCCGAAAAATGGGACAATTCTTTGATTTCGGGAACTAGAAGCCGCTACTCATCGGGCCATGGAGTCCTGGGCCCACCCCTTAGCATTTTCGCAACGATGGCGAGACCAGGCATTGTCGCCTCCCCGTGCGCAGTTTACTCTGGTTAAGCATTCATAAGCTTCATCCGTCTCGGGGAATTTCCGCTCCTAGCCGGCCGTCGGTCCACGGAGGACAGGACTCACTATGTCGGAACCCTTTCGACCATACGAAAAGCTTGTGGAGATCACCGTCTTGGGCAAGAAGTTCCAGGTCCCGGAGCGGAACTCACTTCTCCGATGCTTCCAGTTCATCAGCCCGGAAACGATTCCCTACGGACGGTTCTGCTGGAATCAGGACTGCCAGTATTGCCGTGTTTCCTGCCAACTGCCCGACGACGACGAGCCACGGGAAATGTTGAGCTGCAAATTCATCGTCATGGCGGGAATGGAGGTCACCGAGTTGAGTCAGGAGCTGAAGTGGTGCCTCAGGTCCAAATTGCCGGCGGACGCAGCGGTGTCCTCGTAAATCCCTCAATCCTGGTGCAATAAGACTCCAGTTCGTGCAACTTTTACCCAAGCGAAGTGTTTGAAAACGCAGTCATACGCAGTGTCGAGCGACGGCGGCTGTGCGACGCCAAAACCCAAGTAATCATCCCCGGCGCACCACCGTCGTCGTCGAATTCCATTTGATTATGACACTGCCGCATCAATCGCTGACGTAGCGGAAGAGCCGTTCGCTGTTCAGTTTGCACTCTGTCTCTCACTGGACTACGATTCTCTCTTACATACGATACCTATGGCTTCCCTTGCTTGCGACGGATGCGGACAATCCGCCTCTTCGGAACACATTGCACGGCGGCTTCAACGTCTGGAATGTACGACGCGCTTCCGTGCCGTGCATATAGGCACCCTGCTCCTTGGCGGTGCTTCGCCCCGGGCCGACGAGGATTTCTTGTACGCGGGAAAATTTGAGGGCGAAGCCGGCCGGCTGCTTGACGCCGCGGGAATCTCCCCGAAAGGGAAGTCGCCGGAAGCAGTATTGAGCGAATTCCAGCGAGGCGGATTCTTCCTTGCGTATGTCCTCGAATGCCCTCTTGAACCCAGCCAGTCCGGAATTCCTGCACTGGAACCGGCGCTTTCGCGACATCTTTCACAAACTATCGTTCGTATTCGGAGGTCGCTCAGGCCGAAGCGAGTCGTTTTGATCTCGGAATTACCAGCGTCAATTGCGGCCTCGCTTTCGACCGCAGAATTAGGGTGTCCGGTGCTCTTGGATGGAGGAAAGCCGTTCGATTTGCCCTTGGATGTCGATCCGCAGATTGGAAAATCTTTGCGCGGGCTTCTCGCTGGTGAAATTGCGTCGAAGTGACGCAGGTCACAGCGTTGCGCGTCCCATCCGGGTAATCCTAGATTCGAGCTGGATTATTCTGCAGCTCTGACAGCTGTGATAGAATTGCCAAGTCAGGGCGCGGGCGGCATCAGCAGGAGTAACGTGTGAAGAAGCAAGCAAAATTCGGCATCGGGATTGGAGTGATCCTGGTCTCGCTGGCGTTTCTGGCCTGGCTAGGATACGGGGAAAGCAAGACTTACTATCACACTATCGCGGAACTCCAGACACTTCATGGTTCAGCGCTCTCTCATCGAATTCGCGTGGCCGGAACCGTAGCGCCGGGTAGTATTCGCCGCATGACAGGCCGCGTGGATTTCGTGCTGGAGGGAGAAGGGAAGTCGCTTCCAGTCAGCTATGTCGGCAATGACCCGCTCCCGGACACGTTTGTAGACAAAGCACAGGCGCTGGTGGAAGGACGACCGGCTTCGGACGGGCGTTTTGTCGCCGAAGTGGTGCAGGCGAAATGTGCGTCCAAGTACGAAGCAGCTCCGGGGGGAACCGCCGCCAGCACTTCCAGTGCGGCACAGAAGAGCAACATGTAACGGGCCCGGCTCGGTCGGGGGACAGGCGGACTTGGCGTGGATGTATTCGGTTCTTTTGCTCTAATCCTGGCTTTCATTTGTGCGGTGTACGCATTTGGAGGCGGGATTGCTGCGATTATCACGCGCCATCCGCTCCTGGTAAAGAGCACGAGGCAAGCGGGTATCGCCACATGCTGCCTTATTTTTATCGCCACCTTCAGTCTTGAGTATCTTTTCTTCAGTGACAATTTCTCCTCAGCATATGTTGTGGCTCATAGCAATCGCGCGCTATCCACGTTCTACAAGATCGCCGCGCTGTGGGCCGGGCAGGAAGGTTCCTTGCTTTTCTGGAGCTTCCTGCTTGCGATCTATGTCTTCTCGGTCCTGATCGCCTACCGGAACAAGAACGGCGAGTTGATGCCCTACGTTGGCGTGATTTTGGCGGGCGTTCAGATATTTTTCCTGACGCTCAACAATTTCGTGGCCAGTCCTTTTAAGTCGCTCGCTGTGCCCGGAGTAAACGGGGCGATGGATCTCGTGGCCCGCAGCGACGGCAACGGACTGACTCCGCTGTTGCAGTATCCGGAGATGGTGATCCACCCGCCGAACCTTTATTCCGGCTACACAGGTTTCACGATTCCTTTCGCGTTCGCCCTGGCAGCTCTCCTGGCGCGATATCCCGGGGAGAAGTGGATTCACTTGACGCGCAAGTGGACGATGATCGCGTGGTGCTTCCAGACCGCGGGCATTCTTCTTGGCGCGCACTGGGCCTACGCGGTACTGGGATGGGGCGGTTACTGGGGCTGGGATCCCGTGGAAAATGCTTCTCTGCTTCCGTGGCTTACGGGAACGGCATTCCTCCATTCGGTGATGATGCAAGAGAAGCGCGGCATGATGAAGGTGTGGAACGTCTGGCTGGTTTTCGCGACCTTTTTGTTGTGCATTCTGGGAACTTTTTTGACGCGGAGCGGCGTCGTCAGCTCCGTCCACGCCTTCGCGCAATCGAGCATCGGAAGCTGGTTCGTGGGATTCCTCGCGATCATCTTCGCGGTCTGTCTTCTGGCCTATCTCAAGAACCGGGACTATCTGAAGAGTGAAAACCAGCTTGACGCCATCGTTTCGCGCGAATCCAGTTTTCTTTTTAACAATTTGATTCTTCTGGTTTCGTGCGTCGCCGTGCTCTCCGGCACGCTTTTCCCAGTCCTGTCGGAAGCGCTCTCAGGTTCCAGGATCAGCGTGGGCGCGCCGTTCTTCAACAAGGTCAATATCCCCATCGGGCTTCTGCTGCTTTTCCTGACCGGTGTCGGGCCCCTTCTTGCTTGGAGGAAGACTTCGGTGGAGAGCCTGAAACGGAATTTTGCCTGGCCTTTGATTGTCGGAGTCGTGGGCGGCGTGATTATTTTTGCGCTTGGGTATCGTGAGATTTACTCGCTCATCTGTTTCAGCCTATGCATCTTCGTGGCGGCGACGATTCTCATGGAGTTCTATCGCGGCGCCAAGGTGATAAAGACTCGCTCCGGCGCGACCTATCTGACGTCGGCCATCGAACTAACCATGCGCAATACGCGGCGTTATGGCGGCTATATCGTGCACATGGGGATGGTCCTTGTATTTATCGGGTTAGCGGGTGCGGCCTTCAACCAAAACGTGCAGAAGGAAATGCCGCCGGGATCCTCCATGCAAATAGGGAAGTACACGCTGGTGATGCAAAATTTCGATACCAAGCCGGAAGCCAACTACACCGGATACCGGCTGATCGTCGAAGTCTTGGCCGGTGGCAAGCCGCTGATGATGTTGTTTCCCGAGAAGCGCGTATTCGACACCAACGGAGAGACTGGAACGATGGTGGCGATCTATTCGACGCTGCGGGAAGACTTGTACGTAGTCTATGCCGGGCAAAGCCCGGACACGAAGCTGCCGGTCATTCACGCTTACTTGAACCCCCTGGTGAAGTGGATCTGGTTCGGGGGAGTCATCGTCGTGTTTGGCACGCTCGTAGCGCTGATGCCGAATCGGCGCGCGGTGCTGGTTTTGTCGGGAGCTAAACAACCTGCGGCGGAACCATTGGTCCATGGTTTGGCGCCATCCGTAAACCTTCGGGAGGGCCGTGATCCAAATCGTTGAAATGATTAAAATTCGGCGACGCGGCGTACTACTTTTGCCTGTCCTCCTATGTTTTGGGGGCGTGGTTCCGCTGCTGCCGGCGTTCGGAACCGGGCAGCCGGCTGATCACACACACGTGGTCGGCATGAAAGTGCGATGCATGTGCGGCGGCTGCAACGATTCCGCCGGGGGCTGTTATCACACCGGCGGCGCGTTCTCCGGCCCTTGCGATACCGCCTTGGGCATGCTGAAAAAAATCGATGAGCGGATTGCCAAGGGCGATTCGGACGATCTGATCGTTCAGTCGTTCGTGCAGGAATACGGCCAGGCGGTGCTCACCGAACCGCCGCACAGCGGCTTTGGCCGCGTGGCGTGGTGGATTCCCGCGTTGGCCCTCGTTGGCGGATTCGCACTGGTTTTGAGCGTCATTTCGCGTTGGCGGAAGCGCGTATCACCTGAGCCGGTTCTCGCCAGCGGCGGCAACGCTCGTCCGATATCCGCCGAGTTGCTTGAGCGTGCGCGCGCGCAAGCGGCTCGAGACACCGAGGATTGAATTTGACCGTTTTCTCAGACTTCGCTACGTTGCTTGTTTCATCGGCGGATTGGGCCGTTCTTGGGGCGTGCCTGGCGCTAGCTCTGGCCACAGGTCTCTTCATTTTCTACATTCAGCCAGATGCTTCGGACCTAGCTCCGCACCGCTCAAAGCTCGATCAATTGCTGGAGCGCCGTGACACTCTTTATGACAATTTGCGCGATCTGCGATTCGAATTTCGCTCGGGGAAATATGCCGAAAACGATTACGAAGCCATGAAAACGTCGCTCGAAAACGATGCCGCGCTTGTTCTGGCGGAAATAGACGAGATTACGGAGTCGCAGATCCGGCGCCCACGCGCGCCCAAGCCCGCCGCCTCTGATCGAGGTGCTCAATGAAGGCGTGGCGGTTGTGGTTGCTGGCGATGCTCCTGACACCTTGTTCCGCTCTGTATGGCGCCACGATGCACGGTACGGTGAAAAATGGCACCACGGGTAAGCCTGCCGCCGCGGTCGAGGTCATCCTGATCCAGCTTCAAGGTGGAATGCAGCCTGTCCTGAACACTAAAACGGACGCACAGGGCCAATTTACGTTTGATTTTCCGGGGATCGGGACGCAGCCCATGCTGCTGCGAGCCGTCTATCGGGGTGTCAACTTTCACCAGCCGTTGCCTCCGGGACAGAACGAGGCCCAGGTGGAGGTCTTCGAGCCGTCGCGCGATCCGAAGACAATCGACGTGGAATCACATTTTGTAATCTTTCAGCCGAACGGCGCAACCCTCGAAGTTGGCGAAGAATATTCGATAAAAAATGCGTCGCAACCGCCCGAGGCATATTTTCGGGCTGACGGGAACTTTGACTTCGCGCTTCCGGCTGGCGCGACCTTGAAACAGATTGCGGCGCAAGGGCCCTCCGGAATGCCTGTTGTGCAGGCGCCCATTGATCGCGGCAAAGACAGATACAGCGTGGCGTATGCCTTCCGCCCGGGCGAGAACGGCGTGCGCTTCTCCTACGAATTGCCTTATCCCGGGAACGCCGCTTCCGTGAAGTTGCCCACAGTTTACCCCGGCGCCCGCTTGGTGATTGTTGCGCCGCCCAGCGTGCAGGTTTCGGGCGACGCGTTGCAGTCGGGCGGCCAAGAACAGGGCATGAACCTTTACACGCGGGAAAAACTCGCTCCGAATTCGACGACCACCGTAAGTCTCTCCGGCACAGCGCCCCCCCCAACCGCCGGCGATTCGGATGCGGGAGCACAGAATCGCGACGCGCAACAGGGAGGCGACCCAGCTTCAGGGGTGGCGATTCAGGCGGTCCCTGGCCGTCTTGATGTCTTGAAGTGGCCTATTGTGGGAGGCTTTCTGTGCATGTTCGCTCTGCTGGCTTTTTTGCTCGCGCGTAAGCCTGTGGTGGCGATTGCTGGAGGCCCAACCGGCGGGGTTGATGCGGAGCGCGGTAAGATATCCAAGAAGGTGGCGCCTGCTTCGGTGGTGGCGCCGGAGACTCGCAGTCCAAGACTAGCCGACGTCGACGCGGCCGTTGGCACGAGTCTCGATGCGTTGAAGGACACCCTTTTCCGGCTGGAACTGCGCCGCCAGGCGGGAACGATTACCGAAGCGGAGTACAACCAGGAAAGGGCGCGCGCAGAGAAAGTCTTGCGCGATCTAGTGCGGGGCTGAGGCGTGGCGCCGCGCGCTGGTTTGAACCCCCGCGAGGTTCGCTCTTGACTCCACCGGCATTTTCCCCCGCTGGCCTCCGGTTCGAAAACATCGAAAAGCGGTATGGCGCACTCCACGCGTTGCGCCGGCTGTCGTTCGCGATTGCTGCGGGTGAATGCGTGGTTTTCGCGGGCCGAAACGGCTCGGGAAAGACAACGCTCTTACGGGTTGCCGCCCGGCTGGTGCGGCCGTCGGGCGGAGTGCTCATCTTTCCGGGCGAATCCGGAGCGGCGGATATCGCCCCGATCCGGCCGGGTTTTGTTGCTCACGCAACCATGGTCTACGACGAACTGACCGCGGAAGAGAACCTAATGCTCTTTGCGCGGCTCCAGGGAATGGCCCAAGCCGAAAATCGGGTGAACGACTTGCTCAAGGAAGTGGGCTTGTCCGACCGTGGCGCTTCGCTGGTGAGGACTTTCTCCCGCGGAATGCGCCAGCGCGTGGCTATCGCCCGGGCCTTGCTGCATGAACCTTCCGTATTGTTGCTCGACGAGCCGGCCACTGGTCTTGATCCACAGGGCGTCGCCTGGCTGGCCACGACGATTCGCAGGCTTCGCGATTCCGGGCGCACCATTCTGATGAGTCTCCATGGCGAATCGGAAATCTCTTCTCTCGGCACGCGCGCCATTCGCCTGGACGCGGGTTCAATCGTTGCGGATACACGAACCGGCGCAACCTTCCGTCACATTCTCACCTTCGCCGGCGCCTGAATGAGCCTGCTCCCCAACGCGGCAGTTTTGCTCGGCAAAGAGCTTCGCACGGAGTTTCGTTCGCGGGAATTGCTGACCACCACGGTTGTGTTCATCCTGATTGTGCTCGTGCTCTTCAGCTTTACTTTTACTCCGACTTCGGACGAATCCCGCAGGTTTGGCCCGGGTCTCCTCTGGCTGGCATTTCTATTTGCGGCTTCTCTGATGTTGCAACCTTGTTTTCTCCGGGAACAGCAAAACGATACGTTAAGCGCGCTCCGGCTTTCGGTGAGCGATCCTTTCGCCATTTTCCTGGCCAAACTCGCGGCCAACACACTTTTCCTTTTGCTCACCGAGCTGTTGTTGCTTCCATTTTTCGCGCTGATGTATAACGTGCCGGTCGTCCCGGTGCTTCATTGGATTATTATGGTGCTTTTTCTGGGCAGCCTGGGCATCTCGATTGTCGGGACGGCGCTCTCCGCAATCTCCGCGCAAGCACGCATGCGAGAACTATTATTGCCTTTGCTGATGCTCCCCCTTCTGACTCCTGTTCTCGCGGCGAGCATGGAAGTGACGAAGGGCCTTTTTGACCGCGCACCCTTCGTGCAATGGAAGGGAGTCGGTTTTCTCGCGGTATTTGACCTGGTTTTTTTGACGGCACTATGGCTTTTCGGAGAATATCTTCTGGAGGAGTGACCCTGATGGGGAAGAATATCGTGGCGGCCGTCTGTGTTTTTGTGCTCCTGGGGGCGGCGGCGTATGCGTCGTTTTTCATTGCTCCAACTGACGCGAAACAAGGCCTGATTTACCGCATTTTGTTTCTCCACGTCGCGAGCGCATGGACTGGCCTCACGGCGTTCTTTATCTGCTTTGTGGCGAACTTGCTTTATGTTTGGCGGCGTCAACCTCGCTGGGATTGGCTTGGCGTTTCTGGCGGCGAAGTGGGCCTTGCTTTTACTACCGTGGTCCTTGTAACCGGGCCCATTTGGGCGCACCCGGTGTGGGGAATCTGGTGGACCTGGGACGCGCGGCTCACCTCTACATTCGTGCTGTGGTTGCTGTACGCTTCCTATCTTCTCCTGCGCACTCTGATCGAGGAGCCGGACCGTCGCGCACTGCTGAGCGCGCTCTTCGGGATATTCGCGTTTCTCGACGTTCCGCTCGTGTTTGGTTCTATCCGTTGGTGGAGGACGCAGCATCCGCAGCCTGTGGTTATGGGTGGCCCGGGTTCGGGGCTTGACCCGACCATGTACAAGGTTCTGTTTTTCTCCTGGTTTGCCATGTTGGCCCTGATGACGCTTCTTCTGCGCCAGCGCTACCGTCTGGAAGCCATGAGAGGCGAATTTGAGACAGCCCAGCAGGAAATGGAGACAGCATGAAAAATCTGGATAGCGTCTTCGCCGCGTACATGGCGGCTTGGGCCATCTTTTTCGTTTACTACGTTACGATTGCCCGGCGGGCCGCTGCGCTCCGGCAGGATATTGAGCGCCTGAAGAATTCCGTCACGCGAGGGAAATAGTTGGCCACCAGGAAAAGAGTCGGAATTGTCCTCTTCCAACTCGGCGGGCCAGACTCGCTGGAGGCCGTCCAGCCATTTCTCCTGAATCTGTTTCTTGACCCGGACATTATCCCAATGGGGCGGCTGGGCTTTTTGCGGCGCCCGTTGGCAAAGCTGATTTCGTCTCGGAGATCCGTTCCGGTCCGCGGGCGGTACGCGGAAATCGGCGGCCGCTCCCCAATTGGAGCATTGACCGAACGGCAGCGCGGCGCTCTGATCGAAGCGCTGTCGCGTGACATCGATCCCGTAGCTGTCATCGCCATGCGCTACTGGCATCCGCTCACTGAACAAGCGGTTGAAGCATTGCGCAAAGCGGGGCCGCTCGAGGAGATTGTCTTGCTGCCGCTCTATCCTCATTTCTCTTACGCCACGACCTTGAGCAGCCTGAAAGAATGGCGCCGCGTCTATGGACCGCCCGAGAGTGGCCCGCCGCAGCGAACCATTGGCCAGTTTTACGATCACCCTCTCTATATTCAAGCCCTCGCGCAGCGGATCGGCACCGCACTGCGGCAATTCGAGGACAGCTCGCGCATCCATCTGATCTTCAGTGCGCACGGGCTGCCGATGAGCCTGGTCGAAAAAGGAGACCCGTATCCCACCCAGATCGAGGCCACTGTCCGCATGGTCTGCGAGGAGGGAAGAAAGGAGTTTCCGCGTTGGCCGCAAACGCACTTGCTTTGCTATCAGAGCAGGGTCGGGCCGGCAAAGTGGCTCCAGCCCCCTCTAACCAGCACCATCGAGCGGCTCGGCAAGGAAGGCGTCAAGGAGATGCTCGTGGTGCCAATATCGTTTGTCACCGAGCACATCGAGACTCTGCACGAAATCAACATAGAAGCTCGCGCCGAAGCAAAAAAGTTCGGCGTGGAAGTCTTTCGGATGATGCCCGCGGTCGGTGATTCTCCTCTTTTCATTTCGGCGCTGAAGGATATTGTGCTGCGAGCGGTCGGCCTCGCGGGAGACGCGCAGAGTTTGTCAGTTCGTTCGACAGCCTCATCGTGAAGTGCCGCTATTCGCAACCAGCCGTAGTCATAGGGACCGGCGCCCGGCAAAATAAGCTGAATGAACTTGCACAGCGAGCATGGATTTCATCGGTGCGGTATAATTCCGCCTCGTGACAACGGCAACGAAGGCTTCCTATCACCGGCATGTCCACCGTCTCGCGGTTTTCACCGTGTGCTGGACGGTCCTCCTTTTGATTGCGGGAGCATTGGTCACTTCCAATCAGGCGGCCCTTTCCGTGACGGACTGGCCAAAATCACACGGGGCCTGGATTCCCGCAACGTTCGCCGGCGGGGACGTATACGAGTATTCGCACCGCGTTGTTGCGGGAGTGCTGGGGGTTTTGACTCTTATCCTGGCCGCCGCGCTTTGGATTAAAGAGGAACGGCGCTGGGTGCGCTGGTTCGCCGTGATTGCCCTCGGCGGAATTATCGCGCAGGCAATTCTTGGCGGCCAGGTGGTTATCCAGCTCCTGCATTATTGGCTGCCGGTGTGGCACGCGTGTTTCGCGCAAATCATGTTCGGAGCGATTCTGAGCATCGCCGTGTTCACCAGCCCTTGGTGGGTAGCAGAGCGGCCGCAACTCGAGGACCGCGGCTCTCCGGCAGTTCATTCCATCGCGCTCCTGAATGCGATCGTGATCTTTCTGCAGGTTTTCCTGGGGGCGGGGTTCCGGCATAACGATATTCCCATCTGGCCGCATGCCGGGGGCTCGCTAGTTGTGCTCGCCGCGGTTATCTGGACCGCCGTGGTTCTCCGAAAACGTTTTGGCAATTCCCGTGAGTTCTCGACACTGCGGATACTGCTGCATTCCGTCTTCGGCGTGCAGTTCCTGCTGGGCCTCGGCGCCTACTGGTCGCGGATCAGCACGGCGGATGCTCCGCAACCCATGCGCGTCATGGTCATACTTACCGTCACGCACACCGTCGTTGGAGCTCTTTTGTTCGCCGTTTCGATTCTTACAATTTTAGTGTGCTATCGTTTGGTACCTCGCGCGCGAGAAGCGGCGGTATCCTCGCAGGATCGGGTGACGGTCTAATGAGCACGGTGCGCACAGCGGAAATAACCCTCTCGATGAAGGCCAGCGCCTACGTCGCGCTCACGAAGCCGGACGTCTCTTTTCTGGTGTTGATGACTACCGCTGCCGGATATTGCATGGGAACGCGCGGCGCCCTCGATTGGCTGCATTTGACGCAAACTGTTTTCGCTACTTTGCTGATTGCCGCGGGAACCGCGGCCCTCAACCATTACATTGAGCGCGACTCGGATCGCTTTATGAGGCGCACGGCGTCGCGTCCCTTGCCTAGCGGCCAATTGCAACCGGGCAAGGCATTGTGGTTTGGCGTGGGGCTTTCCGTGGCGGGCGCTATCGACCTTTATCTCACCGCAGGCTTTCTCGCTTCCGCACTCGGCGTCCTCACTTGTGTGAGCTATTTACTGGCCTACACGCCTCTGAAAAAGCGCACCGTATGGGCGACTTTTGTCGGAGCATTTCCTGGCGCGATTCCTCCGATGATCGGGTGGGCGGCTGCCACAGGTAGTTTGGACCGGGGGGCCTGGCTGCTCTTCGGAATAGTATTTTTGTGGCAATTTCCGCATTTTTATTCTATCGCGTGGATGTACAGGGAAGATTATGCGCGAGCGGGGATCCTGATGCTGCCGGTTGTTGACAGGTCAGGGACGCGCACTTTCCGCCAGATTATTTCGTTTGCGATTGCCCTCGTGGGTGTCAGCCTGCTGCCCGCGTTGATGGGATTGGCAGGGAGCCGCTATTTCTTTGGTGCCTTGGTTGTCAGTACGGCCCTCGTACAAGTTTGCTTGTGGGCAGCGAGCTCGAAAACCAATGTGCGCGCCAAGTGGCTTATGCATGCCACTGTTCTGCATATTCCTATCCTGCTCGGTTTGATGATTTACGATAAGATTCCCCACTGACCGGTTCCTGCCGGGAAGGACTGTTTCGACTAATGTTTTCCCAGGCAGCCCTCAACGCCTCCCTGAACGGCACGAGCGCGCTCTTGCTGGCCTGCGGCTATACGGCCATCCGAATGGGCAAGATGAAGGTTCACAAGGCCTTCATGATTTCGGCGTTTGCGGTCTCGACAGCATTTCTGATTTCCTATTTGATTTATCACTACCGCGTTGGACATGTCGTTTTCCAGGGGCAGGGCTGGATTCGCCCTGTCTACTTCGCCTTGCTCCTGTCGCATACGGTGTTGGCGGTCGTGATTGTGCCGCTGATATTGATTACACTTCGCCGCGCTTGGATGGAGAAATTTGACGAGCACCGGATGATCGCCCGGTGGACACTCCCTCTCTGGTTCTACGTTTCCATTACCGGTGTCATTGTGTATCTCCTGCTGTATCAGGTGTATGCACCACACCTGAACTAGAGTGACGGGTCGGAGACTGGCCCGATCCCTTGAAGTCCGCTACAGCATGAGAAGTGGATTGCGGAAGCGCGCCTCAGAGGCGAACTGATTCTTAAACTTGCGGAGGGGTATTCAACTTTCTTTGCGGTGAAACGAGTGACCCGGTTTGAGAGGAACGCACGGCCTGGCGTGTACCTGCCTTCGGAAACACGACATGCCAGAAATCATCCCTGGGGGCTGCGAAGCCGACCCCAACGAACCGCCGCTCCCGCTTCTCGCGGACGGAAGTCACAAAACATTCGACCGATTCCGAGGTCATTTCATTGAAAACGCGAATCAGCTGGCCGGGTAACAGGGGCGCGTCCATTACGATGAGGGCGCCATGGGCACTCACAAACTGCGTGAAAGCCTTCAAATCGATGGCTTCGCCTTCCGGCATCTGACATCGAACCTTTAACGGAATTTGAAGAGTAATTCTGACTGTGCGACGACGCTCAGGGTGTCTGGACCGATGCATGAATCCGCCTTGGAAGGGGACCTAGGCATCAAAGCTTGCCACGGATAGTCTGGAATAACAAGCCTCGGCAGCGTCGCGAGTGTGTTCAGAACAGCGGGTACGCCAGCCCGTTTAATCAAGTCCGACAGGGAACTAGCTTGGGCGAAGGGCTGAAATCACTGCGTCGGTGAATTCCGCAGTGCCAGCCTGGCCACCCACGTCTTGAGTGACGTGCTTTCGCTCCCGGTGCACGCTTTCGAGAGCGCTTTGGATGCAGCGAGCCGACGACGATTCACCCAGGTGATCCAGCATCATGATACTGCTGAGAATAAGAGCCGTCGGATTGGCCAATCCCTTCCCGGCGATGTCGGGGGCCGTCCCGTGGACGGCTTCGAACATGGCAGCTTCATCCCCGATATTGGCGCTGCCGACCACGCCAAGCCCGCCAACGAGTCCCGCAGCGAGATCGCTCATTACGTCCCCGTAAAGATTTGGCAGCAGGAGCATGTCAAATTGCTGCGGATTCAGCACCATTTGCATGCAGGCGTTATCCACGATGAGCTCTTTGTACTCGATTTCGGAATATTGCGGCGCCACATTGCGAATGGACTTCAGAAAAAGCCCATCCGAAAGCTTCATGATGTTGGCTTTATGAATGGCGTGAATTTTCTTGCGTCCCTGTCGCCGCGCGTGTTTGAACGCGAAGTGCGCAATTTGCGTGGATGCTTTTTCGGTAATGATTTTCAGACTCTCCACGACCCCGGGAACGACTTCATGTTCCAACCCGGAATAGAGATCTTCGGTATTCTCCCGGATTAAGAGGACATCCACATTTTCAAAGCGAGATTTCACTCCGGGAATATTTTTGACCGGACGTACGTTGGCATAGAGATCGAGCGTTTTCCTTAGTGCCACATTCACGCTGGGGGCTCCGCCGGCAATGGCTGTCCCCATCGGCCCCTTAAGCGCCACTCGGTTACGCCGGACCGACTCCACGGCGCTTTCCGTGACAAACTGTCCCGCTTCAGATGCTGTTTCAGACCGAGCCTGCACCTCTTCCCAGTCAATCTTCACGCCGGCTGCTTCCAGGATGGCGCGGGTGGCTGCGGCGACTTCAGGACCTATGCCCTCGCCCGGGATCAACGTAACTCGGTGTCTCATGGATGCATCTAATTGTATGCGAAGCGTTTCCAGTTGTCGAAAGGCCCCCAAGTTCGAAGTTTCCACTTTGGAAAACGAGGCACGAGCAGTGATGTGCAGTTGTCTCGAAGGTTTGGTATAATGAGCATGTGAAGAGCCTGGCAGGCAGACCTGCAGGCGGAGGCCAAACGAAACTATGATTAGTCTGACTCCAGTAGCCACCACAAAGGTCAAGGAAATCATGAACATGCAGAACCCCGTTCCGGTGGCGTTGCGCGTTGCCGTCGTCGGCGGAGGCTGCTCTGGGTTTCAGTACCATATGGCATTTGAAAATCAGACGAATGAGACCGATCAGGTGGTCGATTTTAACGGGCTTAAAGTTGCCGTAGACCAGATGAGCTCGATGTACCTGGATGGCGTTGAGATCGATTACATCGAGACCCTCGAAGGTGCGGGATTCAAGTTCAATAACCCGAATGTGAAGAGCACTTGCGGCTGCGGCAGCTCTTTCAGCGTTTAGCCGGCAGTCGTTGAATGAAGAAGACTCGGGCGCTAAACGCGCTGGATTGCAACAGTTCAAGGCTCTTGGACATCTCGTTCAAGAGCCTTTTTTATGCCCGCTAACGCAATCGAGTGGGACGCCCGTCACCGCGAGGCGGCGCAACGCCAGCCTGAGGAACCCGCCAGCATTCTTTTGGAATGGCTTCCAATGCTCCCCAAGGGACCTGTTCTGGACATAGCCTGCGGAACGGGGCGGAACACGCTCCTGCTGGCTGCGCGAGGCGCGGCTGTCACGGCGGTCGATTGGTCCGGGACAGGGCTGGATATTCTCGAGACTCGTGCACGCAAGGCGAGACTTGCACTTCGCCGTGCTGACTGTTCCGCGATCGCGGTGCCCCAACCAAGCGGTATACGCCTGATTCAGGCAAATCTCGAGGAGTTGCGCTTGCCGGAGGCTTTCTTTTCCCTGATTCTTTGCTTCTGCTACTTGCAGCGCGCGCTATTCCCGCAGATCGCGCGTGCGCTGCGGCCCGGCGGCTTATTGTTCTTTGAAACCTATACGCGCGCCCAACTCGATTGTCCGGGCGGCCCTCGCAACCCCGCGTTTCTGCTTGAATCTGGAGAGTTGCGAAATGCATTTCCCGAACTGCGCACGCTTTTTTATCGCGAGCTTCACGCCGGGCAGGGAATTGCCAGTTTGGTTGCTGAAAAGCCGCGACAAGATGTCGAGCGAGCCAGCCGATGAACAAGACAAGTTCCAGGGCGCGGCAGTTTGCAATCTGGCGGTTGCCTCCGTATTCTAAAGTGCCGGCATGAAGATAGCGCTTGCGCAGTTCAATCCCACGGTAGGCGATTTTTCAGGAAATTCGGCTCGCATCTTGAGCCTGGCGGAAAAGGCCAGGCAGCGAGGGGCCGACCTTGCCGTCTTTTCGGAACTATGCCTGTGCGGCTACCTGCCTCAAGACCTTCTCGAACGCCCCTCCTTTATCGATCGCAACCATAAAGAAATGAAGGAACTCGCGACCAAACTCCCGCTGCCCGCCATCGTCGGATATGCCGGACGCGTGAAAAACGGCACGGGAAGATCCATCGCGAACAAGGCGGCGCTGGTTTGCAGCGGACGCGTGGTATTCGAGCAAAGCAAGATGCTTTTGCCGACGTACGATGTGTTTGATGAGTCTCGCTATTTTCAGCCCGCAACCAAACAGTTCGCGTATGGATTCGGAAAAGAACAGTTGGGGATTACAATTTGCGAAGACGTCTGGAACGACAAAACTTTTTGGGCCGAGTGCCGTTATGACCGCGATCCTGTCACGGAACTGATCGGGCAGGGAATTACCGTCCTTCTGAATATTTCCGCTTCTCCTTATACGATCGACAAGCGCGCCTTGCGCCTGGAGATGCTGCAGTCCATCGCCAGGAATCAACACCGGCCCGTGGTTTACGTCAACCAGGTTGGCGGAGACGATAGCCTGATTTTCGACGGCGCCAGCATGGCGTTGACAGCCGAGGGGAAAGTTGCGGCGCAGGCGATGGCATTTGAGGAGGACTTGGTCCTCTTCGATACCGTTACCGGAGAAGGAGAGATACACGCTCAGCCGCAGGAAGAAATTGCCTACGCATATCGGGCCATCGTCACTGGCACGCAAGATTACGTCCGCAAATGCGGGTTCAAGAAAGTCCTGGTTGGCCTGAGCGGAGGAATTGATTCAGCGGTAGTGGCCGCAATTGCCGTGGAAGCGCTTGGCTCCGCGAATGTCCTTGGCGTTTCCATGCCCGGGCCATTCTCCTCAGAGGGAAGCAAATCCGATGCGATGGCGCTGGCGAGGAATCTTGGCATAGAATTCAAGACTCTGCCGATTGGCGAGGTGTTCGACGCCTATCAAAAGGCGCTTGCGCCCGCGTTCAACGCGCGCCCCATGGACGTTGCCGAGGAAAATATTCAGGCGCGCATTCGCGGGAATTATCTGATGGCTCTTTCCAATAAATTCGGGTCCATGGTTTTGAGCACCGGCAACAAGTCGGAGATGGCGGTTGGTTACTGCACGCTCTACGGCGACATGGCCGGCGGACTCGCAGTCATTTCCGATGTTCCCAAACTCATGGTTTATGAACTCGCCCGCTGGATCAATCGGGAAAGGGAACTCATCCCTGTTTCGACCATCGACAAAGTCCCCTCCGCGGAGCTAAGGCCCAATCAGAAGGATGAAGACAGTCTTCCGCCCTACGACGTGCTGGACCGAATTCTGAAGGCTTATATCGAGGATCTGCACAGCCCTCAGGAGATCGCGGATCATTACGGATTCGACCTCCAACTTGTACGGGACATTGCCCTGCTGGTGGACCGGAACGAATACAAGCGCAAGCAGGCTCCGCCGGGACTAAAGATTACCTCGCGCGCTTTTGGATTTGGCAGGCCGTTTCCAATCGCACAGAAGTTTATCCCTTAGAAAATGGGGTCCAGCGTGAAGAGAACACTCGGCAGGACAGCGATAGTTTGTTTGTGGCTGGTGTTCCCCGCAGTCGGAGCCCAGCAGAAGCCAGCAGTCTCCGCGGCTTCTGGACAGTCTTCGATCCAGAGGACTGTCGAGGATTATCTCCGCAATCTCTACGCATTCGGTCCTGAAACGAGCGTAAAAGTGGCCGCTCCGAAAGATATCGGTGTCGAAGGTCTGCTGGAAGTTGACGTCGAGATTAAGTTCGGAGAAAACCGGCAGACGGGCAAGGTCTATATCACAAAAGACGGCAAGTACATGTTCCGGGGGGAAATATCTGATCTCTCGAAAGACCCCACGGCCGAGGCCAGGGCAAAGCTGCAGACAAAAGACAGCCCTTCACTGGGCCCCGCTAATGCCCCGGTTACACTGGTTGAGTTTTCGGACTTCGAGTGCCCGATCTGCCGCAGCCTCCATGACGCCTTGCGCGGACTCCTGCCGAACTATCCGCAAGTGCGGGTGATCTTCAAGGATTTTCCGCTTGAGCAGATCCATCCCTGGGCGCGGACGGCAGCTCTTGCCGGGCGCTGTGCCTACCAGCAAGACCCCAAGGTTTTCTGGAAGTTGTATGACCTCATTTACGATAATCAGGACATCATTTCCGCCGAAAATGCCTGGAGCAAACTGACGGACTTCGCCAACGAGGCTGGATTGAATCCGGACACCTTCAAGGCGTGCATGGCCAGCCCCGAGGCGGGAGCCGCCGTTGATGCGAGCCGCGCCAACGGTGTTTTGCTCGAAGTCAGCAGCACCCCGACAATTTTCATAAATGGGCGGCGGCTCGTGGGCGCCGATCCACATCTGCTCGAACAATACATCAAGTACGAATTGGACCAGCGCAAAGCCCAAAAATCCACAAGCAAGAATTAGCTGAACAAAAACGGGAAGAGGGCAGAAGGATGGGCCGGGGGAGCCCAAAGATACGCCCCTAGAGCGAGGATAGCTGTTTCAGGTTTCGAAGTTAACATAATATAACTACCACGGACGCGGGAGAAAAATCGCGGGGCTTTCCGAATTTGAGTGTGCGCAGCCTGCACGGTCACCGTTGTACCCCCATAGATACGCTTTGTCAATAGGCCTTCAAGTCCTAGGCCTTTTGGACAGCAAAAAGATCACTAGGCCCAATTCCACTACCACAATCACGGCCCACACCGCTACAGCCTTCGCGGCTTGCACGGCTGTATCCTCTGCCGCGCTTATCTGCGAATTGATCCCGCCCGCAAGAGCCGTGCCGAAAGAATCGAGAATGCTCATACCCGAGCCTCACTTGTAAATTTGCGAAAAATGCTTCCCCACATAGGCCGATGCCGCGCCCGCAATCAATCCGAAAGAAGGCCAGAAGCCGTGCACGCCCTTCCACACAGTCAGCCCGAAAACGGCCACGCCCGCGACTTGCAACACAACCGGAAGCTTGATCCAAGACATTTTTAATTCTCCTTTTGCGAGATGCCCCGCACTAATTGAGTGAGCCACAAAACAAAAAGCACGCCCCAAAAAAAGCCGTTGAGGAAGAGTCGCTGCCTCTGCCTTTCCTCAGCCAGAGCCGCAGTGATTTTTTCTTCGACCTTATCCGTTTTCGGCTTTTCCAGTTCCACAATTTTGCTCATTTCAGCTTGTCCACGTTTTGCACGCCTTGCACTCTTTCATACGTGTGCAACCCTCCCAAACCAAGCATCCCTAGCAGGATCGTGGAAAGCGAACTGTAATCGAGAGAAGGGAATTGCACCGGATGCCTGAGCACGGCAGAGCCCCAAGTAAAAAGAGGGCCGACAATAAACTGGCAGGCCAAAGCCGATCCGCAAATCCAGCCAATGAATGGCCGCCACCCTGCGACAAAAACACTCTTGCTCGAAGCCTCGGCCTTATTCACTTCCACTTGCGCTGTTACTTGCGCGACTAATTGACTTTCGAGCCCAAGCCGGATTTTTTCCAACTCCGTGTTGGCCGCGAGAACCTGTTCCGGGGGCACCTTAAAGACGCCCGCTATCTTAGCGAAAGCATCCCCGACCGATCCCCCGATGAAACTGGAAATGTCAAAGCCCACAGGTCACTTTTTCTCGAAAGTTTTCTTGATTGATGAGCCGTACTTCTGGGAAAAATAAAACAGCCCGATCAAAGCACCGACCGCGATAGTCCCATAAACAAGCTTTTCCAACTTCGCTAAAAACTCGACAGAACCGATTTGACCAAAAAAGGGAATGCGAGGACCCGCTGTGCTTTGGTCCGGGTGAGCATTAATGGACTTCAAATAGCTATCTACTCCGTTCGCAGCTTGGGCAGCCGCTACCGCTTTTTCCGCGTCAGTAGCATCAGGCCCCAAAGCGTTTACATTTGAGACCGAAGCCTCATCCCTCAATTGCTGCAAGGTCCAAGGATCAACATTCCCGGTATATGACCTATAAGCAACACCAAGCGTATTACTCAGAACAGTGTCATACCAAGCCATTAAACTATCCTCACAGGAGACAAAAACAAACCATGAAAAACTTGATAATCACCTTCGTCGCGCTCATAGCGGGCCTTCTTATCGGGACAGGAACGACGTATCAAATTACAAAAACCAACGCGCAGAAAATCACGGAAAAAGACAACGCGCAAATGAAAGAACTTGAAGATAAAATAGCAATCCTGAAAACAGGAACACAGCAAACGGAGGGGACTGAACAAACACACATCGCAGAACTTGAAAAACAACTGATAAGCCTTCAACAGCAAGCGAAAGAAATGGACGTTGAAAGAAACACCTGCCTCGCAAAATTCGATAGAGACACGATCCTTTACGATGGCATCCTTGGCGACAAAAAATGGCTCATCCACGCAGACATTGAACCGATCACTTTTGGGGTTATACCAACAGCCCGGTATTCCCACTACGACCCAAAAACCCAAATTGAAACTGTGAAAATTCCAGCCAAGCATCAGTAACCTTTCACTTGCCGATCACTTTTGAAAGCAATTCCACCAAGTCCCTAGCCCGTGCATCGTACTCAGCCCGAGTGATGTAATGCTGCGCTTTGAAATCGTCGAAACTCGCAACCAAATGGGCAAATCCGGCTTTCATTTCTCCGAACGTGCGGCCCGACTTCCACAGCCAAGCCCCGAGCAAAATCAGATGCAGAAAAATCCCGCCCGCGAGTGTAAAAATAATCGCCCATGCTTCAGGCCCCATGACTCCTATCAAGAAAGAAGGCCCACAACCTCAACACGTTCGATGCCTTGCACCTGAGCCGGATCGAACGGGAAAGAATGCGCCAAGGCCACGCCGTCATACTCGCCGGAATGCCCATTCTTGAAATGCACGCGATACGTGCCGGGCTCAAAATCGAAATCGGCAGGATCAAAAGAATCGGCAGGCACAAAGACGACCGGCGCACCGGCAGGGGCTTCCTGTGAAGCTTGCAACTCGCTTTCAAACCGCGCGGCAGTGGGACTCAGCGAAGGATCGGCCCCCGCTTTCACTTCGCGCATTACCGGCCCGACAGTCGCCGGAATCGCAGAGGCCGCCTCTTTGGCCTTGCCTTCAAGAGCCGCCTTGCCCGCTTCCCAAATCTCTTTTGCTGTGAACATTTTTCCTCCAAAATTTAGCAAAGACACTCATCGAGCCCGACTCGAATCAGGCCGACTGACAAAGTCAAAAAACCCGTTGAAGCAGTGGGAGAACTCATAGTGCCAAGCAACCCCCAACCGGGCGGAAGAAAGAAAGAGCGCCAACTTCTCGGAAAAACCCTGACGCTGTTGGCAATCCCCGATACTTCCTGAATCTCATTACTCGCGGGCGTACCGCCCACCGACAATTGAACAGCGCCCCGAGTCGGAAGATAAAACTTAAAAGTCCCAATCTTCGAGAAAAAATCCGCGAGAGGATATCCAAACACCCAAGGGGGCACCGCGTAAAGCCAGATCGCCACATTCCCATTAGTGTTTCCAAAAATAGAAGCTTGCACCAACTTCCAAGCCTCGCCTCTTGGCACTGCATCGGAAAGCACAAAAAGATCATCCCCGTTAACAGCCGCTTGAGGCCCAATCCACTGCCGATTTTGCAGCCTTCTGACAAGCTCGCCTCTCATAGTTCAGGAACGCATTCCGACTGGTCTAAATCAATGAGCCCTGCATCAATCGTGATCCCGTCAGCAGAAGGGGTAGAAACAGCTTCCCCGCTATCAATACAGGCGAGAATTTTCCATCTTTCCGGCAGGTAGATAGGATTGACTAACCCGCACACAGAGGATTGAGACTGGCTTTGCATATCAGCCAAGTTCCCCCCGCCAATCGAAAGCAAAACGCCCGACTTCAAAGGGGGATTGTTGGTCGCGCCTTGAAACTGTGGCGAAGTCGTGTCGCTTGTGACATTGAGCAAGTTATCCGCATCGCCGGGGGGAATCGCAAAAAAATGGATCGTGCGAAGCGTAATGAACAGATGGAAAGCGGAAAGCGCGAGAATCAGCCAGAGATGCCCCGCAGGCACCGGATCGCTAACGGCGAAGGCCTTATTATTTTTGAAATTTTGAAAGCCTGTCCAACGGACGTACTGCATCCGATTGAAGAAAGAAGCACAGAAGCCCGCTGTCACATCGCCAGGCGCACCAGGCAAAGCCACAAGGGCAGTTTGCGCAGGGGAAGAGGGCCGCGTGTTGATTACTTCCTGAAAGTTTCCCACTGTTAGAAGTCTCCCGCGAATCGAGAATAGAAATCAGCTACCTTTTGCTGATAGGCCGCATTTCTCACGCCACGAAACCAATTCAGGCCCGCGCCCACATTGTACTTATCGGCAGTTTCAACCGTAGTACCATCGCTTGAAATCAGGAAAGCCGCGGCTTCAAGGCACACCTTGGGATCGAACAAATCCCAAGCATCGAGCCCCTGTATAAATTTCTTCGCATTCCCCACTCGCACTTGGGCGATCCCGCAAGAAGGATTAAGGCCAATAGAAGCCGGATCGTTTCCATCTTTGATCCATTGGACAAGCAAAGCCTGCCCCTCAGAGTCGTACTGCGCATAGGTAACACCGTTTAGCGTGAAATCCTTTTCGGGATTGATCGCATCAACCCTGAAGCCCGTTTCCGTCGCACAGACCGCTTTCAACAAAACGGGATCAATCTGCGCCTCATGCGCTGCATTGAGGATGAGGGGATCGTACTGCGAAGCAACCCCACTCGGGGCAGGCTTTGCCGCATCCGATCCGCCAGAGCCAGCCGAAAACTCGCCAGTTCCGCCCGATCCCGCGTCGCCGGATGCAGCAAAGGCCGAAGTCGGATTAAGCAACTTGTAAAGCGCGTAGGCCGCCGCGACTGCGACAAGCCCATAGGCCGCCGATAGACTCAAATTCATTTTGCCCCCTTCAGGCTAAATTCCGACAGAAGGAAAGAGAGGCTTTTTCACGACATAGTGCCGATAGGCCACATACGCCAAGAATGCGCCCAAGCCGATGTAAACGTAGTGTTTCGTTTTCACAGTTATTTTCCTCCAAAAAGTTTTGCAAACACAAAAGCCGAAACCCCAAGCCCCGCAATCACAAGAAAGATCGCCATGCTCGATTGCCGCGCGGGCGTCAATCCAGCCTGAGCAAGCGAAGGCTGAGACGATCCGGTTAAACTAGAGGCTATGGAAGTGAAAGCATTCTCGACAGCGTTCACTACCCCACCAACTACCCCTTGCGCCCCTGAAGCCGCGCTGTTCTGAATCAGCGCATAATTCTGTTTCCGCATTTCGATGGCCGCGCGAAAGGCCTTCGCATACACGCAAGCCGCATTACAATTCTTGCCCGCGCCTGTCTTATAAATCGGCTTCACTTCCACTAGCCAATTCTGGTAACCCTGTTCCAAAGCCTGTGCCGCCGTCGCTACGTCCAACTGGCCTTGGGATACCGCCGCATCAATCTGCCTGAGAAAATTATTCGCCTCGGGCACAGCCCGGCAGAGCGTAGCCTGTTCCGTCTTGACGGCTGCCGCGTGATGCGCGAGAGGATTGATTACGTTGAAAAGTTTCGAGAGAAGAGGCCCGGCAATCGGGATAGCACCGATGCCGGAAGAAATTCCGACACTCGCCAACTGTGCGCCGGAAGATTCTCCGGTATTGATCCCGCCGCAACTCGGCTCATTGTAAGAAAAGAAGCCGGTACTCGCGGCCCCAAAAATCAGATCATGCTCAGGCTGATTGAAAAAAGGCCCGAGAGAATTTGCTATCGTTTCCGCGTTTCCGGGGGGAAGAGGGGCGGAAGGATTAAGGGAAGAAACACTCCCTTGCGAAATGAGGCTGAGAGGGGGCACCTATTGACTCTTTCGCTTTTGGCTTTCCGCGTACCACGCGATCCCAAGCACGACTACAACCGCGATCCAAAACGCGCCCGATGAAAGTTTCCCGAAGCCAGAAAATACATCGGCTTGCTGCGATGGAAGGCCGGAAGGGCCAGCGCCGGAAGTATCCGCGTAAGCCGGATCGAGCGTACCTGTCAAGATCGGCCCCGCACTAGAGCCGCTATCGGTTCCCCCGCAAGAGCAACTCATGCCTCACCCGCCCGCCCGACCGCGCCCACGCAAAGCGATCCAAACCAAGAGGCCCGCCAGTACAAGGCCGCCCAAAACAATCGTGTTATTGCTCACCGGGGGCACCATCGGAGCAAATGTTCCGGGCGTTCGCGTGATATTATACGGAGTCAAACCGTAGGGGGCTTGCACGCCCGCCGATTTACTGATAGCGCCCAAGCCGACAGTGGCCGCACCGGCTGCAAAATTCACGCCGACATTTTCAAGCGCGGAAATTATTCCGGTATTCCCGCTTGAGTCGGGGCTGTCACCGCCCCCGCTGAAATCCATCGAATCTTGGAAACCGAAAGGCATACTTTCCTCACTTTGAAAGATAGGGCCGGATGCCTTCTACAAGGCTTACCCTTCACCCGGCCCGTTTCGCCTGTTAGAGAATGACTAGGCCGCAGCCGCAGCCGCAGGCTGTACCTGCAAAGCCTGTTGCTGAATCCGCCGACCGCGCACGATCACATTGGACGGCCCGCCCCCGAGAGTCACATCAAGCTTGACCTCGACGCGATCCTGCATCGCATCAATTCCGCGAGAGGCCATGCCGTCGCGCAAAGCCGGAATGAAGTACGTTCCAACCAAGCTTTCCGCCGCATTGTTGACGTGCGTTTCCCTGTTCCAGTCGTGGATCATCTGAGCGTTTTTGTCGCCTTGGGGAGTCCACACGCGGCCCGCACTTTGCACCGTGATACCGTTGATAACGGTATCGTCTTTGGCGTTCGCCGTGTTGGCGATAAAGAGCAAGTGAGTGTAAGTGAATCCACGTTCCAAGACGATTTGCAAATCCGTCTGCGTCTGAACGACAGGAATCACCTTTTCAAACTCCTCAACCAGATGGAAAGAGCCCGCAACACCCGCATCGAAGTCGGCCCAAATTTCAATGACCAGACCAGTCGGGTCCCAAGTGTTTGTGCCGCCAGTGAACAACTGTTCGCGCCCGCCGACAGTCAAAACAAGCTGATAGGAAGAGAACAGCGCGAGAGGCAGGCCCCACTCAATCGGATTGACGCTGCCCGGCATCTTAAAATTCAGGGGCAGCCAATAGTCAACCTGTGTCGTGCCCGCCGCGTCCGTAATCGCCGTGCCGTGAATCGCGTATCCGCGATCAAAAATGCCTTGCTGAATAATCCCGCGTGGCGTGAGGGAATCCTTGCTCACCACGCCAAGAGCCGGGGCGTGCCGTGCCGTGATATTCACGACAAGGCTTTCTGGATTATCCCTGCCAGTGGCAACACCCGCGCCCGCGCCCGCGATCACGACAGAGCCGCGAATGCGAACGAGCAAGCGCGAGATCGTTTCCTTTTGGAGAAAGTCTTTTAGGTCAATCGTCGCTTGACCTTGCGGGCTCACAGATGCCGCACCCGCTACCGGCCACGGCTTGGAAGTCAACTTTCGCAGGCCCCACAAATTTGGTTTTGCCACGGCTCATTTCTCCTTACCAGTTAAGAACTGGAAACAGTCGTTTTCCCGAACAGCTTCATAACGAAAGCTTTGACTTGCGTGGTCACTGCGCCGACAGCTTGACGAGCGGGCGCACCGATCCCCGTCCCTTCCAAAATCACGTAAGCAAGGCCCGCTACAAGCGCGATGCCTACAGCCTTTTTGATCGGCGGAATTTCAATAAACTTCATAGGCCGAAAGCCCCCACGAAAAGACAATCGGGGGCCGCAGTTTTTCCTTGTGCGTGGCTGCGCTTTGGGGAAGGAATGCGCCCCCCGATCAGGGGCAAGAAGGGGCCGGAAAGTGTGGTGCGTTTCACGGCGCAGACTATACACCCGGCCTAAAAACCGGTTTTTCCCCACGCGCGCGCGCGCGTGGAACTTCCTCTTGACAAGGTTTTCAGGCTTTGAGGATTTTGATTTTTCCGACTAGGCTTTCATCCCTGAAGGGGGGCTTGGCGTCTGAAGTCTCTATACACACGTAGTCAGGGAGAGAGGGAAGGGAATCGGCTAGAACCTTGGGCATGTAGGAAAGCGCGGGGCGCAGATCGTTCAATTCCGTGATCCTGAACCAGTGAATCCTTTCCGCGTTCGCGCGGGCCGTAGTATGTACAAGCACCGGCCTTTGAGCCGTGCCGCAAAACTTCAACCCTTCATGCCTTCCCGAGATCATCGCTTGCGTGATCGCCGGGGGAAGCGATCCAGGCGCACCTGAAGGAATGAAGAGACCCAATTCATCCACGGCCAAAGTCAGGTCACCAACACCCCGCAGCAAAAGACAAAGCATTTCCAATTGCTCTTGAAAATGCGTGCGAATATGAATCACCACGCGAAAGGGCTGAGACTCAAGCCTTTTGCGAAAATAATCAGCGGGATTTTGCGCTTTCCATCCGGCCTTAACTTTTGGGCCTTTGGGAAGATATTCCGGCCACAAATGATCGAAGCCCTTCAACTCCACCAACTGCGCACACTTTGGGTCAACTAGCACTAAACGGTTAACGGCCCGAATCTCATGCAGCATTCGAGCCGTTTTCCCTGTGAAAGATTTTCCGAAAAACAATTCGAGATAGCCGATCATATTCCCGCTTAGATCGCCGGGCCTTCAAGCGAAGAAGAGGCAGACTCGGGGCGTGGCATTTCAGGAGACGGGGCCGGATCGGCTTGTGCATCAATCGGCCTTTCCCCCGGCTGAGAAGCTTCCGCTTTCTTTTGCGCTTCCCAAGCAACAATCTTTTGGACGTACCGCCATTTTTGATAGTGAAGGACTGAGACAGCCCCGAGAAGATCAAAAAACTCGGGGTACTTTCCCATGAGCCTAGCAACTAGCGGGGGAGCCCACTTGTCGCAAACAGCTTGCAAGAAAGCTTGCATCTTTGGGCCAATATCCTCAGCTTCCGCATCCGTCAATTTGAAAGCCGGATGAATCAGACGAGACGCGGGCACAAAACAAAGCTTTGCCGCGCCCTCTGCCCACTCTTCCAAAATAATAAACTGAGTTTCGACTTCCACGCGCGGGCCATTTTCCGCTTGAGAATCTTCCGGGGGCAAAGTTTCCTCCTGAGCCGTAACACTTCTCGCGGCATCCTCGAAACTACCACCAGCTTGAGCCGGGCTTCTCGCTTCCTGATTTTTGTTTCGGTTCCACATTGACCTTTTTCTCCCTTTCGTTTTTCAATTCAGCTTCCAATTCCACGATCCGTTTTTTCGCCTCTTCATACTTCGCTTCGAGAAGATCGGCTGCCTTCTCGACTTCACCGATGCTATCGGCAGTTTGTTGCAAGTTGCCTAGAACCTTAGATTTTTCGTAAAGCGTACTGCCGTCCGAACTAATCCGGCTTTGGCAAGCCGGGCACTGAATTGAAGCCGGAAGGGGCGCAGTTTGCGCCCCCGTTTTCTTGACATACTTTCGCGGCATGATCCCTCCTAGGCGCGAGTCAGCTTGAGATTAAAATTCGGACGCGGAGAATATCCCTCTTTTGTCGGGGCCTTCACGTCCTCGCATTCCAATTCGAGAACATCCCGCACTCGAAGCCTTTCAATCTTCGCGGCGGAAAGAGCCATCACAAAGCCCGCCAAGTTTCCCAAAGAGACGCGATCCCATTCTGCGCCATCAATTTCGACGGGCTTTTCCAAGTCAAGCACGTAACACATGCGCTTTTCCTTGTCCTCAAACAATTTGCTAACCGTGCCTTTCACACTTATTCCCGGCTTCCAAAACGCCCCACTAAGAAACGGGGCCTCTGCATCAGCCGTCCTACCAACAAACACTTGCGTCATTTTCTTTCCCCCTGTTTTGAAGTAACTGCTAAAAAAGCTTTTGCTTATTCAGATACTCAAGCGCGGCCTTGTAAGCCGATCCGTCAAACGTATTCCACAAAGCCCGCTGCATTTCTCGCGGAAGCGAGAAATAGCAGGTTTTGCAAAACAGGTATTGCGGAAACTTTTTCTTTCCGCAGACGGCGCACCTATCGCGCTTGCATGTATAACTTGAGCGTTCATACGGCATGAGAGAGGCCATCGAAAAGAGGCCCGGCAAAAAGGCCCGGCTGCATTCTCTTGACTTCCTCGACTTGAAACTGTTTTTCCGAAATCCAATCTTTCACCGGCAAATAATCCGGGGGGCCTTCCCCTGAATCGAAAAGTTTCAACTGCCGTGTGCCATCGGCTAATAAAAACGTTTCCGTGATGTGAACCTTACAAATATATTTCCCGTCACTCCACTTGCAGAGGCCACATGAACAGCCAACCGGCTCTTTGGTGTGCTCTTCATTCGCTTCCTTCTCCGCGTCCTTCGCCACTCCAAGGAAAGAACCAAAAGACTGCATCCGCCGCACTCCCTTAAAAGCGCGGAAAAATTCTAGAACGCGATCCGGCTTTCTTGAAAAGTCCGCGCTCTTCGTCGCGTACTTAACCAACTCACGTAAAGCTGAACGATTGATCCGCTTAGTTTTCCCGCCTTTTCGAGTCTTTCCGTACATTTTTTTAAGGTTGATGTAACGACTGTCTCCAGTGATTTTGAGCCAGCGTTCCTTAAATCGTTCAACGTGATGCAGTCCCAAAGCTCCCTTTTTGGTTTCGATGAGAATATGTAAATGCGGATGCCAGCCCGCGTGCGTGAAAGTCGATTCGATTGAATAGACCCCACCACTAATTCCAGCGTCTCTCCATTCATCAGACTCTCGAAGCTCCCGAAACATTCGCACGAGCCGATCAATTGCCTCACGTGTTAGTTCCTCCCAACTCTTGACGGTAACAGTCAAAAAAAAGTAGTCATTCTCTTCCTGATTCATCCGAGCAAGAATTTTGTCTTGCAGAGGTTTCGAACGACGAGCCGCACAATCGGGACAAAAAACAGAATCACAAGGGAAGGGAACCAAGCGATAGGTTCCACAGGGGAAATTGATCCGCTGAAAGTACCGGCCACACGATAAAAGGGCCTTCCCGGCATCCTGTTCGCCCCCGTATAGAAGCGCGAAGGCACACGCCGCTATGTGCTTGAATCTTTCGCGTTTACGCTTTTTCTCGATGCCATCTACTGTGCGTCCAACAAACACTTGCGGGGGAGATGTTCCTATAGGGGTATGAACATACGGCCCCCCTTCCGCCTCGATCCCCCCGCGCAAACCCCGCGCGGGGGGTCGGGCGGGAGTTTTCGGCTCTGGGGTTGCAAGGGGCACGCCAAATCCTCGGCGGAAAGGCAACCCCGTCGCACCGGGTTGCTCTCCAGCAGAGCCACGGTTATGTGCCACCTCTCCGCCGAAGTTTTTCAAGAAGGCCACCAATCTGCGTGAATCAAAAGCCTTTCCTCAGTAGAAAGCACGGCGCGTTGCCCTTTTTTGTGTGTTCTACCGTGAGCCTTTGCGAAATTAGCGTTTCTCGTGCTGATTTGTCCGTGATGCTGTCGGCAAAGCTTTACAATTTGCGGAGGGTCATAGGTGACATGGTGGCGTTCCTTCGCCATGCGCAAGCATCCCGGAAACTCGCACCTGCCAGTCACCGCCATCCCGATTAACCCCCCTAAATACCTGTGCACAGGCCCTTTCGGGCTGTGTACAGGGGTCAAAAAAATTTCAACGCACTAGCAGACTCACAAACCCACACAAGGCAGCAAACAAGAGCAACCCACCCACCCCTAAAAGCCTGAATCTAAGACGTTTACGCCTTGATTCAGCCCGAAATACGATATCGCTTTCCGTCAAGAGGGGATTCATTGGATCGGCAGAGCCTCTTGTTTTTCAATACTTTGCAGCCTTTGCCCCTGAGACTGTTCTAGCGAAAGGATCATCAAACGCTCAATTTTTGCGGCCTCGACGGAATGGGAACAAAAAAAGTACGTGCTGCCTTCCTCGCATTCGCTATAGAGCAAAGCCGCGCTGAGGCCGATCCCTGTTTCGCGCCTCACCCGCCGCGAGAAGGCCTTCAGAGCCCTTTCAAACCTTGCGTGTTTTTCTTCAGGAGTCACTTTTTGCCCCCCTCAAGGACCGAGATCCGCGGCCAGGTCCGCCGGCCGTCGACCTGGAGCCGGCACCCGAAAGAGGGGCAAGGATTTTCACGCGCCCCATGTAGAAAGAGAATTGTTTGCCCTCATGCTTCCAAACGAGATAGCGGTACAACTTACGTTTCAGCTTGATTTGACACTTCGCATATAACGTGCCCCCATAGGGCGTCTTTCCGACAGCGACATAAATATCGGGATAAGAGACTTCACGATCCGGCAGGACATGCCCCCCCGCCCGCACGATCGCTTTACCGTTGCGTTTTTGAACACTTGGCGATCGGCGAGCCTTGGGGGGTAAGACCATCTTCGATAAACTCCCTCTATGCAGATACAAGCCGTGAATATCCGAGAACTCGAAAACTACATCCACTGGCTTTTAGCCCTGTCAGTGGTGAATCTTCTTTTCACCCTCGCCGTGGCGGATCGCGTGCGCCGACTGGCGAAAAAACTGAAAGGGAATTAGCTTTCCCGCTTAAGCTTGGCGAGCCGCGCTTCCATGCCCGCGCGAAATTGCTTTGGCGTCTTGGGATTTGCTAGGGCCTTTTTCAAACCACGGATTTGCTGTTCCCGAGTCAACTTGTGCCTTGGCATACATCCCCCTTTTCAATCGTTCGCCGTGTCTTGGGCTTTTTCCGAAATCAGTTTCAAACCTTCCAAGTGAATCGTGGTGACTCTCAAACACTCTGCGCAGAGCCGGGTGACTATCTGCCGCGCTGAAATCCTTTTGTAGCCTTTGCGCCCTGTCCGGGGGCCGACTTCAACAGCCAAAACCGAAATCGTAAAAAACGGCCCCGTATGATTCTTTCCGCCGTCGCACCACTCCAAGTTTCCCCCTTGCCCCGAGACGGGCGAAAAGCCCTCATAAAACCTTTCGCCCGCGAGTCGGGGCCGTGCCAAAATGCGTGCCTTCGCGCTGAGGCTAAAAGGCATCCTTTGGCAAAGCCGCTTTCAAATCGGAACTCCGAATCACAGTTAGAGCACTCACACGCACCGCGAGAACTTCCTTTTCCTTTTCCGATTGAACTAACTTCCCGGCAACCTCCCGCGCCCGCTTGCGATCCGGCCCCGAGTAGTGCTTGACCAAGACTTCATCTTCCTGAGTCAAAATCCACCACGTTGCGTTTCCCTTCTTTCTCATACGCTGCCCCTTTCCTCCACTCGACTTCGCACCCGAGCCAAGAGAGAAGCCGCGCGAGTTTTAGAAGGCGAGTCAGAAGATTTTGAGGGGGGAAGGAAAGGGGCATCGAGCCGGAAGCCCCCGAGATACATTCGCAGTTCGTGAGGGATCGCTTGCGAGCCGTTGCAAATCAAACTGAATCCCGGCTTTGTGCCTGAAGGATTTTTCCACGGCTCGAAAAGCATTCCGTTTCCGCAGACGGGACAGGCCCAAGAATCGAGTGTTTTTCCCATAGATTCACACACACCCCAAAGAATTTTTTGATTAATCGAAGCCTAAGCAACAAATTCTTTTCAGAGAGAATCGCATTCAGAGCTATGCGAGCCGCGAGCCGAAACAGTTCCATTCGATTGCACTCTGAGCAGACAGATAAAGCCTTTTGATCGGCTGCGAGAGACCAGCCACACCGAGCACAATTGTCAGTCTGTTTTCTCACTTACGCACCGCCCGAAGTCGGGTGGGATTTTCGATGCGCTGAAATTCGAGCCGCAAGACGTAGAGAAACTTTTCGACGGCTTCCATGCCGCCCATCGCCATCAATTGCTGGATACGATCATCCTTGAGAACGCCTTGATTGACCTTGCGCTGCCAATCTTCCTTTTCATCAGCGGCAAGGCGTTCGATCCGTTCGAGAGTTAAAGACATGAAGCCTCCGGGGCAGGGGATAACGCGCGGAGACGGCGCACAGTTAACGAGAAAATGAAGTTTGAATCAATGGAACGGCAGGACAGCCCGGCAGATTTTCGAGTTAACATAATATAACTTATGAGACGCAGTGTCAAGCGAAATCTTTGGCTTTTTTAGTGTTTTCCACTGCCTGAAGCTGGGTCTCTTCTCGCAGGATAGGCTCCGATCTGAGGGAGGGTCCGGCTGGCGCGGGGGGTGCGCCAGCCGGTGGGGCCGGGGTCAGAGTTCGGGCGGTTTCCGGCGTCTTGTTGGTCGTCAACTTCGAGTTCAAATTTCAAATTCATTGTGGAGTCGGTGTGATGGCTACTGTCGTGAGTAGGGAGGTCGGCCATGGGTTTTCCGGGCGTACAGGTTTTCTCCTTGCTGACCACTTCCCTGCCGCTGGATGTCACCCTTGGCGGCTGGAGCCGATGAGGGCGCGACATCTGACGACATGCCAGACAGGGGGTCCGCTGTCGCTCCTTGTCGCTTGAAGCAGCCTCTGGGACGTCGGATGCTGCGAGCGCCCCGCGGGGATCTTGGGTTGCAATAAAAATTCCTCCGTTTCGGGTATTGCGGTGGCGGACCTAGAAGTCGCTCCAAAATGGCAGGTCCAGGTCAAGCGCAATCTAAACGTTACGGGGTTCACAAAAAGGAGCAGGTGCATGCGACGTCAAATGAATGCCATATGGCACGCAATAGTCGAGGGGCCCCGGGTTCACAAGACCGCGTTGCAGTCGGTCGCACTTACACTGATTACCTGGTTTGGAGGTCCGACCTCAGCGGCAGCGCAAAATACCGGCAATCTTCCAGCCAGTCCCGCGATCGTGTATGTAAGCAACGCGGGCGGAGGAATCACGGAAGTCAACGCGGCCAACAACTCTGTAATCGGCACGGCCCCATTTGCCAACAATGCGAATGGGGTGGTAGTGACACCGGATGGCAAGCGCATGTACATCAGCAACCGCGATGTGGGCCAGGTAATCGTGTTCAGTACCGCAACGAATGTGCCACTCGTCGTCATACCCGTTGGTAACGGCAATGACAATCTCGGGTTAGCCGTTTCGCCTGACGGAAGTTTGGTGTACGTAGCGAACCAGTTCTCTGGAACCGTCACCGTGATTGCCACGGCGACAAACACCGTAGTGCAGACGATCCCAACCGGCATAGAGCCGATCTGGATCACGTTTTCAGCCGACGGTTCCCGGGCTTACGTGTCCAATCAGGTCAGTGGAACGATTAGTGTCGTTGCCACTGCCTCGGGCACAATCCTCAACACAATCGGAGGCTTTTCTTGCCCGTTTGAATCGGTAATCACGCGCGATGAATCAAAATTGCTGGTGTCCTCGCAGTGCGACAATTCGTTGAAAGTCGTAAACCTGGCGACGAACGTGGTTGTCAATTCGATTCCGACGGGGCCAAATCCGCGTGGCATCGCGCTGACACCTGACGGTACGCGAGCTTACGTGGCGGACTGGTTCTCCAACACCGTCGATGTGATTGACGTCGGAGCACAGGCGAATCTCAACACGCCAATTACAGTTGGCGCGAATCCTTGGGGCATGGCGATGACCCCTGGAGGAATAGCCTATACCGCCAACTTCGGCGACGGCACCATTTCCGTCATCGATTCTTCGACGAACAGGGTGACGGAAACGCTTCGCGCTCGCAGCAATCCAGAGGACGTGGCGGTGAGCACGAAGGCCCGGCCAGGCATACTCAACTATTCGTTCAAAGCTTTCGATCCTCCCGGTTCGGTGGACACGATTCCGCGGGCGATCAACAATCTCGGGCAGAATGTGGGAAGCTTCCAGGACACCGCCGGAGTCGTGCACGGGTATTTGCGGCAATCAAATGGCTCGTTTGTGACTATCGACCCGCCAGGCTCCACGTTCACGATTGCAGCGGGAATCAACGATGTAGGAATTATCGTCGGACAGTGGCAAAACGCCGGCGGAGCATTCCACGGTTTTGTCCGCAGCCCCTCAGGCACCTATACCACAGTCGATTTCCCGAGCGCTGTCGATAGCGGAATCGCCGGTATCAATAATTTTGGGAATCTCTCTGGGCTTTATGATTTGGGAGATCCGAACACAAGCATCGGATTCATTGCTGCGCATGGCGCGTTCACTTCCTTCGAGGATCCGGCGGCCGTGCCCATGCAGACGGATCCCGGCGGGATCAACTCACTTAACTTCATTGTGGGAGCATACGGCGACACGTTCGGCAATTCTCACGGCTTCGTGCGGACACCAGCTGGACTGTTCCACAACTTTGATTTTCCCGGCGCGGATAACATCATCGCTGCGAGGCTTAACGATTTCGGCGTGGCCGCGGGCCAGTACTTCACCAATTTCCCGTCACACGGATTCCTGGTCACTGGCGTGACGGGGCCCAGCGGGCCCACGTCACCCGCTCAATTCTTCTCCTTCGATTACCCCGACTCGCAAGCGACTGCGTTGCGGGGGATCAATAATTCCGGACAAGTCTCGGGGTTCTTCCGATTACGCGGCGATCCAGCGAGGCACGGTTTTCTGGCAACATCACTCGCGGATCAAGGCGACGACAACAATAACCAGTAGGCATCACAGCGGACCTCGCTGGGCTCGGCCTGGATTACTTCTTTGGAGGAGTCCAGCAGCAACGTTGCAAGAAACTGGAAGCTGGCGCTAAAAGAGAAAGTCACGAGGAGGAACGGATGGCAACGAAAACTTCAAGTGGGGCATTCGCACGGGTAGCAGGGCTGTGCGTTCTGATTCTCAGTCTGAGTTTTTGTCGAAATGCCGCCGCTCAGGAACCAGATAACGATAATGATCGGCTCAGCAGCACCGCGGAGGATTTCCTGCGGCTCAACGTGCGGCCGGTGGCGATTGGACACCATGGCGTCGGCCCGAATCGTGGCGAGAATCCTGCTATACCCATCGAGAACACCGTCGAATCCGTGAGGCTGGCCTATAACTTACACGCGCGCGTGGTCGAAGTGGACGTGCAGCTCACTCAGGACGGAAAGTTGGCTGTCTTTCACGACGATTTCCTCAGTGACTTTACCTGCGTCCATTCGCTGACGCTCGATCAACTTCAGGCACGTCTGCCGTTCGTGCCGGAATTGCGTCAAGTGATCAACGTCGCTAGGGAGTTCAACAACCGGGCCGGTGACGATCTGGATGGAATATTGATCGTAGAGTTAAAAGCGTTTTCGCCGCACTGTGATCCTGGAGACAATTTCGAGCAACCGCTGGTAACTGCCGCGGTAAATGAGGTGAGACAGGCTCAATTCGCCAATCGAGTGATTTTCGATTCCTTCTCGCCGGCGCTGTTATATCTGGCATCGCAAGCAGCCCCGGAGATTCCGCGTGAGCTTGATCTGGACGGCCTTCAATTACTGACCGTATCGCAAATCGAGGCCGTAACGGGTTTGCCGGTGACTGTCATTGACAAGAAAATATCGCTGGGGCTCACCTGGGCGGAAATCGGACCTGTGTTCCGTTTGCCAGGCTACGCTTCGGCGCAGCAATTCCTCGTAACGGGAATCGTCACAAACGTGCGCGTGGTCGGCGGCGAGATGGACTTCTTCGGCGCGGCTGAACAACAGCAACCTGGCAGCGGCGCGGTTTTTGTGGATGCAGCGCACTCGCTGGGAATGAAAGTGTTCGCCGATCCGGCAAACAGCGAGACGGATTGGAAGTTTTTCGCCGCCCTGGGCGTCGACGCCATCTACAGCACGATCCCGATGGGGGTGGACTTGCAACCGGAGATTCCGGAGATCTGAACTCTTCTGGCACTGCCTGAGCCCTTCACATGCCGCTACTGGACGCCGATTTTCCTGAGCAATTGCGTGAAGCGCGGTTCGGAACGTAGCGGGTCGGCAATGGGATCCGCACCGAGGTAAACGAGGCGATCGTTACGCTCGACGTAAGCCCGGTCAAGCCAATCGAGAGCGGTTGACTTCTCTCCCATGCCGCTGTGGATGGTCGCAAAGTACAGCGACGAAACGTAGCGCGACTGGGCGAGGCGCTGAAGATCGGCGAGAGCCCTGCGGGCGCCTGCGGAATCGCCAGAGACAGCCAGTGTGTGCCCGTACAGCGCGATCATGATTGGCCGGTCGCCGGTGAGCTGTCGTCCCTTGGAAAACTGCTCCAAGGCTTCGGCATACATTTTCTTCTCGCGATAGGCAGACCCGAGCCAGATGTAGGCCAAAGGATATGTTGGATATTGCTCCACGGTGCGCCGAGCCTGTTCGATCGCTGCGTCATAGTTTCTCGAGTGATATTCAACTTCCGCGCGCACGGTATTGAACAAGGGAGAAACGGGATCGAGTTCGACTGTGCGAGAATTTTCTTCCAGTGCTTGCGCCAGGCGATTCCGAACGATGCAGTATTGAGCGTACCAGATATGCGGGATGGGATCGCTCGGGCCGAGTGCTAGAGCGCGTTGAAACTCGCTCTCCGCCAACGCGAAATTCCAGTCGTAGCTATAAGCCACATTGGCGAGCACTGCGTGGGCATCGGCAAGCTGCGGGTCGAGCTCGAGCGCCCGCTTCGCGGCATCTCGGGCCTTGGGTTTCGCCTCGGAGGGTGGTAGGTCATCGTAGGGCACCTGCCCGAGAAGTGCGTAGGCACTGGCAAGTCCCGCGTAAGCGAGCGCGTACTGGGGGTCTTTCTGGATGGCCTGCTGATAAGCTTCCAAGCTTTTGTGCAGGTCCCCGCGATTGGTCCAGTAGAAACGGCCACGGAGATACGCGTCGTAGGCCTCGGCGTTCACTGTGCGTTTCGTGACCGCTTCGGCGGTTCTACCACTCGATGGATTCAACGTGAGACGAATTTGATTGGCAACCGCGGTGGCAACATCGTCCTGAACGTTCAGGATGTCGACGAAGTCGCGCTCATAGGTCTCGGCCCATAGATGCGTTTGATCGCTGACCTGAATGAGCTGGACGTCTATGCGCACGCGGTTGTCGTCGCGTCGCACGCTGCCTTCCAGGGCGTATTGGACATGCAGTGCGCGGCCAATCTCCACGATGGGCTTTCCAGCGAGCGCATTGGAGGACGTTGCGGCGATTACTCCGAGGCGAGGCGGATCGAGATTGCCGAGCCGGGTGATCATCTCGTCGGTGAGGCTGGCGCTGAAGTAGTCCTGCTTCGGATCGCCGCTGAGGTTTGTAAACGGAATGACGACTAGGCGGACCTTCCCCAGTCTTTGCGAGACAGGCTGAATTCCATGAAGCGCCACGTAGGCGAGGACAAAAATCAGTGCCGCGGCCGTAAACACAAAGGCATAGCGCTTCCATTTTGAGATAGTGCGTTTTTTTTCGCCGTGCGGATCATCGGATTCGTCGTTCTCAACAACGGTATCAGCGCCAGCCACTGGGTCTGTTTTGCCGTTGGTTGGATCGGAAGATGCATCGGTGGCGTCGAGTTCCGGCTCGAAAGCCGCGTCGGCCTCGGGATCGTCTGTGGGCTGGCGTTTCCGGAACCACTCATCCAGCTCGCTGGCGTAGGCGTAAACCGTGGATTTCTTCAGATGTTCGTGGCGGCGGACGGGAAGGCCTTCGGATTTCTCCCAACGCTGCACCGTGCGAACTTCCCGGCCCAGATGAATGGCGATTTCTTTCCAGGAAATAAGCTTCTTATCGCCAAGGGCAGACCCTTCGGGGTGGATTGGGGCGCCGCTTATAGACATGAGAAACGCAGGACCATCGCAACTCGGTGGCTGGATTATATCCTAACTTTGGACCGAATCGGTGCGATGTGCGAGCTAGCGCCGTTCCCGAAGATCTGGTGCATGGCGTTAACGCGCCTTTGAGATGGCGGCTCCGGCAGCGGCACCGAGAACAAACCACTTGGCGGCGCGGGTTATCCGGCGCAGGGCACTTCCCCCTTTGGCTGCACGGATGGCGGCGTCGCGCTCCCTGGTCAGGGCGAGCGTCTTGGTTTTTTCGTCGTGCAAGTCACTCTGGGTGGCCTGCAGCTTGGCTTGACACGCCTTGCAATCCAGAGCGAAATCGTAGAGCGGCTTCAGGTCGGCGGCCGGAAGGATGGTGTCGCCCGGATGGCTCGATTTTGGCGTGGGGTTGTCCGGCAGGAGATTGCCCTTGGCTGTTTTGTTCACGAGGCCGTTAGAGTTGGTTGCCGCCTCCTCGGTCGTACCTTGCGCCGGCGGCTGAGGCTGGCTCTGGAGCGCGATGGGGGCAGGCAAAGGAATTATGTTGGGAAGAGCCTTGAGTATCTGAGCGGGTGTCACTGTTGCTTGTTTCTGTGCGTCGATTTGCGCAAGCGTTTGATTTAGGAGCGTGTCCCGGTCGTGCTGGCTGGCCGTGGCTTCGGAGATGGTTTTCTGGGCGGCGGCGAGTTGGCCGGCGAGCTGCGCGCGATCCCGGCGGTCGGCCTCCCAGGCGGATAGGATTATGATCGCGAGCACAACCGGAAGTATTGTCTCTGTAAGGCGCAACCAAATTCGCGAAGTCATGAGTTTTTTCTTTCAAGGGCGCCCTGTCGCTGCTCTATGGAGCGCAAGGCTGCTTTCCCTTACAGGTAATGCGCGCGACGGGCGAGAACTTGGCCCGGATACGCGGGATTCGCTCCACCGTTCCATGCAAGCAGACCGCGGGTGGTGTCGCCGTCCATGGCGTCGAGTTTCTTTCGCAATAATTTGCAGCCCACGGCGAGGCCTTGCTCGGGGTCGCAGAGCGCGCAGAGAAACAATCCGTCAAAGCCCATTTCTCGGGCGACTTGGCCCATCACCTGCATGAGTCCCCAGGAAAATCCGCGCGCGTATGCCTCCGAAGCTGTGATCTTGTTGTTCGTGAAGAGATGCGCGACATATTTGGCGAAGAACGCCGGCTCATAGCGCATGGCCCAGGGATTCCAGGAGGATTCCTGCTCGACGATAGCGCAAACTAACGCCGGGTCGAGCGATTGCGAGGCGGCGGCTCTGCGCGTGACAGTGATGAGTTGGGATGGAGCATTCATTGGAAGTCGGAGTGCTATTTAGGCTATGAGCTTCATGGAATTCTTTCGTTTGGCTATTGCGTTGATTGCGCTGGCTGCAGCACCCGGGCGAGTGTCGAGCAGGGAATCCCCTCCACTGCCGGATTTTCCTTTCGATCAGCCTAGCGAGTACGAATTCCACTTTAGGCAGGTCCGCAGTCGCGAAGTGACGCTGGTACTAGAAGTCCAATCATTAGATGGCCCGCCAAACCGAGCAGTCTTGACACATCTCAAGACAGTGATCGAGGTGTCTCTTGCCGATCACAGAGGCAGGCTCGTTTGCAAGGTCGCTGGGTCGCCCGTCGATGGAGTTAACAGGGACGGATGGGTTCTCGAAAGCGACGGCTTCTGGCACTTTGGCTGCCGCGAAATGAAGTTGCAAAGGTCTGAGCGCTACACCCTCAAGATACGCATTCGAGAAGTGGACCCAAATACGCCGAGGATAAGACACACGCCGACTTTTCAGCGTAGCGACGACTTCTGGCTATAGAGTCTGCCGCTGGTCCATTCAGCGGTAGCGATGATGGCTGTGAAGATCGACGAAGCGCACCAGGGGCGGCTCGTGCAGGTCAATTCCCTGCCCTTGCGCAATCTCGCGCAGCGCGGAATAAATGTGCGGCAGATGGTTTGTGGCGATATCGCGCACAAACGCGCGCACGATTTCGTCGTCGCGCATGCGGCGGTGCAGCCAGCGCAGAAACAGGATGAATTGCACGCCGCCGGAAGCGAGAGCGGCCAACACTCCGTACCAATGAAGAGGCATGAGAACTTCCTCGCAGCAGGGCTCTGGCGGCCCGAAGACGATCGTGTCGCAATAGTGTTACGCGATCGCCGGCGCACAGGCTGAAGCCTGTGCCACTATCCGAACAAAGCGGACGGCAGTGCGCCGAGCGTGGCTCCGAGACCGGAGCCGAGCGAACTGAAGAATCCCGGGCTGGGCCGCGACACGCTGGCGCGCACGCCGAGCAGTTGCGAGGGAATGCCAAGCGTGCGGCCGAGAAGGTTCGTGTCCACGCCGAAAAGGCCGGAGAGCCCTTGCAGGGCAGCCATCTGCCGCTGGAACGCGGTGTTCGTGAAGGCCAGCTGGTTCTGCTGCGCCTGATTCCCTTCGGCGATGCCCTTCTGGCGAGCGAGTTCGTCGGTGAGCTCGCTGAAACCGGCGGGGTTGTTGGTGCGCGCGACGCGATTGGCCGCGGACTGCTGCAGCGAATTGAAAGCGCTGGCGAGCGCGCCCTGCGATTGCCCGGTGACGGCGGCCTTGTCTGCAGGGCTGAGGCCGGGATTGTTCAGAATGTTCTGAAACTGTGAGTTGAGTACATTCCCGGTCTGCTGTTGTTGATTGAGGAATTGTTGATTGAGCGCATTGATGCTGGCGAGCTGCTGATCCGTCATATTCTGAGTTTGTGTTTGTGCGCGGCTCATGATGAAAACCTCCGGATTCGTTCAGTCATTTACGGCGTGAGTCTCTTGCAGTACGGCGTCCAGGTATCGTCGCGCCGCCAGCCGAGGCGCTCGATGCGCCGGCCGAATTTGCCCGCGATTCGCGGAGGCAGCCAGGCGTGAACGTCTTCGAGGCCTCGCTGCCAGGCGTCGCGCTCCGTGGCGGCGTGAAGACCGAGCAGCCATCGCCAGCGGTCGCGAGGTGTGCCCGCCTTCGGGTCGAGGAGCAAATAGGCCTCGGCCGTCAGGCGAAGCAACGCCGCGCCGATGATTTTTTCCTGCGGCGGTTGGCAGTTGTTGGATTCGCCTTTTGCGTCCGCATCCGAGAGAACCAGTTTCGTTACGAAGAGCGGGTTGCTCAAATCCGGCAGCGGATAATCGAAGCCTTGTGCCGCATGTATCGCGCGCAGAGCGTCGAGGTCCGATTCCCGATATTCGCGGACGAGCATAGCGAGGGCGGCTACAGCGACGGTGGTTACAGAATCGTTTGGCGCGTGATGCGCGAGCCGGGATGGACGCCAAAACCGTTTCCGCCGCGAACCTGGCCGTTGGGAAGCACGCCGCTGCCGCTCGAAGGAAGCGGTGTTGGCCCGGTCGAGCCGCCGCCGGTCACGGCCGTTGGCGGCGAACCAAACGTAATGGGAGCGGACGGTAGCGAGCCGACGTATTGCGAGTACGCGCGCCAGTAGAGCGTCTGATTGCCGAGCTGCAAGTACAAATTGCGCGAAGCGCCCATGAAATAAACGCGCGGCGAACGAAAGGCCGGCGTGGTGTCCGACTCCGCAAAATAAAAAAGTCCGGGGCGCGCGTCCGACGGATCGCTTATGGAAATATCGAACCAGCCGTTGGAAGCTTGCACGTGGATCGAAGCAACCGCGGCCGGTGCGGGCGCCGGCGTGCTGGGATCGACGCCCGCACTCTGGCTCGTGGCGTTCAGGGACGCAACGATTTTCGTGAGCGTTTCGTAGAGGTACGGATCGCGATCCTTAATCGGCGCGAGTTGTGCAACGGTTAGCATGAGGCCGCTTACAACTTTTTAGGCTCACTTCAGCAGGGACACACTATAAATGACCCTGCACAAACGAAAAGCTCTTTACATCTAATTCAATCCGCGGACCGGGGACCAGGGATCGACGCGGACGGAGGGCGTGAATTTTTGCAGCTTGAACCACGCTCCGGGCTGATTGGTGCTCACTTGAAACGCAACGCGTTCGCCCAGGACGTTGATGGGCAGCTCGAGATCCTTCAACGACGGCGAGCTGAGCGGCAGCGGCTGCTGGGCCTGCGACGCGCTTGCGGAATCGATGAAGCTGGTCAGAGATAAATTCCCGGCGCCTTCGACGAACATCGTCAAATAGCTGAAAAGTTTGCGGTGCGCGCCGAGATTGAGTGCTTGTTCGACCGCGCGCTCGGGGAAATAGTGCGTCGTGTAGTAGCTCGCGATAGCCGCGCCATCATCGGAGAATTGCGAATCGCTCAGTTGGTAGACCTTGCCGGTAGCCCCGCCGCCGCCCACACCAGGCAAACCTCCGCCGATGGCGACGAGCGCGGTGCCGTTGGTGCGCTCGATCAAAGCGCAAGAATTAGCGGCGATGGTCCACGGCGACCACTTGCGCGTTTTGTCCGTCGCGGTTTTGCGGCCGGTGAAAGTGATGTTGATGGGTGGCCGGGAAGCGATCATGTCCGCATCGTCCAGGTCGCGGTAGTCGAGCATGAGGACCTTGTTCGGCGAGGTCGCCGTGCCCAGGGGAACACCAACCAGAATGCGGCGCTCCTTGGTGTCCACGGTAACCCAAAGCGTGTGGCCGTACTGCCAATTAATCTGGTTCCAGGTAGGCTGAATTTCCTGCGAGATTTTGATGGGTTCCCCGCCACTGAAGATGTAGAGACCAGTGCGGTGCGCGATAACCACCCAATCTTCGCCGATGCCTACGCCGCGAACGGACGGCGTGCCGAGCCGCCGGGAAACTTCCGCGATGGACCACAGCGAAGGTTCGTTCGTGCCGTCGTCTTGCGTGACGTGCAGCGAATGCTCCTTCACAAAGTAGAGCCGCTCGCGCAGCTTGAAGGCCGCGCGGATGGCCTGGCCGTTGTTTTCGGCGACGCTGAGAAGCCCGTTGATGCCGTCGTAACTTTCGGGATCTTCGACGCGGCTGGCGCGGACGAGAGAAGCGTTCACGGGAGTCGAGGTGGGAAAAATCTCGATGCTGTCGATATAAAACTGGCCGCCCGTGTTCGGAGTTCCGTCCGCATAAATGCGCAACGCAAGATCGCTCGGAATCGTGGCGAGAGGCGCGGTCAATTGGGCGGAATACTCGACGTAACCAGTCGTGAGTTGAGCGGCTGTGAGCTGCAAGCCTGTCGTGTTGATTCCGGCGCTCTGGCTGAAGAGGTGCAAGTGCAGAGTGCCCTGGGAAAGCGTGACGTTGCGCGCGCAGTGGGCACGAATGGTGTAGTCCGTGTTGGCCTGAATCAGCGGCGCGCCAAGCGAATCCTGCACGGCGGCTTGCGTCATCAGCCCGCGAGTTGGCGTCGAGCCATTCCCGACGATCGAATACGCCGCGCCCCACACAACGAAACTCTCTTCATCGGTGGCGCCGGGAGCAAAAACGGAATCCGGAGTCCAGCCCAGCGGATAATGCGGCAGCGATGGGCCGGTGAAACCTCCATCGAAACCGAGGTTCACCCAGTTGTTCATTTTGTTGCGTTCGCCCCACCAGAAGAGGCGCTCAGAGTATTCCGTGACGCCGGCGCAATCACCGAGTTCGATGAGACGAAAGAGATTGTCGACGTTCGTTCCGGCAAGGAGAATCGCGTCGGAGAAATCCACGGTGACGGAAGTCGTTGTGTTGTCGGCGATCACCATGTTTCCGCTGAAGAGTGTCGAGCCGCTGCTGGTGTAGAAAAAACTGGCGCCGCCCGCGCCGGTGAAACACAATATGCGGGCGATGACATTCGACGGACCTGTGGGGATATTGGTGACGACGGCGCGTTTGCCGCCGCTTGCGGTCCAGGAAGTTGCCGGACCAGGTTTGGTCAGATAGCCCTGGCGCGTCTGAAAAATCACGGAGACCTGGTGCACTCCCGCATCCACGCTGCCCGCGGCTGCGGCGGTTCCACCTCCGGATGCAGCCAGGCCTCCGGCGCTCGCGGTGAATGTGAAGTGCGTGCTGTCGGGAACGGCCGTAACGGGAAATGTTCCGTTATAGCCCGCGACGCCAATCCCGCTGGTGGTGACGAGTTGACCGACGACCAAGCCGTGCGCTGAAATGGTCTGAACGGTGGCGGTCGCGGAGGCCGCCGTGCCGCCGCCGGAAGCGGCGAGGCCAGACGCGCCTGCGATGTACGTGAATTGTGTGCCGCTTGGCGCGGCGACAACCGCGTAGGTGCCGTTGTAGCCGGCGACTCCCACTCCGGCGATCGTTACGGACTGTCCGGCGGAGAGTCCGTGCGGCGTGGTAGTCGTGATGGTGACGAGAAATCCGTTTTCCGTTGCGCCGCTGGGGCTGGCGGCAATCGTAACGGCGGCCGGCTGCGTAGCGCCGTTCGGGCTGGCCGTGACGGTGACAATCACATTTTCATCGACGACGGTCGGTGCGCCGCCTGGACCACTCTGGCTGACGCGATCGAAATTCGTGTCGTCAAACTGGCGGGGCAAATCGTTGCCGATTTTGCCGTCGCTGATGGCGAGATACTCGCGGCCAAAGATGGTGGTCGAGTTCGCGTAAGCGTTGGGAGTGAGGTCGCTGGCGATGCTGGCGAGCGTTCCGGGAGTTGTTTCCTTGTAGAGTATGCCGTTGGAGTCGAGCACCAAGGTGCGCAGCGCGGCGTTCAGCGTCTCGTAAGTTTTGAGGTAGTTGATGGTCGGGTTGCCGCTGAGCGGGCCGAAAAGCGTTTGCAGTCCGGGCCGCGTCAAAACGCCGCCGTTGCTGAAGACGACGTCCTGGCAATCGGGAGAGACTCCGTGCGGCAGATCCGCTGGAGACATGTCTGTCACCAGCCCGCCGAAAATCTCGATGGGTGCGTCGAATGATCCTGCTGTCGTCATTTCTCGTAGTGTTCGCTAAGCGAGTGAAATATCTGGCTTGGTTCGCAGGCGCGTCCGGAGGACGAGCTGATTTCATGAGGCGGCGGAAAATCGCCGCCTTCTTTATTTTTCCGTGAGCTGGCCGCCAGCTCCGCGCGAGTTACGCGCTACTTCCCTTCCTGGTGCGGTTGCTTCCCTGCCCTGTCCTGGCCTGCTGAACCGTCCCGACGTGGTTTCTCGGCGGGAACGAGCCCGTACTGCGCGGCTTTTTCGCGATCGAGGATCGCGCCGCATGAGCGGCAGACCGCCACGCCATGCTTTATCCTTTCCGCGCATACGGGGCATTCGGCGAGCGGCTTCGGATCGTAGAGCCACTGCTTTTCCAGGCCGAGCTGACGCGCGGCGCGCCGCTCGAGATCGGTGATGAACATGGGATTTTTCGTGCGTTCCCATTCCAGGTCGGCGGCGGCGACCAGCTTGCGATGAAATTCTTCCAAGCGCCTGCGGGCGTCAGCAAGCTCTCCTTCGGTAGGCTTTTCGCCGGCGGAGACAAACACGCCGTGGAAACTTCCTTCGCCGGAATCGCCATTGAGCTCTCGCGCGATGTCTTCCGCAACTTCGCGCGCCGTGATGCGGTACTCCATGGTGCGTTTGTCGCCCAGATCCATCACGCCGGTACAGCCGCGAATGGGCGTGATCGCGAAGGCTTCGCCGGATTCGGGAGAATTGATCTGCAGCGAGCCGAAGTAGGTGCGATGGCGCGGCGGCCATTTTTCCATCGAGATGTTGACGAGCGAGACGGTTTCCGATTGCGTGGCTGCAGCTGCTGACATGTTGAAATACCTCCGTGGAGCTTTCAAACGACAAGGCGAGAATTCAGAAAACAATTCAAACAAAGGTCAGAATAAAAAGTTCAAAAACCAAGGGGCCGTGCAGGGCTGTTCGTGTTACTGCATGCGGTATTGCACAACGACATTGGCATCCGCCGGGCTTGTGGTGCATCCGGCAGCGGCGGTCTGCACGGCAATCGTCACGGCGGCAGCCGCCGCATAGTTTTGTGTGATCGGTCCGGAATCATTGGCCGCGGCGGAAATCGTGACGTTGACGGGGCTCGTGCCGTCCGTGAGCCTCACCACGGCGTTGGTGGTACAGCCTGACGGCGCGGTCTTGGCCTGCACCTGCACGCGAGTAATGGTCACGGCCTTATCGAGCGTCCAGGTCGCTCCCGTCCACGTCGCCGTGAGAGCACCGGGCAGGAACGTGTTTTGCACGCCGCGTGGGCTGGCCGTGAAGGATTCGGAGCCGAAGGCCACGCCCTGCGTAAAGTGTTGCGTCTTCGTCCAATCCTGTTCGACGTCCAGATGTCCGAGGGGATGCAAATTGCCGCCGGACCAGTTCTTCAACGTGGCCACGTTGCCGGAAATAATGAGTCCGGGCGACCCGGAAGTTATGTTTGTGTCGGTGAAGGTCAACGCTACCGCGCCGTTTTTGTAGCAAGTGAGCGCTCCGCCTGGCGCCACCTCCAGCCGAAGAATATCGCCCGCCGCTCCGGTTGACCCTGCGCTAGTGATGTTGGTCGACGAGCCGTTCACCACGCGCTGGATGTAAATGTTCGTGGTGTCTTCCAGGCAATCGTAATACGTCGATGTGCTTCCCGTTCCGCTCGCCAGTACGCTCACACCGGGAAAGTCCGTCGTGCCATTTAATGCCGTGATGGTGGCCTCGGCAAATTGCGAATTGGAAAAAGAGTTTGCGTTCCAGAACGCGGAGTTCGCTGCGGAAGCTGCCGTGCCCTGAATCTGGTTCGAGGCGATGTTCAGGCCGTTCTGCTCGACGGTCCAGTTGGAGCCGATGGCCCCATTGGCCCTCGTGGCGTTGTCGTAGGCGCTGTTCAGATAGCTCGTAACCGGCACAAACCCCGACACGTCGGGCAAAGTCTGCGTGCGGCTGGCCGTGAGAGGCGCGGGCGCGAGCACGTCCGTGAAATTGTTGGCCATCTTGAGCTGATACGTGCTGATGCCGTTCGAGTTCAAGGACGAGGAGATGGCGGAGTTTGTCGTTGGCGGCGAGTTGTTGCAATTTAGCGAACTGGTGTCCACGTACGGCGTCACGCCGCCGACATATGCGGTGCTGCAAGGCGTGATGATGGTTAGGAAGCCGTCACGATACGGCCGATAACCCACCGCGCCCGTGGGCAGAGCAGGTGGCGTCAACGTGACCGTTTGATTTCCGCTTGTGGTTGTCGCGGACACGGTGGGTCCGATGGTGGTCTCTCGCCCATTTACGTCTACAGCGGTAATCGAATACGTGTGTACGCCGACGGGCACAGAGCCCCCGGCGCTCACCACGGCCGAGGCTGGAGCCGCAGGGACGGCCATCGGATAGTAAAACTGTCCCGAGCCCAGGACGGCGACAGGCACATTGGCAAAAAATCTTTCCGTAGAAGAGCGATCCAGGCCGGTACTAATCACCTGCGTAGTGGAAGGCAGCCCCGTGGCGCAGCCGGAGAATCCGGATACCATTTCGATGCCTCCGACCGGAGCGCCGGAAAAAAATGCCTGCGAACCCGTCGCGCAGAACGGTTCGATCACTCTCATGTTGCTGATGGACCCCGCGTTGGTGACGTCCACCATCGGAGTGGAGAGGCCGCCAACCGGATCCGCATAGCTCATGCGCTCGATACGAATGGCGTTGATGGTGTAGATGCCGGTGCTGAAGCGAAGCGCGGGATAGTAGCTGCTTTCATTCAGGATTTCGTAGAAGGAAAGGTGGCCGGTTCCGCCGTTGAGCCCGGTCGCGCCCGCCGTATCAAACAGCCACTCCCCGCCGCCCATGTCGGTGTAGTCGAACTCCACGATACCGACGAGTTGCTGAGTGAACGCGCCAAATCCCATATCCACGACGTCCCACAAAGACGGCGGGATGCCCCAGCCGGCCGCCTGCGAGCTGATTCCGCCGTAGCGGAAAAAGAAGTTAAAGCCGCCGCCCATTTTGAGAGCCTGCGAGAAACCTCCGCCGCTCATATATACGTTGTCGTAGGTGATCGTCGTGACGTTGTTGCCCGTGTTGTCCTGATCCTGAACGACGCAGCTCTGATAGGCCTGCAGACACTCCTCGTTCAGGTTTTGAAAGGTCACGTCGCTGCTCGAGCCGGGCTCCAGGAGGAACATGGGATACGCGACGCCCAGAATGCGGGTCGTAACATATTTTCCGAAGGATGGACCAGCGCCATTTCCGCCGGCCCCTTGAATCGTGCCTTCAATTACGTTTCCCGAGCCCGGGATGATCGGATAGTTGACGAGGAGCTGGGCGCCGAGTTGCAGCCTGGTATTCTGCGGGCAGCCCGTCGAAAGGTTCAGGGGAGAATTCAATACATACAGAGAACCTTGCGGATTCGAGGCCGGAACAAAAATAGTTCCGCCGTTGACTCCCATCGGAGTGGATGCACACAGAGCAAGAATGTTGGGCCCGTTGTCGTGAAAGACCGTTGCGGAGGTTACCGTCGCGGCGGCGTTGCTCGCGAGCGTGATGGTATTTCCGGCGATGTTGGTGATGGTTGTCGCCAGTATGCCGTTCGTGGGGCTGCTGGGCGGAGTCGTGGGAACGTAGGTTGGAATATGCGGCGCGGAGATCCCCCAATCGATAAAGGCGCTGTCCATGCCCTGGCTGACGCCGACAAGCGAATAGGCGCCCGCGCCTTGCGAGCGGTAAATGTAATAGCCCATGACGGCGTAGGGCTGCATGCTCCATTGCACGAGGTTCTTGGCAACAACCTGCGCCGTCCCGCCGCTCGGACAATAGGTTCCGTTCGGCAGCGTGGCGATATCCACGGTGAATGTCGTGGAGCTGGGCGTTGAGGCGATGGTCCAGGAGCCCTCGACGGCCGTCGTGCCAGACGTCCCTCGCGGAATGTTGACGGGCACGCCGCTCTGGAAATTGTGCGCGGCAGTCGTCGTGAACGTGACTACGCCGTTGTTCTCGACGCATCCATTGGCGGCAATGTTGGCGCTGTTGACGCCGAGCGTCGCGGCTCCCGTGGTAGTCGTGAACGCGGAGCTTGCCGCGCTCAGTTCCCCGTGAAATCCGATGGTAACCACTTTGTAGTTCCAGGTCGTTGTGCCGTTCAGGATGCCCTGTGGAGTTACGGCGCTGGGAGTTTGCGCGATCACGGTGGCGCTTCCGCCAATCGTGCAGGGCGAGCAGTTGATGTGCGTGACGTTGAAGGTGAAGCTGACCGCGCCGGGCATGTTCACAACGGCAAACGTTCCATTGAACGCCGCGTCGGTCGAGCCGGCGATCACCACATTCGAGCCGGGGGAAAAGCTGCCCGGCGTCCCGAGCGTCAACGTCGCGACGTTGCTCGAGACGCTGATGCTCGAAACGGGAAATGGCGCACCCGGAGCGAGCATCGTGGGCGCGACGCCCGCCGTGGGAATGGCTACGCCATGACCGACGAGAAAATCGCTCACTCCGCCCGAGCAGGTGATCTGATTGCTGGAGGCGGTTGTGTTGCACGTAATCGTCGGCGGCGTTGTGCCGCTGTAATAAGCGCCGTAGCGCAATAAGTCGAAAAAGGGATTCGGACCTTTGGTGTGGAAGTCCGCGTCAATATTTTGCGGCGCGGTGAAAGTATTCGATACGTTGGTCTGCGCGCCGGTGCCGGGACCGAGGGGACCGATCTCCGTTCCGGTTTCGTCCTGATAGTAGAGCCGCTTGTCGGTGGACTTCGTGTAGAGATTCACGGTGCCCGCGCCTGGCGCGCCGGGCGCTGTCCCCTGGTTGCTGAGATTCAAGGTGCCGCTGGCCAGCGAGCCGACCACCGTGGTATTCCCGGAAACAGTGAGGTTGCCGCCGAGGCTCAGCGAAAACGCGCTGACGGCTCCCGTGAAAGTTGGCGAAGAGGGATCGTTGGGGAGGATGACGTTGGGAAGCTGCTTGGTGGTGATACCCGGTCCGGAGAGTTCGATTTCGTATTTTCCTGGAGCAGCGTAGAAAGAATAATTTCCGAGGCCGTCGGTGATGGTGGGATTGGCAAGAGCTTGCGTGAGCGCTGCGTCGGAATAAATCAGGGCGAGCGGCGCGCAGGGCTGGCCTGAGGCGGGCATGGCGCAGACACGCACCGTGGCGCCGGCAAGAGGAATTCCGCGCGAATTGAAGACGATATCGTCCTTGCGCGAGCCTTGCGCGTGCGTCGGTATGACAGGCCCCGGAAGGACGTGCAGCGCGAACGCCAGCAATCCCCAGAAAAACGTCATCGTAGTGACGCGCCGAAAGCCCGGCTGGGCTGACGGGCGAGACGCGATTTTTGATCGTATCATGCGGCTGCCTCTGCAAAAGGGTGGAATCAGCAACGGTGGTGTCAACTACTGCAGCTTGCGGGCTGTGATGGTGATTTGGACGACGTCGGATGTGACGCTCGCCGGATACGCGCCGGCAGTTAGTTCCGTGCCGCCGCCCGTAAAGGCTTTCAGCTTCCAGTTGTTGAGCGCGCTACCCGCAACGGGCACGTAGTATCCCGCATTGCCGTTCTGGCTGTCGGCAAAGACCTGGATGAGTTGCGTGCTGGGCAGTTTGTCGGCGACGGTCGTGAAATCGAGCGTGTCGCCGCCCGTCGGATAGTTTCCCGAAAACGCGAGCGATCCGATGGCGTAGAACAAGTTGCTGCCGGAGCCGTCTTCGTTGCTCTGCAAAAGCGTGATCGTGATTGGCATGAATGCTCCTTTGCGTTGTAGCCGCGGTCTTCAGACCGCGGGATGTTTCGCGTGATCTTGAGAACGAATTGGCCGCGTATCCAGGACCGGACTTATGCGGCGTATAGGCCCGCCCTCTGAAGAGTGCGGCTACAGCGCGAGCCCGGCGGATACAAGGGCGACCAGAAATCGCATCCACAGAGCACGGCGGAGACACTCAGAAAGGTGTGTACCCGCTGCGCGCGGAGAACGGCCTGCGCCGCCTGGCCGATTGTTGTTCGCGGCGAATTGCGGCACTGAGCAGATCCTCGATGGCGTCCGCGGCGGCGTCATCCCACTTTTCGGCGAGCGGACTGCCGCGCGCCCACCCTGCGAGCGCCGCTGTCGCGTACGCAATGGCTTCCTGCGCGTTGCGAATCAGTACGGGAGATGTGGCGTCCGCGAAATCCGGATACGCTTTCAGATAGCGCAAGCGAATCTGCGTGTCCTGTGTGGCGCCTAGGAAATAAATTCCGTCCGCGCGCCACTCCCAAACGCTGAGCGTTACATCCTGCACGCGCGAAGGCAAGCCGCCATGCTGCGTGAGGTCCACCATTTCTAGAAAATCGTCGGTCGAGCCGTTGGGCCTCTCCCAGATTTTTACCGGCACAAGCAGATCCGTCGGAAGTTGATTTGGCGGCGCGGTCGCGTCGGTGATGGAGACTTGCAGCGACGTGTCGGTTTGCGTGACGGCCGGAACAATCAGCAACACGTCATCCTGGATGAATCCGCCGCCTCCCGCATTTCCAAGCGCGCGTTGCAGCTTGCGGTACGCGGAGTTCGCGTAAGGCAAAAGGACTGTGTCCGTAAACAAATTTCCCTGCGCGTCGTTCAACAGCGAGCGCACCAGCGAGGTGATTTGTCCGGCTGTGTTGTACGCGCTTGATCCTACGACTGGCATGAAGAATCCTTTGTTATGCGAGAGCTCGCATGTAGGGGCGCAGCATGCTGCGCCCCTACCAATATAAACTGTGCGATTTTAGTCGTTTGGCAGCGGCGATTTTTGGAGATACGCCGCAACGCCGATGACGGAGTTGATCAGCGCGGCTGCCGCGGCGATGCGCAGCGTGGCGCCCATCCCCGTTTGCAAATTAAAATGCTGCGGATCGATACCCACGGCCGCAAATCCGGTGAGCACGCCACCGGCGCCCCCGCTAACGGCGGCCGCCAGCAAACCCTTCAGCCAGAGTTCAATTCGATTCATATGGGTTCAACACCGAACTTTAGAGTTTCCCTGCACTGTGGCCTATTTTCGTGGACTCAACCGACCTCTTTTGCTTTCATCCGAGTGGCCTACTGCGGTAGAGTACAGAACAAACTTTTGCATCTTCCCGAGGAACACAAGCCATGAAAAATCTTTTCACGAAGTCTTCCTTAATGGCCGTCTTGGCCTGTTCTGCGATCGTTTTCGCCTGCACTCCGTCCCGTATGGCTGCGCAGGAAAAAGCCATGGGCAAAGCATCGAACGCAGACAAAGAGGTTCGCCGGCTCAACGGCGAGGAGGTCGCCGCGTTTCTTCAACGCGACCCGAATGCGATGGCGCGAATCTGGTCCGACGATATGGTGGTGACCAATCCGTTGAACAAGTTGGTGACCAAGCAGCAGGTCCTGGGCATGGTCAAGTCCGGATTCCTGGTGATCACCGCATACGACCGGCAGATCGAGTACCTCCGCGTTTACGGCGATACCGTTATCGTTGCTGGAAGCGAAACGGTCACCTGGGGCGGAAAGATGCCCAACGCAGGCAAAGTGGAGAATCTCCGCTTCACCGCCATCTGGATGAAACAGCAGGGGCGCTGGCAGGAAGTCGCCCGCCACGCCAACATCGTTCCCCAAACGTAATTCCTGCGTAGGCCTTCACCCAACTGGTACGAAAGGCTGTTTGTGGAACGCGGAGACTGCGTCGTCGAGTTGGTCGTAAGCCCATGATTCGTAAGCGCGATCTCTTCGCGCTTCCCTTGCATACAACGCTCGACGGCCGCGAGCTCGCGGTGCGCATCGCGAAAATTCAATCGCGCGCGCGATGTGCTCCGCCGCGGTCGGCGTAAGTTGGATAAATTCGCCGCGCGGGCCTTCGAGCGTGAAGCAATGCTCGTATTCGCCGCGCGAGGGATACGGTCCAAGCGCGGGAATGCTGACACCGTTTTCTCGTTCGACTGTTTGTGCGTACCACGCGCGCGGCGAGCCGTAAGTTTCCGGAGGCACCCAGCGCTCGATGTGCCAGCGATTCACGGCTGGATACTTCGGCTCCTGGCGCAGTTCGACGACTTCGCGGAGCAGCGAACCGGTTGCGGGATCGCGCTCCTCGAATTTTCCGCCAATCCACGCAAGGCGGTTCCATCCCCAAACGGCTCGATAGTTCGGTTCGCCGAAGCGATTGATTCCTCCGGCGCGTTCAAGGCGCCGGATCACATTTTCCGGTGGCTCGTGCGTTTCGCGAATCACCAGGATCGTGTTTGCCTCGCGAATCTGGTGACCGCGCGACCCATTCCGAACGGCAGCCTTTGTAGGGGCGCAGCATGCTGCGCCCCTACGGGCGCGGTTTTCACGAGTCACGAGTCACCACTACTGTCCGGTCATAAGTTGAACAGTGCGAATTGGTTACAGGATTGAGGCTCATGAGTTTGCGGCTCGAAACTGGTAAGTGCCTGCAACAGTTGGGTTTTCTCGAACAGGCTGACACTGAGAATTTGCGAAA
>DATGED010000036.1:0-36735 GCA_035310525.1 Candidatus Acidiferrum sp. | reverse complement strand
TCCTGATGGATTACGATTGGCCGGGCAATGTTCGCGAGCTGGAGAATGTCGTCGAGCGCGCCGTTGTTCTTTCCACCCAGGAGCGTGTCGACGTCGACCTGCTGCCGGAAAGCATCCGCAGCAAGGAGATTGTCCGTGGAGTCAGGCTGCAGTTGTCGGAATTTCTTCCGCCTCTGCCCGGAGAGCCGGGTTCCCGTTCCGCTGCGGATCATCCACAGCCTTCGCTATTCCAGATCATGGACGAGATCGAGCGGCGGATAATTACGGACATGCTGGAACGAACCGGTTGGAACCAGACCGAAGCCGCCGAACGATTTATGATTCCATTGTCAACCCTCAATCAAAAGATCAAACGACTGGGGATTGATGCCCGCCGACGCGGCCGCGGCGATGATACTTTCTCCGCATCAAGCGGCAAGTAAAAACTCTTCTCTTGTCTGTTGGCCGAGTTCTTCCCCGAGTGTTCCAGACTTTCGTCTTGCATCCGGGCGCGGGTCTATGCACAGTATCGCGGGATGATACTTCGCCTTTCCACCGCAACTGCCCGCGGGCTGCTTGTGCTTCTCGCGCTGGCGCTGGCCGCAGGACTTTCCTACTCGGCGATCCGGAACGCCATTGCGGAGCACGAAGTGGGACTAAACACACATGAGGGGTACGAACGCGCCACTAAGCTCGAACCGGACGAAGCCCGCAACTGGTATCTCCTTGGGCGCTATTGGCAATACAATCTGGAAGATCCCGAAGCTCAGCGGGCTATTCAAGCTTATCAAACGGCTTTGTCCCTGGATCCGCATTCGGCCAGCACATTCATGGATCTGGGTTCGGCGTACGAGTCGCAAGGCGACTTCACGCACGCGCGCAACGCGCTTCTTCAAGCCAAGAGAGCTTACCCGCTTTCACCTGAAGTTGCGTGGCGCTATGGGAATTTCCTCCTCCGGCAAGGCGAACTTGATGCCGCACTAACGGAAATTAAACGCGCTGTCGAAGTCGAACCGAAGCGCGGGGCGGGCGCCTTTGCGCTCGGCATGCGAGTTGATCCGGACATCAACGTGGTCATCGACCGGGTGCTGCCGCATTCTCAGGAAGCCTATTTGAGCGTGATTTCGGCGCTCACGGAACAGCAGCAGAGCGATCAAGCCCTCTTGGTCTGGTCCCGGCTTACGGCCCTACAACCGCGGTTTCCTCTTCGGGAAGCGTATCCCCTTCTCGAAGCACTCCTTCACAAACGGCAGATGACGGAAGCCCAGCGCGTTTGGGATCAAGCACTCAACATCGCGGCCGTCTCGCGGCCCTCTGATCCAACAAATTCTCTAGTCTGGGACGGCGGATTCGAATCGAATACTATCGGCGGCGGCTTCACCTGGCGCTATCCTGCTGTTATCGGGGGTGTGCAGATACGCGTCGATGCGAAGGAACGGCATTCCGGAAATCGTTCTCTCCGTCTGATTTTCAATGGCCTGCAAAATGTCAATTTCAGCGATGTCTGCCAGTATGTCGCTGTGCAGCCCTCTACTTCCTACAAGTTTTCAGCGTGGGTGAAGACACGTGCGCTCTCAACGGATCAAGGAATCCGATTTGGGCTGCATTCGATCAGCGGCACGGACAATTCCATCGTCTGGACCAATGACCTTCGTGACACCCAGCCCTGGACGCCGATCGTTCTCCCTTGGACTTCCGGAAAGGACGTTCGCGAACTCCAGCTTTGCGTCACGCGACTGCCGAGCGGGCAGTTCGACAGCAAAATCCACGGTTCGGCCTGGATTGACGACGTTCTCCTGACTCCGGAATCCGCGGAGCCCGCGAAGCAATGAAGTTCCTGCGCATCGGCATTTGCGCGCTCATCGTATTCGGCGTGGCCTCGCACGGGGCAGTTGAAGATTGGGCGCGTGCAGTCCTGGAAACAGGAGCGGGCTTGCTGTTCCTCGCCTGGGCGGTGCGAGTGTATTTCAAGCAAGAACAGCAGCTGATAGTCTTGCCCTTGGTATTGCCTCTTGTCGTTCTCTTACTCATCGTCACCGGCCAATTGGTTTTTCACACGACCGCCTCCTCGTTCAGCACCCGCACAGAACTCCAGCTTCTTGTCTCCTATGTCCTTATTGTCTTTTTGACTGGGCAGGCATACCGGACGCTCGAAGACTGGCGCGGTTTCGTGTGGTTTGGAATGAGCTTCGGATTTCTCGTGGCGTTATTCGGTATCTTGCAGCACCTCACCTTCAACGGGAAACTCTATTGGTTCCGAGAAATGAGGTTTGGCGGAATTCCGTTTGGGCCATACGTAAATCGCAATCATTTCGCGGGATTTGCCGAACTCGTGATTCCGCTCTCCCTGATCCCGCTGGTTCTTGGCCGGGTCCGCCGGGAAAGGTGGTTTCTCGTCAGCCTTTTCGCAGTTGTGCCTATCGGCGCACTATTTCTCTCCGCCTCTCGGGGGGGCATCGTAAGTTTCAGCGTGGAAGTAGGTGCGTTGGTCCTCTGGTTGATTCTTCGCCGTACCGCGAGAAAACATCTGCTCTCCGGGGGAGCGGTTCTTCTACTGGCATTTCTAATGGTGTCCTGGCTCGGTGTACAGCAACTCGTTGAGCGGTTTTCTACCCTGCAATCTCTGGAGGTGACTGCCGGGAAACGTGCCTCCATGAGATCAGACACTTGGCGGATTTTCGAGGCTCACCCTTGGATTGGCACCGGTCTTGGCACGCTCCAAATTGTCTTCCCGGCTTACGAAACGCTCTACGACGGGAAGATCGTCAATCACACCCATAATGACTACCTGGAGGGCCTCGCCGAGACAGGCATTGCCGGAGGATTGTGCTGCGTCTGGTTCCTTGGAGTGCTTCTTTTCCATTCTCTCCAGCGTCTCTCCCAACCGAATGGTGCTTTTGCATCGACACTCCAGCTTTCGGGGTTCATCGCCTGTCTGGGATTTCTCACGCACAGCCTTGTTGATTTCAACTTGCATATACCGGCGAACGCTCTTCTGTTCTTTCTGATGGCGACACTCGCGACGAGCGAAATACGCCAACCGACACCGCGAAGCATCGTGTCGTAGCGCGCTTCCAAGGCCTGGGCCGACCCCTGAAATCGGTGATGGACTTTGTCCCACCGTCTGTATAATCATGCTTGGGGGTCATCTATTCGTATGCAGCCAGCGAGACTGGGTGCGGCGATGTTGTGTCTCGTCTCCGCGACTCTACTCGGGTTAGTACTTCTGGCGCCGCCCAGCCGCGCGCAGACAGTTCTCGAGACGCCGCAACAAACTAACGATCGCATCCGGGAGCTCTCCGCTCTCGCGCGCACGGCACCGCACGATTACGTCATTGGCACTGGCGACCTTCTTTCCATTGAAGTATTCGACGTAAAAGAGCTCAGCCGGGACGTGCGGGTCAGCCAGACCGGTAGCATAGGCATTCCACTGGTGCCGGTGCGACTCCACGTCGCCGGACTCACCGAAATTCAGGCTGAGGAGAAAATTGCCGAGGTGCTGGAAGCAAACGGGCTGGTATCGCACCCCGAGGTGAGCGTTACCGTAAAGGAGAGAAAGAGCAGACCCATTACGGTGGTTGGGGCCGTCGCTCATCCCCTGGTTTATCAGGCCGACCGTCAGGTCACGCTGCTTGAAGTGCTTGCCGAGGCCGGCGGTCTCGCCAATGATGCCGGCGACGAAGTCATCATCACTCGGCCCGCGCCGCGGATGGCCCTCAGCGAGTCAGAACCGCCCGCGATCGGGCCAGCCGAAGCGAGCCCTGCACAGACTCAACCTGCCAGTCCAGACGCCAAAGTCGCCACACCTCGACCGAACGTTTCGAACTCCGGGGAAAGGGCCGCGGAGCCTCCTTCGTTGCCTCCACCGAACAGTCCTTCGGAAAACTCCATCAACGAGCTGAGCGCTTCTCAGACGCCCATCGCTACGAACACTATCACTGTCAATTTGTATCAACTGATGGAAGCGGGCAACGTCAAGAACAATATCGAGCTGCAATCAGGCGACGTTGTGACAGTTCCACACGCAGGCATCGTGTATGTTCTGGGAGCTGTTACCCGGCCTGGGGGATTTGTTCTCACCAATGACCGCGAGCAATTGAATACCTTGAAAATTCTCGCCCTGGCTGGCGGTTTTACGCGAACCGCGAAGACGGACCATGCCGTCGTCATTCGAAAGGATCCCCAGGGAAAACAGCACGAAGTCCAGCTCGATCTGAAGAAAATCCTGAACCGCCAAGCCGAAGACCTGCAACTCCAGCCCAGTGACATTCTTTACGTTCCCGAGAGCGGAGCCAAACAAGCCGTTCTGAGATCCATCGAGTTTGGTATCGCCCTTGGCTCGGCTGTTGCACTCTACCGGCTGGCGTATCACTAGAAGATGGCTGAAGACAACAAACTCGTTCCTCGTGGAAACGGCATGAATGGCGCCGTTGAGTTGATTCCCCCCTCCGCCCACCTTCCGGCTTGGGACCTCTCGCCTCGCGAGCCGCATCTTTACGACTACCTTTTGATCCTGCGCAAACATCAATGGCTGATTTTGTCTTTTCTGTTAGCTGTTGTCACGATCGTCAGCATTGCCACATTTCGCATGCAATCCGTCTATGTAGCCACGGCTCGTATTGAAATCGACCGGGAGAATGCCAGCATACTTCCTTTCCAGGGAATGGATCCTTACGCGTACATGGCGGATCTCGAGAACTACATCGAGACACAATCGAAGATTCTGACGAGTGAAACTCTGGCCCTGCAAACCATTCGGAGCAGCGGCCTTAGCACCCGCCCTGAATTCACCTCTCCCAACGGACCTTCCGAGGCACTTGCCATCGGCAGCCTGGAAAATCAGAAACGCCCCCCTGAACTTGGCGCTTTTCTTGGCAGCCTCGGCGTGAAGCGAGTTCCCAACAGCCAGCTGCTGGATGTCAGTTTTGAGTCGACCGACCCGCAGTTTGCCGCGCGCATCGTTAATGAGCACATCAAGAATTTCCAGGAGCAGAACATACGCAGCCGCTACGATGAGACAACTCGGGCGACGACCTGGCTTCGCGATGAGATGGACGAACTCAAAATCAAAGTGCAGCAGTCGGAAGATAAACGCATCGCCTACGAGCGAAAGAATCAGATATGGACGCTCGACGACAAGCAAAACATCACCACGCAGCGCCTCGCCGATATCAATAAGGAATTAACCGACGCTCAGTCTGAGCGCATGAGGAAGGAAGCGCTCTACCAATTCGCAAAGGCGGGCGACATTACTGCCGTGCCTCAGCTCCGCGACAATACGACATTCCAGGCGCTCACGCAAAAACGCCAGGCTGCGGCGGAAGAGTACAAAGAGGCTTTAAGCCAATACGGCCCGAATTTTCCCAAGGCTCAGCGCCTGCAGTCTCAATTGAAGGATCTGGACCAACTCATCCAGAAAGAGAATGTCAACGCGCTGGACAGGATTGAAGCCGATTACCGGGAAGCCCGACAGCGGGAACTCCTGCTCACCCAAGCCCTCGATGAGCAGAAAGCGCAGGCCAATGAAATGGCCGAGCGCCTCGTCGAATACAACATAATCAAGCGCGAAGCCGAAGCTAATAAGGCTCTGTATGACGGTTTAATGACCAAGCTCAAGGAAGTGGGTATCTCCGCAGCGCTGCAGTCTTCCAATATCCGCGTTGTCGATCCTGCCATGATTCCCACCACTCCCTCTCGTCCAGCCAAGACGAAAAACATAGCCCTTGCTTTTCTTGTCGGACTGGTTGGAGGCATCGGCCTGGCCCTTCTGCGCGAGTACCTCGACAACACTGTCAAGACTCCCGACGACATCGAGACCCTTGCCCGTTTGCCCTCGCTGGCCGTGGTCCCGCAATTCGCGGCCAATGGGAATGGCAATCGCAAACGCTTCTTGCCGAGCATATCCACGAACGGGCACGAAAAACGCATTGAGTTGGTGGCTCAGCACCTGCCCAAATCGCAAATGTCGGAAGCGTTCCGTGCGCTGCGCACTTCTCTCCTGCTTTCCCAGCCCGGACACCCGCCCCAAGTCATTCTTGTAACCAGCGCACTCCCCCGCGAGGGCAAGACCACCGCCGCGGCAAACTTGGCTGTCACTCTTGCGCAACTCGGCGACCGCACCGTGCTCGTTGACGCGGATTTGCGCAAGCCCGGTGTCGGCCGCCTGCTTAACCTGGGAAGCGGGAAATATGCCGGGCTCAGTTCTTATCTGGCGGGTGTTTCGACTCTCGAGCTCGTCACTGTGCCGCACCCCGCCATTCCCAATCTGGCCGCGATTCCGACAGGGCCGCTGCCACCCAATCCGGCGGACTTGTTGTCTTCCAGCAGATTGGCGGAAGCTATCGCTGAATTGCGCTCCAAGTACAAATTCGTCGTAATTGACTCGCCGCCCGTTATGGCCGCCACGGACGCTGTCATCCTGTCGGTGCAGACCGACGGAGTCTTGCTGGTTGTGCGAAGTGGCGAGACTCCCAAGGAAGCTTTTACGCGAACACGCGATCTGTTGAATAGCGTGAAGTGCCACATACTCGGCGTCGTGCTGAACGCGGTGGATTCCTCGGCCCCCGACTACTACTATTCTTATAGATATTATCCATATTCATACGGATACGGCCCGCAAGAGGCCGGGGAATTTCCGCATGGCCCGGAGCAAAGCGCGGAGGCTGTCTCCGAGGGTTCCCCGCGCGATCACGAAGACGACCAAGCCTTGTAAGGAGGCACTTTGCGTTATCTGATTACAGGCGGCGCCGGTTTTATCGGTTCGCACCTGACGGAGCGGCTTCTTGCCCGCGGCGACCGTGTCGTCTTGCTGGACAATCTCTCCACCGGAAGCATCGACAACATCCGCCACCTTAAGGCATCCAGCCAGATGGAATATCACCTGGACACTATCGACAATCTCCAGCTACTTGCGGAGCTCGTCGACGATGCTGATGTCATCGTTCATCTCGCCGCTGCGGTCGGTGTTAAGCTGATCGTGGAAAGCCCCGTTCGCACCATCGAAACGAACGTCAACGGGACGCAACGGATCCTCGAAGCCGCCTGCAAAAAACGCAAACTCGTCCTCACGGCTTCCACCTCCGAGGTCTACGGCAAGAACACCAACGTACCCTTTCACGAGGATGCCGACCTTGTCCTCGGGCCCACTACCAAGGGCCGGTGGAGCTATGCAGCCTCCAAGGCTCTCGATGAATTTCTCGCACTCTCTTATTGGAAAGAAAAAAAACTTCCCGTCATCGTAGTGCGCTTGTTTAACACCGTAGGTCCGCGGCAGACCGGGCGCTACGGGATGGTCTTGCCGAATTTCGTCAAGCAGGCGATAGAGAACGAACCCATCCGGGTGTACGGCAACGGCCAGCAGTCCCGGTGTTTCTGCGACGTTCGCGATACTGTCGAGGGTCTGATTCGCCTGATGGACACGGAGCGCTCCATCGGTGAGGTCGTCAATGTCGGCAACACAGAAGAGATCACCATTGAAGGACTCGCCAAGCGGGTTAAGGAACGCACTCACAGCTCTTCACCGATTGAATTCGTTCCTTACGATCAAGCCTATGAGCCAGGATTCGAGGACATGATGCGTCGCGTCCCGTGTGTCGATAAACTTCACGCCCTTACCGGCTTTCGTCCTCAAACGTCACTTAATGAGATCATTGACCGAGTCACTGTCTACTTCCGCGAAAAGGAAGAAGCCGCTGTGACGCGAGTTGCTACGAGCACCGCCGGTTGATGCGGTGTTATGGAAAATTGCGACCAAGGACACGTTGCGGGCAACGACTGCGTGAAATGTTGCGCCTAAGGCAATTTGGGCGGTGGGCCGTCGAATTTGTCATCCCCAATCGGTTCGTTTTGTCTGACTTCCAGGATTCTTAGGGAAGTCTTCGTGCCCCATGCGCCGCCCGGACTGGACCACCGCACAATAAAAGGCATTTTTACTCCACCGACTTCGCGATAGTCGTCGAAATCGGCTTGTATTTGGAATCCACCAAACACGGTCTGCTCCAGGATGTGTCGGCGGAGAAGCAAACCAGACTGGACATCAAAGAAGAACTCTTCGCTCGTCTTTTCCGGAGAGGTCCCGGCAACGATATAGGTCTCGCGTTCTCCGATATTCTCTTTGCCTGTCACCTTCACGCTGGAGTATTGGCTTCCTATTCTGCTGCCTTGGTAGAGCTCGGAGTCGCGCATGATGGAATTTCTTTGCGGTGTGTTTAGCAGACCCCAGTACGACTTTTCCGAGTCCTGCGCCCAGGCCCGTTTTCCGTCGAATCCAACCCAAAGGCTATAGGTTGGCGATTCCATTACAAGCAGTACCTTCTGAGGCGCTTTTTGATAGAGCACTGTTTTTGATTCCGAATTCTGGCCATTCAGTGGCTGAGTTCTGATGATCCGGCTCTTGACGTTGCTCAGGGCGAATTGTCCCCCGAGCGCTTGAAGGTAGTGTTCGAGCACTTCCGCTACGCTCGGAAGCGGGACCCCAGGGGGTGTTCCAGCAGTCACCGCTTCCGTTTTTTGCGCTCTGGGCGGAGGAGGAGTAATTGGAGCCAGCGAAATAGGCTCGTGATGGCCTTGGTGACAGGTGAAGCAATTCACCGCGTTTTTCCCTTGGAACGCCTCCTGGTTGATCTGGCGTACCATGAGAATCATTTCTCTCGCCCGCCGCTTCTCTTTCGTAACGTCCTGGCTGAAATCTTGCCGGTGGCAAAAGTCGCAATCCACGTTCAACGAACTGGCAATAAAGGACATTGCCCCTTGTAAGTCTCCTGCTCGCATTCCCTTGAGGACCTGAATGTTCTTAAACACTTTTTCGGCGGGCTGTTCCTCGCGTGATTCCGACGTGCTCGTTTGCGCTGCGGTATCGCGGCAAAGGAAAAATGCGATCATGCAAAGCCAGAAGATTATTACCCGGACCACATCAGCATTCTGCCAAGCGATCCGATTTTCCATTCGAAAGCGCTTCATTCCTCTCACCGCCTGGATGCGCCAGTGTGGCGCGCCTGTTCCCCATGCGCTCTCACAACTAACCGTCCAGCGGCAATTACTCAACAGGTTTGGGGCGAAGCGCTCTTTGCGCGGGGCCAGAAGGACAAGGCAATAGCCGGCGGGGCCGCGGAATTGGCACTCGTTTAAAGAAACTGCCCCAGTGGTTCTAGCAGTTTTTCACGGTAATTTCGGCTGAGCGTCAATTCCGTGCCGTCCGCTAGCTTGACGATATAGTCGCCATGAAAAATCGGCTTGAGCTCACGAATCCGGTCGAGATTGACAAGCGAAGAGCGATGGATCCGGAGAAATTGACGTCGGTCGAGCCGTCGCTCAAGAGATTGAAGCGTCTCGCGAATCAAGTGGGTTTCCCGGGCCGCATGCACCCGCACATAGTTGTCGGCAGCTTCGATCCAATCAATTTCTTCCACGCGAAGAAAAACAATACGCCCCGCGGACCTGATCACCAGCCTTGTAAGCCGGTCTTTTTTCGACTGCAGATCTTCAAGCAATCCCGCGAGGCGCTCGTTCAACAGACCCTCCCGAGCACGCCGGATTTCCTCTTTGGCTCTCTGAACCGCAGCTTGAAACCGCTCCCGGTCAAATGACTTCAGCAAATAGTCGAGCGCGTGCACTTCGAAGGCGTGCACTGCGTAGCGGTCATAAGCTGTCACGAATACAATCACTGGCATGTGCTCGCCGCACAGGGCGTCCAGCACGCCAAAACCGTCCACTTCCGGCATCTGCACGTCAAGAAAGACCAAATCTGGTTTACGCTCCGAGATTCCTTCGATGGCCTTTCGTCCGTCCGGGAATTCTCCAATCACTTCGATTTCTGGATCCGGGGCGAGCAGGGACCTGATCCGCTCGCGGCCGAGCGGCTCGTCATCCACGATGATCGTGCGAATCTTCACTTAAGAGCTTCCCCTTCTTTTGCTTCTGCCACGTCCTCCTCCATCAATTGAAACGGGAAGGCAAGAGTCACGACGAGTCCTCCACGGGCTCCGGTTTGCATTTCGAAACGATGCGCAGCTCCGTAGAGTTGTTCCAAGCGCGCTCTCGTGCTCGAGATGCCCACTCCCTTCTTGGAATTTGCCGTGGGGGGCATCCCGGGGCCGTCATCGCTCACGCGAAGAACGAGCATGCCGCCCTGGCGTTCCGCACGAATTTCGACGTGCCCCGGCGTTGAGCGGGGCGCAATCCCATGCCGAATCGCATTTTCGACGAGCGGTTGAAGAATCAAGTATGGCACGCGGGCGTCCAGCGTCTCCGGCGCGATCTGAAGCCGGACTTCGAGCCGGTCAGCAAAACGCGTTCGCTCGATTTCCAGATAACGCTCCAGGAATTCCAACTCCTTCGCCAGCCGCACCTCCTGAACCCCGATATTCACGAGCGTCAGCCGGAGCAAGTCGCTCAGCCGCGCGATCATCCGGTCGGCTGTCTCAGGATCTTTATGAACCAGCGTGGAGATGGCGTTGAGCGTGTTGAACAGAAAATGAGGATGCAGCTGCATGCGCAGAGCCTGTAGTTGTGCTTGCGCCAGTTGCGCGGAAAGGTGCGCGGTGCGCAACTCGCCTTCTCGGTATCGCGAATAGTACAGATAGCCCTGCGCGGCCGCGACAATGATCCAGTAAGTCGTCAGATTCTGGTGGAATACATAAACCAGTTTCACGCCCTGAGGAAATCCCAGAATGGTGTGTCGTAGAAAGTTGTTCGCCCACCATTCCGCGATAGCTAGCCCTACGCTGGCAGGGAGATGCGTCAGCAGGCCACGAGTCCAATGCGCTCGTTCCAGGGGCACCTTCCGAGCCAACCAGACAATTGCTGGAGCGAGCATTCCCCACAGGTACCACTCCAGCAAACTCATCTTTATAATGAGGCCAACAGGTGCGTGCCCTCCGGAACTACGGTAATTGAGGTAGGTCTGGCTTGCGAAAAACAGCGCCACGAAAGTCCAGCCCAAGAAGGCCAGAGCCCAGCGAATCCAGCGTTGTTTCAACATGATTTGTGATTCTTAACGTTCTATACGAATTCCCGGATTCGCGCCAGAGGAGGGATCAACTTCCGCGGGACGACAACGGTTCTCTTGCCCGACCGGCAGGCGAAATGATCCCTGACCACTATGAAGCCACCGGACAAGACGTTTTCGCTGCAGGCTCGTCTCACTTACAGCAAAACAGGCGAATTGCGCCCCTGCAGTGAGGCACATATTTGAACGGAACAATTCCTCCTGCGGTGCGTATTCATGATAGTTCACGGGATCCCATGAAAGGATAACTACCGCGGAATGAACATCATCCCTTCTCTGGACACCGCATTTCGCGATTTTAAGTACGCACTACGCACCCTCGCCCGCACTCCTGGATTCACGGCAATTGCTATTTTGACGCTTGCGCTGGGCATCGGCGCCAACACCGCCATTTTTACTCTGCTCGATCAAATCCTCTTGCGCCTGCTTCCCGTGAAGAACCCCCAGGAACTTGTTCTTCTCACCATGCGCGGCCACCATTACGGCAGCAATTGGGGCGGCAATGCCATCTCGCATCCGATGTTCCGTGATTTTCGCGCTCAAAACGAAGTCTTTTCCGATATGTTTTGCCGGTTTCCGACTTCTGCCAGTCTTTCCTTTGGCGGGCAGGCCGAACTCGTCAATCTGGAATTAGTGTCGGGCACTTACTTCTCTACGCTCGGTCTGAATCCCTATCTCGGACGGGTGCTCACGGTTGACGACGATCGCATTCCCGATGGCCATCCGTACGTTGTCCTGAACTATTCCTTTTGGAAAACTCGCTTCTCGGGCGACACCTCCATCGTTGGCAAGACCCTGACTCTGAACAACTACAGCATGACCGTAGTCGGAGTATTGCAACCCGGGTTTGACGGCGTAGAACTCGGCCGCTATCCCAAACTATTCGCTCCGATCATGATGCAGAAGGAGATCATCGTCGGCAATCCCGAGGATATGTTGAAAAGCCGCCGCAATCGCTGGGTCAATGCCTTTGGCCGCTTGAAGCCGGGCATCACGCGCGAGAAGGCGCAGGCTTCGCTTCAGCCGTTCATGCATTCCATGCTCGAAATGGAGGTAAAAGAGGCTGCTTTCGCTCACGCCTCAACCTATGATCGCGAGCAATTTCTAAAATGTTGGATCGAAGTGTTGCCCGGTTCGCAGGGCAGATCGTATACGCGGCGAACTCTCTCGACTCCTCTGTGGGTGCTCATGGCCACCACAGGGCTGGTGCTCCTTATCGCGTGCGCCAATCTGGCGAATCTGCTCCTCGTGCGCGGATCTGCCAGAAAAAAGGAAGTGGCTATCCGGCTCGCCATGGGCGCCACGCGCGGCCGCATCGTCTCGCAGCTTCTGATAGAAAGTCTTTCGCTTTCCGCCTTCGGAGCCCTCGCCGGGCTCGCCCTTGCTTATTGGGCGGACAAAGCGCTCATGGCGGCCTATCTGCCCTCGGACTCCGGTGGTTTGCGAATTACCACTTCTCCAGACCTTCGCATTCTTCTCTTCACCCTTGCGGTCACGCTCGCAACCGGGATTTTCTTCGGCCTGGTTCCCGCACTGCAGACTACCAAGCCCAACGTCGCTGTTACTTTGAAAGATGAAGCCGCCGCCGTCGTTGGAGGCGGCCATGGCGCCCTCCGGAAGTCGCTCGTCATCGCTCAGGTGACCCTCTCGCTTTTGCTCTTGATCGGCGCAGGGCTCTTCGTTCGTAGCCTCGGCAACTTGCGTAATCTTGGCCCTGGCTTTCCGGCGCAGAATCTCGTTGGGTTCGAAATCGATCCCTCGCTAAGCGGCTATAGCGTTGAGCGCATGAAGGTCTTTTACCCGGAACTGTCCCAATCTCTGGCTTCGATTCCGGGCGTGCAATCCGTCGGACTGGCTTCCCAACGCATCCTTGAGGACAACGAATGGGATAGCAGCATGTCCGTCGAAGGCTACAATCCGGACAAGCCTGGCGACCGCCCCGACCCCTACATGAACCAGATTGGTCCCAATTATTTCGCCACTATGGGCGTTCCCATACTTGCGGGAAGGGATTTCACTCCGAACGACAACCGCGAGGTAAAGCACAGCCCCGACGCGTTTGGCTGGGTGCCCACCACCGTGATGGTCAACGAGACTTTTGTGAAGAAGTATTGCGCCGGCCGCGACCCGCTCGGTCTGCACGTTGGTTTTGGTACCGATCCCGGTACGCCTCTTGATATGGAAATCATCGGCGTGGTCAAGGACATCAAGTACACCAATCTCCGCGATGAAATCCCGCCTCAGGCTTTCGTACCCTATCTTGGCAGCCGCTATCTCGGCGGAATGGTCGTCTACGTCCGCACTGTCGCCGATCCCAATCAATTGATGTCCGCCATTCGGTCCAAGCTCCTCGACATGGATTCGAACCTCCCTATTTACGCCATGCGCACAACGGAGGTGCAAATTAACAACTCGCTCGCCACTGAGCGGATGATCGCCAGCCTCTCCGCGGTGTTCGGCTTTCTTGCAACTCTCCTGGCCGTCATTGGACTCTATGGTGTCATGGCCTACACGGTCGCTCAGCGAACCCGCGAAGTCGGCATCCGGATGGCTCTCGGCGCTGCCCAGGGCAACGTCATCTGGATGGTGATGCGCGAAGTTTTTCTACTCGTAGCCATCGGCGTTGCAGCGGGGGTCCCTGCTTCCCTCGCTCTCACACGCCTCGTGCAGAGCCAGCTCTTCGGACTCACTGCACACGACCCCGCCACTCTCGCTCTAGCAACCATCGCGCTCGCGTTCGTTGCCTGCGCGGCCGGGTACATCCCCGCTTACCGCGCATCTCGTTTGGACCCCATGAAAGCTTTGCGTTATGAGTAATTTGCGATTCTTCCGCCTGATGCCGCACGATTGAGTTCACGCACTGAGTGTCTCACCGAGGAGTTTTGTGCTGCATCTTGCTCTCCTCTTGCGGTTTGAATACACTTTTTGCGTCATGCCTCACCGGCCGCCCCATGCCCCGGTCGCGATCCTCGTGATCTGCGTCGCTGCTCTCACGAGTTCTTCCTGCAAACAACGTCCGGCCGCAGCAACTCCGTCCTCGCTCAGTGCTTCTGCTGGACACGCTTCCCCGCTGGTTCCGGACCAGGTCAACTCCCCCGCGTGGCAGAATGCCTGGACCAATCTCGTCAACGACGTCCGGCAATCTTTCACGCCTGCCATGCCAACGCTCGTCGGCGTCGAAGTGCAACTCGTACTGGCGAATCCCGGTCCGCCTGATGAGAAACTCACGTTAAGTCTTCGGGATTCGACCGGGAACACGATTGGGATCGTCTCGCAGACTGTTCCAATCTCCGAGTTCGAGCACGTACTTTTTGTCTTTCCTGGCGGTGGGGTACGGGTCCTGCCGGGGCAACTCTACAGTCTTCAGCTTAGCGGTGGCACCACTTTCGGCTGGAAATACGTTGTGGACGGCTACGAATACGGCTCAGCTTCCTTTAATGGAAAGCCTCTCTTGCCCGGCGCCCGCTCTACATTCCTCTTTCAGACGTTCGGCGCGGCAGCCCGCTGACAGCAAGTGCCCGGTTCGTCAAATCGTGCCCACATCCCAAATTGCCAGGCCTCACCACGGCCAACTGCTCGAGTTCTGCCACTGCGAGACAAATGCATTTCAAAAAGAGATAATCTCTACCAATGTGACGGAGAACTCCCCGCGCACTGAGTTGCACCGCCGAAGTGTTGCGCCCCATCAGCAGCAAGCTCTTCGGAGGCAAAACAGCCGGGGCAGGGTGCCTGTTCGTGGAGAAGTCATCCCAAAAAATCGCTTCGCAGCCCACCAGGAATAAAGCGGAGCGAATTCTCCTCGGGCTCTTCCTCGTTTCGCTTGCGCTTCTCAATCCGTGGGTTCGCGGAGACGGCGTTGGATACTACGCTTACGCGCGCGCGGTGCTCATCCAGCATAACCTCGATTTTGCCCCCGACTATCGAGAGGCTAACGCCAGCTTCCGCGAAAATCGTCTCGACAAAAACGGTCAGCCGGCCGCTGAATTTCGCACGCCCACCGGCCATCTTGAGAATCACTTTACGGTCGGACCGGCGATTCTCTGGGCGCCCTTTCTACTCATCGCCCATGCTGGTGTCCTGCTTGCGCGCTCATTGGGGTCCTCCGTCCCAGCCGACGGTTTTTCAGCGCCTTACCGGGTTGCAATGGCGCTAGCAACGGCAATCTATGGCTTTCTAAGCCTGTTGATTTCGTTCCGAATCGCCCGAAACTATGTCGAGGAGCGTTGGGCCATTTTAGCGACAGTAGCCATCTGGTCCGCAAGTTCGCTTCCCGTTTACATGTATTTCAATCCATCCTGGTCACATGCGCTCTCGGCCTTTGTCGTCGCTCTTTTTCTATGGTATTGGCATGAAACGCGGGACTCGCGGACAGCAGTGCAGTGGATGATTCTGGGCGCGCTCGCCGGTTTGATGCTCGATGTTTATTACGCCAATGCGATGCTGTTTTTCGTGCTGCTCCTCGAAGCCCCGCGCGATTATGGAGCTGCGTTTCACCGTGCGACGCCGAACACCCCGGGTGTTAGCCAGCTCTTCTACCGCCATCTGGCTTTTTCCGGGGCGTTTCTAATTTGTCTGTTACCCACCTTTGTCGTACATAAGATCATTTATGGCGGAATATTCGAGTCCGGTTACGTGCCCATCACCGAGTGGAATTGGTTTTCGCCGCGCCTTTTGTCCCTCCTGTTTTCTTCGGATCACGGCTTACTTTCCTGGACGCCAATCCTGCTGCTTGCCTTCATCGGGTTGATTGCGTTTTGGAGGAGTGTTCCTCGCGTCGGCTTTGCATTTCTCGCAGCGGCGCTTGGGTTCTATTATTTCATCGCTTCGTACCCGGACTGGGCGGGAATCTCCTCATACGGAAACCGATTCTTTGTTTCGCTCACTCCCTTGTTCATTCTGGGCCTGGCCGTGTTTCTGGGGAGGTCCACGCGCATATTTCGCACGCGCCGTGCTGCGCTGGCCTCGGCTTGCGTTTTACTCGCCTGTTTCGCATGCTGGAACGCCGGGCTGATGTTCCAATGGGGCTCGCATCTCATTCCCGCACGGGGACCGATTTCTTTTCCGCAAATGATTCGCAACCAGTTTTTTGTAGTTCCCAAGCAAATCACGAAGCAATTCGAAATGTATCTGTTCCGCAGGAAATCGCTGATGCAGCAAATCGAGCAGCGCGATCTGGAACAATTGAAGAAAAACCCTCCGCCTCCTTAATTGTTATTTTATTTTACGATTTGGTTTCTGCCGCGAAAGCACCGAAAGAGCAGTACAGCAACACTATGCCGGTCGAAGCGCTGAATGACAGGGCGGAAAAGCCTTTTCAGGGAGAATCAGGAGCTGACTTCCATTACTCTGCCGTCGGGGCCCGCGATGCTCGCATACAGATGCGGGTTTTCGCCCTTCTCGACCTGAACATCGAGTGCTAGCCGGCTGCAAACGCGATTCAACTCCAGGGGTACGGGCGTAGATAGCGAAAAATGCACCACTCTGCAGCCGCCTGGTGCATCGGCAGAGGGATGGAGCGTGTCGGCGCTCCACTCGATGAAGAAGGGCAGCAGTCCGCCGTGGTCATCTTTGAGATTGAGCGTTTTCCATTGCAGGAGTCGGCCGTCCGGGCGCTTGCGCGAACCGGGTGTCGGGCCATCGAAGGCGATGCCTGCGACTCGGAGTCGAGTGGAGAATTGATCAAGATTTCCCGGATGGGCGGCCCAGCCGACCAGGCGCGGCTCCGAAAGTTTCAGCAAACCAAGGTGATCTGGTAATGGGGATTGCTGCGGATCTGGCGCGATGATTTCCAGATAGTGCTTTTCACCGAGAGAGAGGAGAGCGTTTCGGGTGCCGCGCCCGGGATGGACGCCACCAAATGCGGCACGAACGCCAGTGTGTTTCTCAACGAACTCGATGCCATGATCGAGATCGCCGCTACCGAGTAAAATGTGATCGAGCACAGTCGGCACTTGTGCGGCTCTCCATAAGCTTGAGGGCGTTGCGAGGGCTCCGCCAGCCAGTGCAAGAAATGATCTGCGCGAGAGCATCAGAAAACTCACTAGAGTCGGTTTTCGAGCCGGCCTCATCCCTAGATTCGAATGAGGCTAGCCTTCCGCAGTGGTGGGGTCTATCATGCGGCGAATCACGGAGATGCTATTGGCGGGAAACCCGCCTTGCGTGGCGTGGTCGCGGACCGCCTGCTCATTCGGCGCGATGTATACGCAATAGATCTTGTTATCCGTGACGTAGCTTTCAACCCACTGAACTCCGGGCAAAGTGCGAATTACGCTGCATGATTTCTGCGAGACGCCTCTTAGCTCCGCGGGAGTGAGATTGCCCGCTCCCGGAATTTCACGTTCGATTAGAAACTTCGGCACGAAGGATCTCCTTTGAGAATGAGTTACGCAATGGACCGGGATTCTACTTCCTTTTGGAGCGAATCGACAACTTCACCGAGAGGCTTGGGGCCGAGATCGCCTTTTGTACGATGACGCACGGAAACGGTGCCCGCCTCGGCTTCTTTTGCGCCGACGACAAGCATGTAGGGAATTTTCTGGAGCTGAGCGTCGCGGATTTTTGCCGGAAGCTTTTCGTTGCGGTCGTCGTTGTGGACGCGCAGGTTGTGGCGATTAAGTGTTTCGGCAACGTGCCTGGCGTAGTCGGCCACCTTTTCGCTGACGGGACAAATCTGCACCTGCACGGGCGCGAGCCAGAGCGGAAATGCGCCCGCATAATGCTCGATCAGAATGCCGAAGAAACGTTCGACCGAACCGAGCAAGGCACGGTGAACCATCAGCGGTTGGTGTTTGGCGCCATCTTCGGCGACGTATTCCAGGCCGAAACGCGCCGGCAAATTGAAGTCAAACTGGACAGTGGTAAGTTGCCAGGGGCGGCCGATGGCGTCGATCAGTTTGACGTCGATCTTGGGGCCGTAAAACGCCGCTTCCCCTTCCATCTTCTTGTACGGAATGTTCAGCCGCTTCATCGTATCGGCAAGTGCGGCGGTGGCGCGGTGCCAGTCTTCCGGCTTGCCGGCGTAGTTTTCGGGATGCGAAGCATCCCAATCCGATAATTCCACCTCAAATTTCTCGAATCCGAAATTCTTCATCACGGCGAACGCGAAATCCATGCAGGCTTCGACTTCCGATTCGATTTGCGAAGGCATGCAGAAGATGTGCGCGTCGTCTTGCGTGAATCCCCGAACGCGGAGGAGTCCGTGCAGAACTCCACTGCGTTCGTAGCGATAGACCGTGCCAAGTTCGGCGAGGCGCACCGGGAGATCGCGATAGCTGTGCAGCTTCGATTTGTAGATAAGAATGTGGCCGGGGCAGTTCATTGGCTTCAACTGGTAGTCGGCCTTCTCGACTTCGACCGGCCCGAACATGCTGTCCTTGTAAAAATTCGTATGGCCGCTTGTTTTCCAGAGGTCGAGGCGCATGATGTGCGGAGTGTAGACAAGGTCGTAGCCGCGCTTGAGCAGTTCGTTACGCAGCCAGTCCTCGACAATCTTGCGGATGAGACCGCCCTTGGGATGCCAGAAAATCAGTCCAGGGCCGGCCTCTTCCTGGATGCTGAAGAGTTCTAGTTCGACGCCAAGCTTTCGATGATCGCGGCGCTTGGCCTCTTCCAACCGGTGGAGGTATTCATCGAGTTCCTTTTGCGTGAAAAAGCACGCCGCATAGATCCGCTGAAGCTGTGGATTTCCTTCCTGGCCCTTCCAGTAGGCGCCGGCGACATTCATGAGTTTGAACGCCGTGATGCGTTTGGTGGAAGGAATGTGCGGCCCGCGGCAAAAGTCGATGAACTTCCCCGTCGTGTAGAAAGAAACCATGAGCTCGTTTGCTTTTTCTTCCACGAGCTCGCACTTGAAGACCTGGTCGGACTTTTTGTACAGCTCGATGGCTTCCGGTTTAGGAAGGAGCTTGCGCTCGTTGGGCAGGTCTTGCGCGGCGAGCTCGTGCATTTTCTTTTCGATTTTTGCGAGGTCTTCCTGAGTGAATGGCTCCTTGCGCAAGAATTCGTAGAAGAAGCCTGTGTCGATGGGCGGGCCGATGCCGAGCTTTACGTCGGGATAGAGTTCCATTACAGCGGCGGCGAGCAAGTGCGCGGCGGAATGCCGGAACACGAAGAGCGCGTCGGGATCTTTCTCGGTGAGGATCTTGAGCTTGACGTTTTTTTCAAGCGGGCGGCGCAAATCGATCAGCTCCCCTTCATCGGGGGCGTTGGCCAGAGGAGCGCCGTTGGAGGCGACTACTCGGGCGACAAGCGCGGCGTCGGCGAGCCGGGGAGAAATTTTGCGTGCGATATCCGCTGGCGTCGTGCCCTTGGGCACTTCTTGAACTGTACCGTCCGGCAGCGTGATTTGAAGTTGCTCCATGAGTCATTCACCCGGGGGAGAATCTACAAGCTTATCGGCGCGCTGAATCCTGGTCAAGGTGAAGCCCAAGAGTCGATGAAGAACGGCCGTGGATGAGCTCCGGCTTCCCGGTTTTGGATGCCCGTAGAGTGAAGCAAAAGCTGGATGAAGTATTCTTCCCGATTCGAGATAGAATTCCTCGATGTACTTATCTCTTGCTATGCCTCGAGTGTCTTCGCCTATCTACGCCGGTCGGCCTAACCGCTTCCAACAGTCTCGGTCTAGGTGGTTCCAAGCCGTGCGCTGCCTGAGCCGGCTCACGATACCTGCCTGTCTGGTTTACCTGACCATTCTCTTACCTGCCGAGGCCCAGGAACCCCTGCGAATTCCGCAAGCCGACGCGAGATTCAAGGTGGACATCCTTCTTGTTGTGGCCCATCCGGATGACGAGGGGGCCGCTACCCCTTACTTGGCTCGCGCCATTGACGATGGCAAGCGCGTCGCGGTCGTGTATGGCACGCGCGGCAGCAGCGGCGAGAATCAGGCGGGAGCAGAGTTGGCGGCGGCGCTGGGCGAGATACGCGAAGTCGAAGCTCGCCGCGCACTTTCTACGCTCGGGATCGATAAGGCGTGGTTCCTAGGCGGGAAGGACACCGCATCCCAGGACGTTTTGCAATCCTTGGCGAACTGGGGCCACGGTGCCACCCTGGAAAAACTCGTCCGGCTCGTGCGGCTGACCCGGCCCGAAGTGATTCTTACCTTCTTGCCGGGTACGTTTATCGGTGAGGATCACGGAGACCATCAAGCAGCAGGTGTACTGGCGACCGAAGCATTCGATCTTGCGGGGGATCCCACAGTGCTTCCTGAGCAAGTCGCGGCGCCTTTGCGGCGCCTTGAGCCCTACCTTGAGAATCTTCGGCCCTGGCAACCCAAGAAAATTTATTATTTTCCGGATGCCGACAACGAAGAACTGTTTCGCGATAAAGGGCCCAAGTACTCCGTAACGGAGATCTCGAAATCTTCAAAACAGGCGTATTGGCGAATGGCGCTGGAGTCTTTCCGCAGGCACGAAACGCAGGCAAAAAACTTCATCGATTCGCTCGCCAAGATGGACGAAGCGCAGATCGAGAAGATGGCTACCACCGATTTCTGGAGCAATGGGATCGGTTTTGTTCTCGGGAAGTCCCTGGTGGGAGGGAGAGTCGCCGGCGACATCTTTGAGGGGATTACCTCTGTACCGATTGCTTTTGCCCACCCAAATATTTCTCCGGAACCAGCCGAGTCCGAACTCGCCGTAGGGCTCGCTGGGCCGTGGAGTTATTACGCCCAATTTCGCCGCGCGCATGGTCTTACGCACTTGCCCCACCCCGAACCTCCGGAAATCGCGCTCCAGGCGGGTACAACGTTTGTCATTCCTTTGTGGCTCCATAATCAGACTGGCGCGGAAAAGTTGATTTCCCTCTCTGCGATTTTGCCGGCAGGATGGGCGGTTCAGAGCGGCGCTTCAAAATTTATCATTGGACCGAAGGAAACGGGCGCAGCACGCATGGAAGTCACACTTCCAGAAATGAGTGGACCGTCGCCAAAAAAGCCCGAGCCCCAGGAACTAACGATCCATGCCGAATCCGGTGGGCGCATGGTGGGAGACATCAAGCTTCGCGTGGAGTTACGCAAGCGCGCACTGCCGGAATAGCCCGCATCAGGATTTCTTGACTCGTGCAGCTTCCATAGCTTCCCACGAAGATTCGGGGAGCATGAGCAAGTCGTTGAACTCGCCGGCACCGCGGAGCCATTGGCCGCCGTCGATGACCACACACTCGCCGTTAATGTATTCCGCCATATCGCTCAAAATGAACACCCCAAGGTCAGCCAGCTCTTCGTGTCGTCCGAAACGCTTCATCGGATGCTTGTCTTTCGAATGGTCTTCGAACTGTTTCGAGGGCATGAGTCGCGACCAGGCGCCTTCGGTGGGAAACGGTCCCGGGGCGATGGCGTTCAGCCGGATATGGAATTTGGCCCACTCGACGGCCAGCGATCTGGTCATGGCCAGCACGCCGGCCTTCGCGCATGCCGACGGCACTACGAAACCGGAACCGCTATTTGCCGCCGCATAGGTGGTTACGATGTTGAGCACGTTGCCGCCGAGCTTCTGTGAAATCCAGCGCTTGGCAAACGCCTGCGTGCAATGAAACGTGCCATTGAGCACGATACTTACGACCGACTGGAAAGCGTTCGGTGAGAGTTTTTCCGTGCGCGCGATGAAATTCCCCGCCGCGTTGTTGACGACCGTATCAATGCGGCCGAACTGCTCCTCCGCTCTTTCCGCCGTGGCTTCCACTGCGCCGTAGTCCCGAACATCGCAAGTGGTGAACGCGGCCGATCCCCCCGCGCGATGAATCTCCTCGCAAACCTCCTTCAGCGGCTCTTTCCGGCGGCCCACCAGATACATCCGCGCGCCTAGTTCGGCAAAACGCAAGGCCATCGATCTGCCCAGCCCCGTTCCTCCGCCCGTCAGGAAGATGGCTCTGCCTTTTAAAATGTCCTCTTTGAACACCCGTCACCACCTTGGGAGCTTGCTCGCCGTCGCTGCAAAGTATTGAAACGCGATTCTAGAGCATATGTGTCCTTGCGGCTAAATTCCCTAAATGGCCGGACAACGAACCATTGCTGAACTGCCGCACAAAAGAGCAACTTCCGCGTATTCGTTTCGAGCTAGAAGTCGGTTGCACCTTCGACCCTAGTTCGGTTTCATCAGCGCTGGAATTGGTCGTCCCAAGACTTTCGCATATTCCGCGGCGAAGAGCGGGCTGTCTGGAAATTCCTCGGTCAATTCGTGCAAGAGCCTCTCCGCCAAGGCGTCCTGTTTTTCCCGGCGTGCGGCGAGCGCCAGTAGAACTTTTGCAAAGGGCTCCAAATAGCGGCCTTTCTCGGCCGTTTTTTCAACCAGCTCCATGCCAAGTTTCTTGTCGCCGTGGATGCCGCCAAACCACAGAACCATACGAAACCCCGAGGAGAGGCAGCCAATGATGTAATCCGCAGATCCCGGCGCGACCCAAGCATCATCTGCGTCGGGTCGTTCCGCCAGCAGTCGCTTGGCATGCTCGTTCGCTTCCTTCATTCTTTTAAGGCCTTCGACATGTTTCTTTTCAAGTATGCTGTCAGCGTTGGACTCCATTCCAGCGGCAAGAGTCAAAGAAAAAAGACCGGCAGCGTCATTTTTGTTCTTCGCCAGGCGTCCGTTGGCGAGCTTCCGGCATTGCTCCAGCTCAGCGCGGAAGTTTTTCATGCGCTCGGGATCGGGCTTGCCTTCGATCCCCCGCAGAAACTTTTTGTCATCCAGAAAGAAGTCACTAGTCATAACCCCTTGCCGGTAGAACTCCTCGAAGAGATAACTTGCGGCATTTGCCACCAGCCCGAACGGATCGGCGGGATGCTCAAGAATCCAAGCTGCAAACTTTTCTCTCGCCTCCGGGTACTTCTGCACATAGAGCAAGCGGAATCCTTGCTTCAGCTCCGGTACCTCCGTGAACGCGGAATCGCTTCCATCGGTGATTGTCTGCGTGCGGGAAGGAGCGCCCGTAAGCAGCACGGTCAGGGCAAAAGCTGGAATCTGCCAGAAGATCTTCATCTAATTTTTCAGAAAACACCGGGCAAAAACCTCGGTTTATTGCCCATCGTCGCCTGGTACTCTGGATTCGCCAAAAGAACTCGCTCTTCGGTGGAAAGCCTTTGAGAGAGTACGGCAACATGCGCGAGTGAACCGGCCACGGCGGTGATCCACGCAGTGTGCATCAATGGCAGCGCCAGCATCTCCGCGAAGACTGCGGCATAGTTGGGATGGCGAACGTAACGGAAGGGCCCGGATGTGACGACGCCCAGCCGCGTGGAATCCATCACCTGGACATTCCAATGATCTCCTAGCGTTCGAATGACCCACCAGCGAACGCCATTGGCGGCGAGGAAAATCACAAACATGCAGGCGGCCAGGACGGGGATAAATGGACGGCGCAAAAGCACGACTTCCAGTGCTGCGCCAAGTAGAACGGCGGTGTGCAGCACCACCATCCAGCGAAATCTGGGCTCGTCTACCTTCGCGGCACCACGCGCAATCATCTCCCTCTGATGCCGCCGAGAAATTTGCAGCTCTACGATGCGGAGCACGGCTACAGCCGCCAGCAACCCGAGGAAAACAATGACGCTCAGGTCCATTGCAGCAAAAGAAATTCCGCGCTAAACCCCGGACCAAAGGCCGCAGCAAGCGCATACTCGCCTGACTTGAGCGGCCGCTTTTCCAGCCACTCCTGCAAAATGAAAAGAATGGTGGCACTGGAGAGATTGCCGACTTCACTGAGAATCTCCCACGATGGACCTGTGTCACATTTGCAGAGCCCCAATTCCTTTTCGACATTTCCGAGCAGCCGCGCCCCGCCAGGATGCAAAATCCACCCTTTGATGTCTTCCTGCTTGCGGCCCTGGCGTTCCAGGAACCCATCCACGAGGCCACGAATTTTTGCCCCGATCATTTCCGGCACGTCTTTCGAGAGCAAAATATGGAATCCGGAATCGCGTAAGTCGAATCCCATGGCATCCAGGGAGTCTGGGAAGGTGTAAGTTTCCGAAACGAGAATCTTCGGTCCCTTCTGCACCTTTCCACTCACCAGGACAGCAGCTGCTCCATCCCCAAAAAGAATCGAGGAAATTAAATTAGCCTGCGAGATATCCTTCCGTTGAAAGGTAAGGGAGGGCAATTCCACAGCGATGATCAAAACATTCCCACCGGGATGGGCCTTCAGGTAATCCGCAGCACGGCCCAGCGCCATGGCGCCCGCCGCACAACCTAGCTCCGTGAACGGCATCCGGCGCACGTTTGATCGAAAGCCCATGAGATTGATTAAGTGCGCATCCAAGGACGGAATCATGAATCCAGTGCACGAGACAGTGATGATGAGATCTATTTCCTCGGGGCCAACGCCGGCGCGTCGCAAACATTCTTCCGCTGCCTCGCGGCCGAGCTTGATCGCGTGCTCCATGTATTCCTGGTTCGTTTTGGAAAGCGGACGCGGCTCGACGGTATATTCGATGGGGAAAATCGCAAAACGCTTGTGAACCTGGGCGTTGTCGACGATAGCCATCATGGCTTCGAGTCGGCGTTCCGGGATGTCAAACACCCGTCCCATGTAATACTTCACGTCCTCGCGCGTGATCGTATACGGCGGCAGGGCTGTCGCCGTTGCGGCTATCCTGCAGTGCGAGTTTCCGGCCCCATTCGAGGGTCCATTATTCACGGATTCCACCTGTCTATTCTGTGTGATAGCTCCGCCTGAGTGCACTACCAGTTTGCTAAACCATTTCGTTACAACGGCTCAGCAGCGGATTGTACATGAGTGCTAAACTCTACAACATTCTTGACCCCGGGAACAGTTCGAATTGAGCCACCGCCACTCGCTCGCTCCCGGGCCATCGACCCTCAATTTAACTCTAGTATTGCGCCTTGTAAGACCGTGTGCACGTTTTGCCAAGCCCTTTTCCCGGGATCCTTGCAACTGAAGATCCCCCCAAGGTCAGCGTGTTTCTGCTCGCATACTGTCTTAGGTCCTTCCTCTTGTCCGTTTCCAACTGTTCTATTTTTCGAGGCCATGTCTGGCGCACGAGAGCGACCATCCTTTGACGCGGATCGCTAGGTTTGATTGGCCTTCGCGAAGTGGCACCCACATCTGCCCGTTTAGTGTGTCTCCCGCTGATGACTGCCGACGGCAGCTTTCTGCTCCTCTGGGCCTTGAGCACCCTTGGACAGGGCCATGCGCTATAACTCAGCGCAGCCCAACGAGTCCCTTCACAGACTCAATCAGTTTCGCCGAGTCGTAGCCAACCCCATCCTTGAAGACGATCTCCACTCTTTCGATGTCCTTGATGTTAATAGACGGGTCTCCTTGCAAAACTACGATATCGGCCGTTTTCCCCACTGCCAGCGTGCCGATCCTATCCTGTTCTCCTAGAAACGCTGCGCCATTGGCGGTCGCTATGTGAATCGCTTCCAACGGCGTGAAGCCTCCCTCGACGAGCAATTCGACCTCTCGTTGGTCCCCAAAGCCGGCGATCACGCCCCCGTAGCCCGTGGGATCAAGCCCTGCCAGCAAGAGTCCGCCCTGCTTTGAGAATTCGTGTTCGAACTCCATTTCCTTCTTGAAGATGGCTGCTGCATCCGAATTCGCTTCATTATCGGAAATGCGAGCGCGTCGCGTCAGGTAGGCAATTCGCGCCTCCGAGGTCATGGCATCCAGCACGCGGTTGTCGAGCGGTGCGCGTCCCGGGACGCTTGTTTCGAACACAGGCAGCGTGGACGTGACGGCAACGTGGTGTGCTACGAGGTCGTGAATCATCTCGTGCATGGGCTTGCTGGCAATATCAACCGACAGCAGAGCTTTTGCCGCCTCCCGCGGGTTGGGGCACACCCCTGCCTTCTTTCCCGGATAGAACTCGGTGTCCACCTCGATGCCGTGCTCGAGATCGTCGATGCCCAGTGCGGCCGCCTCACGAAACCCAATCGAACACAGGTGGCCGGTTACTTTGATCCCGTGCGCATGCGCGGCTTTGATCGCGGCGGAAAGTTCTTCCGGCGTGATGTTCATATACGCTTTGAACGAACTGGCGCCTTGCGCGATCCAGTAATCGACCAATTGGCGTGCGTCTTCGGCGTCCTTCAGTTGATGCATCTGCAGCGCAAACGCGCCTTGGCCCTCGAGATAGGGACCTGTCGTGTGAATCTTTGGACCAGCAATCTTGCCTCCGTCGATGGCGTGTTTCAGCTCGAGGTCCGCATACGGTTCGAGACTGCCCGTTGTTCGAATCGAAGTGACGCCGCCCGCCAGGTAAAGGCGAGGGAAGCTCTGGGCATGCTCTGGATAGAGAGGAAGCCCGCCACCGGGTGCAGGATAAAACATATGATCGTGCATACCCACCAGTCCGGGAATCAATGTGCGGCCGCTGAGATCCAAAACTTTCGCGCCATCGGGAATTTTTGTGGTGGAAGAATCACCCAGCGCGGCAATCTTCCCTTCCGAGATAACCAGAGTTTGATCCCCACGCGCTGGCGCACCGGTTCCATCCACTACGCGCACATGAGTTAGCGCCACAATCGGCGAATCCTCTTTTACGAATGCGCTCACGGCGGCGGAAAGTTTGGGCTTTGCCTGGCACCAGGAGAGCGATGCCAGGAACAGAAAGCACAAGCTGGCCAAAAAAGTTCTTCGCATTGAGGCACCTCGCGCAGTCGGAGTGTAGTAGCGCGTTGCAGTGTATTCACAGGGACGCATCAGCACAAGAGGCGCGTAGCCGGAACTGAGAAAAAAGCCCATCTTCCTTGTTTGTGATAGATTTCGGGTCCGGAGAGGTGAGCGATGCCTAAGTCCTTCAAACGATCTATGGTCTGCGCGGCGGCGGCTTTCGTATTGGCTGCCATTCCTTGCTTCGCCCAGCAGTCGTCTCAACCCGCGACCTCAGAAGGCGACTTTGTCGTTCACAATTTTCAGTTTCATTCCGGTGAATCGCTGCCGCAACTGCGGCTGCACTATACGACACTCGGCAAACCTGCGCGCGATTCGGCGGGACGTACAACGAACGCCGTCTTGATTCTTCACGGTACGGGGGGCACAGGCCATCAGTTTCTTCAGCCACAATTTGCCGGGGTGCTCTTTGGCCGTGGTCAGCTTCTTGATTCCGCGCGCTTTTTCATCATTCTGCCCGACGGCATCGGCCACGGAAAATCATCCAAGCCGAGCGACGGCTTGCACGCCCATTTTCCGCAATACGACTACGACGACATGGTCGCGCTTCATCATCGGCTCCTCACCGAAGGCCTCGGCGTCAATCATCTTCGCCTCGTGATGGGCACGTCCATGGGTTGCATGCACTCGTTTGTTTGGGGCGAAACCTATCCCGATTTCATGGATGCCCTGATGCCACTTGCTTGCCTGCCGGTGCAGATTGCCGGACGCAACCGCATCTGGCGCAAAATGGTGATGGATGCCATCCGTGACGATCCCGAATGGAAAGGTGGCGAATACAAGGAAGAACCAAAGCAAGCGCTGCGTACGGCGCTGGATTTCCTTCTGATGGCTGGAAGCGCGCCAATTCCTATGCAGAAGTCTCTACCGACTCGCGACGCCGCCGACAAGTATCTCGATGACTATTTCCGTACACGATTTAACAGCCTGGATGCGAACGATCTTTTGTATCAGGTGAATGCATCTCGAAACTACGACCCTTCAAAGGAACTCGGCAAAATCAAAGCGCCGGTCATGTGGATCAATTCTGCCGATGATTTTATTAATCCGCCGGGACTCGGTATCGCCGAGAACGAAGTCAAAAACTTGCCAAACGCACGTTTCGTTCTCATTCCGGCCAGCGAAAACACCCATGGCCACGGCACGCACACCTGGGCGGAATTCTGGAAGCAGTATTTGGCGGAATTGCTTGAGAAGTCAGACCATCAAGGAAACCATTAAGAACCCGGCTACCGCGCGGCTTCCTGGCTGGCGCGGATCTCCTGCCAGCGGCGCGGGCGCTTGTTGGCCTGCAGCACTTTCTTGCGCAATCGAATCGATTGGGGTGTGATTTCGACGAATTCGTCGTCGGCGATGAATTCGATCGCCTGCTCGAGACTCAACTCACGGTGCGGGATGAGGCGAATGGCCTCATCGGCGCTCGAGGAACGCATATTTGTCTGTTTCTTTTCCTTGGTGACGTTCACTTCCATGTCCTGCTCGCGCGAATTTTCGCCGATGACCATTCCTTCGTAGACTTCCACGGCCGGACCGATAAACAACTCGCCGCGTTCCTGCAGGTTCCACAACGCAAAAGCAGTCGATGGGCCGGGACGGTCGGCCACGAGCGCGCCAGTGGGACGCAGTGCCATTTCTCCAGCGTAGTCCGTCCAACCGTCAAAAATTGAATGAATTAACGCTGTGCCCCGCGTGTCTGTCAGCAACTGGCCGCGTAGACCGATGAGGCCGCGCGAGGGAATCTTGAAGTCCATGCGTACCCGGCCCGAGTTGTGATTGCTCATTTTGAGCATTTCGCCCCGCCGGCTGCCCAGCGTTTCGAGAATAATTCCGATAAAACTTTCCGGCACGTCAATCACCAGACGCTCGAGCGGTTCGAGCTTTTTTCCATTTTCCGTTCGCACTACGATTTCCGGCTTCCCCACCATCAACTCGAATCCTTCGCGCCGCATCGTCTCAATCAGGATGGCAAGCTGAAGTTCGCCGCGTCCCAGCACTCGAAACGATTCCGGCGTGTCCGTATCTTCCACACGAATCGAAACGTTGGTGAGCAGCTCTTTCTGCAGCCGGTCGCGCAGGTCGCGCGACGTCACATAGCTTCCTTCTTTGCCAGAAAGCGGACTGCTGTTTACCGTGAAAATCATGGCGAGCGTCGGCTCATCGATCAACAGCGGCTCCAGGGGAGCCGGCGTAGCAAGATCCGTAATGCTCTCCCCGATCTGAATTCCTTCTACGCCGGCGATAGCGACGAGATCTCCCGCCCCGACCGCTTCCGCCTCATCGCGTGCGAGTCCGCGAAACGTATACAGCTTCGTAATGCGCGTCGACTCCAGCTTTCCGTTTAGCTTGCTGATGCCGACCTCCTCGCCGCGCTTCAGTGTGCCGTTAAACACGCGTCCGATCGCGATGCGTCCGAGGAAATCGCTGTAGTCCAGGTTCATTACTTGAATCTGCAAAACGCCATCCGGGTCGCCCGGCGGCGCAGGAATGCTCTTCACTATGGTTTCGAACAGCGGCAGCAGATCCGTGGAGCCGTCATCCGGCTGCCGGTGCGCTACGCCCTCGCGCGCGTTCGTATAAACCACGGGAAAATCGAGCTGATCTTCGGTCGCGTCCAAATCGATAAACAGATCATAGATTTCGTCCAGCACTTCTTTCGGGCGGGCGTCCGTGCGGTCGATCTTGTTCAGCACGATCACCGGCGGCAACTTCGCCGCGAGAGCTTTTTGCAGCACGTACCGCGTTTGGGGAAGCGGCCCTTCGCTTGCGTCAACCAGCAGCACCACTCCATCCACCATTCGAAGCGCGCGTTCGACTTCGCCGCCAAAATCGCTGTGCCCGGGCGTATCGACAATATTGATCTTCGTTTCCTGGAAGAAAAGCGCCGTATTCTTCGCCAGAATCGTGATTCCCCGCTCGCGCTCCAGGTCGTTCGAATCCATCACGCGCTCGATAACCGCTTCGTTGGCGCGGAATATCCCGCTCTGCCGCAGCATGGCGTCCACCAGCGTCGTTTTGCCGTGGTCCACATGCGCGATGATGGCGATATTGCGAATCTTTTGGCTCATAATTTCTGCGTCTGTCTCTAGACTTTCACCTCTGCAATCGCTGCAAAGACAAAAATAGCTGCTGAAACAACCAGCAGCCCGGACGAATCTCCTCTATTCTCAGGTGCGGTCGAGCAACCTATAGTTTAACAGAGGGCCTTCGCCGGGGACAGCCATTCTTGGCGAACTCTTGCGTTTCCCTACTTGCCAGAGTCCGACAGAATTGGAATGTCACTGCTGCAGGCGATTTCATGTACTATCCTCTTCCAGTCCGTTTCGCCCCAGGTTTTGCTGGAATCATTAGGGGAGATTCACATGCAATTCGCGCGATTGCTTTGGAAGGGCAGAATCTATCTCTGGATTATTATCATAATTCTTCTGTTCCTCCTGACAGGTCGCGCTCAAACGCCCAATCCGCCAGACTATTCACTGCTCTTTGACAAAACGGACGTCATGATCACCGCCCGTGATGGCGTCAAGCTGCACACGGAGATCTACTCGCCGAAACATCCAGCCGGGCCGCTTCCCATCGTCATTGAACGCACTCCCTACGGATTGCACGACGATGCCAAGGGTTACAGCCGTATTCTCAATCGCTACTCCGAAATGATCCCCGACGACTACATTTTCGTCTTTCAGGACATTCGCGGCCGCTACGGTTCGGAAGGCACGTTTGTGATGCAACGGCCCGTTCGCGATCCAAAAGACCCGAAGGCCATCGACGAGGGCACCGACACCTACGACACCATCGACTGGCTCGTGAAAAACGTTCCCAACAATAACGGCCGAGCCGGCCTCGTCGGCATCTCGTATGGCGGCTGGCTCACCGTCATGGGGATGCTCGAGCCGCATCCCGCGCTTAAAGCTGTTTCCGAACAAGCTTCTCCCGCGGACATGTTTCTTGGCGATGATTTTCACCATAATGGGGCGTTCCGCTTGAGCTATGGGTTCGAGTACTCCACCATGATGGAGACCGGCAAGACGAACTTTGTCTTTCAGTTTGACCGGTTCGACACCTATCAGTGGTACTTGAATCTTGGCGCTCTCTCTAATGCGGACAAGAGCTACATCCACGGCACCTTACCCACATGGAAAGATTTCGTCGCCCATCCGAACTACGACTCATTTTGGAAACAGCAGGCCATGACTTATCTCCTGACAAAGCCCAGGGTGCCGGACCTGAATGTGGCTGGCTGGTGGGACCAGGAAGATTTTTACGGGCCCATGAAGATTTACGACATCCTTGAGAAGAACGATCCCGATCACTTGAATTATTTGGTTGCGGGCCCTTGGAATCACGGCGGCTGGGGACACGGCCTGGGAAATTCTCTCGGCGAGATTCCTTTCGGCAGCGATACAGCGCTCTACTTTCGCCAAAAAATTGAAGCGCCCTGGTTCGCTTACTGGCTCAAGAACAAGGGCAGCCTCCCGCTCAAAGAAGCTCTGCTCTTTCAAACTGGCAGCGACAAGTGGGTGCAGTTCAATTCCTGGCCGCCGCAGGAAGCTGCCGCTCGGGAGCTCTACTTCCACGAGGACGGTAAACTCTCCTTCGAACCGCCGCAGACTGCCACTCCCGGCTCTTTCGACAGCTACGTCAGCGACCCTGCTCATCCCGTTCCCTACCGGCATCGCCCGATTGACATGACCTATCCCGACGATCATCCCGGCGGCTGGCCTACGTGGCTTGTGGAAGACCAGCGCTTCGTTACCGATCGTCCGGACGTCTTAACCTGGCAGACCGACGAGCTAAAGGAAGACGTGACGCTTGCCGGTCAGGTGACAGCGAAGCTTTTTGCATCAACCACGGGAAGTGACTCCGACTGGATCGTGAAACTTATTGACGTGTACCCGCAGAAGTATTCCGAGGACTGGAAACTCTCCGGCTACGAACTGATGATTGCGGACGAAGTTTTTCGTGGCCGTTTCCGCAAATCATTTGAAAAGCCTGAACCCCTCACGCCCGACGCCATAACACCGTTCACCATCGATCTGCATACGGCGAATCATGTTTTCCAGAAAGGACATCGCATCATGGTGCAGGTGCAAAGTACATGGTTCCCCATCATTGATCGCAACCCGCAGAAATTTATTCCCAATATTTTCGATGCCAAGGAATCCGACTTCCAGAAGGCGACTCAGCGCATCTACCGCTCGAAGGAGTTTCCTTCAGGGGTAGTGCTTTCTCTGTTCCCAGCGACCACGAGCAATTAAGGAATCCTGTGTCCCGAATGGCGTGCCGGCGCAGACCTTCCTTCAAATCTGTTGTGATATTCTCGGACACGCTGAAATTTATCGAAATCACCGGCGGCCCAAGGGAGTCTCCATGTCTTCCATTCGCAAAGCGTCCAATTTCTTGTTTTTCTCTGCCTTGATCGCGCTCTTGCTCATCCCATTCGGAGTCGCCCAGCAGCGCCAGCGAATAGACTTTGCCGCTCTATTCGACAAGACAGAAGTGATGATTCCCATGCGCGACGGCGTGAAGCTGCACACAGAAATTGACTTCCCCAAAAACGCCACCGAAAAACTTCCCATCCTCATGAATCGCACTCCCTACGGCATCGCTGCCTCCGACAAAGGCGTCAGCAACATGATTCGCCGTTACGCGGACATGGTCCCCGACGGCTATATTTTCGTCTTCCAGGACATTCGCGGGCGCTACGGCTCGGAAGGAAAGTTTGTCATGCTTCGCCCTGTGCATGACCCAAGCGACCCTAAAGGCATCGACGAGAGCACGGACACTTACGACACCATTGATTGGCTCGTAAAAAATGTTCCAAATAACAATGGGCGCGTGGGTCTCGATGGAATTTCTTACGACGGATTCCTGGTGACGATGGGAATGATCAATCCGCATCCCGCCCTCAAGGCCGTCTCCGAGCAGGCTTGTATGGGCGACACTTGGCTGGGGGACGACTTCTTTCACAATGGGGCGTTCAGGCTCAGCTATGCCTTTGAATACACAGCTCTGCTGGAATCTTCGAACGAGAATTTCAGTTTCGACTTCGATCGGTTTGACGTTTACGATTTCTATCTCCGCCTCGGCGCCCTCTCCAACGCCAACGCGAAATATTTCCACGGGAAACTCCCAACCTGGAACGAATTTGTTGCCCACGCAAGTTATGATGATTTCTGGAAGCATCACGCGGTCGCTTACGGCCTTAAGCAACCCACGGTTCCGAATCTCAACGTCGCTGGTTGGTGGGACCAGGAAGATTTTTACGGCCCGATGGCCACCTACGCGCGCCTCGAAAAATCCGACTTGAAACACTTGAACTATCTAGTTGCGGGCCCGTGGAATCATGGCGGATGGGGCGGCGGCAGCGGCAATTCGCTTGGTGCAATCCCCTTTGGCAGCGATACCTCCCTTTATTTTCGCAAGAATATCGAAGCGCCCTGGTTTGCCTATTGGCTCAAGGACAAAGGCGCGCTGCCGCTCAAAGAAGCCGAACTCTTTCAGACTGGCAGCGACAAGTGGGTGCAATTCAATTCCTGGCCTCCCCGCGAAGCACAGACTCGCAATCTCTATTTCCGCGACCATGGAAAACTTTCCTTTGATGCTCCACAAGCAAATTCTCCGGACGCGTCGGACAGTTACGTGAGCGATCCCGCTCATCCCGTTCCCTATCGCCACCGCCCCATCGACATGACCTATCCCGAGGATCATCCTGGCAGTTGGTATACCTGGCTGGTGCAGGACCAGCGCTTTGTCGATGACCGCCCGGATGTGTTGACTTGGCAATCGGACGATTTAACGGAAGACATCACGCTCGCGGGGCAGGTCACAGCGAAGCTTTTTGCTTCCACCACCGGCAGCGACAGCGACTGGATCGTCAAATTGATTGATGTGTACCCGCAGAAATATCCTGAAGACTGGAAACTTGCCGGCTACGAGCTGATGATCTCCGATGAGATCTTTCGCGGCCGCTTTCACAATTCTTATGAAAAGCCAGAGGCTCTCAAGCCCGGGGAAGTAACGCCTTTCACGATCGATCTGCACTCCGCGGATCACGTTTTTAAGAAGGGCCATCGCCTCATGGTGCAAGTGCAGAGCACTTGGTTTCCCCTCTACGACCGCAATCCGCAGAATTTTGTGCCCAACATTTTCGAAGCTAGAGACTCCGACTACCAGAGGGCAACACAACGCATCTATCGCTCCAGTAGGTTCCCGTCCAGTGTCGAAATCATGGTTCTTCCCCGGGGGACCGCAAGCGGCACGAACTAGTTGCTCTCGGGAGCTGGCGGCTCACTTTTTCCGGTTGCAGTTCAAATCATATTCGATGTGCTTTCCTCACAGTTGCTCCTGCTCGGGGGCGCAAAATCAAAAAATTCTTGTCCCAAATCTTGCACCTTTGAGACTAATTCATCGGGAATCGCCGGGCGTGGAGCGGTTTACGAAAGCAGAACTGCTGTCCCATTTGCGGACACATGTTCGTATTCGGTCAATGTTTATCTATATTTTCGTAACATTTCCAGATTTTAATTTATCCTTGTTTCCTGGTTGCCCCTTGTCCGAACGCCGCTTTGCGTTTTTGCTTTTTTTGTCATCCTTCTAGCCCGAAAAGGAAACTTCTCGACGAAAATCTCGTATTCTCGTGCAAACACTTGGACGTTTTGTGCGTCTAAAGTCTATGTAGGATGGGGTGTATGACTCCGGACGTATTCCCAACACTCGTTTCTGGGATGGACGAACGTTCCAACCTCGCGCCTCTGCCAGGGCCTCGTTTCATTCGTTTTGGTCCATTTCAGATCGATCACCAGCGGCAGGAAGTTTGCAAAAATGGCTCCCGCTTGAAGCTCCAGGGAAAGGTGTACCAAATCCTCGTTGCGCTTCTAGAAAAGCCCGGTGAGGTTGTTACCCGCGAGGAGTTGCGGCAGCGACTCTGGCCCGCCGATACTCACGTTAACTTCGATGCCAACGTAAATACTACGGTAAACAAGCTCCGCCAGGCGCTGGGCGATTCCACCGACAAGCCCCTCTATATCGAAACCATTCCCAGGAAAGGTTACTGCCTTCTGGTTCCTTCCGAAGGCTCCGATGCTCCCGCCGCTCAATTAGCGCCCAGTTCCGTTATCGAAACGACGGTTTCCATTGCATCTGCCTTTCCCGCCGCAGAGCCGCCACCGCCCCGTTCCGGATTCTGGATCCCGATTGGAGTGGTTGGGTTGATCCTTGCCGGCATGCTTCTCGGTGCCGGCATCACCATCACAACTCTTTGGATTTCTCATTTCGCCCAGACGACGCGTTGGCCGTAGCGAGTAACTGGGGCTAGTTTATTAGAATTGCGGTTCTTCGGCTTGAGCTGGCTATAAAATAGCTCGCCGGTTAGCTTATTTCGGTTTCCGCGATGCTGCTGTTTCCCCGGAACGAAACTCTGTCCACGCCCCCGCTTTCATGTCATGCAAGTAGGCCGCTTGCCACGCATACTCAGGATGCGCGGCGAGGAAGGGCTTGACGAGAAAATCTTCTCCGCACGGATGTCCTGCCCGCGCCTCAAGTCTCATTTCTTTGGTCATGCTTGAATCAGTTGCCTTGGCTTGCACAGCCCCGCCTGGAAAATACGGCGCCCAGCCCCACACGTCAACTCCGCGCGGGGAGGAATCCACGTGCCCGCAGAGAGTTCGCTCGTTGGTCTCGGGCCTCTGATGATAGCTGTCGATATGATCTCCGAGCATTTTCTCGGCTAGAGTCACGTCGATCTTTCCCTTGTTCTGCTTGAGCAACTCCTCCCACCGTACCCGCCGCGCGTTCGGCGAAGTCTCCAGATTATTCGGCTCGAACTGAGGCGTATCCTCTTGGATAACTTTTGGGTCGCGCGCCCAGTTCGAGCCGGCAAGCGCCCCATCCTTGGTCCGCCATAGTTTGTACGCCTTCAGCCCCAGTTCGAGCTGGGCGATCTCGCCCGTCTTGCTGTCCCCGAGCAGCCAATCGTTGGCATAACCGCCGTTGTTACCTTCCAGCATGATCTTCGTATATTCATCGATCGAGCCCGCGTACTGCAGCGCCTTTCTCGCGCGCACGAATTCGGCTTTCCCGTTGGGGTCCCATCCTTCGAATTGGGTGATCGTCGTCTCCGTCACCATCATGCCGTCGTCGTTGATCCCAAAGTCATCATCGCTCGCGATCACTCCTGGAAAGCCGTCCATTAATATCCGATGGCCGCTTTTCGGGGCGATGTCAAAAACGATCCGCCAGCGCTCTCCGTTTGCGTAGTTCGTCCAATTGTTGTGAGCCATTACGATCTTGCCGTCTTTCGTCCAGCTTCCGGTCGCCACGAACGCGCTGCAATTTCCGGGGCTCTTCAGGTTCGGCGCATGCGCCACTTTCTCCTGCTTGTTGTACCAGGGCACGTAATAATCCGGCAGCTCTTCGAATGCGTTCATCGCCACGATATCGTCTATGTCCAGCTTCGAATTCGTTCGCGCGTGCAAGCCTTCGACGATTCCGCGCAGCTCCTGTTGATACTCCTCGTCAATCTTGGGCCAGAGCATTTCGTGCGCGGCCTTCCGAAAGAATTCCCAGTCCCGCTTTGTCTCATGCATCATTCCGGCGCTGACCGCGGTAAAGCCATCCTGAATTTCCGGGCCCAGCACATAACCGTGCTGAAAACCAATCGTGCTCGCATCGCCCTCGAGATGCACATAAATCCAGCCCCCGTCCTCGAAACGATATGCTCCGGCAAGGCGCGGATCGTTTTCTCCCGATTGCCTCTGCGCCCCGGCACTTACGAACAAGCCGTCTTTACCGGCCGCGATACTTTCTCCTCTGCCGCCCAGCCACCACACCGCGCCCGCTCCCAGCAGAATCACGAGGATTGCCGCCGCTCGCCGAATCGAACCCGCTCCCGCCTCCATCGATCTGCCTGCTTCCCCGCGCCATCTAAGCGCGTAAAAATCCTCACCCGCGAGCCGAGTCTATCTTCTTCGCATCCGCTCTTCAATCTTCCATGGCTCTGTTGACATCCTCGGCACAGATTGTGCTTCGAGGGGTCGACAAGGAGGGGCGGTAGGTGTTTTCTGATGGGGCAGGAGGGACGATGGCCGAGATTGGTCTCCTGCCGATTGCTCACGTGGCGCTGCAAGTGGCCA
>DATGED010000035.1:0-3649 GCA_035310525.1 Candidatus Acidiferrum sp. | reverse complement strand
CTGAGACCGGCAGGGAGGGAGCCCGAGAGGGACCAGTGATAGGGGGGAGTCCCGTCAACGGCGGCAAATGAATCTGAGTAAGGTTGATTCTGTCCGCCATTCTTGAGCGATGATTTTGTGAGCGCGACGTGGGAATCAACCGCGATGGTTAGATCCATGGTTGCGGTTTGCGGGAGCGTAAAGTCTTGCGCCTGGATGGTGAAGGAATAACTGCCGAGCTGCGTCGGAGTTCCTGAAATGATGGCCAGGTCAAGGTTGAACTGGCTTACCGCCAAATTCAGTCCAGGCGGCAATTGTCCAGCCGATATTTTCCAACTGGCTATGGCTGAGGAGCCTTGACCAGTCACTGACAGGGAATACGGAGCGTTGACATGCGCAGCGGTCGGCGTAACGGGATTGATGATCAGTTTGGCGAACACGCTGAAATTGAATTGTTTCGTCGTGCTAGCCTTAGCGTCTGCCGCTTGGATATTTACCGGCACGCCCGAACCCGACGTCGGTGTCCCAGAGATTATTCCACTGGAAGCATCGAGTGTAAGCCCGGAAGGTAGCTGTCCAGAACTGACGGACCAAGCCAGGGGGCTGGAATTCCCTTGTGCCTGCAACGTGAGACTGAAGGCCACCCCCTGAACGCATTCGATTGAGGCGCCGGTGGTGATGGTAATTACTTCTGAAGGAGAAGGCGGAGGAGGGGGGGGCGGCGGAGGTGTCGGAGTTCCACTGCCGCCGCCGCACCCTTCCATTAGCGCCACCAGTAGCGTTCCGACCAAAGCCAATCGCGGGGAATTCCCACGCTTCACGTTGCGTCTCCGTTCAACAGTGGCGACTCCGGCTCCCGCATCAAAAATGGACTCTTGGGCAGCTCCAAACGGGCTTGCCCATCCTCGAACTGATCGAATCTTGGAGGCGTTTGATTGAGGATGAAATTCAAATTGCTGATTTTCTGGCCGGCAGCCACAGAGACCGGATCGCGTTGCGTGGGGTCATCAAAAGCTGATTCATAGTGGTGCCAATACTCAAACGCACCGTAAGTTACTGCAGGAGGACTCAACGGACCAACCCTGGACCCACCTGTAAATGACGAATCTATATTCTCGGTTTGAATCGTGTATGACCCGGGTGGAACAGGGATCTCGTAGTATCCAATCAGCGCGGGGTCCCGGGTTCCGAATTGGCTCCCGCCGGTGTTCGTGCCGGTTATGGACTGTCCTGGATTCCCGGTAAAGCTGAACCCCGAGACCACGGAGACGGCGATGCGCTTCGATTCGTCGATTGTGGTCGCGGGATCATCCACTCGTCTCGCGATCACGTTCACACCCTGCACTGCTGTTATTCCGTCGGAAAAGAAGACGAATCCGCTGATCGTTCCATAGTTCGAGTTGTAGTTCGACGCGGGATACAGTTTCGAGATCCAGGCTGAGTCGTCGGGTGACAATATCGGCAACCCAGCAGACTTGCGCGATTGGCAAAAAAGAACAGGAAACATCAAAGGCAGTCCAGCCAACTCATCCGCCGGACAGTTGCCCACCGCGCCGCTTTGAAAAAGATCCAGGTTGATTTGGGAGTGATCCAAGCCGCTGAAGTGGCCCATTTCGTGCGTGATTGCCTCGTCGAATTGATCCGCGTCAATTTCGAAATTGTTTGCCGCCGGGTTCGTGACTCCGTCTTGAAATTCTCCGTTCAGGAGTACGAGCGCAGAAATGATGTGGCCCGCCTGCAAGTCCAGCTTGCAAAGGGAAGAGAATCCAATGACCAGCGGATCCAGACCAAGTGCATTCAGGAGCGAGCCATTTGCGTCGAAAATGATGGGATTTTGAGCTCCGCTGTTGCAGCTGCCCTGCACGGTATTGAAGTCTTGAATAGTTTTCACGTCTCCGCCGGAGACACCTGTGATGGGACCAGCATACGAGTACGTGATCGCCGTGGTGGGAACGGCCTGCCAGTTTTGGAGCAGGCTTTGCACGCGAGTCAGCCCTTGGGCATTGCCAATAACGGTTTGACCGGACGGACTTACACTCAGAGGTCCGGAGTCGACCGTATAGCGGATGGAAAGGCCGGCCGCCCAGAGAAAAGGCTGACCCGGTTGTAAAGCGGCAGGTCCCGTGACACGGATTGGGCCTCCCGCAAAAGCGAATCCGTTGAGAAGGAGAAACGAAAGGAAAAGAGCGGAAATCTGACGGTTCACTTGGGTGCTCCCACCAGGGTGGAGATCGCATCCTCGAGGGATTCCACCGAAACCGGTCCTCCGGCTTTCGCCATCATGGCTTGCGCTTGCCGTGAAAAGACAACCCCGCGCGAGGATGCTTTGTTCAAAACTTGATCGAATAGCCCGAAATTAGCACGCCCGTTGACGGCGAATGCTCTCCCTTTTGGATCTCGCACGATTCGAAATCGGCCTTGGTCGAGGCCGACAGGGCTCGTGAGGCCGTACGGCGACACCGGATTGAGGAACAGGAGGAGTTCCCCGGATTTACGGTACCCTGCTGCGTCCCCGGCATCGCGCACGTCCCAAACGAATTGCCGGAAGGTGTACTTGCCGGCAGCTTCTCCCTTCAACACTTTCATCACAGAAATTGTCACCACGACTGTCTGCAGATTCGTAAACTGCGGATGCGCTTCCATCTTGGCCGAAACAACCTGCCCCCGCAGGATTGTCCCCGCGCTCCGCACTAACTGATCGAGATTCGCCGGAGCTGTTTGCGCACCGATTTGCGCCATCGCCGGGGATTGGATAATCAAAACACTTGCTGTGAGTGAAAGCGCCGTGGTGAGAAATGCCAGGAGGCGCGCCCTTTGACACAGGGGAGCGGAAAACAACGAAGCTATATTCAACCTGGGCTGGTGCAGTTTCATATGAAGTCAATTGCAGACAGCTTTTATGCGCAAACCATAATGAAAAGCCAATTCATTTGTCAACGGTACCGAGGTAATGGACGTGCTAGGAAGGAGTGTTGCCCTTAACCAAGGAAATTCTGGCGAGCCTGGCTAACGCGGAGACAGAAGAGGTGAAATCGTATCCAAGCTCGCTTTAGCAGATGCCTTACAAAATGACTAGTATGAAATTTACTCGTTCAGAGGCATCAACCAAATGTTCTCGGTAGAGCTTTTAGATTTCTCAGATAATCGAAGCTGCGCGGGATTCCTCGCGCGCTGAAGCTCGCTCCAGGGTAAATCCCCACGGACGGAAAACCAGATGGCTTCCCGGCAAATTGAGATTGCGCTGCGCACGAAAGTGCTGAGGCATCGCATAGAGCTGCCGATTGAGCGCCGCGCCCGTATTGCGTTTGAGCGTGAGCGGGTCGATGATCACAAAACAATCGCAAAAACTGCTAGGATGCGAAAATCGATAGTATGCCAAACGACGGCGAGCTGAAGGCAAACGACACCGCTCGGCGGAGGCAGGAAGCGGCCAGTAAGAAGGCGGCTAGGCGGAGCCTTGCTGGCGCTCTGCGAGCCGTTGGCGGGCGGCTCCGCCGTACCCTATTCGCGACGAGAGGGGCTTGGCTGTTGGGACTTCTGTTTCTGGCAGCGGCGACGATTTCCGCCGGATTTGCGGATACCGCGACAGAGCGGATGATCTTGCCGATCGAAGTATTGAGCGTGGACGGCCCGACGTCGAGCAGGACCGTCGAACTGCGGGCGGGAGAGG
>DATGED010000034.1:0-8469 GCA_035310525.1 Candidatus Acidiferrum sp. | reverse complement strand
TTTGTCGCGGTAATCGATTACGGTGCGAATTTCCGCGCCGAATTTTTCCTGCATGCGGCGGACGATGGGGTCTTGCTCTGCCCGGCCGCGGCCGCCGGGTCCGGGTGTCGGGCGCGAGCCGCCATTACGCTTGTTTTCACCCGAAGCTGGCGCCGCACCGGGAATCACTTTGACTTTGACCGCTCGGCCCAGCACTCCGCTTGCGGACGCTATGGCCAAGCGCTTCCCTTCTGGCCCGAGCGACATGTCCACGACAGTTTGCGACTCGGCAACCTTGATCACCAACTCGTTGCCTTGCACGCTCCATTCGCCAGCAGAGAGCATCGAGACGAGGATGCGCTGGTTCGCGTCGGTCAGGGCCTGTAGAACGGCAGATTGCAGCTTTTCGATTTCGTCAGGCTCAACCGAGGACATCAAGGATTGCTGTGCCTCGGCTTGCGGTTGTGCCTCGCGCTCGGCAACTTCAATTGCGCCAGCAGAGGCATTGCGAGCAACATCTCTACGATCGTTGTCGAGATCGGGTGCGGGAGCGGCCGAGCCCATGATTATGGGTTCGGGTTGGCTGGCTGCAGCCACGATTCGCGGGCCTGGCGGAGGAACTGAGGAGGAAGAGTCCTCCTGGCGCGGCGTACCTTTGCGGGCAGAGTCCGCGGCAAAAGGGCTCACATAATTGGAACGCGCGGCGGCAGGCTCAGGGCGGCGCGTTTCAGAGTTCGATGTAGTGCTTACGATTGCCGGCCTGGCAGGCGGCCTTTGCGAGCCCGCGCCTGGCGTTGCAGCCACATCACTCAGCAGTTGCTCAATTGGGATCAGCCGCTGCGCATGAGCCATTTTCAGCAGCCCTAGTTCAAGATGAAAACGCTGCTCCTGCTTATATCCGAGCTCGCTATGTGTGCGAAGCATGATCTGCAGATGGCGCGTGAGATCCTCTTCCGCGAATAGTTCGGCAACACGCGCTACCCGTTCGCGCTCTTCGCTGGAAATTTGCAAGAGCGCGGAATCTCTCCCAGCAATTTTGGCGACCGTGGCGTTGCGCAGAAACCGCACCATCTGGCGTGCGAAGTGAGTGGGGCTATGCCCTTCGCTGATAAGGTGGTCGACATGGCGAAGGATCTCTTCGCTTTTCGATTCAGAGACCGCCTGCATCACCTGTTCGAGAATATGAGCGGGGGCGGCGCCGACCAGATTGCGAACCGAATCGGCGGTGAGCTTGCCAGTCGAGGACGCGATCGCCTGATCGAGAATCGAGAGCGCGTCGCGCATGGAACCGTCCCCGGCCTCGGCTAGCAAGGCGAGGGCATCATCGTCGGCTTCGATCTTTTCGCGGGTAAGGAGATCGCGCAACTGGCCCACGATGTCGTCGAACTTGACGGCGCGAAAACTGAAGTGCTGGCAGCGGGAACGAATGGTCTGCGGGATGTCCTCAGGCTGCGTGGTGGCCAGCATGAAGACGATGTGGTCGGGCGGTTCTTCCAGCGTTTTCAGGAGCGCATTGAAGGCGGCGTCGGTAATCTGGTGAGCTTCGTCGAGAATGTAGATTTTGAAGCGGTCGCGGGCTGGGCGGTAGCGGGCAGCCTCTCGAAGCTCCCGGATCTCGTCAATCCCGCGATTGGTGGCGGCATCGATTTCCATGACGTCAACTGAATTCCCGGCGCGGATTTCGGTGCAAGATTCACAGACTCCGCAAGGCTCGGGGACGGGATGATCCTTCGAGCGGCAGTTCAGGGCGGCAGCCAGGATGCGCGCGACCGTAGTCTTGCCGATGCCGCGATGCCCGCTGAAAATATAGCCGTGCGCGGTACGTCCCTGCTCAATGGCGTTCTGCAGGGTGCGGGTAACGTGCTCTTGTCCAATGACCTCAGAGAACTTCTGCGGACGATATTTGCGGGCCAGGACGGTGTAACTCATGAGGGCGAAGTATCGATTATACGGGATGAGTTTCGGTTCGGACACAGGATGAAAAGCAAAGCCGCAAAGGGGCGCGGAAAACGCAGAGAATCTAGGGTTGCGAAGGTTGCGCGCAAGCGGTACGCTGTTTGACCAAGGGTTTGTGCGGATGCGGCTGAGGCAAACGGACTCGGGCGGCCGCAAAGGAGATTCTCATGCAACTGAAACTTACGAAACGAACCGTGGACGGAATTATCGCGATTAGTTGCAGCGGACGGATTGTGTTTGGCGAGGAATCGTCACTGCTGCGAGAAGAAGTGAAGAAAGCGATCGCCGAGGGAGCCAAGCGGATTGTGCTCAATCTGGGCGAAGTCAACTACATCGATTCGGGCGGGCTGGGAACCCTGGTGGCGCTGCATACGACCGCGCACAATGCCGGGGCAACGATTAAGCTCGCAAATCTGACTAAGCGCGTCGGCGATTTGCTGCAGGTCACGAAGTTGCTGACCGTCTTTGAGGTGCATCCGTCGGAGTATGAGGCGCTAGAAGCGTTTCGGACGGCGGCGTAGTTATTCCCTCAGTTCGCAAACCTCTTCAATATACTTAGCTGAAATTCAAAATCCCCACCCTGTCGCAAAAAACGCGACAAGGGTGGGGAACCGCACTATCCATGAAAAAATCCAGGAAAGATTCTGACGAACCGGGAAAAATCCGGCTGCGGATCGAGCAGGCGATTCGGGCGATTCCGCGCGGGAAAGTTTCGACCTATGGCGGAGTGGCGCGGGCGGCTGGAATGCCCGGAGCAGCGCGGCTTGTGGCGCGGGTACTGCGGCGCAGCTTCGGATTACCTTGGCAACGCGTGCTGGGCGCTGGAGGCGCGATCAAGCTGACCGGAGATTCGGCAATCGAACAGCGACTACGACTGGAAGCGGAAGGCATACACTTTCGCGGCAGAAAAGTGGACATGCGGGCGCATGAATTTAAAGGACGGCTATCCAAACGACTGGGCGCACGTCCAACGAAGCGATCTTAGAGCTAGCGCTCTTTCACCTCCTCAGCCAAGATCATGAGGCGCAAAATGAGAACCTTCCTGGCTGGTTCGCTGTTAACTATCGCGGTTTTCGCTGTGGCAGGAGTGGTTTATCTGAGGCTAGGCCTGGCCGATGTTCGGGGCGATGAACCTCCGTCGCGCCTGGAATCAAAGTTGATGCGGATGGCGGTGCATTCCTCAGTTCGGAGGAATGCACCTGAAATGTCCAATCCGGTCGCACCCACGGACGAGAATTTGATTGCCGGCGGAAAGATGTACTTAAACGAATGCTCCGGTTGTCACGGCACCCCCGGTGTGGCAAGGAAAGGGGTCGAGCCGTTGAATCCAGGAGCGCCGCAATTGCCCGAGGTAGGTACTGAATACAGCGAGGCACAAATTTTCTGGGTGGCAAAGCATGGGATTCGCCGCACGGGAATGTTTGCCAATGGAGCGTGGGATTCCGATCAGAAGCTGTGGACCGTCGCGGCATTCATCTATCGCATCAAGAACCTGCCACCACGGGTTGCGGAAGAAATTCAGCAGGCGGCGAAGAGCGGCAGCTAGACTCCCTTAACGAGCTGTCCAGCCGCCGTCGATAAGGATGGTCTCGCCGGTGATCAGCGAGGCGGCTTTCGACGCCAGAAAGACCACCGCGCCAGCTACATCCATCGGTTCTCCGATGCGATGCAGGGCGGCGATCCGCTCGACGACGTCGGCGCGAGCCTTCGGATTCGCCAGATAGCTCTCTGTCCCAGGAGTGCGAATGAAAGTGGGCGCGACTGCATTCACGGTAACGTTGTATTTGCCCCACTCGACTGCCAGGCACTTGGTCAGGTGCGAAATTGCCGCCTTGGTCATGCAATAAATGGATTCGGTAGGCAGAGCTACGAACCCGGCTTGCGAACCGATGTTGATGATGCGGCCATAATTCTGGCGGATCATGATGCGGCCGGCAGCCTGGCTGGCGAAGAATGTGCCTTTCAGATTCACAGCCAGAGTGGCGTCGAAGTCTTCCTCGAGGACATTTTCGGCAGGATTCTCGGGAGAGATGCCCGCGTTGTTGACCAGAATGTCGATCCGTCCGAAGTGCCGTTCCGTGTCGGCCACAGCTTTGCGTACTTGGTCAAGTTGCGCCATATCCATCTGCAGCGGGAGAGCACGCCGGCCCTGGGCCGCAATCTCGGCTGTGACATTTCCATCTGCTTTGAGATCGCGCAGGCCCACAGCAACGTCGGCACCGGCGTGAGCAAGGGCTAAGGAAATCGCTCGCCCCAACCCGCGGGCGGCGCCGGTTACGAGTGCGATTTGGCCAGTGAGCTCAAAATTAGGAAAGTCCATTGGATATTTCCGATTGGAGAATAGTTGCAGCGTCAGGTCAAGAACGCGGGCCCTTCTTGAACTGCTCGTCGATTTCGACCTGATATCCCGTCACCACTTTGTTGGTTTCATTCGCCATGCCGACGACAGCCATCAGCTCCTTGAACATGGCATCGGTCATGCCTTTCTTCTGGGCTGAGACCGTGTGCGAAGCGATGCAATAGTGGCACTGGTTGGTGACGCTGACCGCGACATAGATCATTTCTTTGGTAAGTGGGTCGAGGGCGCCGGGAGCCATGATCTGCTTGATGTCTTCCCAGGTGCGTTTGAGGGTAGCAGGATCGTGGGCGATGGCTTTCCAGAAATTATTGATCCAGTCGGTCTTGCGCGTGGTCATGATGTCGTCGTAGACCGCGCGGACTTCCGGGCTGGCGTCTTTGTATTCGATAAGGCCGAGGGTCGACATGGGGTCTCCGGTGTTCGTTTTTCACCACGGAGGCACTGAGTCACCGAGAAAACAATTCCCCTTTTTCCTCCCCGTGACTCTGGTCTCCGTGGTGAGGGGTTCTTATGGTTTTGACTTTGTAGGCGCGTACAGACGTCCCTACGGGAGCTTTCCTTCCAGCAACGTCTCTAATGATGCGGCCGGCACTCTCACTCCCACATAAAACTGGCCGAAGAGGGCGTAGACGGCGCTGACTTCATCGAAGCGCATTTCGTAGATCAGCTTCTTGAATACCAGGGGATCGTCGGCGAAGAGGTCAACGCCCCATTCCCAATCGTCGAAGCCGATGGAGCCGGTGATGATCTGCCTGACTTCTCCGGCGTAGCGGCGGCCAACCAAGCCGTGGTCGTTCATCTGGCGGGCACGTTCTTCGATCGGGAGTTTGTACCAGTTTTTCTCTTCTCCGCGACGGCGGTCCATGGGATAGAAGCAGGCGTAACGGTTGGACGGAATTTCGGGATACAGGCGCGGGCGCATCGCCTCTCGATGGCGGTTCAGCTTGCATTCGATCTCAGCCTTCCACTGGTCGGAGTGGGGCTCGATGCCCTGGTCGGCGAGCTCTTTATAAATTTTCAGGGTGGAATCATAAAGGCCCAACTCGATGATGGAGAGGTACGATGTCGTGGGCTCCAGGTAATCGCTGAGGCGCAGGTTCGCGAGTTGAAGTTCGGCTTGGTTTAGTTCGGCGAAGGACTCGCGGAAATGAATGAGCATCAGGTCGCCCTTATGTCCGATGAGCGAGTACAGGGCCGACTGGCCGGGGGAATGCTTCTCCATGGCGGAAAGGGCGGCGGAGGCTTCCTGGGCGATGGCGGATTTTTCAGCGGCCGGGAGAGCGCGCCAGGCGGGCCGGCGCAGGCGCATCATCTGGTGCAGAACGCTGTAGCCCTCGGTGGTGAGGGGAACGGCGGGTATTTCGGTGGTCACCTGCGGGCGAGGGTGGTGCGTCGTGGTCATGTCCTCTCCTGTAAGAAGATATTGTACGCGGTGCGGTCTGGGACGAAAAACCAGGCCTAACCACAGCGGGCACAGAGGAGCACAGAGGAAAGCAGAGAAGGTTTATCCTTTTACGGTCTGCGATCATCAGTTGATTCTATGAAGACGCATGCTCGATTTAGCAGGCGGGACGTTTTACGTGTGATGGGGATAGGGGCGGCGGTACTTCCCTTCTCGCGCCTGGTTCAGTGCAGAGCAGAAGAATTTTGTGGAGCCTCCGCGCGTTCCCTATAAAGGCTCCGACGAAGACTTGCGGGGGAGGGACGAAACGGCGATGCGAGGTCTTCCTGTTCGGTCCGCGGGTGTCTGTCGCGCGAACGATTTGGTTCGCGGACTTTGTGGAATTGGTTGCCTGCGATCGGGTGGATCAGCCGCAAAGATTCGTGCCTAAATTTTTTTTGCGTGGTCAGCCACCGGAACCTGGCAAGTGGTCTCGCGGATGATCAGTTTGGGTTCGACCACGGTATCTCCGCCATGCGAATCCGACCCGGGACGGCGGATGCGGCGAAGCAGAGTCTCGGCGGCGATGCGCCCCATCTCGCGCAAAGGTTGACGGACGGTAGTGAGTGCAGGATTTTGGTAGGCGGCGCTTTGAATGTCGTCAAAGCCTACGACCGACACGTCCTGCGGTACACGCAGCTTGGCTTCGCGCAGGGCACGGATTGCTCCCATGGCCGAGATATCGTTGAATGCAAATAGCGCGGTAAACGACTTGCGCGAAGAGAGTAGCCTGCGGGTTGCGTGATATCCCAGTTCCGGAGACGGCGAATCCCCTTCCAGTTGCGAGACCAGCTTGGGAACAATGGGGATTCCAAACTGGCGTGCGGCTTTTTGAATATTGGCCCAGCGCACTTCGGTGTCGGAACTGAATTCCTGCCCCTTGATGAAAGCCACATCACGATGGCCGAGTTGGGAGAGATGTTTGAGGGCAACTTCGGCGGCGCGAACGTGGTCGAGAACGATATTGGTGACGCCTTTCACCTGATTGTGACCTGACACGGTGACGACGGGTACGGACAGCGACAGGGTCCAGGGAGTATCAACCGCGATGAGGCCGTCGACGGAACGCTCCAGAAATAGCCGGGGATATTCGTCAATCAGATCGGCGCGGTGACGATGGCTGACCACGAAGTAGAAATATCCTTCTTGCAGCAGATGGTCTTCCAGGCCGCTCATCACCGAGGCGGAATAACCGTCGCTTACTTCCGGGACGATGACGCCGATCGTGAAGCTGCGCTTGGATCGCAAGGAGCGGGCAAAAAAGTTTGGCCGGTATTTGTATTTCCGGACGGCAGCAAAAATGCGGTCCTTGGTTTCCTGAGGGATGGAGTCGGCGACGTGCGAACCGTTGATGACCAGCGAAACGGTGGCAGGGGAGAGGCCGAGCCGCTCGGCCAATTCTTTCAGGCTGACCGGCTTGGAGCCCGTCCGCAGGGTTCGTTTGACGGTTCGTCCCCTTTTCTTCCCGGTCACGATGCGCAGTCTCGCACAAACTGAATCGCGCTCGCAAGCGAATGTTTAGCGGTCAGGACGCGGATAAGGGTTGACATCGAGTGTGAAACGGGTTTTTATACAGAACTGACGATTTTTTACTAATCCGATTTAGTAGAAGACAGCAATCAGGCCCGGAAGGTCCGCCCTCATGCCTTTCTCATTCGTTTTCTACAATGCTCCTCTTTGGTACGCACAACCTCGAAGAAGACAGTTCCCTAAACTGATCCGCAGAAGCCTATGCGGATTGCTCGTGGGCGGCATTTGTTCGCTTTGGAGCATGGCGCAGGCTCCGTCTGCGCCGAAGTTGCAGAGCGCCGCCACCGGTATCAACGATCGCGCGCTGGATAGCCGAATAGAAGCCATCCTGCGTGGGATGACGCTCGAAGAAAAAGTGGGGCAGTTAGTGCAGTATTCGGCGGGGCAACCCACTGGACCAGGCACTGGACGAAGCGATTATGAAGACATGATCGCGCACGGGCAGATCGGATCGCTGTTTAACGTGGTCGACCCGCATCAGATCAACGCATACCAGCGCATCGCGATGGAGAAGTCGAGGCTGCATATTCCCATCCTTTTCGGGCTCGACGTCATTCATGGGTTCAAGACGGAGTTTCCGATTCCGCTGGGACTGGCGTCGACGTGGGATCCCGGCATCGTGGAGAAAGCTGCGCGGGTGGCGGCAACGGAAGCGGCGGCCGACGGAATCCGCTGGACGTTTTCTCCCATGGTCGACATTGCACGCGATGCGCGCTGGGGACGCATGGCCGAGGGAGCGGGCGAAGATCCATTTTTGGGTTCGGCGATGGCAGCGGCGTATGTCAGGGGATACCAGGGATCGCGACTGGATGCCCCGGACAGCATTGCGGCTTGCGCCAAGCACTACGTGGGATACGGCGCGGCCGAGGCGGGCCGCGACTACAACAGCACCGAAATCACCGAACACACCTTGCGGCAATATTATCTGCCGCCATTCCATGCCGCGGTGGAGGCAGCGGTCGCATCGGTGATGAGTGCCTTCAATGCGCTCGGCGGCACGCCATCGTCGGCCAATCCATTTACGTTGAAGCAGGTGCTGCGCAAAGAGTGGGGCTTCCGCGGATTGGTGGTGAGCGATTGGAATTCGGTAGGAGAACTCATACCGCAGGGAGTGGCGATCAACGAGCAAGCCGCAGCCCGCAAGGCATTCCTGGCGGGCGTGGACATGGACATGGTGAGCAGTCTGTATCACGACAATTTGGGA
>DATGED010000033.1:0-19956 GCA_035310525.1 Candidatus Acidiferrum sp. | reverse complement strand
CCCGCTGCTCCGGCGAAATGTAGCTGTACATCGCTCCCTGCTGCTGATCTTCTCCGCGCATCTTCTTCCTCCACTCCCTCTATGACGCGCGAAACTTCCTCGCCGTATCATCCTCACCAGTCTTTTTCAGCAACCTGCTAGAGACCCAAGCTAGCCGGGCCGCCGGATGCCCCGCTGCGCTGTCACTTGAAACGTACGCGCGGAAAAGGGCGATCGATTAGCCCCTCCCCTTCCTTGATCGCGATAATCTGGTCGCACTGAATGTCGGAGAGTTTTGTCGTCGCCCCGCTTGGCCAATAAACTTCCACCTTGTCCACCTTCAATCTATCCCCAAGACCGAAATGCAAGCGTGGGTCTTGTGCCGACTGATAACTCATGCCGCCTTTCCTTTCGTCCTGAAGCGCCAGGTTTCCTGCAAGGATTTTTACCCGCGCGCCAATGGCATCCCGGTTTGATCTTGTTCCAATCAGCAGCAGCTCCAGCCAATGATTGGCGTTGCCGCCGTCGTTACGGAGAAGTTGCGGCGGCTGGCCATTGTTGTTTACCAGGATGTCCAGGTCGCCGTCATTGTCGAAATCGCCCACGGCGGCTCCCCGGCTTACACGCGGCAACTGAAAATCCGGCCCGAGCTGGTTACTTACATTCTCGAATATGCCGCGTCCCGTATTGCGAAACATCAGCTTCGGTTCCGGATAGTAGACATCGCTCTTGTACAGGTGAACGTTGTCCAGCACATGGCCGCATGCCATGAAAAGATCAAGCGCCCCGTCGTTGTCATAGTCCATGAATCGCGTTCCGAACTCGCTCAGGTGATACGTGGCGTACCCGATCTTTGACCGAAGCGTGACATCGTCGAAGAGCTGGCTCCCCAAATTCTGATACAGCCTTGCGAGCTGGGAATCCAGGTGAGTTACCACAAGATCCAGCCGGCCGCTTCCCCTGATGTCCCCCGCGTCCGCGCCCATGCCTGCTTCGGGTTGGCCATCCATGCTGACCGCCACGCCACTCTCATACCCGACTTCGCTGAACGAGCCGTCGCGATTATTGTGAAACAAAAAATTCGGCATCGAGTCGTTCGCAATAAAAATATCCTGCCATCCATCGTTGTCATAGTCGAAAGTCACCACGCCGAGGCCGTTGCCCGGCTTGTGTCCTATCCCCGATGGCTTGCTCACGTCGGTGAACGTTCCATCACCGTTGTTGTGAAATAGCGCCGGCGGAGTTCCCTCGAAATCATTGGGATGGCAGTAACTCCGCATACCGGGTGCATGATCACCGCACCAAAAATTGCGCTCGGGTGACCACGCAACATAATTTGCGATGACCAAATCCAGCCTGCCGTCTTTGTCGTAATCGAACCATGCGGCACTCGAACCCCAGCGCCCTGCATTTTCTACTCCGGCGCGAGCAGTCACATCCGTAAAGGTTCCATTTCCATTGTTGTGATAGAGAATGCATCGGCCATAACCCAGGACGAGCAGGTCCGGAAATCCGTCATTGTCGTAATCGCCCACCGCCATGCCCATGCCAAACAATCCCTCTGCGCCCACGCCTGCTTTTTCAGTGACATCCGTAAAGCTGCCATCTCCGTTGTTGCGGTAAAGCGCACTGCGTAGCGGGTTTTTGGGCTGGTACACCTTCGTCGACGCGTTATTGACCAGGTACAGGTCAAACAATCCGTTTTGGTCGTAGTCGATCCAGCCGCAGCCTGAGCCCATGGTTTCGATCAAGTATTTTCCCGGCGACGCCGCATTGTCATGCCGGAAAGTGATGCCCGCTCGCTCGGCTATATCAACGAAATTAACAGGATTGCTGGATGGCAAGGCGGGCCAGCGGCCGGCGCCCGCTGCAAATACGGCGCCCATGCTTCGTAAAAAGTCTCGCCGGGAAAACTCTTTGGGCCAATTCATTCGCGGGGTTTGCTGGCCGAAGCCGTGTAGTCTTGCGTCCTGTACCGTATAGCATGCGTTGCGGCACGCGTAAAGGATTCTCACCATGTTTTCTCTGGTCGCGTCGAAAGCGCCACGGATTTATTTCGCGGAGCCGCCACCCGCTGCTATGATTTGCAATTCGCAAACAGTTTTCTGGTGAACTAACTAGATGCGGAATTCTCACAAATTTCAGCAGAGCTTCCTCTCGCGGCGGCGCTTCCTCAAAATGTTGGGAGTGGGTACCACTTGCGCAGTCTCAAGCAGTTTGATTTCCCCCGCAACCGGAAAACAAGTTTCTAATCAGAGGCAAGTTGTGCCCGATTTTGATGAAATATCTCCTTCCATCAGCGGAATTTCATGGGTGCACACCGCCGGTCTCTCCTCCGCCATGCACCTGCCGGAAACCGACGGCGCCGGCTGCGCCTTCCTCGATTACGACAATGACGGTTGGATGGACATCTACCTCGTAAACAGCGGGAAGTGTGACTTCTATACTCCGCCGCACCCTTTACGCAACGCGCTTTACCGCAATAATCGCGACGGAACCTTTACGGATGTTACAGAGAAGGCCGGCGTCACGGGAAACGCCTACGGCATGGGCGTAGCCGTCGGCGATTATGACAACGACGGGTTTCCCGATCTCTACGTCACGCAATATGCCCAGGGGATTCTCTATCACAACAATGGCGACGGCACCTTCACGGATGTTACCGCCAAGGCTGGTGTCGCAACTCCCGGTTGGAGCACCAGCGCCGTCTGGTTCGACTATGACAACGATGGTCGTCTCGACCTGTTTGTCCTGCAGTTCGCCAAACTCGACGAATCCATCTGGTGTGGAAACAAACTCACGGGTGAGCGCTGGTACTGTCGCCCCACCGTTTATCAGCCCATGCCCTGCTGGCTGTTTCACAACAATGGCGACGGCACCTTCACAGACGTCAGCAAGCGGTCCGGCATTGCTCAATTCCCTGCCAAGGGTTGGGGCGTCGTCGCCGCGGACATCAACAATGACGGCTGGATGGATCTTTTCATTGGCAACGACACCGTCCCCAATTTTCTTTTCGTCAACCGCGGCAAAGGCAGGTTTGAGGAAATCGGCGCCCTCGCCGCCGTTGGCTATAATCCCTTTGGTCTCGCTCGCTCGGGTATGGGAGTGGACGCCTGCGATTACGATCAGGACGGCTGGATCGATTTATTCGTGGCCAACATTGATCACGAGATGTTCTCGCTCTATCACAACAACAGGGACGAAACCTTCACCGATGTGGCCCCGGGATTAGGAATTGCCTCCGCCACCACATTGCTGAGCGGCATGGGCCAGAAATTCTTTGACTACGACAATGACGGCAACATGGACCTGCTTCTCTGCAATGGCCACCCTGAACTCAATGTCGCCAAGATGGTTCCGGGCGTCACCTACGCCGAACCCATGCTGCTTTACCGTAACACCGGCCGGGGCTTCGAAAACGTAAGCAAGAACAGCGGCCCCATCTTTTCAAAACTCATCGCCGGACGTGGTCTCGCCATCGGGGATTTCAATAACGATGGTTCAGTCGATGCTCTGGTTTCTGTCAACGACGGAGCTCCCATCTTGCTGCGGAACAATGCCGGACGCCGCAACCACTGGCTGGGACTCCGTCTTGTCGGCCGCAAGTGCAACCGCGACGCGGTCGGCGCCAAGGTGACCTATCGCGCCGGCGATCTTGAGCGCCATCAATTCAAAGTCGGCGGCGGAAGTTACCTCTCCTATCACGATCCACGAATGGTTCTTGGCCTCGGACAGCGAGCCAAACTCGATTGGCTCGAGGTCAAATGGCCGCAGCCGAGCGGTTCTTCCGAGCGCTTCAAGGATTTGCCTGTCGACCGCTACATCACGATCGTCGAGGGCGAAGGCAAATGGACTTAGCTACAACAAGCTCGCGACAATTCAATAATTCGAGTCGTTATCTTGGCGAGTGTGTCTCGCCCTAATGAGGCTGGAGCAAATCCGTCGTACTTCCGGGGCCGGGGTTCCATTTCTTTTGTGCTTCGAGTTGTAGTGCCCGCTGCCGTTCCGCTTCCTGCTTATTCCCCGTCCGTGCGTAAGCGATTGCAAGTTGGTAGTACCCGGCCGGATCTGCAGGCTCTAACGCTACATATTTCTTCAACGATTCGATCGCCTCGACAAATTTGCCCTCACCATTCAGCGCAATCCCGAGTCCCAGGTAGGGCTGAGCCAGGCTCACATCCAGTTTCGTTGCCTGGGTGAAGTGCTTTATGGCTTCCTCGGAATTTTGCTGTCTCCATGCCAGGTCGCCCAGCATGAACTCGGCCGCCGGTGAATCCGGATTGACTTGCAGCTCCGCCTGGAATTCCTTCCTGGCCTCTTCGGCTGACTCCGGCGTCAGCGGTTTGGCTAGAATGATTCGCCCCAGCTGATAATGAACTCCCGGCTGGTTTGGATATTGCTCCAGAATTTTTTGATATTTCGCCGTTGCGTTTTCGAATTCGCCTCTCGCCTGATAAGACTCCGCAAGAAGTTCCTGCGCTTCCGCCGATGTCGCCGCCCGGTCCAGAAGTCTTTGCGCGGCTCGGTTAGCCAGTTCCGAGTAATAGCGTGTCGTGATGTACAGTGTTTTGGAATCACTCGGAAATTCCCGGTTCAGCAAGAGCAGTGATTGCACCACGGCGTCTTCCTGATCCACGCTCATTCCGCATTGTGCTGTCGCCATGGCCGCCTGGTATCGAATCTTCTTGTCCGCCACGCGTGCAAACGCCTTTTTCAAAATCGCGAGCGCCTCTGTGCAATGCCCTGTCGAAGCCAGATCGATCCCTCGCTCGATGTAAACCGCGGGCAGATCGTTTGTAGGCGCCTTGGACGCGGGATTTCCTTGCGCCCCCTGCGTCTCCCCCACCCACCCCAGCGCCAAGCACACCGCCACCAAAGCGACGGCCCGCGTGCCTCTCCCGCGCTTCTCTGTCACATCGGATTCGCCGCTTGATCGATTCGCTCGGAACCGGACCATGATGAAGTGATTGTATACAACTTCGTATCCGTAGTATAGAAGGGCCGCTTATTGCTTTTTCGGAGGCGCTCCACTTCCTCCCAACTTTTTCTATCGAGGGCTTCTCCATGAGCCGAAACCACTCTGATGCACCAGCAAAACCTCTTTCCCGTCGCGACGCTTTAGCTCTTCTCGGCTCCTTGGGTAGCGCCGCTCTGCTCGCTCCGTGGGCCGCGGAATCCTCCGCCGCTTCCCCTCAGCAGGAAACCGGCAGGCCCCTCATCGTCTCGGGCAAGCGTGCTCAACTGAATTTGACCATCCTCAGTCCGCGTACCCTTCGCATCACCCTTCTCCCCGTCGGCGACGAAGGAACCGCTCCACCCCTTGAGCCCTCGCCCGAGCTACTCGAACGCGATTGGCCGCAGCCCACCGCAAAAATCAGCACGCTCTCCCGGCCACAAACTCGGCCTCAAGCTCTCTCCTGGGGGGATCTGCAAATCAGGCTGCTCCCCGACCCTATGATTCTTTCTGTCCAGGGCCGCAGAGGCAGAATCATTCCACGCCTGCACTTTGATTTGGATGACGCTTCGATTAGCTTCGACCGGGGAGTCTCTCCACTTTTCGGCCTGGGTGAAGGAGGCCCGCAGTTTGACCGCGGCGGCCAAGTCTATCCGATGAAGAATGGCCAAGGCGTCCCTGGCCTGGACGTCCTCGGAGCCAGCATGCCCATTCCCTTGGTCGTGAGCCCTTCCGGGTGGGCTCTCTTCTTCCATCGGCCGTATGGCACCTTCGATCTGACGGGAAAATTGGCTCGCTTCATTCCCTCCCCTGCGCAACCAGCTCTGCCTCTCGACCTCTTCCTCGTTACGTCCGAAAGCCCTGCGGACATTCTGAAGGAATACGCGCAATTGACCGGCTTCCCTCAGCTTCCCCCCATCTGGAGTCTCGGCTACCAGCAGTCTCATCGCACGCTCACCAGCCGGGAAGAAATCTTGTCCGAGGCCAAAACGTTTCGCCAAAAAAAACTTCCTTGCGATGTCTTGATCTATCTCGGCACAGGCTTTTGTCCTTCCGGCTGGAATACCGGTCATGGCTCCTTTACTTTCAACGAGAAAGTTTTCCCCGATCCCCAAAACATGATTCAGGATCTTCACAAGGAAGATTTTCGTGTTGTCCCTCATGTCGTCCTGAAAGCTCGCCATCTTCATGGCCGCATCTCCGATACCGGAACGGCCGCTCAGGATCCCGAAGATATTGGCGGTTACTGGGCTTCTCATCTCAAGGTTTTTCAGATGGGCGTAGATGGTTGGTGGCCGGATGAAGGCGACTGGCTGCCGCCGGAAGAACGCTTGCTCCGCAACCAAATGTATTGGGAGGGGCCTGTCTCCTCACGCTCCAATGTCCGTCCATTTGCCTTGCATCGTAACGGCTATGTCGGTTTGCAACGCTACGCTTGGCTCTGGTCTGGCGACATTGAATCGACCTGGCGCACGCTTCAATCTCAAATCCCCGTGGGAATCAACACCGGCCTGAGCGGCATGCCCTTCTGGGGAACCGACACCGGCGGCTTTGTCACCACGCCTGAGCTCACAGGTGAATTATACGTTCGCTGGTTTCAGTTCAGTTCCTTCTGCCCTCTCTTCCGTTCTCACGGACGCACTTGGAAGCTTCGCTTGCCTTGGGGTTGGAACACCGGCGACTACGGTCCCAAAGAAATCGAGGGCTATCACGGCGACGCCGGCCTCCCTCCAGAAAGTGAACTTCACAACTCAGAGGTCGAACCCATCTGCCGCAAGTACCTCAATCTGCGCTATCAATTGCTTCCTTATCTTTACACCGTGGTGAAGGAAGCAAGCGAAACGGGTATGCCCATCATGCGGGCTCTCTGGCTGCATTACCCGGAAGATTCCCGCGCCGTCGAACGCAGCGACCAATACCTCTGGGGCCGCGATATCCTCGTTGCTCCAATCACCGAAAAAGGCGCAACGCAGAAACGCCTCTATCTGCCTCCGGGCACTTGGTATGATTTTTGGACCGGAGAAAAAATCCAGGGGGGCGCCGAAGTGACCCGGCCAGTCGATCTGGCCACGCTCCCGCTCTACGTTCGCGCCGGTGCGATTATTCCTATGGGCCCCGTAAAGCAATTCACCACGGAGAAATCTTCCGAGCCTCTACTCTTCAATGTCTACCCGGATGCCGATGGCGCGTTCGAAATGTACGAAGATGACGGCACATCTTTCGATTACAAGTCCGGAGAGTTCACCCGGTTGCGAACATCATGGAACGAGGGAACGCGCCAATTTACCCTGGCAACTTCTGCCGGTACTCCATTTCGCGGTGCGCGGAAATTCGAAGTTCGCCTCGCTCCATCCGGTGCTCGAAAACAGCTCAGCTTCGACGGCAGCGAAATAACTCTAAAACTTTAACGTAGCGTGCAAACATGATCGAAGCATGTGCGGGACGCTCCTGGAAACCATTGGAAGCGTGCCGCAATTTGCTGGACGGAAAAGTGAATGCGCGCAAAGGCGCAGAATGCGCGCAGCAACCTTACCAGCGGTGGCATCTCACGCCGGGCGCTCTCCGCGTCCCCCAGACTTCACCTTCCAGTACACCGCGTACTTCTCGCCTGCAAGTTTGTAGAACGGAATGAGGTTCGTACTTTCGGACTGGCCCGCCGTCCGAAACGCCAATGGCGATCCCTTTACGGGTTCAATCCAGGCAACGGGATCCGTCGATCGATTGTCGATCTCAGGAGTCGGTGTCTGCGTGGCGCGCGGTGCCGTATCGTAGCCCGGATACATCATCTCGCTCGTCAAACCCTGGTTCCCAAGCTTGCCGCCCAGAATCAGCGGCCCGTACATCGCTGCTTGCATCGTCGGATCGTCCGGCATCGCATCGATATGCAGGCTCATCGGCAATTCAACTTCTAGCCGGTCCCCGTCCTTCCACACTCTCTTCACTGTCAGGTAACTCGAAGCCGAAGAGAAAACTGGCAGCACTTCGCCGTTGAGTTTCACTGATCCACCGCGCTTCGCCCAATACGGCACGCGGATACTCAGGTCCATCTCCGTCGGTTTTTCAGCCCGCACCGTCAAAGTCGTTCGCTCTTCCTCCGGGAAATTCGTTTCCTGACGCAACCGAATTCCCTTCTCCGGCCACTTTACCTCGGAGGCAATAAAAAGATTGACCCAGATTCCGCTCTCGTCGTGGGAATAAATCGTATCTGCAAATTTCGCGAATTCTTCTATGCCCGATCCCGTGCAGCACCAGAACGAGTCCCACTGCGAGTTGTAATACTTCCAAAGCCCCGCCCCGAGCGGTAGGAAATAGCCTTTGCGTCCCTGATCGTCTTGCGTGCCGAGCCGGCTGTTCCAGAGAGTCCTCTCGTAATAGTCCATCACCCGCGCATCTCCCGTCCATCCGAAGATGTGGCGAGACAGCTTGAGCATGTTGTAGCCGCAGCAACACTCTTCCGTGTACTCCCCCAGGTGTTCGGAAAGTTTTCCGGGGTCTCCTCCCCAATGCTCTCCATTGCTCGTTCCACCGGTTGCGTAGCAGCGCTCTGAAGTTACTTCGTCCCAGAAATATTTCGCGATTTCCCGATCTCGCTGCTCGCCGCCGAGTTCGTAACGCCTCGCCACTCCGATAATTTTGGGGATGTTCGTGTTGGCATGCAGGCCCTTAAGTTCGTCTCGGTGCTCGGCCAGCGGATCGAATACGTCGTTGTGCGTGAATCTATTTCCAATGTAGCGGTACATTCCTTTGCCCGTCAGCGCGTACAGGTTGTAGAGCGACTCCAGCATTCCGCCATGTTCGACGTTAAGAACTCGTTGCATGTGGGCATCGGAAAGTCCCTGGCAAAAATGCCCCACCCAATTTCCAATTTTCTGCGCGGAATCCAGCGCTTGCTGATCTCCGCAGTATGCGTACATATCCAGATGCCCTGCCAGGATTTTGTGGATCGTGTAAAACGGCGCCCACACCGGATTCCCTTCCCGGAGCCGGTCGAAAAACGTCTCCGGAAAAGCGCTGAGGTATCCATTCCCTAGTTTTTCCTGGCACTTGGCCAGCTGGGCGACCATTTCGTTTCCTCTTTGTTTGAACGCGTCATCCCCGGTGGCGCCATACGCAAGCGCACACGCAGAGAGGTAGTGGCCACCGACTAGATGCCCGCGAAGTTCACAATCTGGTTTTTCCCACCCGCCCAATGGCTGCGCCGTTGAAGGAAGTCCGGCATTCACGCGGAACGTGTGAAGAAGTCTGTCCGCCGGAAGATCCAACACCCATCTATTGTTGATATCCATTTGCCTCTTGAAAGGCCCATCCAGCAAACGAACCTGGCTGAGAGGAAACGGCTCAACTTGCCACCGCACGCGCTCGCGTTTCTTGGACTCTCCCTTGGTCGCCAGCGTATCGACGGCAGGACCCTGGCCGGGGAACGCGGAAACGCGCACCGCTGGCAAGACCGCCGCCCCGGCCACTGCCGCCGCTTTAGAAACGAACTGTCTGCGAGTCATCGCGTCCAATTTTTTCATACAGACCTCACGCCGTCAGGATTAAGCGCGTTCAATTCACGCCGCCGTCCAGCTCCCCAAACTTCCCCTCAAGCCCACAGATTGCGCAGCACGAACAAAACGTTCGCGGGCCGCTCCGCCAGCCGCCTCATGTACCATGGAAACCAGTAACTGCCATACGCCACCAGGACAATCGATTTCCATCCTTCGCGAGCCAGCCGCAATTGCTCTTGTCGCTGGATGCCATAAAGCATCTGGAATTCAAAACGCTCTTTTCCAAGTTCTTTCGATTGCGCGTACTCGATGATTCTCCCGATGAGCTCCAGGTCGTGAGTGGCGATGGCCGCGCGTACTCCCGCCGAGGCCGCCTCATCGCTGAGCAACTGGCATGTGACCTTGAAAAAATTTTCGTCCACTTGGTCTTTATTGGGAAACGCGACGGAGGCTGGCTCTTTGTAAGCACCCTTTACCAGCCGGATGCTGGCTCCCAGCGGTATCAGGCTTGCGACATCGGCCGCGGTTCTGTGCAAGTAGGCCTGCACGCAAATGCCGACGTTCGCGTAAGCCTTCCGAATCCTCCGGTAAACTTCCAACGTCCTGTCAACATACGGGCTCGCCTCCATGTCGATCCACACGGTACTTCCATTGCCCGCTCTTTCGACAATGCGCATCAGATTCGAATGGCAGATTTCCTGATCAAGGTCCAGACCAAGCTGAGTCAATTTCACGGATACTTCACTTCCCAGCTGCAACCCGCTGATGCGGTCGAGCAGGCCCAGATAGTGCTCTGTCACCCGCTCCGCCTCCGCGGCGTCGCTTACGTTTTCTCCCAGTAAAGTAAAGACCGCGCCAATCGACTGTTGCTTGAGCTCTCGCGCGCATGCCAGCGCATCCTCCGCTGTCTCTCCCGGCATGAAGCGGGAAACTGCGCGCTGAACAAAGCGGTAGCGTGTCGCTCGCTCTCGCATCCACGAGCTCTCCGAACAGACCAGAAACACACTTCGCATCAGCCCCACGATGCTTTCCTGTCTCTACCCGGATTGTTCAGAATCTCTTCGTCTCCAATCAGAAAAAGCGGAACACCAATCCTGAAATCCTTCCCTAAGTTGAGCACACTGAGCAAGAAAGACCCAGGTGGAATCCAATAGAGCGTTGCCCATGGATCGCAGAGAAGCGCCATTTGCGGTATCCAGTTGTGTGTACCTTGTTGTAAGCAGAAAAACTACCAGAACTGCGCCTTCTTTTCCATGCCAAAATTCCTTTGTTCAGGTCCGGGCTTGCCGTCCGCAGTTCTTTGGCTTACCAACTCCCCCGTTCTCCGAGGTTCTTAATTACCTGGCACAGGCGGTCGGCGCCGTTCTGCCAATTCAGCTTGATCGCTTTCTCCGCTGCCTCCGCCCGGCTGTGCTGGATGCTATCCATGATGGCCAGATGTTCGTTGACGGAAACGTCCAACCGGTCAATGATCGCGCTCGCATACAGGCGCCAATATCTTTCCGTCTGTGGCTTGATCCCCGCATGAATGGCGCGCAAGCGCGGGCCCGCACCCGCGTCCACGATCGCTTGGTGAAAACTGATGTCCAGGTCAAATATGTTGTTCGCCTCCGCCCGTTTTGCCAGCGCGCACTGTCGAAGTTTTTCGTTCAACCGGTTTAACTCTGCAATCAGGTCTGTCCGTGCTTTTGCTTCCAGTTCGCAGCAGAGTCGAGCCGCGGAACCCTCTAAGAGTCCCACGATCCAGTAGAGCTCTCGGGCATCTTCCTCCGTTAGAGGCGCTACGGACAATCGCTCTTTGTTCCCCGCAAGGGAAGTAACAACAATGTAGCCCTCCTGTTGCAACCGATGACGAGCTGCCCTGAGCGGTGTGCGGCTCACGCCAAGGCGATCGGCAAGGTCCGCCTCGATCACGCGGCTGCCGGGTGCAAGTTTCCCATGCACGATTAGCTCCCGGAGTCGCTGAAACGTGCTGTCGCTGATGTTGGATTCCTTGTTCACCATGACCGCATCCTCGCGGAATCGGGACGTGACTTTATCGCCCGCTGGGGGGGAACCCTTCTGGAACTGTTGAAGATTTCCGGTGAGTCGGCCATTCGAGAATCCGCAAGCAGATTCATGGAATCTCTCTCTCAACTTCAAACGCCTGCCATCCAGTCCACGACAGGTTGCCCGGTAATATACACGATACCCTTCACAACTTGCACCCGAATGAACCGGGATGAACTCAGCGTTTGACGCGCTTAGCTTAGCTCGACTCAACCTTGCCAGAGACCTGGGAAGCGGACCCGAAATAGGTAGCAAAGGAGTTTTCTGAATTCGAGCCCCTCGCCGCAGCGCGATTGACGCGCGTCGAGTTCGCGCTCGCTGCGGTTCAGAGCATCGCTAGCTTTCCGTATCGGTCATCTGCAGGTTTGCACGCCAGTAAGAAAAAGCCCCTCTTCGGACTATGCGCACGACTCGGAGTCGAGTTCACACAATTTCTACAACGATGGTTGCAACGGACAGGCGGGGCAGATCGAAGCGAATCCTGTTTCCGTCAACACTCACTGGATGAGCCCGGGGAACCAGCCGGTCGGGGTTCTCAAAACTATTGCACGCATTCCAATCCGCATCGTGAAGTATCTGCCCTTTACCTGACTTTGTTGTGGCGTTATGCAGCATGCAATCCACGGAAACATCCGCATCGTGCTTTGGATTTACAAGGCTCAAGACGATCTCGTTACCCGACTTCGAAGCCGAGATGGACGGCGCGAGAGGCGAAGAATCCGTGGTTTCCACGCGGAGCGCTGTCTTCCCGCGATGAGGTTTGAACAATTGGAAAGCGTAGTAGGTCGTGGTCCGAACGCAGTTTTTGCCTTCGGCGCCATCGGTGAGCAACAATGACTGTAGAACATTCACGATTTGCGCGATGTTGCACATATAAAGTTTGTCGGCCTGACGATTGAAGACATTCAGCCCCAAGCCCGCCGCAACGGCGCTTCTCATGGTGCTCTGTTGCCAGAGCCGGCCGTAGCGTTTCTCGTCTTCCTCAGGTATTTTGTCCCAGACTCCCCATTCGTCCAAAATCAACCCGATCTTGCGCCCGTCTCGGTAGCCATCGAGAAGGGTTCGCTGCAGGATGATGGCGTCTTCCACCCTCGCGAAGATGGAGAGTTGTTCGTCCGAATGTGCGCCCGTGAATTCCGTCGGGCGATCCCCGCCTCCTTCGTAGTAGTGCATGGAGTAGCCGTCCGGGTAACGCCCGTCGATGTTGTCCATGAAACCACGCGTCCAACGACGGTCCGGCCCGCTCGGCCCGCAGGCGACCAGGAATGGTTTGGTCTCGCCATACTTGCGAATGTAAACAGCAAACTGGCGATATAGGTTCGCGTATGTTTCAGGCCGCATGTCTCCACCGCATCCCCAGTTTTCATTCCCGATGCCCCAATAGCGGACCCGAAACGGCTCCGGAGATCCATTCTTGGCGCGTTCTTCCGCCAACGTGCTTCCTGTAGGCATGTTGCAGTACTCAACCCAATCTTGAAGTTCGCGCGGTGTGCCGCTTCCTACATTCCCGGCAAAGTACGGTTCGGCGCCAATAAGACGGCAAAGTCCTATGAACTCGTGCGTGCCAAAGCTTCCGTCCTCGACGTACCCTCCCCAGTGAATATTCACGCGTTTGGGTCTCTGCTCTACCGGGCCAATACCGTCTCGCCAGTGATAGTCATCCGCAAAGCATCCACCCGGCCATCGCAGAACTGGAACACCCAGGTCTTTCAAGTACTCGATAGCTTGCTTCCGGTAACCTCCGATGTTTGGAATGGGCGAGTTCTTTCCTACCCACAAACCACCATAAACGCACGAACCCAAATGTTCGGCAAAGTGAGAATGGAACTCCGGCTTGACCACTCCTATCTCGGAGTCCGTTCGAACCTCCACGCGGCACGTGGAAGAAGTATCGGCAAGAAGATTCTTGGGAATGAGTGCTGTGAGTGACGCTGAAGCTGTGCCGGCGATAAACCTCCTGCGATTGACGAGTGAATTCATGTTTTCCTCATGCGCGGATAGCTCAAGTCAGAGTCTATCGAGGCAGTGAATTATGTAATCGCTTGCAGGCGGAGGATAAGTTGACTTGCCGCTCTTGTTCAAGAACAAAATATCCCCACACCAGCGACCGCATTCTCTTTCTTCCCCTCGTGCAGGACTCTGCCAGCGGCCCCATCGGACACTTGAGTAAGCGATTGCATCTCAATAGAATCGAAGCCGCTGTAGGGGAGTTCGTCATGGTGCGCGAGCAGTTCCCGCTCTTGAATCTTGAGGCCGTTGCGAAGCGTGCCGGCGTTTCGACAGCCACTGTCTCTCGCGTTTTGAACAATCTGAATGTTGTTAAGGGCTCTACCCGCACTCGCGTCCTTAAGGCTGCCGAAGAACTCAGGTATCACCCTAATCTTCATGCGCGATCCCTGGCTCGTGGCAAGAGCCGCACTCTCGGAATCCTCGTTTCCAACATGGAAAATCCGTTTTTCTTTGACATCTACCATGCCCTCGAGTCCGCCGCCCATTCGTGTGGCTACGAAGTTGTGGTGGCCAACACCGACTACCGCTCAGAGCAGCTCGTGGCAAGCGTGCGCTTGATGATCGGCTGGCGTGTTGCTGGCCTTGCGGCGGTCGTATCGGAAATGGATTCGCATCTGATTCAGATGCTTGCCGACAGCAGAATCCCCATCGTTTTCTATGATGTCGGAACGCCGCAAAAAAACATCACCAACGTTCGTGTGGACTACCGCAAAGGCATGAAGAAAATCGTCGAGTATCTTCATTCTTTGGGGCACACCCGCATGGCTTTCCTGGGGCACCACTCGACATTGGGCCCCATCAGTGAGCGGGAGAAAACCTTCCTGGAAACGGTAAAGCGCATCTCCCCGCATGCCGAGGTTCGCATCGCCAGCGGATCGGATGGCCTGGAGGGCGGCCGTTTGGCCGCCCGCGAGTTGTTATCCTCCAGCTTCGACCCCACCGCCATCATCTGTGTCAATGACTTCATGGCCGTTGGTGTTTTGCGCCAACTGCGCGATCAGGGCGTCCGCGTGCCTGAAGAAATTTCTGTGACCGGATTCGACAATATAAAGCTGTCGGAATTTTGCTCTCCGGCTCTCACCACAGTTCATATTCCGCGCGAGAAGATTGGGCAGAAAATCTTCGAGATTCTTGTTCCTGGAGAGTCCTCGGATCGACTCGCGGGCCAGGAGATCCTGATTGATCCGGAGCTTGTCGTTCGCGAATCCACCAGCGTACCGCGAAGCGAACAGGCCGGTGGGAGCATTTCCAAAAGGGCTGTCAGTCCAGCAGTGGTTCGCTAGGATCGCGCAGAACCGCGGCGATTCTACGACCTCCAGCAATGCACTTCTACGGCGGCCGCATTCCGCGCCCCTGTTTCCGCGAAACTCTTGGCCCTTCCCACCAAACCTTTTAGAACCTCGTGGCTGCATGATTTCATGCCGCTTCTTAAAGAGGAAAGCCACACGGAAGCAAGGGCAAACATTTCCGGAACAATGCCCGCCGGGAGCATGCCATCGCTTGCAGCTTCAGCGTCCCGATGTGAAGTGTGCAGGCAACAAATCCCATGACGATCCCGGCCTGAAAAAGCAAGCGCTTGCAAAACTCCGCCACAAAGTTATCATGCCATCCGAACTTGTTTTGCTCTTGGGCCCCTACTTCGAGGCGGCTCTGCGGGAGCCAACAGGAAAGGAAACGTGAGCTACTTTTCAAGAAATTACGCCACTTGGGTCGCCGGGGCAGTCGCGATTCTCGCTTGCCTGGCAATCGGGAGCGGCCGCGCGCAGGAGCCGCAGAAAAAAACCCCTCCAACTCCCGGTCCCATGGTGCAAGAAGGCTTTCTTGAGCTGCAATCCCCGGCCTTCAGCATACGTCTCGTTCGCTCCTCACAAACTATCGCTGCGCTCGTGGCGAAGGGCGCTGGTGACTTCGACTTTACACCGGGAGATCTCCTCATCGAACGCTCGCAGAACGGTTATTACCACCTGGGGGACCTCGACCTGCGGCTTCGCGAAGGCGAATCGGGTGAATGGCGCGGCTATTCCACCGCATTGGCTCGCAAACCGGTGACAGCTTTACCGGCCACGGACAAGATTCTTGCTGCCGCGGATCTCGGACCCACTCTCCCGGCAGATCTCCCCTTGCAGATCGTGCGGACTTGGGAGCTGGAAAACGGTGTCCTGGCGTTGCGGTTTTCTTTGAAGAATATATCGAAGCAGAGCGTCCAGATCGGGGCCTTGGGCATTCCGATGGTCTTCAATAACGTGCTCACAGGCCGCTCACTTGAACAAGCCCACGCAATTTGTTCTTTTTACGATCCGTACATCGGCGAAGACGCCGGCTATCTGCAAGTAACTCGGCTCAACGGCCACGGCCCCGCGCTTCTCGTCATTCCCGACGGCAAAACTCCATTCGAAGCCTACAGCCCCATACTTAACAGCCGCCAGAGAGAAGGTCCGGTGCTGTTTCGTGACCCCACCCCGCGCAGCATTACTTTCGAAGGATTTTATGATTGGATGGTGCGGAGCAAGGCGTACGCCGAGAACGAATGGAAATCCGCCGAACCCTGGAATGTGCCCACGGACGTGAGCCTCGCTCCGGGCGAATCCAAAACTTATGGAGTGCGGTTTCTGGTCTCCGATTCCATCCGTGATATCGAAAAAACTCTCGCTGACAACCGCCGGCCTGTTGCCGTCGGCATTCCGGGATACATCCTCCCGACGAATCTCGAAGCACAACTGTTTTTGAAGTATCCGCAGCCCGTGAAAAGCGTATCCATAGAGCCCCCCGGATCCATCGCCATACATGCTGACCCAGCCACTACCGCGGGGTGGAAGCATTACACGCTTGAAGGAAAGTCATGGGGTCGCGCGCGAGCCACGATAGTTTATGCGGATGGATTGAATCAAACCATTCATTACTTCGTGACCAAGCCGGAATCACAGACCGTCGCGGACATGGGCCATTTTCTAACTACCAGACAGTGGTTTGCGGATACTTCGGATCCGTTCCACCGTGCCCCTTCCATCATGAGCTACGACCGTGACACCAACAAGATTCTCATGCAGGACAGCCGAGTGTGGATTGCGGGACTCGGCGATGAAGGCGGCAGCGGATCCTGGCTCGCCACAATCATGAAGCAGTCCGTGCAACCAGACAAAGAAGAACTGGGCAAATTCGAACAGTTTGTCGACAAAGTTTTGTGGGGCGGACTGCAATACAATGAGGGCGAAAAGAAATTCGGTGTCCGCAAGAGCCTTTTCTATTACCAGCCTGATCAGCTCCCAGCGGGCTTTTATTCCACGGACCTGAATTGGACTTCGTGGACGAGTTGGAACAAAGCGCAGGCCGAACGCGTTGACCGTTCCTTCAACTATCCTCATGTCGTCGCTGCATATTGGGTGCTCTACCGGCTGGCACGAAATTACGACGGCTTGGTTACCGCTCATCCTTGGAATTGGTATCTAAACAACGCTTATGAAACTTCCGTAGCCATGGTGAAGTTCGCTCCCGGCTACGCGGTCTTCGGCCAAATGGAAGGCGATATTTTCCTTAAGGTGCTAACGGATCTGCGGCGGGAGGGATTGAACTCGCAAGCTGACGACTTGGAATCCCGAATGCGCCAGCGCGCCGAGCGCTGGAGGGCCGAAGCCTACCCGTTCGGCAGTGAAATGCCCTGGGATTCGACCGGCCAGGAAGAAGTCTACGCATGGATGAAATATTTCGGCTATGAAGAAAAAGCGGCGGTCACGCTGAATGCGATTCTCGGTTACGACCCCGCGATTCCGCATTGGGGATATAACGGCAGCGCGCGCCGCTATTGGGACTTCATATTCGCGGGCAAAACTCGGCGCCTTGAACGCCAGTTGCATCATTATGGATCGAGCCTCAATGCCATCCCTCTCCTCAGCGAATACCGCGAACACCCTGACGATTTCTACCTGCTTCGCGCCGGCTATGGCGGCACCATGGGCCTCTTGGCCAACATCGACCAGGATGGATTTCTGGCGCCCGCATTTCACGGCTTTCCGGACATGCTAAAGCCTGATGCGCTCTCAGGTGACAACGGTCCAAGTTTCTTCGGCCACGCTTTTAATACCGCAACTTATATCGTGCGACATCCTGAGTTCGGTTGGGTGGCCTTTGGCGGAAACCTCAGCACGCGCGGCACAGAAATCTCTGTTACGCCGCTGGATTCCGCACGTTCGCGCGTGTATATCGCATCTTCGGGATTGTGGTTGACCCTTGATGCCGGGCAGTTTCAGAAGATCGAGGTGAATTCGAAGACGAACGCCGTTCGCATCGGCTTGTCTCCAGCAACTGCATTTTTGCGCGAAGCGCGGCTTCGCGTACGTCAACCGGCAAAAATAACTGGGATTGGCGCGTACCATCCGGCAGCAGTGCTCAAAAAAGAGCGCGACGCTTTTGTAGTGCCCCTGGGAAAAGGAATTACGTGGGTCGAGCTTAACCCGAATTAGAAGAATTAAAATTGGCAGTTGGGATGTAGTTGTATCCGAGCAGCAGCGCACCACCATGGCGTGTGGACGTTTCCATTTCTCTGCATCTTGCGACGTCACTTCTTGCGCCATTCCGTTTGGCAATTCCAGACGAAGAATGATCCCGCGAGGCCTGACAATATTTTCGCATCTGAATGAAACGGCGCGTCCTGACATATCGTGACAGAACCTGGTGCGATGCCTCGGAGCGCACTTCTCGTTTCACGAGACGGCGGCGGCGGGCGAGCGGGGACGTTTGCGTTTCCATTCGTAATCTTTTCGCAAGCGAGACTGGTGCTTTTTCACCTGGGCCTGCAATTCGCTGAAGGCTTGTTTGCAACTGGCGCGCGCGTTTTCCCCTGTTCCGGTGGCGTGCAGCGTTCCGGTCGGCAGAGAGAGATTCAGCGAAAAGGAAAGTTCCGCGCGATGCGGATTTTTCGTAAAGACGCCGTGCAATTGGACCAGGTCCGGTTCATACGCTTTCAGAAGACGATTCAGCTTATTGGTGTAATGTTCGAGTTCCTTCTCCGCGAGTTTTTGAGGTTCGCCGTTCTTGTAGCTGATGGAAACTTTCATGGATGCACCTGTAGGAGTTCTTGCGGAAGAGGGCGGCGACGCGGGTTCCAGCTGTGTACCGCATCCTACGAGAAGCATACCAGCGCGTGCGGAAATCAGCAATCGCTCCGCGAAGGTCGTACTCAGCGCGTGAATCATTCCGGTCCTTTGCGAAAGAGCGCAGGCAAAAGAGCGCAAGCGTTGACAGGTGCGGCTGCCGGACTCTACCCTGCTGCGATGAATTCCGAGAGTGTGTAGCGCATGCCCGCACGTACGAAAACCAAATCGAAGGCCATCGTTCGCGTTGGTCCGGCCGGCTGGTCTTATCCGGACTGGGCCGGGTACGTTTATCCGAGCCGCCGGCAAAAAGGATTTCACGAGGCGACTTATCTCGCGGAATATTTCGACACGATCGAAATCAATTCCTCCTTCTACAATCCCTTCCGGCCGGAGCACGCGGCGCAGTGGATCGAACGCGTCGCGGCAAATCCGCGATTCGTCTTTACGGCGAAGCTGTGGCAGCGATTCACGCACGACATTTCGCCCGGAGCCGAAGGCTCCGCGATTGCAAACGCGAGCGCGGCGGACGAGCGAGCGGTGCGCGCCGGGTTCGACGTTTTGCATGCAGCAGGAAAACTCAGCGCGGTGCTGCTGCAATTCCCTTTTTCCTTTCATCAGACACGCGAAACGGTTGCGCATCTCTCCGCGCTTTTGAAGCGCTTCTCCGATTACCCGCTGGTGGTTGAACTGCGCCACGCTTCCTGGCAGACGGCGGAAACTTTCGCGATGCTGCGCGAAGCCGGCGCCGGATTCTGCAACATCGATCAACCCATTATCGGGCGCTCGCTGGAACCCTCGGCAGAAGCGACTTCGCCGGTGGGCTATGTGCGGCTGCACGGGCGGCGCTACGACACCTGGTTCAGCGATGATGCGGCGGTTCCTTCGCACGAACGGTACAACTATCTTTACTCGACGGAGGAGCTTGCGCCGTGGGCGAAGCGCATCGAGAAAGTTGCGGAGCGCTCGCGCGAAGTGTTCGTCATCACCAACAACCACTATCAAGGAAAAGGCGTGGTCAATGCGTTGCAGCTGATCAGCATTTTGAAAGGCTCGAAAGTAAAAGTGCCGGAACCGCTGCGCGAGCAGTTTCCCGAACTGGAGGCCATCGCAGACCGGCCGCCCGCCGCGCCGAGTCTCTTTCCGTTGGGGAAAGAGAGGAAGTGATTCGTGACTGGTGACTCGTCACTACTGTCCGGTCATAAGTTGAACAGTGCGAATTGGTTACAGGATTGAGGCTCATGAGTTTGCGGCTCGAAACTGGTAAGTGCCTGCAACAGTTGGGTTTTCTCGAACAGGCTGACACTGAGAATTTGCGAAATGGAGTACAGACTGTGCTCCAGCCGCAGGTGTTTTTTGACCACCGCCAACAGCAAGTAGACCGAGA
>DATGED010000032.1:0-7833 GCA_035310525.1 Candidatus Acidiferrum sp. | reverse complement strand
TTCCCGGGATTTCCCAGTGGCCGAGGGCAATTTCCTCGCTTACAGTTGCGCGGCAGCGCGGGATTTGCACCCGCTTCCCTGTCTTTGCCGAGCGGCAAAGACGCGCGTTCCGAAAGACATTTCAAAGAGCCGGAAGAAACTCGGGAATGAATCTAACGGGAGTGGCGAGGGGAAGTCAACCTGAGAACCTATTTGTGGTGACGGGCAGGAAGTCGAGCTTCGCTCAATGGACAGTCTAAGGCGGCTGTCCCCACAGGATTCAACGTCTCCAGCGGTTCACAACATACAACACAAGAGTGAGGATGACGCTCAGAAGGATAGAGGTGGCGAGCGGGATATAGAAGGTGGTGTTCTTCCCGCGATAGACGATGTCGCCCGGCAGACGTCCCATGGGCAGGTGGGCGCGACCCACAACTATGAGGAACACCCCTGCGATGACCAGAACTATCCCAAGTACGATTAGCAACTTTCCGAAATCGGTCATGGCCGCGGAGCCCCTTGCTGATTCGAACGTAACAATTTGTGGGTTGCGACACAACCTACAGACTCGCGTTCTTTGCATTGCAAAGTACTTGACAATCCTTTTGGCGTCCGCTAGTCTGATTTCATGTTCGAGCGGCAAGAACACCGCATCCGGCGGCTTCATCGGTCAGGACGACCGTCAGCGCCGGCCAATTTCTCTGCAGCCACTCCGAACCTGGCAGAAGATCTGCGATTTATTCGCGACACAATGGAACGCTCAGCGGCGTTCACCGCGGTTTCTGGGTGGGGCCAGGTTGTGCTCGGTTTTACGGCGCTCGCGGCCGCGGCGGTTGCGGCGCGGCAGACTTCTCCATCCGCATGGTTGCGAGTGTGGCTGGGCGAGGGGCTATTGGCGGTAGCCATCGGATTATTGGCCTGTACCTGGAAGGCAAACCGTCGTGGACTGCCGCTCTTTTCCGGGCCCGCGCGCAAAGTAGCGCTGGGGCTCGCGCCTCCTCTGGTGGCGGGGGCGTTCCTGACCTTCTTGCTCCTTCACTCCGGCCTGCAATCTGCGCTGCCTGCCACTTGGCTCCTGCTTTACGGAGCAGGAATCATGACCGGAGGAGCGTTCTCCGTTTCCATTGTCCCGGTAATGGGACTGTGCTTCATGCTGCTAGGAGGCCTGACGGTGCTCGGTCCTGCGGCTTGGGGAAACTGGTTTCTTGCGGCGGGATTTGGCGGACTGCACATTATTTTTGGGTGGATCATCGCAAGGAGGCATGGTGGGTAGAGCAGTTTCATCGCATCACAAGCTGGCAAAGGCCGAGGCACGAGTGCATAAAGCCTTGCGCGAGGAGTCTCGGGAACATGCGGCGCCGCTGGCCCCGGAACTTCCCGAGTTGGACCGGTTGATTCACGAACGGATTCGCCTGGGAATTGTGAGCGCGCTTGCGACCAACGATTCGCTGAGTTTCAACGACCTGAAGCGCGTGCTCAAAACCACGGATGGCAACCTGAGCGTACACGCGCGCAAGCTGGAAGAGGCGCAGTACATTTCGTGCGTGAAGTTTTTTGAAGGACGGGTGCCGCGCACCGAGTATCGGCTCACGGCGGCCGGACGGCGGGCGTTGGCAGAGTATCTGGATCAGATGGAGGAGTGGATCCGGGTGACGCGGGAAGAGTAGGGCCTTTTTTTGTAGTCGGCTACTTTGCATTGCAAAGCACGCTACCCTCTCGTGCGGCGGCGGCTTTTCTCGACGGACTCCGCGGGTAAAGAAGACTAACCGCAGAGTCCGCCGAGGATTCGCAGAACGCGCTAGAGGAATCGACCGGAGTAAGTTATGGAAGAGCATCTATCCAGCAGCGGCCCACGCTTTCTCGATGCCGCGCATTTCTGGGAACGCCGCCGGCTCTGGTACAACGCCGCGCTCATCCTGGTCGTCGGGCTTTGGGTTGTACTGACGTGGCCGCATTTCCGCCCGGCGTTCAATCTGGTTGCGCTGGGGAAAATGCTGGTTCTCGCACTACTGGCCAATGTTTGTTATTGCGCCGCCTACGTCGCGGAATTCTTCATGCAGGCAGCACTGTCCGCCTCATTGTGGCGGCGCGTTCGCTGGGCCCTTTGGATATTGGGAACGTTGATCGCCCTTGTGCTGGAGAACTACTGGATTGCCGACGAGATTTATCCAGACGTCGCGCAGAATACAGCGGTAGTGGTGGGTGGAGGAACGAACATTATGATCGCGAGCAATATGAACTTTCCTGCGCCGCTGGCGGTCTTGGGATTTCTGGCGGCCTGCTGCGGATTTTTTCTCGCCTTCGGGTCTGCACTTGTTTTCTGGTTCGCGCGGAAGGGAAAATTCGCGCGTGTGGCCACAGTTGCTGCGGGAATCGGCGCAGTGATCTACTTCGGCCTGCTCTTCGGCTTCTCCGCCGGAAGCCACGAAACACAACTGGGGCCCGGACAGGAGAAATACTTCTGCGAGATTGATTGTCATCTCGCGTATTCCGTCGCAGAGGTCAAGACACAGGCGGAAGCGTCATCGAAGAATTATCTGGTCACGGTGCGCACCCGCTTCGATCCCACGACAACGTCCCCCAACCGTCCGAAGGATGCGGCGCTCACGCCATCTCCGCGTGAGGTATGGTTGATCGACAGCGCGGGGAAAGATTACGCGCCGGTGGCGAGCGCGGGCACGTCGTTGATGACTCCGCTCAAGCCTGCGGATTCATATATGACGCAATTTCAGTTTCGCGTTCCCAAGGATGTGAGTGGGTTGCGTTTGCTGGTTCGGACAATTCCGGCCTGGCCGGATCATCTCGTCATTGGAGATGAGAATAGCTGGCTGCATAAGAAAACTTATTTTGCGTTGTAGAAAAGGGCATTCCAAGGCACAGGGGCTAAAGCCCGTTTATCTTCACGCCTCGTCGCGGCGCTAAAGCGCCGCTCTTCCACCCACTCGGTTTTTCAACAACGCTGCTCTTCCGGTTTTCGCTCTGCAATGCAAAATCCGCTCGTGGTCTGAAAGAACCCTAAATTCCCAGCGCCTTTTGGATTTCCTGGGCGATCGAAGCGGTGATGGATTGCATCTTGGCTTCCGATTCGGCTTCGACCATAACCCTGGCCAGCGCTTCGGTTCCGGAGTAGCGGACGACGATCCGCCCGTTGCCGCCTAGTTCGCGTTCCCCGGCGGCAATCGCGGATTGGATGGACGGCACTTGCGCGAAGGGGATTTTTTCGCGAACCCTGACGTTTTGGATTTTCTGCGGAAAGACTTTCAGATCTGCGACCAAGTCGGCGAGCGGCTTGCCGCTACGGACGATGATGTCGATGAGACGGATTGCGGTGAGCAGGCCGTCGCCGGTGGTCGAGTCTCCATCACGAAAGATGATGTGTCCAGACTGCTCGCCGCCGAGCGTGGCCCCAGTCTTGAGCATTTCCTCGAGCACGTACTTGTCGCCCACATTGGCGCGCAGCATGCGAATGCCGGAGTTCTTAAGCGCGATCTCGAGGCCCATGTTCGACATAGTAGTGGAGACGACCGTGTCTGCTTTCAGCTTGCCTTGCGCGTGCAGGTCACGGGCGGCGGCGAGGAGAACGCCGTCGCCATTCACAACTTGTCCGGTAGCATCGCAAAACAGGGCTCGATCCGCGTCGCCGTCGAACGTAACCCCCAGGTCGAACTTTTCTCTGGCCTCTGCAACAGCCTTGCCCAAAACATCAGGATGCAGCGCCCCGCAACGTTCATTGATGTTCTTTCCGTCCGGCGAAATGTGGAGGAATGTTGCCTTGATTCGCAGCACGCGAAATAGTTCCGGCGCTTCGGCGGTCGCCGCCCCATTAGCGCAGTCCACAAGCACGCGAAGACCGCTCAAGTCGGATGAAACATTCGCAGCCAGCGATTGGATGTAGGCATGGCGCAGCGGGGCTTCCCCGGGAAGCGATGGGCGCGGCACTTTGAGGGCAGTGTCATCGGCGGCCGCGGGATTCTGCAGCAAAGCGAAAATCTCCTTTTCAATCGCCAGTTCACGGGCGTCGGTCAATTTAAAGCCATCTCCCGAGAAGACCTTGATGCCGTTGTCCGTCCAGGGATTGTGTGAAGCGGAGATGACCACGCCGGCACTCATCCCTCGGGAGCGCGCCAGATAGGCCACTCCTGGCGTCGTGATCACGCCCGCGCTATGCACATCGACCCCGACGGCGGCGAGGCCCTCAGCAACGCGATCTGCAATCCAGCGGCTGGACTCGCGCGTGTCCTGTCCGATGACGGCCTGGGCTTTCGCAGCGTTGCGAACCAGATCATGCCCCAGGGCGCGGCCAATGAGATACGTGCTTTGCTTGGTGAGCGGGAATTCCCCCGCCACGCCGCGAATGCCATCGGTTCCGAAGAGCTGTCGTTGCTCGGTCATAGAAGTTTACGGATCGGCGAACAAATTAGAAGAGAGATGATAAATGATATAACCCTGAATTTTGACTGGAAGGAACCTTTGAGCGGAGTGCCTGGAGCGAAATGGCGCTCAATGTGAGGTTGCGCTACCGACTCTCTGCACGACGACAGTGACGCGAATAGAGGTGGCCTGATCCACCTGCACCAGCGGGTCGGGAACATACACGTTGGTGGTGAAGACGGCGCTGCCGCGGGTTCCGGTGGCATCAATCGGATCGGTGGTGGCGGCATCGATCTTTTCTACGTGATGACGCGGTCCGGTAATGGTGACGCGCGCCGGATCGGAGTCTACTTTCACAATCTGCTCGCCATTCGCAAAATTGCCCGTGACGCGCGGATGCACTTCCACGTCGCGCGTGAGGCGAGTATCAAATGCGAGATGCAACTGGCTGGGAACAACCTGCACAACGGTCAACTCGCGGGGATGACGGACCTGTTGGGCCGTCAGATCGAAGGTGCGTTCCTGGGCCTTGGCGTCGGCGAGATCAATTTCCGCCTGCACTTCATTGGTGCGAAGCTGGCGGATGACGCGCTCCGGGCCCCGGACGCGAATTTGAGCCTCAGGAGCTGATTCCGAACTGATTTCCAGATTAGGGGGAACGTTTTGGAAGACGATGGGAGCGCGAACTGCGACTTCGGCAGGCCGCTCATCGCGCGAAATGATGAGCCACAGCGCGGTCGCGAGCAGCAGAGACATTAGTTTGAGACCGAAATTGTGAAAAACGTGACGTCTCAAGAAAGTGATCATGATCGCGGCTCCGTCGCCGGGCCCACGTCGCTCTTGCGCTGAGGAGCGGGTTCGGACAGAGGAGAATCGAGCGCCGCATCAGATTCGTCGTCACCGTTTTGCGCAATCGGAGTGGGCAACACGACGGGAGTCATGTGGCGGCGCAGCTCGGCGCCAAGACGCTCGCGGAGTTGCTCGACGGTAAGGTCGCGCTCAATTCTTCCTCCCACAGCGAAGCTGATCGCCCCGGTTTCCTCGGAACAGATGACGGCGATCGCGTCGGTCTCTTCGGTGATGCCGATGCCGGCGCGGTGGCGGGTGCCCAGCTGGGTTGAGAGCAATGGGTTCATGGAGAGAGGCAGAAAACAGGCGGCGGCGGCAATGCGATCTTTTTGCACGATTACCGCGCCATCATGCAGCGGAGCACTGGGACGGAAAATCGTGGCCAGCAGATCGTAGGAGAGGCGCGCGTCCAGTGGAACTCCGCTTTCTATGTGAGTGCGGAGCCCGATTTCGCGCTCAATCACGATGAGTGCTCCGGTCTGATGCTGGGAAAAGAGATTGGCAGCGAGGACGATGTCATCGTAGGCATCGCCATCCGCCGAAGAACCGCGGAGAAAGTTCAAGCGGCGGCCCAGGTCGGCAAGGACATGGCGGATTTCGGACTGAAAAACTACGATCAGCGCGAAAACGATGTAGGGCAAAACGCGGCTGACGACCCAGTTCAGCGTGGTGAGTTCGCCAATGCGCGCGAAATAGAAAAGCACTCCCAGCACCGTGAGGCCGACCAGCATGGGTACGGCGCGGGTGCCGCGGATCATCACCAGCACCTGGTAGATAAGCAGCGAGACCAGGAGGATGTCGAGCGCAATCCATGCGCCTTGGCTCCAGGATGTTATAACCGGCAGCAATCGAGTTTAGCTCCTGGCGGATATTGGGAGTTCCATTGTAATGCAGGCAATTCCCGCCGCTCGATCACATCTCTTTCTTGGTCACGTCGGCCTGGATCCGCCCGTGTGCCAGGCGGGCCGAGATCTGCTCGCCAATATTGACTGCGTTGGCGTCTTTCAGAAGTTTGCCCTGAGAGTCGAAGACCAGAGCATAACCGCGATCGAGTATGGCGAGGGGCGAAAGCGACCGGAGGACGGTATCGAGCCGCTCAGCGCGCACCCGGTGCTGGAGAAGCACGTTGCGGGTAACGGCGGCGAGCGCAGTGGTTTTGCTATCGAGTTCCTTGCGCATCCCGGAGAGGATCAGACGCAGGTCGTAGTGGCGGACGCTGGCGGATATAGTTTCCCAGCGGCGGCGCATCTGCTCCAGCAGCAGGCGCTCGGCGAGTTCCATGCGGTGAGTGAGGTCGTCGAGCTTTTGCTGGCGCTGTCGAATGACCTCCATGATGCGGACAAAGGCGCCGTGCTGCGCGAGTTCGGTCAAGGCTTGGCGGCCCATCAGCAAGCGGTAACGCATGGCGCGGCTAAGGCGCTCGTGGAGAGCGGAGGCGTGGTCTTCGATTTCCTGGCGAGAGCGAATCACCAGTTCGGCTGCGGCAGACGGCGTGGGAGCGCGGAGGTCAGCGACGAAATCGACAATAGTGAAATCGGTTTCATGGCCAACAGCGGAAATAATCGGAATCTCTGACGTGGCGACGGCGCGCGCGAGACCCTCATTGTTGAAGGAGGCAAGGTCTTCGGCGGAGCCGCCACCGCGCGCGATGATGATGACATCTACGCTATCGTGCTGATTGAAGTAGCGGACACCCGCCGCGACTTCGTGCGCGGCTGCATCTCCCTGCACCTGCGCGGGGAAGATCAGAACATTGACCGAGCGATGCCGGCGCTGCAGGATGTTGAGAACGTCGCGCAGGGCCGCGCCCTGAGCCGATGTAACAATGCCGATTCGCGAGGGCAGGGTAGGGATAGGCTTCTTGCGTTCAGCGGCAAAGAGTCCTTCGGCCTCGAGCTTGGCCTTGAGCTGCTCGAACGCGAGTTGGAGCGACCCGGCGCCTTTGGGTTCAAGGTATTCGGCGGAAATTTGCAACTCGCCGCGATCTTCGTAAATGGTGATTCGTCCTCGTACCACAACCTGGAGGCCGTCGGCGGGCCGGAAGCGTAGCAGGCGGGCCGAGGAGCGGAACATCACCACACGGATTTGGGCGTTTCCGTCTTTCAGAATGAAGTAGAGATGCCCGGACTCAGGCGCTCGGAAATTGGAGATCTCGCCTTCGACCCAGGCGTCGGAATATTCCCGCTCGATATGAGTGCGGACGGCGGCGACCAGATCCCGTACCTTCCAGACGCGGCGCTCGGGGGGGCGGAAATTGAAGCCCATCTGGTCGGTGAGTGAGGACATTGAGTGAAGTGTAACGCAGCGGACGGGGGGCTCACCACGGAGGCACAGAGGCCCAGAGGAATTCTTTTCGAAACATCTGCGCCTCTTGCAGATCTGTCTAAATGGCGTTAAAAGTCAAAGCCCCACCCTCTCGCGGAAAGCGCGAGAAGGGGGGGCACTCTGAGGCGTCTAGAAAGTCGCGTCGAAGTGGAAGACGTCGGCCACCTGGAAGCTGACTCGGTTGACCAGGACGAGATTGCCGCCGATGAAAACATGTGCGTAGTTTGGAGGTGGTGGCGGAAGCATGACTTCCAACTCGCGCGGGCAGGGCTGCATTTTCTTACGCAGTCCCGGAGGCAAAGTCCCGTT
>DATGED010000031.1:0-104667 GCA_035310525.1 Candidatus Acidiferrum sp. | reverse complement strand
TTTGCCTGGCGTCGATGGCGGCGCCGGGGACGGATATCATTCTGTCGGACGACCGGCTGGCGGGAGCGCGGAATTTTGCGAACAAGATCTGGAATGCAGCGCGATTCCTGTTTGTGAACCTGGATAAATTCGAGCAAGGCGGCACCGGACTGGAGGAATTGGCAGGGCCGGAAGTACGTGGCGGAGCGCCGTATGCATTTAACGGAACCGCGCCGCTTGTGGATGCGTGGCTCTTTTCGCGACTCGCAAGCATCACGGAACAGGTGAATGACGCGCTGGCAAATTACAGGTTTCATGAGGCGGCGCAAGGCGTGTATCAGTTTTTCTGGGGGGATTTTTGCGACTGGTACATCGAATGGGTGAAACCGGACCTGCAGAACGCGGACCGGCAACGCGCGGTTGTAGCGTGGAAGAACTTGTTCGCGGCGTTTAACGATGCCTTGCGGTTGCTACATCCGTTCATGCCATTTTTAACGGAGGAACTGTGGCATCAGTTGCCGCAAGCGGAGGGCGCGAAGAGCATTGCACTTGACCGCTTTCCTGAACTACGGACTCCTGGGGCAAGTTCTTGGCAAACGGCTTGGGTGATAGAGGACTTTCAACTGATCCAGAACATAATTGTCACGCTGCGGAACGTGCGTGCCGAAAAAAAAATGGATCCGAAAACGAAGGTGGTCGCGGAAATCTATAGCTCCGATGTCGCGAAGCGGTCGGCGATAGAACAAAGCAGCGACGGGATTGTTCGGCTCGCTCAGCTTTCCGACCTGAAGATTTCTACGGCTCCATTGATTCAGGGTGGGGGAGTCGTGCGGTCTACGGCGCAGTTCGATGTGAAGATCGTGGATACGGCAGACGTTCTAGATGTGAGCGCTGAGAAGGTGCGACTTAACAAGGAAATATCAGGATTGCAGAAAGCGATTGCATCGAAAGAAGCGCAGTTGGCCAACGAGCTATTCCGCAGCAAGGCGCCCGAAGAAATTATTTGCGGGATGGAAGGGGCCTTGGCGGAACAGCGGGTGGAACTGAAGAAGAGGGAGGAGCGGTTGAGGCAGTTGTAAATGTCCGCCGAAAGACTTAATTTGCAGGCGGTCGGATGCACGCTTAACAGCAATGAGGTTTGCACAGACTGAAGTCTGTGCCACATCGATGGCTCAAGAAACTCTTCCCGGAACAACCGACAAGCGGCTGGCGGCGCTGCTGACGCTGCTCGCGGAAAATGCCACGATCGTGATCAGCGGGGCACGGATCGCGCGCGAAATCGGCGTGTCACGGTCGATGGTATGGCAATGGATCCGGCAACTGCGCGGACTCGGCGTGCGTGTGAAGGGAAAAGCGGGTTCCGGCTATTTTCTGGAGAGAGTGCCCGACATTTTGACGCCGGACATGCTGCGTCAACGATTGAAGGGCAGCCTCTTCGGCAAGCGTATCTACCATTTCTTCCGGACCGATTCGACAAACCGCGTGGCGCTGGAGTTGGGACATGCGGGGGAGGCGGAAGGAGCAGTCGTCCTGGCGGAGGAGCAAACCGCGGGCAAGGGGCGCGCGGGACGGACGTGGCAGTCCGATCGCGCGGCGGGAATTTACGTGACTCTGCTCTTGCGGCCGCGGCTGGCACCGGTGCAGGCGCCGCTACTTACGATGATGGCTGGAATCTCGGCCCGAGCCGCTATCGAAGCGACTACGGGACTTACGCCGGACCTGAAGTGGCCGAATGATTTGTTATTAAGCGGGAAGAAAGCCGGAGGGATCCTGACGGAGATGCACGCGGAGCCATCGCAGGTGCGATTTGTCATCGTGGGCATCGGCTTGAACGTGAATCAGGAGAAATTTCCGGGAGAGTTGGGGACGACGGCGACTTCGCTGCGCATCGAAACCGGCAAGCAGGTTTCGCGGCTGGAGCTGCTGGTGCGGTTGCTCCGCGAATTCGAGAGCGACTACACTCGATTTGTGCGCGAGGGGCCGGCCGGAGTGACCGGGAAATTTGAGAAAGTTTCTAGTTATGCGCAAGGCAAGCGCGTGAGAGTGACAAGCGGAACGGAAAGTTTTGCGGGCACCACGGCTGGGCTCGCACCGGAAGGACTGCTACAGGTGAAGCGCGACGATGGGCAGGTGGTGACGGTAATTTCGGGAGACGTTGCGGAGGCGCGGTAGATGCTGTTGACGATCGATGTCGGCAATACGAATACGGTGCTGGGCGTTTTCCGCGGAGAGGAGTTGATTGCGAACTGGCGGCTGACGACGGCGAGGCAGCAAACCATCGACGAATACGGCGTGCTGACGCGAAATCTTTTCACCATTGCGGGACTAGATCGCGACGCGATCGGGGGCGTAATCATCAGTTCGGTTGTCCCGCCGGTGAATTGGACGCTGGCGGAAATGTCGCGGATTTATTTCGGGCAGAAGGCGCTGTTCGTGGAAATGGGCGTGAAAACGGGAATGCCGGTGCTGGTGGATAACCCTCTGGAAGTGGGAGCAGACCGGATCGTGAACGGAGTGGCGGCTTTCCACAAGTACGGCGGGCCGTGCATCGTTGTGGACTTCGGGACGGCGATCACCTTCGACGCGATTTCGGCGCGGGGAGAATATCTTGGCGGAGTAATCGCACCGGGACTGGGAATTGCTTCGGAAGCCTTGTTCGCCAGGGCGGCGAGACTGCCGCGTGTGGAGATCAAGGATCCTGGAAAAGTGATCGGGACGAACACTGTCACGCACATGCAGGCCGGACTTTATTACGGAGCAGTGGACATGGTGGATGGAATGCTGACCCGGATGAAGGCGGAGTTGGGCGGAGATGTGAAGGTGGTGGCCACGGGCGGGCAAGCGAGAATGGTGGCTAAGGGTTCGAAGCAGATTCAGGAAACGGACGAGTTTCTGACTTTGACGGGGTTGCGGCTGATTTGGGAAAAAAATCAGACGGGGAATGTTGGTAAAGGGGCGACAGCGAATCGCGGAGAGCAATCCCGATCGGCGACGCCGGTTCCCGCGAAAAAAGCACAGGGCTAGCATTGAAATAGCGTGGCGCAGGCCCTGCGCGCAAACTCCTGATACGTGGCTCCACGACGGCAAATCCTATGGACAGTTGGAACTACTTCAACTACTTCACGGAAATTGAGAATTATTTCTGGAAGAAGCGGGGCGCGAATCTACTGGTATCGCCGCTCGATTGGGCGATCATGGAGACATGGCAGAAGGCGGGCGTGCCGCTGGAAGCTGTGCTGAAGGGGATCGATCATGCTTTTGAAAGCTACCAGCGATCGCGGCGGGGAGCCGGAAAGCCTCTAAAGAGCCTGGCCTACTGCACGGACGCAGTGCTTGAAGCTGCGGAAGAGCAACTCGAGGCCACAGCGGGGAGCACGCCGAAGAACGGAAACGCGTCGGCCAAGGAGCCGTTTCGGCGGGAGGAGTTGCGGCTGTATTTTGCAAAGAATGGCGCGCAAATTGCAGCCGTGGCGGAGAGCAGCGCATCCGGGCGAGCGGAGTTCGCGAGCCGTTTGCGCGAAATCTCCGAATCATTGAGCAGCGCAGCGACGATACTGGATATGCCAGGCGCGCTGGATCTGGAAGATCTGGAACGGCGGCTGACAATTTTGGACGACAAGCTCCACGCGACATTGATGAGCCACGCAAGCGAAGAAACGATGCTGAAAATCCGGCGAGAAATGGACGGCCAGCTTGCAATGTACCGCCGAAAGATGAAGGCGGACCAGATCGCTCTGATCGAAAAACAGTACGTACAAAAGCGGCTGCTCGAGGAGTATGGATTGCCGCGCCTGAGCTTGTATTACTTTTCCTGAAAGGCGCTTCCCGAAAACGCCAACCTTTTCTTTCAACGCGGAAAATCGCAGAATGGGACCATGATTATGTCAGACGAGTTACTATTATCGATTGAGAAGCTGGTGTATGGAGGAGACGGGCTGGCGCACGCCGACGGAAATACGGTTTTTGTGCCGTACGTGCTACCGGGAGAGAAAGTGCGCGCGGCGGAGAAGTCAAAGAAGAAAAAAGTGATCTGGGCAAAGCCGGTGGAAGTGACGGCCGCGTCGAAGGAGCGCATCAAGGCGCCGTGCCCGCATTTCCAGACTTGCGGGGGATGCCATTACCAGCACATCGCTGCCGGAGAGCAAGTTCGGCTGAAGAAAGAGATTTTGCGAGAGACGCTCTCGCGATTGGGCGGGATCTCCTGGGACGGTGCGATCCAAGAGCATACCGCCGAGCCCTACGGCTACAGGAACCGCGCGCAATGGGCGGTGCGCAGCGGAATGCCGAGGGCGCTGGGATATTTCCTGCCAGAAAGCTCGTTCATCGTGCCCATTGATGAATGCCCAGTGCTGTCGCCGCGGCTGGCGCAGACGTTCGGGCGATTACAGGAAATGGCGAGGTCGGGGACTTTGCCCGAGGGGATTCTGGAGATTGAAGCGTTTGCCGACTCAGCGGACGAAAAGATCGCTCTAAATGTGGCGTTCGAGCGATTTCCGAAGCCGGCAGGAGAACTCGCGGCTGTTCTGCGGGAGGCGATGCCACAGGTAGAGAGCTTGCTCTTGCTGGACCAGAAGAAGGACAAGTTTGAGCTTACCGGGCCGGGATACCTGGAGCACCGAGCGGGCGGATTCACCTTTCGCGTGAGCCATTTGTCATTTTTCCAGGTAAACCGTTTTTTGATCGATGATTTGCTGAAGACGGTGACGGCGGGGGCGAAGGGCCGCCTGGCACTGGACATGTACGCGGGAGTGGGATTTTTTACGCTGCCGCTGGCGCGAACTTTTGAGAGGGTCGTGAGCGTGGATGCAAACCTCGCCGCGACGCGCGATCTTTACGCTAATGCCCAGGCTGCGGGAGTCTCCGTGACTTCCCACAATGAACACGCCGAAGATTTTTTGAAGAAGACGAAGGAGCAACCGGAGTTCGTCGTACTCGATCCGCCGCGGGCCGGATTGGGCGCGGAAACAGCGGCAAAGCTCGCCGAGCTCGGCGCCGCGGAAATCGTGTACCTTTCCTGCGACCCATCCACACTGGCGAGGGATCTGGCTGTTCTAACTGGATCGCCAAGAAAACCGAAGGAGATTGCGGGGCCGAGCGTGAAGTACGAGATCAGCGAGATGCATTTGTTCGATCTTTTTCCGCAGACCTTCCATATTGAAACGCTGGTGAGGTTGCGAAGAATGTCATGAGATTGCCGGCCGTAGCCATCGCCGCGCTATTTGGGTGCGGCGTTGTGCTCGGCCAAGCAAGCTGGTTCGCACAGCATGCTTCTTCACAAGGCTACATCGCCAGCGGTTTCGCCTGCCTGGCGGTCCTTATTTTTTCGGGAATTTATCTAACAAGAATGCAATGGCTCTTCCCTGCCGCGGCGCTGTCTTGGCTGAGCTGGCTTGGATTGGGCGTATTGGGTGCGGGCATCGCAAGTCAACCGCGGCCGGCAGACTACATACTCTCACTAGTCGAGACAGGACGAGTGTCAGTGCAAACTCCCCTGCGGTGGCACGGGCGTCTGCGGGATGAACCTGCGAAATTGCCGTGGGGCTATGGTTACGAGATCGAGTTGAGCGGAGTGGAGTACGAAGGCGCACTTGTGCCCGCCCGAGGTGGATTGCGGGTCAGCTTCGCGAATCCGGCGGAGGGAACGGCTCCGCCGGAAGTACATGCGGGAGACGAGATCGCAGTCACGACTCAGGCGAGGCGGCCCCAGGTCTTCCGGGACGACGGCGCATTTGACAGGCGCGCGTATCTCGAGCAGCAGAACATCGACTTGATTGCGACGCTTCGCGCGGCGGAATTGATGGAACAGACTGATGTTGCTCCCACGTCCGCCGCCGCACTTCTTTCGGGCGCACGACGCCGATTGCGGGAGGAGATTGACATTCTTTTCGCGAACAAGCCTCAGGTCGGAGGCGTGTTGCGAGCGATGTTGCTGGGGGACCGGAGTTTCGTCGAGCGAGCGGAGTCCACGGACTTTCAAAAGACGGGTGTGTTTCACGTGCTGGTGGTGGCGGGACTTCATGTGGGGGCGCTCGTTGTATTTTTGTTCTGGATGGGTCGTCTGCTCAGGCTCACGGCTTTTTGGACCGCGATAACCACGCTCGCGCTGCTGCTTGGGTACGTGGCCGTGGTGGAGCAGAGGCCGCCGGTGCTGCGGGCCGCACTGATGACTGCGATCGTAGTTTTGGGCGGACTGTTCTTCCGGCGCCTCGAGTTATTGAACTCCGCGGGGTTGGCGGCGCTGATTCTTCTTGTTGCGAAGCCCCTGGCAATTCGCGATTCCAGTTTTCAACTGACGTTCCTGGCGATCGGCTGCATCGCCGGGCTGGCGGCGCCGTGGCTGGAGGAGACTGTGCAGCCATACGTGAAGGCGCTGCGCGGCTGGCGCGATGTTACGCGGGACGCGTCGCACGAGCCGCGAGCTGTGCAATTGCGGATTGATTTGCGCTCGGTCGCCGGATGGATAGCCTCGCGCGTGCCTGTCCGGTTGGCGAACCCGACCGGAGAGAACCTGGTGCGCGGAATCGCCGCCGCGCTGCGCGTGTGGGAATTGCTGGTCATCACGCTGGCATTGCAGATCGGCATGCTGCCGCTGATGGCGCGAGACTTCCACCGCGTCACGTTGAGCGCGCCGCTGGTCAACCTGGTGGCGGTTCCGCTGACGGGACTCGTGGTGCCGCTGGGATTTCTGACGCTTGGCAGCGGACTGGTATTGCCGGCTGTCGGAAAGCTACTGGCCATGCCGCTGGGATGGATGACCGCGGGGCTTCTGCGAGTTGTGGAATGGTTCGCCCAATTTCCAAGATGGAGTTATCGCATTCCCGGGCCGCCAGCATGGCTGGTGGCGATTTTCCTGGCGGCGGGGGTTGTGCTGGCCGTGGCGGCGTACCGCGCGCCGTTCTGGCGAGGCTGGATGGCGCGAGGCGCTATTGGAGTGATGGGATTCAGCGCCCTCGCCATTGCAACTTTTCCATTTGGGCCGCGCTGGTCCGCCGGAAAACTGGAGTTGACGGCGCTCGATGTGGGGCAGGGAGATTCCCTTTTTGTCGTGTCTCCACATGGAAAAACGCTTTTGATTGACGGAGGAGGCGCCTTTGGAGGATTCCCCGGACACGAACAACTCAACGGCACCGACCCCGGCGAGGATGCTGTGTCGCCTTACCTATGGTCGCGGGGATTTCAGAAATTGGATGTCGTCGCCTTGACGCACGCTCATCAGGACCACATCGGAGGGTTGACGGCGATTCTGCAAAATTTCCGCGTCGGGACGCTGTGGATTGGACGGGAAGTCGAATCGGCAGCGTTGGCAAACCTGGAGGAATTAGCACGCGAGAGGAGGATTCCAATCGCGCACGAAATCCATGGGAAACTTTTCTTCTGGGACGGCGTCGAAATGGACGTCCTTTGGCCCGAAATTGGCCCCGCAGAGGTCGGCCCTTCCGCGAAGAACAACGATTCCATGGTGCTGCGGCTGAAATATGGAGACCGCACCATGATGTTGCCGGGAGACGCGGAAAAGCAAGCAGAGGACTCAATCCTGTCGGATAACAATGAAGCGGCGCTTCGAGCGGATGTGCTGAAGGTCGGACATCACGGCAGCAAAAATTCAACCACGCCCGCATTTCTTGCCGAGGTACATCCAAGCGTAACGGTGATTAGCGCTGGAGAAGACAATCCCTACGGGCATCCGAACCGGGAGCTGCTGGAACGACTGGAAACCGCGGGAGTGAGAATCTTGCGGACGGACCGGGACGGAGCGGTGCACATCCTGACCGATGGAAAGAGACTGGAAATCAGCTGTTTTATGGCGTGTCCGGAAATCCGGGAGAGAGCGACCTCAGCGGAGCCGCAACCACCAGATCAACACAAGCACGGCGAGCAGTAGAAGAAAGCCGATGGCTGCCTGATACTCGTGATTTTTTTTGTACTGCGCCGAGGAAAATGAGCCGGCGGCGGCAAACGGGAGCTTCGCAGGAGTGAGGCGGGGAAAAAACAACGGAACCGCCCTGGAGTATTCGTCAAACGCGGCTCCGTGATGCCGGCGAAGCTCGGTTTCTTCGCGGCGCATGACGATGAAATAAAAAAGAGCAAAGTAAGAGCAGAGAATGACAGCGGAAATCCACGAGTGGCAGGCCACTGCCGCCGCGAGCGTAAGCATGGCGCTGCCGAAATAGAGAGGATTGCGCGTAAAGGCGTAAGGCCCGGTCACGGTCAGTATTTCCTGCTTATGAAGATGGCCGGCGGCGCGGGCGCGGAGCAAGAGGCCGAGCAGTCCGATGGGCACTCCCCAGAGAATGCTCTGCGGGGTGGGCCGGGCAAACCATAAGACGAGAATCGCACACGGATAGCTAAGCGGGACGCGCCAGCGGGCAAAGAAGGCGGCGGAGTTCACGCGGGAACTCCGAGGCGGCGGCGAACCGAATCGAAAACTTCGCTCACCTGAACTTGCAGCAGCGAAGGGTGCGTTTGATCGGCGCGCGAGTGTGTCGTGACGACATTGGAGGCACGCAAGACGATGTCGTCCGTGCGATATGGGCCGTTGCGCGAGGGATCCGTGGGACCAAAGATAGCCACGGCCGGAGTGCCAAGAGCGATGGCGAGGTGAAGAGGACCCGTGTCGCCGCCGACGATGCACGCGGCGTTGCGCAAGAGAGCCATCAGGGGTCCAAGCGGGCCGTTGTAAGGCACAGGCTCTGCGTCGCCGCTGCATTCGCGGACAGCGAGAGCGAGATCATCCTCGCCGGGACCGTAATTCACGACACAGCGGAGGCCGAGAGAGTCCCGTATGAGCTTGCATAGCTGGCCAAAACGTTGGGGGGGCCAGCACTTCGAACGCCAGCCTCCGCCGGGACTCAGGACGATATAGCGGCTGAGGCCGAGTTGGTTGAGATGGTCGCGGATGCCGCAGTCGTCAACCTGCGGAACGTGCAGCGTAAATGGCGAGACGGGCTGTCGCGCTCCGGCGCGAAGCGACAACTCGCCGTTTTGATCGGCGATGTGAGTCGCCGTGCAGAGGACACGGTCCGTGTAGAGGACGGGCACACCGAACTCGCGAATCGTATCCGAGGAGAAACCAATTCGGCGCTTGATGCCGCCGAAAAAAGGCAGAGCGGCGGATTTCCAGAGACCTTGATAATCGATGGCCGCATCCCACCGGGCGATTCGAAGTGCTTCGATAATTTTTCGGAGCGAATGGATGGAACGCGTTTCCGTTGCCCAAACCTGCGAAGCCAGGCGGCTGCTCTCGACCAGAAGATTCCAGCGCGGATGAGTAAGCCAGACGATTTCCGCATCCGGAAAAGTATCACGGAGGCCGGAGACAGCCGGAAACGTGTGCACGATATCGCCAAGCGAACCAAGGCGCACGACCAGAAAGCGCGGCTCAGGCATGCGGAGCCTTGCGGACAGATTCAAGAAGTTCGCGCGTGGAATGATCCTTGGGGTCGCCGACAATGGCGACGGAGATGCCAAGACGAGCGGCAACGGCGCGTTCAGGCACCGTTTCCGCGGTGTAATCCGTTCCTTTGGCGTGAACGTCCGGGCGTAGAGCTTCCAGCAGAGGTTCAACGGTTGGCTCACTGAAGAGAAGCACGTAATCGACAGCGCGAAGCGAAGCGACGAGGACTGCCCGAGCATTCTCATCCAGAATGGGACGGCCGGGACCTTTCAAGGCGCAAACCGTCGAATCTGAGTTAACGGCGACGACCAGCACATCGCCTTCGCGTCGCGCTCCTTCGAGATAGCGGATGTGACCTACGTGAAGGGTATCGAAACAACCGTTGGCGAAAACAATTCGCTGGCCGCACTTTTTATGCTCCGCGATTTTTCCGCGGAGCCATTCGCGCTGGACGATTTTGGAAGCAGCCTCGCGCATGGGTCAGGAAGCGGCGCCGCCGGCTTGTCGGCGGATGGCGGCGAGGAGCTCTTCGCGCGTGACGGTGGCGGTGCCGCGTTTCATGACAACGAGGCCGCCGGCAATATTGGCGAGGTGTGCGGCTTCGAGTGGAGAAGCGCCGCAGGCGAGAGCGAGGGTGTATGCGGCAAGAACTGTGTCGCCGGCGCCGGTGACGTCAACGGCTTGATCGCTTCCATAAATGGAAATCTGGGTAACGCGATCGCCTGATTCGAATAGCGCCATACCATCGCGGCCGCGGGTGACCAGGAGCGACTGCAACTTCATGGTGGCAAGCGTTGCGAGGCCGCATCGGCTCAAAACGGAAAGATTCTGGCCGATGGAAACATGGTGCAGGGCTTCGAGCTCGGCTTCGTTAGGGGTGGCGGAGGTGATGCCAGACTTCGTGTAGGCGTGCAGATTGTGCCGCGCATCGAGCGTGACGGGCAGAGATTTCTTTTGCTCGGCAGTCGCCTCGCGGACAAGCATGGGTGAGGCAACGCCAAAACCGTAATCGGAAACGGCCAGCGCATTCGCGGAACGAAGCTTCGCTCGGAGCTTAGACTGCAATTTGTTGTGCAACGGTTCCGGGATCGCCGAGTGAGGTTCGCGATCGACGCGGAGAACCTGCTGAGCGACGGTATGGGCCCAGCCGGCAAGTATGCGAGTCTTGGTAGGAGTCGTCCAGCCTTTGAGCCGCAGTATACCGGAGACATCGACGCGTTTGCTCCGGAAATAAGCGATGAGCGCATCTCCAGCAGGATCCTCGCCGACGACGCTGATCGGAAAAACGCGCGTGCCGAGTGCGGCAAAATTGTTGGCGGCATTGGCGCCGCCTCCGGGGACGAATTGCGATTCGCGATGCCGAAGGATAAGGACGGGAGCTTCCCGTGAGACGCGCGAGATTTCTCCAAACTGGTATTCATCGGCGACGAAATCCCCGAAGAGCACGACGCTTTTCGACGAGAATTGCTCGACAATATCTGCAAGGGCAAGCAGGTCCACGGACGGCGACGACACGATTTTATTTGGCGAGCGCTTCATTTCGTTGGCCTCAAAATCCAATGAACGGCATCGGCAAGGTCGGCCGCGACAAAATCAGGCTGAACGAGCCATTTGGACGAGTTCCAGAGGTATTCGCCTTCGCCGTAGCCGGTGCGAACAAGGATACTGCACGCGCCCACACGGCGCGCAAGTTCGATATCACTCCGGCGGTCACCGACGACGAAGGATCGCTGGAGATCGATGGCGTGATCCTTCGCCGCTTGCATTAGCATGCCCGTTCCCGGCTTCCGGCACTCGCAACCATCGGCGGAGGTGTGGGGGCAATAATAAACTGCTTGTAGATGCGCGCCCGCGGCGCTGAGTTGCTGGGCCATCAGTTCGTGGACAGAATGCACGAGCGATTCCGGAAAGTAACCCCGTCCGACGCCAGATTGATTTGTAACCACAATCACGGGTAGGCCAGCTTCATTCAAGCGGCGAATGGATTCGGCCACGCGGGGCAAGATACGAAATCGGCTGACGTGATTCAAGTAGCCGACCTCTTCGGAGATGGTGCCGTCTCGATCGAGAAAAACGGCGGGGCGAACGGCGGCAGAGTCAGGCAGGGCGCACCTCCACAGTCGAAATCCACTGTCGTGCGGCGGCCTCAACAGCGGCGGGCGAGACGCGGGTCATGCATCTGTGATCCGTCGGGCAGCGTCGCAGAAAACATGGGCTGCAATAGGGCTTCTCCTGCACGATAGTGCAACACGGAGTAACCGGCGCCGTCCCGAACGGATCCGTGGGGCCAAACACGGCGACGACTGGGAGGCCAACGGCGGCCGCGACGTGCATCGCGCCCGAATCATTTCCAATAAAGAGATGGCATTGCGAAAGAAGCGCCGGCAGGTCGGCGATCGAGGTCTTTCCCGTAAGATCGATCGACGGCTGGCGCATGCCGGATGCAATCGCCGACGAAACGAGGGTCTCCCCGGGCGTGCCAAAGAGAATGACATCCGCGTCAGTCTGTGCCTGTAGACGATTCGCTAGCTCTGCAAAGCGATCCGGCGGCCAGCACTTTGCCGAGCCGTAGGACGCTCCTGCGCCGATCGCTATGCGCATGCGGTCCGCGTGGACACCGGCGGAATGAAGAAATTCAGCGGCACGTCGGCGATTCTCTTGAGGAACATGGAGACTGATGAGGGAGTCATGCGGGAACGACTCCAGCCAGCCAGCACGGCGAAGCAGTTCGAGATAGTAGAACTGCTCATGCGGCGGAATTTCGCCGGGCTTAGGAACGGACAAAGCTTTGGTCAGGAGAAGGCCGCGCCCGTCGCGGGCATAGCCGATGCGCTCCGGAATTCCCGCCCGCCAGGCCAGCCAGGCGGCTTCGAAAGCATTCTGGAGCAGGAGGGCCATATCGAATGCTTGCGCGCGTATTTCGCTGACCAGGCCGGTCGTGGAGTCGACAAGCATCGTCTGGTCACAAACGCTCTGGTCTTTGTAAAGAGGCGCGATGAAGGGGCGCGCGAGAATCGTGATCTGCGCCTCGGGGAAATGCGAGCGAACGGCGCGCAGCGCCGGAAGCGCCATGATGGCGTCGCCTACCCAATTCGTTGCTCGAATGAGGATTTTCATGCCAGCGCACCGCCGGGCGACTGCATTTTGCGCTCAAGAGCCGCGACGAAATCACTCTCCGCAGTGAACACGAAGTCGATGACTGAAACGAATATGGGAATCGCAGCGCTCGATGCTTCCGCGAGATTCTCCGCATCTTTCTCCGTTGTTACAAATGCGATAGCGCCCGCGGCATGAGCCGACTTTTCCAGCCGTCGAAGATCAGCTGCCGTGTAGCGATGATGATCGCGAAAGGCTTCTTGACCCGCGAGGGTTACATTCCAGCGTCTCAAATCGTCAAAGAATGCCCCGGGATTGCCAATGCCGCAAAAAGCGAAGAAGGGACCGTGTCCTATCTCGCTCAGGGATTGGATTCCGGCGCGGCTGCCCAAACGCCGAAAACCCAGCAAGCGTGTTTGCGCGTAAAAAATGGAATAGTTATGAGCATCGCCCGCTTCGATATCGGGGCATTCCATCTTGCGCGTTACAACGAGGATGTCCGCGCGGCGGCAGGCGGAAACGGGTTCACGCAGAATTCCTGAGGGAAGGAGCCATTGGTCCTTGAGTTTCCGGGAACCGTCGAGCATGACAATGTCCAAATCGCGGGCGAGCGGAAAGTGTTGAAAACCGTCGTCCAGGAGAAAAACGTCAATGGGCTGTTGCTCTTCGATTCGATGGCCTTCGGCAAAACGATTTTTGCCGACGCCGAATGCGACCCTATTTTGAAGCCGGTGCTTCATCATCTCGATTTCGTCGCTCGTGCCGCCAGAACCTCGATAGCCGCGGCTGAGAATCGCCACGCGCTTCCCTTCCTCGAGGAATTTTTCGGCGAGCCACAACACCATGGGCGTCTTTCCGGTGCCCCCCACGGTCAAATTGCCAACGCTAATCACTTTGCCGCGCAAACGCTTCTGCTTCAGCCAGCCCCTCGCATACAGCCACGCACGGAACCGAACATAGCCACCATAAAGAACAGAAAGCGGCCAAAGCAGAAATCGCAGCAGCGGCGGAAGATTCATCCGCGCTCTCGAGCAGAGCTTTCGAGGCGCAAGGCAATTTCCGCGATGGCGCGGCCAGTGGCGCCACGGCTGCTTTCGACAAGGTTGCGCGCGGTCTCGCCCATACGCGCCGCCCGCTCGGGATCGCGAATAAACTCGATCCACGCGACGCCGGCGTCCTCCGGACTTTCCACCTGAACAGCCGCTCCCGCAGCAGTGAAGCGCCGGGCGATTTCCGCAAAATTCTCCATCGAAGGCCCGAACACGGGAATTTTTCCGAAGGCCGCAGGCTCAAGGATATTGTGGCCGCCAGACGGAACGAGCGAGCCACCGACGAAGGCGCCGTCCGCAACGCGGTAGAGTGAAGCGAGCTCGCCGATACTGTCGAGAAGCAGGACGGTCACGTCATCGGGAATATGAAATTCACCATGCGGCGCGCCATTTTGTGATGGACCGGGAACGGGCAGTTGCGAGCGCCGGATGAATTTGCGGTGAGATTCGTCAACGAACTCCGCCGCGGAGGCGAAGCACTCCGGCTTGCGAGGCGCAAGGACCAGAAGAGCTTTGGGGTATTCGCCCTGCAGTGTTCCAAATGCAATCAACGCAAGAGGTTCCTCCGTCGCGACCACACTGCCCGCAACGATGATCGGGGAGCGCCCGCGCCGCTTCGCCTCCTCGGAAAGCCAGCGGGAGATCGGCGTCTGCGCGGGAAGTTCCAAATCATATTTCAGATTGCCGCTGACTTGCACTCGCTCCGGTGGAGCGCCCAGAGCACGAATCCGCGCGGCGTCTTCATCGCTTTGCATCAGAAATACACTGGCATCGCCGAGTGCTCGCCGGAGAAACGGCCGTAAAAAAAAACCGAACACTCCAAGATAGCGCTGATAGCGGGCGAAGGAACGGTCTGAAATTCGTCCACTGATAAACATGACAGGGACGCTTCGGAGGCGAGCTTCGTGGAGAAAGTTGGGCCAGATTTCCGTTTCCAACACGATGACGATCGAGGGCTTAACCGCTCGCAATACCCGGCGAACGCAGAATGCCCAGTCTAGAGGAAAATAGAAAATCGCGTCGGCGAAGGGCAAGCGTTCGCGAGCGAGGGCCTGGCCGGTCAACGTGGTCGTAGACACAACGAGCGGCCGACCGGGATATTTGTCCTTTAACTGTCTCGCCAGAGTGATGCCCGAAAGCGCCTCACCGACGGAAACGGCATGGATCCAGATAGCTCCAGATCGGTTCTCGGGCAGCTTGCCGAGCGTGGGAAACGATAGACCAAGGCGTTGACCAAGATTGGAGAAATATTTTCCGTGGCGCAGACCCTGCACAAGCCAATAGGGCATGAGCAGGAGGGCGGCGAAACCCATTAGCAGGCTATAGACAAGATACACTGAACACGGCTCCGGTCTTGCTTCCGCACAGCTGAGTACAAGCAGTTCGCGATGCGGGCAACCTTGGTCTTCCTCCAGGAATCGAAGGCGTCGAGACGAGAAAGAGCTATTATAACCCGATGCGAAAACTAGCCATTATAGTTCCCCTTCTTGCTGGCGGCTTTCTTAGCCTTCCGCCCAGTGCACAGCAGCCCCAGGGCACGATGAAGGCTGCCTCGCTCGAAGCGCACGAAGGCGTAACCATTTCCGCGCGGCCCTGGACGGATGCAGCCAGTTACAAGGCGAAATTTCCAAAGAAGTCGCCGCTTGCCGCGGGGATTGTGGCCGTCGATACGATTATCCGCAATGATTCGGACGATAGCATGAAAATCGACCTGGAGCAGATTCGATTGAATGTCACAGTGTCCGAGGACAATCGACAGGCTCTGCGTTCGCTGACCCCGGATGACGTTGCGGATGTGGTTGCAGACAACGGGAAAAAAGATCCAACTGCAAAGCACAGGGCGCCCTTTCCGATTCCCTCGGGCGGAGCAAGAGTCGGTCGCGACAAGCACTGGATGGAAACGCAGAAGGCTGCGGCCGAGGCGGCAATTCCGGGCAGCGTCGTGGCGCCGCACCATGTCATGCAAGGATTGCTCTATTTCGATTTGCAGGGACAGTTCGACCTGCTCAATACCGCGCATCTCTACATTCCCGATGTGCGCGCGCTCGAGAAGAATCATCCCCTGCTCTATTTCGAAATTGACCTGAGCCGGTAGTAGATGCCCGCTCGCCGGAATTAGCTCCTTAGACCCGAAAGAAGCAATCGCTCTACACCCCAACTTATTCAAGCGCAAAGCGTCTCGTGCGAGCGTCAGAGAAATCTTGGCTCGAAAATCGGAGAGATGCCGACAAAGAAGACATAGAGGTGATTTGCGCGAGTACCCGCACTCGGCTACCATCAAATGGCATCACATCCTCGATCATTGCGGGAAAATGTTGAACCTCCTCGACGACTTGAATCCAGAGCAACGGCAAGCAGCAGAGACTACGGAAGGTCCCTTACTGATCCTGGCCGGTGCGGGAACCGGCAAGACCCGCGCGATCACCTACCGCATGGCCAATTTGATTGCCGGCGGCGTGCCGGCGGAAGCGATCCTTGCCGTCACCTTCACCAACAAAGCGGCGGAAGAAATGCGGACGCGCGTCTCCGATTTGCTGCTACGCGCCGGCGTGTCGCCCTCGCAGCCCTGGCTTTCGACGTTCCATTCGCTGTGCGCGCGGCTTCTGCGGCGGGAAGCCCCGAATGCGGGATTGCCACGCGATTTCGCAATCTACGATGATGACGATCAGCTAGCTGCCGTGAAACTGGCGATGACCAAGCTGGCGATCGACGATGACAGCCTCACCCCGCGGAATATTCTCAGCCGCATCAGCTACGCAAAAAATCACGGCAAGACTCCGGAGATGCTTCGGGGAGAAGCCATCGACAAAGACGGCCGTCGCGTCGCGGATGTTTTTGCGGCCTACGAAAAATTGCTGCAGCAAAGCAACGCACTGGATTTCGACGACTTGCTTTTGCGCTCGGTGCGCCTGCTTCGGGAGGCGCCCGCGGTCCGCGAGAAGTGGCAAACGCGTTTCCAATACATCCACGTGGATGAATATCAAGATACCAACCGCGTGCAGTATGACCTGCTGCGGCTCTTGACGGGGCCGAAGCACAACGTATGTGTCGTGGGCGACGAAGACCAGTCCATCTATCGCTGGCGGGGGGCGGACGTCTCCATCCTGCTGAGCTTTTCGCGGGACTTCCCCGGCGCGCAGGTAGTAAAGCTGGAGCGAAATTACAGGTCCACACAGAATATTCTGGACGCGGCCGGCGGGGTGGTCGCGAATAACCCGGAGCGGCTGGGCAAATCCCTGAGCGCGACAAAGGGCAAGGGAGCGAGCCTTCGCTATTTCGAAGCGCGAGATGCCCACGGAGAAGCGGAATTCGTGGCCGGCGAGCTGGAGCGGATTCTGAACGACGATCCCGCGCAAACCTGCGCCGTCGAATACCGGACGAATTTTCAGTCGCGCGCCTTTGAGGAAGTATTCCGCCGCCAGGGACTACGCTACAAACTCGTGGGGGGATTCAGCTTTTACAATCGAGCCGAGGTGAAAGACGCCCTGGCGTACGTGCGGCTGGCCATGCATCCGGAGGATGATATTTCCCTTTTGCGTGTGCTGAATCTACCTCCCCGCGGGATTGGGAAGACCACTGTGGATGCGCTGCGGGAGACAGCGCGAGCGGACGAGAGTTCCCTGTGGGCGGCCATCGAGAAATTTGTGATAGGCGCGGCGGGCGGACGCGCGGTAACGCCCTTGCGCTCGTTTCAAGAATTGATCCGCAAATTGCAGGAAGCACTGGCGGCGAAGGAGCCGGCGGCGTTTCTGCGAACTGTGCTCGAGGAGAGCGGTTACATGGATATGCTGAAAGACCGAAACACTCCCGAGGATATCGCGCGGCTGGAAAATCTCGAGGAATTGACGAGAGCGGTTGCGGAAAGCATGGAAGCGGGCGAGACCTTTACGGACTTTCTGGATGCCGCAGCGCTCGTGAGCGACGCGGATTCCTTTGAAGGCATGCCTGGCGTGACCCTCATTACGCTTCACAGCACCAAAGGGCTGGAGTTTGATCACGTTTTCTTGACCGGCATGGAAGAAGGTATCTGCCCGCATGGCCGGTCCTTGAACGAAGAGAAAGGGATTGAAGAGGAGCGGCGGCTTGTGTACGTGGGCATGACGCGCGCGCGGACTTCGCTCACGCTCACTCGTGCCGTGTATCGGCGCATTTTTGGCAACGAGCAGCAATTGCGGGCCTCGCTGCCATCGCGGTTTTTGGCGGAGATACCCGGCGAGCTTGTGGAAACCATGCGCGGCTCCATGGCAGAGATTGGCGAAACACGCCGATATGAGCCCGATCCGGAGTATTCGTATTCGGCTGACGAGTTCTTGCGACGTGTGCGCGGCAAGCCCACGCTGGTAACCTCAGCGCCAAAGTCGTCACGCAGCGGAAACTCATTTGGCAGATCCGTCGTCAGACGCGGCGCCGACGCTAATCCCATGCTCGGCCGCAAGGTTCGCCATCCAAGCTACGGTGTAGGAACGATCGTGGGGGTGGAAGGTGACGAGGAAGACCGGCGCCTCTCGGTGAGCTTTCCCGGCCGGGGCACGAAGAAGTTCATCGAGCGCTACGCTCAGCTTGAGCCGGCCTAGCAAAGAGTAAATCCGGCCTAAATCGTGGCGCGCGGTTTGTTGCGAAACATGGCTTCTCGGGGTAAATTGAGCAGGCAATCTTCCCTGAACGGCGTATCCAGCATTTCCAGGCTTCCGGCTTGACCGGACGCGATCGGAGAGCATGGGTGGGATCACATCTCCTGCGCTGCAAGAGTATCGACCAGCTTCTGGCGGACTCGGAAAACCAGGAAACTCGATTAAAGAAATCTCTCGGATGGTTGAGCCTGACTTCGCTGGGAATCGGCGCAGTGATCGGTTCGGGCATTTTCACGGTTATAGGTACGGCGATTGCCGGACAGAAGATGCAGGCCAGCTCCATTTTCAATGCTCCGCTTCTGGAGTACCTGATCTATCATTCGCCATCGTTCGGACGGCCGGGAGCCGGACCGGCGATTGCACTTTCGTTCATTTTGGTTGCCATCGTGTGCGGCTTCGCTTCTGTGTGCTACGCGGAACTTGCGGCCATGATCCCGATCGCGGGCAGCGCCTACACGTACACGTACGCCACGATGGGGGAGCTCATCGCCTGGATCATCGGGTGGGACCTCATTCTGGAGTATGCGGTCAGCAACATGGCCGTGAGTGTCGGCTTTTCGGCGCACATGGTGGATCTTCTCGATTGGTTCGGCGTTCATCCCAATCCGCGCTGGATCGTCCCGGCGTATTTGCCAAGCGGCCTCTCCGATTTGCAGGGGAATTCACTGTACGCGCCGGGCTGGCATTTCGGTTTTAACTGGCCCGCATTTCTGATCGTGATGCTTCTAACGGTGATTCTGGTGCGGGGAATCCGCGAGTCCGCGGAAGCAAATAACATCATGGTGTTTTTGAAGATGGTGGCGATTCTCGTCTTTATCACCTTCGCCATGCGTTTCATTCATCCCGCCAATTGGCACCCCTTTGCGCCAAACGGCTGGCCTGGGATTTTGACGGGCGGCTCGATTGTTTTCTTCACCTATATCGGCTTTGATTCTGTCTCCACGGCGGCGGAAGAATGCCGGAATCCGCAGCGCGACCTTCCCATTGGGATCATCGCCACGCTGGTGATTTGCACACTCCTGTACATCGGCGTCGTTGTGGTGTTGACCGGGCTTGTGCCCTACCAGACTTTGCTGGACGATGCCGCTCCCGTCGTCAACACGATGAAGCGGCTCCATTTTGGCGGCGTCCGTCTGGTCGTTTTGATCGGCGCACTAATGGGCATGATCTCGTCGCTCCTCGTCTTCCAGCTCGGCCAGGCACGGGTGTGGTTCGCCATGTCTCGCGATGGGCTGCTGCCGCGTATTTTTGCGCGCGTGCACCCGACTTTTCGCACGCCGGATTTTTCCACGTGGGTGGCTGGCTTCGTCGTGGGTGTTCCCGCCGGCTTGCTGGATATTGGTACCCTCGCGGATCTCTCCAACATCGGCACGCTCTTTGCGTTCGCGCTGGTGGCCGGCGGCGTGCTGATCCTTCGTTACCGAGAGCCCGAGCGTCATCGCGCTTTCCGCGCGCCGGGGGGTCCGCTGGCCCCCATTATGACCATTCTGACGTGCCTATTGCTGATGGCCGGGCTGCCGATTACGAACTGGATCCGGTTCTTTGTTTGGATGGTCATCGGCCTCGTGATTTACTACAACTTCGGCCGAAAGCGGAGCACGCTGCGGGCAGCCAACGCAGGATAAAGGAATCGAAGATGAGGCCGCATAGCTTTAGACGATTGCCGCTTCGAGTAGCAGCCTTGCTCCTGCTAACGACCAGTGTTGCGCTATTTCCACGTCATGCGGGCGCTTGGGGTCGTAATGCGGACAAACTGGTCGTAAACCAGGCCATAGATACTTTGCCGCAGGACATCCGTTCTTTTTTCGAGGCCAACCGCGCCTACCTGCTGCAACATGTGATCGATCCGTTGAATGCGCTCGCCAAGACTCCCGCGGAGAAACGCAACAACCATCTCTATCTCGACAAGTACGGCCGCTTCCCCTTCGACGCGCTGCCGCGCAATTACAAGGCGGCTGTAGAAAAGTATGGAAAATCAAAATTGCAGTCCAACGGCCTCCTTCCCTGGCAAATAGGCGTCTTCAGCCAGAAGCTTACGGAAGATATGAAGGCCGGACGCTGGGACGATGCCAGGCTGGACGCGGCAATGCTGGCGACTTACGTGGCTGAGGCGCACGACCCCTTCAGCACCACGGAAAACTTTGACGGTAAGCTTACTGCGCAGCAGGGTGTGAACGAGCGGTTTGGAACGACGCTGATCGATCGGTATTCCTCTTTTTTTCCCATGCGGCCGAACGACGCAGCGTTCATCAGCGATCCGACGGATCACGCGTTCGAAGTCTGTCTCAGTTCGCACAGTTTGCTCGAACCGATTCTTCTGGCTGACCGCAATGCTTATATCGCCGGAAAGTCATACTCGTATAATGACGAGTACTACGATCGTTTTTACAACCAGTCTGCTGCTATCTTGATCCGGCAACTCTCCGAAGCATCGACGGATATTGGCTCGTATTGGCTGACGGCCTGGACCAACGCGGGAAAACCTCAACTCCCGCATTGACCTTTCACGGATGAGTCAGTCGATCCTTCCCGCGCGCATAGCCTCCCTGCCCAAGGCTGAGCTGCATCTCCATCTGGAAGGCTCCATTCAGCCGGCAACCGTCTGCGCCCTGACGGCGCGGCACAGCATTATCCTCACGGAAGACGAAGTTCGCGGGCGCTATAGCTATCGCGACTTTGCCGGTTTCATCGCAGCATTCAAGTGGGTTACCTCATTTCTGCGAGAGCCTCACGATTACGGGCTCATTGCGCGGGACTTGTGCGAGCACCTGCTGACTCAGGGCGTGGTGTACGCCGAGATCACGCTTTCCGTCGGCGTGATGCTGCTTCGAGGGCAGCAGCCGGAAAAGAATTTCGAGGCTATTCTGCGGGCTGCGGAGCCGTTTGAAAAGCAGGGGCTTCGCTTGAACTGGATCTTCGATGCCGCGCGGCAGTTTGGCCCCGAGGCAGCCTTGGAGGTCGTCAAAGCAGCGAAGCGGTGTGCGACGAACTCGATCGTTGCATTCGGCATTGGCGGAGACGAGCTCAGCATTGCGACGGAGGAGTTTCGGTCCGTTTATCACGAAGCCGCAAACCTTGGCTTGCATCTCTTGATGCACGCGGGAGAGGTGGGAGGACCGGAGAAAATCCGCGAGGCCGTCGAAATACTTGGTGTCGAAAGAATAGGACACGGCATCGCCGCTGCGCTCGATCCCGCTCTCATGGACCTGCTCGTGGACCGCCGAATACCGCTGGAGATTTGCCCGCAAAGCAACATCCGCACCGGCGCACTGGCCAAGCAGTTGCGAAAGGACGATGCACAAATCCGGGAGCATCCGTTACCACAATTATGGCGCCATGGCATTCCCATCGCGCTTTCGACGGATGATCCCGCTATGTTTCACACCACTCTCCTGCAGGAATATGAAAATGCGGCACAGATGGGACTGAGCGAGACCGAACTGGCCCAGATGGCCGAGGCGAGCTTCCAATACGCCTTTCTTTCTGAGGACGACAAGCTCGCTCTCAGGGAGCGGCGCGGTTTATGAAGTTTTCCCGGCCGACGCTTTTCCCTTCCTCGCCGAACAAGCTCTCCTCTGCCGCCAATGTTATACTTGGCGCATGAAAGCTCACGTTTGGGTGATGCCGAAGCGCACGGTACTCGATCCTCAGGGACAAACGATTCAGCACGCGCTGTCCGGACTCGGTTTTGGCTCCGTCAAAGACGTCCGGCAGGGAAAATTCTTCGTTCTGAACGTCGAAGGATTGTCCCGCGATGAAGCGGAGAAGCAGCTTGAGCGCATCTCCAAAGAGGTGCTCACCAACCCGGTGATCGAAGAATCCCGCTTCGAAATCGTGGAATAATCCGGCACACGATGATCCGTCGTCGAACTCTCGTGCAGCAACGCGCGTGCTCTCCCGCCTTAGTTACCTTGGCGTTCGCAGCGGTGATGTTGCTGTTTGCTGCCGGCGGATGCGACAAGCATTCTCATACCAAGGATCCACGACTGCGCAAGATCGACCAGATGCTCGATGCCAAGCTGCCCCCGGGCACGCCCAGGACGCGCGTCGAGTACTTTCTCAGCTCGCGAGGCCATCGGATCGAGCATTCTCCAGACAATAATTGCGTGGTCGCCGTCGTACGCCACATCGATACCGAGACGCTCCAGCCCGCAACGGCGCGCATCACTTTCCGCTTCGACTCGAACGACAAGCTCATCACCTACGAGCTGGAAGCCGCCTCCGATAACCCCCTGAAACCCTGATAGATGTTTATTGCATTCGCGGCTGAAACTCGCTGTGCCGTTAAAGTCCATGCTAATCTAACCGAATAGCTTCTTCAGGAGACGCCGCGGATGTGCGGAATTGTCGGTTACATCGGGCCGAAGCGAGTGGTGCCCGTCATCATCGAAGGATTGCGAAAACTGGAATACCGCGGCTACGATTCCGCGGGAATCGCCGTCGTCGCGCCGGACGGAAAACTGGAAATCCGGCGTGCCCCGGGTAAGTTGCGCAATCTCGAGGAAGTGATCCACAAATCGCCCATCGAAGGCACCTACGGGATCGGCCACACCCGCTGGGCCACTCACGGTCGACCCACGGAAGAAAACGCCCACCCGCATCGCGATTGCACCGGCCAAATCGTCGTCGTTCACAATGGAATCATCGAAAATTATCTGGAATTGAAGGAGCAGCTCCAGCGCGAGGGCCACAAGTTTGTGACCGAGACGGATACGGAAGTCGTGGCGCATCTCGTGGAGAGGAATTCCCAAGGTGGCGTGCCGCTCGAGGAAGCGGTTCGAAAATCCCTCAAGGAGCTGCGAGGCATCTACTCCCTGGTGTTTCTCTCCTCCCGCGATCCGCATAAGATCGTCGCGGCCCGCATTGGCCCGCCTTCCGTGATCGGGCTCGGCGACGGAGAATACTTCGTGGCCAGCGACATTCCCGCCCTGCTCGAGCATACCCGGAACATGTTTTTTCTCGCTGATGGCGATATCGCCGTCCTGACGCAAAGCGGCGTGCGCGTCATGGATCACGACGGCCGTGCGGTCGATCGTCCCGCGCATCATGTCGCCTGGGATCCCATCATGGCCGAAAAGGGCGGCTACAAGCACTTCATGCAAAAGGAGATTTTCGAGCAGCCGCGCGCCGTGCGCGACACGCTTCTCGGCCGGATCTCACAGGATTCGGGAAAAGTCTTCCTGGACGAGATGCATCTCTCGGAACAACAGTTCCGTGAATTTCAGCAGGTCCGCGTCGTCGCCTGCGGCACAAGCTGGCACGCCGGCCTCGCCGGGAAGTTCATGATTGAGCGCCTGGCGCGGCTGCAAGTCGAAGTCGACTACGGCAGCGAGTTCCGCTATCGCGATCCCATCCTCGATTCGAAAACTCTGACGGTGTGCATCAGCCAATCCGGCGAAACGGCAGACACTCTGGCGGCGCAGCGCGAGGCCAAACTCAAAGGCTCTCCCACGCTCGCCATTTGCAACGTGATGGGCTCGATGATCACCCGCGAAGCCGCGGGAACGATCATCACGCACGCCGGGCCTGAGATCGGAGTCGCCTCCACGAAGGCTTTCACCGCGCAACTGGCGGCGCTTCTCCTCCTCGCATCCTATCTCGGCCAGGTTCGTGGAAAGTTGGCGCCGGCGGCGGCGGTAAAACTGATGCAGGAATTCACGCGTATTCCCCACAAAATGGAAACTGTTTTGCAAGCCGAGGATTCCGGTTTCTACGAAAATCTCGCTCGCCAGTTCTTCCGCTACACAGATTTCCTCTATCTCGGCCGCGGCATTCACTACCCGATCGCTCTGGAAGGCGCGCTCAAGCTCAAGGAAATTTCCTACATCCACGCGGAAGGCTACCCGGCCGGCGAGATGAAGCACGGGCCGAACGCTCTCATCGACGAGAATCTGCCCGTCGTCGTGCTTGCCACGCGTGACGACTCCGATCCGGAATCCGTCACGCGCTACGAAAAAAGTGTTTCCAATATCCAGGAAGTGAAAGCTCGCGACGGCATCGTCATCTCTATCGCCACCGAGAAGGACCGCCTCGCCCGCGAAGCATCCGACCACATCATCGAGCTTCCTCCAACACCGGAAATTCTCGCCCCGTTACTCGAAATCATTCCGTTGCAGCTCCTCGCCTACCACATCGCGGTGCGGCGAGGTTGTGATGTCGACCAGCCACGGAACCTGGCGAAATCAGTGACGGTTGAATAGCGGAGGAATTTCTGGTGCCGGCTCTTCGCCGCTGCCTCGCGGTTGCGTCACTCACCGGATAGTTCCTGGCACCTCTTTTCCGCTAGAATAAAAACATGCTTCGTTCGCGGCAGCTCTGCCTGGGAGTGAGTTTACTCGCCTCGTTACTTCCCTTCCTCCCGATACGTGCGCAGTCGCCCGCACCGGCGACGGCGATCCTTCACGAAATCCGCACAGAGGGATTGAAGACTCTCTCGGACTCTCAAATCCTTGCTCTCTCTCAACTTGAAAAAGGCTCGCAAGTCGGTAAGTCTGATTTGACGGCTGCTGCGGATCGTTTGTTGCAGACCGGCATGTTCGCCAATGTGAATTACACTTTCCAAACGCGCAACGAAGAGCTGACTTTAACTTTTCAACTGGAGGAAGCCAAGCGCGTTCCGATCTATTACGACAACATCCCGTGGTTTTCCGACGGCGAGCTTGGCGATGCCATCCGCAAATCAGTGCCTTTCTTCGACGGGACTCTTCCGGAAGCCGGGGCTGTCGTGGATCAGGCTGCGGAGGCCGTCAAACAACTGCTTGCATCGCATCAACTCAATGTCACGCTTGCCCACGAGCTAGCCTCCAACCCTCTGGGTGATGGAAACGTTCAGGAGTTTCACGTCGAGGGAGCCACTCTTCACATTGCCAGCGTATCCTTCGGCGATCCTTCGCTTGCTTCGTCCCACACCGTTCAACAGCAGCTCGCGGAGGTTCAAGGAAAGCCTTATTCGCGGACGACCATCGATCTCTTCCTCTCTGAACAGCTACGGCCGATTTATCTTCAGCAAGGATACCTGCGGGTGAAGCTCGGTCCCGCGGAAGTGCGCCTGACGGAAAATCCCAATCAGAAATTACCCGAGCAGATTCCTGTTTTCATCCCCATCGCCACCGGGGCCGTGTATCGCTGGAAGGCAGCCGAGTGGACCGGCAACTCCGTCTTATCGTCCATCACGCTTTCCAACGAGCTCGGACTTAAACAAGGTGACGTTGCCAACGGAATGCAAATCGAAGCGGGCTGGGACCGCGCGAGGGAAGAGTACGGGCACATCGGTTACCTGGACGCCAAGCTTGATCCAGTTGCATCCCTCGACGACCAGGCGCACACCGTCGCCTATACCGTATCCGTCGTGGAAGGTGTGCAATACCGCTTCAACACCATGGTGCTGACGGGGCTCTCTCTCGCCGCCGAGCGGCGTCTTACTCAGATGTGGCCCACCGCGGCGGGCGCGGTCTTTGACAAAACTCTCTTCGAAAACTTTCTTACCAATCTGGAGTCCCACCCATCCGAAATTTTTGGCGACTTACCCTTGCACTACGATAGCGTCGGGCATTGGCTCCGCACCGATGCGGAAAAACACCTGGTTGACGTCCTGCTGGACTTCAAGTGAAGACTCCTTCTCCCCCTCGCGGCGCGCTGAAGAAGGTGGGCGGTAGGGTATACTCTCAAGGGAAATGAACGCATTCGTCCGCATCCACGTCGAGGAGCAGCAACAGTTATCGCCCTCCGAAAAAGAGTTGCTCTTGAAGCAGCAGCTGTCCGCGTTTCCCTCTCTTATCGTGGCACTTTCCGGAGGCGCCGACTCCGCTTATCTCGCCTGGGCCGCCCATGGCGTAATGGGCGAGCACGCTCTTTCTGTTACGGCGCTCTCGCCAAGTTACTCCGCGCACGACCGCGCCGTGGTTGAAGACTTTGTCCGCCGGCTTGGCGTGCGTCATGAATTCATCGAAACACATGAAATGGAAAACCCTAAATATCGCGCGAACGCGGCCGACCGCTGCTACTTCTGTAAGGACGAATTATTCAGCGTCCTGGATACGATGGCGCAGGAGCGCGGCTTCGCAGCCATCGCCTATGGGGTCAACGCCGATGACACTTTGGATTTCCGTCCCGGGCATCGCGCGGCGAGGGAGCACCGCGTGCTGGCGCCGCTTCTTGACGCCGGACTGCACAAGCCCGAAATTCGCCTTCTCTCCGAGCGCGCTGGACTTCCCACCTGGGACCGCCCCGCCTCCGCATGTCTTTCCTCGCGCGTCCCGTATGGTACCGAACTGACCCCGGAGCGGCTGGCTCTGATAGAGCGCGGCGAAGCGGCCCTTCGCGAACTCGGCTTCCGGCAATTTCGTGTCCGGTTGCACGACAAACTAGCGAGGGTGGAGATCGCGCCCGAAGAAATGGCGCGGGCGCTGTCTCCGGAAATGGCGGCCGCCATTTCCGCGCGCCTCAAGGCCGCGGGCTTCACGTTTGTTGCGCTGGATCTGGAGGGCTACCGCCAGGGCTCGCTCAATGAGAGCCTTTCCCGGTAGGCAGTTGCTGGCTCCCCGGCCAGCCGGAACTTATTTCCGCGGATTTGCGTATCTTAAATCAGGGAAAGTCAGAGGAGCGCCACGCCTGGCGCTGGAGGAAGTAATGACGCGGAAGTTCAGGTTAGCGGCTTCCATCGCTTTGCTAACGGTCGTCGTAGCCCTCGCCGGCTGCCAGATGGGCCCCTCTGTTTCAGGCAGTTTCGACCGCGCTTTTGATGTTTCCGGCCCGATGCGTCTCGAATTGAGCAATGTAGCCGGCGATGTCGACATCGTTGGCAGCGCTGACGGCAAGGTGCATGTGCATGGCGATGTGCGCGTTTCGGGTTTTGGTTTTGGGAGCCCGCAACAGCGCCTGGATGACATTCTCGCAAGTCCCCCCGTCGAGTTGAAGGGAGACACACTCCGCGTCGGGAAAGACTTGGCCCGGTTCCACAACGTGTCCGTCAGCTACTCCGTTGAAGTGCCTCGCGACTCGGAAGTCTTATCGACGAGCGTTTCGGGTTCCCAGTCCGTTCGCAATGTGCGAGGCCCGCTGCAGGCAACGTCTGTGTCTGGGTCGGTCCGTGCACAGGGAATTGGCCGGGAGGTAAAGCTATCCTCGACAAGCGGTTCGATCACCGCGGAAAACTGCGGCGATGATGTCCGCGCGACCAGCGTCTCCGGCAGCGTGACCGTCACGAACGCCAAAGGCGACGTAGTCGCTCGTTCCGTTTCCGGAGGGGTCGAGGTGAATAGTCCCGGCGGGCGCGTGGAGACCGGCAGTTCCAGCGGCTCGATCGACGTGCGCGGGGCCAACGGCGACGTGAAAGGCCACTCCACCGCCGGCAGCTTGACCGTCCAGGGAAATCCAAGCGGCAACAGCTATTGGGAGTTGAAAACGACCTCCGGCTCCGTGCGTATCTCCGTGCCCTCGAATGCGAGCTTTCATTTTTCGGCCGGCGCCGTCTCCGGACAGATTCGCACACAAATTCCGATTGTCATTGAAGAGCAGGGCAAGCATTCGCTTCGCGCGCATATGGGTGACGGCGGCGGACGGGTCGAGGTCCACACTGTCTCGGGAACGATCGAAGTGCGGGGCGCCGAGTCCGCTTCCCTCCAACCGCCCGCCTGAGGCGGCGGCGTTGCAAGTCCGATCCTCTTGGGCATTTTTTCCGCAAACAGTTTAGAATTCCAGCTTGTGAACCCTCCCCGGCTAGGCCTGGCCATCGCCTTGGCGCTACTTGCGTGCCTCTCTCCGTGTCTGGCTGGATATCCCGCCCGGGCACAGCAGGGCGAAGTTCAGTCCAAACCAAAGGACGGGACAAAATCCTCGACTCCTAAGCCGCCTCCCGCCACGAAAGCGCCCTCCGAAAGCGAGGAGCTGCAACAGGCCATCGACCGCGCAGGCAATGATCGCGCCGCGCTCGTCCGCAACCTCGAGGAATTTCTGGGGAAATATCCGGAGTCGCGCCAACGCCCCCAAATCTATCGGGCACTCGTGGAGGCCACTCTTCAGTTGGGGGACCCCACCCGCGCGGCCGAATATGCCGAGCGCATCGTAGCCCTCGCGCCCGAGGATATTTCCATGACCGTGCTGGCGATTCAGTTGCTGGAGCGCAACGGCGACGAAGCGGCTCTTCGCCGCGCGGTGAATTATTCCACCCGTGTACTCGATTATGTCGATCGCAACACGGCCGAAACAAAGTCTCCTAAAATCTCCAAAGAAGAATGGGAAGCGGAACACAAGCGGGACAAGATGAATATCCTCCTCCTTCGCGGACGGCTCTCCTTCAAACTCCACGATTACGCGGCGGCAGCGAAAGACTTCCGCGCGAGTATGGACTTGTCTCCAAGCGCCTCGGCGGGCGAGAAGCTCGGCGAGATTGCCGAATTGAACAAGGACTTGCCTGGAGCCATCAAGGAATATGCAAGAGCGTTTGCCCTGGCCGACGCTTCCGGAGGCAGTGCAAATCGCCGGGAGATACGTCAGAAACTCGGGAACGTCTGGCGCCTTGCCCATGGCTCCGACCAGGGCCTTGGCGATTATGTACTGCATGCCTATGACGAAGTCGTTGCCTCATCGGAAGCGCCCAAATCAGAGAGAAACGCAAACGCCAAAGAGCCGTACGAATTCGTGTTGCGAAAGGTTCAGGACAGCTCGCCCTATTCCCTCGTCGATTTGAAAGGGAAAATAGTGGTTGTGAACTTCTGGGCCACCTGGTGCGGTCCTTGCCGCGCCATGGAGCCTCATTTTGAGCGCGTCGCCGCAAAGTTCCAAAATACCGCGGACATCGTTTTCCTCTCTGCAGATTGCGATGAGGACGAAACCCTAGTCTTGCCGTATCTCGAGGAGGAAAAACCCCGGACTACCGTTGTTTTTGCGGATGGGCTGGAAAAGCTGCTCAAGGTCAATTCCTTCCCGACGGTGGTGGTGCTCGATCGCGCGGGCAAAATTGCCTATCGTGCCGAAGGATTTGATCCGGATGAAGTGGAAACGGAACTCAGCAATGCGGTCCATCAGGCTCTGGCTTCGAAATCGGGGGCTTCGGAGAAGCACGCTCAGGGCGCCAAATCGGCTCCGTAGTTTGATACAAACTCCTCGAAGTCGTCGACTTCGTCCATGTCCTTTCCCACGAATCGGATCGTGTGGGAGTCCACGCGATGCACAATCCGGAGATAGCCGAGCACCTCGGCGGGCATGTAGTTCTTGAAGGTAATCTCGAGCGTGACCGGTGTCTTGATCACGTACGGTTTGAACTCGTGCAGCCTGCTCAGCGCGGATTTCACGCCGGCGAAGATTCTTTCGCAGGAAGCCGCCGGTGTAATCGTCTCCGCGGAATGAAAACTCAGCGCTTTCTTCGTCTCGACGGTTTCAATGTCTCCGAGCCGGGATTTGATTTCTTCGACCGCCGCGTCATCTCCGGAAGCAAAAACAACCGGAACACCCTTGGCTCCCGCGTACGCGGCGTTGTATTCCCCCTCTGTTACGGCATTCCCGTTCAAGGTCACTCGCGTGTAATGCGCGCTGGAAAATGTGTGCGCGCGAACGCCGTTCGGGTTCGTTGTGGATGCATGGTAACCGATAAAAATGGCGGCATTGAAACTGGAATCCAGTCCGCCCATCATTCCGCCGTGTCGCGGCCAGGCGCGCACGATACGAACGTCCTTCGGAAATTCCTCGATCAAGAGGTTCTCGCCGTTTCCGTGTGAGTCGCTGACGACAATTTCCCCCGCTCCTTCCTCCTTTGCCGCTCGCACGGCCGCGATTGTTTCGTCGGTCATGAAATGTCGAAACCGTTCGTATTCGAATCCGCCGGGCAGGAGTTGATCCGCTGTCACCACTCCCGCCACTCCTTCCATGTCCACCGAAATATAGATCTTCATCTTCTTCGCCGTGCCAGTGGGGGACTGCACCGCTGTTTGGCGCGCCGCGACGGGAGTCAAAACAAGAAACACACCAAGACATGCAAACGAAAAAAGAAACCTCTCTCTCAAACGAATCATTTGTAACCTCTCACAAATACTTGAATCATGGAGCCGGCTGGGGCGCATCCCGCTATTTCTGCCCAGCCGTCGTAACGGATGGAAAAGCCAGTGCCACGTCGCGCGCGGCAAGAATGGTGTTCACATGGATGCGAATCGTGTCTTCCACCCGCCGCGCATACCCACCCGCCAGGGCGGTCGCGACGGGAATCCCCCGGCGCCGCGCTTCCTCGAATACTTTTCGGTCTCTTGTTTTCAAACCGTTCTTCGTGAGAGACAATCCGCCGAGCTGGTCCTCACAAAACGGATCCGCGCCTCCGACATAAAAAATAATTTCCGGTTGAAACTCGTCCAACGCAGATTGCACCGCCGGTAACAGCGCGCCGAGATACTCGTCGTCATCCGCTCGGTCCGCCATCTCCAGATCGACATCCGAGGGCGGCTTGTAAGCGGGATAATTATTTTCCTGATGAATCGAAAGCGTGAAAACCGTATCGTCTTGAGCAAAAATCGCAGCGGTGCCGTTGCCCTGGTGCACGTCCGTATCCACAACCATGGCCTTTCGAATCGCTCCGTCGTGCTGCAGCCGTCGTATGGCCACCGCAACGTCATGAATCGCGCAAAATCCCTCACCATGTCCCGGATATGCGTGATGAAAACCTCCGCCAAGATTGCAGCCAAATCCGTCTCGCAGCGCCGATTGCCCAGCCAGAATCGACCCGCCCGCGGCCAGCCAGCATGCTTCCACCGCCTCCCGCGAATACGGAATCTCCAATTTCATGAGTTCGCTCGCGGAGAGCGCGCCTGTCTTGAGTTTTTGCACCCACGCTTCTGTGTGCACCCGGAGTATGTCTTCGTCCCCGGCAGGCTCGGGCGTGAGGAAGTCGCCGGGGGCCGCGAGTCCTTCTTGCACCAGCGTTTCCGCGATCAGGTGAAATTTTTGCGATGGAAAAACATGCTCGCCGAGGTTTAAATCGTAGCCTTTGTGATAGACCAGCTTGAAGGGAAGCATAGCCGGCTAAGCGGTCAGTTTTCGCGTTCCAGAATAAAATCGGGCAGCGTCAGCAGCGCTCGCGCATACTCCGAATCGCCGAGGCCCTCGAGGCACGCTTTGGCGCGATGCGCGTACTCATGGGCGAGGTTTCGCGCCCGGTCCAGTGCGCCCGAATCCTGCACCAAAGACACGATCGTCTCCGCCCGGACCGAGTTGAACTCTTTTTCCTCTAGCACTCGCGCCACAAGCCCGCGCGCGTCGCGGTGCCCATTATCCATCGCGTAGATCAGCGGCAGCGTGACCTTGCCTTCTTTCAAGTCGCTCAGCACCGGCTTTCCGAGTTGCTCAGCCGATGCAGTAAAATCGAGCAAATCATCCACCAGTTGAAACGCCAGCCCCGCGTAGCGCCCGTAATCCGCAAACGCATCTTCCTCCGCGCCCTCTAGTCCCCCGAGCACCGCGCCCAATCGCGCGCAGCCGCTGAAGAGGCACGCGGTCTTGTAAGTCGCCAGGCGGATCGCATCATCTTCCGTTACATCGATGCGCCCAATCTTCGCCAGTTGAATCAGTTCGCCTTCGACCATTTTTTGTGTGAGGTCGATCAGGATGTCCAGAATGCGGAAATTTCTTTCTTCCAGCGCCATCTGGAAGGACTGCATGTAAAGCCAGTCTCCGGCCAGCACGCTGCGATGGTTTCCCCAACGCGAATTCGCCGAGGGCCGCCCGCGGCGCGTGTCAGCGCTGTCGATCACATCGTCGTGGATCAAAGTCGCGCTGTGCAACAACTCGACGACTGCGGCCAGGCGAATCGCTCCGGGACTGCGCCGCCCGCTGCACGCGTTGCAAAGCAGCAGCAACGCGGGCCGCAGCCGCTTCCCTCCCCCGCCCAGCAGATAGCTCGTAATTTCCGAGACTGGCTCGAACGCGCCGGCGCTCTGCCTCGCCAGCTCTTCCTCGACCAGCACCAAATCGTCGCGGACCAGGTCAAAAATCTCTTTCGCAGTCAGCAGCGCGATAGCCTTCCTCCCTTGGCCTGCATTCATCTTTGGGGCTCCGCAGCCGCGGACATGGACGGCTGGGAAAGGCGGAAGAATCGCCGGAAATTCCCTGCTGTCCTGGCGGCGAACTCATCCGCGGGTAAGTCTCTCACACTCGCGAGCGTGCGCGCTACCTCCGCAACGTACGCCGGTTCGTTCCGTTTCCCGCGGTACGGCGGGGGCGCAAGATACGGACAGTCCGTTTCTATCAAAATGTTCTCGAGGGGCAAAGCTTTCGCAACGTCCCGCAAATTCTGTGTTTTCGGATACGTCGAATTCCCCGCAAACGAAATCAGGAAGCCCATTTCAATCCCGCGCTGCGCGTTTTCCAGCGTGCCCGTGAAGCAATGCAGAATCCCGCCTAGCCCGGTTGGCCGCCAAACCTCTTCGATTATTTTCAGGCAATCCGCCCACGCGTCCCGGCAATGAATCACGATTGGCAGCTTCGCTTGCGCCGCGAGTTCCATCTGCTCACGAAAAACTTTTTCTTGCGTCTCCCCCGGCGAATGATCGTAAAAATAATCCAACCCAATCTCGCCCCAGGCAATTACTTTGGGATGCTTCGCCAGTCGCGCCAACTCATCCATATGCGCCGGCGTCACATCTTTCGCTTCGTGTGGATGAATCCCGACCGTGGTGTAAATCCAATCGTGCTTCTCCGCAAACGGTAGCGCCGCATCCAGCTTCTCCGGCCCAGGCCCATTCCCTATCGCCAGCAGCGTCGTGACTCCCGCCGCCCGCGCCCGCTCCAGCATTGCATCGCGATCCCCATCGAACTGAGGATCATCCACATGCGCGTGCGAATCGATCAGTTCCATGCCACCCTATTTTTGTAGGGGCGCAGCATGCTGCGCCCCAGCTATCTCCCTGCGCGCTTTTGTCGTACTGGCCGCCGGATTTTCCTGATCCCATTCCCACTTCACCGGATTTTCTCCGATGTATCGGCTCGCGTCGGCAAATTCCTGCCCATCCCTCAAAACCCGCTCAAAATAATTTCTCTGCCAAATTTCTTCTCTCCAACCAAGCTCTCGTCGAGCCTTCAGCGTAACCCCCGCCTTAAACGACCGCACAATCGCAGAAAGCGAGCCCTTCTCGACAACGCGCCTGGTATCCAGCGCCGATGTCCCGCTCTGTAGGGGCGCAGCATGCTGCGCCCCTACTCGACACGCAATCTCGATGATCCCGTGAATGTGATTAGGCATGATCACAAATTCGTGTAGATTTGCATTCGCAAAATGTCTGGGTATTCTCACCCAAATCTCACGCGCGATAAGCCCGAGAGTAGTAGGCTCGACCTTCCCTTTGGCCACCCGGCCGAAAAGCAATCTTCGCTCATGCGCGCAAATCGTCACGAAATACGAGGCAGGCGCCGAATAGTCGTGACTTCTAAGCCGAATCGATTTGTGCCCTGGGTAAAGCCCTTCATCGTCCACGTCTCGCTTCCTCTACCGCAATCTCACGCCCTGCCTCTGGTGCGCAGCATGCTGCACCCCTACTCTGGAGCCCGTTCAGTCATGTCTCTACTTCAACCTCGCTCCAATTTCCACATCCGCATCCGGAAATCCCGCCAGCACCGGCCGCCCTTCCGGCCCCACCGCCGCCGCGATGATCATCCCGTTCGATTCCACGCCTCGCAATTTCCTCGGCGCCAAATTAACCACCACCGCAACCTTTCTCCCAATCAATTTCTCCGGCTCATAAAACTGCGCGATTCCCGCGCAGATCTGCCGGATCTCCGTCCCAATATCCACTGTCAGCTTCAACAGCTTGTCCGCACCGGCGATTCGTTCCGCCGTTTTGATCTGCCCAACGCGCATCTCGACTTTTGCGAAATCCTCGATGCCGATTTTTTCCGCCGCCGCAGGTGCTGCCGCTGCGGCAGCTCCGGTTCCAGAAGTTGCGGGTGCGCTTGCGGGCGAACTCGCGGCAACAGGTGAAGGTGCGTTCTGCGCTTCTTTTTCCATGGCTTCCATCCTCTCGATTGCTTCTGCTTTCTCAATTCGTGGGAATAGGGTTTCCAATTTTGCTAACCGAGTGCCGGATTTCAACTGGCCCCATTGCAATCCGGTAAGGTCCTGTTCAGTAAGAGTACGGGCCTGACCGAGCTGCCTCCAGAGTTTGGTTGTTGATTCCGGGAGCACTGGATGAGCTAACGCCGCGATGAATCGCAAGGCTTCCAGGGCCAGGTAAAGGACCTCGGCCAAACGATCTCGTTGGCTCTTATCTTCCGCAAGGGCCCATGGCTTGTTCGTTGTGATGTACGCGTCAACTGCCGAAATGAGGGCCCAAATGGATTCCAGTGCCTTCGAGAAGTGCAGGTTTTCGTAACTCCAAACTGCTAAGCCAGCTGCAGGGTCGTTTCTTGTCATTTGTTCAGCGATTTGGCGAATGCCCTGACCAGCCTCGTCCTCTTCACTTGGAGCAGCAACCACACCGGGCACTTTCCCATCGAAGTACTTCTCCACCATTGTCAAAGTTCGGCTCGCCAGATTCCCCAGCCCATTCGCCAAGTCGCTGTTGTAGCGTTGCACCAGCGCGTCATAACTGAAATTCCCATCCTGCCCAAACACAGTTTCCCGCAGCAGATAGTAGCGAAGCGCGTCCATTCCCAGCACGTGCACGATCGGCCGCGGCCGCACGACATTCCCGAGCGATTTGCTCATTTTCGCGCTGTCCATCAAAAGCCAGCCGTGCGCCCAGATCTGTTTGGGCAAAGGCAGGCCGGCGGCCATCAGGAACGCCGGCCAGTAAACCGCGTGGAATCGAATGATTTCCTTCCCCACCAGATGCAAATCAGCTGGCCAATAGCCGGACTTCTCGTAGTTTGGCCCCCCCACCGCGCTCAAGTACGCCGTCAGCGCATCAAACCACACATAAAAAACGTGTGGCTCCTCGCCCGGCACGGGAATGCCCCAGCGAATCGTCGTCCGCGTGATGCTCAGATCCCGCAGCCCACCTTCCACAAAACTCAAGACCTCATTCCGTCGCGCTTCCGGCTGGATGAAATTCGGATTCTTTGCGTAGAAATCGAGCAACGGCTTCTGAAACGCGGACAGTTTGAAAAAATAGTTCGGCTCCGTAACCGTTTCGGTCGGTCGGCCGCAATCCGGGCAATTCTCGCCGGCCTTCACGTCCACATACGCGTTGTCGTAGATGCAGTATTGCCCCGTGTAGTGCCCAGGATACACAAACCCATTCTCGCGGCACAGTTTGAATAGCCATTGCACGGTGTGCGCGTGTTTCAGGTCCGTCGTGCGGATAAACTCGTCGCCCTGCACTCCGAGTTCATCCCACAGCGCTCGCCATTGCGCCGCCATCTTCGCGACAAACTCAGACTCCGGTACGCCCGCTTTTTTTGCCGAGCGCTCCACGTTGACGCCGTGCTCGTCCGTGCCTGTGGTCAAGATCGCGTCGTAGCCCCGCATCTTTTTGTATCGCCGAATCGTGTCGCACACGATCGTCGAATACGTATGCCCGATGTGCGGCAAGCCGTTCGTGTAATAAATCGGCGTCGTCAGATAATATTTTGGTTTACCAGCTGGCATTCCTCTCCGTTCTGTTCTCTGGCCGTTTCTGCATTTCTTTCTTCTCTGCGCGAACTCAGCGTCCTCCGCGTCTGTGCGTTTACTTTCTCTCTGCTCTTTTCCTTTTGCTTTTCTCTTCTCTCTCAGCTTTTCTCGTAACTCCGCATCGCCTCCGCAATCACCCTCTGCAAAGGCACATCCTTCTCCGCCGCCAGTTTCTTGCAATCCTCAAATTCCGGAGCCACATGCAGGATCCGCCCATTCACCCGAGAAACCTTCATCCGCACATCGCCGAAATCCGTCGCCACGCTCACCCATTCCCTCGGCAGCACCCTCCGCTGCGCTCGATACGTGCGCGCCCCAAACGTCGTTGTCTCTGCAAAAATCAAAGTCATGAGCGAATTCGTGTCTTGCGGCTTGCACAAAACTGTCAACAACGTCCCCGGCCGGTTCTTTTTCATCTGCACCGGCGTCGTATAAACATCCAGCGCCCCCGCCGCCAGCCCCTTCTCCAAAAAATACCCGTATATCTGCGGGTTCATGTCATCCAGGTTCGCTTCAATGACGGCAATTTCCTCGTCAAACCCGGTGCCACAGGCTTCAGCCTGTGCTCCTTTTGTTTCGCTCTTGCCCACCCGAACCTCTTCACCAACCATAATCCTCACTACGTTTGGCTGCCCTTCCAGGTCCGCGGTCCCCGCGCCATAACCGATCGCCGATATGCTCATGGCCGGCTGCGGCCCGAACGAATCGCAGAGCGTCGCCACAATGGCTGCCCCAGTCGGCGTAACCAGCTCTTTCTGTACTCCATTCGAATACGTAGGTTTGCCTTGCAACAAATTCGCTGTCGCAGGCGCAGGCACCGGCAAAATTCCATGCGCCATTTTTGCCGTACCGCCTCCGACATTCAAAGCCGAGCACGCAAACTTCTCAATCCCCAAAGCCTGAAACCCGATGCATGCGCCAACAATATCCACAATCGCGTCCACCGCGCCAACCTCATGAAAATGAATCTTCTCAATCGGCACGTCGTGGACTCGGGCCTCCGCTTCCCCCAGTTTCTGGAAAATCGCCGCCGCGCGCTCCCGCACAGTCGGCGCAAGCTTCGACTTTTGCAATATCTCCAAAATCGCGCTGAGCGACCGGTGCTTCGACTGATCTTCCGTCACCACCTTGACGTACGTCGCGGCCATCCCGTTCTTCCACACCTTCTCCGCTGTCAATTCCCATCCTGGCACCTGCAACCCGCCCAACTCCTCGCGCAATTGCTCCACCGTGCAGCCTGCATCCACCAGCGCGCCCAGCGTCATGTCGCCGCTAATTCCGCTAAAGCAATCAAAATAGGCAAGTTTCATGGAATGCCGCCGCCGCAGGAATCGCCCGTTTTCGCACGTTCCGTCGGAGTCTCTCGATACTATCGGCGCAACGTAAGTGTGTCAAACAACCGTCCCGCCTCCGCTCGAAATGAAGACAGCGTTTACGCGTCAAGATAACCGAGCGAACCCACGCAGAATAAACGGAGGCTCCAAACTCCACGTAGCAACGCCGCCATTCCGAGGCGGCATTTGGTCAAAGGAGTGTCTATCCCGGATCGATACCTGAGACGGAAAACTCCCGGTTGGCCGACCATCCGGGAGCTATCTCGCGTGGCGGATCGAATCGGAGACGCCAAGTGCGGCGACTTCCACCGGCTTAACGAGGCGTCGCCGGAGACGAATCGGTAAGCACTCTACTCGTCGCGGAGCGCCTTTAGCGGATCGATTTTGACCGCTCTGCGCGCCGGCACGTAACAAGCGAGCAGCGCCACGGCCGCTAGCAGGGACGGCGCGCCGACAAGCAAGAGGGGCTGATTCGTCCCGATCTTAAGCGCGTCCGCAAACAGATTTGCCAACGAGGAAACTACTTTTGCCAGACCAACCGCGCCCAAGAATCCGAGAAGCGTTCCGACCCCTACCAATGCCGTCCCTTCGCGCAGTACCAGCCCCAGTACTTGCGCCCTGCTTGCGCCTAGCGCTGTGCGGATAGCAATCTCCTTGCGCCTTTGCGCCACCGCGTAGGCCGTAACTCCGGCCAGCCCGATGGCAGCCAACACCAAGCCAAACACTCCGATTCCGCCGTATGTTTGGATCGAGAACCGCAACGCAGCCCGGCTACGATCCAAGTAAGAGCGGAGCGTTTGCATGTTGACGATGTTCAGGTTGGGATCGATAAGAGTTATCTCGTTTCGAATCGCGCTCAGCGCATCTGTCGCCGGAGAAGCACCCGCATCCGACCGAACCAGAATGGTTATGCCGCCAGCTGGCGGACGCGCGAAATCCCGCGATGTCAACGGCAAATAAATAATGGATTGGTTCAATCCTTCGAGATCCTTCATGTCACCGACCACGCCGACCACCTCATAGGTCTGCTTGTCGTCCCGAACTCGCTTCCCGAGCGCGTTCCCATTGCCGAAGAATCCGCGCACCGCACTTTCGTTCAGCACGGCGGGCAAGGCGTTCGATGCATCAGCGTGGCTTCGTTGGTCAGATACCGCAAAGTCTCGGCCCGCCAGAATCGATTCGTTGAGCGTGGCAAAGTAGCCCGCGCCCACGGTTTCCTCGAGCACCTGCTGCACAACCTGTGAGGATCCCGGGGAGTCTTCCGCAGACAGTGACGTGCGTTCCGATTCGCTGGTAAAGGGCGGCTGCGCGGCTAAGGCGATGTTGCGCACCTGGCCGGTGTTTTTGAGCTGCTCGGGAAGTTTCTCGAACAGACCTTGTGCTTTTTCCGCTGAATAGCCGTCGCGCACCGGATCGAGCGACAAGAGAACCATCGTGCTCGGATCGAACTTGGTTTGGATGTTGGTGCCCTTGCTGATTCCCATCACCAGGAATCCGGTCATCAGCAGCAGCGTGAGCGACGCTGCGACCTGGATCACCATGAGCAAGTTGCGGAGGCCAATGCGCCGGTAACCCGGCAACTGAAGCGCCGAGCCCTCTTTGAGGGCGGGAGTCAAATCGGCTTTTGTCGCTTGCAGAGCTGGCCCGAGGCTGAATCCAACGCCGCAGATAATCGCGAGGCCAAACGCGAAGAGTCCTGCGTGCCAGTCCAGGGAGAAATTCGTTTCGAACTGCAGCGTAGTCGGCGGCCTGAAATGGGCGTTCAACGCGCCGAGACCAAGCGCAAGTGCGAACCCTGCAACGCCGCCGAGCATTGAGAGCAGAATGCCTTCGCTCATCATCTGGCGCACCAGCCGGAAACGGCTGGCCCCCACCGAGAGGCGAATCGCCAACTCTTTTCGCCGATTGGCGCCGCGCGCCATCAGCATGTTCGCCAGATTCATACACGCCAGCGCGATCACAAGGCCCATCAACGCAATGAAAAATCCGATCAACGCGGGCTTCAATTTCCGCGGAATCGGTACGCTCGTGCCCGCCGGAAGCAACGTGACGCGCCTGCCTTGGTCCGTGCGCCTTGCCATCGAAGAATCCTGCTCGTCGAGACGGCGCGTAATGGCATCGAGACCTGCTTCCGCGGATTCAATCGTGACACCAGGCGCGAGACACATCATCGCGAGGAACTCTTTGGCATTGCGTTTATGCATCACATCGTTGGCGAGCTCTGGAGCTAGCGCGGCGGGTGCGGTGACCGGAACGAAGAGCTCGGAGGGGTTGATGGCGAGTGCACCGTTGAAATTCCTGGGCGTGATTCCGACGATCGTCGCGATTTGCCCATTCAGGCGAAGGATTTGCCCGATTGCGTTGGAAGAGGAGTTGAGGCGATTGCGCCAGAAGCGATCGCTGATCACGACGAAGGGCGCGTCACCGGACCGGTCCACTGCGGCGCTGAACACGCGGCCACGCTGCGGTTGGACGCCGAGCACGGAAAAATAATCCGGTGACACCAGTTGGCCAAAGACGCGCTCGGGTTTGCCACTCAGGTTGCCTTGAAACGTGACATTGAACGGGATGCCGGTCTCAAATGCCGCGACGCCAGTGAACAGGCCTTTTTGCTCGCGGAACTGTTCGATATAGTAGTACGAGACAGCGGCGAGATCGGCATCCGCCGACTGTTGCATCATCACCAGGTCTTTCGCGTTTGCCGCTCCCGGCAGATCACGAAATAACATTTCCCATTTCGAGCTGTAGACGTTGGTCGTGAGGCCGATGCCAAGTCCCATCGAAATGATGCCCACCAGCGCGAACCCGGGCGACTTGAGCAGGGCGCGCACGGCATAGCGCATATCGCCGCGCATTTCGCTCAGGTATTCGAGCGGTACGCGAATTGCAATGTCCGCGATGAGGCGGATCAGACCCCCGGCTCCGTGCCTTTTGGCAATTTCGTCTATGACGTCTTCGCCGAGTTGCATCACGTCGTCGCCGTAAGCCAATTTGAATTCGTGAGGAAACGCTTGGGCCAGGCGGCGGTAGATGCGCCATGCGAAACCCGACTGGCGCGTGGATGATGTGGATGGCGTTGGGCGGTTCATTCCGTCACCAAGCCTTGCTTCGCTCGCCCTTGCTTCTCTTGAATGGTCCGGACCAATTCCTGTAGGCGCTCGCATTCCTCGTCAAGCACCTGCCTGCCCATGGGCGTCAGGCGGTAGTAGCGGCGACGCGCATCGTCTAGTTCCGGCGCTGGCCGCTTGTCGGATTCCTCGATCAATTCCGCCTCGATCAGCCGCTTAACCGATCCATACAATGTCGCTGGCCACAACCGCACCTTTCCAGTAGTGCGATTCAGGACCTCCTGCATGATTCCGTAACCATGCTGCTCTCCGCCCGCAAGCGACAGCATGATGTGAAACCAATGGGTCTTGAGCGGAATAAACTCTTGAGGATTGACTCTAGTCATGCCAATATCTATATCATTCTATATCGATATGCGTCAATAGATATCAACACTAGCTTTCGTTTTTGGGCCCATCCAGCGGCGCATTGGCCCAGTGAGAAGTTAAGCCGCCCCTCAGCGTTCGCACCCGATTCCGGGCGGATCACGGGCGGTCCGGAAGTTGAAGCAGGATGCGCTGGAGCAGCAATGATCCTGCCGTCGAGCCGGGCTACGGCATTGCCCAATGGCAAGCCACGTTCGTCATCATTCCCCAATCCCTGCACACCACTCTCGACGGCATCTTTCTCATCTCGCTGGACTCCACCGGTCGCTGCCAATCTCTTCGCGAGTGGTGGCATAAACAGCAGTAGATGGCAGTTGGTCAAAGGAGTGCCTATCCCGGATCTATACATGAGACGGAAAACTCCCGGTTGGCCGACCATCCATCCCAAACCCTTGTCAACACTTCCCAAACCGCCGTCTCTGGACCGCGAGCGAAGCGCTGAAGAAGAAACATCTTCTCGACCGGGTGCTCCTGCTGCAATCGCTCGACCGAGCGTCACTTCTGTGCAGGCGCGGCATAGATGAAACTCGCACGCGCGGGCTCGTATCCTTCACCTAGGGTGACGATGGCTTGTTGACCGCTGGCTCCTTCAAGGACGAGTTGCCAGTTGCCATGGGACTCGGAAATCCCGAGATACCGAGGCGCTACGTTGTACGGCGCCGTCCATTGAGTCAGGAAAGCCGGTGGAAACTGGATGTCGAAATACGCATGACCGTCACGGATCGATCCTGTATTCCGCCAGACTGCCGTCAAAGCGTACTTTAGCCCTTTGCTGAAACTGGCGTACCTGAGGGTTGACTCTTGAGCACCCGTGAAACTGTTGTTGCTCACGGCGTCGAAACCCAGAATCTTGTCATCGGTAACCAGTAACCAAGAATTCCCCTTCTCGAATTGGCTGGAGTAATACCCAATGTTGTCTCCCACGCCGTGAGGCTCATAAACGCACCAGAAGAGCCGGGACGTTGGGTCATACACAGCCAACATTTTCCCCATGCGATGAATATCAATCAATTGCGCCTGCACTTTTATTGGACGTCCGTTTTTCAAGGCGTGAATGGAGGAGGATTTGTCGGTGATGGTAAGTTCGCTTTGGGGTGGCGGGGCCAGCTGATCAGCCTTCAGGTTACGCACGGTGTCCCAGAGAAGCGGCCAGCTCGCAATGCCGCCGATTTTTGCTTGCGATGTCGCGTAGGTGAGATCTGCCTTCACCGGGTTGAAGCTATCGTCGAGAAAAAGGGTAGCTTCTTTAAGCGGCCCTGCAGACCACTCCAGTTGCAGGCGCCAGCGCCCGCCTTCGTGGGTCGCTGCCCGCCAGGATGGCGGCGTGCGCTTTGGAACGTAGTACTGCATGGGAACCAGCAGCGAGTCCAGACGCAACTGCTTGGCGCCGGCGGCAGGCGCGGATAGAGGTTTTGCAATTTCGGATAAGAGACTCTGTTGCGCATCCTGCAGACTGGCGAACCGGACGCTCGAATGACGGACGGTTTCTGTATCGGTGCTGAAGGCCGCTATCTTATCTTCCGTAATGACGAATATGGAATTCTGAAAAAATTGGGCGGCTATGTCGTCCGGGAAGCGATCGCTTTTGGGGAGGAAATCCGCTGATGCTCCTTCGGGAAACCACAGGAATAGCTTCGTGGTCGGGTCGTAAACCATCAGCACCTGCGATCGGGATGCCATGGAACATCCGTGAGCGACATTTAGCAGCAGTTCGCGGGCTTCCAATCGAGAGGAAATCCCGTTGCGCATCGCGTGGACCGCCGTGGGAACGGTGGCGCTGTCCTCAACGATGACGGCGGGACGGGGAATAAGCTTTGTGGCGACTACCTTGAATGCATCATCCAAGGAGACTTTGGCAGAGTTGCCATTCGGACCAGTAATCTTGAAAATCCAGTGCTTTTCGTCGCGCCGCAATTCTTCGACCCTGGGAGGGCTCATCATCGCGTTATAGCACTGCTCCATGAAATTTCGCGGTATCTCCTTCATTAAGTCGACTGTCTTGAATCGCGCGTTCCATGGCGTGTCTGCGGTCGCCCTATGTTCCTCGAAGAACCGCATCACGCTATCTTGCCCTTGATGCATGCTGTCGTAGTGTTCTGTACTCTCCCACACCGCCTCTTGAGACTGGAACATGAGACGAGAAAAAACCACGAGCCTGTCGGGTACGAGATAGACGAAAGAGTTTTTGGCAAATTGCTTTGCTTCGAGTTCTGCATCGTAACCCTGGTACGTCTGGAAGGAGCGCCATTCGAAAAGCTTGCTCTCCGGGTCGTAAATCATTTGGACTGCGGACTCGCCGGATTTTGCGCCGGGAAAATCCGTCAGCACCAGGATGGAACGGAATTGAAGGGAAGTCTTCTTATCGTCGCGAATTGCCTCAATCTTGGATGCGTGCACGGAGCCCGGTTCCAGACGAACGTGCGGGGTTTGCGCGTTGGCGGCTGCGCAAGTGAACATCGCTACCAAGAGTTCAGCCAATACGTAGCGGGAGCTTTCACCGAGGACCAATTACATCACCTTCAGAGCTCTCGTCTGAATACGTAAGCCTAGCATGATGTTAGAACGATTGTGCCGGGATTTCTTGCACAGGGCTGCTTCACGCTGATTCCGGGCGGATCACGGGCAATCCGGAAGTTGAGGCACGATGTGCTGGAGCGGCAATGATCCTGCCGCCGAACCGGAAGCTGGCTCCGGTGGGTGGCGGCCTAGTCGCGCACACCGCTGCAACGGTTGCTCGCTATCTGGTTCGTCAAGCTCAGCCCCGCGGCACAAGATCTCAGTAATAACACCGAAGCGCAACACCCGCGATTGATACATAATCACTGGACCAGAACGGGCTCATCTGCCAGATGGACCGAGAATCCTTCAACCAATGGCTAGCCGCTTACGGACGCGCCTGGATAAGCCGCGATCCAAACGCCGCCGCCTCCCTCTACACCGACGACGCCACCTATCAAGTCACGCCCTTCGTCGAGCCTCTCCGCGGCCGACCTGCCATCCGCGATTACTGGATACACGTCGCCAAGACCGAAGATCACGTCCAATTCAAGTACGATAATCTTGCCGTCGAGCCGGGCTACGGCATTGCCCAATGGCAAGCCACGTTCGTCATCATTCCCCAATCCCTGCACACCACTCTCGACGGCATCTTTCTCATCTCGCTGGGCTCCACCGGTCGCTGCCAATCTCTTCGCGAGTGGTGGCATAAACAGCAGTAGAAGGCAGTTGGTCGAAGGAGTGCCTATCCCGGATCGATACATGAGACGGACTACTTCCGGTTGGCCGACAAAGCCAGGATTTGATTGGCTCGTCGCCCATGTTGACTTGCTTTTGAGCGCAGCCTAACATGCCCTGCCAAGAGCGGTTTCCCAGCAATGATTGGCGAATCCATCTCGCATTACCGCGTCATCGAGAAGCTAGGTGGTGGTGGGATGGGAATCGTTTACAAGGCGGAGGATACGCGTCTCCACCGTTTCGTCGCGCTCAAGTTTCTGCCTGAGGATGTTGCCCGGGATCCGCATACCCTCGCCCGGTTTCAACGCGAAGCACAAGCCGCGTCTGCCCTGAATCATCCCAACATCTGCACTATTTACGACATCGGCGAGCAGGATGGGAAGGCGTTCATTGCAATGGAGTTTATGGAAGGCGCGACGCTGAAGCACCGCATCGCCGGGCGGCCCATGGAACTGGAAACACTGGTCTCGCTGGGAATCGAGATTGCGGATGCGCTCGATTCCGCGCACGGCAAAGGCATCGTTCATCGCGACATTAAGCCTGCCAACATTTTTGTGACTGATCGTGGGCACGCCAAAATCCTCGACTTCGGGTTGGCCAAGCTCTCTCCCAAACCTGTGACGGGAACGGAGCAGACCGCTGCGACCCTCGACGTCGAAGACCATCTCACCAGCCCCGGTACGGCTCTCGGAACAGTCGCTTACATGTCGCCAGAACAGGTGAAGGGCAAGGAATTGGATACACGAACCGACCTATTTTCCTTCGGTGCCGTGCTGTATGAGACGGCCACCGGACAGTTGCCGTTCCGCGGCGAGACCTCGGGAATGATCTTCCACGCCATTCTGGAACGCCAACCCGTGCCTGCGGTTCGGATTAACCCCGAGGTCCCACCGAAGCTCGAAGAGATCGTCAACAAATGTCTGGAGAAAGACCCCAACCTCCGTTACCAGCACGCTTCGGACATTCGCACCGACCTGCAACGACTGAAGCGTGACACGGAGTCGTCAAAAACGGCCGCACCAGGGACTGGTGCCAGCCGCACGCGATGGCACGTAAAGGGTGTGGCCGCCTTGGGCGGGATTGCCGTTATCCTGGCGGCGGCCGCAGCCTCATTCTACTTGTTTCGCGCCCGCCGCGTGCATGCCTTGACGGAGAAAGACACGATTGTGCTCGCGGACTTCAACAATACAACTGGCGATGCCGTATTTGACGACACCCTTAAGCAGGGCCTCGCCGTCCAACTGGAGCAGTCTCCGTTTCTCGATGTCCTCTCGGATCAGAAGGTACAGGACACGCTGAAGTTAATGGGGCGCTCCCCCACTGAACGGCTCGCACAGGGACTTGCCCGCGACCTTTGCCAGCGCGTGGGGAGCAAGGCATACATCAGCGGTGCGATTGCGGGCCTGGGGAGTCAGTACGTGATCGCGGTCAATTTGGTGAATTGCCAGACGGGGGACTTCCTGGTGCAAGAGCAGATGACGGCCAGCAGCAAAGAACAAGTGCTCAAGGCCCTCGACGAGGCGGCAAGGGATCTCCGTGGAAAAGCCGGTGAATCGTTAAGCTCGGTCCAAAAATTTGATGTGCCCATTGAGCAGGCCTCCACGTCATCACTCGAAGCCCTCAAGGCCTACTCGCTGGGGATGAAGATTGGTTCCGAAGAAGGCAACGTGGCAGCGATCCCATTTTTCAAGCGTGCTCTCGAGCGTGATCCGAATTTCGCCTCGGCCTACGCTTCCCTCGGAAGAAGCTATGCCGATACCGGACAGCTGGAAACAGGTCGCGGATACATTCAAAAGGCGTATGAGCTACGTGATCGGGCGAGCGAGCGGGAAAAATTCCGCATCACTGTTATGTATCGCACTGGTACAGGAGAACTTGAAAGGGCCGTGGAAGTCGCCCATCTCTGGGCACAAGAGTATCCGCGGGACAAACTGGCCCACTTCGATTTGGAGCGACCCCTCAGAGGTCTAGGACAACATGAAGCTGCACATAGGGCGATTCTCGAGGCGCTTCGACTCGATCCCGACGATGCCCGTACACACGCGCGCCTCATGGCTTCATATACTATTATGGATCGCCTGGACGAAGCGAAGGCCGTGTACCAGCAGGCCTTGGCGCGGAATATCGATTTCCCTGGTCTACACTTCCAGCGGTACAGGATTGCTTTTTTGGAACCCGATGAGGCCGAGATGGCTCGCCAAATGGCTTGGGTCGCAAACAAACCCGGCCAGGAAGACTTCTTTCTGGGCGCTGCTTCCGCTACAGAAGATTACTATGGTCGCCTCCACAGAGGACGGGAATTGACGCAAAGTACGATCGAAGCAGGGCAGCGAAACAATAGGAAGGAACTGGCTGCGGGGTACGAGGTCGATGCTGCTTTGACGGAAGCAGAATATGGCAATTTCGCTCAGGCTCGCGAGGGCGCCAAATCCGCCCTGGCTAGAGCTCCAAACCGCGCCGTCCAAGCTGAAGCAGCTCTGACCCTGGCCCTTGCGGGGGACTCGGCTCAAGCGCTGGCTCTAGCCAACGACCTGGCGAGGCGATTCCCTGAGGCCACGCTTGTCAGCGGCTACTGGCTGCCGGCCATCCATGCAGCGATTGAAATCAATGGCAACAATCCCGCCAAAGCCATCGAGCTGCTCCAAGCTACGTCGGCCCTTGAGATGAGTACAACCGGAAATCTATGCCCTGCCTATTTACGCGGTCAAGCCTACCTGCGCCTGCGGAAAGGTAACCAAGCGGCCGCAGAGTTCCAGAAACTTCTAGACCATCGCGGCCTCGTGAGCATTTCCCCGCAGGGTGCCTTGGCCCATCTCGGCCTCGCCCGCGCCTATGCCTTGAAGGGCGACACCGCCAAAACCCGCGCCGCATACAACGATTTCCTCACGCTCTGGAAAGACGCCGACCCCGACATCCCCATTCTCATCGCCGCCAAGGCGGAATACGCGAAGCTGAAGTAGCCATGCGCAGCTGACGGAATAGTCGGCGCCTTGCCTCGCGAGACTAAGATCTGTCCATCGGAGTTGCGTTGGGTTAGCCCGAGATTCTACAGGGTCTCATCTGCGATCCAGAGCGGATGACGGGCTAACAGTAAGTTGAGACCCCACGATGAGCCACGGGTACGATTAACTTGCCGGGCGAAACGGAAGCAGCCTACGCGTGGACGCAGCCACTCCGAGGGATGGCTTGAGACCGTTAGGTCCAGGCAAACACGCCGGTTATCAGTAATCACTTGACAAATATAACGGTTGTGTTATAATATTCATTAATGGAACGGCACGGTTTTCCGTGCCGCATGACAAATGCCCCCTCGCCACGAGGTTCTCTCTAAGCCCCGTGGCATCAACACGTTCCCAGCTCTTCTTCCCAATGCATCTGTAACCTCTTTGTTTGCCACTCTTGCACGCTCTCCGCATCAATATCATTGCAAAGACTCTAGCCTTCCTTTGTTTTCATACTCTTACGCACTCTTTTGCACTGTCCGATCTCACATCCATTGTATTTTCAATACCTTACGCACTCTTTGCGCAAAACACCCGGGGTGGGGTATGCCCGTTCGCGTTCCTACGATCCATTCGACTCGTTTTGACCGCTTCACCCTCCTCCGCCTATACTCACTGCTCTTCTTCCGCGAGGACCCTTGTACCTGACGCTGACAAATCGCCTTCGCGACGCGCTCGCCCGCCTCATCCAGCAGCACTACGCCATCACTCTCGACATCGTCCTCAACCGGCCGCCTAAAATTGAAATGGGTGAAGCCGCCTCTCCCGTCTGCTTCGAGCTCGCTAAGCGCCTTAAGAAAGCTCCGCGCATCATCGCGCAGGAGATCGTGAATACTTTGGGCAAAATCGAGGGCATCGCCCGCGTGGAAGTCGCCGGCGGCGGCTACCTGAACGCCTACTTCGATCGCGCCGCCTTCTGGTCTGATCTCTCGCCACTCGTCACTCGCCACTCGCCACTCGCGTCCACGAAAATATCCGGAAAAATTATCGTCGAGCACACTAGCATCAATCCCAATAAGGCCGCGCACATCGGCCACGTTCGCAATTCTGTTCTCGGCGACACCATGGCCCGCGTTTTACGCCACACTGGGAATTCCGTCCAGATCCAGAACTACATTGACAACACCGGAGTCCAGGTCGCCGACGTCGTCATCGGCTTTCTCGAAATGGAGCGCCGCACTCCCGTCGGCGTCAAGACGCTGGCCATCGCGCCGAAGTTCGATTATTACTGTTGGGATCTCTACGCCAAAGCCACGCACTTTTTTGAACAAGATAAAGCACGCGCCGCCGAACTTCGCGCGCGTACTCTCAAGGCCATTGAGGAAGATCGCGGCGAAGAAGCCGAAGTCGCCCACGTGATCGCGGACACCGTCGTCAGCCTCCACCTCAAAACCATGGCGCGCCTCGGCATCGCCTATGACCTTCTCGCCCGCGAGAGCGAAATTCTCCACCTCAAGTTCTGGGATACCGCCTTTGAGCTGCTAAAAAAATCAGGCGTCATTCAACTCGTTAACGCCGGGAAAATGGCGGGCTGCTGGATCATTCCGTGGAAAGAAGAAGCAAAGGATTCCGGGAAACCATCCGAAGCGGAACGACCTGCCGACGAGGACGAAGAAAATATCCAGGACAAAATTATCGTCCGCTCCAACGGCACGGTAACCTACGTCGGCAAGGACATCGCTTATCAACTCTGGAAATTCGGACTGTTAGGCAAGGATTTCAACTATCGCATATGGCCTGACTCTCCGGAAGGTGAAACGGTTTGGGCCACAACGACTCTCAAGAGCGATCCCGCCGCTCCGCATTTCGCCCAACCCGCCACCGCGGTTTACAACGTCATTGATACGCGCCAGTCCTACGTGCAGGATGTCGTTGCCGAAGCGCTGCGCCGTCTCGGCCACGCCGAAGCCGCCGCGAAATCCATCCACTTGTCCTACGCGTTCGTGGTTCTGACTCCCCGCTGCGCCGCGGAACTCGGCTATGAACTCACTGCCGAAGAAGCCAAGCAGCCATTCGTTCAAGTCAGCGGTCGGAAGGGTTTCGGCGTTAAGGCCGACGACCTCATCGACAAGCTCGAGGCTGCCGCGCTCGCCGAAGTTCAGCAACGCCACGCGGACATGAGCGGCGCGGAACAGAAAAAAACGGCCCACGCCATCGCTGTAAGCGCACTGCGTTTTTTCCTCCTGAAATTCACGCGCAACACAGTCATTGCCTTCGACTTCAAAGATGCCCTCAGCTTTGAAGGCGAGACGGGCCCTTATTGCCAATACGCGGTAGTCCGGATCCGCGGTATCCGCAGGAAAGGCGCGGAAGCAGGGGCGACCAACGTTGCAGTGACTCGCGAGAGTGTCGCTGCACTCTTCGCAGGGCCGGACGGAAACGGCCTGTGGGAATTATTGCTCGCGGTAGGCTCACTGGACGACGCTGTGGACGCTGCGATCGGCGCGCAAGAGCCGGCCTTCGTTGCCAAATACGCTTTCCATCTGGCGCAGGAATTTAACAATTTCTACCACAAGCATCACATCTTGACGGAAGCCGATGAACAAAAACGCGCCTTCTTACTGCGCCTGACGGAAATTGTGGAATCTCAACTTGTGCGCGCGCTGGATTTGCTGGGGATCGAGGCCCCGGAAAAAATGTAGAGGCACGATTCATCGTGCCTCTCTCTTGCCGTGCGATGCGAAAAAAGCTCGAATCTAGTAGGACATAGCAAGATGGACCAGAGACCGCAACGCCACTCCCGTCGGGCCTTTGGCAAGCCAGGGTTTGGCGTCGTCGTTCCAGGCCGTGCCCGCGATATCGAGATGCACCCACGGCGTGTCGCCCGCGAATTCACGGATGAACCACGCGCCTGTGATCGAGCCGCCGCCTTTGCCGCTCCCGATATTCTGAATATCCGCGACCGTGCCTTTAATAAACTCGCGGTATTCGTCATCCATCGGCAGTTGCCACATTTTTTCGCCCGCAGCTTTTGCTGAAGCGAGAATCTTGTCCGTCCAGGATTGATCGGCGCCGCTGAAGACACCGACGTTGATGCTGGCAAGCGCCACGACGATTGCTCCGGTGAGAGTGGCGGCGTCAACGAGATGCGTCGCGCCGAGTTGTTTCGCATAGTGAACGCCGTCGGCGAGAATCAGGCGGCCCTCGGCGTCCGTGTTCAGAACTTCGATGGTTTTTCCGGACATGGCCGTCTGAATGTCGCCGGGCTTTTGCGCTCTGCCGCCGGGCATGTTTTCCGTGGAGGGCACGACGCAAATGACTTTCACGTTTGGTTTGAGCGCGGCCAGCGCGCGCATGACGCCGATCATGGTGGCGCCGCCGGCCATGTCGTACTTCATTTTTTCCATGCCTTCGGAAGGCTTGATGGAAATTCCGCCGGTGTCAAACGTGACGGCTTTTCCGACGAATCCAATCACCGGCGCGCCCGGCTTGAGATTCGCGGGAGTGTAAGTGATAACGATCATGCGCGGCGGTTCCGGCCCGCCCTGGGCCACGCTCAGGAGAGCGCCCATTTTGAGGTCGGCGATTTTTTTCTCGTCGAGAATTTCCACGGCGAGCCCCGCCTGCTTCGCCATGGCTTCGGCTTTTTCCGCGAGAATTTTCGGCGTGAGTTTGTTGGACGGCTCGTTGATGAGGTCGCGCGCAAAATTCTGCGCATCGGCGATGATGCGGCCGCGCAACAGGCCCTTTTCTCCGGCAGCGCGCTCGGCATCGGAATATCCGGCGAGCACGATTGAATCGATCGACTTGTCATTCTTTTTGTCGGTCTTGTACTTGTCGGATTCGAAGTCCGCGGCAAGAGCGCCTTCCACCGCGGCTTGCGCGGCGTCCTCGGTGGCGTGGCCCTCGCGAGAGACAAAAACCAATGTGTGCACTCCGCGCGATTTCAAATATCGCAGGGCCGATCCGGAAATCCTTCGCAACGCCGCGGAGTCGAATTTGTCGCGCTTGCCCGCGCCGACGAGCAGCAGCCGCCCGGCTTTCAAGCCCGCAGGCGCGTGAATCAGTGTCATTTCCAACGGCTTCCCGGTGAGTTCGCCGCTTTTCGCTAGTTTATTTAGAAGGCCGTTCGAGAGCTGATTGATCTCCGAAATTCGTCCTTGCACAAGCTCGCCATCTTCAAAAACGTAAGTGACAAGCGCGTCTGCTTCGATGCTTGCGAACGGCTGAGTTGCTAACGTGATTTGCATGGATCTTCATCGCCTCCGATTGCGATACATTGCTTCTTCTGTTTCTCTGCGTGCTTCCTTGTTCCGCTCATCCTGGCGGCGGTCCCAAGACTTCTTGCCTTGCGCGAGAGCGAGTTCGACCTTGGCCAGTCCATTGCGAAAGTAGATGCGCAGAGGAATGACGGTCAAGCCTTTGGATTGGGTACGCCCGGCGAGCTTATAAATTTCGTTCTTGTGAAGTAAGAGCTTGCGCGCGCCAAGAGGCTCGTGATTCCACGGGCCGCCGGGCATGTACTGTGCGATATGTGCGTTAACAAGCCAGGGGCCGCTGGGCTTGAAATCGACGTAAGCATCGCGGATGTTCGCTTTCCCTTCGCGCAAGGCTTTCACTTCCGTACCGTGGAGGACCAAGCCGGCTTCGAGGCGCTCCAATAGATGATAATTATAGGAGGCCGCGCGATTCTGCGCGACAATCTGTTCGCCAGACTTGTTTTCCTTCCCCGATTTTTTCGCAGGCTTGGACACAATCTTCCATCATATCCGGAGTGAGAAATCTTGGCTATGGAGGGGGCTTGAGGTGATTACCTGAGGGCGACAGCCAACCTTCCTTGTGTTGCCGGTGCTCTAAACCGGGTGTTAGACTGAAAAGGCTTCAAGTCCAAGCCCGGGAGAATACATGCGACGCTGGTGTAGTGTCATTCTGTGCGCCGGAATGGGTCTGTTCGCAGCGGGCTGCCCCAAAGGGCAAACTGATTACAGCAAGGGGCGCAAGGCGGAGACACTGCAGGATTATGATGCGGCGCTAGAATTTTATCAAAAGGCTCTGAAGTCCGACCCCAACAACGCCAGCTATAAAATCAGGGTAAATCAAACGCGCTTTCAGGCCGGGGAAATGCACATCAAACAGGGCCTGAAACAAAGGGAAAACGGGGACCTGCAGGGAGCAGCGGCCCAGTTCCAGCGCGCACAAATCGTAGATCCTTCCAGTACGATTGCCGGGCAGGAATTGAAAAAGACTTTGGATCTGATCGCGGAACAGACGCACGCGACAGACGGCACGCCGCCGACTCCGGAAGACGAGACGAAGCAATTTCTGTCAACGCCGCCGGAAATCAAGCCGCTCTCGAGGGCGCCGATCAATTACCGGGCTTCGAACGATGCCAAAATGGTTTTCGACACGATCGGCAAGCTGGCGGGGCTGACCGTAATTTACGATCCGGACTTCCCTGCACGGCGAATTTCGGTGGACTTGAACAACGTGACGCTGGAACAGGCGCTGGAGATAGCCTGCGTGCAGAGCAAAGCGTTCTGGAAGCCAATTACCGAAAACACAATTCTCATAGCTCCGGACCAGGCCCAGAAGCGACGGGATTATGAAGAGGAAGTGCTGAAAACTTTTTATCTGGCGAACACGGTAACACCGCAGGACTTGACGGAAATAGTTACGGGACTGAGGCAATTGTTCGATGTGAAGCGGATTCAGCAGGTAAATTCGCAGAACGCCATCATCATTCGAGCGACGCCGGACGTGCTGACACTGGTCGGCAAAGTGCTCAACGACGTCGATAAAGCCAAACCAGAAGTGGTGGTTCAGGTAGAAGTGCTGGAGGCGCGAACGGATCGGCTGCGCAATCTCGGAGTTGGACCGGGGCAAAGCGCTTCGATCGCCATAAATCCCAACGCAACGACCACCACAGGCGGCTCAACGACAACACCAACAACAACGACTAACATTACGCTCGATACGCTACGGCACCTGAATGGCAGCGATTACAGCGTTACGCTTCCGAACTTCACGGCGAATGCAGTGCTAACCGACACCTATACAAAAATTATTCAGAATCCAGAGCTTCGTTCCGTGGATGGGCAACCGGCAAAACTTAAAATCGGGGATCGAATCCCAATCGCCACAGGAAGCTTTCAGGCGGGTGTAGGAGTCGGTGCAGTTGGGACGGCGGGATTGGTCAACCCACTTGTGAACACACAGTTTCAATACCAGGATGTCGGTGTGAATATCGACATCACGCCTCGGGTGCACCCGGATCACGAAATCAGCCTGAAAACGAAGATCGAAGTTTCCTCGGTGACGGGCCAATCCACGATTGGAGGGATCAGCCAGCCAATCATCAGCCAGCGCGTCGTCGAACACGACATTCGACTGAAGGATGGCGAGGCCAGTATTCTGGGCGGCCTCATCCAAAGAACGGACACAAAGACACTAAACGGGTGGCCGGGACTGGCGAAGATTCCGATTATCCGCTACCTATTTTCGACGGACAGCATTGACCACCAGGAGGACGAAGTTTTGATCGTGCTGATTCCGCACATCGTCCGGCTGCCCGAATGGACGCGGGAGAATTTGCGGGGACTTTACTCGGGATACGATCAAAATATTCAGGTGAAGCGAGAAAGTGAAGTCCGCACACCGACGCAAGAAGCACCGAAGCCCTTGGCACAAGCGCCAGCGGGGGTGACGCCTGCAGTGCCGGCACCGGCACCCGGGACAACGGCCGCGGGAGTGAATCCGCCGCAGGGGCAGCCTGGCAAGCTGCGATTCGAGCCGCAGTCAGTTGCAGTGAGAGTAGGAGAGACGAAAACAATTGCGGTGGTCGTGGACAATGTAAGCGACCTGTTCTCGATCCCAATGTTACTGCAATACAACCCGGCGGTGATCAGCGTCGAAGAGGTGCAGCACGCGGTGGGCGAAGGTCAGCACGGGGGCTTTCTTTCTGGAGGGACGCAGGAGATCGCCATCGTATCGAACGTCAACAAGGAAAAGGGGCAAGCCATCATTTCCGCGACCAGGCAGCCCAACACGCAAGGCGTGAGCGGCAGCGGAACTTTGCTTGGGATAGTGATCAAGGGACTGGCGCCGGGTTCGTCGAATGTTTCCATCGTGCAGGAAAACGCGAAGGACTCCCAGCAGCGACCCATACCACTGGTCACGACCGAGGCTAGTGTGCAGGTTCAGCCCTAGTCCACGCGAGAGGAAATGAACGATGCGGCCGCGCTTCTCCCGTTCGAGCAGACGCCATTGCCGGGGACATCTGTCCCCGTCAGCAGGAATGACCATCCTCGAATTGATTATTGCCTGCTCAATCCTGCTCGTCTTGTCCTCCATGGCGCTGCCGGTATTCCGCTACACCGTGGTGAGACAAAAAGAATCCGAACTGCGCTATGACTTGCGAACCATGAAAGACGCGATCGACCGCTACAAGGACCTGGCGGATCAACATAAGTTCCGGACAGAAGTGGGGAGCGAGAACTACCCGCCGGATTTGGATACGCTGGTGAAAGGCGTGCAACTGGGAGCAGGAGACGACAAGAGATTGCGTTTTTTGAGGAAGATTCCGGTGGATCCGATGACGGGACAGGCGGACTGGGGATTGCGGTGCGTTTCAGACGACGCGGATTCGACAAGCTGGTGCGGAAAAAACGTATTCGATGTGTATACGAAATCGACAGGCACAGCTCTTGATGGGACGAAATATAGCGATTGGTGATTTAAGTTGAGGCGGTGAGATGAATCGTTTTGCAAAAAAGGTGAACGGCGAAATTCTCCGGAGGAAACGGCCGGGGATTATCGGGGCGGGGTTCACGCTGATCGAGCTGATGATTGTCATCACCATCATCCTGATTCTGATCGGCATGGCGGCGCAGCGATACGACAAAAGTATGCAGCGGGCGCGGGAAGCGGTGTTGAAGCACGATTTGCAGGTGATGCGGCAAGCGATAGACAACTACACTTTGGATAAGCAAGCAGCGCCACAGTCTCTGGACGATCTCCAACAAGCTGGTTATCTGCGCGAAATTCCCACGGACCCGATGACGTCGGCAAAAGACTGGGATCCGCAGTACGACAATGTGGTTTTGAGCCCGGATCAGGTGACGACGGGGATCATCGACGTCCATTCGCATTCTGCCCTGACATCGTCCTTCGAGGGAACAGCGTATAACACGTGGTAGAGAGGCAGCGGAAGGCGCGACGTGGGAATTCGAGCAAGGAGAATGAAAGGTTTTAGATCGAAGGAAATTACGGCAGTGTTCAACCAGGCTGATTTGACGCGACTGCGCATGTCCGCTATAGTGAACATGCGGGGTGGAGCAGCCTGGTAGCTCGTCGGGCTCATAACCCGAAGGTCGTCAGTTCAAATCTGACCCCCGCAACCAATTGTTAGTTGATAAGAAACGGCTTAGAGGATGCTCCCTCTGAGCCGTTTCGCTTTTTACGTCCAATTGCGTCCAAAACGCCCCAGACTGCGTTGCCAAACTGTGCCGCGATTCGCTCTACGTCCGGGAGTACGACGCCTTCCATGAGGTCGTGAGCGACGTAGCCCCACGCTCTCGCCGTGGTCCACATGCTCTGGACTGTGATGCAAATACTGTTAGTGGTCTTCGAGCTCGGCCTCGGTCCCCGCAACATTCGCCGCCGGACAGATACTCTCGAACGCGCTATTCATAATATCCATCCGCGGTGTCCCTAAGTGAACAGATATTTATGCTTGAGACGCGCAGCTTAAATCTGGAGGAAACTCTCCGTGACTTGGGCTTGGGCTCCGGGCGCGGCGTTGCAGCTAGTTTCGCGCGCGGATGGGAGGAGAAGAAAAACATGTTAGGACTCATCGCAGCGATTTTAGTGATTTGCTGGTTGGTCGGACTTTTCGCGTTTCACGTTTCTACCGGTTTATTCCATATTTTGCTTGTCGTCGGCATCATCCTCCTGATTTTGCATTTTGTCTCCGGGAAAAGGGTCGGCGCATAAAGGCGGACTCTGCGTTCAGAACTCGCGATGAGGAGATGTGTCTGCGTTTCCAGATCATCGCATCAGGAGTTTTGAAGAGCGACACCATCCCGGACTCGGCTGGGGGATGTGAGAAACAATTAGAAGGAGCCTGGAATGAGCACATTGACATTGGTCATTATCGTCGGAGTGATTCTTATAGGAATTGTAGGCATCGGCGCAGCAATGTTTCTGAAGAAGCATAAGACCGAAAGGCTGCAGACTCGATTCGGGCCGGAATATGCGCGGGCCATCGAAGAAAGTGGAGGACGGCGGAAAGCGGAAGCCGAGCTCGAAAAACGAGAAACACGTGTCGCAGGATTTGCAATTCGGCCGCTGACAGACAAGGATCGAGAGCGCTTCCTCGCCTCCTGGCGCGAGGTGCAGGCGGAATTTGTTGACGACCCGAATAAATCGGTTACCCACGCAGACCAACTGCTTGGCGACGTGATGTCCACCCGCGGTTATTCGGTAAGCGAATTCGAGCAGCGCTCGGCGGACATCTCCGTGGACCATCCCGTGGTGGTGGAAAATTACCGGGCCGCGCATGACATTGTCGTGCGCCATGCAAACGGCCAGGCCAGTACGGAAGATTTGCGGCAGGCCATGATTCATTACCGGTCGTTATTTGATGAGCTCGTCAGTGAACCAAAGTTGGCTCGCGCGAAGGCGGCCGTAGCGTAGATTTCGGCCCAGAAGCGAAGAAGGGTGGCAGAGCGTTAGCAACGCTAAACCAAAAGTGGAGGTAACCCAGTGGACGAAACAAAAAAGTTCAAAGACGAGGATACAGATGTTGGACTGAGGCCGGCGACCCTGGCTGGTGCCAGCGCAAAGCCTGAAGTGAGTTTTGCGGCTGCTCCAAGGTTCTGGAGTCGCGGCGTTTCCTCCGCCGGCGCCGCGACCGCAGTGGGACTGGAGAAGCAGGTGGTGCCGCTTTTTTCGGCCGAAGAAACGAAAGATTTTCGCGACCGGTGGAACGCAATCCAAGTTGGTTTTGTGGACGAGCCTCGGCAAGTGGTGAAGCAGGCAGACAGTCTTGTCGCCGCGGCGACCAAGCGTTTAGCAGAAATGTTCGCTGCGGAAAGAGCGAGACTCGAAGGTCAATGGGATCGCGGCGATAACGTCTCGACCGAGGAGCTCCGTCTGGCGCTGCAGCGCTATAGGTCTTTCTTCGGCCGTCTTCTGTCGGTGTAACAAGGCCGCGCCGACGGGGACCAATCGGCAGCTAAGTTCCGGCAGATCGAATCCGCTATTGAACTCGAATGACAGAGCCGTTGAACGTGATCCGTTCAACGGCTAACGTGCTGATTCAAAAGTAGGCATAAAAATGAACACAGCCGCCCTGATATATCAACGATGGCTTCTGCCACTAGGTTTGCTGGCTATCAGCACGTCACTGTTGGCCTCGCTAGTTCCGCGACATCAAGATGCGCGGCATCCGGCGTCAGGCAGCGCCAAGATAAACGAGGATCAGACAAGCCCTACCGCGGATCAACAGAAGATGAGCCCCTCGGACCGCGCCATCACGCAGAAAATCCGAAAAGCGATTCATCACGACAGGACTCTATCTAGCTATGGACGCAACATTGCAATCTTCATTCAAGAGGGCAAAGTTACCCTCCGGGGGCCAGTGCGGTCTGCACAAGAGAAAGGCAACCTGGAGGCCAAGGCAGCTAGCGTGGCCGGAGTAGAAAACGTGAGTAATCAACTGGAAGTCCTACCTTAGAAATAAGTGCGCAGAGTTCATTTCAGGGGAGTCACCAATTTGAAGCCAAGATGACTGGACTTCGTTGTTTCGCTTGCGACGGCGGGGTCAGACGCCTCGCAGGTGGGAAGGGGACCGTCGAGCGCGCATTCTGTCGGGTGATTGCGACCTCGGAAGCTGGCCCCCTCGTCGTCGGGATACGAACCAAGTGCGGACTCTCGGCAGATCGAACTAAGCACAAGAAAGTTGCCCGGCGCATAACCAATGCTTGCGGTTCGAAGAACCTGATTTTTCGCGAGACGTAAGTCTTGAAACGGCGAGGAGGAGAAAAGAACTCGGCCCAGCCCTGCTTCCGGTCCCTAACTCTCTCCCCTCGCCGTTTACACAGCAACAATACAAACGCTCTGAAGAGGCGTCTGTTCACTTTTGTACACCTCCGTGTTCTGACGGTACGTTGCAGTCGAGCCCGTCAGGATGGGGAAGGCGGCATTATCTCGCTGGCCTAAGTCGATGTTCCATATCGCACAGCATTGTGAAGCAGCAGCAAGCATAGTGGCACATGGGAAAGAAACGGGTGGTGGGTTTCCTGGACCAAGAGAGACGGGTCTTGCGCTACGCGACAAAGAATCGGCGGGATGCCTGGATTGGAAGTAAGGCGAACGCGGAACGCACTACGACAACGATCGTTCGAGCTGAAAGGGAAGATTGATGGTCAATCAAGCGGTGCGCAACAAAAGGACAAGCGAAGATAAGCTAATACGCGCGGCCCAGCGTGGCGACGTTCAAGCACTTAACGCTCTCTTCCGCCGCCATCACCAGTCTCTCTTGCATTCGGCGGTGGGTGTTACAGGCAATTACGAAGACGCCGAAGACGCATTGCAGGACGGCCTGCTCTCCGCGTTTCGAAACCTCAAGAGCTTCGAAGGTCGTTCCCAATTCTCAACATGGCTTATGCGTATCGTCATAAACGCTGCTCTCATGCGGCGCCGCCATCTGGCAGCACGTCCGGCAACGGCGCTTGCCGAACTACAAAGCAAGAATGAAATCCCTGTGACGGAACGGCTGGCATCCAAGGGTCCAACGCCAGAGCAACTTCTTGGACGGCTGGAAATCCTGGAGAAATGCAAAGAGCAAATCGAGGAACTTTCCCCGATGCTCCGGTCGGTGTTTGTCCTGCGTATTGTGCGGGAATGTTCCACTAACGAGGCGGCGAAAGTGCTGAGCGTGCCAGAAAACACCATCAAAGCCCGGCTGTGGCGTGCGCGTCGTCAGCTTGCCAAACGACTTACCCGAAATTCTTTCTATGAGGTAAAAGCACCGCAGATCGGTCCGACTCGATTTGCTTCGGCTCGGGCAAACGGGAATGGTTGAGGCCATTGGTTAAGACTATCCGCCGCATGTCCAGTCTTGCGCAGGACACTTCGGAAGCCTGGTAAAGCTACTGACGGAACGCTTTTCAGGGTTGGGAAGATTAATGAAACACAAGAACAAGATGGATGCTCGTCTCGACAACTTTGGTTCCGGAGCCAGTCTGGGTGGAACGATTTCGCACTACGCGGGAAACCAGAGCATATACGAGCAGGGTGCGCCCGCATATTCGCTCTTCTACATTCAAGAGGGTGGAGTACGACTAACCACGAGATCGAGTCATCGGGCATCCGCGGTCACAGCGATCCTCGGTGCGCACGATTTCTTTGGCGAGCTTTGCCTTGCTGGCTATCCACTTCGAACGTCAACGGCAGTGGCGTTGACCAGCAGTTCGATTCGCACCATCACGAAAACGAAGATGCTCAAAATGCTTCGAAAGAAAAACAGAACTTCAAACGCCCTGGTGACCTATCTTCTGTCCAGCGTCAAAAACTACAGCGACCACGTGGCGGACTTGCTGACATCGACCGCGGAACAGCGGCTTGCGCGCGTGCTCCTTCGATTGACGCGCCTGGATAGAAAAGGGCCGGCCGTAGTCGAAATACCCCTGCTGAACCACCAGGTACTGGCGGAGATGGTTGGCACGACGCGCTCGCGAGTGAATCTGTTCATGAATCGCTTTAGAAAGAAAAAATTCATCGACTACAATGGGAGCCTGGAAGTGCACCGCTCGTTGAGAAGAGCGCTCCGAAACTCGTAGGCACTTGTAATCCCTTGATTTCTAAGGGCATGTGCAAGCGCCATAGCGCTCCAATGCCGCACACGAGAACTTGCGTACTGTGCAATATTGAACAGCTAGAGGAATTCAGTCATGTGCTATTCTGCCGTATGGTCAACTCCGCAGTTCGACGTGTACGTGATGGTGTTTCCCGCTCGCCCAAGATAGCGAACTCACGAATATCTGTGTTTGACGTGGAATCGTTTCTCGGTTTGGCCGGACTGGGTAGAAAAATAGCCAACTTCGCGTCTAAAGAAACTATCTTCGCGCAGGGCGACCCCGCGACGAGCGTCATGTTCATTCAAGAAGGCGGCGTGAAGCTCAGTTTAGTCAATGAATCCGGAAAAGAAGCTGTTCTGGCGATCCTGGGACCAGCTGATTTTTTTGGAGAATGGTGCCTTGCAGGCCAGTCCATTTGGATGGCTACGGCGACCGCGATTGCACCGACGACCGTGCTCGTCATCGAGAAAGACAAGATGATCCGGGTGCTCCACGAGCAGAACGAGGTCTCCGACCGCTTCATCAGCTATATGTTGGAACGAAACCTCCGAGCCGAAGAGGACCTGATCGATCAGCTGTTCAACTCCAGCGAGAAAAGGCTGGCGCGAACACTTCTGTTGCTTGCGCGATATGGCGCCCGGGGCCAGCCAGAAAAGCTGATTCCCAAGGTGTCCCAAGAAACGTTGGCCGAGATGATTGGCACGACGAGGTCTCGAGTGAACTTTTTCATGAACAAATTCAGAAAACTGGGATTTATTAAGTACGATAAGCACAGCCAGACTTACATCGAACAATCCCTTCTCAGTGTTGTCCTGCACGACTAGACCGGTGCTTCCCGCGGCGCGAGGGAGCTGGAAAGGTGCGCGGCCGGAAGTTGACCGTGGACGGCTACCCAGCTGACTGGGCGGCCGCAGGCTCCAGGAAACCTAGCATAGCCTGCTTCAATTGCGAATCCACTTCATCAGCGATGGTCATGACGTCGAGAAGAACGGTGCCGAAATCCACACGACCCAAGTTGTTTTGCAGAGTATTGAAAATGCTGACCTGCAGGATTCGAGACTCTTCCACGACCATGGGGACGGTGTAGCCTTGCTTGCGACGGAGAACTCCATGTTCGCGTGCGGCGCAGGAAATAGGAGATTTGGCATCGGGAGGAAGACGCAGACGGCGGACAAGGTCCTTCAACAGGAGCGGGAGATGGCCGGTGCGCTCCTCGTAGGTCAGAGAGATGGCTGTAAGTTCGCCAGTGTGCTCAACGCGCGACATCCAATTCCGAATGGTCTTTTGCAGATCACGTTCGAGGATTTCGGAGACGCGTTCCTTGTTCACGGCGGCATGGACCGAGGGATTTGCGAGCTTCTTCTGAATGATCTCGGCGATCTCATGGAAGCCAATCGGTTTCATCAAAACTTGATCGGCCTGCAGGAGGATGGCGGTCATGGCGGCACGATGAACGGGGTAGTTGCTGAGGACAAGAGTTACAGCGTTGGGCTGCGTATGGCGCATGGCGTTGATTACGGTAAAACCATCACTGGCATCCGGCAAGTACAAGTCCGAGAGCAGGACGTCGAAGTTTTCCGTAGAAATAAGTCTCAGGGCCTCGCTAATGGAGGCGGCGGGGGCGACGGCAAACCCGAGGCCCTCCAAACCCTTCTGAAACGCGACACGAACGCCGTCTTGGTCTTCTGCCAACAGGATTTTGTTTTTCTTCATTGCGGGCTATGCCTTTCGAAAGAAGCGGGATCTCGAGATCAGTGCATCAAGAGAGTTAGCCAAGCAAGGGCAAGCTCCGAGAGGCGTCTGACGCAAGTACTGGCTATCGAGGAAGTCTGATGGACTTGGAAAACGCGCGACGGCTGCTAAAGACCATCCCCCGAGATGCGGTGGTCGTTGACGTTGGGGGTGGCGCTGCTCCATTTCCCCGAGCAGATTACGTGATTGATGCGATGCCGTATGAGAAGCTTGGAGCGGGCAGCGACGGAAACATCCACCAGAAACTCGGACTCGCACCTCGGTATTCGAAGGAGCGGTGGATTCAAACGGATCTCTGTGACCGCCGGTCGTGGCCGATAGCGGATAAGTCGTTCGATTTTGCGATTTGTTCGCACCTGCTGGAGGACATTCGCGACCCGATCTGGGTTTGCTCGGAGCTTCGGCGTATTGCCAAGGCCGGCTACATTGAGTCGCCCTCCCGAGTGGTAGAGCAATCGAAAGGTGTCGAAAACCCCCGCCATGCTGGCTACTACCACCACCGATGGCTTATCACGCGGAGCCAGAAGGGCTTGGAATTCCGGCATAAGCCGCACGTCCTACATTCCGTTAAAGACGCGATCGTCGTCAAGCTTTCTCCCAGCCGGCGGATCAACCCGCAGCACGCCATCGTAACCTTGGATTGGTCCCATGACTTCGAAGCCGTTGAGGTGCTTGAATTTGACGAAAGGAAAGTGATCAACGAATTGTGTGAATTCGCTGCTGAAGCCCGACGATTGCCCAATCTCACCTTAAGAGCGCCCACCCCAATGGTTCAGTCTCTTAAGCGTCGAATTTTTTACTATCGACTTTGGCTAGGTCAAGCTGGATAGCGGTCGAAGGACTCTATGAACCGCGAGACAGTCAGTGTCGTCATTCCTTACTATCGAGCAAGCCAGACGATCGCCCGTGCGGTGGAGAGCGCGTTGGGACAAACCGTGCGCCCGCACCAAATCCTAATTGTTGACGACGGATGTCCGGAGGACGCCGCGGCTGCTACCAGGCAGTTCGGCTCTTTCGTGACGTTAATTCGCAAGTCCAACGGTGGAGCAGCGAGTGCGAGGAATCTGGGAATTGAGCATGCGCGCAGCAAGTGGATCGCATTTCTCGATGCCGACGACTACTGGGAGCCGACGAAACTCGAACGCCAGCTCGTTTCCTCGGAAGGCGTGGGACTGGTAGGCGGCGGGTGGTTCACGGAAGCCCCTGGCGAGCCGCGCCGCGTAGCGAACATCCCGGACACCAGATTCTTCGGCAAAAAGTTCAAGCCGAGCGAGTCTGAGGCATTCCAGGTAGCCATGAACCTGTGGACGAGTGTTGTTCTGGTGCGGCGGGACGCCTTGGGCGATGAGCGATTCGTTCCGGGCCTGGAGCCCGCGGAGGATCGCGATCTATGGATCAGGTTGGTTGCATCCACGAATGTTTACCTCGTACCCGAGCAACTCGCCACCTATGCTCAAGGGCCCAACTCCCTTTCCAATTGCGATTCCGACAGAGACTGTACAAGCATGCTCAAGGTCGTGCATCGCCACGCCGCGCTACTCGGCGCAAAGGGAATTCGTAAACAGGAGGCGTTCATTTACCGCCGTTGGGCGGGCAGCCATCTCGCTCGAGGGAAGCCGCGGTCCGCTTTAGCCCCAGCCGCACGCCGTCTTGCGATTGAGCCAACCTCTCCTCAAGCCTGGTGGATAGTGTGCAAATCCCTGCTGCAATCCATGATGAAGTAGCTTCCACTATTGAGGTTGCCTGGGCCGCGATTTTATGCCTTTGCAGGTAAGAACAGTTAGGAAGTGGAATGAACTGGAGGCGATTCGCCCTGCATGGGAGAGCATATTGCAGGGATCTGGAGTGCTGACCATATTTTCCACGCTCGAGTGGTTGGGAGCCTGGTGGAAGGCATTTGCGAAGGATAAAGAGCTTGAAACGCCGGTTTTCTCGAATGCGGACGGCGAAATAGTCGCAATTGTTCCGCTCTATTCAGACTGTGTCCAAACAACGCGTCCCTTTCGCGTCAGACGATTGCGTTTGGTAGGCGATGGCTCGGAAGACTCGGACAATCTCGATTTGATTGTCCGTGGTGGTTATGAAACTCCATTTACTCAAGCTTTTTTATCCTGGCTGGAATCGAATCCGCACTGGAGCATTTGCGAGCTGAACACCCTTCCCTTGGATTCCACCTCGTTGCCGCCGTTGATTTCCGAGCTGCAGGGGCGCCGCTGGACACTGCGTCGCTTAGAACGCCCGCGCTCGAGGATCGCGCTGCCGGCCACTTGGGAGAGTTATCTTAACCAAACACTCTCGAAAAAAGAAAAAACAAAGATTGGTTACTACACAAACCGTCTTATGAAGCGTTTTCGCGTATCGATTGTCAAGTGCGATCAGGTGCAAGCACTCCCCGCATCTCTGGCAATCCTGTTCGGGCTTCACCAAAAACGCTGGCAGTCGAAAGGAAAACCCGGAGCGTTTGCCTCGGCGCCACGATGTGAACTTTATTACGAAATGGGGGCGTCATTTGTAGAGCGCGGGTGGCTCGAATTCTGGATTCTTCAGCTAGAGGGAAAGGCGGTTGCGGCGCAGTACGGCTTCCGGTATCGCCACGTTGTTTATTCGCTTCAGGAAGGCTTCGATCCCGAATACTCATCCGACCGCGTCGGCTATGTGCTCCGAGCTCATGTCCTCAAGACGCTGATAGGCCAAGGCGTCCGCTACTACGATTTCCTCGGAGAAGAAGACCCGAGCAAAAATCGGTGGGGCGCGGAAGTTGGAAGCTATGCTGATATTCATTTTGCGCGGCCGCAGACGCGCGGTGCTATGCACCTGAGAATGGATCAAACGACTCGAGCTTTGAGGAGCTGGTTTCGAACGAATCTTCCGGCTCCCATTCTCCGGGCGCTTCGAAAGTGGAAAACGTCTACAACATCGCTATGAGACTACGGGTTTCCCCACTTCAGGATCGATGAAAACTTGCGAAGTGTTGAGCGCTCCGCGACTTCCATAAGCCTTTGAAACAGAGCGCCACATCCATGTGCTTGCGCAAGTGGGGTGTTGCACTTGCCGCAGATCTGGCCGTTCGGGTGAATTAGCCGGTTCACTGCCTCGAGCAATCCTCTCTGTCGTGGCCGCCGCATCAGTTTGCATTTGCCCGCAGCGGCAAACTCACGGACGGATTTCGAACTGTTCGCCGGGGCGAACGCCAGGTCAGCGACGCGGAACATGTCCAGATCCTGATCGTTGTCACCGATGGCTGCAACGAGATCGGCTTCAAATCCCAAATATTTCTTGGCCCATAACAAACCAGAACCTTTGTTGGTTTCCCTCGGTACGATGGTCGTGTCCGCTTCCGTCGGCAGGAACGTCAAGAGTGCCAGCCCCGCGCGTTCAAGGACCTCGCGAACCTCCGCTTCCGACAGACCCTGCGTACGATTTCGCTCGTAGCGGAATGCGCGCACAGCGGTCCGATAATTCGGATCGACGAACACCCCCGGAAGCGATTGAATTGCCGTTTTGCAGCGTTTCAGTTGCGCTGCAGCCTCCGGTTCGATGAGCGAGATTTCGCGCTGCTTCATGGCATCGACAAAGATGCAGCCGGATTCGGCAACCCCTCCTTGCAGACCGTAAGCCTCGCAGTATTGCCGGACATCGGAGACGCTGCGAGCAGTGTTAAGGACCACTGAGAATCCATGGCTTTGCAGGCTCGCAAGAGCGATCAGCCCGCTGATGGTGGCCTGGGGAAAGCCAAAGACGTTGGAATCGAAGACCCCGTCGAGGTCGAGGAAGATGAGCAGCCGGGAGCAACAAAGAAAAGAGCGGTCGGGAAGAAGCGAGGCCGAAAACTGGTTCATCTGATGAACCAGGAAGTTTCGCGCTAGAAAAAGGCGTTCGTGCCAGACCATCGGTGCCTTGCTGCGTGCCTCACCGTCAAGCGCGGCGGTAGCCCGCTCCATCACCACAAGGCCGAGCACCAGCTTCCAAAGCAGAATTCGGTCCACGACTTCAGAGTCACCACTCAGCCGGATATAGTGCGCGATCAGTTCCTTTTCGTCCTGGGCGCAAAGCCCGAACTCGAAGATTGCGCCTGCGAGGTCATAGGCAGGATCAACGATGTATAACTCGGTGCGGCCGAAATTATGGTGTTCGTAATCAACCTTGAGAAAAGCATTCTGGGTCTGGACCCAGTCGCCGGGCTGCATGTTCCCGTCGATTAACGCGGGGGCACGACACATATGCCGCGCGAGATCCCGGTGGAGAGCGGGCACTTTCACATGGCCAACGATCGAACCGTAGGCTCTTCGCAGCGAGTCGATCAGCAAGCTCCAGCCCGTCCAGGAGTAGCCCGGGCTGATTGCAAAGGTAGGATCCTTTGTCAGGCGCAGTGTCGTCGCGCGAGCGGCAATATAGGCTGCGAGACGTTTGAGTGGCGGCGCCTCAGGATTGCCATCAACACGTTCGAGCCATTCCAAATAGAGAAGGCCTTCTCGGAGGCCAAGCATTTCGGGCACGAACGCTGCAAGCTGTTCACCCATAAAAAAAGCGTGATAACCAAGCCAGCCCCAGCCCACACTTTTCGCTAGAACGCGCCTGACGACCGGCGGCTCGCCTGTCTTTAGAAGGCGAACGTCAAATACGCGTTTGAGACGGCACTGGAAGCCATCCTGGAAATGCTCTTCGAAACGCGCATTGAGCTCGTCCGTTCGGCTGGTCCGCACTAGCTCCACGTCGTCCCAACCCAAGTGTTGGAAATAGCTCGCCAGAAGCGGCAGCGCCGAATCGGGCTCGAGAAGGCGGTTCTTGTGAAGAGCAGTCGCCTCCAAACGAATGAGCCTGATTCCGCGCGTCTCCTCCATGATCGGAAGGTGCCAATCGGGTTGGGCGGGGTGCAAGGCCGCGAGGACAAAAATCCTGTCGGGTGAGACTCCTCTTTTCCGCAAGAGGTCCACCATCAACTGGAAGGTGTTACCCGTGTTCGGAGACTCGTCAATGACGAGCACTTGCACGTCCGGAGAGCTAAGAGACTGCAGCGCGGTCTCCTCCCAGGGCGAAATTCCATGCTTCGGCCGGATCGTGCACCAAGACACTGACGTCCAGCCCAACTGCAAAAGCTTGGCCTTCGCAGCGGGAGCAAAATAGGCGCCCATCGAGCGCGGGCCAATGATCAAAAGCGCGGGGCGGCGATTCTTTAGTGCAGCGGTAAATAACTCAGCGAGGGAAAATGCATCTTGATGCGCAAGATCCTGGCTGCGATATCCGGAAGGCAACTGCATGCGGCGATCGAGAAGCTGTTTCGGGAGTCGAGTTCCAATACTGTTTTCGACGGATTTCCTCAACTCATCCAATTGTGCCTGGGCGGGCTTCCCTGTTTGTGTGAGAAGTTCGCAGATCGCATCGACTCTTGACGTCCATTTTTCCCTCCAGCGTGCCGCGCGTGATTTTTGCGGAAATCTCGCGCAACGATACACGACGTTAATTATCTTCTGTACGAGAAGGTTAGGAATTCGGAATAAGGAGAACATCCTGGAGATCCTGGAAATGTTCGGGGGAGTTTTTCCCAAATAGTCGTCGACCGTACAGGTGATAGCTGAAGCAAACAGATACAGATTGGTTTTGCACTCTTCGATCTGCCACGGGACGCTGAGCGAATTCAATTGGTTCAGGGTTTCACAGAGGTGTTCGAACAAGTCGGATAGTGAGAGAACAGGATCGAGGGCCCAGCCATAGCACGAATAAAATTCTTCCTCTTCGCGGACGTCTGGACGACGTTCTCCGAGCTCTGAAACAAGAACTTGTGTGCTCATGGTCTCAACCACCGATCATTTTCTCCTTATGTCTGGGTGAAAATCCGCGTTCTGTGGGCGAAACTCTCTCTAGGGATCGAGACGCGGCAGTTCCCGAACGCGAGATCGAAGAAGGAGATCGATTCTCCTCAACCGGCGATAGAATGACGCTCGAAGATTTTTTCGAAGTGAGCGGCAATCCACTGGTGATGAGATCCTGCAGGACCCACCAAAATACACGGGGATTGCGCCTCGCTTGGGTAAGCGAATAAGGCAGCCAGCCGTGACCAAAGGGCACGTAGACACGCACGGGCACTTCCAATTCAGCGGCGACCCTCAAAGTTGGCTTCATCGGAAGGCCGTATAGGAGCTCTAAAGAGCACGGAGTGCCGGCTCGGCGGAGCCGCTCTAAAGCGGATCGCGCGAGTTCCTGGTCATGTGTTGCTATCGCGACGGAACGTGCGCGACCTTCCAGCCTGCCAATAACATTTAGAAAGCCTTGCCGAGGGTCGATCTCTGGGTGCTGGGGGTCCGTCCATTGTCCTTTGACTACCCGAATGTGCAAGCCGAGAGCGACCGCAAAGTCTGCGTCACTTACGCTTCGCAGCCACCGGCCGGGCAAAGTACACCCTAGATGTGGATAGGCGCGCGCCGCGTGCGCAATTAGGGAGAAGGTTCGATCGGCCGTTTCGTACCCCAGTGAGTCAAAGTGGACGAGCGTATTCCCCTGACGGGCCTGCAACAACACCTCGCTGAGAAGTGCGAAATCGTAGTTCAGCGGAGGAAGTTTGAGGGACAGGTAACAATCCAGCTTCTCGGTGGCCAATACAGAGAGCGCGGAAATGTAAGCATCGGCTATGTCTCTTGGAGAATCAGTTTCGATGTTCCAGAAACAGATTGTGCCGCTAAAGCCCAGACCGAAGAGACGCCTGCATGTGCGCATGGCATCCACGAGTTCCGGTCCAGCGATGTAGGCCTTGCAGGCATGCTTCGACAAGGCTTCCCAAGCGGACCAGATCATCTTGCTGAGCTTGCGGTTCATTCCGTTTTTCTTTTCACAGGCGTTCGAAACCGCCGGAGCACCGCACGGAATGTATCCGCGGCCAGGGTAGCGACACCCGCCATCCGGAAGGGATACGCTCGAATTGTTACGGTCGGAATCTCCGCCGACGTCCAGACGCGCGTCCAGTTATCGGCGTTACCCAGAAACTCGTAGGACGCAAGTCCTCTCGAAGCTGCGTAGCGGATGGTTTCTGCCATCAACAGCATGCCGGGGGAGCATCGTGCAAACTCTTCGCGGTAGCCGATCTTCAGCAGCCAGAAGCCGCGCGCAGACTCGATGGCAAGCTGCATCGCGACAGCTTTGCCGCCAACCCGCAAAAAACATACTCGCAAGATTCCTGCGGCGCTCGCCGCGGCAGCGTAGTGGCGGTAGAACGGGCCGCGCAGGTGGTCCCGCGCAATGGCGCTTCCCTCGTTCCCCTTCCAATTCGCAGCTTCTACTTCCAAAGCCTCTTCAAGAATCGGCGCGAGTTGCGAGGGACACGGGGACAGAATCTGGTAACTGAGCGGGCCGATTTTCTCGGCCGTTCGAGCAGCTCGCCGCAAATCCGCGCGACGCCCGCTATTTAGCTGCCCCTCTGGCTGCCGCCAACCCTCGTGCAACAAGATGCGCGGATATGGGTGAGCTGGACGCAGAAGAACCAGCCCACGACCACTGTAGGCCTCTTGAATGGCGGCAATCGTCGGTGAATCGGCGGGAATTCTGTCCAGAAAGAGCGGGGAGCCCTGTTTGACAAGAGCATTTGCAAGATTCTTGAGAGCAACGGCATCGGAATACACTAAATCGGTAGGCTCGCGAAGAACGCTGACTCCGAGATGTTCCAATCGCCCGAAGGGACCCTTGGCGCGGAAAAGCGGCGCGATGGCTCCCGTTCGCGATCCTGTTTTGACGACAACGAAATCGAGTTTCCCATTAAGCGGCAAGGTGGCGCAGCAGGATTCGCTCCAAAGACACTGCTGGATCGGGCTTGTCATGGCGCCTTCGAGAGCCCGCCAAAATGGGGCAATACCTTCGAGCTGGCGCGAACTGGCAGCAGCTGGATTCCAGTCGGTATTTTCCTCTTGATTGGCGTTCCTGCCGACCGGCACCTGGACCGCGCGCGCGTCCGCGACCGCTTGATGGAGAACTGGCGAATTGTGAGCGCGATACATTTCGGCTAGTGGACTCTTTTTCGGTTCTTACGATAGTCTTTACGTTCAAATGCGCGGAAAGCAGGAATTGTTAGCACGCATATGCTCCCGGACAGGGCTAACCAGAATGCTGGAAATCTTGCCCCAGCGCCGCGCTTTGATCATTCTGAATTACCACCGCATCGGAAACGCAGATGAGACTCCGTTCGACTCGGGCGTCTTTTCCGCCACGGCGGAGCAATTTGACTCGCAAATCGCCTACCTGAGACGCCGCTTTCACATGGCTACTTTAGAGGACGTGTTCGCCATGATAAGTGGCAATGCCCCTCGCGGGACGAGTGTGCTTATCACCTTCGATGACGGGTATTTGGATAACTACACTCTTGCGTTTCCAATCCTTCGTTCGCATGGTGTGCAGGCGGTGTTCTTCCTGCCTACCGCGTTCATCGGCACAGGGAAACTGCCTTGGTGGGACATCATTGCCTACCTCATCAAACGGAGCGTTAAGAGGCGCATCCATCTCGAATACCCGCGGCCCGAGAACTTTGACCTTGGCGTCGGTGGTGGAAAGCGCGTGACTATGGAAATACTTCGTCTCTTTACCCAACCTGCCGTGAAGGATCCCGCACGCTTCCTTTCGGATCTCGAGAGAGAATGCGATGTACCGCGGCCCGAAGCTGGCGCCGAACGATGTTTCCTGGATTGGGAGCAGGCCCGTCACATGCAGCAGCACGGCATGGCGTTCGGCTCTCATACCCATAGCCATGAGATCCTAACTAAGCTTTCACCTGAACTGCAGCGAGAGGAAGTTCGTCATTCGCGAGAGATATTGGAACGTGAACTTAAGCGCAGTATTGATGTTCTGGCCTATCCCGTTGGACTCAAGCATTGTTTCTCCGCCGACACCATAAGAGCGCTAAAACAAACTGGTTATCGTGCAGCGTTTTCGTTTTACGGAGGCTCAAACCAAGCTGAAAACATTGTGCCATTCGACATCCGACGTTTCGGCGTGGCTGATCAGAACGATAGCCGTTTCCGTTTGCAAACAACTTTGAGAGCGGTCACTGGGGCTGGTTCGTTCTGACGGCAGCTTGAACGCTTGCAATCCAACCTCAAATAAACCCAGCATTTACTTTAGCTTAGGCCAGCGCTTAGAGAGATTTTAAGCCGCTTCTGGCCAATGAACGCTCGTAGTTTCTTCAGCTTTTTCCTGATAGCCACAATGGACACCTGGGGACAGCATTTGGGCAGCACCCCTTTTTTAGACTGTTGGGCAGATGTATTGGCCGGCGCGCTCCTGTATTCAACATAGGTGGAAGCGCGCGTCGCGTTTGGACACGGCGCTTCGATTGAAGCCGGGGCCAAACATTGATTGCCAGACGTCGTCGATCAACTCAAGAAGCGTTTGTTCTTATCCTCGCGGTTATGCTGGGAAGCCTTTCGCTTGCGGGATGCGCAGGTGTGACGACCGCTAACGATACGACCAGCAATCAAAAAGGCAAGGGCGGTTCCGCAGCCCCATCAATTACAACGCAACCGGTTAGCGCGGATGTTCCGCTCGGACAAACGGCGACTTTCTCTGTAGCAGTGACGGGCACGGCCCCTTTCAGCTACCAGTGGCAGAAAAATGGAACTGCAGTCAGCGGTGCGATTTCTTCGACTTACACGACTCCACCCACGACAGCTTCCGACAATCGTGCCCTTTTCGCGGTAGTCGTTACCAATCGCGTGGGCAGCGCGACCAGCACCACCGCCACGCTTAACATTGTTGCAGCGACTGGTGTAGTGGTACAGGTAAGCCCAAATAGCGCAACAGTGTCGCTCGGAACCACTGAGCAATTTACGACGACGGTTTCGGGCAGTTCGAACACGGCTGTCACTTGGAGTGTCGTAGGGGCGGGTTGTAGCGGCGCAGCGTGTGGTACCATTTCAACAGGCGGACTTTACACCCCTCCGGCGAGTGTACCTTCCCCCGCAACAGTCAGTGTCACAGTGACCAGCGTGGCGGACCCCACCAAATCGGCTTCGGCGAGCATCACAATTGTAGCGGCGACTGCGGTTTTGCTAAGCATCAGTCCGACGAGTGCTTCCGTTCCCACTGCCAGCACGTCCTCTTTCACAGCTAGCGTGACAGGAAGTGCCAACACAGCCGTGGCGTGGAGCTTGAGCGGCGCGGGTTGCAGTGGCGCTTCATGCGGGTCGCTCGCAACGACTTCGTTGACGGCCGTCTATATGGCGCCCGTTCTGGCGCCTTCTCCACCGAGCGTTACTGTGGTTGCGACCAGTATGGCGGACCCAAGCAAGACCGCTGCAGCAACTGTAACTATCGTTCCCGGTGTTGTGGTCACGGCGACTCCGGCCTCCGCCTCGGTGGTGGTCGGGGCGACTCAACAGTTCAACGCCTCTGTTGTGGGCACCTCAAATACGGCGGTGGCGTGGACGGTGCAAGGAAGTGGTTGTAGTGCCGCAACTTGTGGAACCATAAGCGGAACTGGACTGTACACCGCCCCTCCTGCAGTTCCCTCACCTGCAGATGTTACCGTCACAGCAACTAGTTCGGCGGATCCGACCAAGACGTCTTCATCGTCGGTGACCATTACTGTCTCGTCCGCCACTAACGGGAATAACGGGCTTAACATCCCTACGGGGCACCCTCGGCTGTTCTGGACTCCTTCGCGCATTGCAACCGCGCAGGCTTGGGTAGCGAGTTCTAAGTACGCAGGGCTCACGACCAGCCCTCGACCGCTTGACGATTATGACGTGGCGTTCACCTGCTTCGTGATGAACGTGAGCGCGGCTTGCACGCAAGCGATCACGGACGCCACGACATTCGCGCCAACTTGTTCGAGCGGTGTCGGCTGCGACGCGATGCGCGCGCTCGGCGAGCAGACGCTACTCATTCGTGACTGGCTCGCTCCGGGGTGCGGGAAAGCTTCGTGTCTCTCGTCCACGCAGGTAGCGACGTTCGACGGAAACTGGAGCACCTGGCAGGCGAACCAAGACAACCCCGCGCAAACTTGGGGCAACGTCGGAATGCCCGCAAATAATTACTTCGCGGGACAGTTCCGCAATGATTTCGACTTCGGTGTGGCGGCGAATGGAGAGAACGCGGCAGCCTCGACGAATCTAAACTATGCCCTGAACTCTCGGTGGCAGGACTTGGTCAATTTCGCTTCGCCCTCCGGGACAGGAAAGAATGGCGCCCTCGGTTACGGGCTCCACAGCCAAGAGGGCGGCGGCGAGTACGGACGATATTCCTTAAATTACTACGCGCTCGCGATGTCCTCCGCTGCGGTGATGGGACGCGATCTTTGGAATGAAACTTCCGCGTTTCAGTCCGGCATCTTGCAAACGATTTACAACACGATGCTCACACCGACGACTAGCCGCGGCATGTGGGATTTGTTCACGTGGGCCGATGACGAGAATTGGGTGAACGCAAATGGTTGCGGGTACGTCAGCCACAACCCCACCGGAAATACGAATACTACCGGAGGCTGCGGTCCCGAGTCTCAGTATTACGGCGATTTCATGCAAGCGGCTGCGACCGAGTATGCGGCGACAAATGTGGGCAAATACGCGCGGCAGTGGCTCGCGACGGTCAAGCCGGCGGTAGGACCGCTCTACCGCTCTGTTGATCCGGGCGGGACGGCTCTCGCGTTTTCGAATCTGCCGCTAGACTATTATTCTTCCGGCGCGCAGTACATGTACGCGCATGATGCTTGGGCCGCGACGGGGACGGCGATGCTGTGGCAGATGGGGTTGAATCAGGGCGCCAATCCTTCGCCGAACAGCGCGCTGGGCACAGGGCACTACCATCAGGATGCGGGCACGTTCCAAGTGTCTCGTAAGGGAGTAAATATCATTCGCGAAACACCTGCGTATGGGGAAACCGTAGCCGGATATGGCGGCGCGGGCACCGTGGACGCTGCGATAGGGTTTGCCCATAACATTCCTCTCATCGGTGGACAGGCGTCCATCAACTTGTTTGGAGCCTGCGCCGACGGGCCAGGCGTGGTGAAACGGCTTGAGACGCAACCTGGGTATGCTTTTGCGGTCACGGATCTGACGCTCACTTATCAGAACAAAGTGTGTGATTCAGGGCACCTGGAGCGGCAGAACCCTTACGCGGTCGCTGTGGTGCGCGAATTCTACTACTTCCGCGGAATTAATGTGCTGGTGATCCTGGACCGGCTACAAACTGACACGGCTTCACGTAGCACAACTTTCGTTAGTCACTGCGAGAAGAACCCGACCGTCGCGGGCGCAACTGTCGCGTGCATCGACGGCACGCAGGAAGCATTCTATACCGCGCTCGTGCCAAGCGCACCCACGATAAACGTCGTCGCCGAAAATGCAAACGCTGCGACCGCTCCGAACTGGCAATACAGGATAGAGGCGAACAACGCCAATCCTGGAAGCGCGGTTAGCTACAATATCTACACGATTCAGCTCGGAGACGCGGCGGGATTCACGCCGCTTAAACCTAGCATCGCGGATTCCTCCTCGGGAACACCAACAAGCGGCACGTTCACCATCACGATAGACGCGAACGACAGTCTCGTCGTGAACAAGGGGATCGCGTCGTCCGGTGGAACGATAAAGGCCGCTGGGAATTCGACCACGCTGTCCACCATCGTCCATGCGATGTCGATAACCAGCAGCGGGCCGGTCTGGCAATAGACCGACTGGGATGGCGGTCATTCGTTCGACGGTTTCCTCTATAACAAGATTGTTGAAGATCAGCGCTGGATGGTCACTTTGCGGCGCAGCTTTCTTGCACTCTTCCTAGAACATTATTGCTAGGGTTGGCTCGTTCGGAGGCCATCGTTTCTTGCAGGCCGGAGGCGACGCCAACGCGAGGTTGCCAGCCAAGATCATTTTCTGCGCGGCTGCAATCAAACCGCATACGAGCGAGCGCTGATTTGACGCGGTATCTGGAAAGCGGGGCCGGACGTTTTAAAACCTTGGCTAAAGTTTCGACGCCGAGCGCCAGGCTGTAGACAACGGCCATAGGTAGGTGGATGACTTTCGCCTTTTTTGCGTTCCTCGAGATGTAGTCACGGACGACTTGATTCTGGGTAATCCGGGTTCGATCCACGATGTGGAAGACTCTGCCATCGAATTCGCCTGTTTCGGCGGACAGTACGATCGCATCGATCACATCTTCCACATAAACCAAAGGCAGTTCGCGGGTCCCGTCACCCAGGACGATAAACGCGTTTCCTATCCTGCGCGCAACTTCAGGTGTGAGTAAGGTCATCCCGGGACCGAAAACTCTTCCCGGGCGAAGCAGCACGGCTCGGAGATGCCGATCCCGGACTGCGTCCAGCACTATTTTTTCGGCTGCTGTCTTCGCTTGCGTGTAGGCTCCTCGCCTTGATGGGAATGGCTCGATTGGCCAATCCTCGGTGATCACATCGCCGCGTTGTGCAGCCGCGGCATGCAAGCAGCTCAGGGAGCTGATGTACACGAGACGCTGGACACTGTGCTGCAGCATACTATTGACCACATTCTGCGTGCCGCACACAGTGCCGCGTTCATGGTCGTGAGCGCCGCCCTTCATCGCCGCTCCTACGTGATAGACAATTTCAGTGCCAGCTACGGCGCGGTCTACGGCGGCAGGATCACCAAGATCTCCTAGAAAAACCTCGACGTTGGCGTCTTTCATCCATTGCGCCTCTGGCTCTCTTCGAACGAACAGGCGAACACGGTTCCCTTCTTGCAGGAGCCGTCGAACGAGATGCCGGCCGATCAAGCCGTTTGCTCCGGTCACCAGAATCTTCGCATCGCCGCCACTCCGGAATTGGGACTGGAATTTAATTTTCGCGACGTCGGCTTGCTGAGAGAGGCGTTCTGTCCAGTAGACGGTGGAGCGCGCCTGTTCGGGCGAGACCGGCATCAATGCGCCACTCCTTAATGCGCCGTAGAACGAGGCTACCAAGGAATGCAGGCCATCGTACTGGACGATTTTCTTGGCCGCGAAGCGAGCGACGTTCGCTGGAACCTGAGCGCAGATGCTGAGGCCCTCGAACATGGCCTGCAAAGCGCGCGCGGGAGCTTTCGGGAGTGGGAGTTGTGGAGTGTGGGCCACCCACATTGCGAAGAGGTTCGCGCGCACCACGCCTTTCGTTCCCTGGACGACGAACCAGTTCTGCAAAGGCCGTACATTCCACGATATCTGGATGTTCGCGGTGCCGCGTTGGCATTGCGCTGCCACGCGCCACTCATCATATAGGAGGTTGGAGTCGCCGCCGCGCGTGCCGTAGATAGCTTTTGCGGCTTCGATAGCCCCCAAGAAAGATTCTGCGAGATATAACGCGTGAACGCCCTGGTCCAAGAAAGGGTAGCCGCCATCTTGGTACTGAACCGGCAGTGGTCCTCCACGGTAAGGAGGATATTCGCTGCTGCGAAAGTAATCGAAAGTAAGCGGTTCTCCAATGGCGCCCGAGCGGACGATCTTCAGTGCTTTGGATACGAAGCGGTCGTACAACATGGAGTGGTTCACGCAAACGGACTTTTGCGCGGCCGTGGCGGCGACAGAAATGCGGTCAACCTCTTCCGCATTGATCGCGAGAGGCTTTTCTACCAGCACGTGACAGCCGTTCTTGAGTGCCGCAATCGCCAATTGTGCGTGCGTGTCGGGGGGAGTGAGGACATGAATTACGTCGACTCCCTCGTCCATCATGGCTTCCATGCTCGGGAAGACTTTCGGAATACCGAATCGGCCGGCCAGCGCCGTAGCGCGAGAGTCCACAACGTCCGCGATTCCGACGATTCGCGCGTTAGGCACTCGCTGGATGGCACGAGCGTGAAATTCGCTTATGTAGCCGGCTCCAACCAATCCGACGCGAAGTTGTGTTTCTTGAGGCATTCGAGTTCCCTTTCCAATTTAATCAGTGTCGCAATCCACTTGTTTCATTTGCGCGAACGTGTTGACCGAACATTCGCCGAGCGCCAACTGAACGACGAAACGAGCGTTCGCTTTCCACGTGTGGCGCTCGAAGACGATCTGTTTTGCCCGTGCGCCGATTTGACTCCTGAGCGACGGGTCTTCGACAAGTCTAAGAAGGGCCTCGCCCAGTGCGCTGTGATTCCCTTGAGGGAACATCATCCCCGTCGCGCCTTCTTCAATCACATCGCGCATTGGGCCGAGGTCTGGAACTACGCAGGGCTTGCCCATGGCCATAAACTCAAAGAGAGCAATCGGCGATCCGAAAGCATTAGAGTCCGGGAGCACGCAAATATCCATCGCATCGATGTACGCGGGAACGTCGTCGCGGGGCACAGGTCCGGAAAAGATGACTTCCCTGTCCATTCCCAATCGAAACGCAGTCTGTCTCAGGTTTTCCATCTCGGGGCCGTCGCCAACAAGCAATATTTTTATCTCTGGATGCCGGTCGCGAAGGCTCCGCACTACCTCAATCAGCGTGTCGAGACGATCCCACCGATAGAAGAGTCCTACGTGGCCGATGACGATTGAATCCTCGATACTCAGGCTTGACCGAAGCGCGTGCTCACGACCTGGGCTTCTGAATCGATTTGGATCGATTGCGTTGGGCAGGACGTGTATGCATTCGTTCCCGGCGCCGCGCTGCCTCGCTTCGTCCGCCAGAACGCGAGAGACGCAGAGAATATGATCGGCCCGCGAGAAAACCCATGCGTCGATTCTTCGTGCGAGGCGCCCCATGATCAAGCCGCGGGCTCGCGTGAATCCCGCAAGTTCATTTACCTCGAGCACCACTGGCCGCTTTAACCATTTGCCTAAAAGCACACCCATGAACATGAAGTAGGCGTGTCTTTCGTAGAGGACAGCGCCCGGTTGGCGCCACAATGTGGGCAACAAGCGAAACGGGAGAAATAGGTTGTAGAGAAGTTCGAACGCCTCGAAGACGAACTGTGGACACTCGCAGCTAATGTATTTCCAGAGTCGTTGAAGACCCCGTGCGCGATCTGCCTTGCGGAAGAATGGCATCATTCCAGCGGACTTGAGAGGATCGACGCCCGGAGGGGATACGATCGTCACCTCGTGCCCATCTGCTTTCAATGCTTCCACCAGGCTACAAATGTGCATGGCTTGGGAACTGCGGCCCATGGTGCGATGGTGGTAGATGAATTGCAAAGTGCAAAGCCTCGAAACGGAGAAAAAAAGCCAGCGGCGTCTTGGAGCGCAACGCGAAGATACTCAGCAATGAGCCGCTGGTCAGAAATCCAGCGGAATTGATTAACACTGATCGAGCAAGGGCGAACTTCTATGTAGAGTGCAGCCCTGGAGTGTGAGAAACGCAACGACGGTAGAGGTTCATGTAGTCATCGAGCATGCGTTCGGGCTTAAAATATCGCTCGTAACAGTGGCTGGCCAACTGTCCCAACCTGGGAAGTTCTTTTCGCCTGACGATTGCGTCGCATAGCGCCGCTGCCATCACTTGAGGGTCTGAGGGCGGAACGAGAGTGACAGCGCCCGACAAGCGCGCGATCTCTCCCATGCCTCCGACGTCGGTAAGCACTGCCGGCAAGCCGACTGACATGGCTTCCAGAAGCGAAACGGGCAAGCCTTCCGTTATGGAGGAACTCACAAACAAATCCGCCGCGAGCATGAAAGGAGATACATCGGCCTGTTCACCGAAAAAGGTAACGCATCCCTTGAGCCCGAGATCAAAAGTGAGCCTCTGCAAGCTGGGCTCAAGTGGTCCACCTCCAACTATCCACAGCCGGACGTCAGGATGAAGCGCCCGGGTGCGAGCAACAGCCTGCAATAAGGTGGCATGGTCCTTGAGCGGCGCCAAACGGCCAACATGCAGCAAGGTAAAACCTTTTTTGGGTTGCGGGACAGCTCGGATATCGGCGGGCTCAGCGCCGTTATAGATGTGAATAATCTTGTCTCTGGCCGCAAATGGGACAGCCAGCAGGTTCGTTTGTGTACTCTCGCAGACTCCGACGATCCAATCGCACCATCGTGATGCGAGCGCAAATTTCAATTCACGACGTATTTGGTAAGGAGGTTTAACCAAGCCGTGCCGGGTCGCTATGACGGTCTTCACACCCGCGAGACGGGCGGGAACAACCGCGATGATTGCCGCTGTAGCATTGTGGCAATGCACGACGTCCGGGCGAGATCGCCGAAACGATCCGTACAAACTGCGCACGAGATGAAGAAACGAAGAAGGATAGTGGAGAGTAACGTCAAAGCCCTCGGCCTGGAGTTCTACGCCGAGCACACCAAGCGAATAAAGGCAGTGGACTGATGCTGTGTGGCCGCGGTCGCGTTGCAAACGGCATAGCGTAGCCATTAGCTTTTCGGCTCCGCCCATTTCCATGCTGTCTCCCACATGTGCGATGTTGAGCGGCGTGGTTTGTTCCGTTCGCGCGCCAGCGACGGGCGCGGAACTCATTGCTTCCGCGATGCTACTCATTGGATGTGGGCCTCATGGAATTCATCTTGCTGCTTCCACAACCGCCGGCTGCGGAACGAGGAAATCGACTAAATGTTTGAACGAAGATCCGACTGGCCTCGGCAGCAATGCGGAAAGTTGCAGCAATCGCCGCCGATCATCCGTCTGCAGCACCGAAAACATCCTGCTCGTGACCAAGAAAACAATCGCGCCCGCAGGTATGGCGACACTCAGTTTCATGGTTGGGTTGAACGGCATCACTACTATGCCGAGGACAACGACCGCCATCGCCAGAGTTGCCGCTGAGAGTCTTAAAAGGACGCGTACATCGATTCGGACGGGATAACAAGCCAGCACGCGGCCCCAGATTGTTACTGCGGCAAACGTTTGGGCGACGCCATTTGCCCAGGCGGCACCGAGTGCGCCGTGGCCTGGAATCAAAATCAAATCGAGGAGCACGTTGATCGCGGCAGCTACGCACCCCCATTTCAGGACAAATCCCAAATCTTCCGCGGAGTAGAGCAGAGTCTGGGCGGGAGTCAGTATCGCCCGCGGAATGCTGAGAAGGGCAACCACAATGAAAACCGGTATGGCCGGGAGGTATTGTGATCCGTACATGACGCGCACAAACGGCCCTCCGATGCAGGCGAGCCCGATCAGCACGGGAAGCGTCCCGAGAAGAACGTAGGTGGAGGCTTTCGAGGTCATTCTAAAGAGACGGTCTCTGTCGCGGCCGTACTCTGCCATCTGCGTGGCGGAGAGCGCATTCGCGAATGTCTGAGGCATGCGCATTAGCCGGTCCGCGACACTGAAGCAAACCGAGAAGAAGGCTAATTGGCGAATGTCGGGTTGCAGCAGTTTCAGAAAAATAATGTCGGACCGGTCCCAAATCACAATCTGCAGGATCATCAGACCCGTGCTGAGGCCGGAGAAGGAAAACATTCGCTTGCGAATTTCTCGCGGCAGCGGGATCTGAGGAACCGACTCCATTGACTTGAGGACCGGAATGGTCTTTACGGCCAGCTCCGCGGTGCGATATACCAAAACGCCCGCGGCGATGCCGATCAAGTTCCATCCGAGGAGCAGACTCGCTGCCACGGCGATTACATAAACGACTGCACCGACGAAAGCGCCGCGCGTATTTAGGGCGGCGTCCTCGGCAGCGGAATTCGCTTGCGAGGGCACGAACGTAATCATGTTCGGTATCATGCTCAAGACCAGCAAGATGGAGCAGACACGATACCCGGGGTCAACCAGCGTGAATACCGCGATCATGCCGATGACTGTTAACACCGTGGCGATCCCCGTTTGGGCCCAAAGGTTGTAGAAGAATACGGCTCGCGCGAGCTCTTTTTTTCCGCCACCGAGAAACTCACCCATGTACTTGAACGTCGTGAGCGGGATGCCCAGCGAGCCTACCGAGCACGTGATGGAGGTCAACCAAAATATGAGATTGAAGTAGCCAAGGCGCGTTGGGCCGATGACTCGTGCTATCGCGACTGTCGTCAGCAATGTGCAGACGAGCGTAATGACCACTTCCAGACCCATGAAGACAAAATTGCGCCCGATAATCTTGGCATTACTGGAGGCGAGTTTTGGTGCGGGAAGGGTCAGCGTCGTCAAATCAATTTTCGGATTCGATTGAGTTATTGTCAAAATGCCTGCGATCTTTTGCGGCAGCAAGAGAACCGGCTTAGAGCGTCCATGCAATCACATTCCGCGTAGCCTTCTGTCCGTCCTTGATGATCGGAGAAGACATCAACGGAGACTCTTCGGTCTCGGCAATGAGAAAGCTGAATGGTCTCAACGACTGCAGAAATCTGAGACACTCAACCGGATCACGTTTGGTACGCATGGCAACTCGCGGGTTAGCCTCGATCGTGATCACGCATCTTCGAGCCGACGCGACCGTCTCGGTGGCACCCTTGAGCACCTCAAGCTCGCCGCCCTCGACGTCAATCTTTATAGCTACATCGCCGCCTCGCAGACCAAAACTGTCTATGGTAACCACTTCCAGTGGTCCCTCGCCGGGGACAAGAAAGCGGGCGTGGTCGGAGTTGTCATATCCTGGAACTTCGAGACGGCCGGTGCCCGCGAAACTGCCTACCGCCTTGGTCATCGCTTTAGAAGGAATCGGCAGCTGAGCAAAATTGCGTTTCATGAAGCTCGCTACGTCGGGGTTAGGCTCGAAGGCAATCACTCGCGTCACGCGTGAGGTTTGCGAACAGACGAGTGCAGAAAACGTACCAATATCCGCTCCACAATCGAATAAGACGACATCAGACAGGGGTTTAAGCAAGCGGCAAAACGAACGAATCAGGCGCGCCTCGTAGTCTTCAATGTCTCGCTGATCCCAACAGGTGTCGGCACGGAACAGTGGCACGCTGAAGTTCACCCCGCGTCCCAATTGATATTGCGCGACGACATTGAGCATCCCCAATTGGCCCAACATTGCCACCAGGCGATTGCCCCCACGAACCCGCCAACGAATCATGGTTCTGGCGAGCCTCAAGAGTAGGGGAGCATGCGTAACGGCTTTGGGGGCTAAAAACCTGTCCGTGGCTCCGAAGAGAGTCTGTTCGGACGCCACAACGCTCGAACGGCTGGACGTTTGAGGATAGTGAACTGTTTTCATTTAGAACCACAACCGAGACAACTTGGAACTCATAGTGCGACAGAAATCTAATACTGCATCAACTCGGAAATCGTCACGGCCTCGCGACGTTTCCCTACCGCGGATTCGATGACGCGCGGCAATGCCTTTAAGGCAGGCTCGTTAATGCCGTGGTAGAGAATGATGTCTCCCGAGGTAAAGCTGGTTCGCTCCAGCCGCGCTTCCACATCACCCGAAGCGGCGCAGTAGTCCTTTAGATCGACGTTCCACATCACGACTTGGTGGCCGGCCGCCCAAGCCGGGATGAGGCTGCGCGGCGACAACTTGCCGTGAGGTGGCCGGAAAAGTTTGCATTTCTCTCCGAGAATCCGGCTCAGGACCCATCTGGTCATTCCTATCTCTCGAATGGCGCCTGACCAGGAGAGCTTGTCGAAGTAGGGATGGCTGTAAGAATGGCTCCCGACCTCGTGCCCCTCATCCTTCATTCGCAGCACGAGTTCCGGATACTGCTCGGCGGCTCCGCCGACGACAAAGAAAGTAGCTCTTACGGCGTGCTCTCGAAAAATGTCCAGCATTCGAGGGGTATGGACCGGGTCAGGACCATCATCGACAGTGATGGCAATCCGCGAGCGGTCGCGATTCCCGTGCTCAAGGAGTTGCCTGCTGGGAAGGGCGCTGTATAGAGCTTTCTTGATCAGCGAGCGCCCGTTGGGAGCTTGCCCGTTCGCGGTTGTTCGAGCGTTTTCTCGCCACAAATACGTTTCGCTGTAACGTGTCGCGATATTTTCTGCGAGGGCAACTCCACGCGGTGAATTTCGCCTTGGCTGTTCAGAGAGTCGCTGTAGCGCTTCTTGTAGCTCTTGCATATCGCCCTGACGGATGAATGTTACGGTAGGCTCGTTCAGCAAGGCTTCTGGAACGCGGACAGCCGTCGTAATAATCGGAACGCGGGAAGACATCGCACGCAGCACCGAAAGCGGAACTCCATCTTGCAGCGAAACCAGAACGTCGCATTCCAAAAGCGACTGAGGCGTAGTCAACACGTCGGACACCCAGCAAAGGTCCGGAGGCACGTCCTGAATTTTTGGCTGACAATCGGGTCGCAGCGGATCATCCGTGGCAAAGATGACCAGCTTGGCGGGCTTGCCAGGCCTGCGCAGATTCGAACATGCGGCGATCAGGTGATCCAGGGTACCGTTGGAGTTTGGACCTAACGCAGCACCTATGACGAATTCTCGCGCATCCTGACGCGAGGCCCCAGTTGAGGCCTCAGCAGAATTTGTCGCCGCAGCCGCGAAGATCGGTCTCTTAACCCTCGTAGCGTCCAACTCCGTCCGGAACGCAGCGAACGATCGTTGCAAGCCTTCAGCCGTCGGCACCAGCTGCTTCCATCCGATGGAACGCAACTTGGAGTTGTCGAAACGATTTCCGCCCCACAGGCTCGCCGACTTATAGGGTGTAAGAATCGCGGGCAATTGGCCCTTCGAATAGAGGTTGTACTTCGTGACCATGGACGATAGTAACCGAACTCCGAAGTACGGTATGGAAATGGATCGAATCTTCGCGACGTTCTTTTTGTAAGCTCGCAGGTATTGGCGACAAGTAGGAAGGTCATCGTCGTGAACATTGTAGATCTGACCCGCAGCGCTCGGATGCGTGCCCGCAACCACGACTGCTTCTGCGCAATTGTCGACGTAACTCAATGGAAGCAAATTGTTTCCGCCGAAGTGCAACTGCCAGTTCCCAATCGTCAACCCGACGCGGTTTGAAAAATGGCCGCCGCCCGGACCGTAGATAACGCCCGGACGCAGGACCACCAGTACGAAGCCCTTGCGTTTCTGATATTCCCAGAATAGCTGTTCCTGGCGCAGTTTGGAGTAGGAGTAATGATCGCGCCGCGCGGGATAGGGTTCGAGCATCGTCTCTTCGTTCACCCGGGCTCTCCGACCGAGACCAACCACTCCGTACACACCGAAGGAACTCACCAGAACGATGCGCATCGGCTTGCGATCCGCAGCTGCATCCAACAAGTTTCTCGACGCTACGACGGAATTGAGAAAAAGATCCGCGGCAGTTCCCTTCTTTCCGGCGACGAGGTGGAAAATTAGCTGCACGCCATCCACGGCTCGCGCGGCATCTTCTCGATACCTCAGATCCCCCACGCAATACTCGAGTCGAGTGCCCGGGTATTGGTTTAGCAGCGCATCCAGCTTGGGAATATCTCTCCGACGGCGCACGTTGCAACGGATCTCTCTGTAGCCGTGGGCAAGAAGACGCCCGATAAGAGCATTTCCCAAAAAGCCGGCAGCGCCGGTAACGAGTATCCTCATGCTGCTCGCACCTGGTAAACCTGCGCGGAGATTTCATCCATGATTAGCGACACGCGCAATATTTCTGCGTACGGGATTGGCACAGGAGTATCGTGCAGAACGCTTTGGTAAAACTGCGACATTAAACGGTTCATTCCCGCAAAAAACTGAAATCGCGACCCTGCGAACTCGCGGACATTGTGCGAGGCTTGCTGCAGAGACTGCCAGCAGGACTTGAAGGGCGGCAACAAACGGCCTAATGCGCTCGGGATGGTCTGTCTGTTTTCGACTGACATGGTGCGGAGCGCGAAATCTATGTGAGCAGTATTTTTAGTGCCGTACACCCGCATGAAATGCCCAACTGGCCGTGCGTGCGATGAAAAGGTAATGTACGCAGACACGCCACCGGCAAGGATCACCACCCGCAATTCGTCCAGAACACCATCCGTGGCATCATCCTTCAAGTGCCGCCGCCGGTAGGCGCGGGCAATAATTTCCATCTGCTCGTCAGGAAGAAATGGCGTAATTTTATTGATGGCGTGATCGATGATGTTTTGAAACAGCTTGCCCGGCAATTGATGAACCCAGTGCCGATCATCGGAGAGTAGTGCCTGGCCGAATCCGCCTTCCAAGTCGTACCCGTAATAACTCTCGATATGTATGGGGTCGCCTAAGTTCCCTTTGGCGACGAATTCCTTTAGCGCCAGACCAGGCGCTTCGAAGTTGTACCAGTAGTTGATAGTCAGCTTTCGACGGGATTGTTTCATGCAGTCGATCAGCCGTCCCCCGTCTATTGCATTCGGCGCGAGCGGCTTTTCGAGAAAAACATGGCAGCCGGCCTCAGCTGCCTTTCGCGCCAACGCCAGGTGAGAATGCGGCGGAGTAGCAATATGAATTACGTCGAGCCGGTGGTCAGAGAGCATGCGATCAAAATCGGCATACTGATGCGGCACGGAATAGCGAGCTGCAAGCTGCTCGGCCAGGATGGGCTCGAGGTCGCAAACCGCGAGCACGCGCGCGCAGCCGATTTTTTGAATTTCCTCGACGTGACCGTCAGCGATTTTGCCGCAGCCTACAATGCCTATATTCAGCATCAATCTCTTCTTACCCCAACGCCGACTGGATCAATCTCGCAGGTGTGCGTGGCGGCTACGGGATCGCGGCCCTGCCCGATAGCTTCAATCGCTAGATACAACTGCCACGCGGAGGCAAAATGAATGGCGCATCCGCGACGATCCGCTTCCTCCACCAACATGTTGAATGCAGACTCGAGCACGTCTCGCAGTAAGGCCGAGGAGTTTCGTTCTTGAGCTCCATGCGTAAACAACTTGATAAAACAATCGGTACCGATCCTGGGAGCTAACTCCACCCATCGCCCTACGCGATACGGTGTCGCCACGTTTCCACAGCGGAGTTCCCCGGTTTCGAGTCGCGGGAGCCAACGGTCTCTCCAGCGCATCCCGAGCGGCCCCGGAATCATGAGCAAGTCACCTTGAACGCCGCCGCCAGGCGTCACAGGCGTGCCGTAGTCATACGATTTCGTTCGACCGGGCGCGCCGCTGCAGTAGTAAATCGTATTTATAAGCCGAGCTTGTGTTGGAGAATCTCCGGAGGGCATCGTGAAATCGGCATAACAACCAAGACTTCGAAGCACTCGGATTTCATCGTTGAGCCCGCACAAGCGGCCATCCGGCCGCGAATTGTCCAAGGCCCAGTTGCCGTGGATGAAGCCGAACGCCAGGTTTCCATTACGCTTGCGCAACAGCCCGTGTTCGTTGTGCAGCGTTCGACAAAAATTGCTAATGCGGTCTACAAAGTTCTGGCGACCTTCGCCGTCGTGATGAATATGGACTTCGACGTCCGCAATGCCTTCGCGAACCATTTCCGCCAAAGGTTCCATCAGCGACGGATGATATTCCTCCTCCGGAAAGAAGAAGGTGTATCGAGGCATGTTGCCAACGGTATCCGCTCTGCACCGCCTGGCAATCTCCGGCCATGCAGTCCGCCATCGCGCGACACGAGCTTGCGCGGTGATCAAATCAGCGTGGCGCCACTTGGGTTCGTAATGATCCGCAATGGTCACCCAGATTCGCTCAAGAGGGGGAGCTGCGATTTGCGTGATCCGCCGCAACCGCTGCTTGAGGTAAGAGGGACCCCAAATTTGCGAATTGTGAATTAATTGCATGGTAGCGCTAACTCCGGTGTGGTGGATCGAATCAACGGCTCAACACTGTGGCCGCGTTGGCCGGCAAGTGCCGTTTCACTTTTCGCTGCTGCAGAGCCAGCTCGCAGACACCCAGTAATTCCTCCGCCGCTTCATCCCAAGTTCGACGAAATTGTTCCGAGATGGAATGTTCGTCCCAACGCTGGTCCATGGCCTTTTCAATGGCGCCCGCAAGTGCTGGCGAGTCTCTTGGAGCTATCAAAATCGCGGACTCTTCATTGACTAGCTCGAGGATTCCTCCAACATTGGTGGCGATGACGGGGCGTCCGCAGCTGAGAGCTTCGATGACGACGTTGGGGTATCCTTCGTTGTAGCTGGGCAGAGCGAGCACATTGGCAGCAGCGAGCCACTGGGCAACTCCTTGGGATGAACAGGCGCCGATTAGAGTGATTCGATCTTCGAGCCGGAGATGTTTGGCTTTACTCCGCAAGTGCCCGCCGCCGGGTCCATCTCCCACAAATGCCAGTCGCAGACGTGGACGGCGGCCTGCGAGGGACGCAAAAGCTTCGAGCAATTCCTCGATACCCTTAGCTGTATCCAAACGCCCGACGAACAAAACCAGTTCGGCCTTATCGTCAACGGCTAGCTCCGCGCGAGCCGCTCCCCGGTCTGCCAAGTGAAAAACGCTCGGATTGCATCCGTTCCGGATCGTCAGGACCGTTAAGGGGCTGATGCCCATGTCGATGGCTCGCTGGCGCAAATGGTCGCTTTTGGTTACAACAAGATTTGCCCGCCTCATGGCAAATTTCGTCAACCACCTGGAAATCGGGTCAACAAAGCGATTTAAGTCTGAGCCGATCGAGCCCACCACGGCTGGAATGCCAAGCCTGCGTGCCACTGCAACAGTGGCGTAGCCTTCGGGATATAGCCAGAAGTTGCAAAGTACGTCGGGTGGGTTTCCGCAGATGTACGGTTCAAGGTACTTCGCGCAAACCAAACCATTAATCCCTCTGGTCACGCCTGGAAGAGCTGGATATTCGAAGTAACGCGTAGTCACGCCGCTTGGAGAATAGGACAGGTCGGGATGGCGATGGTCGTAGTGTGGCTGGAACCACTTCGGGTAACGCGGAAAAGGACAAATGACGTTTACGTCGGCGCGTTTTGAGAGTGCCAAAACGATCTCATATTCGGAGTGGCCTCGGTAAGGTTGGGCCGGAATAGGGAAAATGGGCGTAACCAGTGTAACTTTCAATCTCATCGCGTCAGACCCCGGGTTCGTAATTGATCGTCTAAACTCAGATTGAGCATCGCTGCATTCCAATCCGCGCCTTCTTGGCTCTCGGTTGCCAACGTAGCAGGCGTGCCGGAAGTCCAAATTTTCCAGAGTGGCCCGCGCGTAAACAGGAACTTGTAAAAGCCCACCACTACGGCGGCATTCAACATGCAGAAGGCGCTCGCCGGAGCAGCTAGCCTCGTCAAGACGGGAACACCTCGCCCCGCGCCTAAAGCTGCAAGCAGGTAAAAACTGATCTGTGCTACGAGTGCGCCAACGTATAACGTCGATTGCCTTGCCAACAAAGTGCTGCTGATGAGCAGTATCACCAGCAGGACGGGTACGAGCAAACGCATCAGCTTGTGGGAGATTAATTCGAATCGCAGCCGATTTTGGCGCGACAGCAACCACGGTGCGAGTTGGATCAGTTGAAAGTTGCCTGCCAGCGTTCGCACTTTGCGCTGAAATTCGCCGCGCAAACTCTTGGGCCAGATATCGTAGACGCGGGCACGCAGATCCACAACTGACCGATAACCTTGTCGAATGACGTTGAGAGGCTGCAACATATCGTCGAGGATGGTTCCTTCGGGCAACGCGCTAGCCAGCTTGCGGCGTATCGCATAGAATCCGCCGTAAACCCCCAGAGGCGAATCGACTTTTGCCTCGCAATTGCGAATCCACTGTTCATATCGCCAATAGAGGCCTCCGACGGCCTTGGCGCCGGGATCGTGACCGTCGTCGCGCAGCACTAACTCACCTGTGACACATCCCACTCGAGGATCTTCAAAATTGCTGATCAGTAGTTGCAGCGCGTTGCTTTCAATCCACGGACGAATATCGAGAAAGAGCAGGATTTCCCCGGTGGCGCTTTGCATTCCTATGTTTAGAGCCGCGGCCTTGCCGGAATGCTCGGGGCATCGAAAGCATTTGACATGGGAGTTCTGAAGCTCCTTGAGAATATCGTCGGTGCCGTCTGTCGATCCATCAGACACAATTTCGATTTCCATTCGGTCACGCGGATAATCTAACGCCAGCAGATGAGCGATTTTCTGTCGCAGCAAGGCCGCACCATTGTGGACAGCAAGGATGATGCTCACCGTGGGAAGTTTGGATCCTAGCTGTGGTGGACTCGGTTGGAGCCGGCTACGCAGGTACATCCAGAGTGGATATCCAGCATAGGTATAAAGCATGAGGCCCACGGCAAACCAGAATGCGTACATCGGAACGTGCGTTCCACTCATCGTGGCCTCCTGTGTTTGAAGCGGGTTACGGCGTAGGACTTCGCTCGAGCCGGCTGGAGGCTGTTTGGCGGTGCTTCTAATGGGTTTGTGAAATGGTTTGCGGTGAAATCAGCGTCGCGCTGATCGCCAGATGCAGTGATATCCAATCGTAATTTTCAGTGTCGAAGCCGAACCAGGAGGTATATCAGCAAAATGAGCAGCACCTCCGCAGTCAGCGTGGAGAATATCCAGTGGCCGCGATCGGGCGGCTTACGTTCTCCCTGCTGAAGCGCGATCGTCGCAGTCGCCAGCCCCAGAACCAGATACATGGTTGTTGTGTAACTGCGCGATAAGAACCATGCGGTCGCCATAAAAGCGACAAGTGCGAGGCGCATCGCTGCAATCCACTGCTGTGGAACCTTCGGCGAGTCCACAGGTTCATCACGCGTTTCGCCTCCCGGAATGTTCTCATTCATCAAGGCAGGCAGTGCTTCGGACATACACTCGTATTTCAAAGCGAAGATTCCATTCGAATTAGCCGGAGCTAGCGCAATCGCACCAGGGTTCGTGACAGCGCTGGATTCGAAGAGCGCCATCAGCCCGAGTAATCTGGATGGCTGCCTTTTCTTTTGCACTCCAATGATGCGATTCAGGCCGATCGTCGTGGTCACAAGCAGCCCCATCCATAGCGTGCTTCCCAATAGTCCGAGCTCGGCTAGACAAAGGACGAACGAGTTATGCGCGGTGATTTCATACAAGTCCGTGAAACCGTTGAAACCGATTCCGAATAGGGGAGCGCTCTTGAACATTTCCAAACCATTGGCCCAGGCCTCGAGTCGGTCTGCGCCGTCGGCTGCCGAAATTCCGCGGCCGCCAGTGAAGTCGAGCGCTAGCATGCCAAGGACGAACACGACGGCGAGAACTGTTGACGCTGTAGTTCCAATTTTTTTTCGGCCTGCCATGAGCGCGACCGCAGCCAGCGCGATCAATCCGCCTCGAGAGTGCGTCAGGTAGGTCGCCCACAGCAACAAGGCCACCGGCAGAACAACCACAAAGAAGTTGGTCGCTATGCGCCTCCGGCGCCAAGCGATAAACGCAAGTGGAAGAGCGATCAAGAGAATTTGAGCAAGATCATTTGGATCGCTCAAGAAGCCGGCGCCGCGGATTCGCGCCAATTGCCCTATTACTTCATCTTGCGCGGAAGAGACGTTGGTCACCAATACAAACATCTCGCCGTGATAGCCCGCGTAGTATCCGCAGAGCGCCTCCACGGTAATAATCAGGCAGGATGCTACAGCTGCCAGCGCGGCAAATCTTAACTTTCGAACCGTCGTCACGTTTACGACGATGAAGAAGAACACCGCGGCGCTCGGTAGAAACATGCGCCAACTTTCGACAACGCCTCCGAGCCACCCGTGCACCACTTGAGAGAGCGCGATGGCCACAATGAAGCCGGTCAGCAGATAAGTCTGTGTCGACCTTTTCCAATAACTCCACGTCGTCATGCTGGGCAACGAAGCCAACGCGGTGATCCCGGCCAGGTACGTCATAACGTGGTAGCTAGCCCATTCACTGCCGAGCTGCTCCGGCGAGATAATCGTGGCGACGATATAGACAATCGTGAGTGCGAATCCCATCATTGCGCAGATATTCCCAACGGCATGCTCAGACTCGTTAAACCTTTCGCTAAACTTTCAAAGCTGCGTCTTGAGGAACGCGAGAGTGCTTCGGACAGCAAATAGAATGCCTTCGTCACTTGGCGCCGCGGCTCAGAAGTACGATCTTGATCGTGTTCAACACAATCAACAGATCCAGCCCCACAGAGCTGTTTTTGATGTAATACAGGTCGTAGCGAAGCTTTTCCTTGGCGTCTTCCACCGAACTTCCGTACTTGTAAAGAATTTGAGCCCAGCCCGTAATCCCTGGGCGGACGGAGTGGCGCAAGTGGTAGTAAGGAATCTGCTCATTCAACGCAGCGACGAACTCGGGCCGCTCTGGGCGTGGACCTACCAGGCTCATGTCGCCCTTAAGTACGTTTAGGAGCTGCGGTAGCTCGTCGATGCGCATCTTGCGAAGGAACCTTCCCACCGGGGTGACTCGCGGGTCGTCGTCCGCTGCCCACATGGGCCCGCTATCCGCCTCAGCATCGGAGCGCATCGTGCGAAACTTGTAGCAGCGAAAAATCTTATCGTCGCGTCCAACACGGTTTTGCCAGTACAAAACGCTGCCCCGCGAACTTAGTTTGATGGCCAGTATGACGAACGGAATCAGCGGCAAACTGACCAGCAATCCAACAATCGAAATCATCACGGAGGCGAACCGCTTGTAGACTAGAAAGAGCCTCGATGCGTGAGAGCCTGGCGAGAATAGCAGCCAGCTCAATCGGATGGATTCAATCGGGACTTTTCCGGTGATCGACTCGTAGACATCGTTTCCGTCTTGAACTTGCACCCCGCGATTCTTCAGTGAAAGCAGCAAGTCCACTGGCAGCTTCCCACGGCGTTCCTCCATCGCCACCACGATTCGGTCGATACCCTGGACGGGACGGCCGATTGCGATACCTTCGCAGAAGCTGGTTTGCGAGAGAACGAGCGGCACCTTACCAGTCTCTTGACTGCCAGCTTGGTTTTCGCTCACCGGAAATGAGGCACGGCCTGCGACGCAGATTCCCAGCTCGGGCCGCATCTTGATTTCATGCAAGAGAGCGTCGGCCAGCGATCCCTCGCCCAAAATGACCACCCGCTCGGCTAGCCCCTGCGTACTATTGAGGATGGAGAATAGCTTCCGCCACCCGAGCAGCAACAACCCAACAAACAGAAAGCCTATGTTAAAAATCCCGCGGCCCAATCTTACCGGCGGGTAGAGGTAGTAGAGGAGACCCAGAGTTATGTAGGCTACGCCTAGCACCTGTATGAGTCGAACAAGCGCTTCGCGCCGATTGCTTACAATCGCGGAATCATAAAGATCGAAATAATACATGCACGTCAGAAAGGCCGTCGAGACAAACAGAATTTTCACAGCGCCATTCTGATACGTAAGCATGAACCTCGCTTCGCCGGCGCCCAGCCGAGCCAGCGCGGACGCCAGGAGTGCAAGGGTGATCAAACAAGCTTCTGAAATTCCCAGCAGAAGCGTTCGTTTTGGAACATAAGCATGCAAAAGACGGATCAAGGAACGCTCCAGATTGTGACGAAATGCGACAGACAAGCCTTCTGTGACTAACTAAATAGACCGGTTTATTTGTGCCCTCCCTTGCGCCGCCGCCGCGCGATCGCTCCGCCGATCAACAGGGCTGCGCCGAATAGCAGGGCCGTCGCCGGCTCTGGCACTGGTGCTGGCCCCTGATCGATAGGAGTAGCGGGAGGACTGAAAGCCTGCAGGGGATCCTGTTTCGGACAGCCCCAACTCAATAGAGCTGCGGCAAGAACGAAACCAAGAATCCATTCACGTGCACGCATTCTCGCTATCTGTCTTTCCGCGATCCAGACATGAAGTGATTTGAATAGCTGGTTCATATTTCTCATGGGCGTACCATCCTTATGTCTAACTGCAATGACTTGGAACTGAGGCTGAACATCACTTTCCGCTCGGCCTGGCGAACCGGCTGAGCGTGCCTCATCTGGAAAAATATTTTTGTAATCGGTTAATCGTGATGAACTAGCGATTCAAGTGCATTTATCTCAGCAGAGTATCAATCGGGGAGGAATTTCTCGATCTGGGGATAAACGCGACGCGCAAACTCCGCCGCCCGCGCTTGAGCGCTCACTTCTCCGTCAGCAGCTGTCGTCCAGATGCGGACCATTGCCCCGTCGGTCGGTCTGTTCTTCAATCCGTCGGCAATCAGCAGGAACTTAGCCATGTATTCGCTCGCAACAATCTGTCCGCGAGACTGATACCAATAAAGGACCATGTTCCGTCTCAATCCCTGTGCTACGAGATATCCGTTGACCAGAACCGGGACTCCTCCCTCGGAGCCGATCTCGACACGACTGGCATGAACTGGTTCCCATCCCGAGCCCGGGAGGCAATTCTTAGGAGAGTGAATTCTGTCGCCAGAACGTTGGTCTTTGTAGTACCCGACATACAACTCAATCGGAAGCGCGCCACCGATGTACACTCGGTTGATATAATCATCGGCGCCGACCGCGCGCACGACCTGCGACTCGAACGGGCGATCCTCACTATGCGAGAGGCCTACATCGGAGGGGAATTCACGCAAAGGCCAATGTGGCGCAGCGGCGACCTTCGGTTTGAAGCTATGCGTCGCGAAGATGCCTCCCGCAAGAACCATCGCAGCCACGGCGACCCTCAGATATGTCATAGGTCCGCCTGCACGGGCTTCTGCTGGCTCAAGTGCAACCCAAGAAGTTTGTGAATGAGCAGGATCGAGACAAAAGCAAGCGCGAAAAATCCCAAGCCGAGAGCCAAATGTACTGCTCCCGAATCCACACTCGGTCCGAAGAAATAACTCAACGTCCCCGTCGCTACGAGCCGCAAACCATTGGTGGCAATTGCCACAGGAACGCTCGCAATCGCCAGCACGCTGCGCTTCCAGGTACTCCGCTCCGCAAAATAGCCGTAAGCCACCGCTACCGCCAGCAGAGAAAGCAACGAGCGGATCCCGCTGCAGGCTTCAACCACATTAAGCGTGCAGTTCGGTAGATAGAGTATGTTTCCTTCTCTCACCGTGTGAATTCCGAGCACGACCAGACCACTCGCACCCAGTCGTGATGCCCACAACTGAAGTGGAAGAGTCAATTGGTAATACACGATTGCCGGTAAGGGGATCATGAACAGCAGACAGCCGATCGGAAATGCGATCGACCGCAGCACTTGACGGCCGGCGAGAAACAGGACCATTCCTGAGATCATGATCACTAGGGACAACCGCGCCATGAACAGATCAGCGCCAAGCGCTCCGAGAATCCGAAGGCCGATGGCGAACAACATGATCGCCACACCGAAATTATCGGGCCGGAACGGCTGAGCCCGCCACCGATCTCGTTCGCGCCACAGAACATAGGCCACAAATAGCGGGACGAAAAATCCATGTCCGTAATTCGGGTCGCTCCACCATTGTTTCACCAGCGAGCCGAGTACAGGCCCATACAGGATGAGCATTAAGCCTGATAACGTCAGCGTAGCGAACCATGTGACGCCACGTGCTCTCTCTCCAGAAAAATGGTCAACCCAGGCCGCGTTTCTGTTTTTAGGCGACTCCGTTCGCGGACTACCGGAGGACAGCCCATTCCCATCGCCGAAAGGCGACAGGTAGCTCCTCATACTTATCCATATGAGGTAGTTAAGAAGCGGGAGCAATGAGAACGTAATCCTTCTCGATTTCATTCGGTGGACCAAAACGATTCTAAGAGAGATATGTTGCCGGGAATTGCTGATGGCGTAGGTCCGGTTGTTCGCGAGTAAGCATGCCGCAACCAGCTACACCGCGTAGACTGGGATCCATCGATCGAAGCCGTAATGACTCGAGGATTCCTGGGCTATCGCGCTTTCTTCGAGCCGTTGTCTCCGTATTTCCGCGGGCCATAGTATTGCCCGTCGTAATCTAGCTGGTCGAAATCGGAAGCCTCGTTGACGACAACACCGATCAGCTTTGGACGATCGAGGGACTGCAACCCCTTCTTCAAAGCCTTGAGCGGCGCGACACCCTCCCGCACAACAAGCAACGTGCCGTCCACCAATCTCGACCATAGGTTGGCATCGATCACCGGCAGCATGGGTGTGGAATCTACGACGATCCAATCGAATTGACCCTTTAGTTGTACGAAGGCTTCCGCGAGTTGCGCTGACCGCAGGATCTCCGAGGGCCGATCGCACGCCTTCCCTGCTGGGAGAAACCACAGGCCCGTGCCAGCGAAGCGAAGCATGTAGCGCGAGAGCTCCTGAGTTCGGGCCGTCCACCAGTCGCTTAACCCTGGCAAATCTTTCAATCCGAACATTGATGTCAACGTCGGTCGGTGCAAGTCTCCTTCGATCAGAAGCGTCTTGGTTCCGGAATACTTGGCCAGCGTCGTCGCCAGGTTCGCGGCGACAAATGACTTGCCCTCGTTGATGACGCTACTTGTTACTTGCAAAGATTTCAGTTCGTGTTGCCTGCGTATGTCGTCTAGCCGCACGGCAAGGGCGCGAAATTTCTCCGCGCCCAGGCTGTTGGGGTCGTTCCACGCGACTAAACGCGAGGTCGGTGGCGGTTGCACCATCATCGACCGAGCCTGATCGCTCTTGACCGTGGGGCCAATCTCAACCGTCCCTCTTGAATCGGCGGCTTCCGGCATTTCACTGCCCGTCTCTTCAGCTGTGGCCTCCGGCTCAGGTAAGACAAGTTCAACGGGAACCCTGCGCAGCGGCACGGCATCTTGTTGGCTCTGTCGAACTGTATCCCTTCTGAATCCTTCAAATAACTGGCTCATTGGTTTCCATTCCTGACTTTGAGTTGCCCCTACCCAAGAAAAGTCCGAGCTCGTGCCTAACTGTCAAGCTCGGGCGTCCACAGGGAAAGGGGTTCGCATCAACGCCGTAACTCTTCTTCAAGACCGTCGCTCATCCGTTGTAATACGTGTACAGATTTGCCGTGAAAATCAGTAAAGCCACGACCGCCGCAGCTCCAAACTCCAGGTAGCGTGCTACAACGCGGAAGTGGTCTTCTTGGGGCGTGCTCAGTCGCGGTATGCCGACCAGCAAGCGAGCAGGAAGTATCCCTTCCAAATCCTTTTCTTGCCGGAAACGCACGTCGGTTAATTCAAGAAGCGTGGCAATGCCGAAACCGAGCCCGGCCCCGAGCGCAAGGCCGACGAGACTGATCAGGAAACGATTCGGGGCTGAAGGCTTATCCGGCAGCTTTGGCGGATCAACGATGTGGAACTGCTGCCCCTGTTGCTCCTGTCCGAGGCTCGTCGCGAGCTGGGACTGCGTTTGCTTCTGGAGAAGCGAGTTGTAGTTGAACTTCGCTTCGTCGTAGCCGCGAGAGACGACCGTCAACTCTTGTTCCGTCTCCGGAGTCAGATTCAGGCGAGCTTGGTACGCGGATGTCTGCGCCTCGAGATCATTCGCGTGTTGTTGCTCGTTTTGAATCTCCAGTTGATTGGCCTTAAGCTGGCTTTGCAGCTGCATAACTGCCGTGGGTGTGCCGCGCTGCACGCCTTCCGCGGCAGAAAAGTCGATTGGGTTTTTCGACTTGCCAACCTGCTGGTTGGAAGCGATTTCCGCATCATTTTTCTTTCTCAGCGCTTCGGTCTTGGCGATCTCATCTTCCAGCGCCACCATGTCCGGATGGCCGTCAGTGTAACGCGTCCGCAAGTTCTGGAGCCGCATGCGCAACTCTTGTAACTCCTTGTCGATCGCTTGTGTCGATATTGCGTCTGAGTCGTTGCCCAGGCTCGCTTGCGCCGATTGATACTGCTGAAGCAAGGATTCCAAATAGATCTTCTGCTGTTTGGAAGTGTCGAGGGCGTGCTGCGTACTCGCCATCTCTGCCTGTAATCCGGCCAGAATTTGGACGTTGCTTTGCAACTGGCCCGGCAGATTTCCCACGTGTTTCGCTTTGAAGGCTGAGACTGCCGCCTCCTGCTCCTCCATTTTGGTCCGTGCGTCCGCCAATTCGCTGTCCAGAAACGCCGTCGTATTTTCGGAAAGCTGTCTCTGAGCCCTTACATTTTCGTTGATGAAAAGAGAAGTTAGTTCGGTGTTTACCTGCTGTGCGAGCGCCGGCGTATCGGCCGAATAATGAATCTTGAACGTGAAAAACTCTCCCCGATACCCTGGCGCCCCCACCAGCTCAATCTTGATGTCGCCCCGCATTTGATCGACTGGGTCCTTGGGCTTGAAAAACCCGCTAAACCGGGGCGGCGTTGCATAAAGCTTGAACTGGGCTATGATCTTTTCCAGACTGGCGTAGCTTAAGACTTTCTGCGTCGTGCTTTGCAATCGATTTTGGAGATTCACATTGACATTCTCCATGACGTATATGTCGGACACTTTTTCTTGTTCCGCGGAGACGAGCGCATCGGACGTGTAGGTGGTCGGCAAAAACCAGCTTCCCCCCCATACCGCCAGCCAAGTCAGAAATAATGGAAGCACGATCCACCAGCGCCGTCGCACTACGATGGCTAAATATTCTTCCCAACCTCGTGGGACTCCCTCTTCTACTTTATTCGGCATTGCCTTCCTCCCGGCGGACCGCTTCGTTTTTGCCCGTGGGTCAAAACCTTCATTCACCACAGGATCGTGCTTTGAACTCACAACTCGGATTGGTTCTCCGGCAAAACGTCACGCACCGTTTTCAGTTTCGTGACTCTCACGGGCTTATCCGGCTTTTCGCCCGGCCGGCCTATCGCAACGAGATCGGTCGCAAGCCAAAATTGAAACCGACCGAAAATTCGTGGGCTATGGAGCTGGCGCCGCAAGTTGGCGTGGTGCAGGCACCGGGGCTCTCAGCTTCCAGTTGCGCTTGATAACTGACGAAGAAAGCCGTTCCTGGACGGAATTGATGGTTGAGCCGAAATGCCGCGTACCAGGAATTATAGTTTCCATTTGTCAGGTTAGCTCCTGCAGGTACCAAGCTCCCGTTGGTGGCGTATCCGAGCGACGCCAAACCTTGCCACCTCGGACTCAGGGATCGCTCTATCGTGGCCTGCACCTGCCCCGTCTGCGCCCCGAACAATACCCCGCTTCCCCCAGTCACGAGGTGGTCGTAACTGAGCTGCAGCGTCGAGCGATCCATCCTGTAGCTGAGTGAGCCGTTCACAGCCCAGGAAACATTGTTTCCGTAACCCGTCAGCGGTCCTCGGAGCATCACCAGACTTGGACCAGCCGCCACATGCCAGTTCAGTCTTCCGGTCAAATTGCGTTCATAGCCGAACTGCAGCACGTGGTCCTGGATGGATTGCGAGAATTTTGTAAATCGGAAGTCATCGAAGCGATAGATCACCGCGACAGTAGTCCGCGGATTGAGCGAATAGTTGTAGCCTGTTTGAAAGAGCGCTTCTGTGCTATTGATGTAGTCCACCCCCAGGAAATTCAACATCGCGTAAGACCCGGAAGCCGTCCACGAAGAACGCGGACTGAGGTTGTACTCTATTTGCGTAACTGCAGTATTGCTTACTCTCGGAACTAGAATCGTTGGAATCGTTTGGTTGGGGCCTAGGAAGGAACTCAGCGGGCCGCCCGGGCCGAACGGCGAGTCGCCGGCGAGCAAGTCCAGGCCTCCGAGGCCTCCAAAACCAAAAGGTGATGCAGAGAGATAGCTTGCGTCATCGCCTACCAGCAGCATCCAACGCTGCCATTTGTAGCTGTAAGTGAATTCCATCTCTTGGATAGCTGAGTTTAGATACGGCGAAAGGAATCCGCCACCCGTATAGTGCAGCAGCACTTCGGATCTTTCGGCTGCGTGGTTCAAATCCAGCGTGGCCAGTAAATAGTTGAAGGCGGTCGGCTGGGAAAAACCTGATGCGGAAGAACCCACGGCCATCTGCGACACCACGGTGAAGCTCGGCACGAGCACGTTGCGGGCGCCCAAATTTGGCACCAGTGTCTCACCCTGCACACCGCTGAGTGGCCGATTGTCTCCGGCTACGGGGATGTCCGAGTTCGGGTTCAGAGCCAATATGCTCGTGCTTCCAGCGGGCAAAGGGGGTTGATAAGGAGCGACAGGTTGCACGGCGGGCTCAGGCTTGGCCGCATCGGTTCCTTGGGCGCGGCTCGCGGGCACACTTAAGACCGTGGCAAGAAGCACGCCTGAGAGAATGTAAGCCAGTCTAGTCATGTTTTCCCTATGGCACGACAATCGTATCGCCGGGCTTCAGTGGAATATTTTGTTGCGGTTTGCGTCCGTTGATCACTGCCTTGTAGTTCATTGGGAATATTCTGCTCGCACCATTTTCGTTGCGCATCACGTAGATCTTCTTCAGATTTGCGTATGGCGTGAACCCTCCCGCGATCGACAACGCCTGTATCACTGTCATGTCAGGCACCAACGGATATGCTCCTGCTCGAGTCACTTGTCCTAGGATGTAGATCCTCTGACTGCTCATCTGCGCAACAATCACCGTCACCTGCGGGTGCAAGATTGTCGCTCGCAGCTTCTCCACGATCTCAGCGCCAAGCTGCGTGGGTGTTAGACCCGCCGCTTGCAAATCGTTTAGTAATGGCAGGGAAATCTTTCCATCTCGGCGCACAGGCACTGTCCGCGAGATCTCTGGTTCTTTCCACACATCGATGGTGAGAACGTCCTCTGGCGCGATCGAATAGTTTGGATCATCCTTCGCTGCCTTCGGGGGCTGCGGCGTTGCTTCACCCGCGGCCACGGCCTTGGCGCCGTCGCTCTTGATGTCGTTTCGTGTCTGTCCTTCGGCTCGCGCGAAACTCACAAACGTCGCGATCGATAGTGCCGCCGTTACATACAACCATTTTGTCATGCCATCCTCGCCTGCAAGTTTTGCTTCGAATGGGAGTCTTGCATCCCACGCTGCTTCTGTTCTTTTAGTGTTGTCCGGGATCTCAATCTCTTAAGCGGAAGCAAGAGCTTCGGAGTGCCCGGAGTGCCGCGAATTGCCGTCAGCTCTGGTGAGTGAATTTCTTCCCATAGGCGTGGTAATTGCTTCAACCTGGAGCGCGGCAACTTCGATGGCGGCCGCCGTCCCTAATATCTCTACGGACAGCACTAGCCGCGAAATGTTCTTCTTCCGCACCAGAATCCCTTCGATGCCTGTCAAAGGGCCGCTCCTCACTCTCACCCAATTTCCGCATTTGAGGTAGGGATGCGCTTCCACGCGCGCACCGCTTTCGACCACGCGGCGGATTGCTTCGATTTCAACTTCCGGAATCGCTGCTGGCTGGCCTGCACTCGACACAAGGCCGTAGATTCCCGGCGTTGTCAGGATCTGCAGCCGGCGCTCGATGCCGCCTTTCAGAAACACATAACAGGGAAACAGAGGTAGTGAGAGTGATTTAGTTCGGTCTTTCCAATTATGAGAGGTTGCGTAAAGCGGAAGAAACGTGTTAAACCCCTTGTTAGTTAAAAGCTGATCCACGGTTTTTTCATGCTGATGGCGAGTGTATAGCGCATACCATGACGTATCAGGACGACGATTATCACTCGCAGTTATTAATTCATAAACCATAGAGCTCCGCCCTGTGACTTACAGTTGGGAAACCTGCAAGCCATGAATTACATTCGACTTGCGGTCGGTTTCAGCTGAAATACCGCTGAATCGCTCAAATCCGTCCGCAATTTTCTTGGCAAACTCACGCTGCCAACTTCTCTTGGAGATCGGTCCTCAATTTCCTTCCGGACGATCTCTTCAATATTGAACTGCAAAGCCACCCGTGAGCATTCCCCGCTCAGCAGGGCACCGCTCGGCCCGAAGGACCTCACCCGCCACCTCAACCGGAAGCCGGCCGATCTCGTCGGGAATTCCTTCAAGATCGATCTTGAGCACAACGCCGGTACCCACCGGGGGGCAGTTCGACGCAAAAATAAACGCGCCATGCTCACTCACGTCGCGGCTTCGGCCTTCTCCGTGTCGCGTCTCCCCGCTTCCATTCGTCCACCGGAAGGTGACTGCTGTTTGCAACACGAACCGGAGCGTCTTTCTCGCTGGTCGCACAAAAGTCAACACAGCACCCCCATCCAATCTCTCTAGTTGCACACTAGCGAGATGGTCGAAGACGGACAAGATAACGAAAGTCATCGAAATATTGCTCGGAACGTCTGGAGACATGGGCCTGCAATTTTGGTATAAAAGTACTTGTTCACTTTTGCACAGCGAGTATTCCGAGTGATCAACGCGATTCGCATGATGGGTATCCGTGGCTCCGCCGGCAACGCCTCGTGCCATGGAAATTCGAGCGCGATTTGTGCCAAGCGTTTTTGAGAGTAGGAGTGGCTGAGGCGCGAGTACATATACCCGGCTCAATAATTTCGTCTTTGCCGAAACCCTGAGGCTTTGGCAAAGTTCCGAGCTGTGGTCGTTGGACATTGGTGCGGCAGAATAAATCAGGTTCGCTTCCAGAGAGGGGTCGATCACGCGTGTCTTGAGGCTACAGCCAGATTCGAGCCTGTATCCGACTCATCCACGTCAGCCGTTGAGTGCTGCTGACCATGGCCGTCTCGCCGGTCGATCGCATAAAGAGCCAATTCAAGCCGATTCGAAGTTCCTACTTTGTTGAAGATCCTAAACAAATAGTTCCTGACGGTGTGCACGCTGAGCTTCAGCTCCTCGGAAATGTCACGGTTGGTCATGCCTTCGGCTACCAGGTGAACCACGCCTTCTTCCCTCTTGGTAAGCAGTCCCGTCGCTCTCAGAGAGACCGGCTTGACTAACGGCGCCCGCCCCAAGGCCTCCAGCACGAAGTGCAATTCCTTGCTGCTCGCCCAAATTTGTCCTTTGTGTACCGCGTGAATGCACTTGCACAACCACTCCGAAGACTGATCTCGCGAGAATACGCCGCTGGCTCCAGCTCGAAACGCCTCCACCACCATCGCGGGTTTGTTCGAGTCGAGGATCATGATGACGCTGGGCGTGGACTGCGAGGCCAGCACTTCTCGCGTCACTTGGAAGCCCGCCGAGTCATTGTTCTCTAGCCGGGCGCCAATCACTGCAACGTCCGCATCGTTCTCTTCAAGGCCTTCGCGTATTCCAACCGCGTCCGTGGCATATCCAACAACCCTGGTTTTATAGCGGCCACGTCGCACCGCCGCCGCGATCAGTTGGCAGCTCAGCTGACTTCCGTCCGCGATAAAAACTTTCACTGCGCTTGCGCGTCCTGCGAGTTTCGCCAACTCTTGCTCCTGCGAGTCTTGCCCGCGGTCCTAAAATCCACGTCCAAGTGGGCTCTGGGAGACTTAAACCCACCTACTGCTCTTGCTCATCGTGCAGTGCCGCATTATTGATGGTTTCATGAGCGTGCGCTGTCTCTTTTTGTACAACCGTTCGTGATGTGCTGTTTTGCACACAGCGTTGGACCGCTTTCAAACGCAATGAACATGCCTGGATTAGCTCTACAATGAAATTGAGGAACGAAGATGATAGGGCGCGCTTGAAGCACTGATGGCCTGCATCGATTCAACCGAGGACGGTCGTTCTTTCGAGTTCAGCCTTGCCTAACGGAAGAGATGAAGTGCGGAATCAAAGGAACAAATGCGGTCGCTGCCGAGTGTTTGAACGACGCACTCTAAATAGGAAACGCCCCCCCCAACCTCTCGGAGCTGAACGCGTTACTGCTAGAGCCAGTTTCTTCGCTCCGCGAACCGGCTTGAGAGCCTTTCCATCCCGAAAGAAGCGAGTCTTGTAGTCGCGCCTACCGAAACCATACTTCGATCGTCACTGACTTGGCTGAACTTCCCAACCCGGCTCTGACCTTTTATTTTCTTGCTCAAGCTGCCGGGTACACTCCGCGATTTGATCATCAATCGCTCTAATTTTCAGAGCGAGACGGAGATCATTCGGACTTTTCTCGTAACTCTTAAATAGTGGAGTTCTTCTGTCCTGAAGAGCTTCGCGTTTTCGCTTCCATACGCCCGCGCGCGCCGTCATCCGCCGCTCCCTCGCAACAAGTCTTGACCGACCCGAAAAAGGATTTCTGTACAATTTTGCACACCCCTGCTTTTGCAACGAATTGAGAGGTTAACGCTTGGAACTGTAAAATTGCCGTTGCGGGAAGGGTCAGCTGAAGCTTTGCGGAGATTGTCGGCTGCGGGGAGGTTAGCGAGAAACGGCGTGCGAGGAACTAAAGATTGAACGCTGAAATTGGCGTGTCCGGTTGTCACCCCTGCCGCTGAAAATAAAATGGAAAGCGCAGTGTTCGGCCAACCCGAGATCGGCGTCGGACTGGTACCGGGCGGCGGAGCGCTGGAATGGCTCCCGCGCTTGGTCGGCGGCTCGCGAACACTGGAGATCGTGCTCAGCGGCGACGATTTCGATGCGGATATCGCGGAGCGCTATGGCTGGGTGAACCGCTCGCTGGACGATGACCGCCTCGACTCGTGTGTCGATGCGCTCGTCCGGCATCTGACCTCGTTCGACCGTGAAACGCTAGCCGCGGCGAAGGCCCAGATCAATCGGTTCGGGACGCCGACAGTTGCCGAGCTCCAGTCGAGCAACGACTTGTTCTTCCCAATGCTGGCCTTGCCAGGTGCACAGACGCGCCGTGCCAAGATCCGCGGCATCGGCTATGGCGTTCCGAGCGACTTCGAATTGAACTTCGGCGGGTACCTCCCTTTGTTCGGAGGGGCGGAGGTCGATCAGACGGATACGCAACCCGGCTGATCGTCGCCCTGGGTTTCTGAACTCGGCACCGAAGTTCGACATCCGTCAGCGCCCCAGTTAGTGAATGCGACCCTCCGGCAACAATTAAAAATTCGGCGAAAGTATTCCGAAGTGTTAGTTAGAACTATTTTCTAAAGCTTCGGGTACACGCGCTTGTGTCCATTAAATGGATAGCCCCCCGGTTGTCGGCAAACCCCAAGCTATCTCACACAACCGCCCGGCCGAATAGTCGAGTACACGTAGAAACGATTCTTGTTCTCGACCTATCAACAACATCCGTAGATCTTGTCCGTCGAAAATTGACTTCGCGCTTACTAGAGTCAAAAGCGCCACCCAAGAGGCTCATCTTGTTCCTTATTGCCGCCTTTTGCTGCTTCGCGGATTTTGCAAGTCCTATAGATCGAAAGAGAAAACTGCTAGGGGCAGTGGGGTTCGAACCCGCGACCCGTGACCCGTCCGGTTCCAACCGAGTGAAAAAGAATTCGGTCCAATTGATTCAGGGTCCAACTGGGGTCCAAAACTTGGCTTTTTTGCGCCGATTTCAGGGGTCGCATTGCTATAAGGGCAACCGAATCAATGGGACTTAGAGTCTGACCTTCAAGCTCATAACCCGAAGGTCGTCAGTTCAAATCTGACCCCCGCAACCAATTCACGATGCTCAAGGCCGGAACCCAGGATTCCGGCCTTTTCTTTTATGGAAGTGATGAGAACTGGGCTGTCCTCATTTCTTGCAAGTCCCGCAATCTCGGAAAGAATTAGAACCCGATTGTCATCGCCCTGTCTTGGTCTGCACCTGCTGTCAATTGTACTGATTCACAAAATCTTATCGGCTGAGTGACCAATTTCTATTTCCCAGTTGGAGAAGAAGTCAGATTCCCTTGGAGAGTTTTGAGATAGCTGAGCTTCCAGCAGCACTCCTCCCCCCAAATAACTTCCGTCTTGGGCGTTATCGTCCGAGATCGGCGCCACTCGCCAAAGGGATTCCAAGTTCGCACAACGGTAAGCTCCGAGTGATTACTCAATCTCGCGCACTGGCTTCTGGAACGAAGCGCCCGCGGCGGCCAGTATCATGAGTCCTCCAGCGAGCAGAAACATGAACTTCAAGCTCCATGCAACCAGGAATCCTGCAACCGCGAGGGAGATGGGGGTTATTCCGTACGAAGCAAGCATGAGCACGCTAGCAACTCGCCCGCGCACCGCGACATCGATCCGCTGCATAATCCAGGCGCCGATGTGGATGTTGACCATTCCCGCCGCTGCGCCCATGATCAGCAGCACGCCGGCGATGCTCCATACATTCCCCAGCAGGCCGATGGATCCCAAGCAGACACCCAACGCCACCGACACCAGAAGAATCATCACGCCGCGCTGGCGAATCTTCCAGACACCGGCCAGTAGCGCGCCTAGCAAACTTCCCGCAGCAACCGCCGAGATCACAATGCCGTACACGGCAGGCGAACCGAATCTCGTCTTGGTCAAGTATGCCAGACCAATCGAAACCGGCCCGGCAATGCAGAAATTCAGGATCGTGACCAACAGCATCAGCGAGCGCAGCGGCACATCTTTTCCCACGTAGGCGATTCCCTCCACGATCGAGTGCAACATCGCTTTCCGGGCAAGCTGAGGCTTAGGTGGATCCGGCAGCTTCCACAGTGCGCCAATGATGAACAAGAAACTGATGGCATCCACGAAGAAGGCCCATGCCACACCCAGCGTTTTGATCACAAACCCGGCTGGAACTGGACCAACAATATTGGTCATCTGCGCCGTGCTTTGGCTGACCGACGATGCCGCGACCAGTTGTTCGCGCTTCACCAGCGAGGGCATGTAGGCCGTTTGCGCAGGAACGGCAAATGCATCGGCTACCCCGAAAGCAAACGCCAGAGCGTACAGCTCCCAGATCCGCAAGATGCGAAACCAGACTAGAACGCCAATCACTGTGACACAGATGGTGCGCGCCGTGGCCGTGGCAATCATGATCCTACGCGCGGACATGCGGTCACTGACGGCGCCGCCCACAAGCATGAGGAGAGCACGTGGAATAGCGCCTGCCATCATGATTGCGCCCATGGCCACCGCGGAGCCTGTCTGCTGCAAGAC
>DATGED010000030.1:0-67425 GCA_035310525.1 Candidatus Acidiferrum sp. | reverse complement strand
CTTCTGCTTTCCCGGTTCCGCCCTTACACCATTGGGTTCCCTCCCATAAAGCAGCCTCATGCTTTGGAAGCAGAAGCCTTCGCTTTTGGTGCCCCAGGAAAATGGGGCAAGAAAAAAGGAGAACAATTCATGTCTTACCTCAACTCAGTAACGATCATCGGCTTCGTCGGCGCAGACCCGGAGCAGCGTCAAGCGCGGAACAACAACGGCTCGAAGTTCACCGAACTATTTCTCACCTTGGAGCGGGCCGTCGCGACGCAGCGGTCGTGGAAGAACATCGATGACGAATGGGCCTAAGCACTGACCCTGATTCGAATGACCTCGTGAGAGAAGGCGGAGGAAGGGCGCCGCAAACGCCCTTTTGACCTTCCTCCAAACAGCGTTCGAACGAGCACTCGCCTCATTTGTCAGGATTCATTACTTCCCTTCTCTTCCTCTGGTATCATCTGGTTTGGGACAATGCGGCCCGATCGAATTCCGCTCTTTCCATTAAACGTCGTTCTACTTCCCGGCGCGGACCTCCCTCTGCACATCTTCGAACCGCGTTATCTCCAAATGGTAAGTGACTGCCTTAAGGAGAAGACTGAGTTCGGCGTACTACTAGCTCTGCCGAACGGGGTGGTCCGCGTAGGATGCACGGCGGAAATCATCGAAGCGGTCAAACGTTACGACAATGAAACTATGGATATTTTGACAGTAGGGCGCGAACCCTTTCGTGTCGTCGAGTTCTATGACGAAAAGCCGCTGGCTGAAGGCGATGTGGATTATCTTGAAGACCGGGACGCGGCGGCCAATCCCGTGCTGCGACGGCAGCTGATCGAGCTTTACGAAACGTGCCACACACTCATCTTTGGGGACTATCCTAAGAACATCGATGCCGGCCAACGAGATAAGATTTCGTTCCTTGTTGCCGGCATTTTGCCGATGGACCTGCTGTGGAAGCAGCAGATTCTTGAATTGAGGACAGAGGCGGACCGCCAGGAGCGACTCGTGGGGTATCTTCGCGTCTGGGCGCCGCATCTACAGAAGACAGGGGCTATGCGCCAGCGCGCAGGCGGCAACGGACAAGGTTTAAACTAGCATTTTGCGACCCGAACGGATCGGGACGCGGAACGGGGCCTCATGACGGCAAGTACATCCATGCATTCGGCAGGGCATCCGAGAGCTCGGACGATCGGCGAACTAAAACGTATCCCGGATTTCGACGCGCGGACCGTTTCACGCTCTGTGAAAAGCGAGATGCGCCAGAACCTCTTGCGAATGATCGAAAAGAACGAGCCGCTCTTCCCCGGAGTACACGGCTATGAAGACACAGTCATCCCGCAAATAGTGAACGCGCTGCTTTCGAGACACAACTTCATCCTGCTGGGATTGCGCGGGCAGGCAAAAAGCCGCATCCTGCGAGGACTGGTGCAGTTTCTCGACCCGGAAATCCCCGTCGTGGCCGGATGCGAGATCAACGACGATCCGCTGAACCCCATCTGCCGGGCGTGCCGGGAGAAAATCGCCGCGGAAGGCGACAACACGCCCATAGGCTGGATGCCGCGGGACCACCGCTACGTTGAAAAGCTGGCCACGCCGGATGTGACCATGGCGGACATTATCGGCGACGTCGATCCGATCCGGGCAGCTCGCGGTGGCCGCGATCTTTCCGATGAGCTGACCATTCACTATGGCTTGCTGCCCCGCGCGAATCGAAGCATCTTCGGCATTAACGAGCTTCCAGACCTGGCAGGAAAAATCCAGGTGGGTTTGTTCAACATCATGCAAGAAGGCGACATCCAGATTAAGGGTTACCCGCTGCGGCTGCCGCTGGATGTGCTGCTAGTCTTCACGGCAAATCCCGAGGACTACACGGCGCGTGGGAAAATTATCACGCCGCTGAAGGACCGCATCGGGGCTGAGGTTCGGACTCACTATCCTTCTACGATTAACGAAGGGATGGCCATCACTTCTCAGGAGGCGTGGGTCGCGCGTGATTCCGGCCGCAAGGTCGAGGTGCCCGAGTACCTTCGCAGCGCCGTGGAAGAAATTGCGTTCCAAGCGCGCGAGGACAAGCGCGTGGACAGGCGATCCGGGGTCAGCCAGCGCCTGCCGATTACGGTTCTCGAAAGCCTGGTCAGCAGCGCGGAGCAGCGCGCGGCGCGCACCGGCGAAAAGTCCGTGGTCGCGCGAGTCGCCGATATCTACTCCGCTCTTCCAGCCATCACGGGCAAACTCGAACTGGAATACGAGGGAGAGCTAAAGGGCGCCGACACGATTGCGCGGGAACTGATTCGCACGGCCGTGGGCCGGGTTTTCAGCAAGCATTTCGCCGACACCAGCTTTCAGCCCGTGGTTCAGTGGTTCGAAATCGGCGGCGAGCTCAAATTGCCGGAACTGGCCACAACAGCCGAGCGTTATCAACAGCTATCGAAGATCCAAGGACTAATGGAAAACATCGGGCGGCTCGGCGTTCAGGATCGAAAGGACGCGGCAAGCGCCGCTTCGGCGGCGGAGATGATTCTGGAAGGCTTGTGGGCGCATCGAAGGATCGGCCGCAGCGAAGAGCGTGGCTTTTACGCCGACAAGCCGCGCCAGCCGGAGCCGCGAGAGCGGGAAACGCCGGGCCGCCCACCGCGCCGGCAGTTCAATTGATATTGATTATGATGAGCACGAAATCCGAGTTCGGCGCTCGTGCGCCAGGAAGCAGATTCCCGGCTTCAACGGGCGTGACAAACATAGCGCTAAAGGCGGCCTGCGCGGCTGCGCGAATCGCGTGGAGTGTAGTGCGGGGTCACCTATGAAATACGTCCGCTACGGAAAATACACGGGCGAACCCGCCGATGCCGTCGATCTCGAAGAGCTGGTGAAGCGTCTAGGCGATTTTTTTCTGCAGAGCGGCTTTGAATCGCAATTCTATGGCGTCTCGCAAATGGATCCGGAGCGTTCCATGGAAGCACTCCGCGAAGCGATTCTTCGAGCGTTGCAGGAAGGCGATCTACTGCCGGAAAACGCGATGAGCGAAGAGCTCCGCGAAATGCTGCAAAATCCGGACGCCAGAGACAGCGAGGCCATTCGCAATTTGCTAGACAAATTGATGGAACGTCTCGCCGAAGAAGGCTTCATCAATCCGCAGCAGCCCCCGCAAGTCACGCCGCCTCCGCAAACCTCGGCGCGCGGGCAGCTGGGCCAGGCTCATGAGCGCCAGCCCGAAGTGCGTTTCGAAATTACGGACAAGACCATCGATTTTCTGGGTTTCAAAACCCTGCAGGATCTGCTGGGTTCTCTTGGCCGCAGCAGTTTCGGACGGCACGACACGCGCGATCTCTCGACGGGCATCGAGTCCGGCGGCGTTTCGCGTCCGTACGAATTCGGCGACACATTGAATCTGGACGTGAGCGAAACACTGTTCAATGCCGTCCGTCGCGAAGGAGCGAAAGTTCCGATCGAGATGGATTATTCGGATCTGATGGTGCATCAGTGCGAATACCACAGCTCCTGCGCCACGGTCGTGCTGCTCGATTGCAGCCACAGCATGATTCTTTACGGGGAAGACCGCTTCACACCGGCGAAGCGCGTAGCGATGGCGCTTTCGCACCTGATTCGAACGCAGTATCCGGGGGACACGCTGAGCCTCGTGCTCTTTCACGACAGCGCGGAAGAGGTCCCCCTCGGCGAACTTGCGCGCGTGCAGGTGGGCCCGTACTACACCAATACGCGAGAAGGGCTTCGCCTTGCCCAACGGATACTGCTGCGCCAGAAAAAGGACATGCGCCAAATCGTAATGATAACGGACGGAAAACCTTCGGCGCTCACGCTGGAAGATGGGCGCATTTACAAGAATGCGTTCGGACTGGACCCGTTCGTGGTCGGGCAGACGCTGGAAGAAGTGAATAAGTGCAAACGAGCGGGCATTATGATCAATACATTCATGCTGGCGAGCGACTACAGCCTGGTTCATTTCGTTCAGAAAATCACGGAAATGTGCCGCGGCAAGGCGTACTTCACGACACCGTACACGCTTGGCCAGTATTTGCTGATGGACTACATGCAGCGCAAAACGAAGCAAATCCACTGATGGCCCGCCGAACGGACGTCCCGAGCGGGGAACGTTGAATTTGCGCGAGCGTTCGCGGCACAATACAACCGGGCGCGAGCTACTGCGGTACGCTTGATTTATGGGAATCTTGCGGCGGCTTTCACGCTGGATCGGCAAGGAAGGGACAATGACGAATATTGTTGCGGGCAATCCCGCGCCTGCTTTTTCGCTGAAGGCTCTCGATGGAAAGGAATACTCGCTCGGCAAGCTGCTCGAGCAGGGCCCGGTAGTGGCCGGATTCTTCAAAATCTCGTGCCCTGTTTGCCAGTTTACGTTTCCCTATCTCGAACGGCTCTATAAAAGGTACGGCGGGGGCGGCGTCACATTCCTCGGCATCTCGCAGGATGATTCCAGCTCAACGAAGGATTTTGCGAAGGAATACGGAGTCACTTTTCCGATGCTGCTCGACGAAAAGCAAAAAGGGTACGCGGCGTCAAACGCCTACGGACTTACCAATGTGCCGACCATTTTTCTGATCGAGCCCGACGGCACCGTGAAAATCAGCTGCATGGGCTTTGACAAGAAAGATCTGGAGTCAATGGCCGCCTATCTGGCCGAGCGAAAGAAAATTCCTCGGGCCGCGCTCTTCCGCGCAGACGAATCCGTTCCCGCCGAAAAGCCTGGATGAGGATCGAAAAACTAGGTCCGGTCTGGACCTCCGAAGAGAAAACAAAAGCACGAGTTACTCGGTCTCTTTTTCCAGCCACGTTTTCTTGTGCCTGGCTGGACGTTTGCGCTTGTCCGCGATGACTCGCGTAGCTGCAGGCGCGATGCCGGAATTGCGAGCCGCGCGTCTCGCTTCCTTGCCAGCATCCAGAACTCTTTTCTTGCGCCGCTTCATCCTATCTTCCCGGATATTTGCGAATTCGTTTCGCAGGAAGCGCGAACGCTTCCTTGCATCAGAACGTGAAAAACATCTGCAACTCGACTTCGCGATTCGCCGTGGGAGAAGAAAAGGGCCGTCCCGCAAGCGAATTCGCCTGGCCAAAAAGCGGTGAGCTGAGATTACCAATGGGCGTCCCATAATTCACATTGTTGAATACATTCCGGACTCCCACGCTGAACGTCAGATTGTACCGGGCATTGGACGAGGCGCCAAACATGCCGCCTCCACCGGGACCGCCACCGTGACGTTCACCGCCCCCTCCGGGACCGCGCCCAAACGTTCCTCCGCCCCTGGGGCCCCCTCCGGCGATGGCTTCTTTCTTTTGCCCAAAGCCGAAGGTCTTGCTTAGCCGCAGGTTCAGCGAAAAACGGCCCGGCCCAGTGGCATCGTAGATGGGGATTGGAGTGAACGGCTGTCCGGCGACGGGCGCCAGCAAAAAGCAGCCATAGGAAGTTTGCACCACATTCGTGGTCGGAGTCGTTGGGCAATCCGTGAACGCGGGACGCGCTTTGAAGTTCGCGTTCCCATAAATGTCCTGTCCAGTGGTGATATTGAACGGAATTCCGGAGCTCGTGATTAAAAAGGGGCTGAGACGGAACCCAAAAGGTCCTCCGAAAGTTCCGCCAAAAAAAAGACGCTGGCGCGTGTCAAAGGAAGCACGGCCGTAATCTGCCGAGACGTTAAAGGGATCCGAGGGAACGCTGCCGGCGCCGGACGTGTCGCTGTTCGCGTAGTTCAGAGTGTAGTAACCGAAGAGAGAGAGGTCGTGAAGGAATCCATGCTGCGTTGGAATGCGCACGCTCCCGTTGACGATGAGCTGATTCTGCTTGAAGACGCCCTCCGACTGGTATTGGTACAGAATCGGCGAGGGTACAGGCGCGTAAAGCTGTCCGGGCGGAACCGGATTCGCGTTGATGTAATTGGTATAGAACTGATGGTTGCCGCGCGAGTTGAGATACGTAACGGAAAGGTTTGCAAATTTCGAGAGTTGGCGCTCGAGGGTCACACCGGCCTGCATGATATAGGGGGTACGAAGATTCGGATTCACTTGGTATATGGTCTGCGTGGAAGCCGCTGTGGTTGGAAAGAGGGGATTGCCGGGCGCCACGGTGGTGTTGGGGTCGAAAAAGGACGGATTCTGAACCAGGAATTGCTGCTGAATGACGCCGTTCTGCAACTGTTGTTGAAGAACCAGATTTTCGGAGAAGCGATCGTAAAAAATGCCATAGCCGAGCCGGAGGATCGTCTTGGGTGACTTGTTTTTTCCGTTGCCGTCGATGCCCCATGCGATTCCCACACGAGGCGCGAAATCGGCATGGTCGCCGAGATTGTTCTGAGTTTCGTAACGGAGTCCCATGCTCAGGGACACGTTAGGCCGGAGCCTGTAGTCGTCCTGGACAAAGAGCGCGCCGTCCAGCCAGTTGACACTTGCGGCTGCCGTCCCCGCGGTGTTGAAGTTCAACGAGTAATAACTGGCGCCGCCGCCCTGCTGCTGAATTTGCTGGATGGTTTCACCCTGCGAGAGCCCCATGAGCGTGATTTGATAGGCGTTGATTCCTGCGATGGTGGGGCAAGTGCTTGGAGGATTTGGAACATTACAGCCACTGACGGTGGGATCGACTCGCGAACCGAACGAATACGCTCCATTGAAGCTGGAATTGGACGCAGTGGAATCGGTCGTGTCGCGCAATCGCCCGCCGATTTTCCAGGCGTGCTTGCCATGCGTGTAGTACGTGATGTTCTGCACCTCGTAGCGGTTCTGCGTGTCGGCGTTGATGCCGCCGGTGCTGCCCCCGCCGTTAAACGCACCTGCGACGCTAATTGCAGGCGTGAAATTCAGTGGACTTCCGTTTTCGGCTTCGCGAATATATTGAAACCGCGTCTCATTGATTGTCGTAGGGCTGATGGCCTGCGTGTCGGTTACCTGAAGCGTATTTTCGGTGTCCAGCGAATTGGTTGCCAGAGAAGCTAGGTTAAACCCGCCGTTGCCCGGCAGATCGTTAACTTCGTTATTTCGCCAGTATTGGTACCGCACACTGAGCGTGTTCGACTGCGTCAATTGATAGTCAATCCGCGGGCTGAGATTAGTCCGTGTCCTCGGGTTGGTGACCGCATCGCTGAACGGTTCAATCTGAAATGTAACCGGATCGACGATTTGCGCGCTCACGACGGACAAATCGTTGATGTTACGCCGCTCGATGTTAAAGAAAAATGAGGCCTTTTTGCTCAAAGGTCCGCCGACATTGCCGCTGTATTGGGTCGTGTAGTAGCCGGGCGGTTGCGTGCCAGCCGGAAGGTTTTCGAAAGGGTTTCTCGAATTTAGGGCAGCGGTGTTTCCTTCGATAAAAATCCGTCCGTGAAACTGGTCCGTGCCAGGTTTGGTGAGGATTTCTATGCGCCCATAGCCGAGCTTGTCGTACTCCGCCGAAAATGGATTTTGGTTGATACGAATCTCGCGGATGGAAGCTTTGGGAGGTAATTGGCCGGCGGTAAAGCCGTCAATATAAATTTGGCCGCCGCTCGGGCCTGCGGAAGGTCCGGCCAGGGCCTGCAGTTCGGATTCGAGTTCATCGGGGTCGTCGGAGAGAGCGTCAAGATCCTTCCCTTGCATCACGACCGCACCCGCGTTGTTCGCCGAATTCACGTCCACCTTCGTAGTGGTGTCCGTGACTTCGACTTTTTCCTGCTGGACTTCAATGCTCAGGGAAACATTCAGCTTCTGCGTCTGGCCCGCAATAATTTCGATCTCGGGGCGTTCGAACACCGCAAATCCAGGAGCAATGACTTTTACCCCGTATTTTCCGGGCGCAAGTCCCGTGATTTCGAAAATCCCTTCCTTGTTCGTGGTGCCCGTGGTGGCTCCGGTTGGTACAGTAACCAGAACGGCCGCGCCTGAAACGGCAGCGCCAGAAGGATCGATTACCTGACCGCGCAAAGTTCCTGTGGTGGTCTGCGCCTGCGAAGCTCCGGCAACGCCTCCAGCGAGAAGAAGCACTGCGAAAATTCCAATGCACCAACGAAGAGACCGAAAGATCATTCCTTCTCCTGACTTGATTCCAATAGTTTTGCGAGCGACGAATATCAAGGTGTGGTATCTCCCGAGGGAGCCGCGCTCATAGTCCAGGGTGTCAAAATGCTGGATGCTTCACCCTTCGGCGAAGCTTCGAGGATGGGCTCAACGCCAGCAAGGAGCGTGATTGCGGTTGCCGCATTTTCCTGCGTTCCTTCGGTCGTAACGATCATCACGGCGTCACCCTTCTGCAAATCGGCTAGCGTCGCGCCCGGCAACCGGCTCAACATTTGTTGCATGTCGCCTCCACCAGATGCGCCTGGTCGTCCCGACCCTCCCATGCCGCCGGCCGGGCTACCCGCTTCTGCCGCAGGCCGAGCGACCGGCGAGCCATTTCCATTCCCCCCTGGCGTTGCTTCGGTTGGCGTTCCTTTAATGCGCATGGCGATTCTTTGCGCATACATGGGAGGCAGTTTGCGAATCTGCGTCTCCGTTCCGATTTTCACCGTAATGGGCTTCTTCGCCACCAGATCCATCACGGTAATCGTTCCCGAGCTTGCATCGACCGCGTTGATCGTTCCCGCGATATTGCGAAACGTTCCGGAAACGACTTCATCAGCGGTCAACTCCGCCCCATCCGCGCTGCGTGTTCCCCTTGCACGCAGTTGATCGCCCACCTTGATTTGGTCTATCGGAGCGGGTTTGGCATCATCAAATTTGACAGAGTTCGTAGCATACCGGCGAAGAACGGCCTGTTTTGAAACTTGAACCTTTACATCCTTGGCTGTGCCGAAAGAGTTTGTCGAAATCGTGATCGTTCGTGTCGCTGGATCGATGGCGCTAACCAACCCTCCGACACCGTGCCGTTGCCATTCGTCGCGCTCATGCGCCTGCTTGGCGGCGATGTCGGCATGCTTCATCGCAATCACGGAGGCAGCCTGCAGAGTCTTGCCGTCGCCCTCCAACTTTCCCCGAACCAAAATACGGTCGCCGGGCTGAAGCTCATCCAATTGGATTGGAGCTGCGTTCTTCAAATCCTTCGCGCCCGGCTCGACGCGAACCAATTTCGTGTCGTCTTGCAGCTGAATCGTCACTTCGGCTCCCGAGCCTGTGTTCAATACGATAGTTTTCCCGGTTATGCTCTTGATAGTTCCCAGTTGTGGAGTCGCCGCATTCTGCGAAGCTTGTGACGGCTCGCGATATGCCGAATCGGCGGCGAGCGCTTTCACGCTGCAGGCCGTTCCGAGTAGCAGGCACGCGACTGCAACTCTCTCTCTCAAGCGCCCCTGGCGCTTCGTTTCGCACAATTGCATGAATGACTCCTGTTATCTAACGCGAATTGCAAACCTCGACTGGGCTTGTCCGGGAGGGTAACGCCGCAGACGCGCCTCACCCCTTTGTGTCACAAATTAGACGTATCGGACAGCTAGATATGTTTCAAAAAAAAACAGCCGCCGATTCCAGGTGACAATTGCGGCAGTTCCGGCACTAAACAGCCGTTCACGACGCAAGTGGATTGGAAAGTTTTTCAGCAGGAAGCAGCCGGTGCGGGAGCGTCCGGGCCGGCCTTGCTTTCGCCAATCCTCTCCCCGCAAAATGGCCAACCGGGTGTACAATGCCGCCGGTTAGGGTTCTCAGTGCGCCATCGGGTACCGGGCGGCCATCGGAGTCCCGCTTGAGACGGACTGAAGCCGGAGCCAACATAAGGATGGCTCCACTGAAACGATTCGATTCTTTTTCTTGAGTAGCGGATAGAATTTAAACCACCGGGCGGCGCAGACAGCTGCTCCACCCGGTCGTTTTTTGAGAAGACCAGTTCAGAAAAAAGGGCGATAGAGGATAACGAGCATGGCTCTCCCGACGGGCAGGCACTACGCAGCCCGCATACTTGAGCGCAAAGACTTGTCCAAAGACTTGTGGCTGATCCGCGTGGATCCCGGCGGACCGTTCGCCTTCAAGGCAGGTCAATACGCGACGCTGGGCGTGGACTACGAGGACAAGCACATCGAGCGCGCCTACTCTATTGTTTCTTCTCCTTACGAAGAAACCCTCGAATTCTTCATCGAACTCGTTCCGCAAGGGGAGCTCACACCGAAGCTCTACAAACTGCAGGTGGGCGACACCCTGCTGTGCCGCAAGATCTCCAAGGGGCGATTTATGCTCGATCTCAGGAGCGGGCGCATCAATCATCTTCTTCTCGCCACGGTCACCGGCATCGCGCCGTTCGTTAGCTACGTTCGAACGCTTTACAAGGACTGGAAATGTGGAGACCAACCCATGCCCGGTCCGCACAAACTCTTTTGCCTGCACGGCGGCAGCCGCTCCTGGGAGTTCGGTTATCGCGAGGAACTCGAAGCCATCGCCGCGGAAGTCCCGTGGTTCAAATATGCGACCACGATCAGCCGACCCTGGGAGGACGCCGCCTGGAAGGGACAAACCGGCCGCGTGGATGATCTCATTCGAATGTACGTCAACGAATGGGGCTTGAAGCCCGATAACACGACCGGCTACCTATGCGGCCACCCCAGCATGTGCGAAAACGGCCTGGGCATACTTACCCGCGCAGGCTGGCGAACAGGCTCGTTGTTCGAAGAAGTCTATTTCGTCCCTGGCAAGGAAGTCGGAGCCGAATACAGCGACGCGAGCTTGGGAGCCAGATTCAGTTCCCTAGCAGCGGAAAAATAGCGGAGGAAGTTTCATGATTGTCGGAGTACCACGAGAAAGCTTTCCTGGAGAGAGGCGTGTGGCGATGGTGCCTGCGGTCATACCGAGCCTCACGAAAGCCGGCCTGGAAGTGGTTGTCGAGGCGGGCGCAGGATTTTCGGCCGGGTATCTGGACGCGGACTACACCGCCAAGGGCGCGAAAATCCTGCCGACGCGAGCGGACGTGTTCGGCGCCGCGGATATCGTGATTCAAGTGCTCTGTTACGGTTCGAATGACCGGACCGGTAAGGCGGACGTTCCTCTCTATCGCTCCAACCAGGCGCTGATCGGATTTTTGCGCCCTCTGGGCTCCCTCGACACAATTCAGGAGATCGCGTCCAAGGGCGTGACCGCTTTCTCGATCGAATTGATGCCGCGCACCACGCGCGCGCAGAGCATGGACGCTCTTTCGTCGATGGCCACCATCAGCGGGTATAAAGCGGTGCTGCTTGCCGCGGACACTTTGCCTCGGCTCTTTCCCATGATGACGACCGCGGCGGGAACGATTACTCCGGCGCGCGTGTTCATCATTGGATGCGGAGTTGCAGGTTTGCAGGCCATCGCGACGGCGCGAAGGCTGGGAGCGGTCGTCTCCGCTTACGATTTGCGGCCTGCGGTGAAGGAGCAGGTGCAGAGCCTCGGCGGCCGGTTCGTGGAATTGCCGATTGAAGCGAAAGATGCCCAGGATGCGCGAGGCTACGCAACAGCGCAGGGCGAAGACTTTTACAGAAAACAGCGGGAACTGCTGGGGAAAGTCGTTGCGGAAAGCGACGTGGTGATTACAGCGGCGGTCATCCCGGGGAAGAAATCGCCGATTCTGGTAACCAAGGAGATGGTGGGGGGAATGGGGCCCGGATCGGTGCTGGTGGATTTGGCGGCGGAACGCGGAGGCAACTGTGAGCTGACGCGGCCCGAAGAACAGATCGTGGAGAACGGAGTGACAATCATCGGCTCCATCAACCTGGCGAGCACCGTGCCCTATCACTCCAGCCAGATGTATGCCAAAAATGTCGCCACGTTTCTCTTGTACATGGTGAAAGAAGGAAAACTGCAGATCAATCCGCAGGACGAAATCATGCGCGATACTCTGTTGACCCAGGGTGGAGAAATTGTAAACGCCAGGTTGCGCGAAATTTACAAGCTCCCGGCGTTGGCTGCCAAATCTTAAGGAGGAATGGATGCCTGCGGATTTTATCTCGAGTCTGTTTGTATTCATCCTAGCCGCATTTCTAGGAATAGAGCTGATTAAACGGGTTTCCCCGCTGTTGCACACTCCCTTGATGTCCCTGACGAACGCGCTGGACGCGATCGTGGTCGTGGCGGCCATCATCATCGCCGGGAGGCACGAAACGCGGCTCTCCACGATCCTGGGATTGATCGCGGTAGCGGCCTCATTCAGCAACATGGTCGGCGGCTTCGTCATCACCGACCGCATGCTAGGAATGTTCAAGACGGGCAAGGCGGCCAAAAAGTCATGACCCCCGCCGACTTGCAGCAGCTCATCGATGTCACGTACATCACGGCGGCGATCGGTTTTATTCTCGCAATCAAGTGGCTGAGCTCACCGGTCACGGCGATGCGCGGCGTGCTCGTCGGAGAGATCGCCTCCGCGATCGCTGTTATTGCCACGCTCTTCGACCCGCAAGTCAGCGAGTACAAGTGGATTATCATCACGCTGATCATCGGAGCCGCGGTTGGCGTCCCCCTCGGCATGGTGAAGATGACCGCCGTTCCGCAGCGGACCGCGTTGAGCCATGCTTTTGGAGCTCTTTCCGCGGCGCTGATCGGCATTGCGGAATATTACGTTGCCGCGCCCAACGTCCCGAAATTCCAGATGGCGGAGATCGGGCTGGAAGTCATCATCGGGTCGCTCACCTTCACTGGCAGCTTGATCGCCGCCGGCAAATTACAGGAGATTCTGCCGCAGCGGCCGATCACTTATAAGGGACAGAATTACGTCAGCCTGACTGTGCTCGCTTCCGCGATTCTTCTGATGATTGCTCTCGTCGTTCATCCCGAAATGACTTACCTGTTCCCCGTGATGATCGGCGTGGCTCTGGTCTTCGGCATCATGCTGGTTACGCCCATCGGCGGCGCGGATATGCCGACAGTGATTTCGCTGTTGAACTCTTACGCGGGCTTTTCCGCCGCCCTGCTGGGATTCGTGCTCAGCAGCAAAGTTCTGGTGGTTGCCGGAGCGCTGGACGGAGCTTCGGGCTTCATCCTATCGGTCATCATGTGCAAGGCCATGAACCGGTCGTTTACCAACGTGCTGTTCGGAGCGTTTGGACAGGTGCAGGTATCCGCAGCCGGCGCGAAAGAAGAGCGTCCGGTCAAGAGCGCCTCTCCGGAAGACGCGGCGGGAATTCTAGCAGCGGCGAACAAAGTTGTGATCGTTCCCGGATATGGAATGGCCGTGGCGCAAGCCCAGCATAAAGTGCGCGAACTGTATGACATTCTGACGAAGAAAGGTATCGACGTGCGCTTCGGGATTCACCCGGTGGCGGGCCGGATGCCAGGACATATGAACGTGCTGCTCGCCGAGGCCGACATTCCCTACGATCGCCTAATGGAAATGGATGTGATCAACGGCGATCTTCCCCAAACCGATGTGGCCCTGGTGATTGGGGCGAATGACGTTACCAATCCCGCCGCCCGCACCGACCAGGGCAGCCCGATTTACGGGATGCCCATCATCGACGTCGACAAAGCCCGCACCGTCATGGTCATCAAGCGCAGCATGGCGGCTGGATTCGCGGGAATCGACAATCCTTTGTATTACCTCGACAACACCATGATGCTTTTCGGCGACGCCAAAAAGTTCGTCTCCGACATCGTCCGCGAACTAAGCGGCGGCGGCCACTAAACGCTCGGAGCGGAATCCCACGTTAGCCCTCGAATGAGCGTCGGCCCTCGTCCGATTACGGCCCTGATCGGTCGTCAGCGGCATCGCCAACGGATTCGGTTATTTTGAATCGAGACCCGATTATTGAGCGGTTAGCCCCTTCAGGGTGTATAATTTAAGGGTCAAGTCTCACACCTTCCGCCGCGCTCGCCCAGGGCGACGGTTCCTGTGCCGCAAGACATGCCTGCCGCCTGTCAGTTGCAAAGTTATAAGTCTCGCCGAGCCGTGGAAAGCCTCACCGGCTGAAACGAAAGGAATACGATGAGCGAAAGCGTAATTGTTCAGTACGTTGGTTTCAAAGCGAAAGCGCTCGTGCGTGAATATAGCTTTGTCGTTCGACGAGCCGCCAATGAGACCAGCGAATTTACCCTGACCATTGGCAACGAGGCTTTTTGTTCCCGACGTGTTCGCTTTCAAGACGCTCCCGAGATTTGCTCGCTCAGGCTCCATCATGAATTGGCTGTTTTCGGAAACCATCCTCCCGAGGCTCATTACCGGATCAGCGAGACAGACCTGGATGACTACCGCAGTGCGCATGCACCAAGGGTTTCCGGTTATCCTTATCGGCCAAAGGTTGCGAAACCAATCTAGTTTGGCTTTTGGCGTGGCTTCGCCAATGAGCCTTCTTGTGCTCCGACGGTTGGGACGAAACTGCTCTCGGAATTCGTTCTTGCTTGATAAGAAATCTCTAACAACATAGTTCTCTTAGGAAGCGCCGGTCGAGCGCCAGGGGGCTATACTGGAAGCATCATGGAAAAGCTTCAAGCATTTCAAACTGCCGCCCGCGAAAACGGGTTTGTAACTGTTGAAGAATCCGAGGAAGGCACTGTCCTGTGGCTGAAAAAGGCGACCTTGGAATCCGAAGATCGCATCTGCCTTGATAGCCTGACTAATAGTGCGACCGTCTACTGGGCCGGCATCCCATGGAAGATAAACTCGAAGACGTTTCGCGATGCCTCTGCCCTGCAAGCATGGATTTTGTCAAGGCCGGGCATTTCAACCTCACCATAGATTTCTCCGTTGTCCTGCGTCCTTCCGTCAACAGGAAGGAATGTCCTACTGTCGTCCCGTTACCTGTCCACTGCAAGCCGAACAAATTTCGCGCCCAAGTGTCTCCGGCGCGGGCCCTCGCCACTTGGCTTTTCCACACTTTCCCGCACTCTCGCCAAAACCGATATAACTCCGATTGCGCTGAGCCCCAAAGGGCCTGCGCGCTAGGCCTTCAATCAACAGCCTCGAGTCGCGAGTCTCAGATCACAAGCCGCGGACCACAATTCACGAGTCGCGGGGTTCTCTTGTTCGCCCGGTTGGACTACAATGGCGGCGCAATGTGGTGGAGGTTTTATGCGTGCCGATCGAGTGGAAGTTTCCTGGGATGGCGGGAAATCGGACTGGCTGGTTCGCATTGAAAGCGGCGAAGAAGTGATCCGGCGCCATTTCAAAGCGTCTAATACTGCGGACGAAAAAACGCTTCGCACAAAAGCCGAGGAAACGGTGAAGGACGAAGGCTACGAAGCAAACACCGCAGCCGTAAGCATCAAGCGATAAGCTCGCGGCTGATCTCTGTATCGAAGCGCGGATCGCAGTACAGTGGTCAGTGGCGCAGACACTCTCGCGTGGGCGAATTCCCCCTCGACAGGGCGAGCCGCGCAACCTTCTGCGACTCTGCTACAGGGGCTGGGACGTTCGCGACTCCCTTCATTGGACATCTCTTTCTGGAGTGCTAAACTTCAGAGTGAAAGCACATGCCACCAAAAACACTTTACGAGAAAATCTGGGAATCCCACGTCGTCCACGAAGAGGCGGGCAAGCCCGCGCTCATTTACATCGACAGGCACCTCATCCATGAGGGAACCTCTCCACAGGCCTTTGCAGGACTGAAAGCCGAAGGGCGCAAGGTCCGCCGCCCCGACCTCACATTTGCCGTGATGGACCACTCTGTCCCGACAAAAGACCGCTTGCTGCCAATCGTTGATGTGGACGCGCGGCTCCAATTTGAGGCGCTCGAAAAGAATTGCCGCGATACCGGCGTGCGGCTCTTTGACATGAATAGCCGCAACCAGGGTATTGTCCACATCATCGGGCCAGAGCTCGGCGTAACGCAGCCGGGGCAAACCATCGTTTGCGGTGACAGCCACACTTCGACACACGGCGCGTTTGGAACACTGGCATTCGGCATCGGAACTAGCGAAGTGGAGCACGTGCTGGCGACGCAATGCCTTGTGCAATCGCGCAGCAAAACCCTGCACATTTTGGTGCATGGCAAGCGCCCGCGCGGCGTGACCGCAAAGGACATCATTCTGGCCATCATCGGAAAAATTGGAATCAGCGGCGGCACTGGTCACGTTGCAGAGTATGGCGGCGAGGCGATCCGGGATTTGAGCATGGACGGCCGCATGACCGTCTGCAACATGACCATCGAAGGCGGCGCGCGCGCGGGAATGATCGCGCCCGATGAAACGACGTTCGCGTATATGGAAGGCCGGCCGTTTGTGCCGCGTGGCAAAGCGTTCCAAGAAGCGGTCGAGCGATGGAAGAAGTTGAAGACGGACGACGGCGCCAAGTTTGACATGACCGTCGAGCTTCAGACGAAAGATCTGGCACCGCAAGTAACGTGGGGAACAAATCCGGGCATGGTGACCAGCGTGACGGGCCGCGTACCGGAACCGGGCGCCTTCAAAGATCCCAACGATCAGAAGGCCACAGAAAGCGCGCTTAAATACATGGGATTGAAGGCCGGCACACCCATCATGGACATCCCAGTGGACCGCGTCTTCATTGGTTCGTGCACGAATTCGCGCCTCGATGATTTGCGTGCCGCGGCGCATCTCGTGGCTGGCAAGCACGTGGCGCACAGCATCAAGCAGGCGCTCATCGTCCCCGGTTCGCGCGGCATCAAAGCGCAAGCCGAAAAAGAGGGCCTCGACAAAATTTTCCGGGATGCCGGTTTCGAGTGGCGCGACGCCGGCTGCAGCATGTGCATCGGCATGAATGCCGATGTGCTGCCGCCGCACGAACGCAGCGCCAGCACTTCAAACAGAAATTTTGAAGGTCGCCAGGGCAAAGACAGTCGCACGCACCTCGTCAGCCCTGTCATGGCCGCAGCAGCAGCCATCGCCGGCCACTTTGTAGATGTACGCTCGCTCGACGTCTCATCCGTCGAGTGAGGCTGATTTCGAGAGAATCGATTTGAAAGTCTGAGGAGCGCGAATCGAATGGAACCTTTCAGCACACACACGGGCATGGTCGCGCCGCTGGATCGGGTCAACGTCGACACCGACCAGATGGTGCCGAAACAATTCCTGAAAGCGCTGACGCGTCAGGGCTTTGGTCGGATCTTGTTTTATGACTGGCGTTATCTGCCGGGCGAGAAACCGAATCCGGAATTCGTTCTCAATTTTCCGCGCTATGAAGGAGCTTCGATCCTGCTGGCGCGGCATAATTTCGGCTGCGGCTCCAGCCGCGAGCACGCGCCGTGGGGCGTGAAAGACTACGGTTTCCGCGTGATCATCGCGCCCAGCTACGCGGACATTTTCTACAACAATTGCTTCAAGAATGGAATTCTGCCCGTCTCGCTGAGCGAAGAGCAGGTCGAGGAACTATTCCAGCGCACGGAAAAGGAAGCAGGCTACATGCTGACGGTGAATCTGCCGAATCAAACCATTGCCGACAGGCATGGCTTGATGTTTCGTTTCGACCTGGCCCCGTCGCGCAAAGAAGTTCTGCTGAAAGGCCTGGACGATATCGGCACCTCGCTTCAGCACGAAGCAGAAATCACCGCCTATGAGAAAGCCCACGCCGCTACCGCCACGATGTACGAACCGCTGGACATAAAGAATTACGCCAACGGCCGCTAAATTTGTAAGGGTTGTGAGCGGACAAGGCAGGCCGACGGGTACACCAGGCTCATTCCTGGTCGCTTGTCGCGCAGTTCAGGTTCCTGCGGGCTCGGCGGTTGGCTCCGGAGATTCCGGCGCAGCGGGCGGGCCGAGGAGCTCCGCGATGAGAATGCCTGCAAGGACGAGTACCGCGCCGAGCAAAGCACGGCCCCCAAGCCGCTCTCCCAAAATCAAATAGGAAGTAAGCGAAGCAAAGACCGGCTCCAGCGTAAAGAGGATGGCCGCGTGGCTCGAGCTGGTGTACTGCTGCGCCCAGAGCTGGATGGAGAAGGCTACCGCCGTGGCCAGTACGGCGCAAATAGCGATCCCCAGAAGCGACTTCCCCTGCCAGCCGAGACGTGCCGTTTGCCAGCCTGCGGTAGAAGACAAACAGGTGGCGAGCCACGCCAGAGCTGCGCAGGCCGCAACCTGGAGCACGCTAAGCGCGGCAACCGAGTGCCGCCGAGTGTAATCCCCTACCAGGATGATATGCGTGGCGTATAGGCCAGCAGCAACGAAAGTCAGGAGATCGCCGCGATTGAGATGCGAGACGCCTTCGGCGGGGACGGTAAGGAAATAAAGGCCAAAAACAGCGGCAAAAACGCCGCTATAGACCCACGCGGTGAGGCGCCGTCCCCAAAAAAGGCCTAGAAGAAGGGGTACTAGGACGACGCTGGATCCGGTGACGAACCCCGACTTGGCCGGGGTCGTGAACCGAAGGCCGGCGGTCTGGAACGCGTAACCACCGAACATAAAGAAACCCAAAGCCGCTCCCGCGAGCAGCTCTCCTCTTTTGAGAGCGCGGAAGACACCGGGCCGGAAAGCAGCCATGAGAATCGCGGCCAGCGAGAAGCGGGCCGCCAGAAAGACGAAGACCGAGGAATAATCGAGCGAACTCTTGACCACGACAAAGGTCGCGCCCCAGAGCAGGCTGCAAAGAGCGAGGGATAGATCGGCGCGAAGGCGTTTGGTCATCCTTTCGGAGTATCTTAACTGAAAACGAGAAATTGGAAATCGACCGACTCGAAAGTGACAGGACCAAAGCCGAGAGAATGTACAATAAAAAACGGGGAAAGCCCTGGAGGCCTTCCCCGTTTTTTGCAGCGAGTCTGCGAAGACTCGCCGGAAGAGATTAGAACTGGAAGCGCAAGCCAAACTGCATCTGGCGCGGGTTATTTCCCTGTCCGCTGATGACGCCCCAGCCTCCGGGATTCGTGGGATCAAGACTCGGATCGAAGAACACCGGGTGGTTGAACACGTTGGTGACCACATACTGGAATTCGAAGCTGGAGCGCTCATAGACCTTGATGTTCTTCGTAATTCTCAAGTCCATGTTCCAGTACATCAAGCCTCGGATAACTCCCACACCGCCTGTCCCAGTGTCCAAACCGAGGATGGGATTACGGATGGTGTTGTAGAGCGCTGTCGGATCGGCAAAGGCGCCAAAGGCCCCATCACCTTCGTTGTTATGCAGAGAAGAACCGTACGGGTGTGCGCCGGTGAAGATGCACTGTTCGTTGTCAAAGAAGTTGTTACCGTCGCCTGCGCCAAAGGATTGCGCATTCGTGTTGGAACCGCAATAGACCGGCGCTCCGCTGCCAGCCGCAAAGACGGGTGCGATCGACCAACCGCCGAGGAGACGGCCCTTGAAGCCTTGCTGGCCCTTGTAATACGGGTCATCGATCAAGGCAAAGGCGTTGTAAACGAACTTGCGGTCAAAGTTCTGCACGCCGTACATATTGTTGATGTTGAAAGGATCGTTCGGCGTGTATTCACTGGTGGCCTGGACAAATGCTCCCGTGCCCAGAGCCTTGCTATAGGTGAAGTTCTGTTGAAAGGTAATCCCGTGCCAGTTGTTCACCTTGAGGGAAACGAAAGCGCCGTTGTAATTGCCGTGCCCTATGCTGGCATTCACGCCGACGCCGCTGGAAAGCTGCCCGTTCCCGCCGCATGTGGCGGTTCCGGCGGGGACGCCGCAATCCAATGGGCCGCCAGCGAGAGGCGTGTTCAACATGCTACGCGGGAAATTGAATCCGCCTTTGTCGAGGTCACTCCACAGGCTCCAAACAGCCTGCTGTTCGAAGTTGCCAATTTCATGGAAGGCAGCGATTGCGGTACAGCTGGAGAATGCTACGCCCGCGTAAGATCCCGTGCAGTATGCGGGTGTGAGCGCGTTCTCGAAAAACGCCTGTTTTGGAAGCGAGTTGAAGAACGCGGTGTACGCCGGGTTTGCCTGCTTGACTCCTCCGACCACAATCGTGGATGAGGGAACGCTTGCGCCACATGCGTTATACGAAGTGGCACACCCTAGAGAGGTCTCGATAGCAGCATAAGCCTTATCGAACCTCTGGCCTCCAACTGTCATCATGTAGGGCACGGCGTTGATATTGACCGGCTGATACTCGTGGGTGATTCGCCGGCCAATGTACCCCAATTCTATGAGAACCTTGGGCGTCAATTGGCGCTGAATTGTGAAGTCAAAGGAATCAACTACGTTGGGGCGGAAGTTCGGGTCCAATGCTTCGCCTGCCGCTGCGGAAACGCTATTGATGCCAGGGAAAGTTGGCTGCGGAAGGGTTGGCGAAGCTGCCGGAATTGGCGCGACGTTGCCATCGGTTCCAATGCGAAAGGCGTTGGCAACGGTAAGGCCACCAGCGGGGACGCTACAAGTCCCGTTCATGTTGTTATTGGAGCATTGAACTGGCTGGATAAGCCCGGTACCTAGCAGCGGCACGAGGACGAGGTCCACACCGTTTAGACGGCCGTAGACCCTGCTATATCCACCACGAACAACCGTCCTGTTGCCGCCGAAAATCTTGCCCATCCAACCGTCGCTGATGTTCGGATTCCAAGCAACCGCAACGCGAGGGCTGAAGGATCCGTAGTAGGGGTTATAGGGATACTTAAGCCCAGGGCCAGTGTTGCCAACGAGGGCAAAGCCGACCGTCGGATTGTATACGTTGCCTTGCAGAGCTGCCGTCTCGCGCTGCCTGAGGTATGCCGAAAGCTGAAGTTGCTGGCCACTGGCGTCAACGAGTTCGACCTGCCTCCCGAGTACTTCTGTTGGCGGCATCTCAAGTGTCCAACCCAAGCCATAGGTTAGTGTGAAGGACGGCTTCATGTGCCAGGAATCACTCCAGTAGACGTTGTAGAAGGGGATGTGGCTCTGTTCAATGGCGTGTGTAAGTGGAGGATTCAACGAGAGATTTGCACCGGCGCGAGTGTATGCGATTTGGGAGTCCGTGACGATGCCCAAGACAGCGGCATTGACGCGGGCCCACTGCGATGCGCTTGGATAGGTTGACGGCATGGTGCCGGTGAAATCCACGTTGCCTCCGCCCCTCGAATCACCGAGCTGATAGGTCGGAGTGTAGTTGATACCGCCGCCGTTGTCTGAACGCTGATGATAGTCGTAATTTTTTTGAACGGCGCCGCCAAAAGTCAAAAGATGGTTACCCTTCAGCATGGTGACGTCGTCGCGGAAGAACTTGTCCTGACCGTCCCAGAAGCGCGTGCGAACGTTCTGGGTGTTCACGTTATAAGGTGCAAGGACAGTAGTGCTCTCGCCAAACGGTTCCAACGCACCGCCAAGTTGCGAGAACTGCGGCGGACCACCGGCAGCATTCCATGCCCAGTAGTTGCGCAAATAGCTAAAATGGAAATCGTTTGTGGTGTTCGAAGTAATGTTGGTCGTCATCCCCGCCACGATATACCAGGGCTGCTGAGGGCGATTGGAAACGGAAGCGGGCTGCCCGAGCGTATCGCCGGGGAAGAAGCCGCCGATATCCGTCTGACTACCCGTTGTTCTCTGCAGCCTGTAAAATCGGTAACTGCTGCTGAAGTGCCACTTCGCACCAAAGTCATGGTCGAGGCGGGCAACTCCAAAATGTGACGTGTAGGGTTCAGAGAAATTGGCGCGAAAGGCCTGCTCGTTGACACCGTCGCAGCGGCTCGAACCCGTGAAACTCAGGCAAGGACTGCTAGCCGGAGCATTCGAGAGAGGCATGAACTTGGTCCACATTTGCTGGACGATAGGGTCAATACCGGGGCCACTCCCCGCCGGGAAGGTCGTGCGGGGATCGCAGGCAGCTGTTCCGTTCCCGCAATTCTGCCCGGTCGCCATATTGTATGTCGTACCATCAGTAGGGTTCGTGATGATCCCATTCCGCAGGTTCGCCGAAGGGACGATCCACGTACCGGTGGCGGAGTTCGGCCACCAGAAGCCTTCGTAGTTGGCGAAGAAATAGGTCTTCCCGCCGAGGATTGTTTTCGGAATTATCGGTCCGCCCCCCGCAGCGCCAGCGCGGTTATAGTGGTAACTGGCAAGGGGCGTGCCGCTCAAATTGTTATCCCACGTGTTAGCATTGAAATTGTTATCGAGGTAATACTCATAGACCGTTCCGTGCCAGGCATTGGTGCCGCGCTTGGTGACGACTTGAACCTCCGCGCCCGCGGAGCTGTTGAAGTCGGCGGTCTGGTTAGCGGTATTGACTTTGAATTCCTCGACGCTGTCGATCGGGGTGGGCATGACACCCGTCGGCGCCCCGCCGATCGAATTCTTAACGATCCCACCGCTGGGATCATCCCCGAAACTTGGGGTATAAACCTGCATGCTGCCGTCCATGTCGTTGGTGTTTTGTCCTCCGTCAAGCATGAAGGAACTCTGATCCACCACGGCGCCAGCGACGCTACCATCCGGGGAGACGCCCGGTTGTAGAGTGACGAAAGAGCCCGTGTCCCGGCCGATCGACGGTAAAGACTGCAAAGTGTCACCAGAGACGGTGTTGCCGACAGTCGCGTTCAACGTCTGGAGTTCAGCGCCTGTCGTGACAGTAACTTCAACCGTTTCTGCAACCGAACCCAGCTCCATAACCACGTTGAGGGTCAAGCTCGCACCGACGTTCACAACCTGGTTGATGAGTTTCGAAACGCGGAACCCTGTTTTGTTGACGCTCACGTTGTAAGTGCCAGGTGGAACGTTCGCGAAGAAGTATCTGCCACTCTCGTTCGTCGTAGCAGTTCGCGGAATACTCGTAGAGGTGTCGGTCAGCGTGACCGTAGCACCGACAACGGCCCCGCCGGACGGGTCCGTCACAGTTCCGGCTACAGTACCGCTATTGACTGCCTGGCCAAACAAGGACGAGGGAGTTACAGCAAATAAACAAAACAACGCAGCTAGGAGCAAAGCCACTCGCTTAGTTGACATTCAACTACCTCCTGGATGGGCCCCGAAGAGGCCCTACTACTTCTCAAAATATTAAATAAGCCGACCTAACCATCGACGGTAGAGAACCCTGGCTATACATCAGGCAACCGCATACTAAAAGTGTGAAAAGCCTCGTGCAAACCAATCTCCATCGACGCACAGAAAAATAACTCAAATCAGGTCTATAAATTATCTAAACTTGAGGTCAATTTATTCTAAAGCGATATATGTTTCACCATATTTCGCTACGGACTTTCATAGAATAATTGCCCGTCCGTTACGAACAAGCTTGACTCAAGTAAAGACAACTTCACCAGAAGACACAGACAAAACGCCACACTCCCGACCAGAAGCAATCGGAAACTGCCACCACAGTCAGAGGAATCGTGGTGGTATATATTGCCCGTAGGGAGATTTGTCAATGAGAATTTGATAGACGGTCCATATAAAATTTAGATGAGAGGACTAGACCCAGACACGCTTCTCGAATACGGGTACTGTACGTTACAGAACCATCTTGAATTTTGAGAGCCCTTGACGGGAAGCATAGCGATGATGCGTAGGGAGCACTCGTTGTTGATCCCGATTAAGAATGAACCGCCTCCATCCGCATGATCTTGGCCTCTGTCAAAGAGGGAACATCCGTAGGAAACTGCGCTCAAGTCTAGACACTGCTGGACGGTCGAAGCAGTTGTCCATAGCGGATGACCGGCAGATGTAGCCCCTCACAGGCAATTGCTGAAACTTGGGTTGGAGAAGGAGCCCAGCAGAGGTTGACGGAGCGTTGGCGCGATCGCGTATGCAGAAAATAAAACGGGGAAAGCCTTGGAGGCCTTCCCCGTTTTTGCGGCGAGATGAAGCGTTCGCCGGAAAGATTTAGAAAGTGAGCCGCATCCCGAACTGCATCTGGCGCGGGAAATTGCCCTGTGAGTTCACGACACCGAAGGTGCTCGCTGTGGTCGGGTCAACCCCGAGTCCAGTCTGTGCGTCTCCCACTGCCGGATCTGCGAAGACCGGATGGTTGAAGACGTTGGTGAGCACATACTGGAACTGGAGGCTTACGCGCTCCATGATATGGATGTCCTTGACCAGACGCATGTCAACGTTCCAGTAGGGCAAGCCGCGGAAGATTCCAACTCCGCCCGTGTTGGTGTCGAGGCCAAGAATAGCCGGACGGGTCGTGGCTAACACGCCGGCAGGATCCGCAAAGATGTTGAAGGCGCCCGGGCCGGCGTTGTTGTGGAGCGAGGCTGAACCACCCGAGGCCGCCTTTGTGAGAATGCAGTTTTCGGTGGTGAAGAAGTTCGCTCCGTCACCCGCTCCAAAAGATTGGGCGTCGGTATTTGTTCCGCAGCCAAGAGGCTGGCCGCTGCCAATGGCGAGAACTGGCGACAAAGACCAACCACCCGCGAGGTGGCCGATAAGGCCGTGCTGCCCCTTGTACCAGGGATCATCGATCATGGCGAAGGTGTTGAAGACGAACTTGCGATCAAAGTTCTGCAACCCGTAACCATTGTTAAGGTCGAAGGCGCTGTTCGTCGTGTATTCGCTGGTGGCCTGAACTAAAGCTCCGGTGCCCAGGGCCTTGCTGTAGGTGAAGTTCTCCTGGAGCGTGATGCCGTGCCAGTTGTTCATTTTGAACGAAACGAATCCGCCGTTGTAGTTGCCATAGCCGAGGCTGGCATTGACGCCGACGCCGGAAGTCATCTGGCCGCTCCCGCCGAAAGCTTGACCGGCGATGGGAGTGTTCAGCATGCTGCGGCCAAAATTGAATCCTCCGCGGTCCAGATCGCTCCACACGTTCCACACCGCCTGGTTAAGCAAGTTGTGCTTGGAGATGCCCTCTTTGAAAACGACAGCCGACGTGCACGAGGCAAAGCCAGTGCAGTAACCTGTTCCCGCCAGCGCCGTCTCAAAGAACTTCTGTGGTGCGAAGGTGTTGGCGTACGCAGTTTGCAGGGCTAGTTGAGTGGCGGCGTTCGGGTCCGTGGGAATTGCCGCGCCGCACGCAGCGTAAGACGTTGCGCATCCGAGGCCAGTTTCGACGGCCGCGTACGCGCTGGCAAATTGCTGTCCGCCCAAGGTCATCATGTACGGCACAGAATTGATATTGATGGGCTGATATTCATGCGTGATTCTTCGGCCGATATAGCCAACTTCCAGGATGAATTTGTTGGAGAGCTGGCGCTGAATCGTGAAGTCGAAGGAATCAACCACGTTGGGACGGAAGTTCGGGTCGAGCGCTTCACCGGCTCCCGAAGCCACGGAGTTGAATCCGGGGAATGTCGGCTGAGGCAGCGTTGCTGAAGCGGCCGGTATAGGAGCGTTGTTCCCGTCGGTCCCGATGCGAAAAGCATTGGCAACGCTAAGTCCGCCCGCAGGCGTGGTGCAAGTCCCGTCCATATTATTGGTGCGGCATTGAACTGCCTGGATGAGTCCTGTGCCCAGAAGGGGAACGAGGACGAGATCCACGCCGTTGAGGCGCCCATAGACTCGGCTATATCCGCCGCGGATAACGGACTTGCTGCCGCCGAAGAGCTTACCCAACATGCCGTCTGTATAGGTGGGGTTCCAAGCTACGGCTACGCGCGGGCTAAAGGATCCATAGTATGGATTGTAAGGATACTTCTGACCGGCGCCGGTATTGCCAACCAGTGCGAACCCGACTTCCGGATTGTACACCTGGCCAGCGAGCGCAGCCGTTTCGCGCTGCTTGATATACGTGTTTAGATCCAATGCGGCGCCACTGGCATCGACGAGCAGGATCTGCTTCCCGAATTTTTCGGTCGGCGGCATTTCCAGCGTCCAGCCCAGGCCGTATGTGAAGGTGAAAGATGGCTTGAGGTGCCAGGAATCGCTGAAGTACACGTTGTAATACGGAATTGTGCTCTGGTCGAAAGCGTGTGTGAGCGGAGGATTGAGAGCAAGATTAGCTCCCGCGCGTGTATAGGCAATCTGAGAGTCCGTGACGATGCCCATAACCGCGGAATTCACGCGGCCCCACGTGCTGGAGGTCACGCCCGCCGGAGTCGTTGCGGAAAAGTCAACAAGCCCACCGCCAACTGAGTCACCCAGCTGGTACGTTGCCTGATAATTAATGCCGCCGCCATTGTCCGAGCGCTGATGGTAGTCATAATTGCGCTGGTAGGCGCCACCGAAAGTGAAGAGGTGGTTGCCCTTGAGCATGGTCCAGTCGTCTCGGAGGAATTTATCCTGCCCGTCCCAGAACCGTGTGCGGACGCTCTGGGTATTCACGTTGTAGGGAGCAAGTACTGTAGTGGAAACCTCGCCAAAGGGCTCAAGCGCCGCGCCACCCACATTGGTTCCGATCTGAGAAAACTGAGCCGAGCCGCCAGTCGCGTTCCAAGCCCAGTAATTGCGAAGGTAGCTAAAATGCAAGTCGTTCGTCGTGTTCGGAGTCACGTTTATGGTCAAACCCGCCACGAAGTACCAGGGCTGCTGTGGACGGTTGGACTGGGATGAGGGTGTGCCCAAGGTGTCTCCGGGGAAGAATCCGCCGATGTCCACCTGACTATTGGTAGTCCGGCGAAGGCCGTAATAGCGGTAGCTGCTATTGAAGTGGAATTTTGAACCAAAGTCGTGATCAATGCGCGCCACGCCAAAATTCGAGTTGTACGGAAGCGAGATATTGGCCTTGTATCCAATTTCGTTGACGCCGTCACAGCGAGAGCCGATGCCAACGACGGTGCAGCCTGGGTCATTGCCAATCGGCTCAAACTTGTTCCACATCTGCTGGACCAAGGAATTTATGCCCAGCCCACGCGGATCACAAGGGGCCGTTCCGCTGGCGCCGCAATTTGTACCGCTGGCCAAGTTGAAGGTGGTGGGAACCGGAGCGGGACCTCCAGTTGCCTGGCAAGCAGCGTTGCAGACATCGAAGTGTACGATTCCATTGCGCATGTCAGCGCTGGGAACAGCCGCTTCGAAAGTCGCGGAGTTCTTCCACCAGAACCCCTCGTAATTGGCAAAGAAATACGTTTTTCCACCCAAAATATTCTTGGAGATTATCGGTCCGCCACCGGAACCGCCGCCACGGTTATAGTGATAAGAGGGCTTTGCGAACGGGGTATAAACTCCGTTCACGACCTGTCCGAGATTGTTGTCCCAGGTGTTCGCGTTCATGCCGTTATCAAAAAAATACTCGTAAGCCGAGCCATGCCAGGAATTGGTTCCGCGCTTGGTAACCACTTGAACCTGCGCGCCCGCGGAGCTGTTGAAGTCCGCAGTCTGGTTGGTCGTATTGACTTTGAACTCTTCGACGCTATCCAGCGGCGTCGGCATGACTCCGGTGGGGGCGCCGCCAACCTGATTGGCAACGATACCGCCGGTTGGGTCGCCACCGAAGCTGGGCGTATAAACCTGCATGCTGCCGTCCATATCATTGGTGTTCTGGCCGCCATCTAGCATGAATGTGCTCTGATCGACGACCGCGCCGGCGACGCTGCCATCCGGCGAAACGCCTGGCTGCAAAGTCACGAACGTTGAAGAGTCCCGGCCGATAGAAGGCAGGTTCTGCAGAAGGCTGCCGCTGACGGTATTGCCGACTGTCGCGTTCAACGTTTGGAGTTCGGCGCCGGTCGTGACTGTCACCTCAACCGTTTCCGCGACAGAGCCAAGTTCCATGACAACGTTCAAAGTCAGGTTTGCGCCGACGGTCACTTCCTGATTGGCAAGCTTCGATACACGAAATCCCGTTTTGCTAACGCTGACATTGACAATGCCTGGGACAACGTTCGCAAAGAAATAGCGCCCCGACTCATTGGTCGCAGCGGTTCGCGAAATGTTGGTCGCCGTGTCCGTCAGAGTAACCGTCGCACCTACTACGGCCCCGCCAGACGGGTCTGTAATAGTGCCGGCTACTGTGCCGGTGCTTGCGGCCTGCCCAAACAATGAAGACGGAGCCAGAGCGAATACACAGAACAAAGCGGCTAGAAGCAACGTCAATCGCTTACTTGACATTCAACTACCTCCTGGATGGGCCCCCCAAAGGGCCTTATTCCTTCTCGAAAATCGGATCTGACCGAACAACCCGCCCACGGTACAGAACTCAAACGCGCTTGGAAGTGGGCGACCGCACAAAACATTGAACTGCGGGTGTATTTGCAAGCCGATTACCATTGACTTGAAAAAATATTAGTCTAATGGGTTCTATAAATTATCTAATGCTGAGGACGCTTCGACATGAATTTTCATACGCTGCGACATATATCACTACAGCGTTTCATAGAAATTCTCCGACTTTCGCACTCCTCAAAAATATCATATGGAATAACTCTTACTTTTTTCTGCGCCGAACCTGCGCAGTTAGAAAAGATGTGATCAACTAGAGATTAACGCCGACAAAAAGCGTCCAACAAGCCTGCCAATGTCAGATAGAAACGCTCAACGCGACTAAATTTAGAAACAAATGACCTAAAATTTAGAAAACCGATGAAGTTTAGATATTTGAAGCCGAAAACCTGTGGGTCCCTGAACATGATTTCAAGAGCAAGTTTCAATTTTTGGAAGACTCCTGCCCAAAAATAGGAGAGAGACACATGCTCTGCCGCTATGACAAATCAGCCTAAATACACCAAATACATTTGCCTTGTGGTGAAAAGCGCGGAAGAAGCCTGAACTAGGGCAAGGAGCTGTCGGCTTGCGAGTAAACTGTGCGGCCGCCGACGACGGTCCTGAGGACGGTGGTGTTAAAGTACTCCCTCGGCGAAATCTTTGTGATATCGGCGGAAAGAATAATAAAGTCGGCGTATTCGCCGGCTTTCAATTCGCCCTTCTTACCTTCTTCAAATTGCGCATAAGCGGAACCCGAAGTGTATGCGCGGATGCAATCCTCGAGCGAAATTTTTTCTTGCGGCTCCCAACCGCCAGCCGGACCTCCCTCGGGCAGTTCGCGTGTCACACAAGCGTAGAGACCGCGCATCGGATTGATGGGTTCTACGTCGTAGTCGGTGCCGAAGGCAAGATGCGCGCCACTTTTGAGAAGAGAGGCCCAGGCGTACGCTCCCCTGGCACGGTCAGGGCCAATCCGTTGTTCAGCCCACCGCATATCGGTAGTTTCATGGGAAGGTTGCATTGAGGCGATTACTTTGAGCTGCGCAAAACGGGGCAAGTCTTCCGATGCGAGAACTTGCGCATGTTCAATGCGGTCGCGGCGGTCGCGCGGCCCGTTGGCCTTGGCGACGGCTTCGAACACGTCTAGAGCTACGCGGTTGGCGCGGTCCCCGATGGCATGGAAATTAAGTTGAAAGCCGGCTCTGTCGCGCTCGATGGCCATGGCGCGCAACTTCTCAGGATTATTGGTCAGGATGCCGCTTGTGGCGGGATCGTCCGAGTAGGGGGCGAGCATTGCGGCGGTTCGGGAGCCGAGAGCGCCGTCGGTGAAGGCTTTTAGCGCGCCAGTGCGAAGCCAGGGGTCGGTCGTCCCGCCCTCGGCGCGCATATTTTGCAGTTGGTCCATGGGCAGCAGGAAGGGCAGCCATTCCGTAATACGCAGTGTCAGCTTTCCTTCATCTTTCAACTGCGAATAAACAAGAAAGTCTGCCCATTCAGAAAAATCCTGCGCAGAGGTCACACCATATTTCGCGGCGTCGGAAAGAACCATGAGAATTCCTCGTCGGCGCTGGTCGGCTTTGAGATCGGGAATCCTCTCGGAAACGAGACTCATGGCGGAATCTTCTTCAAGCATGCCGGTGGCATCGCCATTGGCGTCGCGTTCGATCATGCCGCCCGGCGGATTGGGAGTTTCCTTATAAATCTCACCGTGTTTCAGCGCCAGAGAATTGACAACTGCCACGTGGCCAGAAACATGCGTGAGAAAAACGGGATTCCTCGGCGCGACGGCGTCGAGATCCTGTTTGTTCGGGAATTTCTTTTCGGGCCATAACGTGTGATCCCATCCGCTCCCCGTGATCCATTCACCGGGTTTGCGCTGCGCCACGGCAGCGGCGAGGCGTTTCTGGAGTTCCTCGATGCTGGTGACTCCATTCAAGCGCACGGAGAGCATGTCCGCGCCCGCATTGCCGAGGTGCACGTGGGCGTCGTTGAAACCGGGCATCACAAATTTGCCTTTGAGCTGCACGACTTCCGCGCTGGGATCATTTCCGCCGCACTCGAGAAAGATGTAATCGAGTTTGCCGACGCAGCGAATCTTGCCGTTGCGAATGGCCATCGCTTCAGCCCAGGGATTTTCGGGATCATTCGTGTAAATCCGGCCGTGAAGATAAACGACGGTGTGCGAATCGCCCTGGCCGCCTTGAGCGGCTTGGGCACTCGTCCGGTGAACCGCCAGCCCCGCGCAAAAACTCAAAAGGATTATCCCAAGCAAATAAAGCAAGCTGGTTCTGCGAATTTTCATCGACTTTTCTCCGGCGCCAGGCCGGCGACTCCGATCAGTGTAAGCAGTGCGCGCTTCAGTCCCAGCTCGCGGCCCGCCGGTTCGTACCATTCCAGGAGCGAGTGTGCGCCGCCGCCGTTGCCTCCGGCGCCAATCGAAATGGCATCGATGCCGAGAGAAAGCGGAATATTTGCATCGGTGGAGGAACGCTCGATCCGTGATTCGTTTCCCACGATAACATCCGCGGCGCGTAACGAAGCGAGAAGCGGCGACTCTGGCGCCAACTCGCCACCGGGTCGGCTGCCCAGAATTTCGACCTTCCATTCGAGTCTGCGGGAACGATCGCGCGAAGCTTCCATTTCGTCGCGGACACCGGCGGCCATGCATTCTCGCAAAGCGGATTCCAGCCGCCCGAGTTCGCCTTCGCTCTCGGAGCGCACGTCCACTTTGAGGCGGGCTTCGTGCGGAATGGAATTGACGGAGGTGCCGCCTTCGATTTGTCCAAGATTGAAGGTTGTGCGCGGCGAAGTGGGAACCTTGGTATTGATGAAGCGTACGGAGCCACGCACCAGCGCATTAATTGGATTCGGCATCCCGAAGTCTGACCAGCTGTGTCCGCCGGGACCGGTAATCACCACTTCCAATCGGCGGGAGGCCAGCGCTATCGTCGTAACGTGATCGGTGCCGGCGCCATCGAGAACGATTACCGCTTTGAGGCGCTCGCGGTACGCATCGACGAGAGCGCGCATGCCGCGAAGATTGCCCTCTCCTTCCTCACCGACATCGGCGACAAACAGGACTGTGCGCTGTGGCTTGATTTGTGCTTCATGCATGGCGCGCGCGATGGCCACAAGCGCGGCAAGCCCCGTGCCGTTATCTGAAATGCCCGGGGCAAGCAGCCGGCCGCCGTCACGCCGAACCCGGACGTCGGTTCCCGCAGGGAAAACGGTGTCGAGGTGGGCCGAAAGCATGACAATCTCTTTTTCGTTCAGACCAGGCAATTCTCCGATCACACTGCCGGTGGAATCGATTTGCGTATTGAGGCCGGCGTCGGCAAAAAGAGTCTTGACGGCTGCCGCGCGTGGGCCCTCTTGAAAGGGAGGCGCGGGAATTTCCGTGAGGCGAGCCTGCCGCTCGTTGATCCAATCGAGATGCAAAGCAAACCAACCAAGGGCAGCGCGCACTTGCCCGTTTTCAGCTAGCTGGCCGGAAGCGGAGAGGTGGATTGCGTGGCGGGCGAGGGAAGAGCGAACCGGCATAGCGAAAAGGATAACCCAAACGAGGACGCGTTTCACTTCCCTGCTGCGCCTTCTTTTAATGTTCAATGTCGTGTGGCCGTGGCGCAGAGTGCGGAAATTTCCGCGTCCGTAAGTACGCGGGCTGAACTCTTGGCGGCATCGAAGATGCGGTTGACGAGGGATTCGTCGGCGGGAATCTTGTGCCGCTCGAGCCAGAACAGCACGTTGGACTTGCCGCTCATAGGGCCGATCTCGATGATCTGCTCCAGGCCGAAGAGATGCGCGGGAACGCCGCTGTAAACGGAATCGGCGAGGGACTGATTCCCTTTGTGAAATGCCTTGATGATGGCCGCCGCATGGACGCCCGTGGCGGTTCGGAACGCATCCCGCCCAATGACCGGATAATTCGGAGGGACGACAGTGTGCGTGGCCTTGGCCACTTTTTCACAATATTCCCCGAGTCGGGAAAGATCCTGGTGGATGACGCCCATCAGGCGCAGATTGACGAGCATGAGTTCCATAGCCGTATTGCCGACGCGTTCTCCGAGTGAATTCGCCGCGGCATGGACTTGATCCGCCCCGGCGGCAATGGCTGCGAGAGAATTTGCCACCGCCAGGCCTCGATCGTTGTGGCCGTGCCAGTCCACACGGATTTTCTCGCCGCTGGGCTTGACGACTTCTTCGATGACAAATTTCACCAGGTTGTAAGCGCCATTCGGAATGGCATGGCCAACTGTGTCACACAACACGATGGCGCGGGCGCCACTTCGAATCGCAGTGTTATAAAGTCGTTTCACGGTCTCTGGGTCGGTACGGATCGTGTCTTCCGTTACATACATGCACGGGAGGCCTTTATCGACAGCGAACTTAACGGCGCGCTCCGTCGTGCGCTCGAGATGCTCCACGGTCCAGTCTTCAACGAGGCGACGAATCGGGCTCGAACCAAGGAACGTGGCCGCCTCAATAGCCATGCCTACACGCTGTGAGATTTCGGCAATCGGTCGGATATCGGCTTCGATCGTTCGCGCCGCGCAGTTGGGCTTGATTTTCAAACGCTTGCCGACGATCTCACGCGCCAAGGCCTCACAATGCTTGACGGCGTGCGCACCCGCACCCGGCAAACCGATGTTTAGCGAATTGATTCCCAGCGCTTCCATCAGGTGCAGGATTTCAATTTTTTCTTCGATACTGGGATCATGCACGGAGGGGTTTTGCAGCCCGTCGCGAAGCGTCTCGTCATTCAGGAGCACTCGAGTGCCCGGGGCGAGCAGCGGCGCTGCCGCCACATTCCAGTCGTAGATCCATTCGTTTTGCTGCATCAGACTCGCCTTCATTCCTCTTTTGCGGCTTTAAACTCGCTATCTCGGCGTTCACGCCGCGAAATCAGTATCCGTGATCGCGGAACATTGTCTTCAGCGCACCACGAGCATTGCGCAATTTTGCGGCCAAGCCGCCGCCAAATTCAAACCGGAGAAATGAGTCGGCACCGCGTTCGAGCTCGGCGCCATATCGATACCACCACGGCTTCTCGCGGCCCGGCAGACGGTCCACATCGATATACTTGGCTTGCACCATTTCGAGCAACCCCGCTTTGCCGTGCGTGCGGCCCCAGCCGCTCGCGCCGCAGCCCCCGTGAGGCGCTTCCGCGATGCCGAAATAGCTGATCGTGTCATTCACCATCACCGCGCCAGCCCGTAGCCGCGCGGCTACGGCCTCGCCGCGCTTTGCCTCGCTCGTCCACACGCTGGCCGCGAGCGCGAAGGCGGAATCATTAGCGCGGGCGACGGCTTCTTCAGCGTCTTTCACGGACTGAACGGCGAGAACAGGACCGAAAGTTTCTTCCTGAAAGAGCCTCATCGAGGAGTCCACCCCCGCAATGACCGTGGGCTCGAAGAAATTCTCGCCAAGATCGGGGCGCGGCTTGCCGCCGGACAGCACACGCGCGCCGCGCGCGACGGCGTCGTGAACCAATTCGCTTATCCGCTGCACATGCTGCGGACGAATCAGCGGTCCAACATCCGTCGCCGCATCGCATCCCGGTCCAATACGGAGCTTCTTCGATTTCTCCACGCAAAGGGCGAGAAATTTTTCTTCGACTTTCTGTTCCACAAAAAGCCGCTCGACGGATAAGCAGACCTGCCCGCAGTTCGTGTAGCTGCCCCACACGGCAGCGCTCGCCGCGACATCGAGGTTCGCGTCCGCAAGGACGATCATTGCGTCTTTGCCCCCCAGCTCGAGAACAGTGGGGATCAGTTTCTTCGCGCAAGCTTCGGCTACACGGCGCCCTGTGGCCACGCTGCCGGTGAATAGGAGTTTGTCCGGGCCGGCGTCGATCAACGCCTGGCCAACTTCCCCGCCGCCTTGAATCACCGTGACCAGGTTCCCGGGAAAGCCGGCGTCTTCGAAAAGCTTTTCAATGAGCGCTCCACATCGCGGAGTCAAGTCGCTGGTCTTGCAGACGACGGCGTTGCCCGCAGCCACGGCCGGAATAATTTGGCTGAGTGGAATGGCAAGCGGGTAATTCCACGAGCTGATGATCCCGACAACGCCCACTGGCTCATAGACAATGCGGCCGGACTTGGCTTTCGCTGCGATACTGTGGTGCGGGACTCGCTCGGGCCGCAGGAGTGCCGGGCCCTTTTTTGAAAAGAAATCCGCGGTGTCGAGGGCAACGAAAATATCCGCGAAAAGAGCCTCCACGCGCGGCTTGCCTGACTCCGCGACGACCGTATCGGCCAGCGTGCCGCGAGACATCATCATCATTTGGCGAAGGACACAGAGTTGCGCGCAACGCGACTCCGCCGGCAAAGCTCTCCAGGTGGTTTGCGCGGCGCGCGCCCGAGACAAAATTTCCGGCAGCGCGGACGGCAGCGTCCTATCGACCTGCGCATGGACTCTTCCTGTGGCGGGATCAATCGACGGAATCGTATCGACGGGGATGGCAGTGGCCGCCATAACGCGATTGTATCTGATTTTCAGGATGCGCTGCGGCTTTGACGTTCCACAGCCAGCTAGGGACGGCCTATTCGCCAGGCTTCGTCGTGCATGACTTCGACCATGCAGAGGCCTTGTGGAGGAACAGTTGGTCCGGACTTGGCACGGTCGCGCAGTTGGTAAAGACGCAGAATGTCATCGGGGACGAGCTTGCCGCGGCCGACGTCGAGCAACGTGCCGACCATCTTCCGAACCATATAACGGAGGAACGAGCGGCCCCGCACGGTGTAGACAAGCTCCTCCCCGTCCTCACTGCGTGCAAGTTCACTGGCGTAAATTTCCCGTACCGTGGAACGTTCCTTGTCATCGTCCTCCGAACCGGTGGAAGCGGCAAAGGCCGAAAAATCATGCGGGCCAACGAAGCGCGAGGCGGCGATACGCATGGCATCTTCATCGAGCGGAAAGGGGTAGTGCAAAACGAATCGCCACACCGATGGCGGAACGACTTTCCCGCGAAACAAGCGGTAGCGATAAATCTTGCCCAGCGCGGACCAGCGAGCGTGAAAGTCCGGTCCCACTTCTTCGGAACCGACAATGCGAATCGTAGGAGGCAACAAGGCATTCAGCGCTCTTTGGAATTCGCCGGCGGACAAACCGGATTGTGTGTGGAAGCTTGCTACCTGGCCAAGCGCATGCACTCCCGCATCCGTGCGTCCCGCGCCGTGCAACTGAACGTTTTCTTGCGTGAGGCGCCGGAGCACTCCGACAATCTCTCCTTGGATCGTCGGTTTCTCGGACTGAATCTGCCAGCCATGAAAGTCTGTGCCGTCATAGGCGATGGTGAGCTTGAAATGGCGCATGAGAGGGATGAGCTCGGAGTTCAGTGAACGATTCCCGGAAGAGAGCGTACGTTTGGCAAGCGTCCAGAATGCGTCACGGGGCGGATCGGACGAAACGGCTGCCAGGCTTTATGGCTATGCTGCCTTCGCGGCACAAAGGACAGTCTTCCGGCTCATAGCTGGCAATCGGCAGGTCGAGCAGCGCTTGGGACTCGACCGGAAATTCAATCTTCCCCCCGCTCCGGTCGATCAATGCTCCCGCGGCGACGACGCGCCCACCCGCTTCTTCCACGACTTGAATCGTCTCCTGCGTCGAGCCGCCGGTTGTCCAGACATCTTCAATCACAAGAACGTGCTGGTCGGGCTGCAGTGAGAATCCGCGTCGCAAAGTGAGCGTGCCGCTGCCGTCGCGCTCAACGAAGATGGCCGGAACTCCCCTGCCCGTCGAGCCCTTGGGTTCCGGCAGAGCGCGAGCGACTTCCTGGCCGATCACCACGCCCCCCAACGCCGGGGAAACGACCGCTGTGATGACGGCGTCGGAAAAAAGCGAGGCCAGCGCATGCCCAAGTTTTTCCGCCAGCCGGGGGTATTGAAGGACAAGCGCGCATTGCACATACATGCCGCTGTGCAGGCCGCTGGATAGCTCAAAGTGGCCATGGCGGATAGCGCCGACAGATTCGAATGTGCGCAGCAATTCTTCTCTTGAGAGCATCGTTTCGGCCGACCGCGAATCGCCTCTAAACACTGAATCGTGAGCAGCCTAGCCGCCGTGGTCTCCGTTGTCAAGGAATGGGGTGCCTGCTAGACTGCCACCTGAGTCTTCGGCCCGCCCGGGATTTTCTGGTCGCTGTCGTGGTCAACTCGTGAGGGATGTCCCAGAAAAGCAGCTTTTGCGGCCACGCAACCGGAGGCTACCTTCTGCGAGGCAACAATCCTTCCAATTGAGTGTACCGCTACAGATTCAGGGCACGTTCCACACTGTCAGATGCGAAAAAATGCGTCCCGCTGGGACGGAATCTCGAGGGGAAAATTGTCATGACGACTGTCTGCATGAATGCGATGTCCTTGCTGTTGACCGTTACTAGGAGGTTTAGCCATTTATCGGCGCGGGATAGGAGCTCTTCCTTGCAAGCGGCACGTTCGCTGCTTGCTCTGTTCCTCGGCATTCTGCTTATTGCCGGGCCGCTTTCTCCCGCGTTCGCTCAGAATCCGGCCCAAAATCCGCCGTCGGCGCCCACTCCCACCGCTCCGGCAACGGGTTCCTCCATCGCTCCGGTCGCCTCTCTCGGCCTCGCGACTCACGATTTCACGCGCGGCCCAAGTCCTTTTCCGAATCTGCTCAAGCCATACCAGCAGATCAGGATTGAGGAGCCTGTCCTGACCAATTCCCCTCGGCTCGATCAATTGATTCAAGACGGCAAACTGGAGCTCAGCTTGCAGGATGCGGTGGAACTGGCGCTGGAAAACAGTCTCGATATCGGTGTGCAGCGCTACTACCCGTGGATCGCCGACGCATCGATTCTCAAAGCCAAGGCGGGCGGGTTCGGCTTTTCCACGCCGGGGGCGGCGTTTAGCTCCTCGACGGCCAATCTTCCCAACTTCCAGTACGATCCGACGCTCACCAGCACGGTGCTGCTCGACGACCGGACGACTCCCATCAACAATCCGTTCATTTCCGGTACTGGAGCGGCGAGTCTGGCAAGCCTGCAGACCCACAGCACGCAATTCAACACGCAGTTTTCAAAAGGCTTCGAAACAGGGACCACACTCAACCTGAGCTGGAACAACACGCGAAGCAGTTCGACCTCCACCGCCAACTTTTTCAATCCCGCCGTTCAGTCCGCGCTGACCATCGGATTTTCCCAGGCGCTCCTGAACGGTTTCGGAATCGCGGTGAACACACGCAACATCCGCATCGCAAAAAACAATCGAAAGCTTGCGGACTGGGCTTTTGCGCAACAATCGATCAACACGATTACTAGCACCATCATGGCCTATTGGGAACTGGTTTATGCAAGAGCGAACGTAAAGGTCGACGAGCAGGCGGTCACGGTTTCCGAAAAACTGTGGAACGACAACAAAAAGCAACTGGGCGTTGGCACCATGGCGCCCTTGGACGTTACCCGCGCTGAATCCGAACTCGCTACCGACCGGCAGAATCTGATCGTGGCGCGCACCGTACAGCTCCAGGATGAACAAATCCTGAAAAATGCCATCACGAAAGACCCTCTGGCTCCCAACGTGGTAAACATCGAGATCATCACCACCGACCAGCCGACGCCGCCCGCCGCGATTGAAAATCCTTCCTTCGAAGACTCCATGAAGGAGGCATTTGCGAAAAGGCCCGAACTTCAGGAGGAAGTTTTTAATTTGCTGAACGCCAATATTGACGTCCATGCAACGCGCAATGCGCTCTTGCCCTCGCTTACGCTGAGCGGACAGTTCAGCTCCGTCGGCCTCGCGGGCAATTCTCCTATTAAAGGCGCTGCGGTACTGGTAAGCGGCGCTCCGGTCGTCGATGCAAACGGCAACCCGGTATCCGCCGATGTGAATGGCATACCTACCCCTATATTTGTGCCGGTGACCACCACGCCGACTACGGGCATAAATCAGCAGGGATTCACGACGGCGCAGAGCCAGATCTTCCATACCCGGTTCCCGGACTTTACTGCCCAGTTGACATTAAGCCTTCCTTTGCGCAACCGCTCCGCTCAGGCAGACAATGTCCGCTCCCTGCTCACACAGAAGCAGGAGGAAGCCTTGTTGCAACAACTGAAAAATGTTGCGCTTCTCGACGTTCGCAACACCTACATCGCGCTTACACAAGGCCGTGGACAGGTGGAAGCCGCCAGCAAGGCTCGTGAATTGCAACAGCAGACGTTTGAGGCGGAACAGAAAAAATATCGTCTTGGCGCTTCGACCGTTTACAACGTCATTTTGACGCAGCGCGATATGATCGCTGCGCAGGGCACGGAGCTCCGCGCGCTGGCCAATCTCGAGGAAGCCAAAGCGAACTACGAACGGGCGCTTGGCCGCACACTAGATGTGAACCACGTCACCATTGCCGATGCCAAGTCGGGGGATGTGGATCGCGAGACGCTGATTCCTGGCACGCTACACGGAAGAGTCGTCGGTACGGACAGTCTCTTCCAAGACGACGGCACGCGCTAGTCTCCAATGTAGTTGCTTTCGAATACGCTAGTGGGATAACTCAGAAGGAAGCATCCGGTTAAAACCTTACCGCGTGGCACGCGGATCGCTGCCGCCACAATCTGGCCCGTTACGCGACGCCAATGGCGCCAGCCTCATGGTCCGATGCTACGTCACGAGATACTGCCGATCGAGGAGTAATCAGAACTTCATTCCAACACTTGCCCAGCGGAATTAGCGGGCATCGGACGACGCCTGAAAGCCCTGGTGTTCTCTCACTAAGGCGAAGCTGGGATTCCTATTGGCCCGCCGAAATATGCAAACCCACCGATCTGCCGCTCATGTACAGCCGGATAGCGGCCCTCTTCCTGGCATCCCGCGCGGACCAAACCGTTACCTGCGCCCCGGAAAGCTCGTCGGCGCGGATCTTCTGTTCCGCGGACCAACTCGATGGGATCAACGTCTTCAGGAGCCCTTTAAGATCAAGGAATTCACTCTCTGCCGCTCCCTCCGAATTTTGCGGCCAGTAGCACACATACTGTGTTGCCGGCACTCCAGCTGCCCGCGACTTACCGGCTCTAGAACTTCTTGTCGATACCGGAGCAAAATGCGCTCGCGATGCGACCTCATTCCTCGCGGAAGATTGCGTGTCCGCATAAGGCACCGCATTAATCGAGCAGCTCCCCGCCCCGGAGAGTTTGACCGCATCCTCGGCTGCCGCGGGTTTGGACTGCACGGAACTCTCGCGCCCGGCCCCTAATTGCCGGAACGAACTCGCACGGTTCTCCAACACCTTTTTGAGCCCCTGGCACAAATCGTCGCAGTCAACGGACCTCCTCGATGATCGCTCTGCGGCGTTCTCCGCCGCCGATTCAGTGTGAGCGGCGTCAGCACCCAACTTATTTGTGGTTGTTGGTCCAGGCGTAGCCGCCGCGGGAGTTACCGGCGCCGGATGTGGTATGGATGCAGGAACCGAAGTTGCGCTCGGTTGTGGTGATGCAGTTTCCGCCGATGCCGACAGCTCCAGAGATTTCGAAGCCGCGCCCGGATTGCGCGCAAGATTCAGCGACGAGTTTAGCCAGAAAAAGATCCTCGCCGTGCCGTCGGCCTGTCGAACAGTTTGCAGGTGCAACGGGCACTGCCCGAGGTAAGGTCCACCGACGATGTAAGGTTCGTCCACATGATACGCGCCGTAGGTGGTGGTTTTCACCGGCGCTACCTCACAGCCCTGCGGCCCCGCATCCACATAGTGATCCGGGCCAGGCGACTCACTCTTGAACTGCCACAAGTATTGCAGCTCCTGGAGGTCGGCCATTGTTTTGGCGTACCACTCCTCGGCTTCTTGAGCTGGCAGATCCGCGGAGCACATGTACACCGGCACCTCGCTGCTCAGCCAGAAATCCGTGTGGCATGCCACATGGATAGCGCCCACGGAAAGGTCTGGGCTCGGCGGCGTGACCTTGCGATCGCTGGCGTTGAGAGGTGGGCTGCCCCGAAACTCGCGAAAATCGGTTTCCGCCGCGTATAGAATGTATTGGAGACTCCAGCACGCCCGGTCCTGCTGGTTCTTACACTGCGCGAATGTCGGAACCGCGAAAAAACTCGCACAAAAAAGACATAGAAGCGACGAAATTCTTACGTTCATGCGTGCCTCCCCCCGCGATGAGACACACCTATGCTGTAAGCAAGGACAGAACTGGGAGTGCCCAAGCGGCAGCGAGCGCGTACTTCACCGACTCCTGCTACGTTCGAACCATCTTGCAGTTGGTGAACAAACAGATGGGATTGCCGCGCCACGGGTTGCCCAAGTCATAAGATTCGAATCCGCGCGCGTCCGCATCCCACATCTGCGTTCCACATCTGCGTTCGACGTACCCAACGCACTCCTCATCAACCCCGCGCCAAAAAAATTGTTGCGCATCTCACCTCGAATGCCCTCGCCTGCCTTCGCCCGCCATGGACTGCAAACCCACAAAAGCCCCTTGCCTCCCGACACAAACCCGTCCTAAAGCGTGCGCCTTTGTACGAACCTGTTCTCAGGTCTTGCATCTCTCCGATTGAGATGTAGGTTCTGCTTGTCCACGTGCTCCCAAATAGCCTCGTTCTTGCACTGACAGGTCCTAGTACTCCACTTCCCCGCTAACGCGCGTGCGTACACGGCGGCCGTCATCTAGTCTTGAGTAGACGGTGGTGACGGTCAGAATTTTGGTTCAGTTCTCGTCCTACTCAACCGTCAACCAGCGGAGGCCTGCTTGGTTGCTTCGGTCTCCGTTGTCGCGCTGATAGGCTTGGCCGTAATTTCGAGCCCATTCTTGTTCATATCGAATCTCTGCTTCCGGTCCAAGCCTTTGACGAACTCCCGTGCTGCTTTACCGACCGCACCTGGAAGACTCGACGCTTCCACTTTCACGGTCGACTCCGCTGTTCCTTCATTTCGATCTCGATAGCGAAATTGCACCTCGAACGTTTTCATGATCCAACCTTCCTTTCCTTACGACAAAACAGAAATCGGTTTGCGCTTCAGGCCACATCCCGGTCCGGGACCTTTAGCTCCGGCGATGTTTTCGGCTCGAAGCTTTCTTCCCGGAGCGCTTCGTTTTCAGGTTCTTGATCTCGGCCTTAAGCTTCTCGTTCTCTTTGTTCAGCGCGTCGCGCGCAGCTGTCATTGTTTCGAGATCGTTTCCCATTTGGCCGTTCTCTTTCTGAAGTTCCGCCACCTGTGCCTTCAATTGCTCGTTCTCTTGTAGAGTTTTTGTGTCTTTGCAGCCGGTCAAAGGCAAACTCAACACTGCAGCCAGCAGAAGTAGCATCCAAACGGTTTTGCGCGTCATACGTCACCCTTCGTTGACGAGATTTTGAATTTCGACTGGAATCGCCGATAGCGGGTGAGGTGGGAAGCCACCGCTGGCAGCTAGGCCAGCGTAATGGAGTTTCTTCGGTCTCGCAAGCCTGATAGACCCGGATAGACCCGGGCTACGGAAGACGCGATTTGATTCCTGGGCAGATGTCCGGCAAGGCCACTTCCATGATGGGTCTTAGGCAAGGGGCAAAAGCTCTCCCAACGCGCTACGGAGCAGCCCGGATACAAATCTTTCTTTGGTCCTCGGAGGGCTATTTGGCTAGCTGTAACATGAGCAGGCAAGGGCCTTTTAATTCTACTTGAGATGGTAATCCCTTTTGCGGGCCGTGGTGGGGACAGTCAAAATTCCATTCTCTTCTGTGAACTTCCCTCCGGCTCAGCGCCAGGTTCTCCAAGATTGTCCACTGGCGGTAGTCACAATTCTCGTGCAAGCAGCAGAACCTGACGTAATAGGTTTGACTCATGAGAGTGTGCCTCTTTCGCACACTGAACCGCCCAACGGCGTTCATGGCCACCTTGCACCAACATTTGAGAGGGAGCTAAGATAATTCGAAGGTGTCAGGTTTCAGACACTGTCAACTTTTAGACAATAAGACACTTCAATGGAGCCTGTCAATAGGCAGTGTCCAGTTTCTGACACTAACAGTCCCGGAGCAAAAAGGCGCATTATCAGGAGTAAGCAAAGCACGTTTGAAAGGAGAGAAACGGAAGAGATGGGCAGCTGTAGAAAGTTGAAAAGCTCTGGTGAATTTGACCTTAACAGTTACCTCAGCGAGATGCGGTGTGAGAAAAGTAAATTGGCGGTCCCAAAGAAGCGCCTCTTCTTTTCTCAAGGAAAACCGGCCAAACATTTATTCTTCATACGAAGTGGCCACGTCAAGCTATTCGTCTTATCCAAACAACGCAAAGAGGCGGTGATCGGACTGCTCGGCCCTGGAGATGTATTTGGCGAGTGGTGCGTCAGCGGCCATATCCGCCAACTGGCAAACGCCGTCGCGGTCACGGATTGTGTGGTTACAAGAATACATAAAAATGACGTTCTGTCGGCAATGCAGAAAAACGAGGTTTTTGCTAACTTTCTGATTGGCCACTTGCTTCGACGCAATCGGACAGTTGAAGAAAACCTGGTGGATCTGATGTTTAATTCCACCGAAAAGCGCCTTGCCCGTGCTCTCCTGCAGGTTGCGCGTTTTGGCAAAACGGAAGGACCTCTACTGACGGTCCCCAAGATCAATCAAGACACCCTGGCGGCACTCATTGGCAGTACGCGCCAGCAAGTCAACATGTTGATGAACAGATTTAAGAAGTTAGGATTCATTACCTACAACGAGGGAATGGAAGTCCGAAACTCCTTGCTGAATGTTCTTCTCCGGGATTGAGAGATGAATTCTGCCTGTTCTTAGCCGGCGGCAGAACGTCCTGTACTCCAGACTGAATGGTCTCCAACTCCCGATAAACCAGGCACGTTGGTCGTTTCCGTTTACGCCATCCATTGGCAATGATGATTTTGCGGGCCGCGCGCGTGGCGCGCATTTGTAGCTTTGTGAAACGTATAGTAGACGCTCTGTTACACTCATAGCGAGCCGCACCGCGTTGGCGCGGGAAAGCCCCAAAAGGAGCATCTCCGATTATGTCAAAGCAAGAAGAAGCTGGTCTTATCCTCAAACTGTATGAACTGCGCCGCGAAGATACTATGCGCAAGGCGCGCGACTGGTATTTTCGGGAGTTTAATCCGCAATCGATGGCGGACTTCAATACGGCAATGTTTGGTGAGCACAGCGGTCATTTGCGTATGGTTGTTTCCTACTGGGACATGGCGGCGGCGCTCGTCAACGACGGAGCTATCAGTTTGCAGCTCTTCAATGACAGCAACGGTGAGCACGTCGGCGTGTTCGCGAAATGCGAGCTGTTGCTCGCCGAAATTCGCTCTACCTATGGACCAAAATTTGCGGCCAATCTGGAAAAGCTGATTGACGCAACGCCGGACGGTCGGAGCCGGGCCGCGGCAGCTCGCGAACAAATTAAAGCGATCCGCGCTCAGCTCGCTGCAAAACAGGCTAAGGCCGCGCAGAGTTAGACCTCATTGCAGTTCGCTTCGATATATTCAACCGCCACATGTCCGACACGGCTTACCGCTAAGGTTCCTTTGGCCGATTCAACTTTACTGGTAACCGCGTTTACCAGGAGTTGACCTGAAATCTCTGCCTTCGTCGAACTTCGGAAACAATTGCGCCGCAAATACGGATGAACCATGCGCTTCCAAGACCCGAAATGAGAGTCCTATAATCCTGTCCATTAACGTACAGCGCGCCCGTTCCACGATCTGTTCTAATACTTCCGTGGGCTTGGACCAGGGTGACTATGATGACTCACGTTGCTCGCACCAAAATACTCCTAATTGAAAATGATCCAACCGCTGCTGATTCCATCCGCGCCGCGCTCCCCCCAACTGCCGATGGTTTGTTTGACGTTGAATGGGTTCGTCAACTTTCCGAGGGGCTTGATCGGCTCAGCAAGCGAGGAATTGCCGCTGTCCTGCTTGCGTTGACGCTCCCCGATAGTCAGGGCATCGAGTCCTTTGACAAACTGTTCGCCGCCGTTCCTGATGTTCCAATCCTAATCCTCGGCGGAAACGTTCCGGAAGCACTTGCGAAGGAAGCCGTTAGCCGCGGGGCACAGGATTATCTCCTGCCCGACCATCTCGCCTATTCGTTGCCGCGCGCCCTACGCAATGCCATCGAACGCAAGAGTGTCGAAGATGCGCTGTACCTGGAAAGGGAGCGTGCCATAGTCACCCTCAACTCTATTGGGGACGCTGTCCTTTCCACTGACATTGCGGGCCATATCAGCTATCTCAATTCTGTTGCCGAAACTATGACAGGTTGGAGAAACGAAGAAGCTGTCGGCAAACCTCTCGCTGAAGTTTTCAGAATCATCGACGGGGCCACCGGGAACGTCGCTCGCGATCCCATGGAGATGGCCATCGAACAAAATAGGACAGTGGGGCTGACCGCGAATTGCATCCTGGTCCGGCGCGACGGGTTTGAAGCGGCTATCGAGGATTCCGCCGCACCCATACGCAACCGCTCAGGGCAGGTCGTCGGAGCGGTGATCGTTTTTCACGATGTGACCGGGGCACGGGCCAGATCACTCCAAATGACACACCTGGCGCAGCACGACACTCTTACAGATTTGCCCAATCGCATTGTTCTCAACGAACACATCTCCCACTCGATTTCGTTAGCCCACCGCCATCGCGCGAATATCGCCGTGCTGTTTCTTGATCTGGATCGATTCAAAAACATCAATGATTCACACGGGCATGCCACGGGCGACAAGCTCCTGAAGTCCATTTCACAGCGATTATTGAGCAGTGTGCGCAATTCCGACACAGTATGCCGCCTGGGCGGGGACGAGTTTGTTGTACTACTCTCGGAGATCGCTCATCCAAATGATGCCGCTAGCTGCGCGGAAAAGATTCTCGGCTCGCTGAAATCGCCCCATCTAATTGAGGGAAACGATCTCCAAGTCGATTGCAGCATCGGAATCAGCATCTACCCGAACGACGGAGTGGATACGGACACGCTGATCAAGAATGCGGACGCGGCAATGTACTCCGCCAAAGAAAAAGGGGAAAACAATTTCCAGTTCTTTGAGAAGACCATGAAAGTGGCCGTCGCCCACCGGGCGTGATCTGTATTGCCTGATTTGTCGGGTGCATTCGATGGGTTGGCGCAAAACTCAGCTAGGGCCAGCTCTGCATTGAAAGCAAAGGCCAAATCGCTTGCTAGGGTTAGATCAGCCGGAACACTACCCTGGCTAGCTTTTGACCGTCTACAGCCAGACAGATCGCTTCTCCCAGGGAAACATTGTCGAATCAACGCATGGGATGGTGTTGCATCGACCGTTTGAACCGACAGCGTTAATCAGGACCTTGGGCCCAATTGACGCTGGGAGACTCTATTGTTGACAGGTCCTCCCGTTGCGTTTCTGCACAAAAGTTTTACCTTTGAGCCGATTCTCTTCAGGACGGGTTGAACAAAATCTCTGATTTGTTGCGTTTGGTAGTTCCGCTCATGGACCGAAATGGTTTTCCCCTGTGCTACGGAAAGAGCACTTTCCCCGAACCTCTGTGCCTTTTCGTAGAGCGGGCAACCGTTCTCTGAGTAATCCCCAGCGCGGTCCATGTTAAGCATCGCGGTTTCCAAAATGAATGGGTCAGCGGGGGCGGTTTCCACAGCCTTGTCAGAATAAGATGCGGACTTCTGTGCCCACTTTTCTCGATTCCCCCAATCCTTTTTTGCTTGCTCCAGGTAGAGGAGGGCCACCCTAGAGTCATCCTCCGGTGCTGACTGGCCATCTTTGCGCTGACCCAGTACCACCTGGATAGCTTCGTCGTAACGACCTTGCTTTTCGAGCTCCACGTCGAGTGGTGGCGTCTTATCAGTGTGCAGGTCCATCCATTTGGCTTGAGCAGCTCGGCCCACGAAATACGACCCAAGACCAACGAACAGAACTGAGGCAATCCAGATTACTGCCCGAATAAACCTTGACTGTATCGGTTGAAGCATCCTCTTCTACCCCACTGAACACAACGCAGGCTGTTGTCTGCATCTAGGACTTATTCGCGCACTTTGTAGTGTTCTTCCCCTCAAGACTTGTCAAAAGCTTTCTAATCTCCTCACGGATGGGTTGAGTGGGCATCTTTTCGTCTCCGACGAATATGCTGTCATTTTGCAGCCCGTTAATCGCTTCTTGCGCGTACTTGCTTGCTTTCACGTAATAGACGCAAGGCTGACTAGAAGCGTCCCCGATTCGGTCGATATAAAGTGCAGCGAACATTTCGTTAATTGGGTCACTGGGAGCCAAGCTCACACTCTTATCCACGTAAGACGAGGCTTGACCAATCCATTTCTCTCGATTCGCTGAGTCCCTACCCGCACGAGCGTAATAAACCGTCGCGAGGTCCTGATACCTCCGATAGTCCTTTTTCTCGTCCTTGATGGAGTCGAGAATGGCCTTGGCGGCTTCGTCATAGCGGCCTTGCGTCAGCAGCCTGGTTTCAGGCGGTTCCTTTCCTATGGTGATGATGGCTGGTGGATTCTCCTCGCGTTCTTTCCACCCGTAAGCGAAGCCACATAGCGCTGTTAGCAAAAGCGAACTGACCCAGAGCTTTCGCCATTGAGGTCTAATCAAGGAGACGCCCTCCAAATAGTTCGCACGCTACCCAGTGCTTGTAATGAACCTTTGTGATTATAACCTCGTTGATAAGTCGCAAGACTTCGGAAAAGAAGGGATTCCCCCGCGTAGCAACACGGCGGTTTTTTCACAGCGCGTTAATCAGGCATCTGACCGCTCGAATCGGTCAGGCAGTGGAAATTTCGGGCGCTGACTCCCGGTTAGTCTAACCGGACATGTTGGCTCACTGCTTCTTGCGTTTCGGGCCGGGGATTAGGACCGACACCGAAAATATCACAACCACAACGAGCGCAAATGTCGCCAGTCGTGGTAGCCCGAAGTGATGTGCACCAATGCCCAGCAAAGCCGCTGCGGCCACGGCAATAAAGAAGTGACCAAGACATCCGGTTGAAAACTCCCTAACAAATCCTTAAATTTCATGTCCTACACAATCTATCGCGGGAAAGGGCGCGAAACATTCCTAAGAGCAAGCCGCGATAGCGGAATTGGCAATGGGTGCGGGGAAGGGCCTGGCAAGTCGCGTTACCGGAGATGTGGTTTTGAGACGGCTTACTCGTTTATCCTAAGCGCATCGCAGGAGAGGACATCACAGTCGTGGACAAAGACTGGCGACTCATCACCGGTTCTGCCGTGTTTGGGTTTGTGGTCGCCGCCCTCATTTTCCTCTATCTAAACCGCTCAGGTGAGTTCGATGCCAATTTATACACGGCGTTTGCGGTTCTTTGCCCCCCTTCTCTGCTGTGCATTCCCTTCAGCGAGGCCATGAAGGACAGGGGCGGCTTCTACGCCGTCTGGTCGTTGATTGGGATAACCAACTCCGGGCTTTATGCTGTAGTCGGGGCTGCGGTCGTCGGCCTACGAAAAGCAAAATCAAATTAACCGCCGCAGCCTCACCCCGACCGCTATTTGAACCTCGCGATTGTTGCTAAGTCCCGATTAGTCGCCTGACCGGTAACTTGGTTCCCAGTACTTGACTTGGCTGGTTACCGGAAACTGACCCTCGCCAAAGTTTCGTTTGACGGAGCCCCACTCATTCATGTATAGTAAACCTCGTAGAAAATTATGCTTCGACAGCGGGAGAATCCTCTCCCGCTTTTTTCATTTTAGGGGCGCTGGTGGCCTCGGATTTAACTTCTTACGAGCTTCGCGTTCGCCACGTGGGTCAAGCCGTCCGCTTTGGATCACCGCTTCTCCGTAAACTCTGGGATGAAAATACCCGGACGCCGTGGGCCTCTCCCCCACCTCGGTTCTCTGGTTGTGAGTTGTCGGCTGTGAGCTATCAGCCCCATTTTATCTCCTCAGAGTGTCGCGACTCCACATGGGCGACTGTGCTCTTCCCTCTGTGGCCGCTGTACTAACGCATTTCTTGATAGGCGCATCCCATGCCAGACAAACAGCAGATCCTCGACTCCATTACCGGCATCGCAAAGCGTCTCCGTCATACCCCGTCGCGCGCCGAATTCATTTCACGCTCAGGAATCTCCTTGCATTTCCTCTTGAAGTGGTTCCCCAGCTGGAATCACGCTGTCAGGGCCGCCAGGCTTCGCTCCTATGGCATGAATGTCCGGCTACCTGACCGCCTTCTGCTTGAAGATTGGGGCAAAGCTGTCCGAAAAAACGGCGCCGTCCCGCCGCGGCGCGTCTATCTGCTCGAGGGAAAATATAATCCTGGCACACTGGCAAAACGATTCGGCGGCTATTCGTCCATGCCGGCTGCCTTTCGCAATTTTGCCAAGGGCAAGCGCCAGTGGAACGACGTCGTAGCGCTTCTTCCCTTCCCTCCGGCGCGCGGCCCGCAGCCAAAAGCCAAGCCGCGACGACCGAACAATCTCTCAGCTTCCACATTTCCCTTGCTCAAAACGTGGCACGCCGAGCGTAAGGACCGCACAACCTACGGCAATCCTACGCAGTTCCTTTGGCTGCGCCACGAGCCGACCAACGAACAAGGCGTGGTCCTGTTGTTTGGCATGCTCGCCAGAGACCTCGGCTACCTGGTGGAAAACGTACAAAAAGGATTTCCCGACTGCCAAGCCAAGCGCCAGGTGGGCGCGGAAAAGTGGCAGAACGTACGCATCGAATTTGAATTTGAAAGCAAAAACTTCCGCGACCATGGCCATCCCATCAAAGGCTGCGACATCATCGTCTGCTGGCGCCACAACTGGAGCGACCGCCCCGCACACATCGAGATTCTCGAGCTGTCGAAGGTGATCAAATCTCTAGCCAATTCAGAGGGCTAGTCAAGGTTGACGCCCTGGCAAGAGTTAGGAAAAACATCTGGTCGGCGCAGAGAGCGCTTCGAAAAGAACTGGAGACCAAAATCCCAGGGGGCTAGCCGTCCGAAGTCTCGTGCTGAGGTCTTTCACGCCGATGTGTTTGGTCAGGACTTCGCCGACGAGAGTGCCAAAATAAGTAGTAAGCGCAGGGTCGCGATTTTCAAAAAGAATAGGATCACGAGAGCGCCCGCAGATTGCTGCGCAGCCGATCCGGATCGCCATCGCCCAGAAGCGCCTCCACGGCCGCGTGAGTTTTCCGCCAGACGGGAACGGCGCGAATCAGCGCCTTTCGTCCCTTCCCCGTCAGCGTCATCAGCCGGCCGCGACGGTCGGCTGGATCGGGCGCGACTTTGACCAGTCTGCGGCGTCGCAGGGGCTTGAGCGCCGCCGTCAATGTCGTCCTATCCATCGCGAGGAGCGACGCCACCGCCTTCATCCCCGCCGGCTTCTCCCGGTTCAACGACATCATCAACGAGAATTGCCCATGCGTGAGGCCCATTGGCCGTAACGCGTCGTCGAAGCGTCGCGCCAGCGCTCTCGCCGCTCGCTGTACGTGGAGGCACAGACAGGCATCGCGCACCAGGTGCGTTGTCTCTATCGTCAGCTTCCCGGCGGTGCCCATCTTCAAATAATATGGATATCAACCTATCTTGCCAAGAGGCTGTGGTGTATGATACGTTGATATCAATGTTTATCCCGGCGCTGCCCGAGCGCCGCGGCGGTTGGAAGGGGTGGGACATCATGGGGCGAGCAAGAGTCAGCATCATCGCACTGCGAACCATCGCTTCGGCCGTCGTCTTCTGCGCGGCGTGGCAAGCGCGCGCTCAAAACGCCAAGACTCCGTATCCGGCCATGGCTCCCCTCGCACAATACCTGATGCCTGATCGCAACGAGGAGATCAAGCTGGCGCGGAGCGCGGCCCCGGACTCCATTTCAGGCGAAGCGGAAGTTTTGGTCCTCGGCGCGCATGGTTATGAAACTGCGGTTCAGGGGAAGAACGGTTTCGTATGCCTGGTAGAACGCTCGTGGACTGCCGGAATCAACGATCCGGACTTTTGGAATCCCAAAATGCGCGGCCCTCTCTGCCTCAATCCTCCGGCGGCACGCTCCTATCTTCCGCGCACGATCAAAAAAACTGAACTCGTCATAGCCGGACGGACGAAAGCGCAGATCTTCGATGCTATCGCCGCGGCCATCGACAAAAAGGAACTGCCGACGCCGGAGCCCGGGGCGATGTCCTATATGCTGTCGAAGCAAGGCTATCTCGGCGACCAGGCGGCCGGACCGTGGCTTCCGCACCTGATGTTTTTCACTCCCGAAACCAATTCCAAAGCATGGGGCGCGGATCTTCCAGGATCGCCGATTATCACGTTTCAGAACCCTGAGGAGCGCCTTACCGTATTTCTGATTCCAGTACGCCGCTGGTCCGACGGTACTCCGGCGAATCCCACAGGTGGGCACTGACTTTCGATCTTCGAGCAGCGGACTACGGGAGAAAGTGCAAGAGTTGCTTTTTTGAAGTCGTGCAGTCCGAAACACTCTTCAGCAGCTTTGCAACGCCCAACACCCCGGGCAAAAGCGGGAGGCCGTCAGGAGTCGAAGTAAGTCCAGGCGGCCTCTTGCTCCCACCTTCAGGCTGATTTACGCGTAGCGGCTCTCTCTACGCTGCAGAAACGGTAGCATCCTCACGCTTCGGGCGATCGCGGATGGAAAAAAAGTGGCCGTGAACTGCTGCACTCCAAATCACGTCTTGATTAGGCCGGGGAATTTGCGCGAACTATTGTCGAAGCCCGGGAAAACCGGCGAGAGATCCTGCACGCCGATATGCTTAGTGAGGATTTCGCCCACTACGCTGCGAAAATCGGTAGTGAGCATAAGGTCGCGGCCTTCATTGAGCTGGTGATCGTCAAGACCGGGCCACTTCCCGTAAACGCGTCCGCCTTTCACGTCTCCGCCCATCACAAACATACAATTCGCATGGCCGTGATCCGTGCCTCGATTCCCATTCTCTTTTGCGGTGCGGCCGAATTCGCTCATCGTCACAAACACGACGTCCTGCATTCGATCGCCCATATCCTGATGAAACGCGGAGAGCGTCTGCCCCAAATCCCTCAAAAGATTCGAGAGCTGTCCCTGCACGCCGCCTTCATTCACGTGGTTGTCCCAACCGCCGCAATCGACGAACAGAATCTCGACTCCGATGTTGGCTTTCAGCAGTTGCCCTATTTGCTGCACGCTTTGGCCAAGCCGGCTCTTCGGATACTCCGCGCCGTTTTCCGGTTGATACTTGGCTGGATCAGCGTTCCTCAGCAGGTCGATGGCTTCAAACGTTTCTGTGCCGGTCCCGTGCAGCGCGTGATCGACGGTCTGCGCGTACATCGCTTCAAAGCCGCCTTCCACCATTTTCCCGGAGCCGGGCGATTGCGCCATCACCCTGAATTGTTTCAAATCAGGCAGCGCGATGGCCGGTGAGCTTCCGCGTAGCATTCTTGGCAGATTCGGCCCCATCGCCACCGCGCGGAACGGCGACGCATTTTCCTCGGGCACAGTCTCCATCGCGCGATTCAACCAGCCATCATCGGTCGCCTTCACGCCCGGCGTTCCCGATTCCATGAAATCCTGCGCATCGAAATGCGAACGCGTCGGGTCAGGCGATCCCGCGGCGTGAACGATGGCGAGCTGATTCTTGTGAAAAAGCGGCTCGAGCGGCGCAAGGCTCGGATGCAGCCCAAAAAATCCATCGAGATCGATCGCCGCGTCGGCTCCGCCACGTCGAGGCTGCGGAATCGCAATGCTCGGCCTCAGCCGGTAGTAATTCGGCTCGCCAAACGGCACCACGATATTCAAACCATCCGCTGCGCCGCGCTGAAAGAGCACGACCAGTTGCTTTTTGTTCGGCATGGGCGTGGCCGCCACGGCGCGCTGCAAAAACGCGGGCATCGCGCTCAGCCCGACCATGGCTACGCCGCCCTGCTTCAAAAAGTAGCGCCGCGAAAATTTCAGTCCTCGCACGCCTTCGCAACATTCTTGACTCATGGCAACCTCTCAAGTTCATTCCCGAGTATCGAGCGTCTCCATATCGCGTGCGGCAGCTCTGCTGTCGCTTTTTCTTGTGTCTTGCTTTTCACCTAACGCGGCAAAAACTGGAGCGCGGCTCTGGCACTCCAAACGCTACCGCCTCTGAAATTCAGGCGCGCCCAGAACAAGCCCGGCGACGACTCCCAGATCAACCTGCTTCACAGGATCGTCCAATTTCGCCTGCACGACTTCCGGATTGTCCAGTTGCTTTTCCAGAGTCTCCACCGTCGTGCGAGCCGCTTGCCCTCCCAGGAATATTTGGACGGCCCGTTCCAGCGCTGCTTTCGCGTCCGAGGAAGTTTCGACGCCGAGCAGCGAACCGACATCCGTGCGCGACCCGCGCATTCTGTTCCCGGCCAGCGCCAGCGAAAAGTTCAATCGGTTGAGTAACGCGCCGGTATTTACCCACGCGTCTGCTTTGTCCGGGTATCCGGTCGGCGGCTGGCACTGGTAGAGAGGTTCGCCGATGCGGCCCACCCAAGCGACGAGAGGCAGCGGGATGTCCACGTCCGTTCCCAGCGCACGCGCCGCCGAAACCACCAATTCGAACGGAGTCTTTATTTTTGCGTGATACGCTTCGCGAGACCAGAACTCGGGCGAAAAAATCATCGTGTGCATCACCGCTTTGATGTCGCCATCGCTGTTCTGAAAAGTTTCCGCCATTCGCGCCACAAGTTGGGGCGGCGGATTATCGGAAACAAATCGGCGCGCGAGCTTCGTCGAAATAAATTTTGCCGTGCTGGGATTCCGCGCGAGCAGCTCGATCACTTCCTCGCCATCCTTCATTCCGCCGGCGTGAATTTTTTTGCCGAGCACGAATTTCGGATCGGGATCGTGCAATCGCTCGTCAAACTTGAATTCCGGATTCTGCCGCGGCTTTTCAATGGTCCAACCCGTAAAGCAGCGCGCGACTTCCGTCACATCTTTTTGTGTATAACCGCCATCGACGCCCAGAGTGTGCAATTCCATGAGTTCGCGGCCATAGTTTTCGTTCAGGCCGCGTTCATTTTGTTTCTTCTGCTGCGCTTGCGGCGGCCGAGGCGGGAGGGGCTGTCCAAATCGCCGATAACGCCACTGCTGCCGCATGGCACGCTCTTGCGCCAGCCTTTGCCCGGCTCGCGGATCGGCGCTCAGAAAATTGTCCAGGTAAAAAAGCATGGCGGGACTTTTCGCCGATGCCGTCAGCAGGTCCTTGAATTTTCCCAGAGCGTGAGGCTGGATAACGTCCCGCTCATAAGCCGTGAGGTAATAACGGTCTTCGCCCTTCCCAGCGAACACGTTGAAATGATTGAACCAGAAATCGTCCATCACTTGCTGCAGCTGGCGCTCGCTGTAGATGGCGCGCGTCACCTTGGCCATTGCCAGCTCGACAACCACGCGTTGCGGCCGCCTGCTGTTTTCATCAAGCGCGCGCGCAACGTTATTCGGATCGCCACCTTGCAATCGGCCTTTCCCCGAACCTCTTGCAGCCGGGTTTTCTTGAGCCGGTTCATCCTTCATCGGCGATGCGGCGTTCGGATCCGTCGAGGCCGAGCCCGATTGCGAGGCCGCAGAATTCTGCGCGTCGCTTTGACTGGCCTCCGTCGCCGTCTCCGCAGCATCCTTCGGCGCCGGGAGCGGTTGCATGTCTTTTGCAACGACCGCAGCGGCAACGTCCGAGCGTCTTTGCTCGTCCCGCTCCAATTGGGCTTGGGCACGTTTCGCGGCCTGCTTTTCCTGTTGCTTCGGGCGCGGATACTCTTCAATGAGCTTCGCACTGGACATCCTCAGTGTGGGATAGTCCTGCAACCGCGCATCCAGCGCCTTGTCGTCAATCGAATTGGGATTGAGTTGTTGGTCGATCCATTTCGCGAGGCCCATCTGGCGAACTCTTTCCAGATCGCCGGGGCGCGGGCCGTACGCGAGACGGTTTAGCGCGTGGAGAATCGCCTCATCGGGACTAAGTTCTGTTATCGGGAGATTTTTTAGAACTGGATCCTGTTTTGGTTTCTTGTCCTTTGCCGGCACCGGGGCAGCTGTGACCAAGGGCACATCCAAGCCCGCGGAAAACACGCACGCCAGGGAAAGAATTGCCGAGAGGAAGGAACGGGGGGTTGCCGCGAACGAAACCGCCTGCTGGCGGGGGCCATGCGCATTGCTCATGCCACACTCCTGCCGAGTGATACTGCGCGAAAACACGTGCCGCTTTATAGAATAACCCCTCGTCTGGCCGGAAGTTGCGCAGCAAGAAGTTCCGTGTCGAATCTTTACCGGGTCTGTCCGCCGAGAGGGCTCATAACTGACTCATCTGTATGGACCTACGGGCCGGCCAGGACGGAGCGAGGGGAATTGCGGCTCTCCTCCGCCAAATTAACCCCGCTGGTTTGGACATCGACAGAAGACTCTGCCGCTCGATGGCTCGCGATATCGCCGCTCGCGCCCCTCGCAGCTGCCTCGTGCGGATGATCAATCGGCGATGTCAAAATCGGCAACGCGGTTCTTGGCGTGGTGTCCCGCTCCATCCACAGCCATCATCACGAGCCGGTAGTTGCCGGGCGGCAGATCCTTCACATCGACTTTCAAACCCACCGGCACCATTGGACTGCCTTTTTGAATGAATTCCGCCAAGCGAACCGCGCCGGTCTTGGTGATTATTTTCCCCGAGCCTCGCTCAAGAATCGCATATCCGGCTTCGATCTCCGGGGGATTCGCGGAAGTAAGCAGCGGCTCGTAAACTTCGGTATAAACGGCCACGATGTCGCTCTTCTTGAACCGATTGCTGGCCGACGGATTGATCTCCATTCCCTTTACGACCAGAGGCGTTCGGTCTTCCAGCAGCGCTGAGTCGAGGCTTGTGGGAATATCGTTCAACCGCTGCGTGGAGTTCGAAAGCACGACGCCTCCGAGGCTGAACTCCTTCCCGTCATACGGATCGATTTGCAACTGCGTTTCGTATTTCCCGAATGCATCGCCGCCCGAGCTCACCACCACCGCCAATTTGTAGTTCCCCGCTCCCGCATCGAATTGATTTTCGTAGGAATACGGCTTCTTGGTGAACTCTTTCATTTCATCTTTTTCCAGTTCCAGATTGACCGTATCGCTGAACTTCGCGCCTATGGATCCATCGGGCTTGTAGGCTATTCCCAGGACATTCAGGCTGGAGTGATACTTGCCCTTCTCTTTGTTGAACTGAATGGTGTTCGAGGGAATCTCCATCGCCAGATTCACGCGCGCGACATTGGGCGCAGTATAGAAGTAGGGGGCTTCCAGCGAGCCCTGCATCGTTCCGGCTTGATTCCCGGTTGCCCGGGCCTCGAGCTGCTTCTCGACTGGCGTGCCCTCCAACATGTTTGTCGATTTCGTGTTGCAATAACCGCTACGCGACCTGACGTTCAGCCCGCCGCGGTTCATTTTCACCTTCAGTGTGTGGCAGCTTCCCTCCGCGGATTTCTGCGGAACGTAGCCCACAATATAAAATTCGTTCTGCTCGCGCCCGATCTTCTCCAGTCCGGAGAGCAAATCGTTGGTATTGAAGATGGTGAACCCGCCTGTTCCCTCCGCAAGGGCCGCCAGGATCTGCTGATTTGTGGTTGCCGATGGCGGAAATTGAGGAACGATCGTTCTCGGCTGCGTAAAAACGGAGTTCGGGTTGTTGATGTTCGGATTTCCTCCACCGGCTCGCCCTGTGGTTCCTCCGCCTGTTCCTCCGGTGCCGCCTCTACCGCCCGTTCCGCCGGTTCCCCCCGTGCCGCCTCTGCCTCCCGTACCGCCTGTCCCACCGGTACCGCCAGTTCCCCCGGTTCCTCCTCGGCCGCCGGTGCCGCCGCCAGTTCCTCCAGTTCCGCCCGTCCCTCCAGTTCCGCCTCCGCCGCCAGGACGTCCACCGCCGCCACCCGCTCCGCCGCCGCCAGGACGTTGCGGCTCAAGCCAGCCACCCGAGTAAGAGGCCAGAACTATCCGGCCACCTCCGTACAGACTGCGCACTGCGGATCGCTGTGCAACTTGGCGTGCGCCGTTGTCCGGTGTTTGCCGTTGCGAACTCCCCGTCGGCAGCATGGTCACCAAGCCGCGCGTGTCGAGGGCGTAGATGGCCACATTCGCCTTGTTGCACGCGTCGATTGTGGCCGTCAATTCAGACTCGCTTTCGCTCGTCAGAGGGAAACCCGCGGAAAATAGCACCAGCATTTTACGGCCGGGAACGCCGCGCAGGTTCTTGGCCAGACTCCGCACAGATAGGAGCATGCTCCGCGCACCAAAATCCGCCTCCGCGTTGCTTATGGAAGAAAACGGAGACGAGACTCCCGCCGAGCCGATAGACGGCGACAGCCCTGCCGAGGCCACCTCGACGGGCGCCTGCGCATTCGGATCCACGGAGGAATTCTTTACGCCGCCCACCGCGGCGCGCAGCAAATCCGCGTTCGCCGTAAAATTCTGCATGATCCGCAAGGTCCCGCCGAAATCAACGACGGCCATGAGCTTGTCCGGCCCCGCATTGGAGTCGATGAACTTCTTCGCAGCGGCGCGCGCCTGGATCTGGTCCGGCGCCGCCATTGTGGAGTTGTCAAAAAACAAGATCAGATAACGTTTATCGCCTTTCGCCTGAATAGCGGTGTCCGCGCCGAAGGAGAAGCTGGCCACGCTCTGCTCCTTGTTGTCCTCGTACACCTTGAAATCATTTTGCGTAAGGTCGTGGATATAGTTCCCCTTCTTGTCGGTCACGACAGCATCCACCAGCACGAGGCGCGACTCGGCTTTGATCGTGGGGCCCGCCTGCTGGCTCGCGTCTTGCGCGGGCGGAGTTTGTCCCGCGAGTTGCGCCCAAAAAAGGCAGGAAGCGGCTGTGGCAGCTCCAGCGAACCAGCCCAATGTTTTCCGACCGAGATTCGTTCTAGCGTTCATTTCTTCCCCCTTCAATTCGGTATCACCACGGCGCCATTGCGCGCCGCGAGTTGCGATCCCTCCGAGTCACGCACGACTTGCCTCACCAGATAGCTTCCCGGCTTCAACTCAAAACTTGACTTCAAATTCAGGCCCGATTGCATCAGCCGGTCGTAGGTGTGATCCAGCAGCTTCATTTCTATGATTTTTTCCCCGCCCGTTACGTAATTTCCGTTCTCATCGAAAATCGCCGTGGCCACGGTCAAGTCGTCGCGCGTGCGGCCATCGGCCTTCCGGAAGTGTACGCCCTTAATGTCAACATGCGTGAGCACCGCCAGCCGGGCCTGGAAGTCGCCGGTCTTATAAAACTGAGTGTGCAAATCGACCGGGAGATCGCGAACCTCATCCTGCGAGAATAACGCTTCCTGGATCTCCTGCTTGGCCGCCTCCGCAGGATCTTCGACTTTCCGCGGCGCAAAATATCCGCGCCGCGCCTGGATTTTGTAGTTGTTCTTCTGCGCGAAGGTCACCTTCAGGGTGTGAAAGGTTCCATTGAGCTTGAGGTTCTGCGGAGAGAAACCCAGAAGATATGTGATCGCCGGAGCCGCTCCCGCTTCGCGCAAACCTTCATCCACGTCGTTCCGGTTATGGAAAAACGTCCCGCCAGTCCCATCGGAAAGTTGCGCAAGCACATCTTCCTGCGCCAATTGGGATGCCGCCCGGTAAGAGGCCTTGTAACCGGCTGTCCGGAACGAGTCGACCGGCGGATTGGCGATGTCTCCAGCTACATCAGGTGTGTACAATCCCCGAGCATCGATCGTGTTGATCACGATATTCGCCTTCGTCGCCCGGTCCACCAGGTCCCCAGTCTGCGACTGCAAAGTCGTAAGGAGAAAACCAGGTGAGACGAACACCATGATTCGCTGCCCGGGCATTGTGGCAAGCCGCCGCATGACATCTTCCATGTGCCGGTACGCGAATTCTGTCGAGGAATCTTCCCGGCTGACCACTGAGCCGGCAATACCAAGAGCCATCCCCTGGGCCGCGGCCCTTTGCGTCTCGTCTCCATTGAAAGCGCACTGCACCGCGTCTTCTGTCGCGACAGCCAGCGCCTGAGTGTCATTCTTGTTGACGATCAAATCCGCTTGATAGTAGTCGACATCCGGACATTCGTGCATTCCAGCAGTGGCCGAGTGTGGCTGAATCTTCAGAAGCGCCCGGCGAAGCAAGTCATGGTCGTCGGTGAACTCCTGTGTGAACTGGCCGGAGGTGGAATAAATTCCGACTCGATCCGAAGGAGCAAGCGAGTCAAAAAAACGAGTGGCCGCGTCCCGGACAAAGACGGCATCCGACATTTCCAGGTGTTGGTCATCGAAAACTACGGAGACAAATCGCTGGGGCAAGGATGCTGCCGCGGCAGCAGCACCGGGAACGGCAGGTTCATTTGGATCGGCGGGCACCATGGAAGCCACGACGTGGGACTCGGGCGTCTCCACGCTGAAAACAGAAATCGATTGCGGCTTGCGATTGTCGTAAAGCTGGAAATCTTCCTTGTGCAAGTTAGGAACAACGTGGCCCTGCTGATCGCGCACCACAACACGTACAAGCACCAGATTGACACGAACCTTGAAAGTCGGAGCGGTATCGCGGCTGGATACTTCGGCGTTTTCATTGGATTGCGGCGCCTGAGGCTTCGCGGGTTCGGAGGCCGACTGCTTTTCCGTGCTTTGGGGGGCAGGCGTGGGCGAGGCCGGTGTTTGGGCCAGCAAGGGAGTAGTTAGAGTGGCAAGGGCCAAGAGCAAAAATTTACACGAGCACCCACGCGCGAACGGGAACGGCGGTAGGTAGGACATCCCTTTCCTTCTCTGATCCGCATCCGCAGGCACCGCCGGTTTGGGGTAACCGGCACTACGGGGGAACCTTCAGCGCACTCTTAAGTCTCGACTATACGCTCCGGTTAATTTTTGTGTCAACGCGTTTGCCCGCCGAGCGAAATGCCGTCAAGCTCCAGACACCTTGGGCTTCATCCTGGCGAAGAACGTAGCGGTCGCCGGACTCCGTCAGCACGCGAAAGTATCTAGCGCCGGGGGAATACCAGCGGTCTTCGACCTCGATAATCTCCAGCGTTTGCGATTCGAAAACGATTCGCATGGGACGCTCTTCCGCCTTGAATCCTGAGTAGCACTCCACGCGAACCAATTGTTCAGACATCGTTCTCGACCCAGTCTTTCAACTTGTTGCTGGTTCGCCCCGGCGGTTTTCGGCAAGTTCCGCATTCCAGGCGGCCCCCAAAAACACAATGACGGCGGAGAGTTCCATCCACACCATGAGTCCAATCACCGCGGCAACCCCTCCGTAAACGACGCTATACGGCACCTTGCGCACATAAAACCCGAAGAGCACGTTAACCAGCCACCACAAGGACGTCGCGACCATCGCTCCCGGCAAAACATTGCGCAAACTTTCTTCGCCGGGCCGGGCCACTCGATAGATCAGGGTAAGCGCCAGCATGGCCAGCACAATCGCCGCCGCCGGGAAAAAAACTGTCCACCATCCTTGCAGCGGGTGGTGGCTGCCCATTTCTTCAGTAAGCCATCGCCGTATCGGCCTTCCGAGCACGCCCAAGATCGCCGCAGCCAGCAACGGCGCGATCGTCAGCAGCAGCAAGGCCAGCCCCCGGAGTTGCCGCTGGAAGAATCCCGGCTGTTCCTGATCGCCGTAAATCCGATGAATCCCTTCCATCAACAGGCGCATGACCTGCGATCCCGCCAGCAGCGTTCCCGTCCACCCCACGAGAGCCAACTTCCACGCCTCGGGTCCCCTCGTTACGAGGAACTCGGAAACGAGACTGTGACTTCCCGGAGGCAAAAGTTCCGTCAGATCTCCGATCAGGTCGAAAAGGCTCGTTTTTCCGCCAATACGGCTGGTTGCAAAACCCACCATGATCAGGAGTGTCGGGAAAAACGCGAGGAACAGGTTGAACGCGATGGCCTGCGAAATCATGCTGCAACGAGGAAATACCCGCCCAAGCATCCGAAGCGTTCGTTTGACGAAGCGCGGTTTCGAATCCATTTCGCGACATTATACGCACGCCAAGCCGTATCCACGAGTTTGTTTGTGGCGCGCTTCTTTGCTTCTATTTCTTTGCTTCTATTTCTTTACTTCCGATTCTTCGCTTAGAGCCGGCGGTACATCACCAGGGCATCGACGGGGCCTTTCGTCGGATGCAGGAATGCGCCGGGAAGCCGGCCGACAATTTCAAACTCCATCGCCTGCCACAGACGCACAGCGCGTTCGTTGCTGGCGACCACGAAATTGAATTGCATGGCGCGAAACCCTCGAACCTTCGCTCGTTCCAGAGAATGCCGGCACATGGCCCGCGCAATGCCGCGCCCGCTGGCCCAGGGCGCCGTCATATAGCCGCAGTTCGCCACGTGCGCACCCCCGCCTTTCTGATTGGCGCGCAAGTAGTACGTCCCGAGTATTTCTCCGTTCTCTTCCGCGACAAAAACCTCGTGGCCTGGCGAGTTCCAATAGGCGGCCGCCTCCTCGCGCGCCATATCCGCGGGCAAAGTGTACGTGTCACCGCCGCGAATAATCGGCTCGAGGATCTTCCAGATCGCATCGGCGTCGTTTGTCGTTGCTTCGCGAATGATCATTTGTGGATTACGGTTTCGCCTGAGTCTGCGGCATGGTCTATGCACCCTGCTGTTGCGCGGCGTGCGTGGGAGCCACAAACGGCAAGAGCGATGCCTGTCTCGTTTGTTCTCTGCGTTCCACCCGCGCGGCAGGCCTTTCTTCTCGAATGCGAATCTTCATCACGCTCGCCTTGTGAGCCTGCCAGATTGAACGAGATTCCGGTGGCGGCGCAGCCAAACATGTAGTTCACGCACGGGGTTTCCGCTACATCGTAAGAATCACGCGGAATTGCGCCTTCCCGCTCATCATCCGGGCAAATGCGTCATTCACTTTTTCCAGCGGATATTTTTCAATCATCGCCTTCACGCCCGAAAAGGATGAAAATCGCAGAGTGTCCTCCGAATCCATCGCCGAACCGCTGGGCCATCCCTGGATATCGCGCCTTGCCGTAATCAGCGACACCACTGACACTTCCATCGGCTCAAACGGCGCGCCCACTACCAGCAGTTTGCCGCCCACGCCAAGCCCGCCAATCAAAGCCGCTATCGCTTTCGCATTGGGCGCCGTGGCCAGGATCACCTTTGCGCCTCCCAGCCTCGCGAGCTCGTCAGCCGGGTTTACTGCATTTGTGTCAATGTAAACAGAGGCTCCCAGCTTTTTCGCCAGCGCTGCATTTTCTGGCCCGCGTCCGATGGCGGCGACACGATACCCGGACTTTGCCGCGAATTGGATTCCCAGATGACCTAATCCGCCGATTCCCTGCACACCGACGAGGTCGCCGGCTATTGCACCGCTATGCCGCAAAGAATTAAATGTCGTAACGCCCGCGCAGAGCAGGGGGCCGGCTTCCGCGGCATCGAGATCGGCCGGGATTCGCGCCACCGCTTCATGCCTCGCGAGCATGTATTCCTGATATCCACCGTCGCGAGTGAACCCCGTGATCGCTTCATTCTTGCAAGTAACAAAGTCTCCGCGGCGACAGGAGTCGCACACGAAATCGTGTCCTCCATGCCAGCCCGTTCCCACTCGATCGCCTTTCTTCCACTCCGTTACTCCCTCGCCCACTTCGTCCACGACGCCAGCAACTTCATGACCCGGCACGCGGGGGTACGCGATTCCAGGCCAGAGGCCGTCCTTTAAGAGGTGGTCGCTGAAACAAACGCCGCAGGCGTGTACCTTGATCCGCACCTCGCCAACACCGGGCCGGGGAATCTCGCGTTCCTGAATCTCAAACTCCGCTCCAGCTTTAATCGCAACGGCAGCTTTCATCTTCGCCATCGTTCATCTCCTCGCATTTTCGCTCGCGTTCCTTACAAAATTGCCAAGACTGGCCCGTTTTGATGCGCCGCGACGGCGGTCGGTTAAGGCGGCGGTTGGAGGGAGCCCTTCGCCTGATCTCTCAATTGGTTGGCGTTCCACGCCGCTTGCCGCACGTGTCTGCGCATCGTAAACTCAAACAGCCGGATACTCAGGCCCGAGGAATCGTCCATGACCACACCCGCGAAACCCATCCCATCATCACCCATCCCATCGTCCAAGTCGCGCAGCGAAGAAGTCGTCGCGAAGCACAAGAAATATATCTGGCCGTCGGTGACGAACTACTACCAGCACCCGCTCGTCGCCGACCACGCGGAAATGCAGCACGTCTGGGACATCGAGGGCCGGAAATACCTCGATTTCTTTGGCGGCATACTGACGGTCTCCGTGGGCCACTGCAATCCCAAGGTCACCAGCAAGATCAACGCCCAGGTGAACAAGTTGCAGCACCTCTCGACGCTTTATCCCAACGAGCAGATTGTCGGCCTAGCCGAAAAAATCGCCCAAATTACGCCGGGCAATCTTCAATCCAGTTTCTTCACCAGCTCCGGCAGCGAAGCCGACGAGGCCGCCATTCTGATCGCGCGCATGGCCACCGGAAGCTATGACATCGTCGCACTGCGTCACGCTTATTCCGGTGGTTCCTCGGTGATGAGAGCCGTCACTGCACACGCTCCTTATCGCAAAGCGGCGGTCATCAGCGTCGGCATCGCGCATGCCATCAATCCATACTGTTACCGCTGCCCTCTTCACCTGAAATATCCCGAGTGCGAAGTCGCCTGCGCGGGCGACGTTGAAAATCTGATCCAGACCGGCACAAGCGGCAGCATCGCCGCTTTCATCGCCGAGCCAATCCAGGGCGTCGGGGGCTTCATCACTCCGCCCAAGGAATACTTCAAAATCGTTTTCAATATCGTCAAGAAATACGGCGGCCTGTTTATCGCGGACGAAGTGCAAACCGGCTGGGGCCGCACCGGCAAGAAATGGTTTGGCATCGAGCAGTGGGAAGTGACGCCGGATATCATCACGAGCGCGAAGGGCATGGCCAACGGAGTTCCTGTGGGCCTGACAGTTACCACGCCGGAGATTGCCGCCGGGTTCCAAGGACTGAACATCGCCACGTTTGGGGGCAACCCGGTGACTTGCGCTGCCGCGCGAGCAACGATCGAGCTGATCGAAGAAGAAGACTTGCGCGAAAACGCGCACACCGTCGGCAAATATTTCCGTGCCAAGCTCGAAGAACTTCAGCAAAAACATCCGCTGATCGGCGACGTTCGCGGAATGGGACTGATGCAAGCCCTGGAGCTTGTCAAGGACCGGAAGACTAAAGAGCCCGCTCCGGCGCAAACCACGCAAGTGATGGAGCGCGCTCGCGAGAACGGCCTCCTCATCGGTAAAGGCGGCCTCATGGGCAACGTTCTCCGGCTCGCCCCGATGCTGAATACCACCAAGCCCGATGTCGATGAGGCGATCCGGATCCTCGACAAATCGTTCTCCGAAGTTCCGAATTGATCTCAGGAATGCGAATCCTGTTCGTTTCCATTTTGCTCTTGTTGCCCGCGAATCCGCAGGCGCCCGCTCCCGATAAGAAAACTGTTTGGAAATCAGTGGAATTTGCGATCCTGCGTTTCAACGACCAAGCGCCACAAACATGGAACATCTATCACACGGGAAAGCGCGGCATTCTTCTCGTCAAACTTTGGAAGCGCTACCTGCTCGTCGACATCAAAGAACAAGAAGTCTATGAGGTCGATCCGCAAACCGTGAAGCCGCGGGGCGATAGCGTGGAGTGGTCCATGTCCGATCTGCCAAGCGAGCCGATCGAAACATCCGAGTGGAAGGAGCGCGACGTTGGCCCAGTCGAACGCATCCGCTTTCGCTTCGGCAAGACCGGCCACTTCCTGGATATTCAGTTGCCGCTGAAACCCGACGACAAACCCGCCTACTGAATCCGTTGCACAAGCTTCAGCCCGTGATTTGCCGAGTGGCCGTCAACTCGAGGTCTTACCTTCGGTATACTCCGAAATACCACGGAATCCCGAGCGCCCCAGGTTCCACCGCCACCGTAACCAGGTCGCCGGCATTGAATCTGTCCAAATCGTCGACATCCACAGCGAGTCCCTCAACCTTTTGCCCAGCGCGCCAGGAACGCACCCGTAAGCGCCGGCTGCCGCGCACGATACCCTTCATCTCAAATTTCCCGACCACCACGGTCGGGTAGTAGGCGAGATTTTTTTGCGAATCGAGCCTGCCATTTACAAAAAGAGTTGCCGCAAGTATCCAGGGCAGAGGAATGAAGCCGGAGAAGATGCGCTTGAGGACTTCGAGTTCCTTATGTTGCCGCGCGCGCCTCTCCAAAATGACCGCTATTGCCAGCGCCAAAAAAAACAGCAAACCGAAGAACACCAGCACGAGGTCCAGATCAAGCGGCGGAAAAATTTGGCTGACGTAAGGAAAAGCCAGAGAGCCGACAAGGAATATGGCGGTGCGCGCCACCAGTCTCCGCCGAAACACAAGCTCCGCGGCCATCGACGTCAAGCCGCAAGACGGACACTGGTCAGCGGTGCGTGGTGCGCCGCAATCCATACATCTAGTCATTCCACCTCAAACGCCGTTTAGGATGCCCGGTAATCCAAAACAAGCAGGCTGAGCACGATTGCGCATTGCGGGCGGCGGTTTCGACCCGCCACGGCGCCGCAAGCATAGTATAAGTCGAGCTCAGGCACCTGTGTGGGAGAGTGAGGCAAGAAGATCCTGATAGCGCTGCTCGTGAGGCTGCTCCGCAAGGGTCACGGAAACGCCCATGCCGCGGCCCGGCTCGATGCGCTTCACGGAACAATCCACTTTCACGGGCCGGTCGAGCACCAGATGCGCCGTAAACCCCGCGCCGATCCAGAGCGGATCGGAGGATTCGATGAACATCCCATTCGAACTGATATCGCGCGTGCTGGCGCGAAGAAGCGCGGAGCCCCACTCGATTTCGAGGTTGGCGCGAAACGAGTATCGCGGCGCCCAGCGCCGTTCCGAACGCCGGGGCTGATGGTCCCCACTCCCCATGGACCTGGTGAACCCCCTCGCTACGCATCCCAAGGTGCGGCGCCGGAGCAATCTCGCCGCTCGAACTTCCAATTCTTAGTGGCGCTCCGCTCACTCCCATACGACGCCGGAGCACACTCTTTTGTTCCCCAGACTCTGGCTACTCTCGCCTGAGAAATCTCCATGCGCCTGACAGAATCGCATCGATGGAAGGACATCGATGAAAAGGACGCCACCTAATCCTCATTAGACGCGGTGGAAGGCCCGGAAGTATCCTCCTTTCGCTCTAATTTTTCGCCGGCTCGAATCCGGCGCTGCACTTCGGCCTGCAAATACCTTCGAAGGCTCTCCGGGACGATTCCCGGCGAGGCAAGTTCGCGCAGGTCGGAGACGGTCAGCTCCGGCAAGTAGCCAAGTACCGTGGCCAGCGGAGTCGCTGCGTGCCGTACCAACGCGAGGCGCACATTATACGTAAGGGACCACTTTCTGTGATGTGATATAGCCTTAACCACGCCCGGGGCGATTTTCTCCCGCGAAAGAACTTTGAGAACTTGCGCCTCCGTCAGATACGCGTTGTCCAAGGCGATCTCGACGATCTGAGCGTGCCCTTCCAGCAGCAGTGCGCCCGCAAGGCGCCCTGGCCCGCGGCGCGCCAGAGCGATTTTCTGCCCCAGGGGAAGCTGCGGAAGCCGCGAAATCAATTGGCCTTCCGCGTTCCGTTTCAATTCTATGGGAATCCCCGGAAGCAGTGTCAGCTGGACGAGGTCCATCAAGTACAAATCGCGCAGAAGACGGAACGTCACTAGCCGGGGAGCCCGCGGATGAAACACCAGCCCCCGCTTGACGCGGTAACTCTTCAGCAGCGGCTTGCGCCGGGCAATCTCTTCCAGAATCTCCGGCGGAAGATTTTTCCGCTCGAGGAGGATGCACAGCTGAGTCTCCTCAAGCGACGGATTGTCGAGCAGCGCAAACAGGACGGAGGCATCGTGGTGGTGCAACAATGCCGTCAGCTCATCCCCGGACGCTGCAAGGGCGCGTTCTCGATCGTTCTCCGCGCCAGCCATCTCAGCGCCCTTCCCGCTTTTCCGGCATGGCCGTTGCAGCTGTGCTTTCGCCGGAATGGAGAAGCACCAGCGCAAGCCGCGCCGCCGCCTCTGCCGGAGAATCCGGCAAGTCGCCAATCCGGGCCTTCGGAAACGCAAGGTGTAGCCGCTCGTCGAGCTGCGCTTCGAGAAACTTGCACCGCCCCATCATTCCCCCCGTTTTCGCGAGGAAGAACGGCGTGCTGCGCAATCGCAACCGCTCAGCGAGGTTCTCCGCAAGCATAGCGAGATCCATGGCCGCCGCGCGCAGGATCCCTTGCGCCGAGGCTTTCGCGATGGATCCCGCCGAGGTGCCGGTCGCGGACTCGGTCGAATCCGCGAGAGAAGCCACCACGGAAAACAGCCGCGGAAAAACTTCATCCGAAGCCCCCTGCGCCCTTGTCTTCACCTCCGACCAATTCGCGCAGCCCAATTCGCGCAACAAGCGCCCGCCCAGCATCGAATCCGCGCCGGTCCGATCATTCTCGTGCATGGACGTCAACACCGCGCGCCGCCCGATGTCGTAAGCGCTTCCCTCGTCTCCTATCTGCGATCCGTATCCCCCCGAGCGCGCGGTTTCTCCTGTTGCGTTCCGCCCGACGGCAAACGAACCCGTGCCGGCCAGCAGCACGATTGCCGGTCCGTCGCCCATCGCCGCCAAGACCAGATCGAGATCGGTGCAAACCTGAAGCTTCGAACCCGGAAATTCCGCCGCGAGGAGCGCGCGAATCTTTTCCGCGGACTCCGGAGGACCCGCGCCGGCCAGCCCCGCGCAAACCGCGACCGCCGCGGAATCTCCGGGCAACGCAGCTTGCGCAATGGCCAGCCGCGTAGCTTCACGAATCGCGTTGATCGCCGCGCCAAATCCCACGCGCAGCGGATTCGAAGGTCCGCCCTGCGAACGTGCCAGGATTGCTCCGGCCTCATCCATAAGCACGCAGTCGGTTTTTGTTCCGCCGCCATCGAATCCCAGGATGAATCGCATACGAAGAGAATAAGCGAGAATCGCGGCCAATGCATTCGCCCGGCGATAAGGAGGTGCGCAAACATATGCCGGGGTGGGCTACAAAATCCTGGAAGCTAAAATCCGGGGTTGAGCGCCGCGGAGGGATTTCTTGACCTGAGCCGCACGTGCCACTATTCTCGGTTCACTTTTGAACGACAAAACTTCTGAACGCGGAGACTACAGGCGGGCCGGGCATCCCCTGCCCCGCAAGCTCAACAACTGCTGATGCGCATCCATCCCCTCGACCTCGCCATCGTCATCGCCTACCTCCTCGCCGTCACCGCGCTTGGCATGCGATTTCGGCGCGGCAAAAAAGATGTGGCAAAAAGCGATCGCGAAGCCGTCGGTCTCGACTATTTTCTTGGCGGCCGCACGGCGCCGTGGTGGGCTTTGGCACTTTCCATTGTTGCCACGGAAACTTCCACGCTCACAATCATCGGCACGCCCGCGATTGCCTACGCGGGAAACATGGCCTTCGTTCAGCTGGTCATCGGTTATTTGATCGGGCGAGTGCTGATCGTTCTTCTTTTGCTGCCCGGCTATTTTCGCGGCCAATTTTTGACTGCTTACGCTTTGATCGAGAAACGCTTCGGCCAAAAAATGCGCGCGGTTGCGGCCAGCACGTTTCTTATCACACGCGCGATCGCTGAAGGCGTGCGTGTTTCCGCCATTGCCCTGGTCGTAAGCGTGGTTCTCGGAACTTCAGAGCATCTGGCGGTAGTCATCGTCATCGCGCTCACCATCCTCTACACCTTCGAAGGCGGTATGACCGCCGTCATCTGGACCGACGTGGCGCAATTGCTTCTTTACTTGACCGGGAGTGCCGTCACCTTTTGGATTTTGCTTCACCGCATTCCCGGCGGCTGGTCCGAAGTTACCCAGGTAGCCGCGGCC
>DATGED010000029.1:0-24064 GCA_035310525.1 Candidatus Acidiferrum sp. | reverse complement strand
AACCAAATACACTTTTTGGTCCGGTCTGATTGGCGGCGCATTTCTTACCATGGCCAGCCACGGCACGGACCAAACCATCGTGCAAAGATTGCTTGCGGCCCGCAACGAGAAAGACAGCCGCCGCGCTCTCTTAACGAGCGGCGTCATCGTTCTCATCCAATTCACCATTTTTCTGCTCATCGGCGTGCTGCTCTACGTCTTCGCGCAACACACGCCGTTGCTCGCTCCCGGTGATCGCACCGACCGCATCCTTCCTTTATTCCTTGTGCGCGAAATGCCCACCGGCCTCGCTGGCTTGCTGCTCGCCTCCATCGTCGCTGTCGCCATGTCCAACGCAAGCGGTTCGCTCAATTCCCTGGCCGCTTCGAGCGTGCTTGATTTTTCGCGCCTACGCGGCCGCTCCGCGGATTCCGTGCAATTCCTGCGCTTTTCGCGCCGCATGACTTTGATTTGGGGGATCATCTTGATGTGTTTCGGTTTTGTGAGCTGGGGTCCACTGCTCGAAGCCGGGCTCACCGTCGCCTCTTTGCCCTTTGGCAGCTTGCTGGGCCTGTTTCTTCTCGGTACTCTGGACCGCAAAGCCACAGCCTTCGGCGCTGTCTCGGGAATGTTCGTGGGGTTGGCCGCGATTCTTTACGTTTGGCGCTATACCCAGATCGCGTTTACGTGGTACGTCTTGATTGGCGCGGCTGTAACTTTTGTCGTCGGAAGCGCTGTGAGCCGATTGCACAAAACAGAGGGCGTCTCGGCATGAGAGCGTTTCCAGCGCAAAATGTCTGCCTGGTAGCGGGCCGTAGGGGCTGGGCATGCCGTGCCCGCGTATCTTTCCGTTCGCGATTTGCTGTTAGCGGGCCGCTATGACGGAAAAACGTCTGGAACTCGTTCGCGGCCTCGGCGCCTGGGCTTCTGGCGCCATCGTCGTCGGCACGATGATCGGCACCGGGATTTTTCTGAAGCCCGCCGAAATGGCGCGTGAAGGCCGCTCCGTCTCCGTCGTTTTCGCCGCGTGGATCGTTGGCGCGATTCTGTCGCTCTTCGGCGCACTCTCTTTCGCCGAACTCGGCGCAGCCATCCCCGAAGCCGGCGCCGAGTATGCTTATCTCCGCCGCGGCTTCGGTCCCGCGTGGGGATTTCTTTTTGGCTGGACTCACTCCATCGTCGGCCGCCCCAGTTCTTTAGCTTCGATTGCGGCTGGCCTGGTGCGCTTCCTCGGTTTTCTCGTTCCCGCCGTCGCCGCGCCCATCTTCACCATCCACATCGCCATCCCCGGCCTCACCGGCTGGATCAGGCCCTACGATTTTATTTTCACCTGGGCGCAGCCAACCGCCGTCTTGTGGCTCATCCTGATGACGGGCATCAACTACCTGGGCGTCCGTCTCGGTGGCGCCGTTCAGGTGCTCCTCACCGCCATCAAAATCACATCCGTGGCAATCGTGATCGGCGTCGCCTTCTTTGCCCCCGCGGCCGCGCCCCACGCCCCCGATCCGCTTTGGCCTTCCGCCTTGAATGGCGCCACGCTTGGCGCATTCTTCGCCGCGCTCGCCGCCGCCCTCTGGGCTTACGACGGCTGGGAAGACTTGAATCTCGTCGGTTCTGAAATCGAAAATCCGCAAAAAAACTTTCCGCGCGCTCTTATCGGCGGGGTCTCGCTCGTGGCAGTCATCTACCTGATCTTCAGCGCCGCATGCTTGAAGGTACTTCCGTTCGCCGCCGTCGCCGCGTCCCCGCACATCGCCTCCGACGTCGTCCAGCACGTCGCTGGCTCCGGCGCCGCCGCTTGGATCACTATCGCCATGGTGATCAGCGCTCTTGGATCCATGAACTCCTCTGTCCTCAGTGGCGCTCGTCCCACCTACGCCATGGCCCGCGACGGAATCTTTTTCAAGATCACCGATGGCGTTCATCCCAAGTACCGCACACCGGCCCGCGCACTGATTTGGCAGTGCGTCCTCACCTGCCTGATGGCCCTGACTGGAACTTTCGAGGAACTCACCAATCTTTTTATTTTTGCCGGATGGATTTTCTACGGCCTGGCTGTGGTCGCGCTTTTCCGATTGCGCTACACGGAACCCGATATGCCGCGCCCCTATCGCTGCTGGGGCTACCCATGGGTCCCCGGCCTGTTCATAGCCGGCGCTCTCGCCCTGACGTTCAACATCTGGCTCGACCGCCCCGGCCGCTCTTCCATCGGCCTCCTCTTAATCCTCGCGGGGCTTCCGTTCTACCGTTATTGGAGCCGAAAGTTATCTATGACTGGAGACGCTTTGAAAACTTAGCCGTCGCGAGCAAAAGAGGAAGACTGGGAGGCCGCCGACCAGAAGAGCTGCTCCAGGCAACACCACCCACGCGAGCAGGCCAACAAATAAAGCGCTGAGCATGACGTTGTGCGCGACATGATCGTCAAGCACCAACGCCACGGGAAATGCGATGAGGAAGATGGCCAAATACGGCAGCATGGGGAACACGATCGACAGAAATATGGTGCGTTTTGACGCGCCCGCACGGCTCGAAAGGTAAGCCCCCATCGCTCCGATTGGAAGCAGCGACAGTAGCCACGGCAGGTAAATCACGGCCACGGGGGCTGCCGCCCCCCAGCCAAGCTTGCCGACCACCAGGGGCCTCGAACCAACGAAAGTCCGATCCCGCCCAGTAAAACTAAACTGCATGGCCATGAGCAGCACCATCGAAATAAACAATGTCAAGAACCCGGGCAACCAGAATTGTTTGACTCGATTTGTCATACCCTTCTCCTCGGTTCGCGCAGCTTGAATCTTCCGTCGCAGACCCCGCCAATTTCCCGCTTGAGATAATGTGCGCCGCAAGGCCTCCTGTTCCGCTACGCCCTGACGGAGCAGGCCATCGAACACCTCTTCGAGGTGGGCCGCCAGTTCGGCAATCACTTCTTGCCTCTCCTCGGCTGCAAGAGAAAGTTCCCCGAGTTGCACGCCTACCAGCGCTTCCCAGTCACGCATCATCGCGTCGCTAACTGATCGCCGCGTCCCGCGACGATGAATGTGCGCTCGACAAAAGTTGCGCGAGCAGGCCGCCCAACAGAAGAGCGGCTGCAGGAAGCACGATCCAGCCAATCCCATCTTTCAGAAGAACAGTGGCCACACGGCTAAAATCGACTGGCCTTCCCGTTATCAGTTCGACGGTAGCGCTGAACGGAAACATGAACAGGAACGCAAAAGTAAGCGCAATCGGGGGAAAAACGCTGGCGAGAAGCGCGGTTCTTCGCGAACCGTCGGCCCGGGAAGATATGTAAGCTCCCAGAGCGCCTAGGAAAGGAAGTGAGAGCAGCCACGGCATATACAAGAAAATCCCGTTAGGTCCGCTGGAGACGATGCGAGGCCGCAATCCGAGCTTCAGAACCACCGTCAGGAAAAGCATCGAAAGGATCAAAGTAAGAAAACCGGGAATCCATAGCTGCCGGATACGTTTTTCCATGACTTGTTCCCTCCTCTTTGCCGAAAGAATTTTGTGCCGCAAATCCCGCCAATTCCCAGCTTGCGATACAGCCCGCTGCACAGCTTCTTCTTCGGACATGCCCTGACGGAGAAGGCCATCGCACGCCTCCTCTAGATGACCAGCCAATTCGGCGATCACTTCGTCTTTTTCCTGCCGCTCCAGCGCCAGGCCCGCGAGCCGCTGTTCGACAAGCGTCCTCCAGTCACGCATGCGTCACCTTCGCCAGCCGTTTCAGCGCCAGAAACAATTCACTCCACTCTGCTCGAATCGGCGTGAGTTTCTTCTTGCCTTGCGGAGTCAGTCTGTAACAGCGGCGTCTTCGCCCCGAACTGCTCGTCTCCCACGCGCCGCGCACCCAGCCGCGTTTCTCCATGCGATACAGCAGCGGATAGAGCGATGCCAGCGTAAATCGCAGCGAGCCGCGTGTCTGCTCTTCGATTCGACGAGCCATCTCGTAGCCATGGAGCGGGCCGACTTCCAATACGCTGAGCACCGCTAATTCCGCTGTGCCGCGTTTGATTCCTGGGGCAATCATGGGACTCACTCCCTATATATAGGAATATTATATATAAATCGCCGGCGTGTCAACTGTTCCGTAGGCCAGGTGTGTTTGGCTTCGCCTAATGGACTTGGATCAGGCCGAGGCGCGAAGCGACGAAGGAAGGGTGGCCGCGGGCGAAGCGATCGGAATCGCAACGCTTTCTGCTTCGGGACGGACCACAACTTCTGGATGCAGAATCTTTGCCAGGGCTTCGATGCCGCCAATCAAGCGCGGCCCGGGCCGGGAAAAATATCCGCTGGCGTCGAGCGCGTAGACACGAGAGTTGTTCACGGCGGGAATCGCCGCCCATTCTTCCGGAAATGACATTGCCTGGTATTCGTCGCGCGCTTGCTTGGCGGTGTAACCGCACTGCGCGATCAATAAAATCTCCGGGGCGGCTTCGATTACATCCGCGGCGCTGACGCGGAAGGACGGCGTGCGTTTCCGCCCGAGCGCATCATTTCCGCCGGCAACTTCAATCATGTCCGGCACCCAATGGCCGGCCACATAAAACGGTTGAAGCCATTCGAGAACAGCCACTCGCGGCCGGTGCTCGACGCCTTCCAACTGACGTTCGAGTTCCCCGAGCCGCGTTCCAATTTTCTTGAGCAGCGCTTCCGCCTCATGGCCGCGAAATGTAGCTTCACCAACCCACAAGATATCGCGCCAGACATCTCCCAAATCCTGAGCATTCAAACAAAGCACTTCCGGCCGCCGAGGAAAACGCGCCAGTGTCCCGGCAAGGTCGTCCGGCGAAGCCGCGCAGACCTGGCACAAATCCTGCGTGATGATCAAATCCGGCGCCAGCTCCGCGAGCGCATCGGCATCCACGGAATAGAGACTCTCCCCTCGCGAAACATATTCGCGCACAAGCCGGTCGATCTCTGCAGGAGGAGCATCCTGCGGCAGCCTCGAGTGAATCACTACTGGTTTCGCTCGCGCGCGCGCCGGATAGTCACACTCGTGGCTGACTCCCACGATCTCGTTATCCAAACCGAGGGCAAACAGGATCTCCGTGGCCGATGGCAGCAGGGAGACAACTCGCATGGGCCGACTCTACCACAAGATGCGAGGCCCCGCCGCAGTAACGGCTATCCTTGTGGCGCGGCAGTTTCCGATAGCCCGACGCACTATAAAAGGGGTTTGAAAACTTGAGTTCCAAACAAATCGCGTCCAAGGATTACTTCCGAGTTGCCGACAACCCGGGAGGCATGATCTGGAAATTCTTTGATGCCAATTCAGTCCGACTCTTGCTGCGAAAAGCACGCCTCCGAATTCGACGTCCGATGCTGGAATCATCCGTGAGACGTGAATGTCCAAAACGGAACAGTAACCTTCAGGCTCCCGATTTACCCTAATAACCAGGCCGTTGAAAAATTCTAAAGAGCTGAGCATCCAGGGCTTGGGCCAATTCGGGTTGCCCGATTAGCGTTTCTAAAAAAAACCTCAAGGAATGTCACATTCAACTGCCTGTTACTCGAAGATGGGGCGCCGATTGCGCCAGGAATGAGTTGAGCGATGAAAACACCGGTCGGTTTTGCAAATTTCTACGGGCGAGCGTTCCTAGTGCTCTGCCTGTTCGTTGCGGCTGTGCCATCAGCTTTTGCGTTCGATGATCCACCCTTTCGCGTAGCGCGACTCAATTTTGTCGAGGGCGCGGTTTCCTTCCAGCCGGGCGGCGAAACGGATTGGGCGTGGGCTACCCTGAACCGCCCCATGACCGCCGGAGACAGTCTCTGGACCGGCGATAGGTCCAAAGCGGAGATGCATATCGGATCCACGGCCATTCGCGTGGACGGGCAGACTTCGGTTTCTTTTCTGAATCTGGACGACCGGACGGTGCAAATCCAACTGAACTCCGGAACGGTGGATGTACGTGTGCGGAATCTCTACGGCGACGATGTGTTCGAGGTGGATACTCCGAACCTCGCGTTTACCGTCTTGCAGGGCGGAGATTATCGCATCACTGTTGATCCCGATGGCCGCTTCACAACCATTACGCTGCGCGACGGCCACGGACAGATTACCGGCGGTGGCCAGGCGTTTCTTGTGGACGGCGGCTCGCAGGTTCAAGTCTCCGGCACGGACAATATTTCCTATGACATTTACGATTTGCCGGGTCGCGACAGTTTTGATCAGTGGTCGCGCAACCGCGATCTTCGCGAAGAGCGTTCGCCGTCAGCTCGCTACGTTTCCCCGGAACTTACCGGCTCTGAAGACCTGGATCAAAATGGCACGTGGCGAACGGATCGTAATCTCGGTCCGGTGTGGGTTCCCACGCACGTCTCGCGCGATTGGGCACCATACAGAGACGGTCACTGGGTCTGGGTGGACCCGTGGGGGTGGACGTGGGTGGACGACGCGCCTTCTGGATTCGTGACATCTCATTACGGCCGATGGGCTCACGTGGACAACGACGGGAACGGCGGTGGAGGTTGGGCTTGGGTTCCGCCCCATCGCGAAGCGAACCATAATGAACGAGAGTATCGCCCCGTGTATTCCCCGGCGCTCGTCACCTTTGTGGGAGATTCCAATTCATCGCGCGATTTCGGAAATGGCGGGGGCGTAGCGTGGGTTGCGCTGGCCCCTGGCGAAGTGTACGTGCCCGCTCGGCAAGCCAGTCCAACCTACGTCACCAACGTGAACATTACGAATACCGTGGTGCAGCAGACCACCATAACGAACGTGGTGAACAACAACGTTCGGACAACGACCTACGTGAACCAAAACGTTGCTGGGGCCGTTACCGCCGTGCCTCGCTCAACTTTCGTGAACGCGCAGCCGGTGGCACGCGCAGCAGTGACAGTCGCTCCTGGATCCATCACGGCGGCTCCCGCGGTTCACACCGCGCCCGTAGCCCCCGTCAGAGCAAGTATCATGGGCGCAAATAGAGAAAGTAGCGTGAACGCCGGACTTGCCAGCGCTCCTCCAAAGCCACCGGCTGCGGTCGTCAGCCGGCCGGTAGTTGCCAAAGTCGCTCCTCCGCCTCCACCCGTAGCTTTCGCGCAAGAGCAGCAGGCGTTACAAGCAAATCCTGGCAAGCCGCTCGACGCGAAGGCGGAGCAGACTCTCCGCGCGGCAACGCCGCAGCCTGTTGAACGAATTGTGAAAACGGCTCCGCCGGCTCCCGCAGTCAAACCGGTCGAGACGGCAACAAAAAAACCGCAGCCGGCAACTTCTCTAAACACGGCGCAACAAGTCCATCCTCCAGCGCCTGGAGCGCCGCATCCAATCGCTGCATCTCAGCCATCCGCTCAACCGCAACCGGCCGCAGAAAAAGCCAAGCAGGAAGCTGCACAACAGCAGACGGCCGCCGAAAAAGCCAGGCAAGAAGCTGTCCAGCAACAAGCGGCTCAGGGAGCGGCAGCGGAAAAGGCTAAACAGCAGGTGATGCAGCAGGCCGCCGCCGAAAAAGCCAAGCAAGAGGCGGCACAGCAACAGGCCGCTCAGCAAGCGGCGGCGGAAAAATCTAGACAACAAACGACACTTCAGCAAGCTGCTGATGAAAAGGCTAAGCAACAAGCGGTGCAACAACAGGTCGCCGCAGACAAAGCCAGACAGCAAGTGGTGCAACAACAGGCCGCCGCGGAAAAGGTCAAGCAAGAAGCTGCGCAGCAGGCCGCGGACGACAAGGCACGGCAACAGGCGGCGCAACTCAAAGCTGTCGCGGAAAAAACCAGGCAGGATGCTGTCCGGCAACAACCTGTTCCACCCAACCAGGCCAATCGCCCTGGTCCACCTTCGACGGTTCACCCGAACGAGGCTCCGGCTCCGCCGCGGCTCGTTATTCCACCCTCCCCGAATGCCGAATTGGACAGGAAGCACCAGCTTGAGCAGGATCAACTCCGCGCGAAGCAAGAGCAGGACCGGCAGCGAGTTCAGCAGCAGCAGGAGCAGGACCACGCCAAACTCGCGCAGCAACAGGCGAATCCCGCCAAGAAACAACTAGTCGAGCAGCAGCATCAAGACCAGACGCAACAACTGCTGCAAAAACACGCGGAAGAGCAGAAAGCGTTGGCGGACAAACAGAAGCAGGAACGGCAGAACCCACCCAAGCCTCAAAGGGGCGATCCTCCTCCCCAGGCAAAACCTTAACTCGGCACCCAACTTTTCACTCCCAACGCGGGGTGTCTTGCGCGGCAGCTAGGCACCTGCGCCGGCAGATGGAGCCGGCCGCACTAACCGTACGGGTTGAATCACTCCAACCCGTACGCCCGATGGCTCGAGTAGCTGTTCGCTGACATGCGGGCAGCGTTCTCGCAATGCTTCACTTCTGGAGTCGTGTCGGCACAAATTGCGCGGAATTAACTGGACCATGTTTATTGTGTAAGTGTCCCGAAGCGGACAGACTTAGAACCGGCGGATAAGCCACTCTAGCAGTGTGGCCGAATGAAGTCCTTCGCAGAATTCACAACAGATCACTGGCCGAATATCTCAAGTGAGTCAAGAAATAGGTCTAAACACATGTTTTTCTACCTTTCGGAGTTTCTGTCTACCGCCCGGTTTCGGTTCATTGCTGGGGCGTTTTGTGTCCTTGCCCTGGCCGGTTGCGTGGGACAGACGGCCATGACTCCGCCGCCGCCCGCCCCGAGCGTGCGCTTTGGCCACGTATTCATTGTTGTCGAGGAAAACGCCAATTTTGGGGACGTCATCGCCAATCCAGCCCTACCCTACTTAAACGGCCTCGCCAACCAGTACGGGCTCGCGACAAACTACTTCGCCAACGCGCATCCATCCATCCCAAATTACTTCGAGCTCACGACTGGACAAATTCTGACGCTTATCGACGCTTCGACACCGCACGATTTCCCAGTCTCGACTCAGAACGTCGTCCGTGAACTCCTCGCCTCCGGCAAATCCTGGAGGTCGTACGCCGAAGATATTCCCTCGGTGGGCTATACCGGCGGCGACACGGGCCGTTACGCCGTCCGTCATAACCCGCTCGCTTATTTCACCGACGTGCAAAACGATCCTGCACAAGCGCAAAACCTCGTGCCCTTTAGTCAATTCGCTACCGATCTGAGCGCCGCCAAATTGCCCGACTATTCTTTCATCGTCCCCAATCTTTGCGACGACGCTCACGACTGCTCGCTCGCGACGGCCGATGCCTGGCTCAACACCAACATCAACCCGCTCATTCAAAGCCCACAGTTTCAGATGGACGGCCTGCTCATCATCGTGTTCGACGAAGCCGATACCCTCGACTTCACTTCCGGTGGCGGCCACGTAGCCGCTATCATCGTCAGCCCGCTGGCCAAGCGTGGCTACAAATCCATCGCCTTCTATCAACATCAAAGCGTGCTTCGCTTGACGCTCGAAGGTCTCGGCGTGACGAAGCTGCCGGGAGATGCCGCCTCGGCGCCAGCGATGTGGGAGTTTTTCACTACACAGTAGAGTGGCGCCTAAGCTTGGTCTAAGTTTGCATCTCGCCGCTGAACGGCACGATGGATTACCAGTCGCGGCGATATGCGGGAAAGCGGCGGGATTGAACCTCGCCAAGAGTAAGGGCGGTCTTGCATAGATACTCGGCCAAACTAGCGCAACTTCCGATTTACGAATTAACCGGCGACTGAGGAACCACTGCTGCTATTACTTATAGAGAAAATGTTTTCGTCGCGTTTCATCGTATTTCGCCAGGTCCGCGGACCAGCTCGCGACGATCTGTTCCGGCGGGACCCCGGCCTGCAGCTGGCGAACAGTTTCTGCATTGCCGAGGAGCGTCAGCAATTTTGAGGGATCGAATTGTTTGGGATAGCGCTTTTTCAGAATGGCGGCGATTTCCAGGGCGGCTCGCACGGAACGAACCGAAAACCGGTCCGTGATCCGAACGCCCACCCCTCCGCACCTCTGTCCCGCGTAAAGTCCAGAGACCGGGATGAACGGCTGATCGGCGAACCGCAAACCAGGTAAGTGAAGTGCGTTCAACTCGGCAGCGACGTCAGCTCCATCCATCCAAGGCGCGCCGAACTCCTCGAAAGGCGTCTGCGTGCCGCGGCCCACGGAAACGCCCGCGCTTTGCAGGACTTCAATTCCAGGATAGACGATCGAGCCTTTGACGGTGCGGAGGTTCGGCGAAGGAGGGAGCCAACGCAGCCCGGTGCTGTCAAAAAAATAATTTCGATGCCAGTTTTTCATGGAGATCACATGCAGGTCGCATCCGATGTGGTTTTCCGTGTTGAAAAATTGCGCGAGTTCTCCGATGGTGAGCGCGTAGCGAATCGGAATCGGAAAATATCCGACAAAATTTGTTTTGTCGGCGTCAAGCATGGGACCTTCGATGATGTCTCCGCCGAGAAGATTGGGCCGGTCCAGGACGTAAAACGCGATGTGGCGCTTCGCGGCTTCTTCCATGCAATACGCCATTGTGGTCGTGTAGGTGTAGAACCGCACGCCGGCGTCCTGGATATCAAAGACAAGCGTGTCGATGCCATTGAGCATTTCGTCCGTAGGGCGGCGCGATTCATCGTACAGGCTGTAGGTAGGCAGGCCTGTCGTCGGGTCTTTCGACGAAGCGACTTTTTCGTCCGCGCGGCCGGAGATGCCGTGTTCCGGGCTGAAGAGGGCCACCAACTGTACGCCCGGCGCGTGAAACAACATCGAGATGATCGTGCGGCCTTGTGCGTCGAGCCCGGTATGATTCGTGATAAGTCCGACATGCTTGCCGCGAAGCGGCGCAAATTTTTCGGCCTCGAGGACATCGAGTCCTGTTTGCACGCGGCCCGGCCTGCTCCGGTGCTTAACGGCCCCGTGCGCAGAAATACTCAGCATTAAGACCAACGACACTGACATGCCCAGCTTTTTCAGAATACGGTGGCGGCATTTAGGCAAAGCATTTCCTCCGGTTGTGCGCTTCCAATGATATTCTGGAACGCTTCGTTCGGGGCTGCGTTGTGAGCGTGAAGTGCGTGTGTTATATACAGTCGCAGGATCCGGGCGTCAACCGGGAGACTCACATCTGATGAAAGGACGCGGTAAAGGCGTGCTGTTCCTCATTCCTTTTGGCTTGTTCCTTCTTCTCATGGCCCACACAACACGCAGTCAGAGCAAATCCACGCCGCCGAAAAGTCCGGCCGGCGCGGCGAAATCCGCGGCGAAAGTGAAGCCCTCGCAGAAACTGGCTCCGGCCGCCTCGCAATGGGTTGAGACCACTCTCAAAAAAATGACGCTCGACGAAAAAGTCGGGCAAGTGATTTTCACGACCTATCACGGCGGCTTCACCGCGACGGACAGCCCCGCCTATACGCAGATGATGCGCGACATTGAAAAGTTGCACGTCGGCGGATTCATCAACATCACCGAGGGCTCGCCGCTTGGCGTCGTGAAAAGCCAGGCCTATCCCACCGCCGTGCTCGCAAACCAATTGCAGGCCAAGTCCAAGCTGCCGCTGCTGATCGGCGCCGATTTCGAGCGCGGCACGGCGATGCGACTGGATGAAGGGACATCGTTTCCGACGGCGATGGCACTTGCCGCCGCAGGCAATCCGAATGACGCTTATACCATGGGAAAAATCACCGCGCTGGAAGCGCGCGCCGTCGGGGTGCAATGGGTGTACGCACCGGACTCCGACGTAAACAACAATCCGGATAATCCCATCATCAACACCCGTTCGTTTGGCGAGAATCCGCAGAAGGTCGCGGAATACGTCGCGGCGTTTATACGCGGCGTGCAGGAAAACGGAGCGCTGGCCACGGCGAAACATTTTCCAGGACACGGCGACACGTCCACGGATTCGCACATGGACCTCCCGGTGATCAAAGCCAGCCGCAAACGCATCGAAAGTTTGGAACTGGTTCCCTTTCGCGCTGCGATCGCCGCCGGCGCGGACAGCATCATGACCGGCCACCTCGCCATTCCGGCACTCGAGCCAAACCCCGATCTCCCCGCGACGCTGTCTCCGAACATTTTGAACAATTTATTGCGCAAAGAACTCGGCTACCAGGGCCTCGTCGTCACCGATGCGATGGATATGGGCGGGATCACCGTGAGGTACGCCCCGGGGGACGCCGCCGTGCGGGCGTTTGCGGCGGGCGTTGATGCGCTGCTGATGCCGCCGGTGCCGGATGCGGCTTTTGATGCGTTGAAGGATGCGGTGAGTTCGGGACGTATCTCGCGCGAGCGATTGGATGCGTCGGTGCGGCGGATTTTGCAGGCCAAGGCGCGGCTGGGCCTTTACAAGACGCGGCTGGTGGACGTGAACGCGCTGAACAGGGATTTTGGAAAGGTCGAGTGGCAGAAAAAAGCGCAGGATATTTCGGACCGAGGTGTCACGCTTTTGAGAGACACGGCCCGCCGCCTGCCTCTCGATGGCACGAAGCCGATGCGGGCGTTGCTGGTGTCGCTTTACAGCGACCCGGAGCCATATCCCGGCGAAGATCTCGAACGCGAGCTGCGGTCACGAGTGGATACACTGACTACGCTGCGGGCAGATACGCGATTCTCTAAAGCCGATAACTTGAAGTTGCCGGCGCCGGACACGTACGACGTCGCGATTCTTGCGTTTTTTGTGCGCGTGAGCGACCGCAAAGGCAACGTAGACGTGCCCGCGGAGCAGGGCGCGCTTGCGGAAAAGGTTTACTACAACGGGAAGCCCGTCATCACCGTAGGATTTGGCAGCCCGTATCTGGTGGAACATTTCCCGCAAGCGGAAACCTGGCTTGCTGCGTTCGGGATTAGCGACGTGGCGCAGATCTCCGTGGCGCGAGCACTCTTCGGAGAGATTCCCGTGCGCGGGCATTTACCGGTGACCGTGCCTGGCGTGGACCTGAAAGCGGGATTCGGGCTCGAAGTTCCTGCCGATCCCATGACCGTGCATCCGATGGATGCGCGGGAGGACGCGCAGTTCCAGCCCGCATTTGACGTGATCGATCGCGCGATCGCGGACAAAGCGTTTCCCGGCGCAACGCTGGCGGTCGGCTACAAAGACAAAGTGTCCCTGCACGCGTTCGGAAACCTGAGCTACGACGCAAAATCTCCGCAGGTCAAATTGAACACCATGTATGACGTCGCGTCGTTGACGAAAGTGATCGTGACGACAACGCTGGTGGAAAAACTTGTCGAAGGCGACTTCAAATCGCCGCTGCTGCTCGATATTCCGATCGAACGCTATTTGCCGGAATGGGCCAGCGGTCCGCAAAAGGAATGGCGGCATCGCGTCACGGTGCGGCACCTGATGACGCATACGTCGGGATTGCCTCCGTTCAAAGAGTACTGGCGCACTTCAAAAGGCAAAGCCGACACGCTGCGCATGATTTTTGCGGAACCGCTGGAGTACGAACCCGGGACGAAGATGATTTACTCCGATCTGGGAATTATTTTGATGGCGGAGATTATCCAGCGCTTGACGGGACGCACGCTCGACGACCTTGCAAACGAAACTATTTTTGGCCCGCTCGGGATGCATGATTCGATGTACAAGCCGCCGAAAAAACTCTGGCCGCTGATTGCGCCGACGGAATTTGACGCGATTTTTCGTCATCGGCTGATTCAAGGTGAGGTGCACGACGAGAATGCGTTTGCCATTGGCGGCGTCTCCGGCCATGCGGGCTTGTTCAGCACCGCTCCGGATTTGGCCGCGTTTTGCCAGATGCTTTTGAACGGCGGCGTTTACGCTCACCAGAGGATTTTGAAGCGGGCCACGATTGCGCAGTTCACAGCCCCTCAGGACTTGGCCAAGGGCACGCGCACTCTCGGCTGGGTGGTGCCGACCGAAGGCAGCTCCAGCGGTCACTTTTTTTCGGCGCACAGCTTTGGACATACGGGGTTCACGGGCACTTCGATCTGGATCGATCCGGACCGGCAGGTCTTTGTAGTGCTGCTGACGAACCGTGTGAACCCGACGCGCGAGAATCACAAGATCGCCGAAGTGCGTCCGGCATTGCACGATGCCGTGATGCAGGCGCTGGGATTTGCGACGGTGTCGGCTCCGGCAAAGTAAAACTCGGCTAAGCCTTTCGTTTTCAGTGGAGGGTCAAAAGCGGGGCTTGGCCCTACACCCACCCCCGGTATTTCCTCAAAGAGTGCGTAATCCATTGAATTAAAAGGTGTTACGAAAAACGCCGTTGCCAAAGAGTGCGTAGGAGTATGAAAACAAAGGGTCATTTGCTGGCACTTCTTGCAGAAGAACAAAAGAGTGCCTAAGAGTATCAAGAGACGACACTTATTTTTGGGACCGTGCTGGGAAGGAGAGAAAGAGCGTAAAAACCTTTGATCCGCCAGGGCCCCTGCCGATGCGGGAGGCAAGACACAAAAAAAGCGGCCCGAGGCCGCCGCTATTGATGGAATTCACCAAGAAGAATAATACCAAGATTGGTATATCTCTGTCAAGGAAAAATTTAGACGGGGGTTGACGAAACAGTCTTTCGCATCAGGACGGTGGTGCTGAAGAGGGTGTGGCTGAAAGGGGCGACGACCTTGAAGCCGTGTTTCTTGAACATGGAAGCGGTGCCGTGCGTGGACTCGTTGCCGAAAGCGCGAGATTGCCAGCTTGCGATGGGATAGGCTTCGACTAGGCCGCCGCCCTTTTTTCCTATGGATTCGAGAGCGGCGTTCAGCGCGGCGCTCGCCACGCCGCGCTTGCGATAGTTCTTTAGAACGACAAAGCAGGTGATTCGCCAGAGTTTCTGTGTGGCGCGTTCGAGGGCGTGCGCGTGATAGTTGCGTTTGTTGTCGATGCGAGGAAGTTCTTCGCTGGGGCCGTATTGACACCAGCCGACTGGCTCTCCGTTGGCGTACACCAAATTTCCATGCGAATGTCCCGCGTCGAGGAGAGCTTTCTTTTCGCGGCGATTCCTCACGGCTCGTTCCGCGCGGGTGGGGAGCCACTCTTCTTTGGGTAGTGCGCGGGGGCGGTGAAAATGCATGCATTGGCAGTGGTCCCACCCGCCTCCTTGGGAGAAGAGTTTTACGAAGTCGGGCCAGGTTTTTTTGGAAAGCTCCTGGGTGGTGTATGCCGGGACTTGTGGCGACATAAAAAAGCAAACTCTTTTCCGTTGAGAACCAGGCTTCCGTCACTCTAAATCGTCTGAGCCGGCCGGTTGCGCGACCTTGACAATGGTACCGTATGTGTTACCATGAGTCATGGTCGAAGTACGCGAATACCTTGACCTGCGGGGATACAGCCCATTTGCCGCGTGGTCCGACCGCTTAAATAGAGAAGCGGCCGCGAAAGTGGCCGCCTGTCTAGCACGCATTCAACAAGGTAATTTTTCCAACGTCAAGGGCGTTGGAGCTGGTGTTTTCGAGTACCGGATCGACTTTGGTCCGGGCTACAGGATTTACTTCGGCAAGGATGGCGAGCGCCTGGTCGTTCTTGTAGGAGGCGGGACAAAAAAGCGGCAACAAGAAGATATCGCTACGGCGGTGACCAGGTGGCACGACTACAAGCAGCGAAAAGAGACGGGAAGGTGACTCCAATGGCTTTGACAAGAGATTTCAAGGAAACCATCCGGGCGCGCGTAAAACGCGATCCTGGCTTTCGCAGAGCGCTTCTACGGGAAGGGATCGAAAACTTCCTTTCCGGGGATGTGGAAACCGGGAAGATCATTCTTCGCGATTTCATCAATGCGACAGTTGGATTTACCAAACTGGGCGACGTCACCAATCGCTCGGCGAAAAGTCTGATGCGTATGCTCGGCCCCCGTGGCAACCCCCAGGCGCGCAACTTGTTTGAGATCGTTGCTTACTTGCAGCGAGCGGAAGGCGTGCGCTTTGAGGTTCGATCCAAACGCGCCGGCTTGCGCGCGAAACGGCGGCCCTTCGTTCAAAGAACAAAGCGCGCTGTCTCCGCCGCCTAGAATCAATGGTAACAAGGGAACAAAAGGACCCCGGCGGAACGGTGAAGGGGCCAATAGAAGCGTATTGAGGGCTAGCCGCCGAAGACTAAGCGACCTAGTTTTTCGCCAAGACGATTGATTTCCTCTTTGTCGGCGGAGTTGCGGAAACGCTCCGCGAGTTCGACCAATTCCTGGTTTTTGCGGCTCTCGGCATCGACGTTGAGCTCAAGTGGCCAGTGTTGTGACTACCGTTCTCTTCCTAAACTTTTATACAGGATATCTTCGCTTGTCCCCAGTGTCGAGTTGTAACGCGCGTTCCAGGTGGGTGGACCGCCGTATTAACCAGTCGACTATGGATGTCACTTCATTGTTAGCTTTCCGTCTTCGAATATCGCCACCTCTTTCGTTTGTAGATGGCCTGCGGCGTCCAATGTGTGCGTGAAAAAAGATATGACACAGTACTCCTTTGGCGGCTCTGGGAGGGCGGCCCTAAGGAAGTTGCCCTCCGCGAGTGTGGGGGCGATACAGAGGCCTGTTGCGCGAGAATCGAATGACTTGCTGAGCTGAACGGCGTTCGCTCTCGCAAGGAACTCAGGGTCAACATATACCGACGTGCGAATCTTTTGTTTGTCGGCATTGTAGCTGATGCTAGTGGGTAAAACCGGGAGCGACAAGTCGTCCTTGAGAATCTGTAGCAGGACCGCGACTCGCGTGTTGAGAAGAATAAGATCCATCTTGGAAATGTCGGCCTTCTCCTCGGAAAGCCTTGCAAGTTTCTCGCGCGAATTTGATTGCGCATGTAGACCGACCACTGCTCCGAGAAGAGCCGCGATAAACAAACTCAAACAGAGATTCACTTTATTGTTCACCTTGTTGTCTCCATTAGCTGATAGCAGCAAGCGTCGCGCGATTCTATCATGTGCTTTAGCGTTGGATATCGTTCGCACAGCGACGATAGTTGCACGCTAATCCGTGCGCCGTCTCGTTCAGACGCGTGCGGGGTCCGTGCGCAACTTTCGATGTTCTGGAGGGAAACGATGAACAATCCGCAGAAAATCCATGCGTTTCTGAAGGCGAATCTTCGACAAGGCTTTTGTGACGATTGCCTGGAAAAGAAAACGGGCGTTGACCGTCACGAAATTAACATAATCTCGTCTACGCTGGCCCTTTTCCCAATGGAGTTCACCCGGGCTTCGGCCTCCTGCCCTCAACAGTGCAGCACGAGGGATAAACTCGTGACGAGGGCAGTCTAAATACCCTAGCTGTCATTGTTGCTGAAGGTCGAGGGCGGCTTGGGCGAGGTCGGCGGGCTTGCCGAGGTCGCGCCAGTAGGAGTGGTCGTGGCGGAAGGCGAGGATTTTTTGGCCCTGGGAGGCCAGGCGGAGATAGGAGTCGATGATGGAGAAGACGCCAGTTTCGGTGAGCATGGGCAGAAGTCGGGGAGAGATAACGTGGATGCCGGAGAAGGCCAGGGGGTGCAGCGGGGAGGGTTTTTTGGACTGGGGAAGTGGCGAGTGGCTAGTGGCGAGTGGCGAGTGGGGGCCGCGCTCATCCGTTGACGGAGAAGAGAGATTTCTCGCTTCGCTCGAAATGACGGTATTTTTGTCGTGCAGGCGGCGGCCGGAGAGTTGGAGATTGTTGGTGAATAGGAGTTGGCGGGAAGACTCGCGGGATTGCACAGCGAGGGTGGCCAAGGCGCCACTTTCAGAGTGATATTGAATCATTTGGCGGAAGTCGATTCTGCTGATGACGTCCACGTTGTGAAGGAGGAAGGGCTGATCGATAGCGGTGGAATCCTGCAGAAAAAACCAGGCGGCTTTTTTCAGGCCGCCACCGGTGTCGAGGAGGAGGTCGTCTTCGCGGGAAACTTCGATGCGGATGCCGAAGTTATTGTTGGCTTTGAGATAGTCGATGACCATTCCGGCGAAATGATGGACGTTGATGACGGCTTCGGTGACGCCGAAGGCACGCAGGCGAGTGATTGTGATTTCGAGGAGCGTGCGGCCGTTGATTTCGACCAGGGCTTTGGGGCGCGTGTCCGTTAGCGGGCGGAGGCGAGTCCCGAGGCCGGCGGCTAGGATCATGGCTTTCATGGGAGGAAGTGGGAAGTGAATAGTGGGTAGTGAGTAGCAGGAAAAAACCGCGACAAGGATTTTACACAGAGGGTGCAGAGAAGAGAGAAGAGAGATTCCTCGCTACGCAAGCCGACGCGTTCGCAGGAGCGAACGCCAAAGAAAATGCGTCGGCTTGCTTCGCTCGGAATGACAGTTTTGAGATATGCGGGTGCTTTCATTTGCGGAGGTTCTCGAGGCCGAGGTGGCGCACGACTACTTCGAGGCCGTTCCTGGCGCGGAGGCGTTTGGCCAACTGCTCGGCTAGGTATACGGAACGGTGCTGGCCGCCGGTGCAGCCGAAAGAGACCATAAGATTTTTGAAGCCGCGCTGCTGGTAGCTGGCGATCGAGGCGTCCACCAGGGAAAGCACGCCCGCCAGGAATTGGTGCACGGTGTCCTGCTGGTTCAGGTATTCGATCACCGGCGCGTCCTGGCCGGTCAGCGACTTGAAACGCTCTTCGCGGCCGGGATTCGGCAAGCTGCGGCCGTCGAAGACAAAGCCCCCACCGTTGCCGGTTTCATCCTGCGGCAATCCCTGATGAAACGAGAAGCTGAATACGCGGACGACAAGATTGTCGGCGTCATGGGCCAGGCCGTGCAGTTTTTCGGAAGCCAGCATGCCTTGGAACGCGCCCATCAACGCGGGAAGCTCGATCGGCAGCTCGGCTTGATGCAAAAGCCAACGAAGATTTTTTAGCGCATAGGGTACGCTTTGAAGAAAGTGGACTTTGCGTTCGTAGAAGCCGCGAAAACCGTAAGCGCCAAGCGCCTGCATGATACGGACGTATACGTAAGCGTAGAAATAATGGAGGAAGGCTTCGCGGTCGACGGGAATGAATTTTTCAAGGGCTCGAAGATAGTCGAAGTAAAGCTGCTGGCGAAGTTCGGGAGGGAGATCGGCCTTTGCGTCGTACAGCAGCGATGCAATATCGTATTGCAGCGCGCCTTTGCGGCCGCCCTGGTAATCGAGAAAATAGGACTGGCCGTCGCGCAACATGACGTTGCGCGACTGAAAATCGCGATAGAGAAAATAGTCTCGCGGGGCGCTGAGCAGGAAATCGGCGAGGCGGTTGAAGTCGCCTTCAAGGGCGTGTTCGTTGAAGGGGATACCCGCGAGGCGTAGAAAATAGTATTTAAAATAATTGAGGTCCCAAGCGATGGACTGCCGATCGAAACTGGATATGGGATAACAGACGCTATAGTCGAGGTCGCGGCCGGCTTCCACTTGAAAGCGAGGGAGAATGGCGACGACTTTGCGATAGGCGTCTACGACCTGCGGCGCGATGGTGGGGCCGGTGCGATTTTTCGACAAGAATTCGAACAGCGTGGTGTCGCCCAGATCTTCTTCGAGATAAGCGCCGTGGTCGAGATCCTCCGCGTAAATCTCCGGCACGGGGAGATGGTGCTTTCTAAAATGTTTGGAAAAGGCGAGGAACGCGGCGTTTTCCTCGCGAACGTTGTAGAGAATGCCGATGGCGCTGCGCGGGCCGGCCGACAGACGAGTGATTTTGCGTCCGGAGCCACCGAGTTCACCCTGGAGCGGCTGGACGCGCTCAACAGGAACGTGGAAGTGGTGCTCGAAGAGAGCCTTTAGGATGTCGATGGACATGGTATCCGGCCGCGCCGTTCTGATGATTCAATAGAGCAAACCGTTTTCTAGCATAGCCGATTCCTGACGAAGAAATTCGAGCGAAGGCAAGAGAATGTGCCTAGAAGTGTCCAGAAGAATGAAGGGCGGTACCGGGACAGAACCTGGCGCCACGATCGGTTGGGTTAACGATCTCGCAGCAAAGCGCGCGCTCGACTGCCAGGCGACCGGCGGGCGCGGGCCGTGCGCGGCTATAATTGTCCGATGCGATCAATGACAAAGGATGAGAGAAGGACGGAGCAGCGGTTGCCTGCTTCGAAGAACCTCGACCGGATGACCGCGGCCGAGATCGTGCGCTTGATGAACCGCGAAGACCGCAAGGTGGCGCGCGTGGTCGGACGCGAGCTTCCCGCAATTGCGCGCGCGGTCGATGCGATCGTGGCGGCGATTCGCGGCGGCGGGCGGCTGTTTTATGTAGGCGCAGGATCGAGCGGGCGGATGGCGGTGCTGGATGCGGCGGAGTGTCCTCCGACGTTTGGGATTCCCTCCAAGACGATGCGCGCTTTCATTGCAGGCGGAAGGCGCGCGGTAACGGGAGCGGTGGAAGGCGCGGAGGACTCGGTGGCGAATGGGGAGCGTGACCTACGCCGCGCCAACCTCACAAAGAAGGATGTAGTTGTAGGAATCGCGGCAAGCGGGACGACGCCGTACGTGCTGGGCGCGATGAACTATGCGAGGAAGCGAGAAGCGTTGACGGTCGCGGTGACGTCAAACCGGCGGATGGCCGCGACACGCCTGGCAAGGATTGCCATCGCCACGGAAGTGGGACCGGAGGTGCTGACGGGGTCTACAAGATTGAAGGCCGGGACCTCGCAGAAGATGGTGCTGAACATGCTGAGTACGGCGGTGATGGTCAGACTGGGCCATGCCTATGAGAACTTGATGATTGATGCGCTGCTGACAAATGAGAAGTTGCATCATCGCGCGGTGAGGATTTTGACGGAGGCAAGCGGGAAGAGTGTGTCCGCGGCGGAACACGCATTGCGGGCGGCTGGACACAACATGCGGGTGGCTTTGGTGATGCTGAAGATGGGAGTGGGGGCGAAAGAGGCTCGGAAAAGATTGGCTGCGTGCCGGGACGATTTGCGAGCTGCGTTAGAGGAATAGGAAAAACATTTACGCAGAGTTCGCAGAGAGCGCAGAGGACGCAGGAACAAGCGAATGGATAAGTTTTTAATTCGGGGAGGGAAGACGCTACGGGGGACGGTGGCGATTAGCGGGGCAAAGAATTCCGCGCTGCCGGTGATGGCGGCGGCTTTGCTGACCGCGGAGAAAGTAGCCGTGCACAACATTCCTAAAGTGCGCGACCTGATCACGATGAGCAAGCTGCTGACGTTCATGGACGCGAAGGTCAGCATCACGGAGATACCGGCGAGTGACTATGTAATTGAAGCGCCGAAGTTGAATCATGCGGAAGCCCCGTATGAGTTGGTAAAAACGATGAGGGCGTCGATTTTGACGCTGGGACCACTGATGGCGCGGGTGGGGATGGCGCGGGTGTCGCTGCCGGGAGGATGCGCGATCGGCGCACGGCCGGTGGATTTGCATTTGAAGGCGCTGGCGAAGATGGGCGCGGAAATCACCACGTCGCACGGTTATATCGAAGCTAAGGTTCCGGGAAACAGGTCGAAAGGCAGACGGTTGAAGGGCGCGCACATCGTGTTTGAAAAGATCACTGTGACGGGTACGGAAAATATCCTGATGGCGGCGACGTTGGCGGAGGGCGAAACGATTTTGGAAAATTGCGCGCGGGAGCCGGAAGTCACGGATCTTGTGGAGATGCTGCGGAAGATGGGGGCTCACATCGAGGGCGATGGAACCTCGACTTTGCGGATTCGCGGCGTTCGGGAACTTCATGGGACTGAGCACAGCGTGATTCCCGACCGCATCGAAACGGGGACTTTCCTGGTGGCCGGTGCAATCACAGGCGGCGACTTGAGGATTACGAATTGCGCGCCGGAGCATCAAGGCGCGGTGATGGCGAAGCTGCAGGCGGCTGGCGTGTGCATTGAAACGGTGGACAAGACGACTCTGCGGGTGCGGGGCGCGAAAAAACTGGTGGCGGCGGATATGACCACGGAAGAATATCCCGGCTTCGCCACGGATATGCAGGCGCAATACATGGCCCTCGCTACCCAGGCTGAAGGCACGTCAGTCATTACGGAGACTATTTTTGAGAACCGCTTTCTGCACGCCAGCGAAATGATTCGAATGGGAGCAAAAATTACTGTCGAGGGGCGACGAGCCGTAGTGCGCGGACCCGCGGCGCTCTCCGGAACGACGGTACAAGCCTCCGATTTGCGGGCGAGCGCGGGGTTGGTGCTTGCGGGTTTGGTAGCAAGCGGGGAGACCGTGATCGAACGCGTATATCACATCGATCGCGGGTACGAACACATCGTTGAGAAGCTTCGCGCGGTGGGCGCCGATATTGAGCGGATTCACGGACCGGCCACGTAAGGAGTCCGCAGCCAGGTTTTGGCGGTTCTAACATTCGAAAAAAGACGGATAAAGTGGGTTGACACAATGAACGAGTGTGGCTGATAGTCCGCACGTTGGTGGAGGCCGGCACGATGAATGCAACAAATGGATTCTTTTCCAGACGCGGGCTGCTCAAAGTATTGGGGACAGCCGGCGGAGGACTCGTTTTGAACCGATGGATGGAGGCGGGCACAGCAGCGGCTCAGGAGGCCGCACCGGCAAAAGCGCTTGAGACCTTCACGGGGCCGGGAGCGAATCCCCACTGGAACTCCGTGGGACCTTACGTTACAGAGCCCCAAAAAGCGCCGCTGCTGTTGTTGACGGACCGACCCGTACAACTCGAGACGCCGCGGCATTTTTTTTCGACGGCGTTCACACCCAATGAGGCGTTCTATGTGCGCTGGCACCTGGACGGCATTCCAAACGATGTGGACTTGAAGGAGTGGAAGCTGTGGATTGAAGGCAACGTTGCCAAACCGCAAGCGTTCAGCCTTCCGGAGCTGATGCAGAAATTTAAGAGCGTTTCGATTGCGGCGGTGAACCAGTGCTCTGGAAACAGCCGCAGCAGGCTACAGCCGCGCGTGGCGGGAGGACAGTGGGGCAACGGCGCCATGGGAAACGCGTTGTGGACGGGAGTGCGTCTGCGAGAGTTGTTGGATGCGGCCGGCTTGAAAACGGGATCGCTACAAATTCAATTTCAGGGATTGGAGACGGGATCGGGACCGAAAACAATGGCCTCGGGGCGCTTCATGAAATCGCTGGAACTGACCAATCCTGTTCTGGACGAATGCATCGTAGCTTATTCGATGAACGGCGAACCTCTGCCGATGCTGAACGGATTTCCGGTGCGGCTGATTGTTCCGGGATACTTTGCGACGTATTGGATGAAGTGCCTGAGGTTGATTAGAGTTCTCGAGAGTGCGGACGAGAATTTCTGGATGAAACCTGGCTATCGCGTTCCGGACACACCGCGAGGGAACACGACACCGGATGAGGTAAAGGCGGGAAAAGTGAACATGGTGCCGATCGAGAGGATGCCGGTGCGGTCTTTCCTGATATCGCCGGATGGTTCGTCGAAGATTCCTGCGGGAATGACGGTCACGCTGCGTGGCATTGCGTTCAGCGGATATGGGCGGGTGACGCGGGTGGAAATTTCTGAAGACGGTGGAAAAAATTGGTCAAGTGCGAAGTTGGGCGAGGATCACGGGCCATACTCATTTCGCACCTGGGAGGCGGCGTGGACGCCGAAGTCGCCGGGGAAGTATACGGTGGCCGTGCGCGCAACGGATGAAAAAGGCAACGTGCAGCCGGATGAACCGGTGTGGAATCCTGGCGGGTACTTGTGGAACCGCATCGAGAAGCAGGCACTTTTCGTAGGAATCGCGGGGTGAGGAGTGAACCGAATATGAAAATCAGAGTGCCGATGGTTGTTTTGGTTTCTTGCGGTCTCCTGGCGCTCGCCGGAGCCGGCGCGTACGCGGAATTGCAGAAGGGGCGATATCAGCCGGCCACGCTGGGGCAATCGTCGCAGGCGGCGCTCAGCGATGGCGCTGCCGATTCGCAATACGGGAGTGGAGCCTACCCTCTGTATCCGCCGCAACTGGAGGCGGGAGACGGCAAGGCGGAAACGGAGGGCTACTGCAGCGTGTGCCACAGTGCGAGATACATCACGATGCAGCCGCCGCTGCCCGCGGCAACGTGGGAAGCAGAAGTGACGAAGATGAAGAAGACCTTTGGAGCGACGATTCCGGATGAAGCTACCGCCAAGATTATCGACTATCTGAAAACGCACTACACGCCCGAGACCCGGAAGCAGTGATGCGATCTGGCGGAACAATAAAGACCAGGGACGGACTTTATTGGCTTGCGTTTGCCGGCACCTAGTATGCCGCGAGAAGAATCTGGCTCGCAGTTAGGTCACGGGTGCATCCACAAAAGTAAAAAGGCCCGCAAGGAATCAGACTGTTACGAAACAAGGGCGAAAGAGAGATTAAAGCGATGCTCCGAGTTCCGGAGCGTCGCTTTTTTGTTTTTTGGGGCAAGT
>DATGED010000028.1:0-216462 GCA_035310525.1 Candidatus Acidiferrum sp. | reverse complement strand
GGCAAAATCCTCCCCGAAGAAGGGAAAAACACGCTTGGCAGGCCAATGCAAGTTCAAATCGATTTCACCTCTTTTCGCCCCTAAAACCATCTCCGCAAAAGGTTTACGCATGACTGAAAATCCGATGACCGGACAGTAGTGACGAGTCACCAGTCACGAGTCACCAGTCACGGCTGTTTAGTAGCCAGAAGGCCGCGCCAATGTGTCAATGAACGCGCCGGTACGCGGCGAATCGTCCCACACCTGAAATGCGGTATCGAAGTAGAAGATGTAGCTGGCGGCAAGCCCGCCGCTAGCTCCATAAATCGGAAACACCGTGTTGCCATTGACTTCATAGAAGTCGATGTCCTTGAGCACGGCGCGTCCCCAGTGCGAGAGGTCGAGAAAATCCACGCGGGTCTGATCGGCGTTCACGCTGGACTTGATCGGGATCCCGCTCATCGTTTTGCGGCCGCTGAAGAGCAGATCGAGGTCGTTGCCACTCCCTCCGCCGCCTTCCTTGATGATCTGGCTGACGGTGATCCCCAGATTTTCCCAGGCATGCTCCTGCTCCACCGCCATGTACGCAATGAGCTTGCTGAGGTGATTGATGCCCAGGGCTTTGCGGACTTTGTTGATGGCCAGGCGCACATTGCTCGGTGTGAGCGCGGCGTTGCCGGCATTGACGCGCGGCGTGGCGAGTTGCACGGGATAAGTCGCGCGGTTGAGGTTGAGCCAGGTGCCCGTCGTCGCGTTGTTCTGGTGATACTTGATGCCGAAGAGCGACACGGGACTCGCGCCAGTCAACCCGTCGTGAACGATCACGTCGCCGGCCGTCAACCCCGCCGGGTTGGCGTCAACAGTGATCGTCTGCGTGGAGCTGATGGGATCGGCGGCGACCACGTTGGCTGTGCCGCGATTCGTGGTCAGCGTGGAATCGTACACCTGGATGGTCTGGCCCACGTAGACGAGCGCCGCGCCGGGAGGCGTGGCCATCGTCCAGGTGGTGCTGGCGAAAGAGCTGATGGTGCCGAGCACGCCGTTCCCCGCCGTCTGCATCAACTTGTCGAGGAATGCGCGGAATTGTTTCATGCCGTTGGCGACTTCGCGCTTGGTGGCGTTTTCGATGGCGCGCTCGCGGCCGGTCGTTGCGTATTCCACCAGCTTCGTGATCTCAATCGCAAAGCGGAAGAAAATCGGCGAGACCTGCGCGACGTCGTAGGCCGTGCCCGAGCCGCGGCCCAGGTCGCCGCCATCGGCGTTGTACGAGCCGGCTTTGCCGCCGGGATTCACCTGCAAGGGCAGGCGCATGTTGCGGCTGGAAACTTTCTCCACGTCTCCGCGCTGCTGGATCATGGTGAGTAAAATGTCGTCCCGTTCGTAGAGCAGGGGCACTTTATCGCGCACCTTCTCGAGCTGTAACGCGACGACGTTCGCGTTTGCTTGTGCTGGCATCTGTTGTTCTCCTTAGATGATTGCGTTCCGCGAGCGAAGTCGCAGGACTGTAGCCGCGGTGTTTAGACCGCGGGTTGTTCACGTGAGAATGAGCGGCTCCGCGGCTGCAAACGCGCTGCGTGGCAAGGAAAACCCCGCCCTCTAAAGAGGGCGGCTACAGCGTGGTCGCCATTCGCGGAATCGCGCAGGCGTCTCTTGAGAAGGCGCCGAAACTTGAATTTGTTTATTCTGAATCTGCTGATAATGACGTGTATGCCGTCGTCAACTGCGTCTTACAATTCGAGAATCTGTTCGTCGCTCAACTTTTGGTAATCCACGCGTCCGCTGGATGCGGCGCTCTCGCCGGTTCGGGCAGAGCGAGCCGCCTCACGTTGTCTTCCAGCAGGCGGAACGCGCGGCCCCGGCGCTGCGGGCGCCACTTCCCTTCTCGCCGACGCTGCCTCGGTACGGGCGCTCCTGCCGCGATGCGCCGCCAGAGTAGTTTGCGTCCAATCGTTCAGCGCGCGCCTCGTTGCTCCCGGCACGAGCTGTTGCGCGCGTTCGCCAATCAGCCGCACAACCTGCGCGCGCGCTTCGTTATCGAGCCGCCTGGCCGACAAAATCTGCGCGACCTGTTCGCCCAGTTGACGGTCGCTCTGCAACGTCTTCTCGATATCCTGCCGGATCGCCGCCGCCATGCGGCCTTTTAGAGCCGCGCCATCCGCTTGCCCCGCTGCCGGCAACGCTTGCGCCAAAGTGCGCTCGATTGCGCTGCCCACGCTGCGTTCCAGATCCTCGTTGGCGGCTCTCTCAAACTCCGCGTACGCCGCCAGGTGCGCGTGCTGCGCGGCAGCTTCACGCTGCTGCGCGAGAGAATTCGTCGTCGGCGCCTGGTTTGCGCCCGCCGTTGAATTAGCCACGTTGTTCCCGCCTTGCGACGATTGGCCGGCATGCGCGAACGCTTCCGCAACACTGCCGCTTGCCCCAGGCTTGCCGGATTCTTCGAGCGCGCGCAATCCTTCAAAAACCATTTCGCGGAAAGCCGCGGGGTCCTCGCGCATCATCATCGCGGCGAGCTGCGCTCGTTGCGCCGCATCACCTGTGAAAAACGCGCGGTCGATTTCATCGAGGACGCGTGCGCGTTCCGCGGCTGCGCGCGCCTCCTCCGGTTTTGCGAATACTTCGCGATATGCCGACACTTCCCTTTCCGCGTTTTGCGCGCCTTCCCAAAGCGCGCGCGCTTCCGCGCCGCGCTGCGGATCGCTCATTGTTTCGGCAAGCCACGCGGGCGGCTCGGGTAGCGTGGCAATGCTTGCCGGTGCATTTTGCGTTTGTTCCTGACCCGAACTCGCGGGACGCGCGCCGTGTTCCGACGTAGTTCCGGTTTCTGGTCGGATGGTTTGCGCCCGCGCGGCCGAATTCGCAGGCAACGCAGCCGGCGCGACGCCCGCAACTTCCACATCTTGCGGTTCCGGATCAATTTCCAGAATCTGCTCGTCCGTCAGCGCGAACAGCTCGTGTAACTGCGTGTGGCCGTTGGATCCCGAACTTTCTGTTGATGCGACGCCTTGATTTCCTGCTTGCATTACTTTTCCTTTGCCGTCCGCGGCGTTTGCGCCGCGCTGGCTGTCGCCGCGGTGCCCGCGGAAAGACTCATGGCCCGAAGGTGAGCCTCCGTGTGTGCGCGGACGTTCGCGAAGCCCGCGGGATTAGTCATCTTCGCGGCCTGGCCCGCTTCGGAGTTTGCCCAGCGTTTGCACTCCTCGAATTCCACGGCGTGATTATCGAGCAGTTGATCCACGGGGACCGAGGGCAGAACCAAAACCCGTGACTCGCGACTAGTGACTGGTGCCTCGTGGATGCCCGCGCTCGCAGAGGCGGCCTGTGTATCGACGCCCTTCGCGGAGTCATTTTGCGTTGCGGAGTCATCGGATGCCGGGCTAAAGCCCGGCGCTACGTGGACCGCACCCGACGGGTTCGTCGAAATCACGATCGGCGCGCCTGCAAGCAACTGCTGAATCTCGCGCAACTGTTTGTTGCGCGAATCCTCGCCGGGCACGACCAGCTCCGTCAGCCCCAGCACATTCTTGATGTAGCCAATGTTGGCCGGTTCGGTCAGCGCTTCCTGGATGAGCGGTTCGTTCAGCGTAAAGAGTTGCTGCAACACGGCGCGTTGCTGCGACTTCAGCCTCGGAAACGTTTCGTCCGCCTCCGGGTGTACGCAAATATTGCCTTTCAGATCCGCGGCGCGGATCACGCGCGCGTCCAGCACGCCGTCCGGCCCAAGAAGCGGAATCTCCGCGTCCTCCGGCCGATTCTTGCGGAAGCAATCGACCGCGAGGAGCAGCACGTCCGCATAAAACTGTTTTGTGTGCCGCCATACCAATCCCAGGCGGCCCATGGCCTGATCGCGCGCCAATGCATACCCCGACGCGGTTTTCACGTCTTCCATATTGCCGCCAAAAATCGCGGGAAAGAGGCCAGTCAGAAATTGCGCGACGGGGCCGATCAGATCCTGTTGGTGCCGGATCATGTCCGGAGGAACTTGCGCGGGCGCCGGCTGAAAAAATCCTGCGGCGAGCGGCTGGCCTGGGCGCGCGCGCGCGGGAAAATGCGCCGCAGGCTCCGCGACCTGATTCGCAAGTGCATCGAAATCCAAAACTTGCGGATCGGCGTAAATCGGCGGAATGCCGTACTCATACGTCTCCGCCTGCATATTCGAGAGCACGTTGTAGCGCTCCTGCACTTGCACGAGCGAATCGCCGACGCTCGGCCGGTTTTGGCCGTCGCCGGGAAGCGCATGCAACACGCGCCAGTGGTCGTCCATGGATTCATTTCGCGATTCGCAGTAAACGTCGCCCGCGAAGCCGCAGTAGCAGCCATCGGGGAAAAGCGCGAGCAGTTCGCTGCGCACCGCTTCGTCTTCAATCGAATAAAACGCCCACGGCCGCAGCCAGGTGCGGTCGAAGGTGATCAAGTTCATCAACGCGTCGCCGGGATGGATCGAAGGCAACCCCTGCTCGACGCTCAGTCGCGAGACTCGCGCGTAGACGTCGTCCGGGCCTTGCGAGGGCGCCGCTTCAATTTTGCTCGCCGCCTGCGGATATGCCGCCTTCAACTTCGCGCGATGCACTTCCGCCTGCCATTGCAGGTAAGGATATTCGTGCATCTCGTTGGCCCATACGGGCGTATTGAGTTCCAGGCCCCCGGCGATGGAGATGACTTCCTGGCCGTTCGGTACGCGGCGCGTTCCGATGACGCGCGGCACGGTGACGCGCTCGGCCTTTCGCAAATTTGCATCCGCGAGTTCCGCCACGCAACCCGGACATGAAACGTGACTCGTGACTGGTGACTCGTGATTCGTGGAGGAAAATCCTTCGGCGGGATCCTCTTCACGAGTCACGAACGACGAGTCACGAGTCACATCGTTCGCTGATGTTTCTTTTCCGCATTCTGGACAGACGTAGAAGTCTTCGCCGAGAGGAATTTCGATCGCTTCCAGCAATTGCTCTTCGTGAAAGCCAAATCGCTGCCCGTCGGCTACGTAGCGGACATACGCGCCAAGCTTTCCGTCGGTCCAGAGAAAATATCCGATGGTGGTCAGCAGTTGTTCGATTTCGTTGTTGCGCTCGATCAGCTCGGCGACGTCGCTGGCGGCGCGCGCGGCGCCGATGTCCTCGAGCGATTGTGCGGACTGCGGATAGAAGCGCACGCTCGGAACGTCCTGCGAGAGCACGGCGATAAAGGAAAGCCCGAATCCCTGGTAAAAATTCGTGACGAACTGATAGCGCGGCATTTCCTCGAGCTCGCGGTCGTCGCTGAAGCGCTGCTCGAAGGGCAAGTGCCAGTTCATGTCATTGGGATTCCACCAGGCGTATTGCAAGCCCTGCCAGAATAAGCGGGCCTGGCGAATCCGCCAGATTTCGTGCCGCCGCGCGACGATGCCCTCCTGACGGTATTGGCGTACGAGTTCGCGCAGCGCGTTCACCAGCTCCGGCTTGAGGTCTTCGAGCTGTTCGTTATTCGGTCCCAGATCAAAAGGTGTTTCCGCGGGTCTTGTAGCGCCGCCTTTCAGGGCGGCATCGTTTTCGACGGAGGGCGCGCTCGAGGATCGGGCGGCAGCGGATGCCGGGCTAAAGTCCGGCGCTACGCCCTGCGCTAACCCCGCCGCGTAGTTTCCGTCGGCGGGTGCGATCGCGCCCGGAGTCCCTGAAAAAATCTCAACTGTGGGGTACTGGTCCATTCGTCCTCGCATCGGTTCTGGCGTCGAAATCGTTGGCCGCGTCGCGCGCCGCTCCGGATTCGCGCCACGCTTGCAGTTGGTGCCACGAACGCTTCCTCAATCGCGGCAGAGGCTGCGATTTCGGTGCTTCGGGAAACTCCACTGGCGGAAATCCCGCCGTTCCCAGCAGCGAATTCATCAGCGCACGGTTCTCCGCCCGCAGCCGAGCCACGTCCGTCTCGAGAAGGCCCACGTATTTCAGCTGAAGTATTTTGCGAAACCAATTGAGCATTGGGCACCCGTGGCACAGGCTTCAGCCTGTGCTCGTTTGACTTGTCGCCGTTAAGCGAACGCACAGACTGAAGTCTGTGCCACAACTACCAACGACGCCGCGGCAGAGGCTTTGGCCGAAACTGCTTACGGGCTTCCGCTTCCAGGCGCTGAAAGTGAATCGCCTGCGAAGTTGGATCCGTGGCGCTGACCTGGCGCGCAATCTGTTCCCCGAGCGGCATGCCGGTCACAAAATGCGCGCCGCTTCCAGGCGGATGTAAGGGCGGGGGCTGCCCCGCCCTGGATGGCGCAAAGGCCGTCCCAACACCGGCGATTCTTCCGCCGGAGACCAGTCCATATCGCGCGGAATCGGCGGGATCGTCGCCGTCCATTTTCCGAATGTCTTCGATATTGGAGTTATCGCGCACCAGCGTCGGCATGCACTCGATCAGCTTCGTGCAGTTTTCCGCGATGATCCACGCGTCCGATTCGAGCAACTGGTACATGAACTGCCAGCCGCCGATGCGGTCATCGTCGGCGGGCGCGGGCCGCGGCAAACCATTCGCGTTCAAGACGTCGCCGAGCTGCTCCGCGATTGAAGCTTCCGCCGTGCGATGCGCGAACGCATCCGGCGAAAGGAAAATCTCGGTGATATTTTCGCGGCCGCTTCGCTCCGCAATTCCTTGCGCCAGCATGCGCGGCGAGAGGCCGTTCTGCACGAATTCGCGATAGGTAACAATTCGTGAGCTGTAGCCGCCCTCTTTAGAGGGCGGGATTTTTGTTGCCCAGGGTTCTAAGGTTTTAGCAGTCGCGGTCGTGCCGCCGATCGGAAACCCCCGCGGTCTGAAGGCCGCGGCGCCTGCCGGAACCGCGCAATGCCAGTACACCGCGCTGGGATGCTGAAATCCCCAGTCGATCGAAATCCACCGCGGCCACCACGCTTCGAGCCGCAGCTCTTCGGGCCGCGCGGTGTGCCGACCGTAATCGAAAATATCAAAGTATTGTCCGGCGAAAACGTTCCAGTCGCCCTCGAGAAACGCTTTCCGCAGATGCTCGGGCAGCGTCTCAAGGGTGCGACGGTACTCCGCGTCTTGCGCGTAAATCGGATTATCGTCGAGCCGCGCGCGGATGAAGTCGTAATCCCGCGCGTCGTAGAGATCCGCGCGCTCGAATCCCGAGGGCGGCTGGTGATCGACCCACAGCGCCTTCACCCAGGCGTGGCCGATGTTTCCCGGGTTCGACGCGCCCGCCATGCACGGGCGGCTTCCGCGTAGCGGGCAGCGGTTTCGGCTCGTGAGAAACTGCCACTGCTTCAGTGTGAAATGCGTGAGTTCATCGAGTCCGATGAACAAAAACTCCGCGCCCTGGTACTGATAGACATCGTTTTCGTTCCGGCAGTATCCGAAGCGCGTGGTCGCGCCGTTGTTCCAGGTCACCAGGTGCTTCGATTCGTTGTACCTTTTATACAGCTCGCGCGGCACGTCCCGGCGGAAATACGCGAGCAGCGAAGACTCCAGCTCCGGGTACGTGCGCCGCAGCAGAAGCGTGTCCGCGCCTGGCGATAAGAGCGCGTGAGAAATCGCCTCCCAAAGCAGCGCCTTGGTCTTGCCTGGCCCTGCAGCCCCGCCAAAGAGCCTGTACTTGGCGGGACTATTGTGGAAGATCTGCTGGCGCGGAAAAGGCCGGTAACAATCGCTGAGATTCACTTAACGATAAATCTTCGTGAAGCGGCTGCCCACGAGCCAGGCGGACACGGAGGCCAGCATGCCGAATTTCACGCCCAGGCCGAGCGTGTGCCAGGACGCCAGAAACGCAAAGACGAAGCCGCCGACACCGGCGACCTTCAACACATAGTCGAGATAGATGGCGCCAGTAAGCTTCTCGAAAAAAGACGGTGCGGGGATGACGCTGCTCATTTTTCGGCTCCTTCGGATGAGCGCCGTGCGACGGCGCTGTCAATATCGAAAATAATCTGTTGCGGTTCCTCTTCCATGGCGGCATCGCCTTTGTAGCGGATGGCCGTCAGTCTCTCGACGGCTCGCTGCTTTATTTTCTCGTCCGTGGAGGCCAGCAGCTTGTGCCAGACTTCGATCAAATCGATGCGCCGGTGAATCTCCTCGACAAAGTCGCTGGCATGAGCAGGGAGAGGACTCTGTCCCGGCGGAATCGGTCTTTCAACAGAGGTCTCGCTGGAACTTCCTGTCGCCGTGTCCGGCCTTCCGTTGACCTGCGCGTGGGCTGCTCCATTCGGGCGGGACGCCGCCGTGCCAGCGTACGTGATGCGGTCCGCGCCTGGTTCAGCCTGATTGGCTGAGTGAGTTGCAACGGATGCTCCGCTCGCATCGTCAGGTACAGCCTGGTCCCGAAGCGCCGGGACCGCGTCCCGCTCCGAGGAGGCCGGCGCATGCCCGTTGGTACGGTGCTGCGGCCCGGCGTGCCCGTTTGGTTTTCCTGATTGTCTTCCACGTGTCATGGTGAGTTTTCACGCAGCGAGGTCATACCGACGCCGCGCCCAGGAAACAAGGCGGTCCATCGGCAACTCCGCAAAACCGCAAACGAGTGCGAGCTCAGCGGCTTCAAACGGGCTTTGCGCGCGCAGATACGCACGCGCTTTCGCTCGTTCTGCTGGACTGCCGCAATCGGACGGCATCTCGGCCTCTTCGTACGCCAGCGTGAGGACGGCCCGCCACAGTTTCCGCTCGGGTGTGAGAACCGGTTCTTGGGCGCCAGGCGACTTATCAAAGCGGCCATCGCCGAGCTTGCCCATCGGTTCGCTTCAGCCTTACTGGTTGGATCGGATGCTTGTCGTGAATTGAAACCGGCGAAGTTAGACGAGCAGCTTGGCGGTCAAGCCGCTGCCGCCGGTCGAGGACGTAAACTTGATGCGCAGGAACTTTGCCTGCACAGCGGCGACAGTACGCGCTTCGCCGGCCGTGTTGGTCGTGGTATCGATGGTTTGATATTCGGAGTCCACGTCGGCCATCGCGCCTTGCAGCGCCATGCTCACAGCCGTCGGCGCGGTTCCGAAGATCGTCTGCCAGCGCACCGCCGTACCACCGTCGGCGAGGCCCGTGAAACTTGGAAGGGCAAACTGGCTGCCTGCCTGGGCGCTTCCGGGAAACGCCTCGTTGTTGAAACTGAATCCCACGTCACCGGAGAAGAGCGAAATCGGTGGAGTCACATTCTGGTAGCTGGGCATCTTGGCTCCTTATTTTGCTGAAAGTTCTTCGCGGCCCCAGGAGGAACCCGCGGGCCATGTCTTCGCGCGAGCACACATCGGCGCCGGCGTCGTCGCGACGCGGCACATCGCAACTCAAACGAAACTTTGGAATTGGCTAAGAATCAGGGGTTCGGAGGCTCGCGGAAAAGCCAGCCTGAAAAGCAAAACGCCCCGGCATCGCCGAGGCGCACTTCCTTACAAAAGAAAGTGTATCACATTCTAATATTTTGTCAAGGGAAATCTTCAAAAATCTTTACTTTTTCTTGACTCCCTTTGTTTTCAAGAGCATAGTCACCCCGTTCCCCGTGGTTTTCCCTTCCCTTTCTTCAAGGAGGTACATCATGCCTTATTTTTGCCACCAGGTCTCTTACACCAAGCAGGCTTGGGCGCGTCTCATTGCCGATCCGCAAGACCGGCTCGAAATCGTCCGGCAGCCTATCGAAAAACTCGGCGGTAAGCTCCATACGTCGTTCTTCGCTTTCGGCCCGTTCGACGTACTTGCCATCACCGAGATGCCTGACAACATCTCCGCCGCGGCTATCGCCATCGCCTTCGCCGCCGGCGGCGCGGTTGCCAGCATACAAACGACTCCCCTCATGACCGCCGCACAGGCCGTCGAGGCCATGCGAAAAGCCGCGACTTGCGGCTACAAGTCGGTTGTTTCGGGAGCCGGCGCCGCGGCCAGCGCTTGATTGTTTGGAGACGGCTGGGTAGTCGATCAGCAGTTCGCTCAGGCCCGCTGAGTGCCCTTTCGTAAGCGGCTAAGCGTGGTTGTGTGCCTGCCTCGATGCCTTTAAGCTCCCCGCCGATGATTGACAAGTAATAGCCGTCATATGCCCTTCGAATTTCCACAGCCCGCCACGTAATCCTCTCGACGAACGTCTATTGGTTAGTTTATGCTCCAGTCACTCAGTCGCGGTTGGCCAGCGTCGAAAAGGGACCGAGCGGATCTACTGAGGAGCAAGTCATGATTATCGGTGATCGCCTGCGCGTCCTGCGCGAAGCAAAGAAACTTTCCCAGGGTGACATTGAAAAACGTACGGGTCTGCTGCGCTGCTACTTGTCCCGCGTGGAAAATGGCCACACCATTCCGGCCATCGAAACTCTCGAAAAACTGGCGCGCGCGCTGGAGATGCCTCTCTACCAGTTGCTCTACGACGGCGACAAGCCGCCCAAAGCCGATGTTCCCAGCGCGTGGACCGATACCCCCGGCGACGGCTGGGGCAGTTCCGGCAAGGACTTGCGCTTCCTGCGCAAGTTGCGCCTCCTGCTGAGCAAGATGGAACCGCAGGATCGCGAGCTTTTGCTCTTCACCGTGCAGCAAATGGCCAAGCGAAAGAAATCCTCCGCGGCGACCGCCTCGGCCGGCTGAATCTCTGCTTCCGCCCCGGCTGGCCTGGGGCGCTTCGCGGAGCCAGGTTTGCGCGCTAGTGGCTCTTCTTGGCGCTCTGCTAGACTCTTTGCGTGAACTCTTCAAAGGAAGCGCCGCGCCTTGCGCGTATCCAGCTACATCCCATTAAGGCCCTCGATCCCGCATTGGTGACCGAAGCCCGTGTTGGCCCTGCCGGCGGGTTGGAGCTTGACCGCGCTTGGGCGCTTTATTCCGCTGACGGCCGTTGGGTGAACGGCAAGCGCACCGCCGCCATGCACCTCATCCGCGCGGCTTACTCCCCGGAGATCAGCTCCGTTACTCTTACCGTTCCAGGTGATCGCCGCAACATTCCTCCGATGACCTTCGCGTTTCCCGGCGATACGGAAAGCGCCGCGCTCTGGTTCAGCATGTACTTTGAGCAGGCCATCACGGTGCGCTATGCGCGCGAGGGCTTCCCCGATGACGGCCTTGCGCCCGGTCCGACGATCGTTTCGACCGCTTCACTGGAAGCAGTCTGCCGGTGGTTTCCCGGCATGCCTCTTGACGAAGCCCGCCGCCGCTTCCGCGCTACGCTGGAAATCAATGGAGTGCCGGCGTTCTGGGAAGATCGTCTCTTCGCGGAAGAGGAGTCGAGCGTGGTGCGCTTTCGGATCGGTGACGCCGCTTTCGAGGGCAGCAATCCCTGCGCGCGTTGTCCAGTTCCCTCGCGTGATTCGCATACCGGCTCGGTTATCGACGGTTTTCAGAAGAGATTCAGCGAACTACGCCGCTCTCAACTTCCGACGTGGTCACCCGCAGGCCGTTTCGACCACTACTATCGTCTCTCCACCAACACGCGAGTCCCCGGCAGCGAATCCGGCAAGCTCATCCGCCTCGGCGATCCGCTGCAATTGTCCTGAAGATTGTTCCCTTCTATGAGAACATCAGTAGCGAGAGGAATTTCTTCCGATGGCTTCGCCGGTCAATTTCGCATTGCGTGCTTTTTACGTGACTGCCGGTATCGCTTTGCTGGTGTACTCCTTCGCGGTTTCTTCCAGCCGCATGGTCGTTTATGCACCTGCGGTCTTTGGCGTCCTCCTGATTATTCAAGGGATTTCCGGAGCTTGAATCAGCTGCCTTCTGTCCGGGACGGGCAGACGGAACTGAAATCAGGAACCTCGCTTCGACTCACGATCCCTCGCGGAAATACCTTCTCGGCGGAAACATCCCCCGCAGCAGCAACTCTTTGCCGCAGCGCCGGCGCACTTCTTCGGTCCAGTTCACCCAGCTTCGCTCGCTCAAGCCGAGAAAGTGCCGCGCATTTTCGTACGGAGCGAGCCCCAGGTAATACAGCCGGAATAGCACCATGCGCGAAGCCCACTCCGGCTCATCCAACGCCTTTTGCCCGGCCAGAGCAAAGTCCGCGACCCATTCGTTGAGCCGCGGCCGAAAATCCGGCCGCCACAGAAATTTTCCCGTGTCCTTCCAATTCAAAGCGGAAATGCCGCGCTTCGTTTCCAGCACTTCTCGAGCGCCGCGATAAATTTCCCAGCAAACGTCAAACGCCAGTTCCGGCTTTACGCCCATCGCTCCCCCGCTTTCGCGAATCTGTACTTCGCTTCGTTGAGAATCGTTGGATTTCGCTGATCGGTCACTTGTCAGCCCTGCCTGGCCCGTTTGCTCAGCAAACAGCCATTTCTAGCGCAACCGCTGCCCTGCTTTGCCGCGGACCACGCTTCCGTGCCGGCGCGCGCCGCTCCTGCCGCACCGAGTATTCCCATACCGCCCCAAAGCCCTCGGCGCGCATGGCCTTGTTGACGCTTCGGCATCGCTTCACCACCGCAAACGCGCCGTTCTCCGGCTTGCGCAGGTGACGCAACTGCGCCGAAATGCTCGCCGGCGGGTAGTGCGTCAGCTTGGCCAACTCGTCGAGCGTCAGCCAGGTCGCACATTGGCCCGCGCTTAACATCACGTCGCGAATCACTTCCCTCTGCTTTCTTAACTGCAACGGCTTTGCTCCTTGTCCTTCCTTGGTTCTCATTGCCCTCGCCTCCTTTCCTGTCCGTCACCCTCGCGCGTCAGGAAACTTGATGGTGTTGCGCTCATCCTCGGCGCCCGTTTGCACCTCGTCTCGCAGCAGGTCGCTTGTCCCGTACGGTGCATCCTCGTCAGCTTCTTCAGGAGCCTGCGGCCACGCCGTTCGGTCTGGGTCTTCGTAATCGCCTGCGCAAGCGCTGCACGCCCCCAAGGGTGGCCCGGAGGCATTCGTGCCTCGATCAAAACCGCCGTCGGGCGGCTGCCCTGCCGAGAGTCCGGCGATGGAATGGGCGGACAGGTTTTCCACAGATTTCCACAGGTCGTTATTTATAAGTACTCTTGACATGTCTTACTTATGTACCATTATGAGCATAGTTTCTTTATCGGAGGTCTCATGGTCACCCGTCCCTCTCAGCCCCCATGGGAGTTCCTTCTCTCCGCTTCCCGGAACTCTTTGCAAAGCTTTGAACTGTCCCGTCTTGCACATGCCGCCAATCTCCGTAAGGAAATTGCCGCCATGCTCGATCAATGGTTGGAAGAAAACGCCGCCGCCATGCTGGCGCGCTGGCTCCTTGAGCAGCGGGAGCGTGCCGCGCGAGCCCCAGAGGTGCTTTCCGCCGCGGAATCTCGCAGCAACGGGACGCATTCTGTGTCCGATAATTTTCTTGCGGATCGAGGTGCTCCGCGGCCCGCAACTGGCAGCCCGATCTGATGTTTTGCGTTCTTTCAGGGGTTTGTTTGTCGCTTTGTCGCTGAATATGTCGCAGACGCCGAGCTTCGACTCTTTGCCTGAAGGTGTGCTTCTCGAAGCCCGCGTAACTGCCCTTCCGACGCGCGCGCAACTCTCTCGCGCCAGTTCTTCCCACCCTTGTGCCGCTCCGCCGCTCCCTTTCTCCATTCCGCCGTCCTCCCTCGCGAACACCAGCCCAGACTTACGTCTTGGCAGCGTTATATGAGTTATGGGACGCGGTTTTCGGAGAGCGAACACTTCACAGATAAACAAACGCGGCGCAAGGCTTCGCGGGCGTTGGTCCAAGAGCCGTTTTGTTTTACTTTAAGAGCTGTAGGAGAAGGATGACTTACTTGCTGGAAGCCGCGGCGGCGGGCTCTTTTTCGAGAAGCTGTTCTTTCCTGTAGACCAATGAATTGATGTCGTACGTGGCCAGTTCAAAGCCGTGGCCGTGCGTGATCGCATCCGTCGGGCACGCTTCCACGCAATACCCGCAGAAAATACATCGCGAATAATCGATGTTATAGACGCTGGCGTAACGCTCCCCGGCGGAGATGCGCTTCGCATCCGTGTTTTCGGCGGCTTCGATATAGATGCAGTTTGCAGGACAAGCGGCGGAGCAAAGAAAACATCCCACGCATTTCTCCAGGCCGGACTCGTCGCGGTGCAGCACGTGAATGCCGCGGTAGCGGGGCTGGAAGTGTACTGGCTCAAACGGATAATTCTCCGTGACCGTTTTCCGGAACATATTCCGGAAGGTCACGCTGAACCCTTGCACCAGCGTGCTGAAGGTTTCGCCGACTTCTCTCAAGATGGATGCCATGAACTAGGAGTCTAGCAAACGGCCCGTGCGCGGGCAAATGTCGGCAATCGATTCATCGAAGGTACGGTCAGGTTTTCAATGCTTCGATGATCTGCTTCCCGTGGAAGCGTCCGTTTTCGATGAAGATTTCACCCGTGTGCCGCCCGCCTATGACCACTCCTCCCAGATGAATGCCCGGGATATTGCTTTCCAGCGTATTGGGATCAAGCGCCGGTTTACGCGTTTCCGGATCGAGTTGCACGCCCAAGCTCTCGATAAACGTATAGTCAGGATGGTAGCCGGTCAGGGCAAAGACTTGCTTGGCCGGCAAGCGTTTCTCGCCCGCCCCGTTTTGCACCACGACCGCATCGCTCGAGATTTCTTTTACGCGCGTCTGGAACAACGCCTTCACTTGCCCTGCCTTGATCCGGTTTTCGATGTCGGGACGCACCCAATACTTTATCGTTGAGCCCAGCTCGGCGTTTCGATGCACCAGGGTCACGCGAACGCCATTCCGGTAAAGATCCAGGGCCGCTTCGGCGGCGGAATTCTTTCCACCGATCACCACGACGTCCTGATTCCAGAATTCGTAGGGCTCCGTATAGTAGTGCGAAACATGCGGCAAATCTTCTCCCGGGACTTTCATTTCGTTGGGGAGGTCGTAATACCCTGTCGCCACCGCAATCTTCCTCGATTTGTAGGTCGCCTCGGTTTCCTTCTCTGTTTTCGTGACGACTGTAAAACTGCCGTCATGACCATCCACTCGCACGACGCGTTCGAATAGCCGCAGTTCCAACTCATAGTGTTCCGCCGCCTTGCGGTAATACTTCAGAGCTTCCGTGCGGACAGGTTTTTCCGCCGCGCTGACCAGGGGCAAATCTCCGATTTCGAGGAGCTCCGGCGTTGTGAAAAACACCATATTGACGGGGTAATGAAAGATCGAGTTGCACAAGCAGCCCTTATCGATTACTAGGGGCTGCATTCCAGCGCGTTTCGCTTCAATGGCGCAGGCCAGGCCGGTCGGTCCCGCTCCAATGCAAATAATGTCGTAGTTCGCCATTTCTTTTTAAGTTTGCCGGGAGTCCACTGGAATTGCAAATTCGGGTGAGATTACTGCGTTGGTGGCATTTGCAAAATGCTGTTCAGTTCTTGCCGAAAAGACTCCAGTTCCTGCAGACGTTCTGGTGTTGCGGGCAACTCCGTTTTCTTCCACACGAAAACCTCATCCTGGCCGCGCTTGAGCCGCACGCTCAAGTTGCCGGCCACGATGTAGGAGGGGCTGGCCAGCATTTTCAACCCGCCATTCGCCACCGGCGACAACAAGGCGGCACAGTCGCCACGCCGGACGCCCACCGCGCTTTCGTAGGGCGGAATCGCGATGGGACGGAATCCTGCCTCGAACAATCGCTCAAGCGTTTGTATTTGCAGCGGCGTGAGTTCGACCATGCGAATAGGTGGGGGCAAACTTCAATTGCGATTGCGAAGCTGCCTTCGAGAGATTCAGGCTGCCGTCGAATCCGCTTCCGACGACGATCCTTCGAGCTGCGCGAGAATTTCCCGCAGCGTCACAATCAACTCGTCCCGCGATACATGGCTCTTCTTGAACTGAATCCGGAATTTGAAACTCTCATTCTCCGGTTCGAAATGAAAGATGAACGGCTGCGGTCTCGTGGGGCCGCCTTGCTCATCGCGGCGCTCACGCCGCGCCTCGTCGCGCGTCAATCCGCCCTGCAGGATGCGGTGCAGCATCTCGATCATTTTCTTTTCGGTGGGTTGGCGTGCGATTTGCAAAAGCAGCGATTTCGAGACGATTCCATGCTCGATGCACTTTTTGCGCAACGGCTCCGGAATATTCCGCAGCGAGAGCGTCTCCGTGACCGAAGAACGCGCCCGGCCAATCTTCTTGGCAACGTCCTCATGCGTGTACTCGAACTGTGTTGCGAGCCGGTGTAAACCGTCGGCCTCTTCAAAGGGCGTGAGGTCCTTGCGTTGAATGTTTTCAATCAGCGCGATTTCCAGCGTCTCCGCGTCGTCCGCCATTTTTTCGATGCACGGAACTTCGCGCAAGCCCGCCGCCCGTGATGCGTGATAGCGCCGCTCGCCGGAAATGATGTAGTAGCAGTCCTCGCGCGGCACGAAGCGCACGAGCAAAGGTTCGAGCACCCCCTTCTCGCGGATCGACTCCGAGAGCTCTCGCAAATCTCCCAGCGCCTTGCGCGGCTGATCCGGATTCGGGCGTATCTGATCCACCGGGATCATCCGCCCTACCGCCGCCCCGCTGTAACTTGTCAGTGATTCGACATAATGCGCGTCATGCCGCATCTTCAGCGTGATGGGTAACCCGATTCTCTTCGACACGTTGGACAACCTCCGCTGCCAGTTTCTTATACTCGATCGCGCCGGGTGATTTCGGCGCATACGTTAAAATCGTCTCTTTATAAGCTGGGCTCTCCTCCAGCCGCACGTTCTTGCTGATCTTAGTCTTGAACAACACATTCCCGAATACCGTCCGGATCTGCCCGTGTGTATCGCGAGAAATGTTGGTCCGCCGGTCAAACAGCGTGATGACCACGCCCAGGACTTTCAGGCCGGGGTTGGGGCGCGCGCGGATTCGTTCGTAGGTTTCCAGCAGGTCATCCGTACCTTCGATGGCAAAGTAGGCCGCCTGGATTGGCACCAGCAAATGTGTGGAAGCTACCAGCGCGTTCACCGTCAGTATCCCCAACGATGGCGGCGTATCTAGAATGATGTAATCGTATTCTTTCACGATGGGCGCCAGCGAGTCCTTCAACCGGTACGGCGCATCGAACTGGCCCGCGAGAACCTGCTCCAGTTTCGCGAGCGCCAGGCGTCCCGGCCCCAGGAACAACATTTGATCTTTCGTTGGCTTGATCACCGTCGCCATCGTCGCGCGACTGTCGCTCAGCACATCGAACATCGAAGACGCAATTTCCCCGGATTCGTAGAACGCGATGGTGGAATTCGCCTGCGGATCGAGATCAATCAACAGCGTGCGCTTGCCGCGATGCGCCAGCGCCGCGGACAAGTTGATCGCGGTCGTCGTTTTTCCCACGCCGCCTTTTTGATTCGCAACGGTGATGATGGCAGTCATATACTTCTGCCTCCGTCTATGCGCATGATAAATCGCGTCGACGCAAACCGGCAACCAGGTCCCTATATGTGGGTGCTGACTGCAGAAAGCCCCCTAGGCCTAGGCCCACTCTACGTTCCCCAACCGTTCCAGTGCAAGGAAAAAGTGGATTTTTTCGTAAAACCGGTGGAAATCTTGCCGGTTCCACTTTGGGAGGAATCCTGTCTTGTCCTGAAATCCGCTAAACGTTTGTCGATCTGAAGAATGGGGGCTTGGAAAGGCTGGCGTGGCCGCGACAAATGCTCGTTCGTCCGCCCGACGTACTCGAGCGGTACTCGCCTAATTATTGCTTAAAGGTCGAGGCCCCAAAAATCCAGCGAAGCATCCTGCAGCTCTAGGCCAAGTTCCCAGCCGGTCCGCCCTTCGTGACCTCGCCATACCAGGACGGCTTCACAAGCATTTCGGTTGACGAGATTAATCAACCGTAAGCGCTGCCCCACTGGAAAACTTTGCGGAATCACCGCCATGCACCCCCTGGTGCTGGCGTCCACCGTGTAACCCTCGGCATGCTTCTCCTGGCCCGATTCCGTCCATTCCACTGCCACGGGCACTCGGGAATTTACCCGCACACCGGCCCGCACTTGCGGTTCCCGCACGTCGAAGTTCGATAATTTCCATACGCCCACGGTTGTCTCCTCACTCTGCCAGGCTGCCGGCTTTCCGGCAATTTGCAGTCAATCCCTCGGTGTGAAATAGGTGCGGCGCACCAATGGCTTAGCGCGCAGGATGCCCATTGAGCAGGCTATGGCTGGCAACGTCTCGGGTCAATGGAACTTCTGGTCTATGGCACCGTCGAAGTTACTCTATTCCCGTCGGACTCAGTCAATTGCAGGGTGCTCGGCTCCCTCTTTGGCGGACGATCCAACTGTCGCGCTGCTGCTGATTCTTCGCCTCTGTTTGCGTGCGCCAACCTCTCCACTTACACTCGTTACCCTTGCTCCCATGATTCGCTTGAACGCATTTCGCGCCGAACTTGGCCCCACTTTGCGGCTGGCTCTTCCGCTTGTTCTTGCCGAGGTCGGTTGGATGACCATGGCCATCGTGGACACCATGATGGTCGGCCGGCTTCCGAACAGCGCAGCAGCGATCGGTGCGGTCAGCCTGGGCGGCATTTTGGTCAACGTGCTCTCCTTCTTTGGCGGTGGGCTGCTTGTCGGTCTCGATACACTTGTTTCGCAAGCTTTCGGAGCCGGCAAACGCGAAGACTGCCATCGCTCACTTCTGCACGGCATTTACATCAGCTTGGCACTGGCGCCCCTCTTGATGGCTCCCGTGTGGTTCTTTGAGCCGCTTCTCCGCGCCTCGGGCATCGCACCTGACGTGATCGCGCTAGCTGTTCCCTATTCCAAAGCGCTTGCGTGGGGAACCTTGCCCCTGCTTCTCTATTTCGCCGTCCGTCGCTGCATGCAAGCAATGAATATGGTTCGGCCCATCGCTTTTGCGCTCGTCTCGGCAAACCTGATCAACGCCGGCGGCAATTGGATTCTCATTTACGGCAAGCTCGGCGCTCCTGCGATGGGCGCCGTGGGTTCCGGTTGGTCCACGGCCTGGGCGCGCATCTACCTTTCCGCCGTGCTCGTCGGTTTTCTACTCTGGTATGACTGGCGCCACCGCACCCGTTTGCTCCACACTCCCGTGGAGCCCCAGCTGCGCCGCATACGCCGCCTCCTTGCTCTCGGATTCCCGACAGCCATGCAGATCACACTTGAGATCGGCGTCTTTGCCTTGGTAACGGCGCTGATCGGCCGGCTCGGCGCCGTCCCGCTCGCTAGCCATCAGATTGCCTTGAACACCGTCGCGCTCACTTACATGGTTCCGCTCGGTATTTCTTCCGCTGCCGCGGTCCGTGTTGGCCAAGCCATCGGGCGCAAGGATCCGCGGGGAGCCGTAGACGCCGGCGGTACCGCCATCTTGCTTGGTGCTTCTTTCATGACCTGCATGAGCGTAGTCCTCCTCGTCATTCCCCGCTGGATTGCCCGCGCTTACACGCCGGATGAAGCCATTATTCACAGCACGATTCTTCTGCTCGCGGCTGGCGCTGCTTTTCAACTTTTTGATGGCCTGCAAACTGTTGCCACCGGCGCGCTGCGTGGCCTGGGCGACACGCGCACTCCGATGCTCTGCCATTTCACCGCGTACTGGATCATCGGCCTCCCTCTTGGCGCTTGGCTGTGTTTCCATCGCGGCTGGGGAGCCTTCGGTCTTTGGGCCGGCCTGAGCCTCGCGCTGATCCTGATCGGCATCGTGCTGCTCGTCGTCTGGCGCGCAAGGGTTCATCAGCTTCTAAGTCCAATCTCCTGAAAACCTTGGGACAGCGGCGGCATCCTTCCCAGCAATCGCTGCATCGTAAGTCTGTTAGTCCCAAATGGGTGGCAAGGACGAGTACCCTCCCCTCTTGTTCTGTCAAACCTCAAAATATGGAGGATCCCGATGAAACGTATGCCTTTGCTTTATTTCGCTGTCGCCTCCTTGTTGATTGTCGGGCCCGCTTCGGCGCAGCGTTCACACCCTGGCGGCGGACCGCCCCCTGGCCGTGGCCCCGGAAGCGAATCCCCTTCCAGCATGGGACAGCCGAGCCACAGTTCAGATATGGGACAGCCTAGCCATGCAGCAAGCATGGCGCCTGGCAGCATGTCCCACGCCGCCCCGGCGGACGTGCTAAGCAAGAACAAAGTAATCGGCGATAAGATCAAATCTCTCACCGGCCAGGATGCCGCTGCCGCGTGCGACGGCTTCAAGAATTTAGGCCAGTGCGTTGCCGCCGCTCATGTTGCGAACAATTTGAATATCCCTGGCGGTTTCTCTGCGCTCAAGGCCAAGATGACTGGCGGCGGTTCCATGAGTCTGGGGAAAGCCATTGAACAACTGGCTCCCACTGCAAACGCCAAAGCTGAATCCAAGAAGGCGAACAAACAAGCCTCCGGCGATATGAAGGAAGCCTCCTCCTCTTAAGACGCTTCCCGGTGCAAGGGAACCTCACAGGGCGGCGAACTCGCTTCGCCCCCTGTGCCCCGCCAACATCGGCTGCTCACAATGGCGCCTCAGTTCGCTTGCGAAACCACATATTTGAAGCTGTGCCGGAATTAACGTGGATTAGAGGTGGCTGGTTGTGTCCCTACATCTTATAGCGGCCGAGGTCCTCATCCGAGAGTCCTTCGAGCCAATTGCGCAGTTGCTCATTCGTGCTGCGTTCGGTAATCGCGCTGGAGACTTTTGAGTTTTTCAATACATCGTCTTCGACAAAAATTGGACAATCTACGCGCAGCGCCAGCGCGAGCGCATCGCTCGGCCTGGAATCGATGGTCATCATCTGCCCGTCGCGCTCCACCCAAATCACCGCATAAAACGTATCGTCCTTCAAATCGTTCACGACGATCTTGTGAACTTGCACGTCCAGCCCCAGCAGGACATTCTTCAGGAGGTCGTGCGTCATCGGCCGCGGCGTCTGCACTTTTTCAATCTCCAGTGCAATCGCATTGGCTTCGAACACGCCTACCCAGATGGGAAGTATGGCCTGCCCTTGCACGTCCTTCAGCACGACGATGGGCATGTTGGTCACGGGATCCATCATCAGGCCGCGGATTTTCATCTCCACTTCCATGTGACCTCCCGTTGTGGCACAGACTTTAGTCTGTGCTTGCTCAATTTTCTCACGCCGTAGAGGTGGCAGCCATCGAATTCGGCGTTTCTATACCTGCTCTCCCACCAAACTATTCGGCGTCGCTCCTGTCACCCGAACCTGCACGTACTTTCCCAGAAGCGCCGTCTCTTGGGAAGTGAAATTTATTACCCGATGACAGGTCGTATGTCCCGACCACTGGTTTTCGCGCCGCGATTTCCCGCTGACCAGGATTTCGTACGTCTCTCCCACGAGCGACGAGTGTCTTTTCGTCTGAATCTCGCGCTGTTTTTCCTGCAGCGCGGCCAGCCGCCGGCCCTTTTCCTCTTCTGGAATGGCATCGCTCATCGCCAGCGAAGGCGTGTGCGGCCTCGGAGAGTACTTGAACGAAAACATCCCATCGTATTGAACCGCATCCAGCAGGCTGATCGTCTGCTCAAGATCCTCGTCTGTCTCTCCGGGGAATCCCACGATGATGTCCGTCGTGATGCTGATCGGCCGCCGGGCGTCACGGATTAGCGCAATTTTCTCCAGATACTCCTCGCGGCTGTACGTCCTCTGCATCGCCCTCAGCACCTTTGTCGAGCCCGATTGCACGGGCAGGTGCACGTGATTACAGAGTTTCGGCTGCGCATCAATGGCATCCACGATTTCCTTAGTGAAGTCGCTGGGGTGGGACGTGGTGAATCTCACACGGCGAATGCCCGGCTCGTCCGCCACCGCCAGCAGCAATTCGGAAAAGCGCATCCGTCGCGCCGTGGGATCTTTGTAGGAATTTACCGTTTGTCCCAGCAGCTGCACTTCGGTGTACCCAAGCTCCGCGATCTGCCTCACCTCGCGCAAAATCGCGTCGCTCGCGCGGCTCCGCTCCGGCCCGCGCGTGTAAGGAACCACGCAATAGGTGCACGCCTTGTCGCAGCCCTCGATAATCGTCAGATACGCTCGCCACGGGTTGTCGCGCCGTGTCATCTCCGTCTCGAACGTCTGGTCCGTGTCGTTATCCAGGCCGGTGACGCGCTGATTCCCTGCCTCGACCTGCGCTAAAAGCTCGGGCAGTTTCCGGTAGCTCGCCGAACCGCAAACTAAACTCACCCATGGCGCACGCCTGAAAATCTCTTCGCCTTCCTGCTGCGCAACGCAACCCAGCACGCCGATAATGCGACCATCATTCGGCTGTACGCCAAACTCCCCAAGCCGCGAGAACACTTTCTGCGCCGCTTTTTCCCGAATGCTGCATGTGTTGTAGAGGATGAGCGAGGCCGATTCTGGCGTCTCCACTTGCCGGTATCCGCGCGCGAGCAGCACGCCGGCCACCTTCTCCGAATCGTGGTCGTTCATCTGGCAACCGAATGTTTCCAGAAAAAACGTTCCGCGCGCCGCGGTGCGAACTCCGCCAACCTGCACCGCTGCCTCTGCAAGCTTTTGCGCGCCGGCAGAAATGCCGATGGGCAATCCCTGCGAGCCCGCCAACTCCTCCAACCCGATATCGAACGTTTTGCCCATCTTTGGTCTTTAGCAGGAGCGCAGCATGCTGCGCCGTTTCGCTCTTTTCGCAGTTTAACACACCTGTTTGCCTGGTATCCGAGCTGCGCCTGTCCAATATCTGGGCCTCGCCGCCCTCGAAAGCCATGTTGGCGTGTATCCAAAAAGGCAGCACAATCTTCATCTTTGGCATCTCATTTGTTTGACCACCCTGTATGCGTGTGCTACGTTCCTGAAGTAGGGAAAAATTAATTTTCACTGAGGGGTTGCCACATTTTTCTGTTCGCCGCTGTATTTATCGCCGATCTCGGTAACATTCTTGCGCAAACCGGCCCGGTCGCCCGTGGCATTCTGGTCTTGCTCGGAGTTTTCTCCATCGTTTCCTGGGCGATGATTTTTCAGAAACTCGGCTTGTTCGGCCGCGTTCGCCGTCAAAGCGACCAATTCCTTCGCATCTTTCGCGCCACTAAGGGCGTCGCCAACCCACAAGCACTGGCTTCCGCCGGCTCGCCATTTGCATTTGTCTATGCCGCCGGTTACCGCGAACTCCTAAGCCAGGTTGGAACCGGCAACCCGCAACCAACCGGGAAACTGAAGAGCCTCCAGGCTGTCACTGTCAGCATGCAGCTCGCTTCCGCGGACGAAGTGCGCCGCGCCGAGAAGGGCATGTCCTGGCTCGCCACCACTGGCTCGGTAACTCCTTTCATCGGACTCTTTGGCACGGTTTGGGGCATCATCGACGCCTTTTCAGGTCTCGGGAACGCCGGCGCCGCCAGCCTCCGCGCGGTAGCTCCTGGTATCGCGGAAGCGCTCATCACCACAGCTGCGGGGCTCTTCGTCGCTATCCCGGCCGTTATTTTCTATAATCAGTTTTTACAGAACATCCGCGACCTCGCCCAGCGCCTGGACACTTTTGCACTTGAAGTTGGCGCCCAGATCGAAAAGACTTTTACGTAGGCTCTCCGGCGGGCAGCCCGCGTCCGCCCTTAAAATTTATGCCGCAACTCTCCAAAACCACGCAGAGCACCCTCTCAGAGATCAACATGGTCCCGTTCATCGATGTTGTTCTCGTTCTGCTGATCATTTTCATGATCACTGCTCCCATACTGCAGTCCGGCATCGAAGTTGACGTCCCCAAAACGGCCACCGTGAAGGAAATCAACGAGCAGCGGCTCGTCATCTCCATCGACAAGAACCAACTCATCTATTTGGGCGATACTCCCATCAACATCCACCAGCTTGGCCCCAAGGTGAAATCCCAACTCAAAAAGCCCCAGGACTCCGTTTTCCTTCGCGCCGACGAGACCATCCCGTTCGGCACCTTCGCCAAGGTCATCGATGCTTTGCGCCAAGCCGGCGTAGCCAATATTAGTATTGTTACGCAGCCCCTATCGGAACGCGCCCGCACGCGCTGAACATGTCCACCGCCGTCGCCAATTCGGTTGGCCGCTACCCAGGCACATCGCCCCAGGATCTTGGCCTCCGAAAATTCCTCGTTTATTCTTTGATCCTTCATGGCTTCCTCGTGGTTTGGATTGCGGTCTCCATTTATCTCCAGATGAAAGGCCCCGAATGGGGCGGCGTTGGTGGCGCGAAAGGCATCGCCAACGTCAAGCTTGTCGGTCCGGCGGCCGGTATCCCCATGCCTCCGCAACCCATAGTGACGGAGAGCAAAGCAGTCGATCCCACAAAAGGCATATGGAAGGAGGAACCCAAACCTAAACCTGAGCCCAAGCCACCCGAGCCTCCCAAAGCAGTAGAAAAAATCGCGCCCTTCAAGCACGAAAAGCCTAAGCCCATCTCGCATCCTTCCAAAATTGACGAACCCAAGGTTCCCCCGCCCGACAACGCCGTGAATTATGGAAAAGGCGGGGCGCCGCCTCTTCCCAATAGCTACGCCACGACTCCGGGCGGCGGTTCCGGCCCAGTCAGCGTGCAAGGACAAGGGGGCGGAGACTTTGCCTTACGGTATGCGTGGTATGTCGAGTCCGTGAAACGTAGCATTTCGCAAAATTGGCTCCAGTCCACTATTGACCCAGCTGTTCGCGCGGCGCGACAGGCCCATGCGGTGATGACCTTCCGGATCCATCGTGACGGCAGCGTTACAAATATTCAGCTTTCGCAAACCAGCGGCAATCTTTCGATGGACAATTCCGCCCGCCGCGCACTGGATGGCATCCGTTTTGGTCCCTTGCCGAATGACTACAGCGGAAGCAGTGTGGACGTCATCTTTGATTTTGATTTGTCTTTGACACACTAAAGCCGATACTAGGTTTGCGTTTCACGCGGCCATACAAACCGGAGGTGAAGGTGCTCAGGAAGTTTGGATACTTCGATTGTCTAATCGCTCTGCTAGGACTATGCCTGGCGGCCGTTCCTATCAACGCTCGGCAAGGGCAGCAGCCTTGGTTCCGCATTGGCACTGGCCTTGGTGTCGAAAAAATTCGCCTCGCTGTAGCCGACTTTGGCCCGCGCACTGACAATGCGAAAACCCATTCCCAGCAATTCACCCAAGTGGTTCGCGACGATCTTCAATTCAGCGGCGTTCTCGACCTTGTCAGTCCGAGCTTTTATCCCGCCCAGTCCCCCACCATGCCTTCCGAGCTCCAAGTCGCCGCCTGGACCGATCCGAGTGTCAAAGCCCATTACGTTGCCTTCGGCAACCTCTCCGAGACCACTTCCGAAGTCGCCATCCAGGCTTGGCTCTATGATGTGACGAACCCCTCCTCCCCTGCCATAGTCGGCAAAATCTATCGCGGCGTTCCAACCGACGCCCAAGTTCGCAAGTTCGCCCACCAGTTCGCCGACGAAATCATCATGAAGCTCACCAACTACCCCGGCGTTGCTTCCACTCAGATTGCTTTCGTCAGTGTACGCACTGGCTCTAAGGAAGTCTGGGTCATGGATTACGATGGCGCCAATCAGCACGCCCTGACAAGCCTCCGGACGATCTCACTCATGCCCCGCTGGTCCCCCGACGCCTCTCGGATTGCCTTCACGTGTTATGAGCCATACAACGGCATCGTCAACGCGCAGATCTGCATGTACTCCATGGACGCCGGTAAAGTCGTTTCCTTCCCGCGCTTCCGCGGCACCAATAGCGCCCCTGCCTGGTCTCCCGACGGAACTCAGCTCATGTTCTCCTCCTCGATGCAAGGCACACCTGACCTGTATGTGGCCGATTCGAACGGCAGCAAACCCAAGCGCCTCACATTTTCAGGAAACGGCGGCGCGACCTCGCCCACGTGGAACCCCAAAACCGGCCAGAGCGTCGTCTTCGTCAGCGATCGCGGCGGCATCCCCAAGCTCTACATGATGAATGCCGATGGCACCAACCTCACTGCTCTTGATGTCCCCGACAAGGGCTATCTCGTTGATCCTGCGTGGTCTCCCAACGGCCAGTTGCTCGCTTTCAGTTGGCGCCGCCCCGAAGGCAATTACGATATCTATGTTATGGATCCTGCTTCCCTGCAAATTATCAATCTGACTCCTGACTCCGGCTCTCGTAACGAGCGTCCCAGTTGGGCTCCCGACGGCCGCCACATCGTCTTCGAGTCCACGCGCACCGGCACTCGTCAGATCTGGACCATGCTCGCCGACGGCTCGCAGGCTCGCCAACTCACCACCACCGGGCACAACGAGTCGCCCAACTGGTCTCCCATGTAACCAGTATGCGCGACGCAAATTTTCTCGAAACCTTCAGCTTGAGGCGTGCATCTTACGTTTTGGTTGCAGTTTGCCTTTTTTTATCGTGGTGTTTTATGTTGCTTCTTGCGATTCCCTGTCGGAATTTGTCTGTGTACGATGTATAATATATCGTGGTACGATGTATTTGCCTTAACCCAGCCCGCTAGTGATACCATCACGGCTCTGGTGGGACCAACAAGGGATTCTTACGCTGAGGAGGATTCGAATGATTCGGGTTTCTAGATTTGTGTATCGCGGGGCCTTTTTCACCGCTATTCTCGCACTAGCTCTTGTCGCGGGCTGCAAAAAGAAGCCGCTCGCTGCGCCGCCTCCACCGCCGCCTCCGCCGCCTGCTGCCGCGAGGCCGACCGTTTCGCTCTCGGCCAACCCGACCTCCATCAACAAGGGCGATTCCTCGACCTTGAGCTGGACTTCTACCGACGCCACCACGCTAACGATCTCTCCGGAAGTCGGCGCCGTCACCGCGCAAGGTTCCACCAAGGTGACGCCGGCTGATTCCACGACCTACACGATTACCGCTAGCGGTGCCGGCGGTTCGGCTGATTCCAGCGTCCGGATCACCGTGGCCGCTCCGCCTCCGCCACCTCCGCCTCCGCCAAGCCGCGACGAGAATGCCGAGTTTCTCGCCAACGTCCACACCGTCTACTTTGATTTCAACAAGGCTGACATCCGCGCCGACCAGCGCGACGGCCTGGCCCATTCCGCCGAATACCTTCGCCAGAACCCGCAAGTCAAGCTCAACATCGAGGGCAACTGCGACAGCCGCGGTTCTACAGAGTACAACTTGCTCCTCGGCGATCGCCGCGCCGCTGCCGTCAAGAATTATCTCGTGCAGCTCGGCATTTCTGCCGACCGCATCAACACCGTCAGCTATGGCAAGGAAAAGCCCGTCTGCACGGAAGAAAACGAGTCGTGCTGGCAGCAGAACCGCAACGGCCATCCTGTAAAGACGAACTAGGCCGTCGCTTAACCCTGTAACTCTTCGATGACCTTCAGAGCCGCGTGCCCGAGCAATCTCTTGCTCGCGCGCGGCTCTGCCGTTAAAGTGAGAGCAGAGCGGTGCGGCAGATGTCTTGTCTCCCGCTCTTCGGTTGGAATGTAGTGCTGCTTTCCTGGCCGGAATAGACATCTAATGGAGTAGGCGCACTTTAGGAGGTTTTTCCATGCGAATCCGCAATATCGTCGTTTTCGCCGCCGCCGTTTTTGCCGGCGCGCTCGGCGGTAGCATCATTGGCCCACGCCCGGCCGAGGCCGTCGCCCGCGAAATCATTGACCTGCAGCGCGATGTCACCACTCTTCTCCAGGGCCAGAAGGACATGTCCACGCAAATGACGACGGATCACACCGTCCTCAAGACTATCGTCGAGCAAGCCAGCGACAATGTCGGCAAGCTCAACGCCACCATGGGCTCCGTCCAGAAGTCTGTTCAGGATGTCCAGGCCAACTCCGGCGCGCGCCTGGACACCATGTCCACGCAGGTTCAAGGGCTCTCGGACAATCTGGAAGAAATCAAATCGCGCCTCGGCAAGCTCAATCAGCAGCTCGTCGATCTCCAGAGCGCCGTCCAAAGTATTGACGCAAAAGTCTCCGGTTCGGCTCCGTCCAACACCGCTCCCGCGAACGCCACGCCGACCAGCTCAACTGTGGGATCGGCTCCTCCCGCGGGCTCCTCCGCCTCGCCCGCCCCGTCCGCCGACATGCTCTACTCCAATGGCCTGCGCGACATCACAAGCGGGAAATACGATCTCGCTCGTCAGGAATTTCAGGACTATCTGAAGTATTACAGCGAGACCGATCTGGCCTCGAACGCGCAATTCTATCTCGGAGAAATTGCCTACCACCAGAAGCAATATCAGGACGCCGTCGCCCAATACGACAAGGTGCTCACCGTCTACCCGAAAAGCTTCAAGCTCGCGCCGGCACGCCTCAAGAAAGGCATGGCGCTCATCGAGCTCGGCCAGAAGACTTCCGGCGTCCGGGAGCTGCGCGAAGTTGTCCGCCGCTACCCCGGCACCGAGGAAGAACGTACGGCTCGCGCAAAACTCAAAGAGTTGGGTGTTTCGGTCGTAGCCACGCGTTAGCCAGGCACCCAGTTCCTTTCCCGGCCCCGCTTTGCAACTTCCTGCCCCCAGCGTGCTCTAGTTTCCTCCGGACTCAGCCCTCATCGTCAAATCGTTAATTCGTTCCGATCAGCAGCCGGTCGATGCGTCTGCTCACGTCGCGCAGGTATGCCTCGTTTCCGCCATCCAGTTCCGCAATCGCGCTGCCCGCATAGCCGGTCTCCGCGAACGCCGCTCGCACCGCTGCCCAATCCACGTCTCCATCTCCCAGGTTCACCCACGTGTAGCCGCCTTCTTTGCGCTTGAAATCTTTCAGATGCACTTTGTAAATGCTCTTCCCCAGTGTGCGAATCCAGTCCTGCGGGTATCCGTACAGCACTACGTTTCCCACATCAAACCACGCCCTGATCCACGGACTTTCGAACTCTCCGATGTATTTCTTCATCTCCAGCGGACTCAACAAAAATCTGTTCCAGACCTCTTCAATTGCAATCACCACCTTCAACTCCGCCGCCATCGGGATCAGTTCTCGAATCTGCTTCTGCGATCTCGTCCACGCCTCCAAATACGACGTTTGCGGATTCACGACTGCCGGGACCAGCAGCACCGCGTCCGAGTCCCACAGCTTCGCGTTCCGCAGCGACGTTCGCATCCCCTCCATGCTCTTCGCCACAACGGCCGCATCGCCCGACGACAACGGATACTTCCAGTGGTCCATGTTCATCACGGAGTCGATTCGAATCCCCGCGGCTTCCGCGGCCTTCTTCAACTGCTCCGCTTCGTGCTCGTCCGGCGTGGTCGGCGCCTGCACCACTTCGAACCCCGCATCCCTAGCCAGCTTGAACCTGTCCGCGACGCTCATGCTGCCTGGCAGCATGTCGAACACCAGTCCCTTCTTGATCGGCAACGCCGCGCCTGCTGCGTGCAGACTGAGCGCCACGCTCTCCGCGCACGCGGAAGCTCCCGGCGCTCCCGCCGTGTCGCCGGCCAAGGTTCTTCCGCCTATGCCAGTAGCAATCGCCGCCGCCACACTCGCCTTAACAAATTCCCGGCGCGTGATTTGCGCCTTGTTCTCTTCTCCCAGCACTTTGCACCCTCTGTTCAACTCGTCCTGCAAAAATCGCGCGCTCCCTACTGGCTCTTTGCGGGCTTGTCCGTCAAGTCGGTCGGCCCCCACCCGTAGGCCAGAATCCGCCACTGCCCCGCCGAATTTTTCAGAACAAACGACCACGCACCATGTTCTTCAAAGCGCCTGTCCTTGTAGATGCCGCGCCACGTGGTTGGGAGCACGAAATAAGCCCTGTCGCCAGTGCGTTCGAAAGCGTGTGCCGCACCAAAGCTGAATTGTAAGTCTCTAAGCGGCACGGCATGCTGGCGAAAACCGGCGTCCCACTGGGCCGCCGCGTCCTTGCCGTTAAAAAGGTACGGCGCGAAATCCTCGACAATAACTGGTCCACCTTCCACGAACACGTTCGGCAGAACCGCGCCCTGCAAGTGCGCCATGTAGGTCGCAAGCTCCGTCACCGGCGCCATCATCGCGGCGTCCGGGCCGGTGGTGCTCTCCCTTGCCACTGGCGCTTGCGTTTGTGCGCCCGAAAAGGCTACCAGCCAGAAAAAAACTATGCAACAGTTTGCCAGAATGGGACGAAGGATTTTCATGAGCGACTCCTCGCAAGTTGCCGCAGCCAACCACGCTGGAACAAATTCGGCACATCTGAGTACGGAGACTGGCGTTTTGCGACCCGGTAACCCCTTCGACAGCATCCTATGTCTTCAATTCGACTCCGTGATCTGTCAGCTCAGCCTGTTCAAATCAATCTTCGAATCCCACATTTCCTTCGATTTGTTTATCTCTTCCCACGTCACTTCCCTCCCCGTGTACGCCGCCGTCCTCGCCATCATGCAGCTCACCGCGGACTCCACCCCCTTCGCCGCCTGGTTGTGGAATTTCCCGCTCGTGATGCTTTCCACAAACAGCCTCTTCTTCTCCGGGTCCGCCTGCTCCAAATTCGACGTGAATTTTCCCGTCGCCGAAAATCCCTGTGAGTCTTTCACCGGAATCAGCGGCGCCTGCCACGCTTCGTCTCCCCAGATCCCCAGCGGCCCCGTGTAGGGCGATTGCGACGTCCCCTTTGTCCCGAAAAACCGTTCCGTCACGTCCCACCACCCCTTGGCGAATTGTGTCGAGCTGAACGTCACGTCCACTCCATCGGGATAGTTGAAAACCACGTTGTAATTCCCGTACGCGTCTCCATCCTTCGGCCGACCCAGCCGCCCACCCGTCGCCGAGCACTTCACCGGATGCGCTTTCAGAATCCAGTTGCAGATGTCAATCACGTGGATGTTCTGCTCCACGATGATGTCGCCCGAAAGCACCCGGTCATACACCCAGTTCCGCAGCCGCCACTCCGTCGGCGAAGCGCCCGGCCATGCCGGACGGTCCAGATACCCCGACAAATAATGCGCCTCTCCGCAAACGATATTTCCCAGCGCCCCGTCGTGGATCCGCTTCACGAGTTCCACAAACGGGGGACAATCGCGAATCTGGAATCCCACATCCAGGCTCAACTTCCCTTCCGCTCGCTTGCCGATCTCCAGCACTTTCTTCGCCCCAGGCACATCCACCGCCACGGGCTTCTCGCAATATACGTGCTTCCCTGCCGCCACCACCGCTCCCAAATGCTCCGGGTGGTAGTACGGCGGCGATGCGATCACGATGGCGTCCACTTCTTTCGACGCCGCGATCTTCTCGTAAGCCTTTGGCCCCACAAAAAGCTGTGACGCGTCAATCCCTGCGTATCCCTTCGCCGCCTGCATTTTGTCAAACGCCGCGTGCGCTTTGTCCAGTTGGTCCTGGAACATATCCGCCAGCGCCACCACCCGCGCTCCGCCCGTATCCACAAGGTTCGTAGCGTCCTCCGTCCCGCGTCCCCCGCATCCCAGCAGCCCGACGCGCACCGCCGAGTTCGCCTCCGTCCCCCACACTCGCGCCGCCGGTATAAACATCACCCCTCCAACCGCCGCCGCTCCGCCAATAAACTCCCTCCGCCCAATCCCATTCTTCTCGTCGTCAACCATTTAACGCCTCCTGGATTCTCGCTACCCGTTCTAAACCCGCCGCACTGTCATTCTGAGCATCCATCGCTGTCATTCTGAGCATCCATCGCTGTCATCCCGAGCATCCATCGCTGTCATCCTGAGCGTAGCGAAGGATCCCGGCTTGATCCTACCTCAGCATACAACGGTGTGATCATCCACAATCCTCGTTCGCGCTTCCGCACTCGAACGCCAGCCGTTACCCCCGATGAAAATCCTCGCTCAAATCCCGGAACGCCGGATTGTTAGCACGAATCAACGCCAACTTCTTCGCTCTCAGCCACCCTTTAATTTGCTTCTCCCGCGCAATCGCATTCCGTACATCCCCGAAAGGCTCAAACCACACCAGACGATTCACATCATATTTCTGCGTGAATCCGCGAACCAGTTTCCGCTTGTGCTCCAGCACCCGCCGCTCCAAATTGTCCGTCACCCCGACGTACAGCACCCCGGTCGCCGAGCACAGCATATAGGTATGGTAAACCGCCATGGCAGCGCATTGTCCCACGCCCTACAACCGCTGTCATCCTGCGCTCCCACTTCCGTCATCCTCGCTCCCACTTCTTGTCATCCTGAGCGCAGCGAAGGATCCTGGCTTCACCGCGCCTCACTGAATCCCATTGCGAACAGCGCTGATTGATCAGTCTCATCCTGAACATAGCGAAGGACCCTGGCTCGATCGCATCAATCAAAACTCGAAGTGCCTCTCACAACTTCCCCCCTGACAAACCGGCAGTCACGCCGCGATCCTTCGCTGCGCTCAGGATGACAGAGAAGGCTCTCTCCCGCTCGTACGTCGCGTCCACCAACGCCCCGCTGTATCACATCCGTCGCACAGGGCGCAACGCATACGCTTCCAAAAACGCTATCTGCCGAGCTGTCTTGTCTATTGAAACAGAACAACGAGAAGGTCAACCACAGCGCTAAAATCGAGGATCAATCCCATGCGGGCGGATCTACAGGCTCACGGTGGCTCTCGATGGCTTCCTCCACGTCCTTCGCAAAACCCCCGTCGAGCGTTACCGTAGAGCCATGTTCGCGCGCCAACCGGAGCGATTCCGAGAGCATGCGCAGCACCGGCTCTGGCGGCTTAACCACCGCCACAGGCAGCGCATCTTTCTCAATTACGACTTCCGCGCCCGCTCGCACCTTGCTCATCACCGACGCAAAGTCCTTCGCGGCTTCAGCTTCCGATACGTGTACGACGTTCCTACCCATGCCAGCAATTATACCTCCGAATTCGCCTCCGTCCCCCAAACCTACGCCCGCATTCCGTCGAAAAGATCCACGAGAGGGAGCTTCGGTCAAACCAAAAGCTTGCGGCGTGGGGCGCACCTCTTTCCGCCCCGCTGATCTCCTTCGCGCCTGCTCTCGCACCGGTATTATCTTTATTTGACGCCTGAGCGGTCCTGATGCATAAAGGAGAGCCAGGGAGCGCTCTATGGTCGCAAAAGAGAAATTGACCTCGATGGGCAAGCCAGTGCCGGAGTTGCCGGTCGCCGATGTCGAACGCGCGCAACAGCACTACAGAGATGCGCTCGGCTTTGAGATTGGATGGCTTTACCCCGGCAAAGGGATTGGGGCCGTGTCGCGCGATGATGTGGTGATCTTCTTTCGCAAGCGGACGCCTCCCTTCGAACCTGCCGTTCACTGGGTGTTCGCCGAAGATATCGACGCTTCGTACCAGGAACTGAAGTCCTTAGGTGCGAACATCGTGGAACCTCTCGAAAAAAAGCCTTGGGGACTTCGCCAGTTCACCGTACAGGATGTGGATGGGAATCTCTTCTATTTCCACCACGACTAACCAAACGCCGCATTGAAATCAGCACACCGCTCTCGCGGCAAATTCGTTGTGTCGCTCGCGGGGGAAGCGTACGATACATTGGAAAGCCGTCCAAATCAGAAATTCTCCCCAAGTCCGAAATTGCAGCTTATGACTCCAGAACTGCAACGCGCCCTCAAAAGTCACACCCAGTGGTTCGGCTCTTACAAAGCCTCCGGCGAGCTGAAGAAAATTCAGGTCTGGCTGACCGTGAATGGCGGACAGATCGAATTCCTCACTCCTGGGGATTCCTACAAGGTCAAGCGGGCACGCAAGAATCCGCGTGTCACCTGCTATGTGGGCAGCGAGGACGGTCCCGCGATCTCCGGCACCGCCCAAATCATTACCGACCGCACCGAACTGGCACGGGTCTACCGAGGCTACTGGAAGTGTCACCCTGTGCGGATGGTGATTGTGATCGGACTCTTAATCTGGATCCAGATGCTGTTAAACAAGCGCGTGGTCGTCCGCGTCCAACCCGACGAGCCCAACCCCCTCGCCGGTCTCACCGATCCCGCCATCTGAATTCAAAAAACCCCCTGCGCCTGAACGGTGGCACAGACTTCAGTCTGTGCTGAGGTCGAGCTATTAGCTCGGTTCGATAACTTTTAACCCGCGTATTTGCCGAAAGTGTCGCGTATTGAATGTGGCCACGGCGCTCCCCCGCTCCAAAGCCGTTGCGCCCACAATTAGATCGTAATAACCAATTCTTTTTCCGGAACCTTCCAACTCCGCCCATAGCCTTGCATGCTGGTAGGCAGTCTGCTCTGTGTACGGGATCACCGGCACAGCTTCCAGCATCATCTTCAAATACTGCTCTCGCTCGCTCCGGAACCTTCCTTTGGCCCGCTCGACACCATGCCATAACTCCGCGATGGTAATTGCGGCAACCTCCACGTGTTCGGGAGCGCGGGATCTTAACCACACCACCAGATCAAACGCACCCTTCTCCCCCGCGATGATCACATCGGTATCGAGAATTAGCGCCATTTATCGATCGGCGGCTTGAGTCTCGTGCGTGCCGCCTTCAAGTCGCGCCGCCACGCTCGCGCATTCTCCTCGCTGAGATGCGTTTTCTCAAGTGCGTCCGCCAGATCGGCCGCGGTGCAGACCTTTTCGCTTTTAGGCACGATCTCCGCCACCGCTTCGCCATTCTTCATCAGCACGAACGTAACGTTTTGGTAGTGCGCTCTGTTCACGCAATCCGCAAAATTGCGCGATGCTTCTGTCACGGTAATCTTTGTTTTGCTCATAGTCTGATTCTCAGATTATCAGATTCACGCCAACCACGCAAGAAACGGTTTCAAACCTTGGTTCTTGGCGAGCGGCCAAATGCGCACATGCGTGCCGTATCCCTGCGGTTTTCAGGCTGCGGGTTTTGCATTCTCAGTGTTGTTCGCAGCTTACTTCTGGGCGCCCTCGAGCGTTTCAGTTCGCTGGCTGCGCCGCTTCCGACGCGTGAAACGTCACCACAAGCCATTTCTGCGCTTCGCGCACGTACACCTTCGTAAATCGCCAGTCGTCGGAGACTTCTTTGCCATTTTGCACGCGCACTCGGAGCAGTCGTCCAGTCACGACCGCGGCATCGCCATACACCCGCACACGAACGTCCGACGTCCTATAGTGCAGAAACTTCATTCGTCCCGACCGCGCAAAGCTGACCGCTTCGGCCTTTGTGATCACCGGCATTCTCGGCGCGGCAACTTCCAGGTCGTCGGCCCACAATGCCTCTAAAGCGTTCGAATCTCCGTGCTCATGCGCTTCGTTCCACACCGTCTCTAACTTTTCCAGTGCGCGCACATCCGCGTCGCGTCCCGTTGCCTCGCGCGTAGCTTGGCCAAAGCTTGCCGCGGTCACCGTCAATCCCAAAGCCGCCACTGCCCACATCACGCCAGCCGACCTCATTCTCAAAGCCCCCTCCAGTCCTCTGCCTCACGTCGCCCCTAAGCTCTTCTCTTTTCACGACTTATAATCTTCTTGACAATAGTAACATATTGTTATATAATAGTATTTGATCCTAGCTCGCCAGCCCGTTTCCCATTCCCATCCTGCAACTCACTTTCCCCTCGCCCACCGCATCCTCTCCCAAAGAGTCCACATCAATATCATTCCACTCCACTTACGTTTCCTTTGTTTTCATACTCTTACGCACTCTTTTGCACTGCCCTTTTCGCTATCTCCACTCTTTTCAGACGCTTCCGCACTCTTTGCGAAAAACACCCGGGGTGGCGTATCCCTGCCGCAGGAATTCAGGAGACTTAAGCGCGCAAGCCAAAGGTCATTCCGAGCAAAGCGAGAAAGCTGCTTTTGCTTTATCGTAGTGGATCATGCAGCAAGGGCAACGAGCCCACTCCCCTCAGCCAATCAACTTCTCCAGATACTCCTTTGCCCCTCGCACATCCTCCATCTGCCGCGGGCCGGAAATCTCCCTCTCGATCGTCACCGCGCCCGGATACTTTATTTCTTTCAATCGCGCAATGATCCGCGGAAAATCGACTCTGCCCTTTCCGATCGCAACCTCTTCACCCAGATTCTTCGGATTTGTCGGCCACAAGCCGTCCTTCGCATGAATCCCCTGCACGTACGGCCCGAGAATCTCGATCGCATCCACCGGATTCGCCTTGCCATACAAAATCAGATTCGCCAGATCGAAATTAACTCCCTGATTGTCCAGTCCCACGTCCTGGATCGCGCGCACCAGAGTAATCGGCGTCTCCTGCCCCGTCTCATACCGGAAATTCTGCCCATTCTTCCTGCAATACTCCGCAACCTCGCGCATCGCTTCGACCGTTTCCTTGTAGACCGGATCGTTGGGATTTTCCGGAATGAATCCGCAATGCGTTTGTACCGCCGGAACGCGGCACTCCTTCGCGAACTCCGAAGCTTTCTTGATATGAGCGATCCGCGCCGCACGCGTTTCTCGCGGCACCAATCCGATCGTCACCGGCCCTCCATAGAAATCCCAAATTTCTTTTCCCGGACCACCAACCACCACCGACGTCGCTTCGATTTCGTACTTCTCCAGCGCCTTCGTCAGTTTGCCGGCCAATCCTTCGTCAAACTCCTCCACATAAGCTTGGCAAGTTGGCAATCCGAGTTCGTGTACTTTGGCCATGGCCGCATCAGGATCTTTTCCGATTCCGATAATCAATCCCAGCCGCAGGGGCTTCTTCCCTTCATTTCCGAACGCTTTCTGCGAAGCCGACAGCTCGCTCGCGTTGTGTGCCACGGCATTCTCCGCGCTCGCCGGCACTGCGCCTCGTGGGCCCAACCCCATTGCCACAGCCGCCGCCGAATGTTTCAGAAATTTTCTGCGGTCCTGTTTGTCCATTTTATTTTTTCGATTCCGCCAGCATCTGTCTGGTCATCTGCTCGATGGGTGCCTTATCGTCCGTGAATATCACCGCGCCCGGCTTCGGTTCAAATTCGGCCATCTCCTGGGCCGCCTTCTGCGACAATTCCCTCACCCAATCGGGTCCCGCGCCATTTTTCAATTGCGTTATCGTTTCTCCCAGCGCCCGTTTTTCGGCGAACGCAAAAACGATATGGTTCCCGTCCGGCCTCGAAAGCTTCTCCAGCGATGGGAACACCTGCCGCATCGTCGCTCCCATCGCATCGAGCAAATCGTGTTTCGCGCTCTTGTCGAAAACATTTACGATGAGCACGCCCCGATCCGTCATTCGCTCTCGTACCAGCCGAAAAAATTCTACCGTCGTGAGGTAGAACGGCACATAGGGCCCGCCTTGAAACAAATCGATGTGCGCCAAATCATACTTCGCCGTCTCTTCTGCGAGCCACGGCCGCGCATCCGCAATGTGAACGCGGAGTTTGGCGTCGTGCTGTGGCAACGCAAAAAAAGTTTCCGCAACGCGCACAACTTCCGGATCGATCTCTACGGCATCAATATCAATTCCCGGCGCAACCGCCCTGGTGGCCTGAATCGATCCACCCGCTCCCATTCCCAGCACCAACAAATTCTTCGCCGGTACAATCACCGGCCCCAGCGCAAACTCGTCCAGATAAAATCCCGAACTTCCCCCGCCCACATTCTCAATCGTCTGGGCGAATCGCGAGTCATTCAGGACCAGCCACCGCCTTCCGCTTGCCTCGAACACCAGGATCCTGTTGTAAGTGGATTCACCGTTCCAAATCAAAGTAGGTGGCGCTTTCGGCGTTGGAACAATGAAGAGCAACGCCGCCGGCAGCGCAAGCAGCGCCGTCGCCTTTCTCCGCAGGATCAAGCCGCACGCTCCCACGAGGATCGATGCTCCGCAAAGAATTTCCAGGGTTATCCTCGTCCCGAACCGCGGTACCAGATAAAAACTTGTCCCGAGGACTCCCGCAATGCTCCCTGCCGTCGAGAGTGCAAACACCTGCCCGACCGTCACACCAACGTGTCCCGTTCGCGCAAGCAGCCGGATTACAAAAGGCGACGTCATCGCCAGCGCCGCCATCGGCGGAGCGAAAATGATCACCGTCGCCAGCGTCGGCCCCGCAAAATCTCCCATATGCCAGAGCTTCAGCATCGCGGGCCTTTGGATAAATACGATCACGAGCTGATAGAGACCGCTGCTCAAAACGATCAGATAAAGCACGGTGTCGGTGGGCCATCGATCGGCAATCCAGCCGCCCAGGCTGTACCCGGCAGCGAGCGCCAGCATGACCACCGAAATCATGCTGCCCCAAACGTAAATCGAGTTGCCAAAGTACGGCGCATACAACCGGAACGCCGTGAGTTCCATCGCCATCACGATCGCGCCGGTGACCGTGGCAGTCGCAATCCACAAAAATGCCCGTGCGCTGCTCGGCGAAGCAGCGTCGGAGAGCTTTGGTTGTTGTGTTGAAGTAGACGAGGGAGCGGTGGCCACGGCCCCTGTATATTCCACGCGGGCCTTTACGGCGTCAATGAAAACAATCCTAAATTGTGAGGCCCGGCCGATTTGCGATCGACCGGGCCCCGGAGCTCAGGAATATTTACGGTTGGCAATTGAATTTTTGCGGCGGTGAAAGTTTTGGCAAGACTGTGGTGTCGGGATAACTATAGGCTTGCCCTAACGCGCTGGATGGTGATTCGAACTCGAACCACTGTTGTAACGCTTCGTTCTGCGGATGGTACACGAAGCCGTTCAACGTGATGGGAAAGGTCGCCTTGGGTAGTCCTTCGATCACGTCGCCTGTTTCCAGAACTTCCGAGCAGCCTCCGTTCGGAGCCAGCGTAAACGGAGTCAGATTGTGCACGCCGTCGCTCACCACGAACGGATCATTATAGGTTTCGGCGATTTCGTGGCTGACGGCGGTCACATCCACGAACGCGGCTCCGAATAAACCCGGGCTGATCCAGCTTGAATAGTTCAGCACCCAACGCAATTCCGGATCGCTGCCTGGCTCAAAGAAGTAGGTGTGGAATCCAAGCGCACAACACTGAGTTGTGTCTCCGAAAAACAGAAAAACATTGGGATACAAGAAGGTGGAAATATCTTTCGTGGTGATGGCATTGGTTGTGATGTCGGCGATAACCATATCGGCCAGGCCGCTTTCGAAAACGAAATCTGGCGGGTTGTCGCTTACCAATATGAATCGGCAACACGTTCCGTCCGCATTGAGTGCAAATACATAATTGCAGCCGGCGGAATGAGGCCCAGTCGGACAAGTGGGCGACTGCCGAATGTGCATGGTGAGCGCCGGCTTTGGAGCAGCGAGGAGCAGCGTATGCCAGTCCGGCTTCATATTGTTGAAGTACTCGGCGCGCTGAATGGCGTCGGAGAATTGCGTGGCGTCCGTTCCGCTTGAATAAGTGAAGTTTGAGAAGACTGGGGAAGCCAAGGTAGGATTGACGAATTTGGTGGCATCCGAAATCAGGGGATGTCCGTTTACCATCCGTAGATTGCCGTTGGCGTCATCCAATTCGATATTCACCGGCTGAATCGGAGCACCGATCAGTGTCGTGCCGCCCATCTGTGGCGGGTTGCCCACCGTGTTGGTGTACCAGTGCCGGTTGGGATTGCCGTTGAAATCGAAGCCGTCCGCGAAGAACTGGCCGTTGAAGTTAGGGATGGAATCGATTCCGAAAATTCCGAAGCGGGAGTGCGCCTGTCCATTTGTGAGGTCGTGGGGTTTCGGATGAAACGACCTGGCGGTGGCGTTTGCCAGGAAGGATGGATCAACCATATCAACTTCCTGAGCAAGTCCCGCGCTGGCTCCGCATGTTAGTAAAAGGAAGCACAGAATGAATATCGTATGTCGCATAGTAGTTAGCTCCTCGTGATTTTGGGCGAATGGCTCCACGTCCGGATCGAACTTGGAGAGAAGCAGCGAAATCCGGAATGTCCTGGTTGACACAAAAAGGCGGCGAGGTCTGCTGGGCCGACTTCTTGTCGAGGACAAGTACGGCGGACGATATGTGATATCAACTGCGGGGTCAAGACCTATCTGGTCAACTTAGGTTAGTAACAGGAATTTCATGTTTGAACGCGCAATGGAGCCCTCTCAGTAGTTACAGTACCGGCAGGAACATTTTATCCAGCTGCTGCCTGCTTGCGACTCGCGGTTCGCCGTTCGCTAGCTGGTCTCTTTGCCTCTACACTCCGTTTCTGTTATCGTCAGCGACGCAAGGAGAAGCTCTTCATGTCCGTCAACAAAGTGATTCTCGTCGGCCGCTTGGGCCGCGATCCCGAAACGCGTTATACCGGCGGTGGCCAGGCCGTTGCCAATTTTTCCGTGGCCACGGATGAATCGTACAAAGACAAGAACGGCGAGCGACAGAAGCGCACCGAGTGGCATCGCATCACCGCTTGGGGAAAACTGGCCGAAATTTGCCAGCAATATTTGAAGAAAGGAACGATGGTCTACATTGAAGGTCGTATCCAATCGCGCGAGTGGCAAGACAAGGAAGGCCAAAAGCGGACGAGCTTCGACATCGTTGCGAACACAATGAAAATGCTCAGTTCGCGGGGCGATGCCGCTGCAGCCGGCGCTGGCGGAGGCACCAGCGCGTCGCGCGAGGCCGACGACTTCGCTCCCCATCAGGGCGGCGGCGAAGAACCGATGGGCGGCGGAAGCACCGGCCCCGAAATCTCCGATGAGGATATTCCCTTCTAGCTATCTCTCCAGGTCTTGGCAAGCGTTGGCAGGCGAGCCAATCCTGCGTGCGGATTTTGCAAGCCCTCGAGCTCCGCAGCGCAGGAATTTGTACCGACAACAATAATTCGGGAGTTCAAAATGACGGCGACAAATCGTCAACTACTTTTGCACGCACGGCCGAAGGGCTTACTCGCACCGGGCGATCTGCAGCTTGCAGAAACCCCAGTGCCGGAGTTGAAGGACGGCCAGGCCTTGGCCAAAGTGAAGTATCTTTCCGTTGATCCCACGATGCGCGTGTGGATGGCTGGAGACAGCTACCTCCCCGCCGTCGCGATTGGCGAAGTGATGCGCGCTGGCGGGCTGGCGGAAATCATCGAGTCGAAGCACGCGCAATTCAAAAAGGGCGACAAGATTGTGGGCCTCACCGGACTGCAGGAATACGTTCTCATTGAGGCACAACCGAAATTTCCCTTCCAGAAGCTACCTTCGATTCCCTTTGTATCGGACACTTTGTTTCTAGGCGCGCTGGGTATGACCGGAATCACCGCGTATTTCGGCATGACCGAGATTGGCAAGCCGCAAAAAGGCGAGACGCTGGTTGTCTCCGCAGCCGCTGGAGCAACAGGAAGCGTCGCCGGCCAAATCGGCAAAATCCACGGTTGCCGGGTCGTGGGAATCGCGGGCACGGACGAGAAATGCAAATGGCTGTTGGACGAACTCGGATTCGACGCCGCGATCAACTACAAGCATCCAGACTGGAAAGAACAGCTGGCCGCCGCCACACCCAAGGGCGTGGACATTGATTACGAAAACGTCGGCGGGGAGATTATGGATGCGGTCTTAAACCGCATGAACTTGCATGGACGCGTCGTAGTTTGCGGCTTCATTTCCGGCTACACGAAAGAAGTCCCGGAACAGATAAGTCTCGGACTTATGATTGTCAAGCGCCTAAAGGTGGAAGGGTTTCTGGTGCTCGATTACGCGTCACGGTTTACCGAGGCCGCCACACAACTGGGCAAATGGAAAATGATGGGCAAGTTGAAGGACCGCCAAACGGTCGTCGAAGGCCTGGAAAAAGCCCCCGACGCCATCAACATGCTCTTCACCGGAGGCAACATCGGCAAACTCATCGTAAAGGTCTGATCGAAAACTGTTCGAGAGCCTGGTTTAAACTCCGGCTTGCCTCGCCCGGGCGCTTCTGAGAACGGCGACGCTTCAGGTTGAGATGTGTAGAGAGGCCGCGTTACCGCGGTGTCGCCGGCGGGGCATTTCGCTTTCGTTCTTCGTCCAGTTTCTTCAGAAATTCTTCGAACTTGGGTTTCTGTTCGGAAGTGAGGATCGCCCGGATTTGGTCGCGGCCTTTTTGCCTGGTCTGACCCATCTGAGCATCGAACTGATCGTGATTGGATTTATATTCCGCATGCAATTGAGAAAGGATTGAGTCCAGTTGCTTGCTCTGATCCATCGTCAAACCTAGTTCCTGAGTAAGCTGCTCGACTCTGCGCGCGCGTCTCGCGGGTTCACTCAAGGGAGGGTTCGAAGCGGCCACTACGCTGCGATGGCCATAGAAATAGCCGAACACTCCGCCGAGGGCGGCGCCAAGAAGGAACACGACCGCCACCCACAAGGCGGCTTTTTGCTTTGCGGAGGTTCCGTTCATCGAGGTTTCTCGGCCAGACTCACGAGCACTTCATCATTGTCCGCCGGCGTCGCGCTGTAGACCAATGGTTCACCGGTGATGTCCGTGACCACCGCGGGCTTCGTCGAGGTGGATACGGGCGTTTGATACAGCCAACCGCTAGCCAAAAGCAAGGCGATCGCGGAAGCCCAGGTGAGCCTTGCGGCAAGCTTTGGGAGAAAAGTCCAAGTATCCGTGGCACGGCCAAATTCGGCCTTGCGCGCCGCGATTGCGGCCATGACCCGGGGCGCAAACCACGGCCCGGCGATGGAAGCGTGCGAAGGCAGTTCCGCCAGGAGGACGCGCGCCTCAAGAATATTGCTGACTGCAGCGCGGCAATTCCCGCACTCAGTCATGTGTTTTTTCAGGGCTTCTGGCAGCGCTGCCAGCAGTTCCGGCAATTCTCTCGCTTTTGAGGCGGCGGCCGCCGCGTCCTCAAGCTGCATCTGAAAATCGCGGCAATCGGCTCCGCGTTTGTTCAGCTTGAATTTCATTTCAGGTACCTCCAACGATTTCCGCAACCTATTTAATCTTTCTCTACCTCAAAATCAATCCAGGCCCAAGAAATCATTACGCGAATGGCATTCCATCCTTCTATGAGTATGCAATCGCTGCTTCATTCCCCACGCTTGCGGGCCTTGCTAACGATTCTGCGGCGTGCCCGAAAGAGCCGCACCTTCACGGTGTTCGCGTTCAAATCCAAAACTTCCGCAATCTCCTCGACCGCAAAACCCTCGACTTCCTTGAGAATCAGCATCAGGCGGTCCCGCTCGTCAAGGCCTTCCAGAAGATTCTCGACGCGCTGGCGTGCTTCCAGCCTGTCGCTGATGTCCGGCCCGCCGCCATTCTTCTCCTCGGCGGCGATCATTTGCCGGGCCTGCTCCTCACTTAGGTCCGACTCGTAAACCAAGGGCCGAACCTTCTTTTTTCGCAACAGGTCCCAGCACTCATTGACGGTAATCTTATACAACCAGGTGCTGAACGCCGCCCGCTGATCAAACCGCTTCAGCGAGAAGTACGCTTTGACAAATACCTGCTGCGCTATGTCCTCCACATCTTCCCGGCGGCGCAAGATTCCGCCAGCTACGGCAAATACGCGGTGCTGGTGCCGCCTGATTAATTCCTCGAAAGCCTCCTGGTCTTCCTGCTGCGCACGCCGGACAAGTTCCCGGTCATCCGCGGCACTCGCCGCCTTTGCAAGCGACGCTTTGGCTCCCCCCGAACTGGCGGGTGGCCCCAGGGGCTCTACTTTTGGGACGCGTGGCATGTCAATCCGGTTACGTCTAATGTAGCTTGGTTTCTCCAGCCTGTATCAATTGTTTCACTCGGGTAAGGGCCAAGTTTCCGCTTGCGTGCATCTTATCTACATGGAATAATGCCGCCATGATTATAGGTGACCGTCTTCGCGCACTCCGCGAAGAAAAGAAACTCTCCCAGGGCGACATCGAGAAGCGAACAGGATTGCTTCGTTGTTATATTTCCCGCGTGGAAAATGGCCACACCGTACCGGCCATCGAGACGCTGGAAAAACTTGCGCGCGCACTTGAGTGCCCACTCTATCAACTCTTTTATGACGGCGAAGAGCCGCCGCAGTTGCCAAACCTGCCGAAGCGGAAATCGTCGGACGACATCGCATGGGGCAGCGTAGGAAAAGATGCACGCTTTCTCAACAAGCTTCGCCGCTTGCTGGGCAAAGTGGAAGAAGGAGACCGCAAGCTCATTCTGTACATGGCGCAGAAAATGGCTAACCGGTAGTTCTGCCGCTGATTTGTTTGTGCTTGCTGTCAAGCTGTTGGGCACTCCTGCAAAGGCCGCGAATCGTCCCTGCGCGGCCTTTGCCATTTTCAGAAGCTCATTGAATGCGAGTGGGACTCGCTTTTCGAGCCACTCCTCCTCCGCCCAGGAATACCGTAGTACGCGCTCGCGGCGAAGGTTTCACTCCCACTCGATGGTGCTAGGCGGCTTCGAGCTAATGTCGTAAACCACGCGAGTGACGCCGCGAACCTCGTTGACGATGCGCGTGGAAATCCGCTCCAGAACTTCCGCGGGTAAGCGCACCCAGTCCGCGGTCATGGCGTCCTCGGACTCCACTACGCGAACGGCGATGGTGAGGCCATAGGTGCGGTAATCCCCCATGACGCCAACGCTCCTAACAGGCAGCAGGACGGCAAAGGCCTGCCAAACTTTTTCATACAGTCCAGCGCGGCGGATTTCGTCCACGACAATGGCGTCGGCTTCCTGAAGCGTGTGCAAATTTTCGCGGGTGACTTCCCCGAGCAGACGCACGGCCAAGCCTGGGCCTGGAAACGGATGTTTCAAAAGTATCTCATCCGGGAGCCCCAGATCCTTGCCGATGCGGCGCACTTCATCCTTGAAGAGGTCGCGCAACGGTTCAATCAGCGCAAACGGCATTTTTTCAGGCAGACCGCCTACATTGTGGTGAGTCTTGATGGTGGCCGACGGGCCTTTTACGGAGACGGATTCAATGACATCCGGGTAGAGGGTTCCCTGCACAAGCCAGGCAATTTCGCCGGCGGGCTCTCCGCTCTGCAGTTTCCGGGCTTCCTCGGCAAAGACGGAAATGAATTCCTTTCCTATAATCTTCCGTTTCTGTTCGGGATCGGCAATTCCGGAAAGTTGATTCAGAAATCTATCCGAAGCATCCACTCCAATGACTCGCAGACCCAAGCGGTCCCGCAGCATTTCCAGCGTGTCCCTGAATTCATTCTTTCGAAGCAAGCCCGTGTTTACGAAAACGTTTGTAAGCCGGTCCCCCATGGCGCGGTGGACCAGCACGGCGGCGACCGTGGAATCAACGCCGCCGCTGAGAGCGCAGATAGCGCGGCCCTGGCCTACTTTTTTCCGGATGGCTTCGGTGGTTTCTGCGATAAAAGCGGAGCCGCTCCATTTCGATTCCGCATGGCAGACCCGGAAAAGAAAATTGCGCAGCAATTCCGTGCCGCGTTCCGTGTGGTTCACCTCGACGTGGAACTGCACCGCATAGATCTTTCGCTGGGGATCTTCGAGTGAAGCGATGGCGTTGTCGGTGTGGCCGGTGGCGCAGAAACCGGGAGGAACCTCGCGAACATGGTCTCCGTGGCTGTTCCAAATGCGCAAGGTTTCCGGGACGCCGGCGAAGAGATGCGAACGTGGGGCGGCCGCGTCACTCCTTACCTTCAACTGCGCGCGGCCATATTCACGGCGCTCCGCCTTTTCCACCTTGCCGCCGAGCGCGTGGGCGATCCACTGCATACCGTAGCAAATTCCAAGGACCGGCAAGCCCATGGCGAGGATGCGCGGATCGCATTTTGGAGCATCCGGATCATAGACGGAGCTGGGGCCGCCCGAAAGAACCAAGCCGATGGGTTCGAATTTGCGAATCTCGCCAAGGGAGGTTGTGCATGGGAGAATAGCGGAGAAGACTTGCTGCTCGCGAATGCGACGCGCAATCAATTGCGTATATTGGCCGCCGAAATCCAGCACCACGACGCCGCCGAGCTCTGATTTTGGCTTTGGCTGGTCTTCCTTCATCGTTGCTCCTGTTGCCATTGTGTTCCTCTCTCGTGTCTGGCGCTCGAAGTTCGGATCCATGAATTTGTCGCTGCACGGGATTCGCAGTGGGCGCGTTTAGCTCATTTCACCACCAGGTTAAGGAGTTTGTTGGGAACGAAGATGACTTTGATGATGCGCTTGCCGTCGAGATGCCGGACTACCGCAGGATCGGATTTGGCTTTGGCGACCAAGTCGAGCTCGGCTGCGCCAGTGGCAACGCTCAGAGTGGTGCGCACCCTGCCATTGACCTGAACGGGGATTTCGACTTCGTCGTCCTTTGCAAGCTCCAGCTGTTCCCTTTCGAGCACCGGCCAGGAGGCGTTCCAGAGACCTTCCTTATTTCCGAGCATTTCCCACATTTCTTCCGCAATATGCGGAGTCATGGGAGCGAGGAGCAGCGTCAGAATTTGAAGAACTTCCCTGCGGATTTCCGGGCGAACGCCGTTTTCGAGGGGCTCGGCCAGATAAATTTCATTTGTCAATTCCATGATCTGCGCGATCGCGGAGTTGAAGTGCCAGCGTTTCTCGAAGTCTTGCGTCACCCTCAGCATCGTTTGGTAAGTAACCCTGATTAGATCGCGTTCTTTGTCGGTCATTCCCTTTGGGTCGAAATTCCAGCCCTTGGTTTCTCGAATTGAAGCGGCGTGTTTATCCACCAAGCGAAAGACACGATTCAGGAAACGCCATGAGCCTTCGATGCTCTCTTCGCTCCACTCGAGATCTTTTTCGGGGGGAGCAGCGAAGAGCGTGTAGAGCCGGCCGGTATCGGCGCCGTACTTTTGCGCCATATCGATTGCGCCAACGACGTTGCCGCGCGATTTGGACATGGCTACGCCGCCCTTCTGGACCATCCCCTGGGTGAAAAGCCTGGTAATGGGCTCGTTATGTCCGACGAGGCCGAGATCGCGCATAACTTTGCACCAGAAGCGGGAATAAAGCAGGTGAAGGATGGCGTGAGTAATGCCCCCGATGTACTGGTCGATGGGAAACCAATAGCCGACCTTCACGGAATCAAACGGAGATGCGTCGTTGTGGGGATCGCAATACCGGTAGAAATACCACGAGGAGTCGACGAAGGTGTCCATCGTGTCGGTTTCGCGACGCGCCGGGCCACCGCATTTTGGGCAAGTGGTATTGACGAATTCGGGCGTCGAGGCCAACGGCGATTCGCCCTCGCCCGTTAGTTTCGGATTGGGCGGCAGAAGGACAGGGAGATCCTTGTCGGGGACGGGGAGCATGCCGTCTTTTTCGCAGTAAACGACGGGAATCGGAGTGCCCCAGTAGCGTTGTCGCGATATGCCCCAGTCCCGCAGGCGGAAAACGACTTCACCGCGACCAAACCCTTTCAGCTCCGCGAAGGAAGTCATTTTGCGGATGGCTTCGTCGACGGATAGGCCGTCGAAGGGGCCGGAATTGACGAGCTTTCCGTTCTGGTGATCCTCAAACGCTGCTGCCATTTTCTCGTCGAGAAGTGGCTCGCCCGCTTCGGGCTGGACCACCACACGAATGGGCAGCTCGTACTTTCGGCAGAACTCAAAGTCGCGCTGGTCGTGGGCCGGCACGGCCATGATGGCGCCTGTGCCGTACTCCATGAGCACGAAATTGCCTACCCAGATTGGGAGCTTTTCCCCGCTGAACGGATTGATGGCAAAGCGACCGGTAAAGAATCCTTCCTTTTCCATGGTGGCGACGTCTTCCGTCTTCACCGAGGCTTGGCGCATTTTCTTCAGCCTCGTCCAGCTGATGCTGTCGTCTTGCGCCCACCCCAGGAGTCGTTCGACAGCGGGATGTGCGGGGGCGAGGATAAGAGCGGTCGCGCCATAGATCGTGTCAATCCGAGTGGTGAAAATCTCGATCGGGTCGGCATCCGCGACATCGGCGATCGCGAACTTCACTCTGGCTCCTTGGGAGCGTCCGATCCAGTTTCGCTGCATGATGATGACGCGTTCGGGCCAGCTGCCCTCGAGCTGCTTCAGGTCGTCAATCAGTTGATCGGCATAGGCGGTCGTCTTGAGAAACCACTGCTCGAGTTCGCGGGACTCGACGAGAGTGTCTTCGTGCCTCCAGCAATAGCCGCCGTTGATCACCTGCTCGTTCGCCAGCACCGTGCAGCACTTGGGACACCAGTTCACGCGACTTTTTTTGCGGTAAGCCAGCCCGCGCTCCAGCATGCGCAGGAAAAACCACTGGTTCCAGCGGTAATACTCGGGCTCGCAGGTGGAGATTTCGCGACGCCAGTCGTAACTGAATCCGAACCGGCGCAGGGTTCGCTGGAATTCCGCGATGTTCTTGTTGGTCCACTCCCGCGGGTGGGTTTTGTTTTTGATGGCGGCGTTTTCGGCGGGGAGTCCAAAAGCGTCCCAGCCCATGGGGTGAAGGACATTGAAACCGCGCATGCGCTTGACGCGGGCGGCAACGTCGCCAATCGCGTAGTTGCGCATGTGGCCCATGTGCATCGTGCCGGAGGGGTACGGCAGCATTTCGAGGACGTAGTACTTGGGCTTCGCGGGATCAGCCTCGGTTTCGAATACGCGCGCGTCAGCCCAGCGCTTCTGCCACTTGGCTTCGATCTCTTGTGGGTTGTATTCCGCCACGCTTCGCTATCCCTTCCTGGTTTTGCGCGATTTTCCGGACTTGCCTGCAGAGGCTCTTGCTTTGATGGCTACTTTGGTTTTCTTCGCCGCGGATTTCGCCTCTCTTGCCGTCTTAGTTTGGATTTTTTTGATGGCGGCGGTTAGCATCGAATAACCTTTTTCGGAGGGCGGGGCTTGCGCGCTCAGGCCGGCGAGCTCCCAGAGCTTCGCAACATTGCGGCGATCGTCGCCAGGCTTGTCGATAGGAGTTTCCGCGATGAATGCGCGGCCGGGCAGGCCATCCGCAGGGGTTGCGCCAAGGCGTGCGTGCGTCAGGATTCGGCGAAATGCATCGGCGCCGAGCTTGCCTTCACCAATGTTCTCGTGGCGATCCACGCGGCCGCCCAGCGGAATTTTCGAGTCGTTGGCGTGGAAGACGGGCACGCGATCGAGACCAATCGTCGTTTCAATCAAGTCGATGCTCGAGGACAGCCCGGCTGCACTCTTGATGTCGTAGCCCGCGGCAAAGAGATGGGCAGTATCGAGACATGCCGCCACCGGGATATCCCTGAGTCCGGAAAGAATCTCGCCAAGCTCTTCCAACCTTGCGCCGACTGCAGTACCCATACCCGCGGTGTTCTCGATGAGAATGCGCAGGCTACCGAGCGGAGCTCGCTTCGCGGCCTGCTTGGTAGACTCGACCACATTTGCAATCGCTTGCGCCGGGGATGCATCTCCGCGCGAGCCGGGATGCACCACGACAAAATCCGCGCCCAGGGCAATTCCCCGTACGAGTTCATCATGGAACGCCTGGATGGAACGGGTACGCAGCATGGGCTGCGCGGCAGCCAGATTGATTAGATAGTTGGCATGAATAACCAGAGGGCCAAGTCCAAGCTCGGCGCGTCGGGCGCGAAAGGCTGCCCCATCCACCTCTGGAATCCGCGCAGGGCCACCCTGCCACATGCGCGGGCTGGTCGAAAAGATTTGCAGGGCGTTGCAGCCCAGCTTACGGGCGGATTCGAGAGCGTTGAGGTGGCTTCCGGCGATGGACGCGTGGATGCCAATGCGCAGGCTGCCGTCCATCCAGGTCGGAGGCAGCGGTTCGGGTTCAGGTTCCGGGCGGTATTCGTCTTCTGGATCAAATTCGGTGGCGTGAGTGAGAGGCTGTTCGGGCATTCCCATTAAGAGGTTCGGACCATCCTTAAACCTCTTATTCTAGCATATGGCCCAAATCGCTCCTCGGGCGGCATGGCTCAGAGAGCGTCGACACCACAGGCATTCTCGCGATCCCTGGCGGGAATTCGCGGGCGTGAGTCGAGGGACTGCCGGGTGACTCAGCGTCCAAACATGGAGAAAGCGACGCCCTTGGACTCGCGCTGCAGCGGTGGCGGCATTTGCGCCTGCTGCTGGCGCCGGGACGCGGCCGCAATAGCACGCTCCGCGGGCTGATTGGCAATCCGGTCGAGAGCATCCGCGATGCGAGAGAGTTCGTAGGTAATCTGATCGGTACTGCCAGAGCGCCGCAATACGACGATCCGCTTGCGGCTGAAGTACACGAGCGTGAAGAAAAGCAGGCCTAAAACTATCGATACACCCGTCAAGAAGATATCGTGACTGGTGATTGTGATGGAGTGCCCTGCTATGGAAATGACGTGGTCCGAGAGCAAAGAAACCTCCCGGCTGGGTCTGTAGAATTAGGGCTGATTGGCTGATCATTGGATGCAACAAAGGCGGGGAGAGTTCCCCTCAGGCGCAGGATTCCACGGCCGGAGCGCGAGACTGTGAGCCGCCCAGGCCGGGTAGTTAACCCTATATAGCAATAGGGCCAAGGGTGCGAAAAGGAGCTTGCATTTTATATCTATCTAGGTAGAGTTAATGCATGGGCGTCCGCATCCGTCTCTCGCGTCAAACGCTGGCCATCCTGGACGCTCTCCTCGTCCGTCCCGGCCAGTGGCATCACGGCTATTCGCTTAGCCAAAGCACGGGCATTCCTTCCGGCACGCTCTACCCAATCCTGATGCGCCTTGAAAAACTTCACTGGCTCGAGACGCGTTGGGAAGAGGCCAAAACTCCAGGTCGGCCGCCGCGGCATTTGTACCGTCTTTCCGGGACGGCACGCGAATGGGCGCGGGAGGAACTTCGCGCGGCTCAAAAGAAGCATTTCTGGACGCCCGCCGGAGACCAGGTGTGAGCACGTCGCCAAAAATTGAATCCGTTCCGGCCCGTTGCGCTCGCTGGCTTTTGGGGTGCGCCCTGCGCCATTGGCCCGAAGAGACGCGTCCGTGGGGAATGGCTCTGGTTGCGGAGTTGGATGAGACGACAAAACCGTTCGAAGCGATCCGTTGGTCGCTGGGAGGAATCATGTTCTTCACGCGTTCGTGGTTCACGAGTGCCTGGAAGTGGCTGAAGCTGCCCGCTGGCAGTTCCCTTTCGAATGGCGGACCACAAGGCTCTGATTTCCTGCCAAAGCGTTCGAGATTTTTTACAGTAGTGATTCTCGTTGCTACCGGTTTGCTCTTTCTTCTGCCTGAGAGCCGTGAGGCCTTTCGCACAGTCCGAGCAAGTTGGCTGGGTTTCATGCTGACCAATTCGGACAATCGGACGCTGGATGAACTGGGGACGCGCGCAGAAAAAGAGAAAGACGCGAGCATGCTGGCATTCGTCGCTCTGAGCACGCGAGACCCGAAGCGGTCTGAGAAGCTGGTTGAGGAGAGCGTAGCCCTGGATCCGACGCTCGTCTGGATTTACGGCGCAAAAAACCACCGGCTGGATTATTACCCGGCCCGGCAAGAATGGCTTGACCGCCTTGAAGTGGCGGATCCAGGAAACGCCGTGCCTCTTCTCTTGGCCGCAGATGCGTTGGCACAGCCGAAAATCAGCCCGCGTTATGCGGAGCCTGATTATGCAAAGCTCGAAAATGATCCACAGTGGATGGCGCTGATGGAACGCTCATTTACCGCGCCGCGTTACGACAGTTACATGCAGAAGCATTTTCAGTTGATGCGGATGATGTGGGAGCGTGACCCGAATTTGCCGCCTGAGATTTTTCTCGTCGGCATGTGGTCGCATGCAATGCCGGATTTGCGGCTTGTGAGACTCTATGGGGATATCCGGCTCCGTGAAGCGAAAAAGGCGCAAGCGGCCGGCGATACAGAACAATCGGAAAAAATTGCCAATCAGGTCGGCACTTTTGGCGCGCGGATGGCAGGTTCGAACGGTCCCTTCATCGAGCAGCTTATTGGCATTGTGGTAGAGCACAGCGCGCAGGTGGGCCTTACTGAGCTGTACGCAAGCGAAGGAAAAGCAGAAGAAGCCCGGGTGGCGAATTCGAAAGTGGGTGAGCTGGACCGTGCGGTTAAGGGATTTAATCGTGACAACCCGAGAAGGGCGGAGCAAATCCAAACACTTCAGTGGGAAGCAGCGTTTGTTCAAGGTTTCGGCATTTTGGGAGGGATCGCGGGCCTCGCCGTCATTCTGGGTATTTTGGAATTGGAGCTGCGATCCGGTAAGAATCGAAATCGGACGTCCGTGTGGCGGCGGGTCATGTGCCTTGTGTCAGACTACGCCCCGGCTGCCCTTTTGTTGGCAAGCGGCGCGTTCGTTGTATGCTTCCTGCCGTTTCAACGCGCTTTAGCGGACTTCCGGGCTTCGGCCTTTTTACCGGCCGACGAACGGCGGATTACCGACGCGCTTTGGAGCCTCATCGAAGTTCCTCAATACATGTTGGGAGATGACGCTGCGGTTGCATTTTGGTCCTTCATTACGATCACGCTGAGCGTACTCGCGATTTCCATCGTGGTCTGGAGTTGGCACCGCACCAGACGTGCCGCCATAAATCCTGCCTAACGTACTTCCCTTTCGAAGTTTCTGAACCTTTCTCGAATTTGCCGCGTTGCGCGGCATGCCGTAGACTACGCAGTTGCCTGAACTACGAAGGAGCCGCTGATGCTGGTTGTCATGCAGTCACACGCCACGGAGGAGCAGATTCGCGGCGTGTGTGAACGGATTGAAAGCCTGGGACTGAAGGCGCATCCGATTCCCGGCAGCATCCGCACGGCCATCGGGATTACTGGCAACAAGGGCGCCATTGATCTTGGCGTGCTCGAATCGCTCCCCGGAGTGGTGGAGTGCATCCCGGTCAGCAAGCCCTACAAGCTGGTGAGCCGTGACGCGAAGGAAGAAGACAGCGTACTTCGGATTCCCGTGCCCGGTGGCGAAGTGCTTGTGGGCGGGAAAAAGATTGCGCTCGTTGCCGGGCCGTGCGCAGTGGAAAGCGAAGAGCAGTGCCTGGCGATCGCCGAACGCGTGAAGAAGAGCGGCGCGCGGCTGTTTCGCGGAGGCGCTTACAAGCCCAGGACTTCACCATACAGCTTTCAGGGGCTGGGCGAGCCGGGGTTGAAGATTCTGGCAAAAGTGCGCAAGACCTACGGCTTCGGGATAATCACGGAGGCCATCGACAATGAGAGCCTGGATTTGGTCGAAGAATATGCCGACGTGATTCAGATTGGAGCGCGCAATATGCAGAATTTCTCGTTGCTCAAGCGAGCGGGGCGCGCGAAGAAGCCAGTGCTCTTGAAGCGCGGGATGGCCGCGACGCTTGACGAGTTCCTGATGGCCGCGGAATACATACTTTCCGAGGGAAATTACCAGGTCATGTTGTGCGAGAGAGGCGTGCGGACGTTTTCGGATTTTTCGCGGAATACCCTGGACCTGGCGGTAGTGCCGGCCGTAAAGAAGCGCAGCCACTTACCGATCTTGGTGGATCCGTCGCACGGCACCGGGAAGCGGCATAAAGTGCTGCCGCTATCGCGCGCGGCGATTGCCGTGGGCGCGGACGGATTGCTTGTCGAAGTGCACCACGAACCGGACAAGGCCCTTTCCGATGGCATGCAATCTATCTTGCCGGAAGAATTCGTTGAGCTGGTCGAAGAGGTCCGGCAAATTGCCGCCGTATTGCGGCGCGAAGTAAATTGAGATCGGCGTGCTTGGATTCAACATGCCGCATCTGCCCGCAGACTCCCGCGCTTGTGGCTAATTCCTCGGGCGACATGTAACAATTCCTCCGCACAATGAACCGGCCGCGCAATTTCCGCGTATTTTTTCTACTAATTGTCCTCCTCGTTGCGGGAGTTGTAGAACTTCTCCGTGAGCATCGCCCATCGTTTTTGAGGCCGGGCCTGCAATTGCACGCGTACGTTACGACCGCTGACGGAAGTGTGACGGTCATCGATCTCGTAAAATTGAGCGCAGTCGGCCGGGTCGTGGTGGGGAGCGGTTTGTCCGGCATGCGCGAGCATCCCACGCGAGCGGAGATTTGGGGCGCCAGTTCCACAGGCGGTTACATTTGGGTGTTGAATGCGCGCGTAAACCAGGTTACCGCGCGGATTCCCGTTGGGCCACTTCCCTACACAATCGATTTTTCTCCCGATGGCAGGCGCTTGTATACCACAGCGGCGGGCGCGGATACCCTGGTGGCCATCGATTGCGAGACGCGGAACGTAGTGGCGCGCGCGAAGACTGGGGGCGAACCCGTTCTTGCCCAGGTGACGCCGGACGGCAAAAGCGTGCTGGTCTTGAATCATCGGGACGCGACGCTGGGGATTCACGACGCGTCCACGCTTGCGCAGCGCAGCACGGTCCGCATCGTCAAGCAGCCGGAGAAGCTCGCCGTGCTTCCGGATAGCAGCGTGGCGTTTGTCTTGAGCCGCAGCGAGCACGAACTATCGGTCGTCGATTTGCGGCGGGGCGTGCTTGTGACCAACCTCGAGCTGGAGGGAAACCCCTCCGACATGTTGCTGAAGCCGGATGGCGGCGAACTTTACGTCATCTCGCCGGACGCGCACGGCTTGCAGGCGATCAATACCTGGACGCATGAAGTGGGCGACTACATGGTGCTGGGGTCGGCGCCAGGACGGGGCCTGTTAAGCGCAGATGGAGGCACGCTTTATGTTTCGGACAGCGCGGCGGGACACATTATCCCGGTTGACATCGCGAATCGCCGTGTCATCAGGGACCCCGGCACCGGCAAGGAGTTCCCCATCCAGGCAGGCCAGTCGCCCGGAGCCATGCGATTCGACCCGAATGAGAACTTGTTGATCGTCGTGAACCAGAGCTCTGGCGATGTCGCGGTGATTCGTGTGCGGACAAACAGTCTTCTGACCATGATTCCTGTGGGAGATGGCCCGCAGGATCTGGCGGTCAAATTATTCTAGATGTGCTTTTCGACGGCGGAGTCTACTCTTGCGCCGGTGCGCGATGCAACAGCCGCGGGATACCGGGGATTGCCGCCTGCGCGCCTGGGCTAGTCGTAGCGTAATGCGACGACAGGGTCGACGCGGGTGGCGCGGCGCGCGGGAAGATAGCTGGCAACGAGCGCTACGCCCAGCAAGAGGACAGAGACAGCAGTGAAGGTGATGACATCCGTCGGGCGAATGCCAAAGAGCATCGAGGAGAGTACTCGGGTCGCCACTAATGCGACGGTCAGGCCGATCGCCAAGCCGATGGCGGCAAGCCGGACTCCAAAGCCGAGGACATCCAGAACGATCTGGCGTTGCGATGCGCCGAGAGCCATGCGAATGCCGATGTCACGCGTACGCTGCGCCACCATGTAAGAGAGCACACCGTAGATGCCCACTGACGAGAGCAGGAGCGCTGTTGCAGCAAAAATGGCCAGCAAGAATGTATCGAAGTGGGACCGTTCGAGCGTGCCAGAGATTTTCTGCTTCATGGTCGAGAGCCGGTAAATCGGGACGGCCGGCGCGATGGACGCCACTGAACTTTGCAGCTCGCGTACGGGAATCTGGCCGCCCTTCGTTCGAACCACCAAATCCATGGTGCGTCCGATCCAATCCCAGGCGCTGGGAGGCATTTGCGCGATGGGGATGTAAAACTCCGGCTGTACCTGACGGTCAAGGCCCCAGGCGCGGACATCGGCCACGACGCCGACAACTTCGTGCCACACGGGATCCATACGGCCCTTGGGGCCGGCTTCGCAGCACGCGAATCGCTTGCCGATAGGATTCGCTCCGGGCCACATAGTGCGCGCCAGGGTTTCGTTCACAACGGTGACGAGCGTACCTTCCCGCGTATCTTGGGCAGTGAAGTCCCGGCCTGCTTTCAATGGCACGCGGGCCGTCGAAAGATAACCCGGTGAGACGATCTGCAGCTCCGAATTCACAAGATTTGAGGCGTCGAAGGCTTTCCCTTCCGCGAGAAGTCCGTTGCTGCTGCCCCCGCCAGCGAGCGGGGCACGCGAAACCACGGCGACAGACTCGACTCCGGGCAAAGCAGCCGCCGCGACAATCATTCGTTCGAACGTATGTCGAGCCACCGAGGGATCGTGGTAGCCGGGATCAGGAAGACCGACCCGGCCAACCATGACGTTGGAAGTATCGAATCCCGGATCCACGTGCGACACGAGCAGGGCGCTTCGAATCAGCAGGCCAGCGCCAGCCATCAGAATCAGCGCCAGCGCGACCTCGCCGACAACGAGAAGGCTGCGTAAACTGTCGCGGCTGCCGCCAGAAATTCCGGAGCTCGATTTGAAAATTTCATTGAGGCGAGTGGAGGCCGAGCGAAGGGCCGGAGCCAAGCCGAAAAGAAAACTCGAGAGCAGGGCCGTAACACAAGCGAAAGCGAGAGTGCTGCCATCCACTCGGGACTGGTCCAGCCGCGGCATTTCCGCGGGACCATGCGCGATAATCCAGGCGACAGCCCAGTAAGCCAGAAACACACCAACCACACCGCCAGCAAGGCCGAGGACCACGTTCTCCGCCAGCAACTGGCGCACGATGCGATTAGGCGAAGCTCCGAGCGCGGCGCGCATAGCAATCTCTTTTTGGCGCACTCGGGAACGGGCCAACTGTAAATTCGCGATGTTCGCGCACGCAATCAGCAAAAGGAACCCGACGGCGGCGAGCATCAAGCGCAATCCCAGTCGCTGGTCGCCCAGGAGGGCGGCTGTGATCGGCTGCAGTCGAAAGGCGCGGTCCTGGTTATCGATCGGGTACTCCTGCTGCAGACGCTTCGCGAGCACATCGAGCTCGGACTGCGCCTGCGCTTCCCGGACTCCGGCCTTTAGACGGCCCATCACATTCAGATAATGGTTGTCGTGATCCGCCAGCTGCGCCTGGGTGAATCGCTCGGGAATCCACAGTTCCGAGTTGCCTAACAGAGGGTCGAAGTTCTTGGGCATGATTCCGACCACTGTCGTAGGCAAACCGTTGATCCGTATCGGTCTGCCAACGATTGACAGATCTGCGTGTAGCTGTGTGCGCCAAAGCCGCTCGCTGATGACCACCACAGCGGCCTGGCCCGGTTTGTCCTCCTCTGGCGTGAAAACGCGCCCGGCGAGGGGCGCGATCCCAAAGGTCGCGAAATAATTCGCTGTGGCGATTTCGCCGTCCACTCGTTCGGGTAGTCCCCCGGTCTCGAGATTGAAGCTCGCGTTATTCGAAGCGCAAAGTTCGCTGAAGGAGGTGCCTTGACTCCTGAGATCGACGAAGTTTCCGACGGAGAGCCCCGGGAAAATATCTTGCCAGTGTTCTTGCAGGAACATAATGCGGGAAGGTTCTTCCATCGCCAGGGGGCGCAGCAGAACAGCGTCCACGACGCTGAAAATTGCGGTGGTGGCTCCGATACCGAGAGCCAGTGTGAGCACGGCAACGATCGCGAAGCTCGGACTCTTGCGCAGGACGCGCTGTCCGCAGTGAAAATCCTGAGCCATCTGGTCGAGAAAATTAACCCCGCGCGCTTCCCGGCCCTCTTCCTTGACGCGCTCAATCCCGCCGAACTCCATGCGGGCCCGCCGAGCCGCTTCCTCACGCGAAACTCCGCCGCGGACCAAGTCCTCGGCAAATGTTTCCATATGGAAACGCAGTTCCGCGTCCATTTCGCTTTCCATGCGAGAACGCCGCAGCGTTGCACTGAGCCAGGAACGAAGACTGCTCCAGAGAGTCATACTTCCTCGGGCTTGGTTCCCAGGATTCCTGCGATGACGTCGGCCATGCTGTTCCAGTTTTCAGTTTCCGTTTGCAACCTGCGTTTCCCGGCCGTGGTGAGCCGGTAATACTTGGCTTTGCGCTTGTTTTCCGATTCGCCCCATTCACTGGCGATCCATCCCTGAAGCTCGAGCCGGTAAAGCGCGGGATACAACGAGCCCTGCAGGATCTCGAGCCGATCTTTCGAGACTTGCTGGATGCGCAGCAGCACCCCGTAGCCGTGCAAAGGGCCGAGAGAAACAGCTTTTAGGATGAGCATGTCGAGGGTGCCCTGGAGAAGTTCGAGTTGTTTGTCCACGGGGGAATCTCTCCTAGATAAACTAGGAATGTAGACCTCTACTCCTAGACTGTCAAGGAGAATGTTATGGGCTGCGCCATTTAGGGCTAGAGAAAAACTGTTGGAGGCCTGAAGTTACGCTCCGCCCTCCAGCGGCCATGCGAAATTCTCTTCGCCCAGAGTTACTTCAAGAAAGCCCCCGGCCGGCAGGACATCTACGGGCAGCCCCCCATGCCATAAAGCGACGCCAAGTCTGAGTTTTGTTTGTCCCTCCAGGCTAACTTCACTTCGCTGGATGGCGACCTCCAGGATGCGATCAAAAGCAGCTTCGGCGACACTCTTCGGATTGAGCAGGCACAACCGCCCTCTCTCCACTGCAAACTCCTTCAGGTGGCCGCGCTCCAGCTTCACCACAATGGCAGTCTCTTCAGCGCCGCCAATGGTGATGCGGAATTCCGAATCTTCAAGTTCTCCTAAAAGATCGAGAAATGGATCGACGCGCACGCAGAAACGTCCGTCTTCAAAACCATAACGTAATTCATGAAGATAAAAGGTTCGCCCGTGCATGGCCCCGCCCCGCCGTTCTGGGGAGTAGAGCCCTGCGCCCAGCCATTCGAAATAGGAAGTATCTCTTCCATCGACATGCACTCTTAGAAAACCGGTCGGGGCGAGCTGTAGAGCATGTTCTGGTTTTCGCTTGATGGGCTTGGCCAGCTCCTCAGGGGCCACCTGACCCAATGCAAGGTAGACGCCAGTTAAGTGCTTCCGGTAGAGCGCGTCGAACTCCGCGTCATTCGCGGTGCTATGCTCCGGCCCGAACCACCAGCACCAATCGCTTCCCTCTGCGGCAAGCAATGATTCTTGGGCAGTTGCAAGTGCGGTGTGATCGGGCGCGCCATCGCGACCTTGCTGCTGGGCATCCTTTGCACGCCCAAATGCCTGGCGCGCGTCCCAGAGCAACTCCCACGCAGCCACGTCTTCGCTATGTCCGATCCACACATCGAAATTCGCGTTAATCCAGGAAGCGGGGAAGATCCCGTTATTGGACGAAATTTCGCCGGCCGCCGCAATCGCTTCGCTTGCCGTCAGCGCACGGAAATCCTGATCCCCGGCAATGCGCCCGTAGAACTCGCGCAGAAACTCGCGGCCGTTCCCGGGGTAATATTCCCAGGCGTTCTCGCCATCGAGAAACAGGCAGATCGTCAGCGGCTGCGAATTTCCCGCGCGTTCACCAAGTTCGCGAAGCCGCCCGTGCAAATCGGCGGCGGCATCCCTTCCGTTCATACGGCTGTAAACGAAACCGATGAGGTCGGAAAGATGGTGATCGCGGAAAAGACCAGTGATGGATTTCCCGCCGAGTTGGATACGCAGCGGCCTGTACAGGCGCTCCGCATTCGCCGGCACCCCTTTCGCGTCGCGAAAAAATCCCGCATTCAGAGTGCGGCCGAGAACGCCTTCATCCGTGCCAAACCACTGGAATCCCTCCTCGGCGGCAATGGCTAACGCCTGATCGGAAACCGAGCCTTCGGAAGGCCAGAGCCCCGCAGGCTTGGCTCCAAAGACTCGTTCGTGGTACTCACAAGCGCGGCGCAATTGCTCACGGGCATCTTCGGGATGGCGGAACGCACGCCGCGGCAGGGGCGTGCCGGGATTCGCCACTCGAGCCACGTCCGAATCACAAAGCAGGGGAAGTATCGGATGGTAGAACGGGGTGGTGCTGAGCTCCACTTGGCCGCCTTGCGCGGCTTCTCGATAGGCAGGCAGAACCAGTCCAAGCAGTTCGAGTTGTTTGGCCTTCAATGCTGCTTTATCTTCTGAATTGAAATCTTTTCCCTTGTTCGCGAGGAGGCTGACTACCGGATCCTTCTCCAGCCAGGATTCCTCCATCCACGCCAATTGCGAGAGTACTTGCAGGTCACGCCAGTCGCGTGAAGTGAACGAAACCAGGGCTTGCGCGCCTCCGGCAGGCTGGGCCCATTCATGCAACTCGACAAAGCGCGGCCATCGCGACATCAAGCGCTCATGATTCAGTTGAAATGCTCGCGCCAGGACTTCCGCTTTGTCCTCGCGCGTCAATTCCTCGGCCCGTTTGAACGCCAAGGAAAACCATGGCTCATTGAACTTTCCGCTCGCATATTCCTCGAGTTGCGTGCCGAGGGCCGGAACGACGTTGAACGTGGCGTGAAAATTGGGAAAGTCCTTCAACATGGCCACCATGCCAAAGTAATCCTTCAGTGCATGGAGACGCGTCCACGCCAGCAGATACTTCCCGGATTCCGGGTCCCGGTATTGCGGCTGGTGCATATGCCACAACAGCACCAAATGCACTCGATTCATCGCGACTCTCTTTCCCGTTCGCACGGCGATGCCGTGTTACACTCACGGTTCGCGTCATGCGCATTCTGGATCGCTACATCGTTCGCGAGGTCTTTCGTCACGCCCTCCTCGGACTCGCCGTATTCACTTTCGTTTTCTTCGTGCCGCGTCTTGTTCTGTTGATGGAGCTGTTCGTCCGTCATAGCGGCTCGGGAGGACAAATCCTCGAGCTCTTTCTATGCATTTTCCCCGCCGTGTTCACCTTCACGATTCCCATGGCCGTTCTCATTGGCGTGCTCCTGGGCCTTGGGCGCATGTCCGCGGACAGCGAAATCATCGCGCTGACGGCGCTTGGTATCGGACGCCGACGCATTCTCCTGCCTGTCGGCGTGCTGGCTATTGCCGGCGCTCTCGTTTCGCTTTGCATGACGCTGTGGCTCGGTCCGATTGCCGTGCGTACGTACCGCACTCTCCAGGCTGAGCTGGCCGCTTCCCAGGCCTCTTTCGCAGTGCAGCCCCGCGTGTTCGACGAACGCTTCCCCAAATGGGTCCTCTACATCAACGACGTGTCTGCCAGCGGCACGCAATGGCACGGCGTATTTCTTGCTGAGGCCGGTGGAGAGAACGGCTCGCAACTCACATTGGCGGAGAATGCGATTGTAATTGCCGAGCCCAAAGAGGGCAAGCTGGAGCTGCATCTGAAGGGCGGCGCGACGCACGAATTTTCGCGCGCTGAACCTGATCGATATTCAGTGACCTCTTTCGGTCAGAGTGACTGGCCCATTGAGGTCTCCGGTCTGGTTCCCTCCCAGCCGAGACAGCTCACGAATCCGGAGCTCTCTCTTCAAGCTCTATGGAACACCAAGGACGCCGGGTGGCGCGAGGCCCGCGTGGAACTGCACCGCAGGTTGGCATTTCCAGCCGCCTGCTTAGTTTTTGCTCTCATTGCCGTCCCGCTTGGGGCGCAGCCGCGACGCGGCGGACGAGCGGCAGGCTCGCTGATCGCGGTTCTGCTCATGGCCGCATATTACCTGCTCACCGTGGTCGGCGCAGGGCTGGCGCGTCAAGGATCATTCTCGCCCGCGGCTGGCATTTGGGCGGCGGACATCCTCCTCGTCATCGTTGGGGCCGCACTGCTTCCTCGCATGGAACAATTCCGGGGCGAAAGTCGCTGGCTCAAATCCAGTCTCCGGTTTCGAAGCTGGGCAAGACTTCTTCGCCGCCGCAAAGCGCGCGTGCGTGCCGCCGCGTTCGCCCGCATTCCCAATGGGTTGATGGAACCACAAGAAAATGGAGTGCAGTCCAGCGGCAGCTTCCCGCGATTGATGGACATCTATCTCCTGCGGCGTTTCTTTTCTTACTTCGTGCTGCTGATGGCGGTCTTTATTTTTCTTTTCGAGGCTTTCACCTTTTTCGAACTGCTGGATGACATCGCGCGTCACCGCGTTCCTTTCCTCATCGTGGCCGACTATTTCCGCTATCTCACGCCTTACCTGCTCTATAACCTCGCGCCGCTCGGAGCGCTTGTCGCCGTGCTCGTCACCCTCGGAGTGATGAGCAAGAACAACGAAATCGTCGCCTGCAAAGCGAGCGGCATCAGTCTTTACCGCCTGGCGATTCCGCTGCTCCTGGCCGGTCTGGCGCTTGCCGCCGTGATGATTCTGCTCGACCAGACCTATCTCCCCTACGCCAACCAGCGCCAGGATGCCCTGCGAAACCAGATTAAAGGCCGCCCGCCGCAGACCTACGCGCACCCGCAGCGATGGATTTTTGGGAATAACGAGAAAATTTACAACTACGACCTCTTCGACCCAGCGCAGAATCTTTTTGGTGGGTTGAGCGTCATCGAATTAGATCCGTCTACTTTTCAGATGAAGCGGCGCGTTTTCGCCACGCGCGCCCAGTGGTCTGCTTCGGAGAAGGTCTGGGTTCTGGAAGGTGGCTGGGTCCGCGACTTTTCGAACGGAACCGTAACGCGCTACGAGCGATTCCCCGTCACGTCCCTGGCAGAACTCTCCGAACCTCCAAGCTACTTCAATCGCGAAGTACGCCAGGCTTCCCAGATGAATTGGAGAGCCCTGCGGCGCTATATCGAGGATCTTCACAAAGCCGGATTCGACGTGGCCAACCTGACGGTGCAATGGCACGTCAAGCTGGCGTTTCCGCTGATCGCCCCGATCAGCATGCTGCTGGCAATTCCCTTCGCTCTGCTCGTGGGAACGCGAGGCGCTCTCGGCGGAGTGGCGCTTGGCGTGGGGATCGGAATTGTGTATTGGACGGCAGCGCGCCTATTGGAAGCTATGGGCGGAGTAGGACAATTGCCCCCGCTTCTTGCGGCCTGGTCCACCGACATCACGTTCTTTTTCCTTGGGCTCTATTTTTTCTTTAAGATGCCAACCTAAAAAACGCCGACAGTGCAACCACCGCCTTAGATGTCTGCATGCCGACGACTTAAAGTAATACTTTCATGCGAACAACCGGTTGAAGTGGCCGCTATTTCTTCTTTTTTGATTTCTCAAGTTTTTCTTGAATTACCGCTTGTGCGGCAGCAAGCCGTGAAATTGGCACGCGGAACGGCGATGCGCTGACGTAATTCATGCCGATCGCATGGCAGAACTTCACGCTTTCCGCGTCTCCGCCGTGCTCGCCGCAGATTCCCACTTTCAGTTTCGGCCGGGTGTCCCGTCCGCGCTCAATTCCCCACCTCATCAGCATTCCGACTCCCTTAGTGTCCAGGGATTGGAACGGGTCGGCGGCGAAGACGCCGGCTTTTTTCTCGTCCACATAGTCCGGCAGAAAACGCCCCGCGTCATCGCGGGAGAGCCCCATAGTAGTCTGCGTAAGGTCGTTCGTTCCGAATGAAAAGAATTCCGCCACTTCCGCGATTTCGTTGGCAAGGAGAGCCGCGCGCGGAAGTTCGATCATCGTTCCGACAAGATAACTCAGCTTCACGCCAGACTTCTTAATCAACTCGTCACCAACGCGGCGAGTAGCCTGTTCGAGTATCCACAACTCCTTTCGGTCCAGGGTGAGTGGATGCATGATCTCAGGCAATACTTTAATTCCCTGCTTTTGACATTCGAGAGCAGCCTCGAAAATCGCGCGCACCTGCATCTCGAGAATTTCCGGATACGTGATGCAAAGTCTGCATCCGCGGTGACCGAGCATCGGGTTTGCTTCGTGCAATTGCTCAACCCGCCGCGCGACGGTTTCGACATCGATGCCGAGATCGTTTGCCAGTTCCTGCTGTTTGGCGCGATCGTGAGGCACGAATTCATGCAGGGGAGGGTCGATGAGCCGAATCGTCACCGGAAAACCATCCATGGCTCTGAAAATTCCGATGAAGTCGCGTCGCTGAAATGGCAGAAGCTTGTCCAGAGCCTTCACGCGGGCTTCCTTCGTGTTGGCCAGGATCATCTCCTGGATGGCGCGCTGGCGCTCGTGGCTCTTCTCCGGTTGCTCGAAGTCGGTGAAGAACATGTGCTCCGTACGGCAAAGCCCAATCCCTTCGGCGCCAAATTCACGCGCTTTGCGGGCGTCTTGCGGAGTGTCGGCGTTGGTGCGGACACCCAGTCGGCGAATGCCGTCGGCCCACTTCATAAGTGTTTCATAGGCCTTCGGGAATTCTGGCGTGACTAGCGGCATATCGCCCGTGTAGACGACGCCTTCGCTGCCGTCGAGCGTGATCCACTCGCCCTGCTTCACGACTTTCCCTTTCGCGCTCATGCTCCCCGACTTGTAATCGATCTCCAGCGACTCCGCGCCGACGATGCAGCATTTCCCCCACCCGCGAGCGACCACCGCCGCATGGCTGGTTTTGCCTCCCGTCGCGGTCAGAATTCCCTGAGCGACGGCCATGCCGCCAACGTCCTCCGGGCTGGTCTCACGCCGCACAAGAATTACTTTTTCCCCGCGCGCGGCCCAGGCTTCCGCATCTACAGCCGAAAACACCACTTTGCCGACGGCAGCCCCCGGAACTGCGTCAATGCCGGTGGTCAGGATTTTTGCGGCGAGCGATTTGCGGTCTACTTTTGCGTCGATGATGGGATAGAAGAGCCGCTCGATGTCCTCCGGTTTTATACGATCGACGGCCTCCTCTTTGGAAATAAGTTTTTCGTTAGCCATGTCCACGGCGATGCGGAATGCCGCCGCGGGCGTGCGTTTTCCAGTCCGTGTCTGCAGCATGTAGAGCGTGCCATCTTCGACGGTGAATTCCATGTCCTGCATGTCGCGATAGTGTTTTTCAAGTTTTACTCGAACCTTTTCGAGCTGGCCGTAAACCTTCGGCATGACCTTGGCCATCTCGCGAAGGTTCATCGGAGTGCGAATCCCTGCCACAACATCTTCGCCCTGTGCGTTCGAGAGGTAGTCACCATAAAAGACTTTTTCGCCGGAGCTGGGATCCCGCGTGAAGCAAACGCCTGTCCCGGAATTGTCGCCCGTGTTTCCGAACACCATCTGCACTACGTTAACTGCGGTGCCCAGAAGTCCTGTGATTTTCTCTACCCGACGATAGGTGACCGCCTTCTCCGCCATCCATGAGCCGAACACGGCACCGATGGCGCCCCAAAGTTGATCCATGGGATCGTCGGGGAAGTTCTTGCCCGTCTTCTGCTGGAAGAGGGCCTTGTACTCCGCAACGAGTTCTTTCCAGCCATTCGCGGGGACGGCGGTGTCTTCCTTCACGCCCAGTCTGTTTTTCATCCCGCGCAGCCGGTGTTCCAAATCTTCCTTGGACATCTCCATCACAACGGTGGAGTACATTTGCACGAATCGGCGATAGGCGTCATAGGCAAAGCGCTCGTTCTTTGTCACGGAGGCCAGCCCAACGACAGACTTGTCGTTCAAACCGAGATTGAGAATCGTCTCCATCATCCCAGGCATGGAACGAGCGGAGCCGGAGCGGACGCTGACCAGCAGCGGGTTTTGGGGGTCTCCTAGCTTCTTGCGGGTGACCTTCTCTAGCCGAGCCACGTGTGACGCAACTTCTTTTTTCATCTCCGCGGGATACTTCTTGCCGTTCTTGTAGAAGTAGTTGCACGCCTCCGTAGAGATGGTGAAGCCCGCGGGGACCGGCAAGCCGATCTTCGTCATTTCCGCGAGACCTGCACCCTTACCGCCGAGCAAGTCGCGCCAGGTTCCATCACCTTCCGCTTTTCCTGCACCAAAAAAATACACCCATTTTTTCACTGTTCGCCTCGTCTTGGATTTATTCCCAAAAATTCTTGGACCGCCGCACCCTCTTTTGTGAAGGCCGCGTGGTGGCATTCGTCGGCCCGCCGACTCTTTTCCACTTCTTCAAAGTTAATGTAGAACTTTATCCGCTTACCTGCGTTCCTCTCCACCGAGCTCTGAAAAATCCGCGATCGTAGTAAATTCCCGCAGGATCTCCGAGAGCAACGCGAGCCGATTTTTCCTCACTGTCTCGTTCTCCGCCATGACCATTACTTTTTCAAAAAACTCATCTACAGCCTTGCGAAGCCCAGCTATGACTTCAAGTGCTTCTTGATATTTCCCTGCCCGCTTCTCCGCCTGAACTTTCGTTGCCGCGGAACGCACTGCGGAGAAAAGATCCCGCTCCGCCCCGCTTTCAAATAGATCGGGTTGAATCCCTTTTGAGTCGTCCCTCTTGAAATGAGACTTCTCGAGAATATTCCTTATCCGCTTGAAGGAAACAGCGAGCGGCTCAAAATTCTTGGACTTGCGAATGGCCTTCAGCGCCACTAATCGTTTATGGGCATCGACCAGGTCGTCCACACCCGCAGAGAAAACAGCGTTCACTTCGTCGTAGCTGAATTTCTCACGTTCGCGGAGCACGAACTTTGCACGATCTACTAGGAACTCCAACACCTGCGCCTCCTGCTGCGGAGTCACTCCTTTTTTCGGCGGGTTTGTGAGTAGTGCCTTCGCGGCCGCCCCGATGGCTAAGGAGATGGAGATTGGTAGTTTTCGCTCAAGGATAATCTTCACAATTCCCAAAGCGGCCCGCCGCAATGCATACGGATCACTGGAGCCTGTCGGAATCAGGCCGACCGCGAAGCAGCCGACAATCGAATCCAGCTTGTCGCTCAGTGCGACGGCACACCCCGTCAAATTCCTCGGGATCGGATCCTCGAGTCCCACGGGACGATAATGATCGTAGATTGCGTCAGCGACGTCGTCCGGCTCGCCTTGGGCCCGCGCGTAAAGCCCTCCTACGACTCCCTGAAGTTCCGTGAACTCACGGACCATCTCCGTCGCAAGATCGCACTTTGATAGCTCGGCAGCGCGGTCAGCTTCAGCGACATGCGCGTGCAATATGCCGCTGTTAAACCATTGTTCGGTGAGCCAGCGCGCAATCGTGCGCACGCGTTCCACCTTGTCGCGATAGCTTCCTAGCCGGGATTCATAGGTGACACGTTCGAGTTTCGGCAGGTAGTCGGCGAGCCGACATTTTTGATCCGCCCGCCAGAAAAACTCTGCGTCCGCCAGGCGCGCTCTCAGAACCCGCTCATGGCCGGCTCGGACCAGCCCTTTAGGGTCCTTCGGCAAGTTGATAACCGCTAGAAAGTGCGGGGCCACCTCTCCATTTTTCCTCTCAACCGCAAAGTATTTCTGGTGACCCCGCATCACGGTGATCAGGATCTCGTCGGGCAGCGCCAGAAAGGCGGAATCAAATTCGCCTTCCAGCACGCTCGGACATTCATTGAGGTAGGTAACAAGCCGAAGCAAATCCGCATCTTCGTGGATGCGATAGCCCGACTTCTTGGAGAACGCGGCAAGCTCCTTTGAAATCTTTTCCCGGCGCTCCTCGGGTCGCAGAAGGACCCCATTGGCGCGCAACTTCTTTTCGTAGTCAGCGAAGCTTTTGACGCGGAGAGGACCTCTTCCAAGAAACCGGTGGCCGTGTGTTTTGTCGCCGGCTACGACTCCCGCAAACGAGAACTTCAAAGGCTTGCCGTTTGCAACCGCCAGGATCCACCGGATGGGCCGGATAAATCGCGCGCCTTCCAGCCCCGTCCAAGTCATGGACCGCGGCCAAGTCAAATCATGAATCGCCCGCGGAAGGATTTCGTTCAGAATCTGTTCGGCGGGACGGCCCTGTTTCACTTGCTTGGCCGCCAGGTACTCGCCTTTCGGAGTCTTGACGAGATAGACCTCCTTCAGGGTAATGCCCTGCTTCTCCGCGAAACTATGCGCAGCGCGCGTCGGCTCGCCGACCGCATCATACGCCACTGTTTTCGGCGGCCCGGTTACTTCACTCACGACGTCCGCCTGCTTCTCGTGAAGGCCGACGATGTGCGCCGCGAGACGACGCGGCGCTGCAAACGTTGCTACCGTCGCACCCTCGGTGAGGTTCTCAGCGGCAAGAAGTTTCTCAAGATTCGTTCGAAGATCTTCCTCTGCTTTCGGCAACATGCCCGCTGGGATCTCTTCCACACCTACTTCAAGCAATACTTCAATTGTGTTATCGATCCTTTTTTCTTTCGGCGCGTTCATCCACGCACCTCGCGCCGGACTGTGGCTCCGCCAATCTGCTCGAGGTACGCGCTCGCTCCCCGGCATGCCAGCGTGCGCACTCTCGCCATGAGCGCGGCGCGCTCCGTGGTGGAAATAACCCCGCGCGCATCCATCAGATTGAAGAGGTGTGAGCACTTCAGGCAGTGATCGTAGGCCGGGAGCAGCGGATACCGCGCACGATCCTTCCCTTCCGTTCCGGCAAAACCATCAAGGAGTTCCTTGGCTTGCTTCTCGTGCAATTCAAATTCAGCGCGAATGGCCTTGGCATCGCTCCGGTTGAAGCTGTACTCCGAGAATTGTTGTTCTTCCATCATGCGAATATCCCCGTAGGACTTGTCGTTCGACCATTTCAGATCGTAGACGCTCGCGACATCCTGGAGAAATGCGCAGATCCGTTCCAAGCCGTAAGTAAGCTCGACGGAGATTGGGTCGAGGTCGATACCGCCGCTCTGCTGAAAGTAGGTGAACTGGGTGATCTCCAAACCGTCGAGCAACACTTGCCAACCAATTCCCCAAGCGCCAAGTGTCGGCGATTCCCAATTGTCCTCCTCGAAACGGATATCGTGCTCTTTCAAACGAATCCCGATGGCCGCAAGACTCTGCAGGTAAACGTCCTGAACGTCCGCGGGAGAAGGTTTGAGGATCACTTGAAATTGCGTGTGCTTGTACAGACGGTTGGGATTCTCGCCGTACCGTCCGTCGGCGGGCCGACGGCTGGGCTGCACGTACCCCACACGATAAGGTGCTGGGCCGAGCACACGCAGAAATGTCTCTGGGTGCATCGTGCCCGCGCCAACCTCCACATCATAGGGCTGCTGCAGTACGCAGCCCTGCTTCACCCAGAAATGAGATAGTTTCAAAACTAGATCTTGAAAGGTGAGACCCGAGGATTTTTTCTCAAGTTTTACTTTAGCACTCAAGTGGACTCCAATAGTTTTCGTGTCGCAAGGGCTTTCTCCGTATGGTGCTCAATCCAGTTCAGCGCAGCCTCCCGCAATTCGGCTGCAGGCGGGAGGATCGCCGGGGCGAGTGCTATTTTATCTAGCTTCCCAACTGCAAACCGTTCGGCGAGTTTTCTGCCGTCCAGATGCAGTGGCCGCATACCGCTTCGCCGGCACTTCTCACAAACAAGCCCCGGTTCCCAGGGCGCATGAAATGCCGCCTGCGAGCCGAAGGCCGAGCCGCACGAAGCGCAACGATCGAACTGCGGCAAATACCCTCCCAGCTTCACGGTCCAAAACGCGAAGTAGCTGAGCGGCAATTGCCAGGCGCCTGTCCGCTCGATTTCGCGCACGGTGAGCAGCAGTAGCCGGAACATGGATTCGGCCGTCTCATGCTCGGGGAGAACCTGCTCGGACACTTCACTTACCACCGCCAGCCCGGTGCTCAAGCCGTAGTCGCTTTGCGACTTGTGGAACGATTCCAGCAGTTCGCACTGCTGAATGCGAACCAGGTCGCGCGTCTCATTTTCGATGTACCAGAGCTGGACGTGCGAAAGCGTCTCCAGAGTCGAACCGTAGCGGTTCTTGATTCTGCGCGCTCCGGCGGCGACACCGCGCATGCGCCCCGAACTTCGTCCGAAAAAACTCACCAGGCGGTCGGCCTCTCCCAGCGAAAAGGTCTTCAAGATGATGGCTTCCGTTTCCCTGGCAGGCATGAGCTGTCGGCGGGCCGACGCTTGGCCGGACACGATGCAGAGAGACGTCCGATTCGCGCGCACACGCAGGACTCATTTAATTACCACACACGCTCGCGCCACGCAATCTTTACGTAGCATCACTGCGAAAAATGCGATCTGGTGAAACGGAAACGCACTTGTCTGGAGTTCCTGAATCTGGCAGTCGGTAGTCGTCCGCAGGCGCTTCCAAAGCCTCGCAAATGGTCGTCCCGGATTCTGTTAACCAGCCCTTCTTTGTGCCAAACATTATCGGACGCGCCGCGACCTCTTCAAGCCGCTTGCTTTTTTCCGCTCTTCCGATACCCTGCACCACTACCCTATGCGCACACCGCGATTCGACATCCTTGGCATCGGAGAGAACGCCACCGACACCGTGATGCGACTCGCTCAGTTCCCCTCCCTGGGGACCAAGGTGGAAATGCTCGGAGCTCAAATCCTGCCCGGCGGCCAGGTTGCCACGGCGCTGATTGCCTGCCAGCGCTGGGGGCTGAGAACTCATTATGTTGGAGTTGTCGGCGACGATCCCGCTGCCGAGATTCACAAGCGCGAATTGCGGCGCGCCGGTGTTCACTCTGACCTTGTTCACGTCCCGCGAAGCCTGAGTCAACTGTCTTTCATTTTCGTGGATACAAGCTCCGGCGAACGCACCATCGCCTGGGTGCGGGATCGCCGCCTTACCGTTCCTCCTTCGTTCCTCCAACGAAGCTGGATAACTTCCTGCCGTCTCCTGCACGTGGATGGACACGATCCCGCTACCACGAGCGTGGCCGCTTCCTGGGCTCGCGCCTCCGGAATTCCTGTTGTCGCAGATTTTGATCACATGAACCCAAGGCTGCCGCGGCTCTTGCACTTCGTAGACTATCCGGTCACTTCCCAGCAATTCCCATTCGACGCCACTGGGGAAAAGGAACTTCTGAAGGCCCTGCCGCAACTTCATCTCCAGTACAATTTCCGCGCATTTTGCGCGACCATCGGAGTGGATGGAGCCCTCGCATGGGATGGACACCGCTTCTGGTATGCTCCTTCCTACAAGGTCCGGGTCGCAGACACCACGGGAGCGGGTGATCTCTTTCACGCCGCATTCTCGTACGGAATCCTGAGAGATTGGGATCTGCAGCGGATTCTGGATTTTGGTTGTGCGGCGGCGGGGATTAACTGCGAAGAGCTGGGCGCCCGCGGTGGCATTTGCGGTATCTCAAAGATTAGGGAGATGCAGCGCAGAGGCCGCCGCAATAGCGCGCTCTATTCCCGGACGCAACTGGAACGTGCCTCTGCCGAAGCTTTGCGAACTAGAAACACCTGAGACACACCATGCGGAGCGGTCGCACTTGAGAGGAAGCTCGAAACTACCTTTGTAACAAAACCGCCGAATGTTCATTCCCCTCAAAGACCTGAACCCGCACAAGACGTATCCCGTCGTCAATACCTTGCTTATCTTGACGAATGTTATCGTATTTCTTTTTCAGTTGACTCTTACTCCGTCGCAGTACAAAGCATTCTTACTAACCAATGCGACCATCCCTTCGCATATCAACGGCCTTCTGGACGGGAATATCAGCCCTGAGGCTGCGCTTCTTCCTCTCCTCACCAGCATGTTTCTGCATGGCGGCCTCGCGCACATTGCCGGCAATATGCTCTTCCTCTGGATCTTCGGGGATAACGTGGAAGACTATTTCGGCCACTTTCCTTATCTTCTTTTTTATCTATTTTGCGGGGTCGGATCCGACCTGCTCCATATCGCCTTCAATTTCAATTCTTCCGTTCCTGCTCTCGGAGCAAGTGGCGCCATCTCGGGAGTCATGGGCGCTTATATCCTTCTTTATCCGCGAGCGCAGGTTCTAACCCTTGTTCTTGTGTTCTTCCTTCCCATTCCTGCCTTTATCATTCTCGGCTACTGGTTTCTGCTTCAATTTCTTGCAGGAGTAAGCTCGGTAGGCGCGGCTGCTACGGGTGGAGTTGCCTGGTGGGCCCACATCGGCGGGTTTCTGCTGGGAATGATCATTACGGCGTTTAGTGCCAGCGATCGCAGGTAATACTTGAGAGGATTTTGGACGGAGTGTATCGCCCGTTTGATTCAAGAACTTAAATCTAAAGTATTGCTTTAGGATTCAACGCTTGGCATTTTTGGAGTAATTCGCCACCCAATCTCCGACTTCAACTGTTTGTTTAACTCCGCCCAAATCAGGCGTCACGGCATTTTCCCGCAGCGCCACTTTTACCGCTTCACGTAATACCTGAGCCTCTTCATTCCATCCCAAGAATTCAACCATCATCGCCGAAGCCAGAATTGAACCAAACGGATTCGCAATCCCCTTACCGGCAATGTTTGGTGCGGAGCCGTGTACGGGCTCGAAGAGAGAAGTCCGCCCAGGATGAATGTTGCCGGAAGGCGCCAGTCCAAGCCCGCCGGCGAGCTGCGCTCCCAGGTCGCTGACAATGTCCCCAAAAAGATTGCAGGTCACGATCACGTCGAATTGCGACGGGTCTCGAACGATTTCCATGGCAAGTGTGTCGATGAACAAATGACGAGACTCGATCTTGGGATATTCCTGGCGGACTTCCTTGAATACTCGCTGCCAGAGGTCGTGGGCAAACGTCATGGCATTGGATTTATCGCTCATACAGACACGCTTCAAGTTGTTCTGCCGCGCGTAGTCATAGGCATAGCGGATTATTCGCTCGACGCCTTTACGGGAATTGACATCTTCCTGGACGGCGATTTCGTCTGCCGTTCCCTTTTTGAAGAACCCGCCCACGCCGACGTAGAGCCCTTCCGTGTTCTCGCGGAAGACCATCAACCGGATGTCCTTTTCGGTTCGATCGCGGAGCGGCGTCAGACGGTCGTGGAGCAGCTCGACCGGACGGGCGTTGACATACAGATCGAGCTTGAAGCGGAGCCCCAACAAAATGTCCGCGGCGTGCTGGTTGGAAGGAACTCGGGGGTCGCCCAACGCGCCAAACAGAATCGCGTCGAATTCGTCCCGGAGCATTTCGACCGCACCGAGAGGCAGGCTTATGCCCTCCTTCAGGTACTTGTCAGCTCCCCAGTCAAATTCCACGAACTCGATTGGCCGCTTTGCCAGTGTCGCAACAGCGCGGAGTACCTTGACTGCCTCGGGCGTGACTTCCTTGCCGATACCGTCACCGGGGACGACCGCGATACGAGCGGATTCGCCGCCCCAGCGCATGGGAAGTTTTCCTGGAGGATTGTTTGGTTTCGTAGTCATGGGGTAGTCACGCAAAGGACTGGGCCACGGGAACGTCCGGCGGGCTAAAAAATTCCGTCACTCCCATCGAAGGCAAGAAGGGCCAAGCTAACACGCCCGTGAAAACTTATCAACGTCGTGCCCGTTTGCCAGCAATCCCTATTTTAGCTTCGCGAAGTCGGCACGCGCGGCCTTCAGGACAGGGATGTCCTGATCCGCATCCTTCCAGAGCGCGAAGTACTGATTGTAGGATGAGCGGGCTGCCGTGGTGTAGCCAATCAATGCCTGCGCGCGCGCTTGTCCCAGCCGCGCGAGGGGGCCTACCCAGCAGTTGACAACCACTCCCCTGCTGTCCTCAATTTTTTGAAACTCAGCGAGAGCTTGCGCCGCCTGCCCGACCGCAAGGTAGGCTTCGCCCCTCAGATAAACCGGAATCATGCAGCAATTACTGAGGTTTCCAATCAATTCCCCGCGTTCATACGCGCTGACTCCACGAAGAAGGTCTATGGCTCTGCCAGGTTTCTTGTCGAGCAGTTCCAGTTGTGCCTGGATGGTCGGCAGCCAGACCGATTGCACCAGCGTATTGGATACATAACGGGCTTTGAAATCCTCCATCAGCGACTGAGCACGCTCGCGGTCGCCCGCGCGGGCGAAAACCAGGGCTGCAAGGATTTGGGCATCGCGGCTTTTCGGCGCCAGCTTCAGCACTTCGTCTGCTTCCTTGCGGGCTTCGCTCTGATTCCCAAAACCAGCCTCGCGCAAGGCCGAAAGCGCTTCCCAGATCGCTCCGGGCTCGGCAAGATCCGCCCTTTGTGCGGCCTCCACAGCTCTCCGGGAGAACTCCCGGGCTTTCTTCAGTCGTCCGTGGAACGCTTCAGTGTCCGCCTGCAGCGCCAACATCATGTCCTCGCCGCCCGGCTTCCCCATCTCCTCCGCTAAGTCCCTCTCCATCGCCGCGGTGTCCTCCCGCAGAAAATCCAGCGCATACATGTTTGCGTGCAAGGAGGGGTCTTCGAACTTCTTTGCAAAGGCTTCCTTCAGTTTGGCTTCCGCCTCGTCCAGCCGCATCAGCGCAATGTAAGCCGTCGAAAGATTCTCGTACCACGCCAGGCTGTCCGGTTCCAGGTTTAAGGCTTCCTTGGCGGTTTGTGCAGCCTGCTCGTAGTCCCCGATGAGGAAATACTCCGAAGATAAGTTGCCGCGGGCTACGTCGTCGCGCGGGTAGAGTCGCGCCCATTCCTTGTAATTTGCGATGGCTTTCTGGACGTCGCCGGTACCGAGGTCGTAATAGAGCGTCGTGATTTGCAGGTGTTCGCGGGCTGTCTGCCGGTCACCCATCTCGAAGGCTTGCCGGATCTCCTCCGCTGCAAGCGCGTTCTGGTTCAGGTTGTAGTGGTTCACGGCCAGACTGGAGTAAGCCAGTGCGAAACGCGAGTCGAGCGCGACAGCCTTTTGCAGCGCTGGCACTCCGTCCATTGCCGTTTTCAACCGGGTGAGATTGCGACCTTCCGCATAGGACTTTAGGGCCTCCAGCGAAGGTGACGTCGCCCGATCCAAAGGTACGTTGAATCTTCGAATTGAGTCCTCGGACTCTCCCGCTTCCTTTCGCCACTCGACGGCGGCGACGCCCAACGCGCGAAGAACCTCTTCGCGGCTCCCTGCCTGCGCGGTCGTTTTGGCAATGGAATCATATGTATCGCACCGCGAGACTGCGAGGGAAAGCTGGTATCCGGCGCCGTCCTTGGAAATCCTGCCAGCAAGGTAGGCCTTAGCGCCGACGCGTTGACAAGCGAGCCGTGCCAGGCTCGGCGTGAGAGCTTCCTCGGCGCCGTGGCCCATCTGCCGGAGCGTCTCGTTCACTTTTTCGTCTGACACCACGTTCAAATAGGGTGATTGAGCCAGCGCTACCCCAAGGGCTTCCCGGAGTGAACCGTCAAAAACGCTTTCTCCCGAGGTATTGATGAAATCGGCGAGAACAATCGTGTCGGTGTCCAATAACTTTGGACTTCGGTTTAGATACCAGAAGCTGCCAGAGCCGGCTGCCAAAAGCAGCATTGCAGCGATTGCGAGCTTGCTTCTCATGGCCGAAGCCTTCCCCCAGAGCGATGGCTCTCTTCCCAGAACGCGGGCCGCGTGGGCGGATTCCCACAGAGGAGTGATCTTGGATGAAAAACAGACAACCAGGACTTCTCTGAAAAAAGCTTAGAAGGCGCACCAGGGCAAGTCAACGCTGCGGCCGGAGGAAGTTGTCCTCTTGCGCATTTGCTATTTGGCGACTCTTCCGGATTCCGTCCAATAGACGCCGGCAAGAGCGAGCGCCCCGCCAAAAATTTGCGTCCAGGAGCCCTTTTCCCCGAGCGTCAGAATGCCGAGGATTGACGCAAGAATGGGTAGAAGATAGGTGAATGCGCTCAATTGCGAGGCTTCGAGGTATCGCAGCAGCCAGTAATAGGCGACATACGCGACCGCCGAGCCGAAAAGCCCCATGTAGAAGACGGCAGCCCAAGCTTGCCAAGGCACGGCTTGCCACCTCCCCGCGATAGTCATTGCATGAGCCTGATGGAGAGCCAGAGGCAACAAGAGGAGCGCGCCTGCAAAGTGATTGTAGGCGGTCATTGTCAAAGCGTCGTATTCACCCGAAACACGCTTTCCAAGCACCGCGTATACGGCGAAGCCAAGCGAACCGGTCATGGTGATGGCGTCGCCCAAAAGCGAAGGCGAATGCGAGTTGATGCCGTTTTCCGAGGCCAGCACGGCGATCCCCGTAAAGGCGATGGCCATTCCCACGGCTTTATGCCACGTTGCGCGTTCGAGCCGCAGTAGAACCGCCAGGATCAGGGTGTAGATCGGCCCCATGCCGACGATAATCGCGGAGTGGCTCACCGACGTGTAGCGCAATCCGAGCGTGAAGCAGAATTGATTCACGCTGACGCCGAAAAAACCGAGGTAGAGGAACGTCCAGGCGTCGCGCCGGGTAAATCCGACTTTCCGGACCCCGGCAGCTTCGGCGAAGACTTTCATTCTCCGCATGCAGAGATAAAAAGGGATCATGACCACGCCGGCGGCGCACACCCGGAACGACGCCATCGTAAGCGCAGGAAATGAGCGCAGGCCGATCTTCGCAGCGATAAAGTTGATCGCCCAGATCACGACGATCAGGCTGATCAGCGAAGCTATGACGCGACGGCTGGGCGCTCGCCCTCTGGAGTGCTCGACAAGCACCGAATCAAACCAGCCGTTCTTTCCGCACGGTGAGTTTTTCGATGCGATCGCGCCGCGGTTCGTAGCCGATGCCAGGCCCGCGCGGCACGCGTATTGTTCCCTGCCCCGAGACGGTGACTTCCGGTTCGATGATGTCCTCGTCCCAGTAACGGCGGCTGGCGGTCACATCCCCTGGCAGCGTGAAGTTGGGGAGGGTCGAGAGCGCAATGTTATGGGCACGGCCGATTCCGGATTCCAGCATCCCTCCACACCACACGGGAACGCTGTTTCGTTGGCAAAGATCGTGGATGCGTCGCGCAACTGTGTAGCCCCCCACTCTCCCCAGTTTGATGTTGATGATTTTGCAGGCGCCAAGCTGGATCGCTGCGTGCGCCTGCTCTTCCGTGTGGATGCATTCGTCCAGGCAGATGGGTGTGGCGAGCTTTTTCTGCAGCTCCACGTGAGAATACAAATCATCCCAGCCGAGCGGCTGCTCGATCATCATCAAGTAAAAGTTTTCCAGCTCTTTCAAGAGCGGCCAGTCCTCAAGCCGGTATGCGGAGTTGGCGTCCACCATCAACTTGATTCCGGGGAATTCTTCGCGCAGGCGCTTCACTTGCGGCAGCTCTTTGCCCGGCTTGATTTTGATCTTGATTCGCTGGTAGCCGGCGGCAAGTTCCTTCCTGACCGTCGCGGCCAGTTCGTCGAGCGATTTCTTGATACCGATGGAGACGCCGCTCGAGATTTCGTCGCGCGTACCGCCAAGTAGCTTCGAAAGCGGCACTCCTTTCTGTTTGGCCTCCGCGTCCCAGACCGCAGATTCTAAGGTGGCCTTGGCCATATTGTGGCCGCGAACGGCTTCCATTAATGGCCACGCATCCGCGGCCGTGGCAATCTCTCTTCCACTTAACATTGGCCAGAGAAAATCACGCATCACTATCCACGCAGTATCGGTCGTTTCTGGGCTGTAGAACGGCCTTTCTCCAGCCACGCATTCACCCCAGCCGATCGCGCCATCCATGTGCACTTCGGCCAGGATGATGCGCCGCTCCTCTGTCCGCTCGGAGCTGGTCTCAAATGGCGCGGTCAGCTTCATCCGCAACTCTCTCAGCGTGACTTCTCTTATCTGCATCGTCCCCTTCGCTCACCGATTCAACAAGCGCCGTAGCCCGCGAAATATCGCAGCCCTCTTGGTCGCCACCGGCAGAATTCTCCGGCTAGAAATCGCTCCAGGGTACCAACTGATACGCAACGCCGCGGGAAGACTTCGTTACGCCCACTGCGGCGTATCCGCGCGCAAACCAGGCCGTAAACTCCTCACGGATGCGTGCTTGCAGCTTAGCCAAATTGGCCGAATCACTCTGCTTCCAGCGATCGAGCTCCGCTGGCAATGCGATGGCCGCAGGGGCCGGCGACTGTTCCGCCCCTAAATCCGACACCGCCGCTATCACGCGCGGGGAGTCGATTTGCCACTCCGCCCAGAGGCGGTCCGTGGGCAGCCCGCGGTGCAACGGACTTGTCGTCAAACCATAAAGGTTCGGCAAATATTTCCGTGCAATGGCCCCAAGGCGATTCAAGTTGAAATACGCATTCCGGGTTTCAAGCGGGTCGAAAGTCCAAACGATGAGGCGAATTCCCCTGCCGAGAGCTTCGTCGCGTTGAAATAGTTTCAGCGCCCGGCCGACTCCACGGTCGCGGTAGTCACCATGCACGCCCGTCATGTGCGAATGGAGAAACACGGTAGCGTTCGTGAACCCAACGACCGCGAGTGTGTACCCGACGAGCCGCTCTCCATCGAACGCGCCCAGCACCTGCCCCCCGGTTTCAGCCGCCACTACGAACAACGTGGCGGGCTCCACTTCAAGATCATCTTCGCCCCAGATTTCCTTTTGCAGTGTGACGCATCGCTGAAACTCTTCCATGCCGTGGCATTTGCGGACGATGATTCCTTCGCTCATCGGACTTTGCGAACCTCCGGCCAAGCTCGCAAAGCACCCTTTTCGGATCGTTTTGCGATTTCCCAAAATCTTTCCATATCCTCCCGCGGAACATCCGCCAGAGGTTTGCCGGCTTCCGCAGCCAGCTGCTCCATGCGGCGGAATCGCGACGAAAATTTTGCGTTAGCCTTCTTCAGCGCGATTTCAGGGTCGATGTGCAGATAACGCGCCAGATTGACCGCGGCGAAGAGCAGGTCGCCCATTTCTTCTTCCTCTCGCTTTGCATCTTTCACGCTCAGCGCCTGACGAAGTTCGCTCGCTTCTTCGTCTATTTTCGCGAAGACGCCTCCCACGTTTTGCCAATCAAATCCGATCCTCGCCGCGCGCCGCGTAAGCTGGAATCCTTCCAACGCAGCCGGCAAAGCCTTCGAGACACCATCCAGCAAAGAAGCGGGCTTGGCGTCCGCCTGTGATTTCTCCCGGCTCGCCGCTTTCCGTTCTTCCTTCTTTAGCTGTTCCCAGTTTTTCAGGACTTCCGCGGCATCTTTGGCTCGCTTCTCGCCAAAGACATGCGGATGTCGGCGTACCATTTTGTCGTGCACTTCGCGGATCACGTCGGAAACGGTGAATCTACCCTCTTCCTCGGCAATGCGCGAATGAAACACGATTTGCAAAAGCAAATCCCCCATCTCTTCGGAGAATTTGCCGTCGTCGCCGCTTTCCAGGGCTTCCAGAACCTCGTAGGCTTCTTCGATTAGATAGGTGCGCAGAGTGGCGTGCGTCTGTTCGCGGTCCCAGGGACAACCGTCCGGCGCACGTAATCGTGCTTGCACAGCGGCGAGCTTTTCGAACCATTCGCCCGCCGTCAGACGCGATGTTTTCGGTGCGGGGGAGCTTGCAGCGCGGGGCCCCGCCAATTTTCGGCTCGTTTTTCTCTTTATCGCCATCGCCTCGCCGCAAACCGTGTGACGCAACAAACGTTACACTCTAAGGTGCGGCACATGGTTTGACAAGCGCGCCGAATTGAATGTGCTGCAAGGAGAAGAAGGACTGCCGCGGGAAAACACGCGCTGCTCAGCGGGTGCATTGGCGGATGAAGACGATACGCCCCGGTTGGGAAGGGCGTATTCTCGTCCAAGTTTAAAAATACTCTGGATGTTCTCGAGCTATGGCTTCCGGTCGTGATCGCGTCCACGGTCGTGATCGCGTCCATGGTCGTGTTTGTGGTCTTCCTCTCGCGAACGGCCATCTTTCCAGGCATTCCTCTCGCGGTCATCGCGCCGAATCAACTCGTGCCCTTCCGCATGCCGTTCACCTTCCCATCGGTGAACTTCGGGGTATGGGTGAACATACTCTCGCCGGTTCCGCCACTCGCGTCCCCAGGGCCGGTCATTAATGAAAACTTCGTGACGGCCCCATTCAAAACGGTCGTATCCCCAACCCCACGGCCGGAACCCTACACCGAGCGTGACGCCATAACCGAAGCGAATGGCCCCGCCGACGAAGAATCCCGGTCTAGCGCGGACATAGACCACACCGGGATCGTAGTACGGTACAACCAGGAACGCCGGGTTCGCGGGCCGGATTTCAATGTACGGTCCTCCAGCGACGATGACCTGTCCGTTGCTGCGCAAATAACCGTACTCCATGGCCCTATGTCGCATTCGTTGTACGGCGTCCATTACGTCGTCGCGCTGCGCCAGGAATGCGTTTCCAAGGTCGGCAGTCCAGTTCATATCAGAGGCCATCGTGTCCAGGACCGAAGGGAACGGGAGCAAGGCTTGCACGCTCGGGTCCCAAGGCAATTGATCCGAGGAAATGGCCCTGGCGAGATCATCGCCACGCAGGTAATGGTGTTGATCCGCCCATCCCGCGGCATCAGGAATCTGATCCGGAAATGTCGCGGCGGCGAGAACTTGGGCCAGCAGCGGATCGGGATACAAAGCGATCCGCGAAACTATTCTGTCCAATTGCTCCGGCGCATAAGATGGCGGGGCCTGATCTTGCGCAATGGCTGCAACCGGCAGCAGTCCCAGTAAAAGAGTAAACGCTACGACGGCAATCGCGAACCTGAACCTGCATTCCGTGAATCGCATTTTTTCTCTCCTGTGCATAATCAGAGTTTGGCACTCCTTCCGATTCGGGTTCTCTTTGTATAACACCACTAGGCCATATTTGGTTGCGACGCGTTAACCGCCGGTGTTCAACCTGTTCCCAGCGCCAACTCTGCCGTATCCTCGCACCCGTGCTAAACTTAGAGGGAGATATTGACGAGGATTGTCCCCTTGACTGATCACAAACACGAAGAGTCGTTTCGCGTCATTGACCGCCGTCCCTTCACTGCCGATGGCGAGCTCCGCAAGGAAGCCATCGAGGAGAAAGAACGGGAAGCCAAGCTCCAGGAGCGTCTGGCGCCAGCTGTCGAATCTCCCAAGCCCAGTGCACCACTTCCTCCCGTTGAGGTTCCCAAACGCTCCCCAGCCTTCGAGAATCTTGTTCGCATGCTGGGCAGCAACGCTGCGATGGTCCTGGGGGCGTACGCGGATCCACGAACGGGCGACCCGATGATTGATCCGGAAGCGGCACACGAATTGATTGACATGCTCGATGCCCTTCACGAGAAGACGAAAGGAAACCTCGCGCCGGAAGAGGACACTCTCCTGCTCGATCTTCTTGGCAAACTGAAGATGACCTATCTGGAAGTCAATCAGGCGGTTGCGGCGCAGGCCGCCACGAAAGCGAAAGCTAAGACCCGGCCGTAGCGAAATCAAATTCTGCATATTGGCCTGGCTTTGAAAAATTATTCCGTAATCCAAGCATGTCCCTGGCATCCTTAAAAATTACGGTCCTTGGCTCCGGCACGTCCATGGGCGTTCCCACGCTCGGGTGCCACTGCCGAGTTTGCAGCTCACCGGATCCTCGCGACAACCGTCTGCGCCCTTCCCTGCTCCTCTCGCGTAACGGCAAGAACGTGGTGATTGATACCACGCCTGATTTTCGTCAGCAGGCCCTCCGCGCCTCCATCGAACGCCTCGACGCCGTCCTGCTCACCCATGGTCACGCCGATCACGTCATGGGTTTCGACGATATCCGCCCTTACAATATTCGCCAGCGAGCCGCTCTTCCGGTTTATTCCAACGAGGAAACCTTTCGCATCCTTCGCCGCGCTTTCGCATACATTTTTGACGGCAAGCCCAAACTCAGCTCGATACCCAGCGTCACCCTGCATGAAGTCGCAAGCCCGTTTGAACTTCTCGGCCTCGCTCTTACTCCCGTGCCGCTCAAGCACGGCGACATGGATGTCTTGGGTTTTCGTTTCGGTCGCGCCGCGTACCTGACGGATTTCAGCTCCATCCCCGACTCCTCCTTGTCGTTATTGACCGGCCTCGATGTATTGATCATCGACGCACTGCGGGATATCCCTCATCCCATGCATCAGACCGTGGAGCAGGCACTTGCCCTCATCAAACTGCTGAAGCCTCGCACCGCCTGGTTTACCCATATCGCCCACGATCTGCCGCACGCGGAAACCAACGAAAGGCTTCGCAAACTTGGCCATTCCCATGTGCAGCTCGCTTACGATGGCCTCGAGCTGGAAGTGGGTGTCGAGGAATCCGAGGTGGGCAAGGCAACCTCAAGGTCCGCTATATCAGGGCCTCTGGCACCATCGGTGTTTTCTTCCTCTCAGGACTGGGCAGCTCGATACGCTTCATCAGGCCGCGGCAGTGCACTGGCGATCGGAAATTTCGACGGCATCCACCTGGGGCACCAAGCCATTCTCCGCGCCGCCATCACCCGCGCCCGGGAATCGGCCTCCACACCCACGGTCCTCACATTTGACCCACCCCCGCAGAAAGTTCTCCGCCCGGAGTCGGCGCCGCTTCGCCTTACCACCATCGAACAGCGAATCGCATGCTTTGGCGCCCTGAACATCGAAGCCGCCGTCATCCTCCCCTTTACGCATGATCTCGCCCGTCTTTCGCCCCAGGAATTCGTGGATCAGATACTCGTACGAGACCTTCACGTCAGCGCGGTGTTTGTCGGAGAGAATTTCCGCTTCGGCCATAAGCAAGCCGGCGACGCGCAGCGCCTGCTTCAACTCGGCCGCGAGCGCGGATTCGAAGTCGTCATCATTCCCCATGTCGTCTACAAGGGCGAAGTTGTCTCCAGCACGATCATTCGGCGGGAAATTGCCGAAGGGGATGTGACTCGCGCTGCTCGCCTCCTTGGCCGTCCGTTTGTGCTCAGCGGCGGGATCGTTCCAGGAACTGGCACGGGCGCACGATTTACGTTTCCGACGCTAAATCTCACCCCCGAACAGGAGTTGCTCCCGGCCCGAGGCGTTTATGTGACTCGCGCGCGTTTCGACGGCGAATCGCGAAGCCGCCGTTCCGTCACAAACATTGGCGTTCGCCCCACGTTCAACGGCTCATCCTTGAGCGTCGAGACGCATGTCCTTGAGCCGATGGGCGAAGCCTCTCCCGCGCGTGTTGAGGTGCAATTCTGGAAGCGTCTTCGCGAGGAAAAGAAATTCACCGGCCCGGAAGAACTCCGCAAGCAAATTGCCCGCGACATCGCCACCGCCAACAATTTCTTCAGCCGCCTCCGCCGCTTCCGAACATCCCGCGCCTCCGTCTGAGCCCTGCCCCGCTAGCCAACACATCCTTCCGGCACGGGAGAGACTTTCGCATTCCACCAGCAGGATAGTGTGAGCTACTCGCGAAGTTTTTGTAATGAGACTGTAGAACAGCAGCTTGCGTAGAGTTGCAGGACACTTTGACATAACGTTGCTATGGTGCACGGAGCGCATCTGGAATGAGTACAGGCCTCAGGAGGGGATTTTGCGCAGGCAGTCTTCGCAGTAGCCGCCCACTTCCGTGCGCGATACCGTTACTTTCATCTTGAAGTCCCGCGCGATCTGCTGCTTTAGTTGCTCGTAGAGGCGGCTCTCAAATTCGCGCACCTTTCCGCAACGCAAGCAGGCCACATGAATGTGATCTCGCGGACCGTGACTTTCGTAATAGTGGCGATCGCCTCGCAGATGGAGCAAGTCGAGCTCATCGATGAGCCCGAGTTTTTTCAGGAGATCGATGGTGCGGTAAACAGTGACAAGGTGCACGCCGGAATCGATTTTCTGCGCGCGTTCCAGAATCTGATCCACATCCAGATGCTGCTCGGCAGAATCCATAACCTCCAGGATCACGCGCCTCTGGCGGGTTAGGCGAATGTGGCGCTCCCGGATCGCTTTCTGAAGCTTGCCAGTTGTTTCGGCGGTATTCAGCCGCTCGCCTGTCGAAACCCGATGGGCCGGCGATACAGCCATCAGTGGCCCTCCTCAAGAGTTTCGTGCCGCGGACTACGAATGACTCGCAATCCGCCGCAAAATGTCATTGTACATAACGATTGCGAAGATGACCAAGAGGAACACCAGGCCGATCTGAACGAAGCGCTCCTTGAAGCTGAGGCTTAAATCGCGACGCATGATTCCTTCGATCGCAAGTAGAAGAATATTTCCGCCGTCCAGAATTGGGATTGGCAGGAGGTTCAGGATTCCCAGGTTGATGCTGATAAGCACCATTAAGGAGATTACGTCCAGCGGGCCTCTGCGCACGGCCTGGCTCGCCATGTGGGAGATGCCCACGGGGCCCTGGAGTTGCTTGATCGAAACGCGGCCGCTAAATAGTTTTCCGACTACATCCACGGTCTGCCCGATGGTATCGACGGTTTCCCCGCCGGCAAAACGCACACTCTCGCCGAACGATACGTGCTTGTAGGCGGTTTCATCGCGCCTTAGCACGCCAATCTGATAGACATTGTCATCGGCGTTCGCTGCGCCCTTCTTCGGCGTCACTTCGAGCCGGATGGTCGTTCCCTTTCGCTCGATGTCCAGCGTCATGGGTTGGCCATTTGACGACTGGATCGCTTGGTTGAATTGTTGCCAGTAATCGATTTTTTTGCCGTTCACCGCCAGAATCGAATCGCCTTCCCGCAGCCCCGCCCGATCGGCTGGAGTTCCGGGAGCGACCTGATCGATCACGGAGTGCACGGGCGCAAATCCAAGGATCTGGCTGGGGTCCGAGGCATTCTTATAGGGGACCACGATGGTTCGGTGTGTGCCCGCATCGTCGATTTCCAGCTTGACAGTCGAACCGCCCCCGGCAGGTTTCAGCGCCAGAAGCGCCTGTTCCCAAGTCGGTGTCGGAGTCCCGTTGATTGAGAGGATGGTGTCGCCTGCTTTTAGGTCGCTCGCTGGCACTTCGGAATTGCGCGGCAATTCGGTTACCCGCACCGGTTCATTCAGATACGCTGGATAGGGCACGCCGACAATCGAAAATAGTCCCGCGAGCAGAAACAGCGGGAAAATCAGGTTTACCGCCGGGCCCGCGAAGGAGATCAGCGCCCTCTGCCAGCGCGGCTTGCTCATCAACTCGTCGGGCGCTCCCGTCGGTGGTTTATCGCCGGAGTCGACTTCGGAAAGATCTTGTCCGGCCATCCGCACGTACCCGCCCAGCGGCAAGGCACTCACACGATAGTCCGTAGGCCCTTTCTTCCAGCCGAAGAGCCGCGGTCCGAATCCGATGGAAAACACGTCGACGCGTACCCGGCACATGCGCGCGACTATGAAATGTCCCCATTCGTGAATCAGGACCATCACGCCGAGCACCAATCCCACGCCGACTATCAGGTAAACCGCCGCCATATTTCTGTCTTTCCCTTCTTACGATTCTTACGAGACCGCCACGGCCGCAATTGCCAGGCGGTTCACTTCTTCTTTCGCGGCTCGTCGCGCTTCCGCATCGGCCGCAAGCACATCATCCATCTTCTCAAATCGCACGCGTGGTGTCCGTGCAAGTACGCGCTCAATCACTTCCGCAATCCCCCGGAACGGCAGCCGCCTCTCCAGAAAAGCAGTGACGGCAACTTCATCTGCGGCATTCAAGGCGCAGGGCATTGCTCCGCCCTTCTTCATGGCTTCTCGAGCCAGCCGAAGGCAGGGAAAACGCCGGGTGGAAACTTTCTGGAAATCCAACCGCCGAAGCTTGCGCCAATCCAGGGCTACCTGATTAGACGCCGCCCTCTCCGGATAGGTTAACGCATATTGGATGGGCATCCGCATGTCCGTGGGGCCCAGTTGCGCCAAAATCGAGCCATCCACGAACTCCACCATCGAGTGAATTGTGGACTGCGGGTGAATCACGACTTCAATCTGGTCGGGCCGCAAGTCGAACAACCATCGCGCTTCGATGACTTCGAAGCCTTTGTTCATCATCGTCGCAGAATCAATCGTAATGCGGTTCCCCATCTTCCAGTTGGGATGCGCCAGTGCCTGTTCGGGAGATACGTGCTCGAGCTCGGCAAGAGGCGTCTTGCGGAAGGGGCCGCCGCTGGCAGTCAGCACGACCTTCTTAATTTCCCTTGGGCTCCCGCCGCGCATACACTGGTGGACCGCATTGTGCTCGCTATCGACAGGAAGCAATTCCCGCCCGGCCTTTTTCGCCGCCGCCATCACCAATTCTCCGGCGGCTACCAAAACTTCTTTGTTAGAAAGCGCTACTGTTTTACCTAGCCTGACGGCTTCGTATGTGGCTTCCAGCCCCACGACGCCGACCGCCGCGGAGACTACGATGTCCGCTTTGCCGTGCGTCCCAACAGCCAGCATCCCTTCGCGTCCATAATGGATGGCAGGCAAGGGAGAAATTCCATTTTCGCGAAGCGCGGCCGACAATTCATCCGCTTTTGCTCCGTCTGACACGGAAACCACTTCCGGCCGGTGCCGCTTGATCTGCCCGGTCAATTCCTCGAGGTTTCCGCCGGCAGCCAATGCGCAAATGCCAAACCGCTCCGGCATTGCCTCCACCACCGAAAGACACTGACGCCCGATGGAACCTGTGGAACCCAGAATGGCTAGATGCTTCAAGGAAGAATCTCTTCTCCGTTTATCGCAAACCTGGCAGGACCGACACTCTCGTCTGTCAACCGCCCCTAGATGGGAAGGACCTGAGGATCTACCGGTTGGGCGGATAGACCCAAATCCAATAGTACCAGACAACCGGGATTGCCAAAATCAATGCATCGATCCGGTCAAGTACACCGCCATGCCCCGGCAAAAGCGCGCCGGAATCTTTCACTCCGGCGCTCCGCTTATACGCCGATTCCAGCAAGTCCCCGGCTTGGCCCGCCACATTACCCACCGCAGCCATCGCCAGCAAGTGTGCCGCGGGCACGAACATCCACCGTGAGAACAGAACGGCTACAAGTAGTGCCCCAAGGAGGCTTGCGATCGTCCCTTCCCAGGTTTTCTTGGGGCTCAGGACGGGCGCAAGAGGGCGCTTCCCAAGCGCGCGGCCAGCAAAATACGCGGCCGTGTCTCCGGCCCATGTGATAACCAGAGCAAAGAGCAGAAACTTTGGTCCTTCAGACCCGCGTCCATGCAGTCGAATTGCGAAGGTCAGTGGAAAAGCGACAAGCAAGAGCCCGCTGGCGCTGATTCCTGCGGCAGGGAGCGCTTCCACGACCGGCCGTTTCGTCCAAAGAGTCAAAGCGGCGACCCCGAGGACAAAAATAAAGAAGACATCCTGGACCGTGGGAAGTATCCCCAGAATTCGCCCGACTTCGCGATGAAAGGCCAGCCCGCCCACCAACTCATAGGAAGGGGCGATGGCTGCCAGCCACTGGACGTAAACGAGAAGCAACGCGCACGTCGCGGTCCAAAACCGGTAAGCGCGATGACCGATCGCTTCTCCCAACGCGAAATATTCAAAGAGGGCCAGCAGTATGACAAGAGCCATGCCGACGGCAAGCAGCGCGGTCGAACCCCACAAGACCAGGCCGACCACACACGGAATGAGAACGACAGCCGTCGCCACGCGCTTCCAGGTCATAAAGAAGGGATCCCCTGACGAATCTCTTGCTACATCTCATCACATCAGGAGAAATAAATCACGGAAGAGAATCACAAATTCGAAAGAACGTGTACCGGAGAGATGCACAAGCGCAATCTAGCCGTAAGGAGAGAATCTGTCATTCGCCAACCACACGCGCGGATTTTTCCGGGCCGGCCTGGCCTTCGCGAATTCCGCCGTAACGCCGTTCGCGTTTCTGATACTCCACAAGCGCCTCGAGCAGCCGCGCGCGGTTGAAATCGGGCCAGAGCGTTTCCGTCACGAAAATTTCGGCATAAGCGATCTGCCAGAGCAGAAAATTGCTGACGCGCATTTCACCGCTTGTGCGAATGAGCAAATCGGGGTCCGGCAAGCCGCTCGTGTACATGTGCCGGGTCAACGTCTCTTCCGTGATTGGCGCGCGGCCGGCATTCCCGTTTTGATCCGCAAGAATCGCGTTCATGGCGTCTACGATTTCCGCGCGTCCGCCGTAATTCAGCGCAACGCACAGCACCATGCCCTTGTTTCCGGCGGTCCGTTCCATGGCGTCGCGCACGTCGTCCTGCACGCCTTTCGGGAGTTCGTCCGTGCGGCCCAAGAAACGCATACGGATATGGTTCTTTTGGAGCAGCGGCATTTCCTTGCGCAAGTATTCGCGAAGCAGTTGCATGAGAAAGTCTATTTCTGATTTCGGTCGGCGCCAGTTCTCGACGGAGAAGGCGTAGAGCGTCAGAGCTTCGATTTTCAGCCGCGCGCAAGTCTCGATCGTTGATCGCGCGGTCTTCGTGCCGGAGCTGTGTCCCGCTACGCGCGGCAGGTGGCGTTGCTGCGCCCAGCGCCCGTTGCCATCCATGATTACCGCGACATGCCGCGGCAGCCGGTTGAGATCGAGCTTTTCGAGGAGCTGTGCTTCCTCGGCGGTCACCGGCCCGAGCGTTCCGGAGGCGGAAACTTGCAGCGTCGTGTGTGATTTATGGTGTGCCACGGTGTTCAGGCGGATTCTTCTTTACGCCGCAAAGTTAACATACGCTTTGGCCGCGGCGCAATCCCCGGTTGCTCTGTTGAGCATCCCTGCACTCGCGCGACCTGCTGAGCTTCAACCCGCCGGAGGCGCCGCCTGGAAAAGCGATGTATAGACGAGAACGAGGGTCAGGACGATCATGGCGATGGCCGTGACCCAGGCGACGACGTTGAACGTGACCGTATTCACGTGCTCGCCCATGAGGTCCCCCCTGTTCACCAGGAGCAGGATGAAGATGACCACGACGGGCAACCAGATCCCGTTTCCTACCTGCGAGAATATGAAGATCTTCCAGAGAGGAACATGTGGGATGAGGATGATACCGGCGCCTACCGCAATCAAGACTGTATATAGGCCGTAAAAGATCTTCGCATCGCTGAACTTGTGATCGATTCCAGCTTCGAATCCCAAGCCCTCACAAATCACATGCGCCGTCGAAAGAGGCAAAATGGTGGCCGCAAATAGAGAGGCATTCAACAGGCCGAAGGCAAAGGTAAAGCCAGCCCACTTCCCGGCTAATGGAATCAGTGCGCGGGCCGCGTCGACTGCATCGGTGATGTTCCTCTGGCCGGAGACATAAAGTGTGGCAGCAGTGGCCACGATGATGAAAAATACGATCACCATGCAGCTGATGCTGCCCACCATTACATCCGCGCGCGCTTGTGGGTACTGCCTCGGCCCGACTTTCTTCTCGACGAATCCCGCCTGTAAATAGAAGAACTGCCACGGTGCAATGGTGGTGCCGACCAGCGCCGTCAGCGTGAGCAGGTAACCGGAATTGAAATGGAGGTTGGGGATGACCACATGCTGGGCCGCTTCCAACCAATTCGGCTTGGCCAATATCGCCGAAATGATGTACGTAACATAGAACCCGCACGCGATCAGAAAAATGACCTCCACCTGCCGGTAGGTCCCCCGCATCACCAGAATCCAGACCAAAATCGCAGCAATGGGAACGGCAATGTACCGGCTGACGTGAAACATCTCCATGGAAGCGGCCACGCCCGCGAACTCAGCTACGACGTTCGCCAAGTCCACGAAGAATCCCGTGATCATCACGAAAAACGTCGGGCGGAAGCCGAACTCCTCGCGAATCAGGTCGGAGAGTCCTTTGCCGGTGATCACTCCCATCCGCGCGCACATCTCCTCGGTCACGTAGAGGGCGATGGTCATGGGAATGAGGGACCACAGCAGCGCGTAACCGTATTGTGCGCCTGCCTGCGAATAAGTCGCGATGCCGCCCGCATCGTTGTCTACGTTTGAAGTGATCAGCCCCGGCCCGATAACTGCGAGCAACAAAGTCAACCGGCGGCGCAATCCACGAATCTTGTGCTGCAAGTCCGTGCCGCGCGTCCGCAGCCCTTCAAACCCGGATGTCAGCGTTTCCCAGTTCATCCTCAGCGTCCAGTTCGCCGTTATTTCTTGACAAGCCGCGAAACCACGTCGTCCACCGTGACCGTGCCGATGGGGCGCCTCTCCTCATCCACAACGGTGAGCATTCGCAAGTTGTACTTGTCGAACAATTCGAACACGTCTTTTTCGTCCGCATCACCGGAGATGCTCAAAAGTGGCTCGCTCTTAAGCTGCGCCATCGTCTGCTCCGGCGCCGCCAGCAACAGCCTCGCAATGGACACAGTGCCGGAATATTCCGCGGCGCTATCCAGCAGGACGATGGTATCGAGCTGGTCGAGGTTCAATTCCAGACCGCGTATCCATGCCAGGACTTCTTCCCGACGCGATTGTTCTCCCACGAACACGAACTCAGTGTTCATCATCCCGCCAGCCGTTGAAGGATCGAACGCCAGCAGTTCGCGTACTTCATCGGCTTCTTGTCCGGGCATCTCCTCCAGCAATTCCTCGGACGTCTCTCGCGGCAAGTCAGCCAAGAGGTCCGCGGCAGCGTCGGGAGCCATCTCTTCCAAAATGTCAGCTGCTTTTTCGGGGTCCAGTTTCTCGACGATTTGCGTGGTCAGCCGCTCATCGAGTTCCGCCAGAACGGAAGCGGCGGTCTCTTCGTCGAGCGAGGCGATAATGCCCTGCCGCTCGGAGGCAGAGAGGTGCTCGATGATATCGGCGAGGTCCGCGGGATGCAGGTCTTCGAGTTTTTCGTGGGTGATGCGAAGCTTCACGCGCCGCAAAGGATCGGATTCGATGAGATTCACGAACTCCCAGCGGATGGATTTTTGCGGCAGCTTGTTCTGGAGCTTGCGGATAACTCCCGGAGACACCACGCCTTGAAGGAGCCTGCGCACCGCCCCGGGTAGCCCCACGTCAACCTGCGTCACCCGCAATTCGACGTTTCCGTTGCTACGAAGCTCGGCCAGGTCCACGTCGTTCACGCGAACGACCTTGCGCCCAAGCGTGTCAATAATCTGTTGATCCATCAAGTCTTTGCGCACCGCGAGCAACGACTCATTCGGTTCATAGAGCTGCAGCGCCCGCTCGCTCACGTTCAGCCGCATCGTACCGGGCGCGACCGTCGCGACTTGATCGTGTCGGGCGAGAAGAGGTTGGAAACGGCCGCGCGAAAGCAGGAAATGAGATATACGGTTCGTCGCTTGCGCGGGTTCGATGAAGAACTCGCGAACACGGCCCACAAAATTGCCATGGACATCGTACGCTTCCGCTCCCATCAGTTCCGTTGCGTAAATTTCCATCGTCTAACCTCATGTTCACCAGAACGCCGGGTATCGAACCCCGCGCCCTGCGAAACTATTAGCCAACAAAAAACCCGCGAGCCAAGTTGACCTCGGCCGCGGGCAAGTGCCTTATAAAGATGGACTTACCGTTAGCCTGGAGCGAACCCTCCCCACCCTACCGCCCGTGGAAGGTCCTCTGCCCCGCGCGATCTGGCACCTTCAACCATCCCTTGCCAACGCACGCGAGACCCTCTCGGGGTCACGCAATCGGGGCCAGGTTCCAATTCGTTGAGCGCCAACATGGGACGACAATCCGCTCCTGCGTGCCAGCCGAGTGGCGGTCAGCACGCGTCGCCTGCAAAACCAGAGCAATTTCACTTCCGATTTGCAGTCGCATCTGCAGTCTTAAGCTGCACTCGCTTCAATGTCAAGAAAAGAATGAGCTTGTCGCTCATTTTTTTGAATTTTTTATCTCTTTTGCGGAAGAGCTGGCAGCGAAGACCAAATCGCTGGGTACTTTTCCTAGGCGGCGGCATTCTTCGACATATAAGACGAGGTAGTTCTTGAGAATGTAGTCCCGCTTTGAGTAGCCGAGTTCCTTTGCGGCCCGGTCAATCGCGGCCGGGGGACCTTCCAACTCGACAAACGTTCCAATGGGTGTCTCATCTAGTTCGATCAGTAGGCCCTTCGCCCAATCTTTCGAAGGAGGCAGGCTAAACGTCGTGCGGTACTTTTCGTAGCGGAACCACCCTCGCATCCCGAGTCCTTCGAAGACTTGGGAAAGAACGGCGGCATCCGCCACTTCAACTTCGATCTCCTCGCGCACTTTATGACTGCCGCGCTCTTTTTCGATCCCGGAACTCGCTGTTTCAGAGACGATGGGCCTCTTGAATGTCAGCACGGTGCGCTTCCTTTGCGCACTGTTTCTGCGCTTTGACTTACCTTCTGATGTTTCAATTCGAATCCGCAGCAGCTGCCCGTGTTTTGCCAGTCCGCCTTGCGGCGTATCGAAGATGACGTTCCACTCATGGACGCGTCCCGAAGCGCTCCCGACTGGCCGCGCATGCAACCTCTTTAGTGCGCGGCGCAAAGCACTCGCGTCTCTAATCTTTAGCTTGATTTCTACTTCCTTCGGCATTTCAATTCGTCGCTGCGCTTAACGCGGCTTTCTCCTGCCGCGGACTTCCGCTAGTATAGCGGACGAAGAGAATTCACCCTTGCTTAGCGTGACCCCGGCAGAATCCGGCGCTCACCTCGCCGAGCGCAGAAGCTCAAGAGACGCATGAACTCAGACACGAAGGCAGCAGCGTTGGCACTTTCGAACGAGATGCCCGGATTCCCTTCCGTGGCGCCGCCGCTCGCCCGGCGCGAGCCCATCGAAATCGTTTTGCATGGAGATCGCCGGGTTGACCATTACGCCTGGCTCCGCCAAAAAGAGAATCCTGAGGTCATCGCCTACCTCGACGCGGAAAACGCTTACACCGACGCAATTCTGAAATCCACGGAGCCCTTTCAGGAAGCGCTCTACCAGGAGATGCTGGCCCGCATCCTGCAAACCGACTTGTCTGTTCCCTACCGCCTCCGCGGGTATCTCTATTTCACGTGCACGGAAGAAGGCAAGCAGTATCCCGTTCATTGTCGGCGCACAGAGACAAACGGCGCACTTGACGAGATCCTCCTGGACCTCAATAGCCTGGCCGAAGGGCACTCCTTCCTCGGTCTCGGCGCTCTCGACGTCAGCCTGGACAATCATCTCCTCGCTTATGCCCTCGATTCGACCGGTTTCCGGCAGTACACGCTGTACATTAAGAACCTGTGGAACGGCGAAATCCTACCCCGAACGATGGAGCGCGTCACCAGCGCCGCCTGGGCAGCCGACAGCCGCACGCTTTTTTACACTGTCGAGGACGCGACCACTAAACGCTCCCACCGCCTTTACCGCCACGTGGCTGGCTCAGAAGAACCCGACGCCTTGATCTATGAAGAAGCCGACGAGCGATTTCGCATCGAAATCGAGCGGACCCGCAGCGGTGCCTTTCTTCTGCTGGTGATTGCCAGCCATACGACGAGTGAAGTGCGCTTCCTGCCTGCGGCACAGCCTTATGCCGAATTTCGCGTGATCGCTCCGCGCCAGGCGGACCACGAGTATTACGTCGACCATCACCCCAATCCGCTTACTCGGGAAAATCGCGGAGCGAATCCACACGATACGGAAGGCTATTTCTTCATACGAACCAATTCGGGGGGCCGCACTTACCGCCTCGTTTGCGCGCCACTTTCGAATCCGCAGCGGGCCGCCTGGCGCGAAATCATCCCCAACCGGCCGGACGTCATGCTCTCCTCGGTCGATGTTTTTCGTTCACACGTGGTTCTTACGGAAAGGGAGGGCGGGCTGCCCTATCTCCGCATCGTGGATTTGGGTTTGGAGGAGCCGGACGCGCTAGCTGCATCGCACCGTATTGAATTCGCTGAGCCGGCATACCAGGCGTCTCTCGGTGCCAATCCTGAATTCGACGCGGACTTTGTCCGCTTTCAGTATGAATCGCTTGTGACGCCGCGTTCCGTTTTCGACTACGACACACGTACGCGCGAGCGCGTTCTGCGCAAGCGGCAACCAGTCCTCGGCGGCTACGACTCTACGCAGTATGTCAGCGAGCGGTTGTACGCGCCGGTGACAAGTGAAGGGGCCGGCGGGAGCGGTGGTGGCCCCGCGTGCGCTACACACGTCCCGATTTCGATCGTCTATCATCGCGACACTCCTCGCGATGGCTCCGCCCCTTTACTGCTTTACGGTTACGGAAGCTATGGGCTCTCTATTCCCGTAACGTTCAATTCCAACCGGCTCAGCCTTCTCAAGCGCGGCGTGATATACGCCATTGCGCACATACGCGGCGGCGGCGAACTAGGCAAGCCCTGGCATGACGCGGGCCGGCTCCGCCATAAACGCAACACTTTTAATGATTTCATCGCCTCTGCGGAACACTTGATTGCCGAGCGCTTTACATCGCCCCACAATCTCGTCATCGAAGGCGGCAGCGCCGGCGGCCTCCTGATGGGTGCCGTCACCAACCTGCGGCCCGACCTTTTCCGCATGGTCATCAGCCATGTGCCTTTTGTCGATGTCTTGAACACCATGCTCGATGCCTCTCTCCCACTCACCGTCGGCGAGTACGAAGAGTGGGGCGACCCGCGCATCCCGGAAGACTATTTCTACATGAAGAGCTACTGCCCCTATACGAATCTCGCGGCCAAGGGGTATCCCACGATGCTCATCAAGACCGGCCTGAACGACAGCCAGGTGATGTACTGGGAGCCGGCAAAATACGTGGCCAAGCTGCGCGCCTTGAAAACCGATTCCAATGCGCTCCTCCTGAAGACAAACATGGGTGCGGGACATGGTGGCGCTTCCGGCCGCTATGACTACCTGAGAGAGATCGCGCTGGATTACGCTTTTCTCTTGACCGAACTCGGAATTCGCGGCTGAGCAATGAGCGAGCCCACCTCACCATTGATGCAGCAGTATCATGCGATCAAGACGCGCTATCCGCACGCTTTGCTGCTCTTTCGTCTTGGCGATTTTTACGAGCTTTTCTACGAAGACGCCATTCTCGCCGCCCACGAACTGCAAATCACATTGACTTCTCGCAACCGCGAAAAGGGCCAGCCTATCCCGATGTGCGGCGTTCCTTACCATGCGGCGGACGCCTACATCGCGCGGCTCATTCGAAGCGGCTTCAAAGTCGCCATCTGCGACCAGATGGAACAACCCGGCCCCGGCAAAAAGCTCGTCCGCCGTGAAGTCGTACGCGTCATCACCCCGGGAACCGCGACCGACGGCTCGGTTCTCGATGCTCGCGAAAATAATTATCTTGCCGCGGTCGCAAAACATCCCTCCGGTTCGCCCGTCGGAGTGGCTTTCGTCGATCTCTCCACCGGTGAATTCCAATCCACCGAATTTACAGGCCCTGATGCCGAGGAGGCGCTGCGCGACGAACTACAGCTGATTCATCCACGAGAGACGTTGCTGCCTCGCCCGCCCCAACTCTTCGAGACCTCGAAGACTTCGCTCCTGGATGGCACAGGCGGGGTTGAAACTCGTCTCGAAGACTGGATCTTTCAGCGCGACTACGCCGAGCGAATTCTGCGCGAGCAGTTCGGCGTAGCCGAACTCACCGCCTTCGGCCTCGATGAGCATCCACAGGCCCTCGCCGCGGCCGGCGCCATCGTCCACTACCTTCGCGAAAATGCCGCTCGCGGCCCCGAGAGTTCCGGCTCGCTCGCGAAAGTGCAGCCAGACGGCTCCGATGCCCTTCAGCATCTGGACCGCGTGCGCTTCTATAAACAACATGAAACGCTCGTGCTCGATCCTGTCTCCATGCGCAACCTCGAATTGCTAACGCCCATTTTCACCGACGACTCTTCGCGGGGCGGACCGGTGACGCTCGTTTCTGCTCTCGACACGACCGTCACCGGAATGGGCGCGCGCCTTTTGCGCTCCTGGATTTTGCGGCCGCTCCTGGATCGTGAAGCCATCGAAGCACGGCTGGAATCCGTGGCGCAACTCCTTCAACAAACCGTGGTTCGCGGCGAGATTCGAAAGGAATTGCGCGGCATTCAGGATCTCGAACGTCTCACCAGCCGGATCACGCTCGGGTTGGCCTCCCCGCGCGAGCTTGTGGCTCTCCGCAAATCGCTCGTTCAGCTTCCCGTGCTCAGGAATTTCCTGACCCCGCCTCCCGTTGGCGGCAGCCGCCTTCTTCGCCATCTGCATGGCGAGCTTGACGAACTCACCGAAGTTCGGGAGCGGCTCGAACGCGCCCTCGCAGACGAGCCGCCCGCTCTTGCCTCCGAACCTGGCGTCATCCGCGGCGGTTACCACGGCGAACTCGACGAACTCCGCAACCTCAGCCAGCACAGCAAGCAAATCATCGCCGCTATGGAGGACCGCGAGCGCAAACGCACCGGCATCGCCTCCTTGAAGATTCGCTTCAACCAGATCTTCGGGTACTACATGGAGATTTCGAAGCCCAATCTCCATCTCGCGCCCGCGGATTACGAGCGCAAACAGACCCTCGTGAACGCCGAACGTTTCACTTCGCCCGAGTTGAAAGAGTACGAACGCAAGATCCTCGCCGCCGATGAGCGCATCCTCGAAATCGAACGCCAGCTTTTCATCGAGATTCGTTCGAGCATTGCCGCCCAGGCCCCGCGACTTCGCCGCACCGCCGCCGCCGTCGCGCAACTGGATGTGCTCGCGTCCTTCGCGAAACTGGCCGCCGACCGCGGTTATGCTCGCCCCGAATTCAATTCCACGGGCGAGCTCCTCATTGCCGCCGGGCGCCATCCCGTCATCGAGGAACTCCTTCGCCAGCGCGGCGAACGGTTCGTTCCCAACGATCTCTGTTTTGATCCGCAGCGCCAGCAGCTTCTTCTGATCACCGGTCCAAACATGGGCGGCAAGTCCACCTATCTTCGGCAAGCCGCGCTCATTGTCCTCATGGCGCAAATGGGGTCGTTTGTTCCGGCTCGCCAAGCCAAGCTGCCGATCACAGACCGCATCTTCACGCGCATCGGTGCAAGCGACAACCTCGCGCGTGGCCGCTCCACGTTTCTCGTCGAAATGAGCGAAGTCGCGGCCATCCTGCACCACGCCACGCCCGCGAGCCTCGTTCTTCTCGATGAGGTTGGCCGCGGTACCGCTACATTCGATGGCCTGTCTATCGCCTGGGCTGTCGTCGAACATCTGCAAAAGCACACACGCGCGCGCACGCTTTTCGCCACCCATTACCACGAGCTTACCGAACTCGCCGAGCTGCTCTCCGGCGTACAGAACGTCCACGTGTCCGTTAAAGAGACCCCCAGTGAAATTATTTTCCTTCGCCGCGTGGAGCCGGGAAGCGCGGATAAGAGTTACGGCATCGAAGTCGCCCGCCTGGCCGGCCTGCCCCGCAGCGTCATCGAACGCGCTCGCGAAGTCCTCAAGAAGCACGAGCAGAGCGAGCACGAGCTTAGCGAGACGCTCTCTCCGGGCGCCATTGAAGATGCAGCGGCGGGTTCGGGCGGGGCCGCCCCTGCCGGCGCTGGCTCTCCCCCTCATCGCCGCAATGGCCACCAGGAAGTCCTCTTCACCGCGCTCGACCGCGCCGTCATCGACAAGCTCAAAGGAGCAGACCTCGATCAGCTCAAGCCCATCGACGCTCTCAACCTCCTCGCCGAACTCAAAAAGCAAATCTCATGACCTCCAAATCCATGCTCGTTCTCGGCCTCATGTCCGGCACTTCCGCCGACGGCATTGACGTCGCGCTCGCTCGGATTTCAGGCGCACCCCCGCATCTCGACGCAAAGCTACTCGGCCACACCTCGAGCAAATTTCCACCGGCGCTGCGCAAAGAGATCCTTCGCGTCGCCGAGCAACATCCCATCACCGCCGGCGAATTGAGCCAACTGAATTTTCGCCTCGGAGAGGTTTTCGCCGAAGCCGCTCTTGCCGCCTGCCGCAAGTTTCGCGTTTCACCGAAACGCATCGCGCTCATCGGCAGCCACGGCCAAACTATCTTTCACCAAGGAAAGCCAGCGTCCTATCTCGGACGCCCGACAGCCTCAACTTTGCAAATCGGCGAGCCCTCCGTCATTGCCGCGTCCACCGGCATCACCACCATCGCCGATTTTCGTCCTGCCGACATGGCTTTTGGCGGACAAGGCGCGCCGCTCGTCCCCTACGCCGACTATCTTCTCTATCGCCACGAAAAATTCGGCCGCGTCTCCTTGAATCTCGGCGGCATCGCGAATCTCACCGTGATCCCCGCCGCGGCGACGCCGGAGCAAGTCTTTGCCTTCGATACGGGTCCGGCGAACATGCTCATCGACGCGCTCGTCTCCCACTTCACGCGTGGTCGCCAGCGTTACGACAAGAATGCCCATCTCGCCGGGAAAGGCCGCGACGTCGCCCCCATTTCTTCACTGCTCCTCAAAGAGCCTTATTTATACGAACCCCCACCAAAATCGACAGGCCGCGAATATTTCGGCAAGGAATACGTCGCCAAACTCATCCAGCTCGGTCGCAAGTATCACGCCAAGCCGAACGATTTGATCCGGACTGCCACGTGGTTCACGCTCGCAAGCGTCCGTTTGGCGATGGAGCTTTTCGTCCTCCCAAAGACGAAAGTGCACCAGCTCATTGTCTCGGGCGGCGGCGCGAACAATCCGTTAATTTATTCGGTGCTGAGCGAGTTCTACCAGCACAATGGCATCGAGGTGGTGAAGTCGTCCCATTTTGGCATTCCAATTGACGCGAAAGAAGCCTTCGCTTTTGCTCTGCTCGCCTATGAAACTTTTCACCACCGCCCAAGCAATCTTCCTAGCGCCACAGGTGCGCACGGCCCTGCAATTCTCGGTAAGATTTCTTATGCCCCGCCGCGGGAGGCCAGCTAAAGTTTCCAGTTGCATGGGCATCGGGACTCGCTTTCACGCCGGACTACCGGGTGGCTGTTCCTCTGGAAAATCAAACACTCTTATTCACTACTTCAGCGCCTTCTCAATCTCCGCAACCGGTATCGCCCCCTCGCGAATAATCTTCCACGCTCCCCCGTGCACTTCGACAATCGTGGACCCGATCATCGCTCCGGTTTCTCCCGCGTCCAGAATCAGCGAGAGCCGCCCGCCAAGCTGCTTCACCACCTGATCCGCGCCCGCACACGACGGGAATCCCGAAATATTCGCGCTCGTTCCCGTAATGGGCCCGTCAAACTCCTCGATCAAGCGGCACGCCACTTCGTTCTTCGGCCATCGTAGCGCCACTTTTCCCGTGTTTGCCGTCACTTTCAGCGGCAAACGGTTCGCGGCGTCCACCACCAGCGTCAGCGCTCCCGGCCAGAATTTCTGCGCCAACCGCAAAAAATTCTGCGGCACTTCTCGCGCAAGCTGCATGGCCTGCTCCAGCGAACGCACCAGAATCGGCAGCGCGCGCGTCTCCGGGCGGCCTTTGATTCTGTAAATCTCATCCACTGCGGAAAGATTGAAGGGGTCGGCGGCCAGCCCGTAGTACGTGTCGGTGGGTATTCCGATGACACTTCCCCGCGTCAGAAAGTTCGCCGCGTAACGCAGCACTTCCGCTTCCGGGGTTTGCGCATTCACCCGCAACAGTTCTGCCGGCAACTTTTTGGCCTTTGGCGAAGACATATGTCCATCTCTAGCGCTTCGCCCGCGATTGCACTCAAGTGGGCGACGCTACCACACACCCTGTTCCCTTGCAATCCCCGCCCATAGATTGGCACCCCGCAAATGACTGTTACTAGGCCCCTTCCTCGCCCGTCACCCCGGCATTACTTCTTGACGGGTAAATTTGTTACCCTGCCTGCCATGGCCACCCCAGGCAAACCCACCCGCAACTCTGCGGCTCCATCCTCGCCGGGAGTCCTCACCAGCCGCGATAACCGCTGGCTCAAGGAATTTCGCATGGCCTTGCGCGGTGGTCTGCCCACGGAATCCGGCTCGGTTGGCGTCGAAGGCGTCCGCCTCGTCGAAGAAGCACTCCGCTCCGGTTGCCGCATCGAAGCCGTGCTCTTCAGCGAATCCGGCGAACGCCACCACGAGCGTCTCGCACCTCTTATAGGCCGGCCCGAAGTGGGTTTTCCCACGCTGCGCACCACCGATCGGCTCTTCGAAGGACTCGCCGACACCGAGCATCCGCAAGGGGTCGCCGCCCTTGTCCATCCGCGCGTTGCGTCGCTCGATGACCTCCTTCGAACGCCCGTGTCCGCTTGCGCGCCGCTGCTGGTCGTTCTCGCCGGTGTTCAGGATCCCGGCAACGTCGGCACAATCCTTCGTACCGCCGCCGCTTTTGGCGCCACGGGCGCGGTCACCGCCGCGTCGGGCCAATCCGGCACGGCCAGTCCATTTTCGCCGAAAGCCTTGCGGGCCTCCGCCGGCGCGGCGCTCCATCTCCCGATTCTCCCCGGTATGTCGCTGCCGATTCTTCTCACACAACTCAGAATCGCCAACGTCCACACTCTTGCTTCCAGTGTGCGCGAACCGCAAGATGGCGAACCTCGCGTCCTCTCCCCTTGGGAAGTGAATTGGTGCGAATCGGTCGCGCTTCTCGTGGGAAACGAAGGCGCTGGCCTCCCGGAAGATGTAGAGCGGAGCGCCGACGCACGCGTCCGCATCCCCATGGCTAGCGGCGTCGAATCGCTCAACGCTGCCGCAGCCGCCGCCGTCCTTTTTTACGAAGCCGCCCGCCAGCGCCACCGCCGCCCGTAGGGGCACGGCATGTTTGCCCTGACCTTCGAAGGGCCGCGCACGTCTTCGATGCTAAACTCATATCGCCCATGAGCCTTTTCTCCAAGCTTCCCCCAACCGCCGCAGAGGACTCCGCACGCCAGCCTCTTGCGGAGCGCATGCGCCCGCGTACCCTTGATGAATTTATCGGCCAGGAAAAGCTTCTCGGCCCAGGCAAACCGCTTCGCCAGCAAATCGAAAATGACCAGATCACCTCGATGCTCCTCTGGGGTCCGCCTGGCTGCGGCAAAACCACTCTCGCGCGTTTGATCGCCCGCCTCACACGTTCGGAATTTGTCTCCTTCAGCGCCGTCCTTGCAGGCATCAAGGAAATCAAGGAAGTGATGGCTGCCGCCGAACACAAGTCCTACTCCGGCCAGCGCACCATTGTGTTCGTGGACGAAGTCCATCGCTTCAACAAGGCGCAGCAGGACGCCTTTCTTCCCTACGTCGAAGCGGGCCACATCACGTTTATTGGCGCGACCACGGAAAACCCTTCTTTCGAGGTGATCTCGCCCCTGCTCTCGCGCACCAAAGTCTACGTTCTCGATCCGCTCACCACCCCTCAAATTGTCGACCTCTTGCGGCGCGCGATAACGGACAAAGAGCACGGGCTTGGTGAAGAACACGTTGCGGCCAGCGACGAGGTTCTCTTCCGCATCGCCTCCTTCGCCAACGGCGACGCCCGCTCCGCCTACAACACGCTCGAACTCTGCGCCCGCAGCGCTACGAAAAATGTAGGGGCGCAGCATGCTGCGCCCCATCTGGGCAAAATTGATCCGCAGAATGTTGTTGGATCTCGCACCATCACCCGCGAACTTCTCGAAGACGTGCTTCAGCGCAAGCTCCTTCGTTACGACAAAGCAGGCGAGGAGCATTTCAACCTCATCTCCGCGCTTCACAAATCCGTCCGCAACTCTGATCCCGACGCCGCTTTATACTGGTTGGCCCGCATGATCGAATCCGGCGAAGACCCTCTCTATCTCGCCCGCCGCATGGTGCGCATGGCCAGCGAAGACATCGGTCTCGCGGAACCCGGCGCCCTGGGCGTCACTCTCGCGGCCAAGGATGCGTTCGATTTTCTCGGCGCGCCCGAAGGCCATCTCGCCCTCGCCCAAGCCGCCGTCTATCTCGCCCTCGCCCCAAAATCCAATGCCGTTTACACTGCTTATGGCGAAGTCCTCGACGACGTGCAGAAAACTGAAGCCGATCCCGTGCCCCTCCACTTGCGCAATGCGGTCACCGGGCTTATGAAGAACGTCGGCTATGGCCAAGGCTACAAATACGCCCACAATTTCGAAGAGAAGGTCACCGACATGAGCTGCCTCCCGGAAAATCTCGCCAACCGCACCTGGTACAAGCCCACGGATCAGGGCTTCGAACAGCGCCTCCGCGCTCGCCTCGAAGAAATTCGCAAGCTAAAATCTCGTACGGCGGACCATCCCTGAGGTCATCTCATGAAAAAGGCCGCACTGATTCTCGCAAGTTTGCTTTTCTCCCTCCCCGCAATGGCGAAGCACAAACCGCCGAAGCGTCCGCGTATCATTGAAATCGCGGGTGTTACGATTCTTGTTTCTGATGTCCCCGAAGCGCGCAAGTTCTATCGGAAACTGATCGATCCGGAGTACGCCTGCAATTTTTGCGAGGAAGTTCCTTCCCGTTTTTTGCTTCTGCCTAGCGGCCAGCGCATCACCTTCGAAAAAGCCCTGAGACCGGCTCCCTCAGACCTGCTTGCGGATATTTCCTTTCTTACCGACGACATGGATGGATTTAAGAAATACTTCAAAGCGCACAAGGTCCAGTTTGACGAGGTCAGAAAGAAGCGCGGCGGCGAGCTAATCCGTATTTTATTTCAGGATCCGGAGGGACATCACTTGTCCATCACGGACTCCTACCACCTGGGACACTCTGAGGGGCTGATGGCCGGTCTGCCGCCTTCGAATCCGTCCAATCCCGTTCGCATCATTCATGCGGGCATCATTGTCAGAAATCGCGAAGCCACCGATCATTTTTACAAAGACCTTCTTGGCTTCCGTCCCTATTGGCACGGCGGCATGAAAGATGACGAAACCAACTGGGTCGCCATGCAAGTCCCTGACGGAACCGATTGGGTCGAATACATGCTGGGCATATCTCCCACCCCGGACAAGCACACACTGGGCGTGATGAACCACATCTCTCTCGGGATTCCAGACATTCACGCCATCAGCAACCAGATTGTAAAAGCGGGAGTCACGCCCACCGAGTCTCCCAAAATCGGCCGCGACGGCAAATGGCAGCTCAACCTCTACGACGCCGACGACACCCGCGTCGAATTCATGGAATTCACGCCCACTCAGAAGCCCTGCTGCTCCGAATTCACCGGCCCCCACCCGGGGCCTCAACCTCCGGCTAAGGCGCCCCTCCCGCAATGATTCATTTCCGCTTCTCATCCCGGCTCTTCGGGTTTTCGTATCTCTGTTCTCTTTTCCTTTTCCTGCCGTTTGGTATTTTCGTTCCGCGCGCTCGCGCCCAGGACCTCGACAAACCTCTCCAAAATATCGACGACGAAGTCACCGCCTTTAGCTTTGCCCCCGACGGCCGCGTCGTTTATTCCGTTCGCCGCAACATCAAAACAAAAAAATACGATCTTCAGCACGACGACATCTGGCTGATGGAAACCAGCGGCAAGCGCCGCCGCCTGCTGCAGGGCGACAAATTCAATCGCGGCGAGCAGCTCTTCTCCTACGCCGGCGACGCTTTCCATTGGTCTCCCAACGGCCGTCTCATCCTCGCCCAGCTTTTCACCACCACCGTCATGGACGATTCCGGCCGCACCGAAGACTCTTTCGTGACGCTCGCTCTCGAGGACAACGGCAAGGAAATCCGCTTTGGCAAGGGCGAGAGCACGATCGCGGACTGCTTTGACGCCACCTGGCTCGGTGACAACGCCACCGTCATCTATCTCACCGAAGCCGTCAAACCGCATATGCTTTTTTCGTTCAAGTACACCAACATCGCTACCGGCCCGGCCGGACCTGCATTCGAAGGCCGCACCTTCATCGACTCCGATCGCATCCCCCGCACCAACGCCGCCATCGCTGTCGAACGCAATCACGCCATGACCGGCCCGCCGCGCCTTCAGCGTCTGGAACTCCTCGCCCAAGACGACCAGGAAATCGCCACTCTCGACGGCTACGAAGGCGGCCTTTCCGTTTCACCCAGCGGCGAGAAAGTCGCCTATTTCATCGATAGGGAAATCCTCGAAGTGCGCAGTCTCGCCGTTCCCGATCACTTTGTCCGTCTCCGCGTCGGGCTCGGCGTATTCCACTGGGCGCCCGACGAAAATCGCATCCTGCTCAAACGCGCCGTGGAACGCAAATCCGGCGACATCGTTTGGATACAAATTCCTCCGCTCCTCCCGCAAGCTCCCGGCAAGGAAGTTCCCGTCCTCACACCCACGCCGCAGCCCATTCTCCACGGACTTACGTTCCGCGACTTTGCCATCTCTCCCGACGGCCGCCTCCTCGGCGTCGTCCTCCCCGGCAAACGCAATCTTGAAATTTTTCCGCTTCCCTCCTGACGCGCGCGTGGCCGCGACACGCTACGCCCGTCCTTGACTCGAATTTTTTGCCCCGAAATAAAAAACCCGCGCAGTACCATGGCGCGGGCGACGACTTCTTCAATCATTTCACCTTAGCTCATCCCAACTGTGTCGCTCGCTTTCGATGTTCCACAAAAACGCAAGCATCTTCGACCACTATCATCCCCGCGGCCCGCGCCCTCTCCGCCGCCTCCGCATTCTCTATCCCCAACTGCATCCACAAGACCTTTGCTCCCACTCGTATCGCGCTCTCCGTCACCGCGGGCACCTCTTCCACCCGGCGAAACACGTCCACAAACTCAACTTTCTCCGGAACGTCCTCCAGCCGCGCGTAGCTCTTCTCCCCCAGCACTTCCCTCTCATTCGGATTCACGGGAATGATCCGGTAGCCCCGGCTTTGCATGTACTCCGCCACGCCATAGCTCGGCCGCGACGGGTTCGATGACAATCCAACGATTGCGATCGTTTTATATTTTTTCAGGATTTCGAGAATCGGATCAGTCGCGACGCTCGCGCCTTCCGGCAACAACACTCTCATCGCGCCGCCAGCTCGCCTTTTCCCGCGCGCTTCGTCAATACGCGGCCCAGCGCCGCTACGCACTTGTCGTTTTCTTCCGTCGTGCCCACCGATATTCGAATAGCTTCCGGGAATCCCATCCAACCGAGCGGCCGCACGATCACTCCCAGATGCAGCAAATCGTCGCAAATCTCTTTCGCCTCCGGCCCGATTTCCATGAAAATAAAGTTCGTCGAACTTGGCACCGGCAGCATACCCAGCTTCGTCAACCCTTCGCTCAAGCTGGCGCGCTCCGCGGCATTTGTGGTGATGCACCGTTCCACGTGCTCCCGGTCATCCAGCGCGGCCAGAGCGCCCGCCTGCGCCACTCCCGAGGTGTTGAAAGGCGTCCTTAATTTATTCATCGCGGAAAGCAGCTCCGCGCGCCCAATCGCGAACCCGATGCGCATCCCCGCCAGCCCGTACACTTTCGAAAACGTCCTCAGTATCAGCAGATTCTTTCGCTTCCGGTAGAGCTCTTCCGAATGTCTCCGATTCAAACTCGGCGCGTAATGGATATACGCTTCATCCAGCACGACCAGCACTCCCTCCGGAACTTGCGCCAGAAACTCCGAGAGTTCTTCTCCGCTGAACGCCGTTCCCGTCGGATTGTTTGGATTCGCCAGATAAATCACTCCCGTCTTCGGAGTGACCGCGTTGGCCATTGCCTTCAAGTCGAACCCAAAGTGACGCTGTGGCACCAGGACCAGTTCCGCCCCGCTCGCCCGAATCGCCACGGAAAACGGCGCGTAGGTTCCGTAGGACGTCAGCCCTTGCAGCCCCGCGCGCAGCAGAACCCGCGCCGCCAGATCGATCAGCTCGCTCGACCCCAACCCTACAAAAATCTCCTCCGTCGAAACTCCCGTTCGCTCGGCCAGCGTCGCCCGCAACAGATGCGTCCCGCCGTCGGGATAGCGGTTGGACTCGCTCAGCGCCTTCTGCATCGCCTGCACCGCCATCGGCGAAGGCCCCAGGGGATTCTCGTTCGAAGCAAGCTTTACCGCGTGAATCTTCAGTTCGCGCTCGACCTCTTCGATCGGCCGCCCGGGCACGTAAACCGGCAGCCCTCGAATGTAATCCGGAATCAGCTCTTCAATCGTCCGTGTCATCGCTCCGCGCAATCTCCGTGAACTCCGTGCTCTCAGCGAACTCTGCCTAAACTCTTAATTTCCTTTTATTCTCGCACCCTGAAACGCTCGTTGCATAATCCCGCCAAGCGGCGTGCCCACCTGCTAACCTCTGCCTGTTTTCCCGTCGGTGCGTCCTCAACTGCATTGACTTCCTGTCCCTCATCGGATTCCCACTGACCTCTTCAATTGTTCTATCTCCGCTCTCCGCAACGCGCGGTATTTCCCCGGCTCCAAATCCAAAACCAGCGGCCCCAGCTGCACGCGCTTGATTTTCTCCACCAAATAGCCCACGCGCTCGAACATCCTGCGAATCTGCCGGTTTCGTCCTTCAATCAGCACAACTTCATACCAGGGATTCGCCGCATCCTCAATCAGGCGTATTTTCGCAGGTGAAGTTCTTACTTTCCGTCCATCTTCCAGCTCAATCGTAACGCCCGCTCGCAATTTCTCGATCGCTTTTCCATCCGGCTTTCCGCTCACCTTCACCTGATACGTCTTCGGCACGTGCGATCCCGCCTTCATCAGCTTCTGCGCCAGCGCACCGTCATTCGTCATCAGCAACAATCCCTCGCTCGCATAATCCAGCCGTCCAACCGGATAGACCCGCTCGGACCTCTTCGCCAGCAAATCCATCACCGTCGGGCGCCCTTCGGGATCGCTGACGGTTGTCACGTACCCTTTCGGTTTGTTCAGCATGAAATAGACTGGCTGTTCCTGTTTTCCAATCCGCTTTCCGTCCACGCAAATAACATCTTGCTCCGCGTCCGCCTTCGTGCCCAATTCCAGCACAACGCTTCCGTTGACCGTCACGCGCCCCGCCGAAATAATCTCCTCCGCCTTGCGCCGCGACGCAACTCCGCAAGCCGCCATTATTTTCTGCAATCTTTCCTGCATGTCGGTGCTGCTCTTTTTCTTGGTGGCTGGCTATTCTCTGCGTTTTCTCGGCGCTGTCTGTGTCTCTGCGCTTTCTTTTTCTTTTCGTGTGCCTCTCAGGCTCAGGCGCAACGTCTCCACTTCCTTCGGCTTCAACAATCGGTATCTCCCTCGCGGCAATCCCTCCACCGTCAAGCTCCCCAATCCAATCCGCATCAACTTCTCCACCGGATGCATTTCCTTCATCAACACCCGCCGCAACTCTTCCTTCCTCGAATCCCGCATCCGCACTTCATACCAGAAATTCGCCGCCCGCCCCCGCGTCGCGTCCGGCTGCCGCACCGTCTTCATCCTCAACCCCGCTTCTTTTCCAATTCGGTCCAAGTCCGCCAGCGTCAGCATCCCTTTTACCTTGACGTGATATACCTGCTCGACTTGCGCCCAGTTCTTCAGCATCTCCGCCGCCAAATCACCGTCATTCGTCAAGAACACCAGCCCCGACGCCGCATACTCCAGATTCCCCACCGGAAACACTCGCTCCGGCAATCCTCGCAAACAATTCCGCAAAGTTTTCCGGCCCTCGGGATCGGCCATCGCCGAAACCACTTCCGGCGGTTTGTGCAGTGCCAGATATAAGTTCCTCTGCGTGGTCTTTCCGACCGTCCGTCCCGCAGCTTCGATCTTGTCCGTCGCCGGATCGGCCTTCGTCCCAAGTTCCCGCACCACCACGCCGTTCACGCGCACCTGTCCGCTCAAGATCAATTGCTCCGCGTGCCTCCGCGAAGCAATCCCCGCCCGGCCAATAATCTTCTGCAATCTTTCCTGCATGATTTGTTTTTGCCGCTTCCGTGTGGTGTTCGAAGCCGGCGTTCCTGTCTACGCCGATCTGGATTTTTCCGCGGATCCTCTACGAATCTCCGTGCCTGCTGCGTCTCTACGTTTTCTTCTCTTATTCGCCGGCGGCGGTGGATTTAACGACTGGCGGAGGCGGGTCCTCGTCCAATTGTCCCGAAGGCATTCCTTCGGATGTCGCCAGCGCTTCGTGTTCGCGAAACGCTTCGGCTTCCGCAAGATCCTCTCCAACATGCGCGATTGCCTTGGCTGTGCTGTCATGCGTGTGTCCATCCGAACCCGCTCCTTCGGACGCTGCGCCTCTGCCAGCTTCGGCAATACCTGCGCCTTCGCTTGCCACTCGCCACTCCTCGCTCGCCACCTCTGCAACACCCTCGTCGCTTCCCAGCGCTTCCCTCGCCAGCGCTTCAAACTCTTTCAAGCTCGGCAGCTCTTCCAGATCGCTCAGCCCGAACCGCATCAAGAATTCCTTCGACGTTTTGTAAAGAATCGGCCGCCCAATCACTTCCTTGCGCCCCGCTGTCGTAATCAGCCGCTTGTCCAGCAGCGTGCTGATCACTCCCGAAGTGTTCACTCCGCGAATCTCGGAAATCTCCGGCGAAGTGACCGGCTGCTTGTAGGCGATCACCGCCAGCGTCTCCAGCGCCGGCATCGTCAAGCGCAACGGCGGCCGCAAGCTCTTGATGAATCTCCGCACCACATCATGCTGCTGCGGCTTGGTATAAAGTTTGTACCCGCCCGCCACCGCGCGAATCTCGATCCCGCGCTCTTCACTGGCGTAGCTGGCCACCAACTCATCGAGCGCCGCCTGCACGACAAGCTTCTCCTCTCCCAGCGCCTTCGCCAGTTGCTCGATCGTCGCCGGCTCGTCCGCCGCGTAAATAATCGCTTCCAGCGCCGCTTTTCTCTCTTCATTCGTCATGCTTGACTCTCTTTTCCCTGCGGATCATCACTTGCTTTTCTCGCCTCATCCTGCATTCGCACGCTTTACTTGTATTCCTCATCCACCATCTTCAACGCCCCGCTCTCATCAAACGCAACGTCAAACGCTTTCCCCTTCTTCACCACAATCTCTCCAAACTGTTTCTCCTGCGCCAAACCCACGGCTTGCAATTTCACCATTTCCAGAACCGCCAGAAACGCCACGATCATCGCGTGCCGCGAGGGACAAGCTTCGAAAAACTGAATCAAGTTCACCACGTTTTCCGCGCTGGCCAGAATCTGCGCCCGCAACGCCGCAATCATCTGCGCCACGGTAAACTGCTCGTGGTGCAATTCAATCCGTGAGATTTCTTTCCGCCGCTCCAGCACCGTCTGGAACACGCGCACCAAATCCACCAGCGAAACCACAAGCTCGCCTTCCGTCCCCTCGTCGTTGTAGAGGGACTTGTCCGGCTTCGACCATACGTTTTCTTCAATCTGCTGCTTCTGGTACAAAAGCTGCGCCGCATTCTTGAACTTTTCGTGCTCCACAAGCCGCTGCACCAAATCCGCCCGCGGATCTTCCGCCTGCCCCTCTTCGGTTGCCAGCGGATCGGGCGGCAGGAGCATCTTCGACTTGATGTAGATCAGCGTCGCCGCCATGTAGATGAAATCCGCGGACACGTCCACATTCAACTCTTCCAGCTTGTGCAAATATTCCAGGTATTGCGTCGTGATCAGCGAAATCTGAATATCATGGATATTCATCTCCTGCTTCTTGATCAAATCAAGCAGCAGGTCCAGCGGCCCCTCATACAAAGGGATTTGCACCCTGTACGAATCGCCCCCGGCTCTTTCCTCTTCTTTGTTGGGCCCGTCCTCTGAGGCAGTCCGCTCCGCCCGGTTCACGCGGCTCTCATCGCCGGCCTCGTTGGCCGCTTTCCCCGTCATCTTGTTCCCCGGCGTCGCCATTCTTTCTCGCTACTCCTTACCCGTCATTTCGAACGGAGAGGGCCGACTCTTCTCTTCCGTTTCGCTCTTGCGAAACGGTCAGCCCGCGAAGAGAGAAATCTCTCCTCGACTTTTCGATCACACCCCTACGCTCTCCCTGCCACTTCATCCCTCTTCTTCTCCCACCCAAACACCGCTTCCCTCACCCGCTCCATTGTCTTTTTCGCCTCCACCCGCGCCTTCTTCGATCCTTCATCCATCATTTCCAAAACTTGCTTCGGATGCTTCTCGTACTCCACTCTTCTTTCTCTCACCGGCACAATCCACTTGATCAAATTCTCCGCCATCGCCGCTTTGCACTCGATGCATCCGATCCCCGCCGTCGTGCACCCTTGCCGCACCCACTCCAGCCGCCCCGCCTCTCCCGCAGAGAACAGTTTATGCCAGTCGTACACCGGACACACGTCCGGATTTCCCGGGTCCGTCCTTCTTTTCCTCGCCGGGTCCGTGACCATCACTTTCGTCTTCTTCCGTATCTCCTCATCCGTCTCGCTCAAAGTAATCGCATTCCCATAACTCTTCGACATCTTTCGCCCATCCAACCCCGGTATCCTCGGCGTCTTCGTCAGCATCACTCCCGGCTCGGTGAGACACCTATGAAAACTAAAAAACCTTGCCGCCTCACGTAGTCCGTCCAGAAAATTCTCGTAGCCTGCGCCTGTGGCCATCTGCTTCAGAACGCCTTCAAACCGGACCTGGTTGAAAACCGACTCGAAGTGTTCCAAAAACTTACGTCCGCCCCACGATTCTTTCTGTACAATTTGGGAAGGTGCTTGGTCATATAAACTGCGCAGGAATTCTTCGTTCTTTGGGTCGAAGATGGTCCGATCCAACTCGAATCCGAAAAACCCGTTAAAGCGACGGACGATCTCACGGCTGGTTTCTACATGCGAGACTTGATCTTCGCCCACGGGCACAAATAAGCCCGCGATCTCCGGAGAGCTATAAATCACGATGTCCGCGCACTGCAGCACCGGGTACCCCAAGAACCCGTAATTGTGCAGGTCCTTATCCTTCACCTGCTCCAACGCCTCTTTATATGTCGGCACGCGCTCCAACCACCCCAATGGCGTCACCATCGACAACAACAAATGCAATTCCGCATGTTCCGGCACCAGCGACTGCAAGAAAATCGTGGACTTCGCCGGGTCCAGCCCCGCCGCCAAATAATCCGTCATGATCTCTATCGTGTTCTGCGCCACCCCCGACGTATCCGCATAGTCGCTCGTCAAGGCGTGCCAATCCGCAATAAAGTAAAAGCACTCGTAAGCCTTTTCCGGTGCCCGTAGGGGCGCAGCATGCTGCGCCCCTGCTTGGCTACCACTCCGGCTGTCAGGCACGGTCTCATCCTGCAACCGCACCCAATTCTCGAGCGCTCCGAAGTAATGCCCAATATGCAGCCTCCCCGTCGGCCGCATGCCGCTCACCACCCTCTTCTTCCCTTCCGTCCCTGTCGCCACCCGTTTCTCCCAGTTCTCGCTTGACAATCTTTAACTAGTGTGGTATTATCACTTCTGTTTAATCCCGCGTCCTGAAGAACCATTTCCGCTAAACTTAAACCTTTTAGAATCAACATTTACAAAAGAATCTGTAAGTGTTGATTTTAAATGACTTACGGAAACGCTAAATCTTTTAGATGCAACACTTACAAAAAATAGGGGGGGGAGGGGTACCCGCACACCCTGATCCTCTCTTAACTCAGGAGCTCTCTCGCGATGATCATCCTCTGGATCTCGCTCGTCCCCTCATAAATCGTAATCACGCGTGCGTCCCGGTACATCCGTTCCACATCTGTCTCCCGCGAATACCCGGAGCTGCCATGAATCTGCACCGCCTTGGCCACAACACGGTTCACCATCTCGCTGGCATAGAGTTTCGCCTTGGACGCGGCCGCTCCCAGCTTCCCCGGATGGGCATCCTTCAACCATGCCGCGCGATAAACCAGCCCTCGCGCCGCTTCGATCTCCGTCTCCATGTCGACCAGCATCCATTGGATCGCCTGAAAATCTCCGATGGTTTTGCCAAACGCCCGGCGCTGCTTCGCGTACTTAACGGATTCGTCCAGCGCACCCTCCGCCAGCCCCAATGCCTGCGCAGCAATCCCGATCCGTCCGCCGTCGAGCGCGCTCAAGGCAATCTTCAGCCCCTGGCCCTCTTCGCCGAGGCGGTTTTCGCGCGGCACTTCGCAATCATTCAGCAAAATCTCGACGGTCGGCGAGCTGCGCTGCCCCATCTTGTCCTCGTGCCGGCCAACTTTGAGTCCGGTAAACCCAGGCTCGACCAGAAACGCGGTGATTCCCTTCCCGCCCGCCTCTGGATCAGTCTTTGCAAAAACAAGAAACACTCCAGCGACACTGCCGTTCGAGACCCACGTTTTCGTTCCGTTGAGCCGGTAAATGTCGCCGCTCGGCGTTCCCAGGGGAGCTCCGCCCCAGCTCGCCGACGGGGCGATCTCTTCACTCACGCCCACGGATGCGCTGGTTCCAGTCGTTGTAGCCGCGGTCTTCAGACCGCGGGCCTTTTCGAGCGTAGTTGCCCCACCCAGCCCCGAGCCGACTCGGCTGGCTGCGACGGCGCGCGCCTGAATTCCCGCGGCATCGGACCCGGCCGCAGGTTCCGTCAGGCAAAACGCGCCGAGAATTTCTCCCGTGGCCAGGCGGCGCAAATATTTTTTCTTCTGCTCTTCCGTTCCGAATTTCAGCAGCGGAACCTGGACCGCAGAATTCGTTACGCCAAGCGAAGTGGCCATGCCCGCATCCACGCGCGCGACCTCTTCAAGCATAAGGACGTAGGAAAGCGTGTCGAGCCCGGTCCCGCCCCATTCTTCGGGCGTCATCATTCCGCAGCAGCCTAGCTCGGCCAATTTCTTGATCTCTGCAACGGGAAATCGTTCTTCGCGGTCGCGCTGCTTCACGGTAGGGCGCACTTCCGCCTCCATGAATTGGCGAACCGTATCCCGTATCAGTTTTTGGTGGTCGTTAAGCGAAAAATCCATTGTCTCGGTTGTACGCGGCGTACGCAGAATGCTAACACAATCAGGTCGACAGCCTGTAGCTGCGCATGGCACACCCGCGGGACAATTATTCTGATCGCCGCGCCCCCATCTAGGGCACACCAGTCACGAGTCACGAGTCAATCGGCTACAGCTTGAAGAGTTCGCGGAGGCGGCGCGCCTGAACGCGGCTTACGGGAACTTCCGTGGTTTTCTTGTCGCTCATTTTCAGCATAAACGTCGAGTTGAACCACGGCACAACTTCCTTCACGTGATGGAGATTTATGAGAAAGGAACGGTGCGGCCGCCAGAAAGCGTCCGCATCCAGTGTGGCGCTCAGTTCGTCCAGCGTGCGGTAGTTCGACGAGCCTTCCAGGTCGCGCGTCACAATCCAAATCGATCCGCCGTCAACGGTCGCGAAAATAATGTCCTCGGCGTTGACGAGCAGCAGCCGCTGCTGCACGTTCACCAGCACTTTCGCGCGTTGCGGCGTGCTTTTTGCCGCGCCGAGCTGGCTCACAAGCTGCTCCAGCCGGTCCGTGGCAGACGTTTGCGTGTCCAGCATCTTGCGCGCGCGCTGAATGGCTTTTGCGATGCGCGCCTTGTCGAAGGGCTTCAGCACGTAATCCACGGCGTTCACCTCGAACGCCTGCACCGCGTACTGGTCGAAAGCGGTCGCAAATACCACGTGCGGCATTTTCATTTTGCGCTCGACGATCTTTTTCAGCACTCCGAAACCGTCGAGTCCCGGCATCTGTACATCGAGGAAAACGAGATCCGGAGAGTGCTCCTTGATCAGGGCCACGGCTTCGACGCCGTTTTTCCCCTGCCCGATTACATTGATTTCGGGAAACGCCTTCAACAGGTAGGCGAGCTCCTCCCGCGCCGGTTTTTCGTCATCCACGATGATGGTATTGATCGCCATAGAGAGCAAATCGAAGATGCCGGGCTAAATCCCGGCGCTACACGCTTCACTGCAATGCCGGGCTAAAGCCCGCCTTCTACAGTGTATGATATCGCTGGAGAAAACGTACGTACTATGCCCCGAACCGAGCCGAGCCGCACCACGGCCAAGATTCTTCGCAGCAAAATGATTTACAAAGGGCCTATCTTCGGCATCCGCCGCGATGAAGTAATCGAGCCTGGCGGCTTTCGCACCACGCGCGAAGTGATCACGCACCCTGGTTCCGTCGTGGTGCTTCCCGCGTTGCCCGACGGCAGGATTCTTCTGATTCGTCAATATCGGCATGCCACGCGGCAATTCCTGTGGGAACTCGTCGCGGGGCGCATCGACAAAGGAGAAAATCCGCGCAAAGCCGCCGCGCGCGAACTCATCGAAGAGACCGGCTACCGCGCCAAGCGTTTCCACGTTTTCCTCGACATTTTTCCCACGCCCGGCTTTCTTGAAGAGCGCATGTACATCCTTCTCGCGGAAGACTTGACGCCCGGAAAAGCCGAACCGGAAGAAGACGAGAAAATCACGTCGAAGGCTTTTACGCACGGGGAAATCGAACAGATGATCCGGCGGAACAAGATTCGCGACGCCAAATCCGTGGCGGGCATTCTGTATTATCTGCGCTTTCTTCTTCGATCCTGAATCCGCGTGGAGCACAGCAAGCACGATGCCAACTTCATCCGCCAATCTGACGAAACCGTGCTGAACACGCGATCGTGCCTACGACTCCCGTGAACTCCATGCCATCCGGAGAGGATGCAAGTTCTGCCGGTGTGACGGATTCGCTTCCGCGCCGGCAGCAATTCCTCTTTGCAACGACAATTTTTATCGGCGCATTTCTACTTTTTCTGATCGAGCCGTTGTTCGCAAAGCTGATTCTTCCATGGTTTGGAGGTTCGGCGGCCGTCTGGGCGACTTGCCTGGTCTTTTTTCAAAGCGCGCTTCTACTCGGTTATTTTTATGCGGATGTAACTACGCGCCGGCTCTCGCCCAAACAACAGTCGTTCCTTCATCTGGGACTGTTGCTCGCCAGTATTCTCTGGCTGCCCATCGCGCCGCAGAGTTTCTGGCGCACTCATTTGAATGTTGACCCGGCATGGCGAATCCTGGCACTGCTCACGTTTTCCATCGGTCTGCCGTTTGTTTTGCTTAGCGCCACCGGCCCGCTGGTTCAATCGTGGTACGCGCGCCGCGCGGAAGGGCGCTCGCCCTACCGTCTTTTTGCACTTTCCAATATCGCTTCTCTGCTCGGCCTGTTGGCTTTCTCTTTTTTGATCGAGCCGCGAGTCTCCTCGCGAAGCCAGGCCGCATTCTGGTCCGCGGCCTATCTGCTGTTTGTTGGGTGCTGCGGGCTCGCTGCCTGGCTCAGTCGCATCCACGTCGTTGATGCGAAATCTGCGGATGCGCCGCAAGAGCATGAACCCCCGCCGAAATTCCATGTCAAACTTTTGTGGCTCGGCCTATCCGCCTGCGGCTCGATGATGCTGCTCGCCGTGACGAACCATCTCACGGAAAACGTCGCGCCAGTGCCCCTCCTGTGGGTGATTCCCCTCGCGCTTTATCTGCTTTCTTTCTCGATTGTCTTTGCAAAACACAGATTTTATCCGCGCTGGCTGCTGGCGCGTTTTCTCGCCGTTGCGCTGGGCGCGGCCGGCTATGCCATCTACGATTCTTCACTCACGCACGCCATTCAAATCAGCGTGCCTCTTTTCTGCTGCAGCCTCTTTGTTGTCTGCCTTTTTTGTCACGGCGAACTCGTCCGCACAAAGCCTCCGGCGCGCTACCTGACTTCGTTTTACCTCACGATTGCGCTCGGCGGCGCTCTCGGCGCGGTGTGCGTGGGCTTGCTCGCGCCGCATATTCTCTCCGGCGTCTATGAACTACCCATCGTGCTTCTGCTGGCGGCGCTTCTCGCGGCAATTATGCACTGGCAGGACGGATGGAGCGCGCGCATCTTCTGGTTTGGAGCGACGGGCGCGATGTGCGCCGTGCTTGTTCTCAACGTCAAGTCGGCACGGAAAGATACTGTTGCGAGTATGCGCAATTTTTATGCCGCCCTTCGTATCCAAGAATCCGGCACGGTTTTGCCGCATCGCGCTCTGATTCACGGAACCATCCAGCATGGAGCGCAGTTTCTTTCCTGGCCGGAAAATCGCAATCCCACAACCTACTACGGCAGAAAGTCGGGCGTAGGTATCGCGCTCGAATACTGCTGCGACGGGCCGAAGCGCGTGGGCGTCATTGGCTTGGGAACGGGCACGCTTGCGGCCTATGGGAAACCGGGAGACTTATTCCGGTTTTACGAGATCAATCCGCAGGTCATAAGAGTCGCGCAGGACTGGTTCTCGTACCTCAAGCAAAGTCCCGCAAAATCCGAGATCATTCCTGGAGACGCGCGCTTGTCTCTCGAATGCGAGCCGCCACAGGCGTTCGACGTTCTGGCGGTCGATGCGTTCTCCGGCGACGCCATTCCCGTGCATCTGCTCACCAAAGAAGCTTTCGCGCTGTATTTTCACCATTTGAAACCGGGCGGAATTCTCGCAGTGCACACGTCCAATACGTATTTGAATCTTGCGCCGGTCGTAAAGCTTCTCGCGGATGACGCCAAGTACTCCGCGCGCCTGATTTCCAGCGAAGAGGACGCGCCGGCGTTGATCAGCTCCGCCGATTGGGTTCTCGTCACGCGCAACCAGAGGTTTTTGGATCTTCCCGAGACTTCCGTGGGCAGTGAAAGCATCTCGGTGCCGGATCATTTGCGTCTTTGGACGGACGATTACAACAATCTTTACAAAATCCTTAGATCTTTGAGATATGCGATGCGGGAATCCGATGGTCCGTGAAACGATTCCCCGCCGGGAGCAACCGCAAGAAACAAATGTTGCGCGCTATGAAACGGTCTTTCACAAACCCTGTATTCCCTTGGGTTTGCATCATACCCGTGGTGTCTGAGGCCGGCAGAAAGAATGCGATTTTTCATTCAATCGATTTTATAGACGAATATCCGTTGATTTTCGTGCGGCAAGGATGCGATTGCTCACTTGACTGCATGAATGTTTCTGGTACACTCCGCGCAATTTGTGTCGTTGGCGGCTGCATGAGTCCCGATTTGGCCGACTACGAGGAACATCCAGGTCTCCGTCAGGAGGAGTAGATCAGTGCAAGGAACTGTGAAATGGTTCAATAACTCGAAAGGGTACGGCTTCATCGGGCGCGAGGATGGTCCAGATGTTTTTGTTCATTATTCCGCAATAGTCGGGGATGGCTACCGCACCTTGCAGGAAGGAGATGCGGTAGAGTTCGAGATTGTCCAGGGACCGAAAGGTCCCCAGGCAGCGAACGTGCAAAAACCAGCCTGATACAATCGGGAAGGAACCGGCCGGCAGAGAGCGCCCCTCTGCCGGCTTTTTCTTGAAAAAAGTGAATAGTGAGGAGTGGGTAGCGAGTAGCCTGAAAAACGGAGCTACGGGACGGCCAGGCGGCTGATCAGGAGATGGAAGAAGGCGTCGGAGTCGGAGCGCAGGCAGACTTGAACGTTGGGGGCGCCGGGTTCGCGGCGAGTAAAACCTTTGTCGTCGACTACGATATGCATGGGCTCGACGGGGCAGATTTGGGGATTGAGAATGTAGGAGACGGTCATGGGATCGAAGAGGGTGGGAGTTTGCTGGCCCCACTCATGATAGAGGAGAGTGAGAGCGTCGGTAAGCCGAGTTCCCTGCTTGAACAAGTAGGCGCGTTTGACTTCGTCGAATTTTAGTTGGGTCGAGTCGAGGGGCATGACATAGAGCGAAACGCCGGAGAGGAATAGTTTTCTTGCGGCGGGAATGTCGTTGATGATGTTCCACTCGGGCTCGGGGCCGCGGTTGGGAGACCAAGGATCGCCGTAGCCGCGCTCGATGGAACCGCCCATCATGACAACGCGCTTGAGCTTGAGGAAGGTCTGCCGATCTTTGTCGATGAGAGCGCCGACATTCATGAGAGGGCCGATGCCGATGAGGGTGATTTGGCCGGGATAGCGACGAATCTGATCGAGGATGAACTCAACTGAGTTTGGATGGGAGGATTTGGCGAAATGGCCGCCTTCGCCGTAACGACGCTGGCTCATGGGATTGGTGGTCTTTGTAGGAGTGCCGGCTAGGACGGGAATCTCGGCGCGGCCAGCTTCGCCGAGCATGCGATCGAGGATTTTGGCGCGGGCTTCGGTGTCGCCGAAGGTAGTGGAGATGCCGAGAATTTTGAGTTCGGGGCTCTTGAGAGCGAGGGCGACCGCGAACGCGTCGTCGATGTCATCGCCAATGTCGGTGTCGATGATGATTTTTTCAGCCGCAGCTGATGGTTGCCTGGGCTTTTGCGTTTGCGCCGAGGCAATGTGGCTTAGCAGCAAGGAGAATAGAATTGACGCGGTCGAAAAACGCACTCCACCCTCCCAAAAAGGAATCAAAGCGACGCCGTCGGCCTTACAACTGCGGCTTAAGCAGCGCCTGATAAACTGTGGGTTGGCTTAATTCCTGCACAACAGGCCAGTTCGGGCCAAGCATTCGCTGCGTCATGCCAACAAAAATCACTTCGTGCGTTGGATCCACCCAGAACCATGTATCCGCAGCTCCCTGCCACCAGAACGTGCCCTTCCCAACTACTGCATTCGCTTGCGCGGGGTCTGTGAAAACAGCGCAATCGTAACCCCACCCGAGGCCGGGCCGTGGCCCGATGGAAGCCTCATCCTGCATGAGGGTGGGAGCGAGATGGTTTGACGTCATGAGTTGAACTGTGGACGGCGCCAGGATGCGCACGCCATCCAACTCGCCGCCATTCAAGAGCATCTGCGCGAAACGCAAATAGTCCTCCGCGGTAGACACCATACCGCCGCCGCCCGACGCCATACCGGGTTGCGCGGCATAATCGGTGGGAGGTCCAGCGATATCCACGGCCAGATGGCCTTCTTTGTCCTCTCTGTAGAGTGTGGCAAACCGGCTCCGCTTTTCTTTCGGAACGAAAAAGCCCGAGTCCTTCATTCCGAGCGGCCCGAAAATGCGTTGCTGCATAAACTCCGGCAGCGACTGCCCGGACAATTTTTCAACGATGTAGCCTTGAATATCCATGGACACGCTATAGACCCACTGACTGCCCGGCTGATAGAGCAACGGAATCTTTGCCAGCTTCTCGACCATCTCGTGCAAGGACTGCGATTGGAGCACCTTCCGCTCGTTGTACATCTTGTCCACCGGAGTGTTGCCGAAAAACCCGTAAGTGAAGCCCGCCGTGTGCTCCATCAACTGGCTCATCGTCGGGGGATGGAGGGGATCTTCCAGAATCATCGCGCCGTTCGCATCTACTCCCTTGAACACTTTCAAGTGCGCGAACTCCGGGATGTACTTCGCAATCGGATCCCCAGGATGCCATTTGCCTTCCTCGTACAAAATCATCATGGCCACTCCCGTAACGGGTTTGGTCATGGAGTAAATGCGAAAAATCGCGTCCTTGGTCATCGGCGCGGCGCTCGCCAGGTCTTTCATGCCGTAGGTCTTTTCCTCGACCACTTGGCCGTGCCGCGCCAGGATGGTCACGATGCCGGGCAGCTGTTTCGCGTCTACTTCCCGCTGCATCGCGGCGTGCAATCGTTCCAGCCTCTCCGACGAAAAGCCCTGCGATTCCGGCTTGCTCTCGCCGAGTTCGGGCGCTTTCTTAGTTGCCTGTTGAGCCCAAGATGTATGCGATGCGGCGGAAAATACAAGCGCGGCAAGAAGAGTTAGCACGGAACGTGAGAGCCCGAAGTTTTTCATATCTCTAGCTCCTAGTTAAATCCTGAAACCGCTGGCGATGAGCACTCAGACCGGTAGAAGCTTACCCTCGAACGAGAATTCCGGATTCCGGATTAAGGGCTCTGGGTTGAGCATCGTACGCTTCTCCTGCTCCCGGCACAACGAATTTGGCACGAATTTGGCACGAACTTGGCAAGTGAGCGGGGCGGATGGGATTTGCGAGAATCACGCAATTTGTGAGAAACGTGTGATCGAAGTTTGTAGAGCCGGAGTGCGCACCATCCATGTGTTTTTCACGGATGAGTGGCCTTATAATCCCTGGCATGGACAACAAACAGATTGCACGGATTTTGCGCGAGACGGCGCAGCTATTGGAAATTGACGGAGCCATCATTGGCCGGTACCGCAGCTATGAGAAGGCCGCGGAACTGATCGATGGATTGCCGGAATCGATCGAACAGCTCGTTACGCAGCCGGAAAGACTGGAGGAGCTGCCGGGGATTGGCGAGCGGATGGTGGAGCATCTTCAGGAAATCGTTAAGACCGGAGATTACGCGCTGCGGAAAAAACTGCTGAAGAAATATCCGGCTACGATTCTGGATTTGCTGCAACTGCAATCGCTGGGGCCGAAGAAGGTGACGTTTCTCTGGTCGAACTTCAAGGCGGGGACCGTGGCGGATGTGGAGAAAATCGCGAAGGAAGGGAAACTTCGCGACCTGCCGGGATTTGGCGAGAAGAGCGAACAAAACATCCTGAAAGCAATCGAAGTCTTCAAGAAATCGACGGGGCGATTCCATATCAATACGGCGGAAGAGTCTGCCTCGGCGATCATCGCCCACATCATGAAGGCGGGAAAGGCAGTGGAGAGCGTGACGCCGGCAGGGTCGTTGCGGCGCGGCAAGGAGACGGTGGGAGATCTGGATTTGCTGCTGATACTTGGCGCGGGGCACACATCGCAAAAGCATGTGGATGCATTGGCGAAACATATTCTCGAATATCCAGGCATCGATCAGACTTTGGCGCACGGGGAAAACAAGGTCAGCTTCACGCTGGAGAACGGGCTGCAGGTGGACGTGCGGTTACTGGAGAAAGAAAGCTTTGGAGCGGCGTTGCTTTATTTTACGGGATCGAAGGAGCACAACGTGGCGCTGCGCGGGCGCGCGAACGATATGGGCTTGACGTTGAACGAGTACGCACTGGCGACGCTGAAGGGGGAGAAGCCGGTTGCGCGGCGAACGGAAGAAGAGATTTACGCGAAGCTGAAGCTGGACTTCATTCCGCCGGAGTTGCGCGAAAACACCGGCGAAATCGCCGCCGCCGAGGCGCACAAACTGCCGCACCTGATTGAATTGAAAGACATGAAGGGCGATTTGCAGATGCACACCACGGCGAGCGATGGAAAGAATTCGATCGAGGAGATGGCGGAGGCCGCGCGGAAGCTGGGGCACCAGTACATCGCCATCACGGACCACTCGAAAGCGGTTACGGTGGCGAACGGCCTGGATGAGAAGCGGATGGCGGCGCACATCAAGAAGATTCACGCCGCGAGCGACAAAGGGCTGGGGATTCGGGTGCTGGCGGGCGCGGAAGTCGATATTTTGAAGGACGGATCGCTGGATTATTCGGACGAACTACTGGCGCAATTGGATGTGGTGGTGTGCTCGATCCACTCTTACTTCAATTTGGAGCGCGCCGCGATGACGGAACGGATGCTGGCGGCCATCGAGAATCCTTATACGCAGATTATCGCGCATCCAACGGGACGGCTGCTTCTGAGGCGGGACCCGATTGACTACGATATGGAGAAAATCCTGGCGGCCTGCGCAAAGCATGGCGTGGCCATGGAGTGCAATTCGTATCCTGACCGGCTGGATTTGAAGGATGTGTATCTGAGGATGTGCAAGGAGCGCGGGGTAAAGGTGGTTATATCAACGGACTCCCATAACGCCGGAAACCTGGTACTGATCCGCTACGGGGTCACGATGGCGCGGCGGGGATGGCTTGAGAAACACGACGTGATCAATACCCTGCCGACGGAGCAGTTCTTGGCGGCGCTGCGCGCCAAGCCCGGCGCCAAACGCCCTACACCAGCCAAGGGCAAGAGGCACGCCGCTCACAGCTAAGGCCCTCGCGCCCGGCGTGCGGACATGGGACAGATCCTCCACGCCAAAATGTCGGAACAGAGTTCAACAGTGACGTTTGCCGGGTGAGCGGCGTCTGTGAGGTTGATCGGAGTTCCCTGCCGCCCTGAGTAGGGGAACATTTTGACCCAAGCTGTCGTACCTATTCTCAGTACGAGATATTACGGAGGCACTAAGCCATGAACTCGCTTTCTAGACGCACGATGGCCTTTCGGATGGGGATTGCGTGTGCCGCGCTGTTTGTTGCAGCCACGTTCGCGCCGCGCGCCAGCGCCACGGATTGGAGCAAGAACTACAACATCTCCGGCAGGGCCAATGTGCACGTCGATACGAACGATGGCAGCGTTCGCGTGACCACGAGCGACGCCAAGTCCGTGCAGTTTCACGTCGAATATGAGGGATATGAGCTCGACAAGAACCTGCACATCGAGGCCAAGCAGGATGGCGACCGCGTGGAGCTGATTGCCCGGGTCATGGGCCACTGGGGATGGTCGTGGGGCGGCCACGGGAGAAGGCTGCATATCGAGGTTTTAATGCCGCGGGAAGCTGATTTGGACGCCCATACGGGCGATGGGTCTGTGGAGGCAAGCTCCCTCAACGGCAATATAAGAGTTTATACAGGCGACGGGTCGGTGAGAGCCAACACGCTGACCGGGACGATCGATCTGCATACGAACGATGGCAGCATAAATGTTGATACGCTGAAGGGGGACATGCGGCTGCATACCGGTGACGGATCCATCGAAGCCCGTCAATTGGACGGCAAGTTGGACGCGGACAGCGGAGATGGGCACGTGCGGATCGCGGGGCGTTTTGACGCGCTGAACATCAAGACTGGCGATGGAAGCGTGGATACCCGAGTCAATTCGGGATCGAAAATGGCCGCGAGCTGGAATATTCGGACGGGTGATGGCAGCGTGGACCTGGCCCTGCCGGGAGACTTCCAGGCCAATATTGACGCCAGCACGGGGGACGGGCACATCAGCGTGGGATTGCCGGTCACGGTCGAGGGAACTTTCAGCAACTCGCAGTTGCATGGAAAGATGAATGGGGGCGGGCAGCCGCTGACGATTCATACCGGAGACGGCTCCATCCGGCTGAGCAAGGCTTAAATATTAGTCCCATTGGGGCACATTACTACCCTGAAAAGTTGCTGAACGGGATGAGGTGACAGTGGTGGTACCAGGACCGATAAAATGCCCACTTGGGCAGTCAATTGTCTGCAGCTGGCGACAGAATTTCTCCGCTCATTTTTGTAAGTAATTGAAAACACAACAGTTGATTTTGGAAGTCCAGTTGCCCTTCATACCAGAGTCCTTGAAGGGAGTGCAGCTTGATCGTTTACATACTCGCGTTTGCCTTGGTCGCTTTGGTTGCCCTTACGATTGCGAGCTCGATTTCCTCTGAAACCCGCCGCCGCCGTTCCTGACTGACGTCCACGACTACTTGCGGCGCGGGACCTGTTTTCAAATCTGGGCATACCGCTCCCACGCGTTGTGATGTCTCCATCTGCTCGATTATCCGCTCTACTCATTGGACGGGTTGCCCGTATCATGCATAATCGCTGGCCAGAGGTGCGGAGGCGAACCAACGCGATGAATGCAATTCTTGCCGGGGAGTACAAATGACGGAGACGCATCTGGAAACGCCAGCGCCGGAAGCCAATGTTCAAACTTTCCTGTCAAACGGAATGCTGGCGGTGTTGGCGATAGCATTGGGAAAGCTGCTGTTTCACTGCTATTTCAACAACCGGTACGACTATTTCCGCGATGAATTCGATTACATGGCCTGCGGCAACCACCTGGCGTGGGGCTATGTAGACCAGCCCCCGCTCGTGCCGGTGCTCGTACGGATTTGCCGGTTTCTGCTGGGCGACTCGCTGCGCAGCATCCGGTTCATTCCCGCGGTGGCATCGTCAGCGCTGGTGGTATTGACGGCGATGATCGCGCGCGAGCTGGGAGGGCGCTGGTTCGCGCTGATACTCTCCGCGACGGCAGTTCTTATCGCGCCTATTTACCTGTCGGATGGCAGCTTGCTTTCGACAAATTGCCTCGAGCCCATCCTGTGGATGGGCTGCGCCTATTTCGCGATCCTGGCCATCAAACGGAACGAACCGAGGTACTGGCTCTGGTTCGGGGTAGTCGCAGGGATCGGCCTGCAAGAAAAATATTCGATCACCGTTTTCGGATTCGGAATGGTGATCGGGCTATTGCTGACGGAGCAACGTCGAGTTTTTGCCAACAAATGGTTCTGGCTTGGCGGAGCGGCCGCGTTTTTGATTTTCCTCCCGAACCTGATCTGGAATGTGCAAAATCACTTTCCGTTTGCGGAGTTGATGCACAACATCAAAGCGGAGGGCCGCGACGTGGCGCTTTCGCCGTGGCAGTACTTCGCGCAGGAGATTTTACTGCTGCATCCCTTTACCGCGCCGGTCTGGATTACCGGCTTCCTGGCATTACTTTTTTCGGCCCGCTTGAAACCGTATCGAGCGCTTGGCTGGTGTTTCCTGGCGGCGTTCACGGTATTTGTCGTCTTGAAGGGGAAAAATTATTATCTCGCGCCGATCTACCCGATGCTGTTGGCAGCCGGGGCGGTGTCCATCGAAAACGGATTCGAGAGGTTGCGGCAAGCGTGGCTGAAGCCTGTGACGCTTATCGCACTCTTTGCGAGCGGGGCGTGGCTGGCCCCGGTGATTGTTCCGGTTCTACCGGTCGAGCAATTCGTCACCTACATGAACAAACTGCCGTTCACGATTCCGAGAAGCGAGCACAGCCACATGCGGGCAGTGCTGCCGCAGTATTATGCCGATCAATTTGGATGGCGGGAGATTGTTACGGAAACCGCGACCGCCTATAACCGGCTTTCGCCGGCGGAGCGGCCGGGCTGCGGAATTTTTGCGCAAGATTACGGGCAGGCGGGGGCCATAGATTTTTTTGGGCCGCGCTACGGATTGCCTCCGGCGCTGAGCGGACACCAAACTTACTGGCTGTGGGGCCCTCGCGGATATTCCGGAAACTGCTTGATCGTGCTGGACGACACGCAGGAACAACTCGAGAAGCTATTCGATCATGTAGAGTATGTGGGCACGTCCACCGACAACCCCTATGCGCTGGAGAGGCGGATTCCCGTCTACATCTGCCGCGGAGCGAAGTTCGGGACGCTGGAGAAGGTCTGGCCTGTGCTGAAAAAGTGGAGTTGAGAACGAACTGCCAGCAAGTGCCTTGCCCTGCTCAGAATAAATGAAAGTCCCGGCGCACAGATTGACTTGATCCAGAACAGCGCCTAAGATTGCCCGCACAGTTACTTACTTCCGAGGTTCCCTCCATCAGCAGGTGCTGACGCCGGATATATCGAGAGTTCGGCGAAACCGGCACTCGGGGCGCCCCAACGGAGGAGACGCACCGTGGACCTAAACATAGCAATCCAATACGCGCAGTTGGTGAACGCCGCGTACGCCGTGCCGGTAAACGACCTGAGCAATAAGGCCGGACAGATCAGCAACGCCGGGATCGGGGGCGCAACCACTGCGTACCAGGTCATCAATTCCATCTATGCGAATGACCTGGCGACGGATATCAATCCGCTCCGAGCGAGGGCGCAGGTATCGATTGGACTGATATTTCAAGCGCCAGCGACGGGAGAAGCGGTCATCGCGATTCGAGGGACAGAAGGAATCAAAGAGTGGATCCAAGACGCGAGGTTTCTACTGAAGCCGTACACGCTTGTGGCGGGAGCTGGGAACACGGAGGATGGATTTACGGACGTGTACAAGTCTATGGCGATCGGGACCGCGGCAGGCTCTGCAAGCGTCACAAGAGCGCTGGCTACCTTGCCCTGGCCCGTGCCGGTCACATCGCTGCTCATCGCTGGACACAGCCTGGGAGGCGCGCTAGCCACGTTGCTTGCCCTGGATGTTGCCGCGAACGCGGGGGCGCCATTCAATAATCCCACGGCGTACACATACGCCAGCCCACGCACCGGCGACACGCAGTTTGTCAATACGTATAACCATCTCGTTCCAAATTCGACGCGGATCGCCAACCGCGTCGATCTTGTGCCGAAGCTGCCGATGCCCCCGCTCTATGAACATGTTGCCGGCTTTTACGAACTTAGCTCGGTGAGATTTCTCCCATTGCCCCCGAAAGTGCTGGTGGACCCGGACCCGGTCTGCTCGCATATTCTCACGACCTACTTGTACCTCATGTCTGTCGCGGCCGGAGGGGCCATTTTGCCGCTGGATGTGGCGTGCAGGCCGGCAATCTAGCGGGAACAAATGTGAGCGGCGGTCGTGAAACACGATGGAGCCGTCGACTTAAGTCCGCAACTTCTGACTGAGGATTACGGTCCCTGGCGTTGCGTTAGGCCTGCCTGCGCGGATACACTGCCCGCATCATGAAGCGATTACTGGCAACCATTTTCTTCACTGCGGTCTGTTTATGTACCTCGCAAGCGGGGCGCGCGCAGCAACCGAAGGCGCTCTTTTACATGACACGCGAGCCGAAGTCCGTGCGTTCGTTCCTGACGCATGCCGACAAAATCGACATCCTGGTACCGGCGTGGTACGGCGTGGACGCCGATGGATTGGTCTCTGGCGGGCCAAATCCGCTGGTTATGGAAACAGCGCGCCAGCATCACGTTCCCGTGATGCCCATTGTGGTGAATGGCGATTTTGTGCAGGAAGATTTTCACAAACTGCTGAAGAATCCCGCCGCGACGCAGAGCATGATCGCGTTGCTGATTCGCGATTGCAAAGAGAACGGCTATACCGGCTTCCAATTTGATTTTGAAAATGTTCACTGGACGGACCGGGATGCGCTTTCCGATTTGGTGCGCGAGGCCGCAAACGCATTTCACAAGGAGGGATTGCAACTTACGATTGCGACAGTGCCCAATGCACCAGGAAAGCCGGGCGAAGGCGGCTTCTCGGCATGGATTTATGAGAATTGGCGCGGAGCGTACGACTTGAAGGCGCTCTCGCAATCCGTCGATCTGATCTGCCTGATGACCTACGACCAGCACACAAGATGGACGGCACCGGGACCCGTGGCAGGATGGGCGTGGACAACCGGCAATCTGGACTACGCGCTCAAGTTCGTGCCCGCGCAGAAACTTTCGCTGGGGATTCCGCTGTATGGGTACCACTGGTTCGCAGGGACACCGGTAAAGTCAGACGACAAATCCGGCGATAAGCCAAATCCTTCCGCCGAATATATCAGCACGGACGACGCACTCGATCTCGCGAAGGCTTATGGCGGGCATGTCGAATGGGATGCCACAGATCGAACATCCTGGTTCTATTTTTATCGGGCAGATATGCGCGAATGGATCTTTTTCACTGACGCGCGCACTTTTCGCGAGCGCTACACGCTGGTCAAGGAACGCGGATTGCAAGGATTCTGCTCGTGGGTGCTGGGGACGGAAGACCAGAGCATCTGGGATTTGCTGCCGTCGCACAAATGAACTTGTCTTGCGGAGGACGGCGAATTTTTTAAGGATATACACTTCCATCCAACTCATCCTGTCAAATGCCTAAGAGCAAAACACACTCTCGCGGACTGATGTTGATTGCAGTGTTTAAGCTTTTGAAAGGCGTGGTGCTGCTGGCGGTCGGCATCGGGGCGCTGAGATTGCTGCACAAGGACGTAGCGGCAATTGCCGACCACTGGATCAACGCATTTCGTGGGGATCCTCACAATCGCTACCTGCACTGGCTGCTTGCAAAATTGCCGATGGTCGACGACCGCAAATTGAAAGAACTCAGCGTGGGTACGTTCGTATATTCGGCTATTTTTTTGACCGAAGGTACGGGATTGGCGTTAGGCAAACGGTGGGCGGAGTACTTTACAATCGTGACGACTGCGTCGTTTCTTCCGCTGGAGCTATACGAAATCTTCCGGCACGCGACGATCGCAAAAGGGGTCGCGCTCGCGGTCAACATCGCGGTTGTCCTTTATCTGGTAAGAGAGCTTCGAAGGTATCCCAAGAAACAGACTCAGAAATGACCGGGCGAGCGAATTTCCTGCGAGTTCACAAGGCACGTCCCGCGGCTGCGCCGGAAGCCCAGGCCCATTGAAAATTGAATCCGCCCAAATGGCCGGTGACGTCAACCACTTCGCCGATGAAAAAGAGTCCGCGAACCTTGCGGGCTTCCATCGTCTTGCTGGAAAGTTCATCCGTATCAACACCGCCAGCGGTGACTTCAGCTTTCTCGAAACCCTCCGTATCCGCAGGTGTGACAGTCCAAGCGTGGACCGCGCGTTCGAAGGCATCCAGATCCTGATTCGTCCAGGCGCGGGGCGCAAAGAGTTCGAGCCAACGGTCGGCAAAACGCTGCGGCAGAACGCCGAGGAAAGCGGCCCGAACGGCTGCCAGATTTCTGATCCTGGCACTGCGAATGGACGAACTGACCTCGCGATCCGGGGCAAGATCGATGCAAAGAGGCTTGCTTTTTTCCCAATAGGAAGAAATTTGAAGAATCGCCGGGCCGCTGAGGCCGCGATGAGTGAAAAGCATTTTCTCGCGAAACGAATGATGATCGGTGGATACGGCCACGCCTGCCGAGACGCCCGCCAAATCGCAGAAGCGGTGCTGATCTTGCTTTGAGAGGACGAGTGGAACGAGCGCGGGCCGAGGAATAATAATTTTCAAACCGAATTGGCGGGCGAGATCGTAGCCCAAAGAGGTTGCACCGATTTTGGGGATGGAGAGGCCGCCCGTGGCAACGACCAGCACAGGTGCGCGAAAATCGCCGGCGCCAGTATGCACAAGGAACTCGGAGGCGTGCAGCACTTCCCGCGTTTTGACATTTAGAAATATCTGGACGCCGGCATCGCGGCACTCGGCTTCGAGCATGTTGGTGATGTCGTGCGCGCTGCGGTCGCAGAAGAGTTGTCCGAGTGTTTTTTCGTGGTAAGGGATGCGATGCTTCTCGACGAGGGCGATAAAGTCGGAAGGGGTATACCGGGCGAGTGCTGATTTCGCAAAATGCTCATTGGCGCTGAGAAAGTTTTCCGGGCGGCAGTAGAGATTCGTGAAGTTGCACCGGCCTCCCCCGGAGATGAGAATTTTCTTGCCGGCGCGGCCGGCAAGCTCGAGGACCGCGACGCGGCGGCCACGTTTCCCGGCTTCCGCGGCACAGAGAAGTCCCGCGGCGCCCGCACCGAGAATGAGAGCATCAAATCCGCCCGTCAAAGGAACCAATTGTCAGCCTCGCCGCAAAGTGCCGCTCCTCAGGGTAAACTAGGAACGGGAGAAGACCGAGAAATTTGCCACCGCTGATCAGCGCCCAGGGACTATCCAAGAGATACGGGGCCGCACCGCTATTCAAGAATATCTCTTTCACCGTGTCCGAGGGCGACCGCATAGGCGTCATCGGGCCAAACGGCTCGGGAAAATCGACACTGCTTGGGATTCTGTACGGAAAAACAAAGGCAGACAGCGGAGACGTGGCGATCCGCAAAGGCACGCGGCTGAGTTGCGTCTCGCAGATTTCGGAGTTCCAGCCGGGCATCACGATTCAGGAAGTGATCGAGAACGCGCTGGCGCAAGCCTCAGTGCCACAGCCGGAGAGGGCGGGACGTTTGGCGGAGACGCTGGGCCGCGCGGGCTTCACAGAATTGGGAATGCCTGCGGCGCAATTGTCCGGCGGCTGGAGGAAACGGCTGGCTATCGCTGAAGCGCTGGCGCAGACCCCAGATGTTCTACTGCTCGATGAGCCGACCAATCACCTCGATCTCGCGGGGATCGAATGGCTGGAGCGGCTCTTGAAGAGGTCCAACTTTGCGAGCGTTGTGGTGAGCCACGACCGCTACTTTCTTGAGAATGTGAGCAACGAAATGGTTGAGATCGACCGCGCTTATGAGGACGGCGCGCTGCGCGTGAAGGGAAGCTACAGCACATTTCTGGAAGCAAAAGAGGAGCACCTGCACGCGCAAAGGAACAGGCAGGAGGCGCTGGAAAACCGCGTGCATACGGAAATCGAGTGGCTGCGACGCGGGCCGAAAGCCCGGGCGACGAAAGCAAAAGCGCGAATCGACAAAGCCCACAAGATGATCGGCGAGCTCGCGGAGATGAAGAGCAGGAGCAGTGCGAGAACAGCGCAAATCGATTTTTCCGCTACGGACCGGCAGACGAAGCAATTGATCAAACTGGAGGGGGTGAACTGCGCCATCGGCGAGCGCGTGCTCTTCGGGAATTTCAACTTTTCAGTGACTTCGGGAATGCGCGTTGGGCTGGTGGGACCAAACGGCAGCGGCAAAACGACGCTCCTGCGCTTGCTGCGGGGCGAACTTCTTCCCGCGGCAGGCAAACTGCGCAAAGCGGAGCCGCTGCACGTCGTTTATTTCGATCAGAACCGCGAACTCGACCCGGATTTGCTGTTGCGGCGGGCGCTGGCGCCGGACAGCGATGCCGTGATCTATCAGGAGCGGGTAATTCATGTGGCTTCGTGGGCGGCGAGATTTCTGTTTTCCGGGGAAGACCTAAACCGCCGCGTAGGAATGCTCTCCGGAGGAGAACGCGCCCGGGTGCTGATCGCGCAACTTATGCTTCAACCGGCAGACGTGTTGCTGCTGGACGAGCCGACGAACGATCTGGACATCCCGACGCTTGAAATATTGGAAGAAAGCCTGCTCGAGTTTCACGGAGCGTTGGTCCTGGTGACGCACGATCGCTATATGCTGGACCGTGTTTCCACAATAGTCCTGGGGTTCGATGGATTGGGCGGAATCGAGCGTTTTGCCGATTATTTGCAATGGGAGGATTGGCTGGAGTCGCGGCAGAAAGAAAGAGAGCAAATCAAATCCTCGATGGTCGCTGCAAACTCGCGAATCGTTTCCGATGCAACGACGAAAGCCCCTGAGAAGAGGAAACTTTCCTACCAGGAGGCGCGCGAGCTGGAGGGCATGGAAGAACGCATTGCAAACGCGGAAGAAGAACTTCAGTTGAAACAGGCTGAGTTGCATGATCCGGCAATCGCAAGCGACGGACAGAAGCTTCATAGCGCGTCCCTGAAGCTCGACGAGGCGAGGAAGTTTATCGATAAGCTTTATGCCCGATGGGCAGAACTGGAACAAAAGAAGAGCTGAGTCCACTTGTATTTATAAAGACAGCAAACCGCGAACCGAGGCGGCCCCTGCGGTGCTTGTTCCCGCTAAAATGAAATTGTGCAAAAAAAGATTTTTTGGCTGACGTTTGGCGGATTGGGTTTAGTGGCGGACGTAGCGCTGCCCTTTTGGTGGGCGGTATTCGCGACTATTCCGATCGGTTATGCAAGTTGGTGGATAGCGTACCGCAGCGGCTGGTTCTGAGCTTCGTGCACGCCCCGCAGCGAGAGACCAAGTTCGAAAAGGCACTGATCGCTTAAAGAATTCTCAGGGGATGACTAGGCGGTTGCCTTCGTGAACGGCTGTGGCTTGTTCCTGGCCGCGGTAACTGTAAACCACGATCAGAACCTTGTCAGCCCCGATAGCCGGATCGCCGCCGAGATTGGCGTTGTTCACAAAGAGCTCCAAGACGCCGTTGCGCACCATGGACTGGAGCTGATCGGTGACGTTGGCCGTTCGTCCCTGCACACCATAAAAGCCACGGATAATGATTAGACTGCGTGCTTCACGGCGGTCATGATCACGATCGCCCCCGTCACGGTCACCACGATGGTCGTCGCGGTCATCACGACGCACGACGAACATGGCCGCATCGATAAAACCGCCTTCTCTATAGTCAAACTCGCGCTCCTCGTTTCGCCGGTTGCGGGCGAAGATGCGAAGAGACTTGTCTTTACCAACAGCCGGGTCACCGCCCATGGTTTGATTGTTTACCGCTACGCGGCCGTTTACGCCGCCGCGAGAAATCAAGTCTCGCAAGATGTCCGTGACGTCGTTCCGCTGTGACCTGAATCCATAGTCGGCCCGCGTGATCTGCCAGCCCTCATCCTGGGCGGCGAAGCCCGGACTGAAGAGCATAACGCCGGCCGAGAAGACAAACAGCAAAATCAAGAATTTCACAGATTGATTGATCACCCTCATCAGGTTTTCCTCCGCTGCGGCTGCCAGCCGCAATTTGAATAACTCTAACCCGTCCAAAGGCAAGTGCCTAGTTTTGGGTTGCGAGCATTTGACCAAAACGACTACAGCCGATGACACTCTCGCAGTGCGCGTCCAGACTCCGCAGGGCTGGCCGCGGCCCGGGGCAATTCCGAGGGACCGCTTTGTAACTGCAACATTGCCATTCATGCGGAGATATCCCGCCAGCGGAAGCGAGCATGGGGATTATGACTCGTAGGCAGGAGATTGACTGCCCGATTAGAGTTTCGTCAGAATGAGCCTCTACCTCCTTCATGAAGAGATCATGCTCAGTCCCGCAAACTAATGTGCGAAAGTGTTCAAAACTGCACATTCTAATTGGACAGAGTTCACTTACGCTTAGGGCCCTCTCGTGGTTCGCAACTGTGCCATCCCTCCCCCTGGTGCACGGAGTTAAGTATGAAAATATCCAGCTCAGACCGGCGTGTGTCGCGACGATTCAAATTCAAGACGCCCCTGCGGGTACGCATCTGGAAATCCACAGTGCCTGAACAGAGAACGGAATCGCTTAACCTTTCGGAATACGGGGTCTTCTTCGCAACGAACTCGGATATCCGGGAAGGCGAGACAGTAGAAATCTTCTTGAAAATGCCCGAGGAAATTACCGCTGAGGCGACGACGGAGTGGAGGTGCACTGGCCACGTCGTGCGCGTGGAGCGCGTTGATTCACCCCACGGAGAGGTGGGTGTGGGCGTGCAGTTTGATTGCTACGAAGTCTCGCGCGCGGAGCCGGCACCTGCCGGCTGACGGATCGAATCCAAAGTAGCAGCGAAGTTGATTTTGCCTCGGGGCACCTCGAGCCCAGATGGCAGCGGACAGGGGCTACGAGGAGTGTGAGCTGCACAGCCGCGCTCTTGGTTGAGCTCAAATTTGCAAATCCGTCTCTCTTCGCTCATCATTACTGGTTTGTTTGGCGGGCGCTTACCATCCGTCTCGCCGAGACTACTCAAAAATCCTTGTGAACGAGGAGTTGCATGGAAAAGCCTGCGAAAATCGCGCCGCCAAAGGGAAAACTCGGGATCCTGACTCCAGGCATGGGCGCCGTCAGCACCACTTTCATGGCCGGAGTTGAACTGGTACGAAAAGGAAAGGCGCAGCCAGTCGGATCGCTCACGCAACTTGGAACCATCCGCCTCGGCAAGCGCACCGAGGGCCGTTCGCCGTTGATCAAGAAGTTCGTCCCGCTCGGGGATTTGAACGACATCGTGTTCGGCGGGTGGGATATTTTTCGCGATAACGCCTATGAGTCCGCGGCAAATGCCGGCGTCCTGAATCCGCAGCACCTCGACAAGGTGAAGACTTTTCTTTCCGGCATCAAGCCGATGAAAGCCGCGTTCGACCATGAGTACGTGAAGAAACTCGATGGCCCGAACATCAAGAAAGCGAAAAATAAGTATGAATTGGCGCTCAAAATCAAGGAGGACATCGAGAATTTCCGCAAGACCAAGCGCGTTTCGCGCATGGTGACTTGCTGGTGCGGCTCGACGGAAGTCTTCATAAAACCGGAGGACGTTCATTCGACGCCGGAAAAATTTGTGGAGGCCATGAAGTCCAGCCATCCGGCCATCGCGCCTTCGATGCTGTACGCCTGGGCGTCCGTGACGAGCGGAGTTCCGTTTGCCAATGGCGCGCCGAATCTGACCGTGGATATTCCCGCGATTCAGCAGCTCGCTCTGGAACACGGCGTTCCCATTTGCGGGAAAGACTTCAAGACCGGCCAGACTCTGATGAAGACGATCCTCGCACCGGGCTTCAAGGCGCGCATGTTGGGATTGGACGGCTGGTTCTCCACGAACATTCTCGGGAACCGGGACGGAGAAGTCCTGGAAGATCCGGGCTCCTTCAAAACCAAGGAAGAGTCCAAACTCAGCGTGCTCGAATATATTCTGCAGCCGCAGCTTTACCCGATGCTTTACGGAAAGATGCACCACAAGGTGCGCATCAACTATTACCCGCCGCGCGGGGACAACAAGGAAGGCTGGGACAACATCGACATTTTCGGCTGGCTGGGCTACCCCATGCAGATCAAGGTGGATTTTCTGTGCCGCGACTCCATCCTCGCCGCCCCTCTGGTGCTGGACCTGGTGTTGTTTCTTGACCTTGCTCAACGGGCCGGAATGAAGGGTATCCAGGAGTGGCTGAGCTTCTACTTCAAATCGCCGATGAGCGCTCCGGGCCTTTACCCCGAGCACGATCTGTTCATCCAATCGATGAAGCTGAAAAACACGCTCCGCTGGATGATGGGCGAAGAGTTGATTACGCACCTGGGGCAAGAGTATTACGATTAGAAAGCGGCAGTTTCACGCGACCGGACAATTTGTCCTCCTCTCGATTCAATTTTTCGATGAGGCAAAATGATTTTTCGATTTGACGGTCGCGATAGCGGCGCGATAACCTACGGGCCGATGGTCAGCACCTGGATGCCCCTCATTTCATCGCCAGATTCCACTTCATCTGATTTCGAGGAGATTCATGTTGAACGAACTGCGTAATTTTCTTGCTCTTTCCTATGACGAACTCGAAGAACTGAACCTGAAGGCGAAAGAGCAGCGTAAGAACCGCGTTGCCGCGCACAAAGTGCAGGAAGAGCGAATCAAGTACCTGACGGACGAGAAGCGCATCAAGGCAGTCACCGTCCTTTTCAGCGACCTCGAAGGCCGCCTGCACATGCTGGACTATGACAAGAAGTTCCTGATCAAGAGTTGGGACAACCTGACGTTCGACGGTTCTTCGATCCGCGGCTTCACGGCGCAGCGGGAGAGCGATCTACGCCTGGCGATGGACTGGCCTTCGTTTTATTGGGGTCCCGCCGACGTGTTCGGCTCAGGCAAGGTGTTGGTTTTCGGCCACGTCATCGACAAAGACGGTTCGCCGTACGCCGGTGACATTCGCGGCGTCCTGAAAGGTTATGCCGGCCAGCTACACGAAAAGAAAGGCTACACGCTCAACGCCGCCAATGAGATCGAAGGTTTTCTTTTTAAGGGCGAAAACGCCGAGCGCCGTTACCACGAAACGGGAAAGTTCGAGTACGTGAATACCGGCGGCTATTACCATTCCCTTCCTGGCGACCCGTTGCGGACGTTCATCGACACGACCGCGGAAGTACAGCGCGCCATGGGTTTTCAAAACGAGAAGGATCATCCGGAAGTGGCGCCGTCGCAGTTCGAAATCAATTATGGATATGGCGAAGTGGTGCAGGCCGCGGACCAGATCCAGCTTTACAAATTAATCTGCCGCCAAGTGGCAACGAACCTGGGTTTCACGGCGAGTTTCCTGCCGAAGCCTGTCGTGGGCGTGAATGGCAACGGAATGCACACCAACGTCTCGGTCAGCAAGGACGGGAAAAACCTTTTCTGGGAACCGAAGGGCGAAGAGCAGCTGAGCAAAATGGGCTGGGAGTTTGTGGACCGCATTCTGACTCACGGAAACGATATTTGTCTGCTGCTCAATTCAAGCGTCAATGCATTCCGCCGCCTGGACCCGCATTTCGAAGCACCCAACCAGCTCAAAGCTTCGCCAACGGATCGCGGCGCCATGGTGCGCATCCCTATCGGCAATGAGCGCAGCATGCGAACAGAAGTGCGCGCGGTAGCTCCCGACTCAAATCCGTACATGGTGATGTACTCGATATTCAAAACAGGGTTGGATGGCGAGACGGCGAAGATCAAGAATCTACGCTCGGCGGAACGATACCTGCCAGACAATATTTACACGGCGTTGGAAAACTTCGAGAAGGCCGATTGGACAACCAAACTGTTCGGAGCGGACGTAAAGGGCCGCTACGCCGATCTCAAACGGGCGGCCGCTGATCGCTGCCCGCGAGCCTTGGGCACATTTGTGAAGGCGCCCGAAGTGCAGTACCACCACGAGGTTTACAACCAGTACCTCTGGAACATGTTCTAGAGTTGTTCCAGGATGCGAGACGCGCTCGGCCGACGCAGTGCGTTGCGCTCCTTATTTTTCTTCGATTTTTATCTGAAACAGATGGGCCCAATTCTTGCCCGTGACGAACAGCCGATCGCCATCGGCGTCATAGGCAATTCCATTTAAAACAGCTTCTGGTTCCACTTGTTCTTTAGCGGAAATTTCCCTCAAATCAATCCAAGCCGCTACCCGACCGGTGTGCGGATCGATTCGTGCAATGCGCGGTGAGTGCCAAATGTTGGCGTAAATCATGCCGCGGATGTATTCGAGTTCGTTCAAATTCGCGACTGCTTCCCTTCCCGCATAAACTTCCAGCCTGCGCTGAACACGAAAAGTGGCTGGGTCGATGAATTGAAGCTGATTCGAGCCGTCGCTCAGGATCAGAGACTGATCGTAGTGGGTCAGGCCCCAACCCTCGGATTCGTAATGAAATTCACCCGTTTTTCGAAACGAACGCAGGTCATAGATAAAGCCGGTCTTCGATAGCCAGGTCAGCTGATAAATTTTTTTGCCAAAGATGGTCAAACCTTCACCGAAATATTCCGGGGCGAGCGAAACGCTTTGCAACACATGTCCTTGGGCGATGGCTACTTTGCGAAGGGAGGAATGCCCCTTGAGGCCGGTGCTTTCATAGAGAAAACCGCCATAGAATTCGAGGCCCTGAGTGAACGCTTTGGAATCGTGCGGAAAGACTTTGACGATTCGCACGTTCAAGACCGGAATTGACTCCGCTGGAGGGCCATCGGCGTCAACGGCAGGGAGACTCGGGAGAGCGCTTACGCTCACGACGGGCCCGCAACCGCCGAGCCACAGCATGGTTCCGGCGATCGCCACAAAAAGCGCCCGCGCGGACCACGAGGAATTCCGGCGCGGAAGGCCACCGTCAGTGAATTTAACCGAAGTCATGCCGTCTGTTCACCCCGTAGCGCATCCATGGTACCGGCATTGACAGAAAAAACGAAAGAACGCGCGGCGCAAAAGCACAATTCAGCTACAAGCAGTATTCGCGCGCAACTTTTGTCCAATCTCCGCTTGTGCTATCTTTTAGGATTCGCATGCGCCCCAGAACGCACTCCGGTGCAGCGGATGGGCACATTTCGCACACACAAGGGGACCCAATCCATGAAGAATTCTTACAACGGGCAAGCGGTGCCTGCGGGAGGCAAGCCGATCAGCTACAGCGGCGGCGAACTGCAAGTGCCGGACAAACCAATCATCCCGTTCATCGAAGGAGACGGCACCGGCCGCGACATCTGGAAAGCTTCGCGACGAGTATTTGAGGCGGCCGTGGATCATGCGTATGGCGGGAAGAGGAGCATCGCCTGGTTTGAGGTTTTTGCGGGAGAGAAGGCCTTCAACACATTCAAAGAATGGCTGCCTGACGAAACGGTCGAGGCGATTCGCGATTTTCGCGTGGCAATCAAGGGACCGTTGACAACGCCGGTGGGTGGCGGGATTCTCGCTGAACGTGGCGCTGCGCCAGCTCCTCGACTTGTATTCGTGCGAGCGGCCGGTGCGCTACTACCAGGGAGTGCCCTCGCCGGTGAAACATCCGGAGAAGATGGACATCGTAATTTTTCGCGAGAATACGGAAGACGTGTACATCGGAATCGAGTGGAAATCCGGCACGCCGGAAGTGAAGAAGCTGCTCGAGTTTCTGAATCACGAGATGCTGAAAGATGGGAAGAAGCAGATTCGATGGGATTCCGGTGTGGGGATCAAGCCGATTTCGCCTACGGGAACAAAGCGGCTGGTGCGGAGGGCAATCAAATACGCGCTGGCGCACGGCAGAAAAAGCGTGACGCTCGTGCACAAAGGCAACATTCAGAAATTCACCGAAGGCGCATTCCGGGACTGGGGATACGACCTGGCGCGCGAGGAATTTCGGGCGGAAACTGTGACCGAACGCGAGAGCTGGATTCTCGACAACCTGGATAAAAATCCGGGACTGAGCATCGAGAAAAACGCCGCACTGATTGAGCCGGGCCTAGAACAGGCAACGGATGCGTTCGTGAAAGCGATATGCGGCGAGGTCAAACAGACGCTTGACTCAATTTACGCGACGCACGGCAAGGGACAATGGAAGAAGAAGCTGATGATCAACGACCGCATCGCGGATTCCGTTTTTCAACAGGTGCTCTTGCGCGCGGATGAATACAGCGTCCTGGCGACACCGAACCTCAATGGAGATTATCTGTCGGATGCCTGCGCGGCACAGGTCGGAGGCCTGGGAATGGCGCCCGGATCAAATATCGGAGATGGGTTCGGCGTGTTTGAGGCAACGCATGGGACGGCGCCGAAGTACGCGGACAAGGACGTGATAAACCCGAGCTCATTGATGCTTTCTGGAGCGATGATGTTCGAGTTTCTCGGCTGGAAAGAGGCAGCACAGCTGATCGAAGACGGCATCGCGCGGACAATTCAACAGAAGCGGGTGACGTACGATTTGGAGCGGCTCATGCCCGGCGCCACTAAGGTGGGCACGGCGGCGTATGCAACAGCGATAATCGAGAATATGCAAGGAACGGCCGTGGCGAGGTAAGGAATTCTACGCTGTACAGGAAAGAAAGAACCCTGCCTGTGGATAAAGCGCGCACTCGGCGGCGGGCCTTCGCTTCCGCGCTCCATGCATTCTCTAAGCCTGAATTTGTTGATTCTTTTTCGGAGAGGAAACAATTCGAGAGATGAGCAGAAAAAAGGTAACGGTCGTAGGCGGAGGATTTGTCGGGTCGACGACAGCGCAGAGGATTGTTGATCTGGAGCTGGCCGATGTGGTGCTGACGGATATTTTGGACGGGCCACCGGCAGGCAAGGCGCTGGACATGCTGGAATCGGGGCCGATCACGCGGACGGATTCGCGAGCGGCAGGGATTTCCACGGCGAGCGGCGACTACAGCGCAACAGCGGGAAGCGACATAGTGGTTATCACTGCGGGATTTCCCCGAAAGCCCGGGATGAGCAGGGATGACCTGCTCAAGGCGAACTACGACGTGGTGAAGGCGGTGGTTGAGCAAATCGTCAAGCACTCGCCAAAATGCATCATCATCGTGGTGACGAATCCGCTGGACGCGATGGCGCAGGCGGCATACAAAGTGAGCGGCTTTCCGAAGAATCGCGTGTTGGGAATGGCCGGAGTGCTGGATTCGGCGCGCATGAGCTCGTTTGTTGCGATGGAATGCAAGGTGAGCGTTGAAAACGTGCACTCGTTCGTGCTCGGAGGGCACGGCGACGATATGGTGCCGCTGCCGAGGTACTCAACGGTCGCGGGGATTCCGCTACCGGATTTGCTGCCGAAAGAGCGCATCGACGCGATCGTTGAGCGCACACGGAAGGGCGGAGCGGAGATCGTCAACCTGCTGAAGACCGGCTCGGCGTACTACGCGCCGTCCGCGGCGGCGGTAGAGATGGTGGAAGCGATATTGAAGGACAAAAAGAAGATTTTGCCGTGCGCGGCGTATCTGGATGGGGAGTACGGAATAAAAGGGCTATTTGTCGGCGTGCCCGCGAAGCTGGGGGCGGGCGGAGCGGAGGAAATTATACAGATCAAGCTCACGGCGGAAGAAAATGCCGCGCTGCAGAAGTCCGCTTCATCGGTCCGGGAGTTGGTAAGCGTTTTGGGTATCTAATTGTCAAAGAAAAATTCCGGGGCTCGCGAGGTATCGAAGCGTGACTCCCTGCCCTGATCGATTTCGTGCGCTCAGCGATCACCAGGGGACATGCTTGAAGACACCCATGCGGACCAACAGGGCGGCAAGCAAAGCCAGGACTACGGCCCAGGTGTCTGACGAGATGCGCCTTGTTTTCTTGACCTGAATTGTGTTTTCTTGAGCACTCATCTGTTCACTCCGGATTCTTATGTCGCTAGCTAACAGAGACAGTTTTCAAACCTCTCTCGCCACTTTCGCGACGCCAGAATGTTTCTTCCAGTTCGCGAATTTGATTTGCGGCCACGCGCCCAACGATCATCAGCGCGGGGGCTGAAAGGTTTACTTCGCCGGCGAGGGCACCGACGCTGCTCCAGCGAACCTCTTGATGGGCGCCTGAAGCGGAAGTAACCAGCACGCAAGGTAAATCGGCGGGAAGACCAGCATCCGTCAGCCGCTGCGAAACAGCCGCGTAATCAGGACCGGGCATATAAATGACGAGCGTAGTGGAAGGATTAAGAGAACCCCAATCGATTGCATTTCCGTCCGGCTTTCGAGAAAAGGTTGTAAACAAAACCTGCGAAGCCACTCGGCGGTCCGTCAGCGAAATGCCCGCAGCGGCAGCAGCAGCTAACGCGGCAGTCACGCCGGGGACGATCTCAAACTCGACATGGGATCGGCGCAGCGCTTCGAGTTCTTCGCCCGCGCGCCCAAAGAGAGAGGGATCGCCGCCCTTCAGGCGCACCACGACGTCGTAGGAGGCGGCGCAGCTGACGAGGAGTGCATTGATCTCATCCTGGGTAAATAATTTTCTTCCGCAGCGTTTCCCAACGTCGATCACCTCCGCGCGCGGGGAAATCCTCGCCAGCACCTCGCGGCTTACCAGCGCATCATGAAGCACGACATCGGCCTCGGCCAAGACCCGTGCTGCTTTGAGTGTCAGCAGCTCCGGATCGCCGGGGCCAGCGCCAATGAGGTAAACTCTCCCCATTACGCCGCCCCTCGATGGCCGGGCCGTCGCGTGGCCTGCCGACGAAATTGTTCGAACATCGGACGGCTGGCCAACTCATGCAGCAATTTCTTCGTCGAGTCGGCACTCGAACCACTGGCGCGCAAAACATCGCGAGCGGCACCAAGCCATTCAAGCCACACTTCATAGTCCGGGCCAAATTGCGATTCGAGCTCCTGACGAAGCCGCTGCGCCAGCGCCGGGCTTTTGCCGTTCGTGGAGATGGCAATCTGCAAATCCCCGCGCTGCACGACCGCACCGTAGTAGAAATGGCAATGCGCGATGTCGTCGACGGCGTTGCACAAGATGCCGCGCGCTTCGGCCTCGCGAAAAACAGCTCCGTTCACACCTGACGTAGAAGTGGCCGCGATCACGAGGAACGTTCCGTCGAGGTCCGAGGACTCAAAGAGTTTCGGCAGCCAGTCTATTTTCCCGAATCGCACCCACTCGGCTATCCGAGGCGTGATGGAAGGGGCCACAACTCGAACGCGTGCTCCAGTGCTCAGCACGCCGGAGATCTTCGCCTCCGCGACGCTCCCGCCGCCAACGACAACGACCAATCGTCCTTCCAGCTTCACGAAAATCGGGAAAAGGCTCATATTTCAGTTCTCGACTCCCTGCGGTACAGGTCCCAGGGAAAGATCCCGCTCGACGGGTTCGACCTCGCTCCCCGCAAGAATCGCGCGAATCTCTTCATTCGAATGGCGCGAGAGAAAAACCCGCAGATTTTCACCGGGCGAGCGCCGGTCGTTAAATGTCGAGAGCAGCCGCTCAATGGCGTCGGGTACATCCGCAGCGGCGCAGCGATATCCAACCGGCCGCGCAATAGAAGCAAACTGGCCAACGCTTCCACCCACGCAGAAGTAGTACGCATCAACCATCCGGCCGTCGACTTTGATTTTCTTGCCTTCGATGCCGATATCCGCGATCCAATGCTGCCCGCAACTATTCGGGCAGCCGGTTATGTTGAGCCGCAGCTGTTCCTGAAATCCGGGCAGACGTTCTTCGAGTTCCCGCGTGAGCCAGCGCGCAAAACTCTTGGTCTCCGTGAGAGCGAGCTTGCAGAATTCGGAGCCCGTGCAGGCCACGGTTCCGCGCGCGAACACCGAGGCCTGCACCGGCAGGGCAGCAACTTCATGCTCATGGGCGAGCGCGGCCGCATGGCGTTGCGGCACGTTGACAATCAGCAGGTTCTGCATTGTGGTTGTTCGAATGTGGCCGTCGGCGTATCGATCCGCCAGCTCCGCCGCCGTGCGCAATTGGTGAGGAGTGATGCGCCCGCGAAGCACGGATGCGCCGACGTAGGAAAGCCCGTGTTGTTTTTGAGCGTGAATGCCAACGTGGTCGCGGTGCAGATCCCCTGGCACGTCTTCAGGTTCTGCGGGGCCGAGAGAAAAACCGATCTGCCGCTGCAGCTCTTCCAAAAAGCTCTCCGAAGTCCAACCTTGCCGCAAAAAGAGGAATTTGAGGCGAGCCTTTTCCCTGCTCTGCCGAAGAATTTCGCTGGAGCGAAATATTTCCGCGACGCCGCGAGCCACGGGCACAACTTGTTCCCAGCGGATGAAGGCATTCAAACGAACGGCGAGGTGCGGATCGGTCGAAAGCCCGCCGCCAACGCGAAGAGAAAACCCGATTTCGTTCGCGCCAGTTCGCTTTCGAACGGTGGCAGTGAATGCCACATCATTGATCTCCGGATACGAGCACCAGCTTCGGCAACCGGTGATGGAGATTTTGAATTTGCGTGGGAGGTTATAGAACGCCGCCGCGCCTCCCAGTTCCCTGTCGATGGCCAGCGCAAGAGGCGAAGCATCCACAATCTCTTCGGCGTCGAGGCCAGCGACGGGACAGCCGGTAATGTTGCGGGCAACGTCCCCGCAAGCGCCGGTGGTTGTCAAGCCTACGCGCCACAGCGTTTCGAGCACTTCCGGCAGTGATTCGAGTGTTACCCAGTGCAGTTGGAAATTCTGCCGGACGGTAATATCGGCGACGCCTCGCGCGTACCGTTCCGCGATGTCAGCAACGGCGCGAACCTGCTCGCTGCGAAGCAACCCGTTGGGGATTCGAATGCGCACCATGAAGTATGGCGTGCTTTTGCCTTCTCCGCCGGTCCCTCCAGTGACACCAGCGCCATCGCCCTGCGTGTAAACACCCCAGGTCCGGAAATATGTGCTGAACCACTCCGGCGGGATCGCGTCGTAACCTTTGGCGGCAAACTCGCGGATCTCGCTGAAATGCTCCCAGGCATTCTTTTCGCGCTTCAGCCGCTCGATGCGTTGCGCTTTCGTTTCCTTGATTTCAGTCACTACAGCACCACCTGTCCCGCGTCCCGGAGCCAAAAACAAAAAGCCCACGTTGCCTGAAACTCTGGCGACGTGGGCTTCGGAACTTGGAATCCTAAATAACGACTAAGTCCGGAAACTCCTCTGGCCAGAGATGAGTAACATGCGACACGCAGCGTTGCGCGCGCAGCAACAACACATCATCTGGCAGGAAGTCATCATGAAAACTGAGAGTACCTCGCGGTCCGCTCCAAGTCAAAAAAAGAGTGTCACAATCTTTAGATGCATAACATCGAAAAAAGTAATCGGCGGCCGCGACAAATGTTTTACGGCTTGCCAGAGGCCGGCTTTTCCTTCGGAGCAGGGGCTGCTTTGGCGGGGGCCGAGTGCTCCGGAACGATCAAGGAAGTGGTCTTGATAAAGTCGAGCAGAGGGAAATCCTTGTCCAAATAGGGTTTTCCGGTTTTTTCGATAGTGTCCTGTGCGGGGCCTTTGCCATCCGGGGCACCCTCGCCATAGCCCGAGTACAAAGAATCCACGACGTCCATGCCCTCGGTAACCTGGCCAAATGCGGCGAATCCCAGGCCGTCCAACCGCTTGTTGTCAACAAGGTTGATAAAGACCTGGGTGGTTCGCGTATTCGGTCCGCCCATCGCATACGTCAGGTATCCGCGCAGATTGCTCTGCACAACCGTATCGTCCTTGATGGGAGCGTGCGACCAGGCCGCGGACACAGGAGGATAAGCGCTGATGCCCCACTGCACGACAAATCCCTTCAGGACGCGGAAGAAACTTGTGTTGTCATAGAAATGGTGGCGGACCAGATTGTAGAAACGGTCCGCGCCGAGCGGCGCCCAGGCGCGCGTCACCGTAATAACGAAATCTCCTTTGGTAGTGATGAACTTCACCTGATATGTCGCAGGAGCTTTCGCAGTGAGAAGCGCCGGGCGAAGGAGCACGCGGTCATACAGGCTTGTAGAGTGATGACCAGTCGTCCCGCCTGCGGCAGATTTCGGCTTTGCCGGTGGCTTGGCTTCTTGCGCCTGGGCCTGACTGCATGGCATGGCAACAAAGCACGCTAACGCCCCAACGGCGATCCACTGAATTTTTCGCATAGCTCTTTTCTCTCCCCTTGGAATTCGAAGTATCAAATGCAATCGGTGGCGAGCAGTTATTTCCCGGCGCCCAGTTGATGGCCGACGCGCTCGACCTCCGCCATGACCCTAAGTGTATTCTCGCCGAGAATCTTCCTTACGTCATCCTCCGAATGGCCTCGCTCCAGAAGGGCTTGCGTGATTTGCGGCAGCCTGGTCACATCTTCCATGCCGAAGGGCATGTTGGCGCCATCGAAATCAGAACCCAAGCCGACGTGGTCGATGCCGGCTACCTTCACGGCGTGGTCGATATGCTCGACGATCTTGGTCCATTCGACTCGAGGCAAATCGCCTCGCATCACATATTCCCGCGTGATCCGGTCACCTTCGATCAACTGACAACCTTCCCGGTTACCGCACCGGTTCTGCACTTCGAGTGCTATGGCTTTGTCCCATTCGGGATGAGCTTTCTCGGCATTCCTAAATTCCTGGCTCAAAAAACCGACGTGGTAGTTGATCTGGATCACGCCACCCTTGGCAGCCAGTGCACGCATCATGTCGTCGGTCATGTTGCGCGGGGCGTCGCAAATTGCCCGGCAGGAAGAGTGCGAAGCAAAAACGGGGGCCTTGCTGACCGCCAGGACATCCGCGAACGTTTTGTCGCTCACGTGGGAGACGTCCACAATCATCCCCAAGCGATTCATCTCCCGGATGACATCTCTGCCGAAGTCGGTAAGCCCGTTGTGCGCGGGTCTATCCGTGGAAGCGTCCGCCCAATCCACGTTGCCGGTGTGCGTAAGCGTCATGTAACGGGCGCCCAACGCCGCGTAAACGCGAAGCACGCTGAGGTCGCCGGCGATCATATGGCCGCCCTCGACACCGATGAGAGCGGCGATTTTGCCCTGCTTATGGGCTTGGTGGATTTCTGCGGCCGTTGTGGCGAAGATCAGATCGTTGGAATGTTTGTGAACCTGCACGCGAACGGCGTCGATCTGGTCCAGCGCTCTCTTCACTGCCTCCGGCCCGGTGATCTTGCTCGGGATCCAAATCGATAAGAAAATGGCCCCCAGTCCGCCTTGCTTCATGCGCGGGATATCGATGCTACCCAGGGCGTTAGGGGCGCCCAAATCGAAGCCGCCGTCCAGTAAGCGCTGGGTCGTATCAGCATGCGTATCGACGACCAAGGATGAGAAGTGGAGCTGCTTTGCCCGTTCTGAAATTCCGTCCGCTCCCATCGCCCCCGCCAGCACCATTCCCGCCAAAAGACACGCTGCTGCATCGAGGAACACGTTTGGCAGGTACAACGGCTTCATTACGTGTTATTGCACGGACTGCATCTCGCGACTGACGCGCTCGTTCGCTTCCATGACGCGCAGCAGGTTTCCGCCAAGAATTTTCCGGATGTCTTCGTCGCTGTAGCCCTTGCGCATGAGGGCTTCGGTAATCTGCGGCAGATGCGTGCAGTCTTCCATGCCCTCCGGCATGTTCGCCCCGTCAAAATCGGAGCCGAGTCCAACGTGGTCCGGGCCGACAAGCTTCACGACATGATCGATATGGTCGATGATTTTTTCCCAGCTTACGTGAGGCAGCTTACCCTCGGCGACGGCCTGCTTTTCCATCTCACCCATCTTCCGTTCCGCGCATTCTCCATCCTCGCCGCACTCTTGCTTGATCTGATCCATCATGGCAACCACGCCGCCGGACAGCTTGTCCTGCGCGTCCTTGTAAGCCTGATCGATGAAGCTTTTTTCGTAGTTGATCTGAATCACGCCGCCCTTCGCGGCCAGCGCTTTGATCATATCGTCGGACATGTCGCGCACATGATTGCAGAGAGCGCGGCAAGAAGAATGTGAGGCGATTAGGGGCGCCTTGCTCACGTCCAGGGCGTCGTAAAAGGTCTTGTCGGACACGTGGGAAATGTCGACCATGATCCCCTGCCGATTCATCTCCCGTACGATGTCCTTTCCGAAATCCGTCAACCCGTTGTGTTCCGGTTTGGCGGTGGAAGAATCCGCCCACTCATCATTATAAAAATGGGTGAGCGTCATGTAGCGCACGCCCAGATCACCGAACGTGCGCAGGATACGGATGTCGTTCCCGATCATATGGCCGCCCTCGACGCCGATAAGAGCGGCGATCTTTCCTTGGGCGTGCGCACGCCGAACCTCTTCCGCAGTCCTGCAGAACACCATGTCCTTCGAATACTTGATGACGTTCTGATGAACGGCATCGATCTGATCCAGTGCTTTCTTGATAGCGGGCGGACCCATGATGCGGCCGTCGATCCAGATGGAGAAAAATATCGCGTTCATACCGCCCTGGCGCATCCGAGGTATATCGATAGAACCATCGGGGTTGCGCTTGCCGAGGTCAAAACTCTTGGTGAAGAAACGCTGGGTGGTGTCGTCGTGCGTGTCCAGCACGATCGAAGAGAAATGCAGCTTCCGCGCACGGTCGGCTATATCGTCACCCGTCGCGGATTGAAGCAACACGAAGCCGAAGGCGATCAAACAGGCAAACAGCGATACGCGCAAGTGACGCATGTACTCCTCCAGGTGAAAAAGCGTGGCGAGATTCTACCCTATTAGCCAGCCAACCAGCGCTTGTTTCCAGGCTTGCCGATTCATTTCGGCGATGGACTCGGTAAGCGGGATGTCCTTTGGGCAAGCTCTTACACAGTTTTGCGCGTTCGCGCAGTCCTGGATGCCACCCGGTTCCATCAGCGCCTGGATGCGCTCCTTCGAGTGCATCGCGCCCGTGGGATGCATGTTGAAAAGACGGACCTGGCTGATGATGGCCGCTCCGATGAAGTCGGAGTTGGAATTCACCTGGGGACAAACCTCCAAGCAGCTTCCGCAGGAAATACAGCGCGACAACGGGTAGGCTTTCTGCTGCGTTTCAGGAGCCATTCTCGGACCCTGGCCGAGATCGTAGGTTCCATCGATCGGAATCCAGCCTTTGACGCGCTTCAGGCTCTCAAACATGAACTGGCGGTCTACGGCCAGATCGCGAACCACGGGAAATTTCGAGAAGGGTTCGATGCGAATAGGCTGTTCCAGTTTATCGACAAGCGCCGAACACGCCATGCGCGCCTTGCCGTTAATGAGCATGGCGCAAGAGCCGCAAACCTCTTCGAGACAGTTTGAGTCGTAGGTGATCGGCGTGGTTTTTTTTCCATCACGAGTCACTGGATTTTCCGCAATGTCTCGCAGACAGATGATCACGTTCATGGCCGGGCGCCAAGGAAGGACGAACTCTTCCCAATAAGGCGCACCTTTGGGGCTGACCTGCCTCTTTATGCGCACAATCACGTGTTTGGTTTCAGGCATAAGTCCTTCAGAAAACCTTACAACCGATCCTCAACTTCAGCGCTAGATGCCAGCGCCGTGTACCCGTTCTACTTTGCCGCGTCATAGCGGCGCGCGCGCGGCGGAATCTGCGAAATGTCCACGGGCTCGTAAGTGAGTTGTATTTCTCCATTCACCCATTTCGCGCGAGTTGTCTTCAGCCAGTTTGCGTCGTCGCGCTCGGGAAAGTCCGGCTTGTAGTGAGCACCGCGGGATTCGTTGCGTTGCAGCGCGCCGAGCGTGATGACGCGCGCGAGGACAAGCATGTTGCCGAGTTCGCGAGCGAAATTGAGAGTCTGATTCGACCACTTCGAACGATCACTCAAGTTGATCCTGCCGTAACGCGACTGAAGTTCTTGAATCTTCCCGTCCGCAGCCAGTAAGTCCTTGTTGACTCTCGTCACCGTCACATACTCGGTCATCAGTTCACCGAGTTCCCGCCAAATGGCCATGGGATTTTCCGTGCCGTCCTGGGATATCAGAGCGTGATTCTTTTCCTCCTGACGCTTGCGCTCGTTGTCGTAGACGTTCGAGGAGGCCGTTTCGCAACCCTGCAGCAGATTTCGCGCGTACTTGACAGCCGCAGGACCGGCCAGGCCTCCTCCAAAAATGCAGGAGACCAAGGAGTTGGCACCGAGCCGGTTTGCGCCATGGTATTGATATTCGCATTCTCCGGCCGCATAGATTCCAGGAACGTTTGTGGCTTGATCCTCGGCGTTTACCCAGATGCCGCCCATGGTGTAGTGCATCGCAGGAAAAACTTTCATGGCCTCTTCGCGAGGATCGACGCCGATAAACTTCTCATAAATTTCCAGAATGCCCTCAAGCTTCCGGTCCAGTGTTTCCCGCGGAATATGCGTGACGTCCAGATAAACCGCAGCCTGTCCGCGAAGCCCAAGCTTTTCCTTATACACGATACGATGAATCGCGCGGGTGGCGATATCGCGAGGGACGAGGTTGCCGTATTTCGGATACCACTCTTCGAGAAAGTAGAAGCGTTCCGTCTCGGGGATAGTTCGCGGGGCTCGGGTGTCAGCCGGGTTTTTCGGCACCCAGACGCGCCCGCCTTCGCCGCGCGCCGATTCGCTCATCAACCTTAACTTATCTTCGCCGGGAATCGCGGTGGGATGGACCTGAATAAATTCGCCGTTCGCGTAATCAACCCCCTGCTGAAAGAGCGCGGACTGCGCTGAACCAGTGCAAACAACCGAATTCGTAGAGCGGCCAAAGATGGCGCCAATCCCGCCCGTGCAGAAGATGACGGCATCCGCAGGATAAGTCTTCAGTTCCATGGAACGTAGGTCCATGGCGCAAATGCCGCGACAAACGCCGAGTTCGTCGATAACCGCGGAAAGAAACGTCTGCCCTTCGAACTTCTTCACACGGCCTTCCGCTTCATGGCGCCTCACCTGTTCATCCAGGGCGTAAAGCAACTGCTGCCCGGTGGTCGCGCCCGCGAAGGCCGTACGGTGATAGAGGGTGCCGCCGAATCGCCGGTAGTCAAGCAGCCCCTCCGGGGTCCGGTTGAACATCACGCCCATGCGATCCAATAAATCGATAATCCCCGGCGCGGCCTCACACATCCGTTTCACCAGAGGCTGATTCGCAAGAAAGTCGCCGCCGTAAATCGTGTCGTCAAAATGCTTCCAGGTGGTATCGCCTTCGCCTTTCTGGTTTTTCGCGGCGTTGATGCCGCCCTGCGCGCAAACGGAGTGCGAGCGCTTGACGGGAACAATGGAGAACAAATCGACGGGCACGCCGGCTTCTGCCACGCGAATCGTGGCCATCAGGCCGGCCAATCCACCGCCCACGACGATGATTTTCGGCTGTCTCATTTCAAGTAGGAATCAAACGGATGCCAATTCAACCAGAAACTCAGAACAATCAAAACACCAACGAAACTGAAAGAAATCCCCACTAAGGCTCCGAAGGCGCCGGCCGCCCTCTGAGCCTTCGCGGTGGCTGCCAGACCCCATTTGCACAAGAAATTCCAGATGCCCACGCCGAGGTGAAAAGAGGAAGCCAGCACCCCAACGAACATAAAGGCCAGCGCAAAAGGATTCTGAAGCAAGCTTTGTACATCCGAGTAGGTGGAACGTCCGTGCGTCAGCCAACGCTCAGAGTAGAGATGCCAGCCGATAAACGCGAAAGCAACCAGTCCGGTGTACCGCTGCGAGGTGTACAGCCAGTTCCCTACCCAGGGATATTCGGACACATTCGACTTTCCGTGCAGCCAGATGTAAATCCCGTAGCCACCGTGATAGAGCATAGGCAAGAAAATAAACAGCCATTCCACAGCCAAGCGGAACGGAATGGTTTGCAATTCAAGGGATTTCGCGTCGTATTGCTGCACGCTGACGAGCGCGTAACTGTTTGACCAGAAATGTTCCGCCAGGAATGCGCCAATGGGAATGATGCCGGTTAAAGAATGAAGCTTTCGAAGAAAATAGTCGGATTCTGGCCGGGTTGCCGTTGCGGACATGCCCTCTCCGCCGCACGAGTTGCCGATGGCCGCTGAACTCTCGCGACCAATTCAGTATAGGCAGTTGAAATGGATGATGCAAGCGAGCCTGTTCTATTCTCGGACACGCGCATGACGAAAATGCGTTGCCCGGCGAATCGATTCCCGGTTAAATGAAAGCTAGACGGATGGTTTCCGCCTAGCCCCCCCGCAAGGCCACCTCCCCGTTTCCAACGGGTACCCCATGACCGCACAGCTCAGCCTCGCCACAGAACTCGAACGGATCGCGAACGCCCTCGAATCGGATGCTACCGCCGTCGCCCAGGTCTCTCTCACCAGCGTTGCGGAACGCATCGCAAAAAATCTAGGTGTAAAGCCGGACGAGATCGCGTTGATGGGTGTTTCTCATCGCTGGCGGCACTTGCACTTTCTGGTCCCCGAAGCGCTCAAACAGGTGGGATTTATCCCGCTTTCGAGCCCGCTTTCCGTCGCCGCACGCACGGCCCGCGAAAGCCGCCCGGAAATTCTCAACAATTTTGCCAGCGTCCGGCACGCCACCGTCTTCGAGGGCTTGAAAATCACTACCGAGGGCTCGGAACTCATCCAAAAGATGATTAGCGCGCCGATCCTTTCCGGCGACGTTGTCGTGGGGGTCATACAGGTCAGCCGAAGAGGTGCGGATGTGGTGAGCGCCGGCCCCGATTTTACGGCCGACGAGTTGGGCAAAGTCCTTGCGCTCTGCAAACCACTCGGCAAGCTCATCCAGCGCATAACTGGCGATTCGTAAGCGGACGCAGGATACGCGTTACAATTCGTTCATCTTTCTCAACGCCTAGCCAGAGAGCCCCGAATTAGTTTGACACTGCAATACCTTCTTGTTATTTTTCCACAGCAGAAATTTTCGGCACTTACCCAACTCACGGAGGCACCACAACCCGGCACCATGGCGTTCGTCGCTAAGAAGATCTTCCTCACCAAAGGCGTCGGTAAACATCGCGAAAGACTTTCGAGCTTTGAGCTCGCCCTGCGCAATGCAGGCATCGCCGCTTGCAACATCGTCCGCGTTTCATCGATTTTCCCGCCGGGCTGCAAACTGATTTCCCGCAGCGAAGGTTTGAAACATATCAAGCCTGGCCAGGTAGCGTTCACAGTGATCAGCGAAAATTCCACCAAGGAAGCGCACCGCTTGATAGCCGCCAGCATCGGCCTGGCGCTTCCGAGCGATAAGCTGATGTACGGCTATCTTTCCGAGCATCATTCCTTCGGCGAAACCGAAGAAGTGGCCGGCGAATACGCCGAAGAGCTTGCCGCGGAAATGCTGGCGACAACTCTGAACGTGGAGTTTGATCCGGATCTGAGTTTCGACGAAAAAAAAGAGGTCTACCGCATTTCCAATAAAATTGTGCGCACGATGAATGTTACACAATCGGCGGTAGGAGATAAGCGCGGCCTTTGGACTACCGTACTCGGAGCGGCCATCCTAATCGGCGAAGACGACTAATTCTCTGATTCCCTTTTCAATTCAATTGTGGTTTTCAACTATTTCTACGATTCCGCATCAATTTCGTTGGGCACAACGACACTCACGGCGCCAAGAACGGTTTGACACCTGCGGAGATCGCCACGTTTTGAAAAACCGAACAGCTGGACTCACCGCTAACCACTGCTGACGGGCAACTTCGCTGTCTCCCAGGCAGCCAGGCCTCCGGCAATTTCACTCACGTGTTCGAACCCCTCATTTTGCAAAATGCTTGCGGCAATCGATGAGCGGTAGCCCCCCGCGCAATGCACCAACAAAGCCCGGCTCTTCGAGAGTTCCGCGGCTCGCTCCGAAAGGTGATTCAGGGGAAAGCTCAAGCTCCCGGATATCTTTTTTTGCTCTCGCTCGCGTGCAGTTCGCACATCGATGAGCACCGGCGGTTGGCTCGAGGACAAAAGCTCCGCCGCGAATGGAGCACTCAGCCGTTCCGTGAAAACGATCAAGTCGGGACTGGTTTCCAAACTCCGCAAACCGTTCCGCAAATATCCGGCCAGGTGATCGAAACCGATTCGGCCAAGGCGAACTGCTGATTCGTTTTCGCGTCCGGGGGCAGCGATGATGACGATGGGATGCGCGTGATCCAGCACGGTTCCCGCCCAGGTGGCGTACTGTCCGCTCAGTCCAATATTGATGCTACCTGCCAAATGCGCCGTTGCGAATTCGTCCGGCTCTCGCGTGTCCAGAATTTGTGCACCCTCCCCTTTTAGGGCCAGTACGCGCTCCAACTCCAGCGGCTTCAGCTGTTGCTCCAGCGCTTGATCCAGAGTCGTCCGTTCTTTGCTGTTCAATACCGCGTCATAAATGAAATAGGGCGGCGCCTCTGGTTGGTCGGCGGTAACCAGCTCGATGAACGCCTGTTTGCTCATCGGCTGCAAGGCATAGTTCAGGCGCCGCTGCTCGCCCATCGTCGATACCGTCTCCTTGCTGATGGCCTTCCCGCAGAGCGATCCGGCGCCGTGTGCCGGGTAGACCAAACTCGCGTCGGGCAGCGGGAGCAATTTCGTTTGCAGGGAGTCGAACAGCAGCGCTCCAAGGTCGGTGGCAGACCAACCCAGTGCCGCGCGCAAATCCGGGCGTCCGACATCGCCAATGAATAAGGTGTCGCCAGTCAGCACCGCATAAGGCTGGCTCTCGCTCTTTTGGAGATCGTAGACAAGCAAGGAGATGGATTCGGGAGTGTGACCCGGCGTTTCCAGGGTCTTCAACCGCACACCCCCGAATTGAATGGCACTGCCCTCGCTCAGCGGAGTGAATTTGTATTCTGCCTTCGCTTTCTCCCCAAGATAGATCGTCGCACCGACACGGTCACGCAATTCCAGATGACCGGCAACAAAGTCAGCATGGAGATGGGTCAAGATCACGTGCTTGATTTTGAGATTGTGTTTGACCGCAAACTCGAGATACCGGTCAATATCCCTTTGGGGATCGACAACTACAGCGGTACCAGTCGCTTCGTCCCCGATCAGGTACGAAGCATGCGCAAGGCAATTCAGATAGAACTGCTGGAGAATCACATTTCACCGCCTTGCCGTAAATTCTCCAACTGCGACCCCGGTGGGCGGAGTAAGGTTACTTGCCGCGCTTGAAATAACCAATTCTATCCAGGACAGCACCGACGACCAGCGGCAGCGCCACTGTGGCATCATCAAACACTTCCGCAAACTTCCCGCCCTCTTCAGGCGGCACGAACTTCCCCCAAGACACCGCTTCCGTGTAAGTGCTCCCGCTCAACCCACCCCAATGCACCGGCTCCGGACAAATCCGCACGCCGTAGTTGTATCGCTTCAGCGGAATCTTCTTGTAACCGCGACGCGCCAACAATTCCGCATACACTCCAAATTGCTGAGTCCAATTTCGCGGGACGCCGCCGCCGACGGTGAAAATGCCCATCCGTTTTGTCGCGAGCATCATGTCTGCGAACTTCTCGAAGTCCTCGAACATGTCGAATCGCAGCAACGGACGCTTCTCTCCCAAGCGCGCCAGTTTGTGCAGCGCGAAATCGATCCCCAGTTCGGAGTCGCTGAAGGCGGGCACGAAGACCGGCACATTGTGCTCGTAGGCCGACTTTAAGATTCCTCGTCCCTGAGCTTTTTTGTGGAGTTCCTCCCCAATCCGGCGATGGATCCTCCAGCTACTCACGACCTCCTCGGAATCCCACTCGCTGAGGATGTGATCCATCATTTCTTCCACGGCGTCCAGATTCACTTCCGGCTCGAGCGAATCGTACACGCGGTTGTACCCCGCCTCAAAAAGTGTCTTGTCGTCCATTTTGCTGGGGTCGTATCGGAAGTGCGAATGTCCCGTCGCTTCTACAAGCCCGTGCGCCATTAGCGCTCCGGTGGAAACAATCGCTTTTATAATGCCGCTCTCAATTAAATCGCAGAAAATCAGGCCCATCTTGGCCACGGTCAGCGCCCCGGAAAGAGTCAGCACTCCAAAACACTCTTTGTCGCGCGCCATCATCTCCAGCACGTCAGCCGCGTCGCCGATTTGCCGGCCGGTAAAGGCCGTGTCGCCCATGGCGCGCACCAATTCATCGATGGTGCGGCATTTCGAAAGATCGATCGGAAACATCGGCCGCAACTTATCCTTCACCGGATCGTGCAGCACGCGGCCCGTCACCGTCTTTGCTTCCCGCTTTGCCATCTGTTCTCCTCGATGATTGCTGTGATCTGGTTATCGTGACTCACACCACGCCAACAACATCGAATTTGGTAACGATTGATATTACAAATGCGCTCCGAAGGAAAGAACAAAACGGAGCTGCAAATTCTTTTCTACGAGCATGATAAACTAAATTTCATGGCAAACAAGTTCACAATTGGCCTGGTGCAGATGCGCAGCGCCACCGATCCCGAAGAAAATCTTTCGCGCGCGATCGACAAAATCCGCGAAGCCTCAACGCGCGGCGCGCAAATCATCTGCATGGACGAGCTATTCTGCGCCGAATACTTCTGCCGCACGGAAAACGCCGATCTATTCAACCTCGCCGAGCCCATTCCCGGCCCTGCCACCGATGCGCTCGCCAAGATTGCCAAGGAACGGAGGGTCGTCATAGTCGCTTCTCTTTTCGAACGCCGCGCTCCCGGCATTTACCACAACACCTGCGCAATCCTCGACGCAGACGGCTCCCTGCTCGGCAAATACCGCAAGATGCACATCCCGGAGGACCCCCTTTATTACGAAAAATTTTATTTCACTCCCGGCGATCTCGGATTCCCCAATTTCGATAGCGCCTACGGACGCATTGGCGTGCAGATTTGCTGGGATCAGTGGTACCCCGAAGGTTCGCGACTCACCGCGCTGCGCGGCGCGAACGTGATCTTCTATCCGACCAGCATCGGCTGGCACCCGCACGAGAAGCTGGCGTTCGGCGCCGCCCAACTCGATGCATGGCGCACGGTTCAGCGCGGGCATGCAATCGCGAATGGCGTTTACGTCGCCGTGGTCAATCGCGTTGGTTACGAAGGAAAACCGGAAAAAGGAGACGCCGGCCTGGAATTTTGGGGAAACTCATTCGTTGCCGATCCTTTTGGCAGAATCATTTCAGAAGCCTCGAGCGACAAAGAAGAAATCCTCGTCGTCGAATGCGACCCAGCACAAAGCGAAGAGACGCGCCGGAATTGGCCATTCCTTCGCGACCGGCGCATCGACGCGTACGGCCCCATCTTGAGCCGTTGGTTGGGCGAATGATTTGCTCATTACGCCGAAGTGTATGCCCTCACCGGCCGCCGTGTTAAATTCTGCTCTCGCATGGCCACTATAACCACGCCTTACGCAGCTCGTTTCCGCATGCCCGCCGAATGGGAGACTCACGAAGCGACCTGGCTCGGCTGGCCACACGAACTGACTGATTGGCCAGGGAAATTTGCACCGATTCCTTGGGCGTTCGCGGAGATAGTCCGCCTTCTTTCCCAGGTCGAAAACGTTTACCTGCTCGTCGAAAATCGCGACGCCGAATCGCGCGTTCGAACCATTTTGAGAAAGTCTGGCGCGAACCTCCCAGCCGTGAATTTTTTCCGCATCCCTACCGATCGCGGTTGGATGCGCGACTCTGGCCCCATTTGCGTCAAGCATTCCTCCGGCGAAGTCGCTTACACGCACTGGCGATTCAACGGCTGGGCGAAGTATGGCAATCATAAGAAAGACACCCTCGTGGTTTCCGCGGCAAACAAAAAACTTAAACGGCGCGTCTGGCAACCGATCCACAAAGGGCGCCGCATCGTTCTCGAAGGAGGTAGCATCGATGTAAATGGAAAAGGCACTCTCCTCACCACGGAAGAATGCCTCCTGAGCAAAACCCAGGAACGCAATCCTGGGTTTACTCGTGAGGACTACTCGGACGTTTTCAAAGACTATTTCGGCATCGCAAACGTTCTCTGGCTAAAGAATGGAATCGCCGGGGACGATACGCACGGCCACGTGGACGATCTGGCAAGATTCGTTGACCCAACCACAGTGGTAACCGTGGCCGAAGACGATTCCAAGGACGCCAACTACGGACCGCTTCAGGAAAATCTCTCTCTCCTTAAGAATATGAAGGACCAAGAAGGCAAGCCGCTGCGTATCGAAACGCTCCCCATGCCGTCCCCGGTTTATTTTGCCGGGCAGCGCCTCCCTGCAAGCTATGCGAATTTTTATATCGCCAACAAGATCGTTATCGTCCCCACTTTCAACGATCCGAACGACCGCGCCGCCCTGTGCACACTTGCGAGGCTCTTCCCAGACCGAGAAGTCATCGGCGTCGCTTGCCGCGATCTCGTTCTAGGGCTCGGCACGCTCCATTGCATGACGCAACAGCAGCCCGCCTCGGGTTAGCAGCGCTTGACATTCAATGGACCACGATTTCTCACACGCGGCGCTCCAGCGAGTCTTTATTCTCCTTCACGAATCTCAGATGTACATCTGGTAGACTGCTCTACATCGCTCGCCCAATTGCACATCACAGTTTTTTGGAGGCTGAATGTTCGCCATGTTGCTAAATGCCTTGTTCGAGACCAAGGGAATATGGATCGCGCTCCCCAGCGGCTTTTGGTACTGGATCGTCGTTGGACTCATCGCCGGCTGGCTCGCAGGAAAAGTATCACGCGGCCGGGGCTTCGGTTGCATCGCGGACATCATACTTGGAATCGTCGGTTCGTTTATTGGCGGCTGGATTTTCGTGAAGCTCCACATCTATGGCGGAGGATTCTGGTATTCCCTCGCTGCGGCAACGCTCGGCGCCATTGTTCTCGTCTTCATCGCGCATCTCTTCAGCCCCAGCGACCGCTAGTCCCGCTCGGCGGTGGCGAACGGACAAAGGCCCAGCACGCGTGCATTAGCCCGCTGTGATACGATTCATATGTACATCATCGACAGCAAGCTTCTTTGAACGGGATGGAGATAATCATTTTTGAGTAAGACCACGCAATCCCTCACAGCAATTCCCCTTGGCGGCCTCGGCGAATTTGGAATGAACATGATGGTGCTTCGTCTCGGCGACGACATTCTTGTCGTTGACGCGGGCATGATGTTCCCGGAGTCCGAACTTCTTGGCGTAGACCTCGTCATACCTGACATTACCTATCTGAAACAGAATCGCGCACACGTTCGAGCAATTGTGCTTACGCATGGCCATGAGGATCATATCGGCGCGCTGGCTTATATCTTGCGCGACCTGAATGTACCGGTTTTTGGAACGCGATTCACGCTTGCGCTCGTCAAGAAAAGGCTGGAAGAAGCGGGCCTGCTCGAGTCCACAACGCTGCGCGAAGTCCTGACCGGCCGGCTGGTTGAAATCGGCCCTTTCGAAATCGAATTTATCTCGGTTACGCACAGCACGATTGATTGCGTGGCGCTGGCGGTGCGCACGCCGCTGGGCGTGATCATTCACACCGGCGACTTCAAGATTGATCAAACGCCGGTAGAAGGCGCCCCGTTCGATTTGCATGCGTTCGCGCGCTATGGCAACGAGGGAGTGCTTGCCCTCTTCAGCGATTCGACTAACGTCGAGCGCCCCGGCTTCACTCCCAGCGAGCGAGCCGTCGTTCCGCGAATTGAAGAGCTTTGCCGTTCGGCGCCGAGGCGAGTCATCCTCTCTTGTTTCGCGTCCTCTATTCACCGCATCCAGCAGGTGATCGACATCGCGGGCCGCGTGGGACGCAAAGTCGCGTTCGTCGGGCGCAGCATGGTCGACAACGTCGAGATTGCGCATTCGATGAATTACCTGCGCATTCCGGACGGAATGGTGGTGCGGCCCCAAGACATACGCAACTTCGATCCCAAGCGCATTGTCATTCTCGCGAGCGGAAGCCAGGCGGAGCCGATGTCTTCCCTTTCGCGAATCGCCGTGGATAACCACCGCTTTGTCAGCGTAGATGAAAACGACAGCGTCATTCTTTCCGCGCGAATCATTCCAGGCAACGAGAAAGCAATTTTCCGGATGCTCGACCACATGTTCCGCAGGCGCGCCCTGGTGTATTACGACAATTCGGGCGGAACGATTCACGTATCCGGGCACGCCAGCCAGGAAGAACAGAAATTGGTTTTGCAACTCGTAAAGCCCCGCTACTTCATTCCGGTCCATGGCGAGTATCGTCATCTTTTCCGGCACGCGGCGCTGGCGCATCAGTTGGGGTGTGTTTCGGGAGAAATCTTGCTGCTGGAGAATGGTAAAGCGATTGAGTTCACACAGGATGGCGTGCGGAGGCGCGATCCCGTCACGGCGGGCCGCGTCTGTGTAGACTCTGGTTCGCTGGAAGAAATCGAAGAGGTAGTCATCCGCGACCGGAAGCACCTTTCGGAAGATGGAGTGGTCGTCCCCATCATCGCGATCGACAAGCACACGGGGAAAATGGAATCGCAACCAGAAATCGTCACACGGGGACTCTTCAGCGACAACGGCCAGGAATTGATTGCCGGCGCGCGCAGCGTGATCATGAAAACGGTTGAGCAATCCAATGCCGAAGAAAAATCGGACTGGGGCGTCATCAAGGAAAAAATTCGGGTTGACCTGAAGCGCTACATTAATAAGCAGACCTCGAAGCGGCCGTTGATCCTACCCGTGATTCTCGAAATCTAAAGATTTTGGCCGCTGCGTCTTGACCTTCGAAAAGCGAGCTGTAACTGCTCTCGAACCATATTTCATGGACGCGGCAATCCTGTCGAGCTATTGGCTCGTGCTGTCTGGATGTACCGACGAAAGTTATTCCTGAGAATTTGAAGAAATGCAGCAAAGCGGAACGTCTAGAAGCGTATCCTGGATTACACTCGGCCCTTGCGCGTGTCGTGAGAAGCAGATGGAAATACATGCGCAACAATTTGTAGAGAGAATCCATTTCACTCGCAGCGGAATCTAAGTATAGGTGACGTAAACCAGATGTTCGGCAGAGCATCTTAGGGTCCCATAGCGATAATCTCAGGCGATGGGCCAGCCCACGGGCCTCGCAGAAGCTCCTCCCAGCGGTCATGCAAAGGCCAGCAAGAAACACCCAACATTTAAGCCTGAGACAATCGCGGAAAGGGAGACGTGATGAGAAAGATTTTTTTCTATACGATTCGGCTTCTGGCAATGGCGTTATTGATTGGCGGGACCATGGTAATGACGCCGACGCCAGCGCCGGCACAAGTGGCGATAGGAGTTTCTGTAGCAATCGCTCCCCCGGAATTGCCTGTGTATGTTCAACCGGTTTGTCCCGGAGATGATTATATTTGGACGCCGGGATATTGGGCGTGGGATCCAGACGATGGTTACTACTGGGTGCCAGGCACGTGGGTATTGCCGCCTGAACCGGGATTGCTTTGGACACCTGGGTATTGGGTCTGGGGCGGAAACGGGTTCGTTTTCACTGCGGGTTACTGGGGACCGATCGTCGGATTCTATGGCGGGATCAATTATGGATTCGGCTACTTCGGCCACGGGTATGAAGGCGGCCGCTGGGAGCACGGACATTTTTTCTACAACCGCGAAGTAAGCAATGTGAATGTGACGATCGTACACAACACGTACGAGTCGAGAGTGATCAACGAAAACAGAATAAGCAGCCGGGTCAGCTTTAATGGCGGAAATGATGGAGTGAATGTACGCCCGACAGCGCAGGAAGAAGTCGCGGCGCGCGAAAGGCACTTTCCACCGGTCGCTGCGCAAACTCAGCATATCGAGGAGGCCCGTTCAAATCGAGAGTTGCGGGCATCCGTAAACCACGGCGCGCCGCCAATTGCGGCAACGCCTAGGCCTGGCGATTTCAGGAACCGCGGAGTTGTGGGCACCCGAGAGGCGGGAGCTGTGCATACGACGCCGGAAAGGCCGGAGAATCGTGCGGTGCGCCCGGAAAATAATCCCGAGCGCGTGAACCCCGCGATCCATCCGCGAGACCTGCCGACGCGGGAACGGCCGGTGGTGCCGAACACCGGCAACTCGCGAGTGGACAGGAAATACGAGGACCAGCAGAATAAACTGATCAGGCAGCAAGAAAGCGAACGGCAAAGACTGCAACAACAACAGGACAGAGAGCACCAGAAACTGGATAGGCAGCAAGCTGATGCATCGCGAAGGCAGCAAGTGGAACAGCGGCATCAGCAACAGACGCAGCAGCTCCAGCAGAGACACGCTCAGCAAATGCAAAAAATGGAGCAACGCCAGCAACCAAAGCATGAGTCGCATCCATCCGGCAAGCCGCACTGAGCACAGGTAGTAATCCGTCCGGCATACTGTGCGGCAAAACACGAATAGGAAATAAGGAAGGCGCGCGAGGGGGCGCGCCTTCTAATTTTGCTCCGCCAAAATTCAGCACAAAGCAAAGATCGGGACGCCCGACTTGAGCAACGCATGATGGCTGTACGGAGAGATGCGTGCGAGGGCGGGAATGAAGCCGCGGGAAGAAGGTGAAAGGGCGAGCAGGGCCCGCCCCTTCGCGCAGATTGTGAATCCTTGCGCTGTTCGTCCTGCAAGCTCGAACAGCGGGTTAAAGGAAAATTCCAACGCTCAGGCGGTAGCGTGCGCCGCGAGCTTGTGAAGGGTGGAGAACGAGACTTCGTAAGTTTTCACGAGTGGAACCCCGTCCAGCACTTTGGCGAGGAACTGTTGGACTTGGGGGTAGTTCTCGCGGTTATAGGCCTCGGCACTCTCTTTGTTGTCCCAGAGACTGATTCCGGCAACTTCTGTGCCGTTGGGTGTCTCGAGCACAATTTCGTCCCGGAATCCTTTCTGGCGTTTTAGAATCGGCATGACTTCCTTCTCGATGATGCGGTTGAATTCAGCCAGGCTACCGCCTTTGAGATGCATAGATACATGTCGAGCGAACATAGAACCTCCCTTGGATTATCGCCAGGAGGCGTAAAGCAAGTCCGCGGCCCTGCTCAGGGACGAGCAGCTAACCGCTTCGGAGCTGGAGACAGGACACTACCTTCGACGGGGAGAAGGTTGAACTCTACTGAGCGCGGGACGAACAGCTTATCGTCCTTGGCGGATGTTACACGCCGAGAGTGCCTCGGTGCATTGGGAATGTCAACCGAAAGATGTAGGAAAAATACAGAGAGCATGGTCTTGCGAAAGAGGGGGTTCACGGCCGGTTCGCAAAACTAAGGGGACGGCACACAAGTGCGCATCAGGCCCTGCATGAAGGCGGAGCGGTTGATCTCGCAGCTTGAGCAGGAAATGCTGGTATGACAAGATGCGCTAAATGCTCCCGAGCAGCGGTTAGAGAGCATTGCAGACTCTGACCACACGCGATAGGAAAGGGAAAAATGAAGGGTAGAGTGGTTTTGGTGGCGGGAGGAACTGGCGGACTGGGACGAGCGGTGAGTTTGTCGTTCGTGGAGCCCGGAGCGCAGGTGATCGTGACGTTCCAAAGGCCGGGAGAGTTGGATGAGCTGAAGCAAGCCGCTAGCGCGAAGTTGGTTGAGTCGGCGGGGGCATCGCTGGAAGGGCATGGTTTGGATGTGACGGATGAAGCCGCGGTCCAGCAGTTCGTGGACGGAATTGTGGAGCGGCACGGGCGATTGGATTGTCTTGTTAACGCGGTGGGAGGATATGCAGGTGGAGTGAAGATGTGGGAGATGGAGATCGGAGTCCTCGAGCAGCAACTTTCGTTGAACCTAAAGGCGGGCTTTGTTCTGGCAAGGGCGGCAGCGCGGGTGATGGTGAATCAAGGGAGCGGAGTGATTGTCAACGTAGCTTCAAAGGCGGCAGTGGATCACGCGGCGGGTGCCTCGGCGTATGCGGCGTCAAAGGCGGCCGCGGTGGCAATGATCGATTCTCTGGCGGCGGATTTGAAAGGGACGGGAGTGCGTGCGAACTCGATCTTGCCGAGCATCATTGATACGCCAGCGAACCGAAAGGCGATGCCCAGAGCGAACTTTGCCACGTGGCCCAAGCCTGAAGAGATTGCGCGCGTGATTCTGTTTTTGTGCAGCGCAGAGGCGAAATTGATTTCAGGCGCAAGCGTGCCGGTGTACGGAGATAGTTAGGGAGGCGGTAGATAGAGTAAGGAGAAGAACGAAGACCGAGGGGCTGATCCAACAAGTCGCCTTGATAGTGGAGGGCTGAATGTCTATTCGACCTGTAAAGAGACTCGTGAAGGCAAAACCCACGGTGGAAGGCGCTGGAGTGCATTTGAGGCGGGCATTTGGATTCGGGAATCCGACAGATTTCGATCCGTTCTTATTGCTGGATGATTTTCGAAATGATGTACCGGAGGATTATCTGGCTGGCTTTCCGTGGCATCCGCACCGGGGGATCGAGACGATTACCTATGTTTTAGCGGGAGCCGTGGCGCACGGCGACAGCATGGGAAATCACGGAGAGATCGCCGCGGGCGACGTGCAGTGGATGACCGCCGGAAGCGGAATCATTCATCAGGAGATGCCGAAGGGAGATCACGCAGGGCGCATGCACGGTTTTCAATTGTGGGCGAATCTTCCGGCTTCGCTCAAAATGACCGCCCCGCGCTATCAAGAGGTAAAGGCCGGGGAGATTCCGGAGATCAAGGATGACGACGGAACTCACGTTCGCGTTGTGTGCGGAACTTTTTGGGGAAAGAGCGGGCCTGTGGATGGGATTGCGGCAGAACCGATCTACCTGGATGTCTCTGTTGCCCCCGGAAGAAGAAAGATGCTGCCGGTGGGGACGACGAGGCACGCATTCGCCTATGTGTTCGCTGGATCGGGAAAGTTTTGCAATGCTTCGGAACCTTTGGCAGTACCGACTGAGGCTGTAGGTTGGCTGGACACGGCACCACCCGTGGCGGCGGACAACCGGTCGCTTGTTTTGTTTGATCGAGGGGATGAGGTCATTGTGCAAGCGGGCGACGACGGGATACGGTTTCTGTTGGTGTCCGGAAAGCCACTCGAGGAGCCGGTCGCCTGGTACGGGCCGATCGTGATGAATACGCAGGAACAGTTGCAGGAGGCGTTTCGGGACTTGGAGAAGGGCACGTTTTTGAAGAAGGAGAAATAAACGCGCGCTGGAAGTCAGGGAAATAAAGATGTGTCCGCTTGCGTACCAGTGCTGGACAGGAACGAGGTGATCGAGATGCGGAGATGGCTTGGGGTGTTTGGATTAGCGATATGTGCAGCGATGATCGCTGCAGCGGGTTGCGAAGGCGACTCGGCGGAGCGAGAGAAAAAGATACACGATGAGGCCGCGAAGGCCGCGCAACAAGCTAAGCCGGCGGTCGAAGAGGCGAGCCGGGCTGTAAAGGCTGCCGTCGAAGGCGCGAAAGAAGGCTGGGAAAAGGGCGGCAAATCGAAGCTGGATTTGAACACAGCCAGCGAGGATGAGTTGACGGGATTGCCCGGGATTGGAAAACACGAAGCGAAGCGGATCTTGGCGGGCCGGCCATACAAAGACAAGCATGAGCTGATCAGCAAAAGGATTTTGAGCGCGGCGGCATATGAGAAGGTGAAGGACGATGTCGCGGTGAAGTGAGAGTCACGACTCTCGGCCCGGTCACTGTTCGCGGAGAGCCACTACCGGGTCTACCCGCGTGGCGCGAAGTGCCGGGATATAGCTGGCCACGAAAGCAACTCCGAGGAGCAGTGCGGAGACGGCGGAGAGTGTTAAAAGGTCTGTGGATTTGACGCCGTAAAGAACCGTGCCCAACCCGCGGAAGAGCAAGAAAGACAGGACGATCCCGACTCCCGTACCAATGAGCGCCATGCTCATTCCCTGCCTCAGGATTATGCCAAGGACATTAGAACGCTGAGCGCCCAGCGCTGTGCGAATGCCAATTTCCTGTGTGCGCTGGCTAACGGAGTAGGAGACGACTCCATAAACGCCGACTGAAGCGAGCACGAGGCCCAGCACGCCGAAGGCACCGACGAGCATCGCACCGAGGCGGGCGGGCAGCAATGGTTTGCCATAACGCACGTGGTCGTCCATCGTGGTGACGGCAAAGACCGGGAGGCTGGAGTCAAGTTGACTGATCTGCTCGCGTACGGCCGAGACAAGTTGCTGGGGCTCGCCTTCTGTGTGAACAAATAGATTTGCGCCGGAGGAGTATCTCTGGGCGATCGGAAAGTAAACGTAGAGCTGCGGAGTTTCATACAGAAATAGATATTTGCCCGTGCGGGTCAGTCCGACAACCTGGATCGGCGGCCCATCTTTTTTGGTGCGAAAGATTTTGCCAATAGGGTCCAGCCCGGGCCAAATTTTTTGGGCGAACGTGTTATTGATAATGGCCACAAGCGGCGCCGCGGCGCTATCCGCATCAGTGAACTCGCGTCCCTTAACAACGGGAACGCCCGCAGTACGGAAGTAACTTGGCTGAACCATGTTATCGAATACGATGTCCGTATTGGATTTGTCGTCGATCACTTGCCCATCGGGAAAAACGTTGACGCCCGAGTTGTCATATCCCATCGGAATGTAAGCGGAGACGGCGGCATCGCGAACGCCAGGCAGAGAACGAACCCGCTCTATCAGTTGTTTGTAGAATTGCTGCCCGCGCTCCTCGGAGTAACCCTGTAGACCGAGGTCCACGGACATCATGAGCGTGTGATCCACGCGGAATCCCATATCGACATGGGCAGAGTTCTGCAGGCTGCGGATAAAGAAGCCCGCGCATGCCAAAAGCAACAAGGACACGGCCACTTGAGACACAACGAGCGCGTTGCGGAACCGGTGGTGACCGGAAGAAGACCCGCCGGAGCGTCCGCCAGCCTTGAGCGTATCCGCAAGGTCCGTGCGAGAAGCTTGAAGCGAAGGGATGAGGCCTGCGATGACGCCGGTCAGGAGGGCGGCAAAGAAAGTGAATCCAAAAATGCGCCAATCCATTCTCAAATCAAACAATCGCAAAGGAATGTCTGTTGGAATGTGAATGGAAGTGAGAGCCATCGCAGCCCAGCGGGCAAAAACCATGCCGAGAACGCCGCCGAAGGCGGAGAGCAGAATGGTCTCAGTCAACAGCTGCCGAACCATGCGCCAGCGACTGGCGCCAAGAGCGACCCGCGTGGCGAACTCTTTTCTTCGGCCATTGGCCCGAGCCAGGATGAGGTTTGCGACATTGGCACAAGCAATCAAGAGAACAAGTCCAACAAGCAGCATGAAGATGATGACCGCAGTGGACATGAAAGCGCCCAGGCCGGGCTCAGGGCGAGCGCTCAATTCCGGCAAAACGAGAAGTGAGAGTCCCTTGTGCGAATCCGGAAAATCCTGGGCCAATCGCTGGTCCAAAGGTTGCGCGGCGGCCATTGCCTGCAAAGGAGACACGCCGGGTTGGAGGTAACCCAAAACGCGAAGATAGTTGGAACTCCGCTTGGTGAGCGCGTCGCTCTGCGAGGGATCAATAAGCCCTAATGTACTCAAGGGAATGTAGAAATCAGGCTCGATGAAATAATAGGCGCCGAGGAACTTTTCAGGGGCAACTCCGATGATCGTGAAGGGATGATTGCTAACCTGCACTATTTGTCCGATTACTGCCGGGTTGCCATCGAAGCGTTTCTGCCAGAACTTGTAGCTTAGAACCGCCAAAGGATCCTTGTTCGGGACCCAGCCTTCATCAGGAGCATAAGTTCGACCGAGGGCAGGTTTAATTCCAAGCGTGGAAAAGTAGTTGCCGCTGACAAAATCGACCCAGGCACGCTCTGGCCTGCCCTGAACGCCAAGATTTACCGGAGAAGGTGTGTAGGCTACCAGGTCAGAGAGAACTGTCTTGAGCTGACGATAATCCTGATAATCAGGATATGACAAACCGACGGGAAACTGGAAATCGCGAGTCTTGGCAGCTACCGCCACAAGACGCTCCGGATTCTTAACAGGCAGAGGACGCCAAAGCATGCCATTGAAAACACTGAAGATGGCAGCGTTTGCACCGATGCCGAGACCGAGTGCGAGCACGGCCACTAGAGTAAACCCAGGATTCTTCAGAAGCATTCGCAAGGCATAACGTAGGTCTTTCCAAAGGTTTTCCATGGGGAACTCCTCGCGGCCGTCTACACAAAGAACGAGTAAACTCGTCAAAATGTTTCACTGTGGACGGCCCGGCTCATGCCCCTGCGTCCGGACATGCGAATTTCTACCGCGCCGTGGACTGCTCGTGCAAGGCAGCAGACCAGAAGTACGACTGTCCCAAAACTAACCCTCAGGACAGCTGGCATTGTCCCTGCAGAAGTCTAGCCTTTCACCAACCAGCTAAATTACTGATGAAAAGTTCAGGAGGCATAATTATGCGTCCGCTGAAGACCCTGCCTTTGGCCTTGATCTTGGGCGCGATACCCCTGCCTGCGGCGGCCCAACAACCACCAAGCCTGACCGAAGTAGTGGATAAAATCGTGGCTCAGGAACAGGTGGAAGCACAATCATTCCGCCAGTATTCGCCCATCGTGGAAACCTACATCCAGACACTGCGCGTGAGCAAAGGGCAGGGTGCGGTCCCGAGTGGCGACAAGTATTATTTGGGGCGCGCGGAGCTTGCCAAAGGCGTTGAGCTGGAACCACTGCTCAACGGCACCCACTCCAAACACGGCATGTTCGGAGGCTTGGGAACCATTTTCTCGATGGAGTTTCTACCGCGAGGCTTCCTCCAGATGATCTACGTGGACCCAAACGGACTCGACCGCCAGCACTACAAGTTCGACTACGCCGGGCGAGAGTTTCTGGGTGATGTCCGCTGCCTGATTTTCGATGTAGACCCAATTGGAAAGGTGGAAAAGGGACGCTTTGTCGGGCGAATTTGGGTTGAAGACCAGAATTACCACATTGTGCGATTCAACGGCGGCTATAGCGGAAAGTCCAAGACCAGCTACTACTTCAATTTCGACAGCTGGCGGACGAACACCGGCAAGAACCAGTGGCTCCCCTCCTTCATTTACAGTGAGGAAGTTGACAACGTGACTATGCCGGCGTTCAGAGCGCAGACCCGGCTGTGGGGGTACGCTCCGACTCAGGTTCGTGAGGAGCAGGAGCTGAGCAAGGTCTTGGTGGAAACCTCGAAGCCTGTCACGGATCAGAGCGAAGTCTCTGACGATTACTCGCCGCTGGAGGCGAAACGTGCCTGGGGACGCCAGGCAGAAGACAATGTCGCCGCGAAGCTGGAAAAGCTGGGCTTGATGGCACCCTCGGGTGACGTGGACAAAGTGTTGGAGACGGTCATTAACAACCTCGAGGTCACGAATGACCTCGATATTCAACCCGAAGTCCGCTGCCGCATTTTGATGACCTCAACCTTGGAGTCCTTTACCATTGGTCATACCATCGTCTTGAGCCGCGGTTTGGTGGACGTGCTTCCCGATGAAGCCAGCCTTGCTGCGATCCTCTCACATGAGCTTGGACACGTAGTGCTCGGATATCGCATGGGCACGCAGTACGCCTTCTTCAATCGCCTGCGGTTTGACGAAAAAGAGACCTTCCACCACTTTGGTTTTACACCCACGCCGGAAGAAGAACACGCGGCGACGCTGAAGGGTGACGAATTGCTGCAGAATTCGCCGTACAAAGACAATCTTGGAAACGCGAAGCTGTTTCTGCAAGCTCTGAATGAACGTTCGAAGGAGATTCCTAATCTTGTAAGTCCCCATCTGGGCCATAGGGTCACGACCAGCGTTGCCAACACTTCCGCAGGTCAAGCCGATCAGACGTCGCCGGCAAAGGCCGCGGGCAACGCCATCGCGGCCCTGCCCCTTGGCGGGCGCATTAAGATTGAACCCTGGAATAACCAGCTCCAGTTGTTGAAGTCCAAGCCGATAGGCAAGGTTGCCCCGGGCGAGGTCACGCCCTTCGAACTCACGCCCTTTGTTCTGTATCTCACCCGACAGAAAGACCCTTCTGCGTCGGAGGCTGCGGGCGCGGGCGCTATCGCGGTAAAGTCCAATACAGAGACGAGTATTCCGGACATCAAACCCTGAACCTACAAGTGTGGCTGGAAGATCGCAGCGCAAGCATGGAAATGCCATAGGCATAAACGTGCCTAGCAAGCTGTCAAGTGCCCGGCACGTCTGCCTATTTAAATCCTACGAGCAAACCAGAACGTAGTTGAGAGGAGAGTTTGCCCTCTGCGTTTAAGTCCCTACTTTAATTTCCAGCAGATACGAATCGATATACTGAAGCCGGACATCCTCTGCGTGCTCTAGGACCTTACAGACTATTGCTGCCCTGAACTCAGATAAGTTGCCAGAAACCAGATGTTACCGAACGGGTCTTTTATTGCGGCGGCGCGGTCGCCATACGGAGCGTTGCTTGGCGGAGTGACGCCAATGGCGCCCGCCCGGATGGCCTGGGCATAAACGGCATCGGTGTCGGGCACATATACATGTAAATAGGCCGCTCCAGGCTGAACCTTGCCCTGAGCTTCGTCGATTTCGAACGTGGCCCCGGCGATCTCGATCGTCGCATGCATGACCAAACCGTCGGGCGATTTGTGGATCCCGGTGGCTTTGGCGCCGAGAGCCGATTCCGCGAACGGGATCATGTTGTGCGCATCCCGCAGATGCAAGTAGGGCTGAACGGTGAGAAATCCTTCGGCGCCGGACACCTGACTCCTGCGAGTCGCGATATACCAGGTGTTGCCGAAGGGATCTTTTGCCTCGCCCCAACGGTCGCCGGAGGGGTGGTCGTCGGTTGGCGCGTAAACGCCAGTCGCGCCCGCTCGGATGGCGCGCGCGTAAGAGGCGTCGGCGTCCGGCACGTACAAGTGCGTGGTCATGGACCGCTGTGGATATTGTTCGTTGGCATCGCCGAGCTCGATCACCGAATTACCAATGGCGACTTCCGCGTGCATGATGGCACCGTCAGGACGAGGAACGCGGATGCGCTCCGTGCCCTCGAAGGCAGAAATAAGGAAGTCGATGAATTTCGGGGCACCAGGGACGAGGAAGTAAGGCGCAATGTTTGGAAAGTTGGGACGGCGAAAGTCCTTAAATTTGACAGGCCCCCGGGAGGGAGCTGCAGATTCACTCATGGAGATTCTCCTTTGCAAATCGGATTTGAGGCTACCCTTGAAATCGGGGCGCGGCAAGTTACGCAAGGCCTGGGCGATGGGCATGAGTCGGGCTACAGAAGGGATCAGTCCCGTCTTGGATACCGCAGGCCCTGATGTAAGCAAGGCTGAGATCGCTTGGTCGAGCTGTTCCGCGGGAGAGCGCTTAGGCATGGCTACCCCCCATCTGCGAGCGCAAAGTCTCAAGCGCCCGAAATTGAAGCTGTTTGACGGCGCCCTCGCTTTTCTTGAGCCGGGCAGCGATTTCGCGGATCGTGCGCTGCTCGACGAAACGCTCGCGAATGACGCGGCGCTGAACTGCGGGAAGCCGGTCAACCAGGCGATATAGGCTGGAGTGGTATTCGCTGGTCTCGAGGTCGCCGGCAGTGTCTTCGACCCGCAGAGTAGTGTCTGGCGGGTCCTCGGACACTGAGTGTTCGCGCGAGGCGCGTTTGTATTGGTCGGCTAGCGAGTTGGAGGCGATACGAAAGAGCCATGCGGCAAAAGGAACGCCTCGCCATTCGAACTGTGAGAGATTGGCAAGGGCTTTGTGAAAGACCTCCGAGGTCAGGTCCTCCGCGGTGGCGCGATCCCGAACGCGAGAGGAGAGATAATAGTAGACACGATCGAAAAAAAGCTCGTAAAGCGCATCGAATTTTGCCGGGTCGCCCTGAGCAGCTTCCACGAGCAGGCGCTCATCGACGCCTGTCGACGAACGCTCATTTGCTGGACGTCGCACTGCCATCTTGGCTCTGCCTATAGTAACTGCGGAGGGGCACAAAAGGTTACGGAGAGGAGTTCTCACCTTTTACATCCTGAGCACAAAGTACCTCGGTCCTATTTATCTAGAGTCCCTACTGCCAATACTCTGGAGAGGGCCGCAAAACTAGAATTGAGGAGGACCGTGGCATGAACCGCCTAGGCATGATTGGCTTGTGTTTGCTCTTCGCAGACATTTGTGTGGCGAAGGAGCACAACTACGAAAAAGGCACTCTGATTCGCATGGAATCCACCTCTTGCGGAATGCAGGAAAAGGGATCCAAGACCGTAGCGGGCGAGTTGCTGGGTACCGACGGACAGAACAAGCGGACGCAGGAAGTCTTGTGTCAGGAATACGTCCTGCAAACCGACAAGCTGACATACCGCATCCGTCCCAAGGACGATAAGCATCCTGTTCTGCTACCAATCGGAGAGACGGCCCAGTTCCGGATCCAGAAGGACAAGCTCATCCTGCGCGTTCCTGAGGCCGACGGCAAAGAGCGGGAATACGTGGTGCTGTCGGTTACACCGCGGCAAGACTCTCCTAACCAAGCAGCAACCACAAACTAGCCTGATTCAATGAGAACGACTTGGCGGAGCGGGCGCTCCTGGAGTTAACTCGCGGACCGCCACTCTGTCTGTGGGATGCTGGAGACTCGATTCGCATCGTGTGTACCGCCCTCGTGCGTTGTGCGTTCGCCCTAAAATTGGCTGCCCACCAAACTCTTCCAGCTTAGTCCACCGCTTGCCTGGCGACCCGCATGGGTATAGGCTTCTTCCCCGGCGGCACGTTTGCGCGCGCACAGGGCTGGAGGGGTTCCGCCCTGCCTTCCATTCGGTAGCGCAAATGCGCTTCCTGAGCTGCCCACCGGCGGCGAACACATCAGATCAATCGCGGAAGCAGACACACTTTACGTGTTCTCTTGGCGCACTGCGATGATTCGAATAGGGAGGATTCCATGGCAACTGCAACGACTGCGATAGAACCAAGCGTGAAAATCAGCGCGACAAAACTGTTGATCAACGGAAAATGGGTCAACAGCGCTTCGGGCAAGACATTTCCTACTATCAATCCTTCGACGGGAGAAGTGATAACGCAGGTCGCGGAAGCTGACGCCGTCGACGTTGACCGCGCGGTACTCGCCGCGCGGGCGGCGTTCGAAACGGGAGCCTGGCGCCGCAAAATGACTGCATCGCAGCGAGGTGCGATGCTGAATCGGCTCGCTGACCTGATCGAAAAGCATGCGGACGAACTGGCGCAACTCGAATCGCTGGACAACGGCAAGCCCTATCACGTTGCGCGCGCGGCGGATTTGCCGCTAACGATCGCGTGTTACCGTTATTACGCGGGATGGGCGGACAAGATTCAGGGCAAGACCATCCCTGTCAACGGTAATTATTTTTGTTACACGAAGCACGAGCCAGTGGGCGTAGTTGGCCAGATCATTCCCTGGAACTTCCCGCTGCTGATGCAAGCCTGGAAGCTGGGACCGGCGCTTGCGACTGGCTGCACCGTCGTGCTGAAACCCGCGGAGCAGACGCCGCTGACCGCTCTTCGCGTCGGCGAACTGATCCTCGAAGCGGGTTTCCCTGAAGGCGTCGTAAACATCCTGCCCGGATACGGTCCGACTGCCGGCGCGTCCATTGCCCGGCACATGGATGTCGACAAAGTGGCATTCACTGGTTCGACCGAGGTTGGCCACCTAATCATGCGTGCCGCCGCGGATACCAACTTGAAACGCGTCACGCTCGAACTGGGCGGCAAGAGCCCCAATATCGTATTTGCGGACGCGGATATGGACGAGGCGATTGAGGGCGCGCACTTTGCTCTCTTTTTCAATCAAGGTCAATGCTGCTGCGCAGGCTCCCGGCTTTTTGTCGAAGAAAAAGCTTACGACGAATTCGTGGAGAAGAGCGTGGCGCGAGCCAAGCAGCGTACGGTGGGCAATCCGTTCGATCAGAAGACGGAGCAGGGCCCCCAAGTGGATCAGGACCAATTCAACAAGGTGATGGGCTACATCGATAAAGGCAAAAAGGAAAACGCCAAAATGCTGACGGGCGGCGGCCGGGTCGGCGACAAGGGATACTTCATCGAGCCAACAGTCTTTGCCGACGTCACCGATAACATGACCATCGCCCAGGAAGAAATTTTCGGACCGGTAATGTCGATCCTAAAGTTCAAGACTATGGACGAAGTGTCGGCGCGCGCGAACAAGACCGCTTACGGGTTGGCGGCGGCAGTTTGGACCAAGGACATAAGCAAGGCCCACGCCATCGCGGACAGCGTAAGAGCGGGAACTGTTTGGGTGAATTGCTATGACGTGTTCGACGCAGGAGCCCCTTTTGGCGGATTCAAGCAGTCTGGAATCGGGCGCGAACTGGGCGAATACGGCTTGGCGAACTACACCGAAGTGAAAACGGTGACCGTGAAACTGTAAGCTCCAGCCCGAAAGTAATCTGCGTACACCATTGCCTGGAAAAGAGCGCGAGGAATCGCGCTCTTTTTCTTTTCCGCTGGTTTTCTGGACGCGCGTTTGGGGCTATGATGGCGCGCAGAATGTTTGGCAGGCTGGCACACCGTTCGGCGCCGCTGCACTCATTCAGACTCCCCGGGAGTAGAATCCCGAGATGGCGGTTACGCTCCGGTCCTACGAACCGCACGACTTCACTGCTCTGCACCGGCTGGATCAGTCCTGTTTCCCTGCCGGAATCTCCTATTCGAAAACGACGCTGCGTTACTTCCTTACCCTCCCGAGTGCTGATTGCGTAGTTGCGGCGGACGGCAAGAACATTGCAGGCTTTATCCTGACAGAAGAGAATCCGCCGCTGGCGCACGTCATTACACTTGATGTCGCCGAGAATCATCGTCGGCAAGGACTTGGTTCGTTGCTGCTGGCGGAAAGTGAGAAAAACCTTTACCTTCGCGGAGTGCGGTCGATACTGCTGGAAACAGCGACCGAAAATGAGGCGGCTGTTGCGTTCTGGAAGAGGCACGGCTATCGTATCGAGACAGTGCTGAAGCGCTACTATCTGGGCCGGCTTGATGCTTATGAAATGCGCAAAATTCTTTACAAGAGTTCACCAGACCCCACTAAGACATCAGGAGAGACCCTTTGAACGAGTACATTCTGTCTGTTCTTCTGGGAATTGTAGAAGGCTTCACGGAGTTTTTGCCGGTAAGCTCCACGGCGCACCTGCGCCTGGGCGAGGCTTTGCTTCACATCGACTTGGCGAGCGGATACTGGAAGATGTACTCGATCGTGATTCAACTTGGGGCCATTGCCTGCCTGCCGGTCTATTTCTGGCGTCGCATCTGCGCTTTTCTCGCTACGTTCCCCAAGGGCGAGCGAGGCGACCGGACGCCGCTCACGCACCCTCTGGGACTGACGTGCTTAGCGTTCGTGATTACTGCAATTCCGGCGTTTCTCCTGACTAAGGTAATCGGAAAAAACTTGGAGAACCTGGCCGTGATCGGATGGTCGCTGCTGATCGGCGGTGTGGTGATGTGGATCGTCGATGCAATGAACGCAAAATCCGAAGCAGCGGGCCCAAGCGCGACAGGAGGACGGATTCGTACCTGGAAGATGGAAGACATGACTCTCGCACAGGCCGTCTGGATTGGTTTTTGCCAGATTTTTTCGGGCGTGTTTCCGGGAACCTCACGTTCTATGTCGACCATCGCGGGCGGCCAGCTTGCGGGAATGTCGCGAGCCTCGGCGCTGGAGTTTTCTTTCTTTCTCTCGATGCCGACGATGGCCGCTGCGACTTTATACACGCTTTATAAGTCCGTGCTCGGAAAGGGGGAGAACCCCATCGGAGTTTCGCAAATTTCGCCGCACCAATGGCTTGTCTTGGCGATTGGCTTCGTTGTGTCTTATATCGTGGCGTATGGCTCTGTCGCTTGGTTTTTAGCCTGGGTGCGGAAACACGGATTTGTACCCTTCGCGATCTATCGGATTCTCATTGGGGCAGCAGTGTTAATCTGGGCTTCGAGGCTGGGCGGGTGATTGGATTTGGGAACAATGCTAAAAAAACTGATTGCAGCTCTCGCCGCATTGTTTGCTATATTGAGTACTGGTTTGTCGTTCCTCCAGGCGGAGGCGCTAGCGCCAGCGCACCCGTCGCACCACTCAGCCTTCCCCAACAGCTGAGGAGAACTCCTTGCGTTTTCTGACTCCGACCGGAAATAAACGGCTCAATGAGCTGATTGGGTTTTTATGCATCTCGCTAGCGGTTCTCATGGCGCTGGCGCTGATCTCGTATTCGCCGCATGACTCCGCGTTTAACGTCGCGGCCCCCGCTCCCGACGGCGGCCCAGCTAGAAACTGGATCGGGCCGGTTGGCGCATACGGCTCCGACCTGCTGTTCCAGGTGTTCGGGTTTGCCGCATTCCTGCTTCCCGTTGCAATCGGGATATTGGGCTGGCGTTGGTTTCGCAGCCGGTCAATCGATTCGCAAATTGCGACTCTGGCTGGCTACGTGCTTCTGCTGCTCTCGCTCCCTTCCCTGCTATCCCTATGGCACTTCCCTCAACTGAGAGGCGCCATCCCTGCCGGTGGAATGCTGGGATCACTGCTATCGAACGGACTCCTGACAGGATTCAACTTTTGGGGTGCGACCGTGGTTGCGGTGGCGCTTTTTTTCACTTCCCTCTTCATGACCACTCGGTTTTCCTTCGCGGGCACTCACGCCTGGGCCAAAGGCCCTCGCGGCCCGCTCGGCGCGGTCGAAAAGCTGGGGATTTTGCAAAAGGCAGCTGCGCGATGGCGCTCCTGGAGAGAAGAACGAGAGCAGGAACGAATGCGGCGGCGCGTCGAAGAGACAAGAATTTCAGGTCGCAAGCCGGTTTCGCCCCAATCCTTTGGTAATGCCGCCGCGCCAAATGAGCCGCTGAAGTCGATCGCATTGGCGGATGAAAGCGATGTTTTTGATGCGGAAAAGGAGGAGCGGGTAGATAAAGCAAAGTCGCTCTGGCGGAAAGAGCCGATCGTCTTTGTCGGTCCGGAAAAAACGGTTACCAAGAAATCCTCCGACCCCAAAATCGCCAAGGGGAATCCGAACTACAGACTGCCTTCTCCTTCGTTGCTTCGCGAAGGCGAACGAAGCCAAAAACTTGACGAGGACGAACTCAAGGACCGCGCGCGGGCGATTGAAGCCAAATGCCTGGAATTCGACATTCAGGGCCGCGTGACTCAGATCAATCCTGGTCCGGTCGTCACCACGTTTGAATTCAAGCCCGAGGCGGGAATCAAGTACAGCCGAATCATCGGGCTCACGGAAGACTTGTGCCTCGCGCTCCAGGCGGAATCGATATTGATCGAACGCATCCCGGGCAAATCCACCATCGGAATTGAAGTGCCGAATATCACGAGGCAGACCATTGCGTTACGCGAGATTATCGAGGCCCAGGAGTTCACAAATTCTTCCAGCAAACTGACACTGGCGATGGGCCGCGACTTGCACGGCAGGATTCGCGTGACCGACCTCGCAGCGATGCCTCACTTGCTGATTGCTGGCTCCACTGGCACTGGCAAGAGCGTGTTCATCAACTCGTTGATGATGTCGATTCTTTATAAGGCGAGTCCGGATGACGTGAAATTAGTGTTGGTAGACCCCAAGCGGCTTGAGCTGAACCTCTACGAAAATATTCCCCATCTAATTGCGCCCGTTGTGACCGACCCGAAGATTGCCTCCAACGTGTTGCGCAATGCAACGAAGGAGATGGAGAAGCGGCTTAAGCTCCTCGCACAGCGCGGCGTTCGAAACATCGACCAGTACAATCGGACGTTTCAGAAAGCCCAATCGCTTTCTCTTTTTGACAATGTCGAGGAAGGCGAGCACAAGCCGCTTCCCTACCTGGTGATTGTAATCGACGAATTGGCGGATCTGATGATGGTGGACACCAACAACGTCGAAGAGTCCATCACACGGCTGGCGCAGATGGCGCGGGCTGTGGGAATTCATCTCATCCTCGCGACGCAACGGCCCTCGGTTGACGTGATTACCGGATTGATTAAAGCAAATTTCCCGGCTCGTATTTCGTTTCGCGTGGCCAGCAAGGTAGATTCGCGCACAATTCTGGATTCAAACGGTTCCGAATCATTGCTAGGCAAAGGCGATATGCTTTATTTGCCGGCGGGATCGGCACGGTTGCATCGTATTCATGGACCGTTGGTTACGGAAGACGAAATCACCTCGGTCTGCGACTTCTGGCGCGAGCAAGCGCAGGCAAAATATAACGAGCAGCTCCTCGAAACACCGAAAGATGAGAACGGCAAGCCGGAGGGCTCCTCCGGTGACGATGCAGAGGGCAGCGGGGAGGATGTGGGCGACGATCTTTACCAGGACGCCGTTCGCGTGGTCTGCGAGATGGGCCGCGCATCGACCTCGACGTTGCAGAGGCGCCTGCGCATCGGCTACGGCCGCGCGGCACACTTGATCGACATCATGGAAAAAGACGGCATCGTCGGCCCGCCCGACGGGACGCGCCCCCGCGAAGTGCTCAAGGGCAAAACCTGGATGAAGGAGTTTGACGAGTCCGCTCAGTGAGATTTTGCCCGCTTTCGAATTTACGGCCAAACCCACTTGCTAACGTGCGTCGCGGACGTTCCTCCCGCCGCCTACGCTACGGCTTTTCCAACTCCAGCATGCTTGCCGCCCGAATTGACACAGTCGCGCTGCACCCCCTACAATTTCTAGACCCCAAAGTGCCAGGGTAGCTCATTGGTAGAGCGCCGCCCTGAAAAGGCGGGCGTAGCCAGTTCGATTCTGGCCCCTGGCACCATCCTTTCGGTTTGCATGCCGCTAGCGGCCGTCCCCCAACTTGTCCGTATTGTTCAAGGCCTCAGTCTTGTCAACCGAATCCGTGGCTGCGATGCCAGTAATAAGCCGTGCGCCACGGCTGAAGGTCAAATACTCAAAGCCCCATTGGATGAAAACCAAGACTCGGCTCTGAAACTCCACGATGTACATCAAGTGGATGAAGAGCCAAACCAGCCACGCAGGCCAGCCCGATAGATGAAAGCCAAAAATATTGGCGACCGCCGCGGCGCGGCCGATGACCGCCATGTCTCCCTTATTTAAATAATGGAACGGCCGGAAGTCCTTCTTTCCTTTCAACTTCGCGCGAATCGCCTTTGCCGCATAAGCGCCGCCCTGTATGGCCACTTGCGCCACGCCTGGCAGGGGCTTGCCGTCCTCGTTTAGAGAGAGTGCCAAGTCGCCAACGATGAAGATGTCCCGATATCCGGGTACGGTGAGATTGGGGCTCACCTTGATGCGGCCGCTTCGGTCTGTCTCTGCTCTAGTTCGTAGGGCAAGCTTTTTGCCGAATTCGTTCGTCGTAACGCCGCCGGCCCAGAGGACCGTTTTCGCTGGAAGAAATTTTGACTCGCCGGCAGAACTATAAGTAACGCCATCAGAATCGATGTGCGTAACCATAACGCCCTTCGAGACTTCAACGCCCAGACGCGAGACGAGCCTCTCCGCCTTCCTGGAGAGGTCGTCTGGAAAGGCAGTGAGGACACGGGGGCCGCCCTCCATCAAAATAATGCGCGCTTCCCGCGGGTTGATGCGGCGAAAATCGTTCTTGAGTGTCTCGTTGGCGATTTCGGCAAGCGCCCCGGAAAGCTCCATGCCGGTGGCTCCGGCGCCAACGATCACGAACGTGAGCCACGCGCGGGCCTCTGCTTCGGTTGCGGCGCGCTCGGCACGCTCAAATGCGAAGAGAATCTTGTGGCGTATGGCGGTCGCTTCCTCAATGGACTTCAGGCTGGGCGCCCACGTGCGCCAATCGTCATTGCCGTAGTAGGAGGTTTCCGAGCCGGTCGCAACGATCAAAGAGTCGTAGGGGAATTCGCCCCCGTCACGAAGGAGGACCTTCTTTGTTTCCGGATCGATATCAATGGCTTCACCGAGCATGACCTGCGTATTTTTCTGATGACTGAGAACGCCACGCAGCGGAGCTGCAATCTCGCCCGGGGACAACGAGCCCGTGGCGACTTGATACAGGAGAGGTTGGAAGAGATGAAAGTTGCGCCGGTCTATCAGAGTTACTTCCACCGGTGCGCGTTTGAGTTTCTGCGCTGCATACAGGCCGCCAAATCCGCCGCCGAGGATGACGACCTTGTGCTTATCCGCCACGCTAGAATTTCCTCCCGCGCAACCCCGTCTACCTGTGCATCATCACAATTATGATGATTCTCGCACGTAGGATGCCTCGACGGAACGTGAGGTTAGAGTATTTTCCTCCACGAATCGGCTTTCGCTTGCTGCTTGCACAACCTACGCAAGGAACGGGGAGCCGCACGCTCGTTTGCGGACAGAGCCATCGCGAAGCGCGGCGAACCTAAGAGCTAACTCGGCTGATGACACAAGAGAATTCAAGCAGATCGAACTCACATTGAATCCGCAGCCCATTTCCAAGACTAGCTATCGTGTCCTGACCCTGATCGAGGCCTTGACCCTGGCCTGCCTCATCGCTGCTTACATCTGGCGCTTTCAATCCGTGAGTGCCAATTTCTGGTTGGTGTTCCCGGTCTGGCTCGTGGGAAGCATTCTCCTGCACCGCGACACTCCTAAAACGCTCGGTTGGAGAGCCGACAATCTATGGCAGGCAACCCGTCAAGGATGGAAGATACTAATCGCGTTCGTCGGCGCTGCTTGCCTGGCAGGACTTGCCTCTGGAACGCTTCACCATTTGCCGCCGCATGTAACTGAACTCCGGCGAGTTCTTGCCTACGGCGCATTTTGTCTGCTCCAGCAAGTCGCATTGAATTCGTATCTCACCAACCGGCTGCTCTATGCGATGGAGGACGTTCGACCTGTTGCGGTTCTTGCCGGCGCTATATTTGCCGCGCTGCATTGGCCAAATCCAGTTCTTGTGCCTCTTACGTTTATCGGTGGGGCGACCATGAGTTGGCTCTTCGCCCGAGAGCGCAACATTCTTCCGCTGGCTGCCGGACAGGCCGTGGTTGGCACGCTCGTTTGGTGGGCTCTCCCTGCGGCATGGCATCACGGAATGCGCGTCGGCCCTGGCTACTACTCATTCCATCCCTAGCGAGAACTGAGGTCCCGGGTGTAACCAACGGCTACTACAGATTCAGGTGGCCGTAGTTCCCTGCTGTTTTTCGCAACAAACGTGAGTTTGACGGAGAGCCGTTCGTTTTCTCCCAAACTCCAGGAATTTTCAAAGAGCACTTCGGACAGGCGCCGCCAACGAGCCGGTTTTCGAGGACGTCGTGCCAGGAACGCCGGAGCAGCAACTCGCCGCAGCCGGGACAAATGGTGTTTGCCCCGTCACTGAAGATATTGCCTTCATAAACGTAATGCAGACCCGTTTCGAGGGCGATCGCCCTGGCGCGATGAAGTGTCTCTGACGGCGTGCGCGGTTTATCTTGGAGCTTGAAGTCCGGATGAAACGCCGTGAAGTGAAGTGGCACATCGGGACCTAGATGCGTGAGGATCCACTCCGACAGTCTGCGAGTCTCCTCGGGATCGTCGTTCAGCGTTGGAATCATCAGATTCGTGATTTCGAACCACACTTTTGTTTCGTTCTTCAGCCACTCGAGGGTCTTGAGGACTGGCTCCAAATGCGTCAGCGTAGTTTTTCCGTAGAAACTTTCGGTGAAAGCTTTCAGGTCGATGTTCGCGGCATCGATATGGTCGTAGATGTCGTGAAAAGCCTCATGAGTGATATAGCCGTTCGACACCATCACCGTTTTCAATCCATATTTTTTCGCCGCTCGGCAAATGTCGATCACATATTCGCCCCAAATAGTCGGTTCGTTATATGTGAAAGCCAGGGAATCACAGCCGTATCGCAACGCCAGTAAAGGCACATCTTCCGCGGCAACCGGTTGAGATCGAACTTGATCCTGGCGCGATTTGGAGATGTCCCAATTCTGGCAAAAAAAGCAGCCCATGTTGCAGCCGGCGGTTCCCATGCTGAACACGCGTGTTCCCGGCAGGAAATGATTCAGCGGCTTCTTCTCAATGGGATCCACCTGCAGAGCCGCTGGAGCGCCATAGCCGAGGCTATAGAGTTTTCCTTCGTGATTCACGCGTATGAAGCAAAAGCCAGATTGTCCCGAATGGATGTGGCAATGGCGGGGGCAAAGGTAGCAGTGCACTCGACCGCCTGGCTCTGGCTCCCACCATCGGGCCTCGTGCAGCTGTTCAGTCTTCTGGAGGACCTTCAATCCGCTCACGAAGGAATCCTCCTTCCACCTAAATTATACGCCTCTCCGAACTGCGGTTTACGTTATTGATGGTTATCTGCTCAAGACGGAAGGTCGTCTTTAGGCGTGCCGGCGGACTTGACGTTGGACGCGCCGGCGTTCCGCGGCCCAATCCACGAAATTCATCATATGAGAGCGGTATTTCCAAGAGAGGTGGAAGAATTTTCTTGCATCCAGATTCGCGGCTTCCTTGCCTAGAAATGTTTCAAAGCGCCAGCGGAGGTACGGACTCTTCCAGGGCTTCAATCGATACCCGCGTGCGACGCTCCAATAGTATTGCAGTGTCTTAAACATCGGTCTTACACGGGCAAATCGCCCGCTCCCAAGTCCCGCTCGTCCTACGAACCTCCCAATGGCGCGGAAAGATGCTCATGGACGAGCAACCAAGCGTTGGGACGCTTCTCCCAAATTCCGGTATAACGAATTTCTGTTTCCAGATTCTTACCGTCTTTTGTTTTTTCTGATAAATGCATGGAAACTGTGGTCCACGCCACTGTGCCCCTGCGTCTCACCTTCAAATCCTTCCCCGCAGTGAGCGTTCCACTCTCCATGTTATCGAAAAGCGCCGCCTTTACACCGTCGTGATATTCCTTCCACCCATGATATGAAAATGGGGTGACGTCATAAAACACGAGGCCTTCATCTTTTGCATAAAACCGAGCGGCGTTGTCCGCGTTTCCGGTGCTCCACGCGGCGCAGTATGCGTCAAGCAGTTTGCGGAAAGTGGCGTCATCAGTGGCCTTCTGCTGTGCGCGGGCTCCCACGAACGTAAGCAATCCGCCCGCAAGCGCTATCACGACGCAAACCAGCCAGCGCCAACCATCACCTCGTACGGTGCGTGAATTCCCAGCGTGCAAGTTGTTCTCCGTAAGTCGAAAGGCGCTTTGGCGGGGAAGCGAAAAAAGCCACCAAACTGTGTGGCACACCATAGTGTTTGCCAACCAAAAATGCAAGAGGGGTCTAGTACTCATCCTCACGGACGAGACTCGGCTTCCGGTCAGCCGGGCAGGCTACGCTCGCCTAAAAGCGCTTCTGGAACAGCGTTCCTAGGAGCCATGGCAAATGTAGAAATCGTCTTAGGCCATCTAAATGCGCTCAACTTCCGGGCGCACATTGAATCCGTCGCTGTCCACTGGTCAAGAATCACAACTGGCCGGTCACGCGTTCAAGCGGCGCACCCAAATCCGCGTGGTGGCAGGCTTTCCCAGATGCATGGTGTGGCCGTCTGATCGGAGAGTCATCGTTTCATCGTACTCTCGTTTGAGCACTTCAACTTTGGTGGCCGGGCGCAATCGCAGGCCCTCCAAAAATTCAAGGAACTGAGCGTCTTTTTCGTAGACGCAGAGAATTTCGGCGTGCTCGCGGGGTCGCAAGTCCGCGAGGAGAACCGCTCCCTGATTTCGAAGCTTTGCAACTCCTCCTCGCATCGGCACACCGTGCGGACAGGAACTCTTGTTTCCGAAACGCTTGAGTAGCAGCGCCTCCACTTCAGGAGAGATGCCGTGTTCGAGACGTTCCGCTTCGTCATGCGCCTTCGCCCAGGAAAGTCCGATCACTTCGGTCAGCAACATTTCCGCGAGTTGGTGGCGAAGCGCCAGGCGCTCCGCAACCTCGCGTCCTTTTCTGGTCAAATCAATTCGCCCGCTCCGTTCCACGCGGACGTGGCCGTCGCGCGTCATCCGCTTTAGCGCTGCGGTGACCGCCGGAGGAGTTACTCTTAGTTCTTCCGCAAGCCTCGCGCTGATGGGCGTCTGATCTTCTTCAAGCATCTCCCAGATGGCCTTGAGGTAATCTTCCTGAGAAACGCTGGTTTTATCTCGCCTCAAAATTGACACTCCGTATCCGCCAGCTAGCTGTCCGTGCCGTCCGTCCCACCATCGTTTCCGGATTTCGTCCGCGTGCGAGTCCCCTTTCTCAACTCTCCCGCCAGATCTGCCACAAGCCGTTCAATGCGCTCGAAGATTCTCTGATAATTTTCCGGGTCGGCGCCATAAGGATCTTCGACTTGCCAATCTTCGACCTTCGAAGAATTGCCGAACGCGATCTCTTTCGGTCGGCCGCTCATATTGACGATGATATCCGCTGCTTTGATAGCCTTAAGGTTGATGCCCTTCGATTCCAACCCGGCCGATGGATATCCATTCCTAGCCAATGTTTCCGCGGTGAGAGGCTCCACGCGACCAAGCGGCGTTAGACCCGCGCTCGCTGCCGCAATGACATCTCCAGCGAGGCGCGAGGCGATGGCCTCCGCCATCGGACTGCGGCACGCGTTTCCCAAACAGACGAAAAGCACCTTCGTGCGAGTCTCTGGCTTCATAGCGGCGGCATTAGCGAGTCGTTCAGCCCCCATTCCTCTAAAGACTATCCGAATTGGGCGCGTTGTGGAATTGCGAGAAGCTGGATTCACGAGCGAGCTAGTGCGGGTTGAGCGGATCCAGCCCTAGCAAGTGTCAGGAAATGCTGATGAACAGTCGTATCGCTAGTCAGCTCGGGATGGAAAGTCGCGGCCATGATGCGACCATGTTGGACCAATGCGGGCTTGCCCGCGTATTCGGCGAGGACTCTCACGCCGGGAGCCACGCTATCAATAATGGGCCCTCGGATGAAAACCATCTCCAAAGGCTCATTCTTCAAGATGGAAGCACCACTGACCACGTCGCTGGCGATCTGGCGTCCATACGCATTGCGGAGCACCGTCATATCCAGCAAACCCAGCGAAGCCTGCTCCGGATTCTTCACCCTGGTCGCAAGCAGAATCGCCCCGGCGCAAGTTCCGAAGACGGCGCCGCCGTCCGCGGCAAATCGCTTCACCGCGTCAAACAGCCCCTCCTCCTGCAGAAACTGAAGTTGTGTCGTGCTCTCTCCACCGGGAAGAATCAAACCGTCGCAACCTTCAAGATCTTTGACGGTGCGTACCTCTGCCGTCTCGGCGCCAATTTCTGCGAGCATGGCTGCGTGCGCCTCAAAATCGCCCTGTACTGCCAAGATGCCGATTTTCAATTCAAGTACTCCGCTGTCTCGTCGTTGCAGGGGCGCGGCATGCTGCGCCTCTGCCCAGTCTGCTCGGTGATCCCGTGCGCCCTGCTCACCAGCCGCGCGTAGAGAGCATGTCCTTCTCTTCGAGTTGCCGCACGTCGATTCCGCGCATCGCCTCGCCCAGCTCTTCGTGCGCCTCCAGAACGGCTTTCGGGTCTTCAAAATGCGTCGTGGCCTTCACGACCGCTTTGGCGCGCGCCTCCGGGTCGCTCGACTTGAAGATCCCGGAACCCACAAACACGGCCTCAGCGCCGAGACGCCGCACGAGAGCGGCATCCGCGGGCGTGGCAATGCCTCCCGCGGAAAAATTCGGCACCGGAAGCTTGCCAGTCTTGGCTATTTGCCGGATCAAATCGAGCGGCGCGCCCAGCTCTTTCGCTTCGTGCATCAGTTCGTCCTCGCGCATCGTCGTCAACTTCTTCATCTGGCTTACGATGGTGCGCATGTGGCGGACCGCCTCGACCACGTTCCCGGAGCCCGCCTCACCCTTGGTGCGAATCATGGCCGCCCCTTCCGCGATGCGTCGGAGCGCCTCGCCGAGATTGCGGGCGCCACATACGAACGGGACGCGGAAATCATGTTTCCAGACGTGATTCTCCTCGTCCGCCGGCGTCAGCACTTCGCTCTCGTCGATAAAATCGACCTCGAGCGCTTGCAGCACTTCGGCTTCTGCAAAATGTCCAATGCGCACTTTGGCCATCACCGGGATGGTCACTGTGTGCATGATCTCTCGAATGACCTTGATGGAGGCCATCCGCGCAACGCCGCCTTCCTTGCGGATGTCGGACGGCACGCGCTCAAGCGCCATGACCGCGCAAGCCCCAGCCTTCTCCGCAATCTTCGCCTGCTCGGCGTTCGTCACGTCCATGATGACGCCGCCCTTGAGCATCTCGGCAAGGCCGACCTTCACTCTCCACTCGTTTGCTCCGCCGCTGCCATTCACCTTTTTTGGGTCCATTTCACTTCTCCTCTCGTCACTAATGTCGCCGCGTAACGTTCACCGCCAAGATCGCTTTCGGTGTAAGTCTCTGATTTTGGCGCCTACTTCTGCCCAATTACCACAAATCTTCCCGTTCCTCGCGCCAGCAGTTCGCCCGCGCTGTTTCGTATCTCGCCGGCGTGGAACAAATTTCTACCCTTCTGATCGGTCTCGAATCCTTCCACTACGATCTCTTCATCCACCTTGACCGGCTTCAAATACTGGACCGTCAGCTCAGCGGTGACAGCGCGAACCTGTCGAAACCGGCACACTTTTCCCATGGCCTCGTCCAAGAGTGTCGCAATAATCCCACCGTGCGCCATCCCGCCCCCGCCTTGATAGGCTTCACCCAAAATAAACCGTCCCACAATGCGCCGCTTGACGTTGTCCTGTTCAAACGTCAGTTGCATGCCCGCTGCGTTCGCTCCGCCGCAGCCAAAGCATTTGTTCTCCGGATTCGGCGACAACGTGATCGTGTCCGACAATTCCTGCCCGCCCCTCCGCCATCTTTATTTCTTTAACGCCTTACTGCGATCCTTCACGTTTTCGCGGCATCACACCAGCGCCACTCGGCTGCGCTCAGCGCGACGCACTCCGCGTTGCCGTTTGCGCATCTCCACGCGGAGCAAGTCCGCCAGAGTCGCCATCCCGCGGGCGATCTGTTTTTCGTCCAGGCCGGCAAAGCCGAGCCGCAGCGTATTCGGCAACGGGTTCTGCACGTAAAAATAGCGGCCCGGCGCAAACAGAACTCCGCGTTCTTTCGCATGAATCAGAAGTTCACTGGCGTCAAACCCCGGCGGCAGTTCCAGCCAAAGACACATTCCGCCATCCGGACGAGTCCATCGAGTTCCCTCGGGCATGTGCTTGCGGAGCGCTTCATCCAACGCCGAAAGCCGCGACGTGTAAACCTTGCGCATTTTCGCCAAATGCTTGGTGAACAATCCTCGCCGCAAAAACTCCGCAAGCGTTGCCTGGGCGAGCTGGTCGGTATGAAGATCGGTGGTCTGCTTCACGATGCGCAGCCGCTCGATGGCCGTAGCCGGGGCCACGATCCACCCCACTCGCAATCCAGGGAACGCAACCTTAGCAAAACTATCGATGTGGATGACGATATTTGCTCGGTCCAACTGCTTGAGAGAAGGCACTCGCTCGTCGCGGGAGTGCAGCCGCGCATAGATGTGGTCTTCCACAACGGGTACTTGATGCCGCCCGGCGAGTTCAAGCAGCTTCCTTCGCGACGCCAGCGGCATCGAAGTACCGGTGGGGTTCTGAAAATCGGGTGTAAGCACGATTAATTTCACGCGGTTCGCGGCCAGCGTAGCTTCGAGAGCTTCCAAATCAAGGCCAAGCGTCGTCCCCGGTTCCGGGCGCGTTCGGATGGGCACTCCGAGACAACGTGCCCTCGCGCCATGGAAGATCGCCATCGCGCCTGGGTAGGTCGGATTCTCGAGAATTACGGAGTCGCCAGGCCGCACAAAAGCCTTGCTGATAATATCCAGCGACTGCTGGCAGCCATCCGTGATCAGCAAATTCTCGTCTTTCGCGGGAATGCCATCGCCGCGAAGATGCTCGATGAGGGCCTCCTTCAGAGGCCCATAACCGTCCGAAGGTCCAAGGTTCAATACGTCGGTAGCTTCCCGGCGCAAAACCGCGTTAACGCAGATCTGCAATTCCTCGACAGGAAAATACTCTTCCGCAGGCCGCGCCATTACAAAAGATAGAGCATTCTCCGGAGCGCTCGCCGTCAACCGGCTGAGCGCTTCCTCGCCGCGTTCATCCGCAAACAGTAGCTCCCAGCGAATGCCCTCGCTTCCATTGAGAACTGGCGGCGCCGGAGGAGTGAGCTTTAACCCATTTCCATTGCCCTTGATATATGTGCCTCGGCCCACGTGTCCCTGAATGAGCCCCTCGGACTCAAGCTCGGCATAGGCGTTCGCCACCGTCGTGCGATGTACTCCCAGCATCGTGGCTAGCTCGCGGCTCGCCGGAATACGGTCGCCCGGGCGCAAATCTCCCGCGTGCACGAGCGAACGCAATTGGTCACGCAGCTGGATATACAACGGGACGTGGCTCTCAGGCTGGAGATGAAGTGGCAACATTGTCTCTCACCTTGAGCCAATTCTACACGATATTGGCCTGCTGCAAGAGCCAATTTGTCTGCTGCCATTTTGGGGCGTTCTGGCGCGTTTTCGGCCGGGGAGAAGCCTTCAGTCCGGAGGTTTGTAGCCCACGCGGCCATTTTTTTCGCCCGCCGCCAGGTCCCGCATGCAGAGTTGCGTCAAATCTTTCGCGTCACATTGGTAGATTTCCACCATTGGCAAGTCCCGTTCCTGGATCGTGTATTCCCCGGACTGCATGTCTTCGTTGTCGTCGTCTGAGGCGCTGACAATCGGGCTTCCCTGCCGAACCCGGATCCTGAACTGTCCCGAGGCGGGCTCGTAATTGGCGTAGCTGAAGCATCGCCCGATGCACGCGCGATCCACCATGTGTCCGATAAAAGATATGCGAGAGTCGTCGGGTGACCAGATCGTTTCAATCACTCTGGTCCCGAACGGCAGGTGGCTGACGAGCTTTTCAGCGGTGGATTCCATGTGGTCCAAGACGAGAGTGTCCTGGTAAAGAAAAGTGAAGAAGAAGATGGCGCAGACGCTGAAGCCCGCCAGATGCCACTTTCGAGGCTTGAGACAGCTCATTACGCAAAGCCCAAAAATGGCCGTAATCGCCGTCAACCGGGACGCGAGCAACCCAATCCAGCCTCCGGTTATCGACGGACGCAGATTCTCGGGTAGCAGCGCGACCGAGAAAATCGCCACAGCATACAATCCCGCGGGAAGAGTCAGGGAACGCCAAAAGGGCATGTCCCTACGGCGGAGTATGAGTTCCGCACCGACGCAAAAAGCCCCGAACACTAGCGCGGCCCATCCGAGCGTCGCGTAACGTTCGCCATACAGCGTCAATTGGTCGGCGCCGTTCATGAGATAGAACGGGTCGTGCACCCAATCGACGGGAAACCGGTTCTGATGCGCGAGGTACAAACGCAAGCAATACACGGCGCCCGTTGCCGCGGCTGGCACGGCCAGCTTCCACCAATTCGGCAGCTTCGTCCAAAGACCTAGGTATAGGAGCGTTCCACCGAGCCATAGGAAACCGAGTGGGTGGGCCAAAAAAACAAGCGGGGCTATGAGTACGCCGAGGCCGCGCTCCAATCCCCTTCCCCGCCACAAGAGCGCCAGGCCAAAAGAAGCCAACCCGAGTGACAGATAGTAATTGATGAAACCCATGTTGAAGGAATATCCGTAAGCCAGCATCGCAAAGCACGGTGTCAGGTACCACGGGGCGTTGCCGCTGGCAGCCGCAACGAAAGCAAACACTCCCCAGAAAAAAATCAGCACACAAGCCGAAACTACAATTTTTTCCGCGGCCGCAAACCCGAATAGATTCGCGGCATGCAAAATCATCCAATCAAACAGCACATTGTCCCATTGCCGGACGAAATAGAGCCCGGGCGCCTGGCCCTTCTCTATCAATTGAGCAAGCCACGCGTTGTACATGTGGCTAGCAAGGTCGCCCGCCTCGATATGCCGGTGCCAAAAACAAGGCGCAAGAATGGCCATGGAAATTGCCAGGATGGCCCATTTTGTTGCGCGGATGAATTGCCACCCCGGCGATGGTTCCCTCGCGTCACACATTATCGGCTGTCTCTCAACGTCGACTCCTCTTCTGGGAAACGGCGCGGCGCCATTCTACTATCTTCGGCGCCACTGCTTGACGTACATCCTGCCTGGACGCGTCCGCAATAAGACGGGCGGGTTACGTCCCGCTCCAATCGCGCTATCGTCGGCCTAGCGAAGATGTATTTAAGAGGGTCATTCCGTTTTCGATTTGCGCGTTTACCAATGCTTTCAACTTTTTCTCGTCTATAATCCCTGACGATCAGGGCCGCACCTGTTGCTCGCCTTAAGCAACGTAGATTTCAAAGAGTGGACCCATGCCGACGCTTTGGAAGGACCTGCGCTTCGCGCTGCGGAGACTAGCGAAGTCCCCCGGTTTCACCGCCGTAGCCGTGCTCACCCTCGCGCTGGGCATCGGGGCGACCACCTCGATTTTCACGCTGGTGCACCAGGTGATGCTCAGATCGCTGCCCGTTGCGAGGCCGGATCAGCTCTGGCGCATCGGCGATACTGCGCTCTGCTGCTACGTGGACGGATACACGCAGGGCAACAGAGGCTCCTTGCCGGCGAACGACTGGAATATCTTTTCGTGGGAGGCTTACAAGCTCCTCCGCGCCAACACCCCCGCGTTCGAGCAATTGGCCGCCTTTCAGATCGGAGAAGCTAACGCGCACTTGGGCGTGCGGCGGGCCGGTTCGCCATCCCCAGTCGAGGCAGCCAACGGTGAGTACGTCTCCGGCAATTTTTTTGAAACCTTCGGAATTTCCGCGTGGCGCGGGCGTCTGTTCACCGAAGCCGATGACCGAGAAGGCGCGCCACCGGTCGCCGTGGTGAGCTTCCACGCTTGGCAAGGAAAGTACGGAGCCGATCCCTCCGTCGTCGGAGCCACATACGATCTCAACAGCCATCCATTTATGGTCATTGGTATCGCCCCGCCGGGCTTTTTCGGAGCGAAGCTTGATGACTCGGGCATGCCCGATTTCTGGATGCCACTGACATCAGAGCCGTTGATCGCGAGCGCAACTTCGCGACTCAAGAATCCCCGCTTGGCCTGGCTCGACCTGATCGGTCGTGTTCATCCCGGCACGAACCCGAAAAGTCTGGAGGCGCAGCTTCAGGTGGAACTGCACCAATGGCTCGAGAACCATGTGCCGGATATGACCCCGGAGGAAAAGGCACTCTGGCAGAAGCAGACCCTCCATTTAACGCCGGGTGGCGCGGGCGTTTCGCTCATGCGCGAGAAATACGAAGACGGTTTGCGGCTACTGCTACTGGCCTCTATCTGTGTCCTGCTGGTGGCCAGCGCCAACATTGCCAATCTGCTCCTGGCGCGCGGTCTGAAGGACCGGTCCCAGACGGCAATTCGCGCCGCTCTTGGAGCATCGCGGGGGCAACTGGTGCACAAGGCTCTGGCTGAGAGCCTTACGTTGAGTGTGTTCGGTGGTGTTGCAGGCATCGCCGTCGCCTATACGGACGCAAAGCTCATCCTCCACCTTGCCATCATCGGACGGGACACCTGGGTGCCCATAAACCCCGCAGCCTCGGCTCCTGTGCTGTTCTTCGCGCTAGGTATTTCGATAATCACCGGAGTGGTCTTCGGAATTGCCCCCGCATGGATGGCGTCGCATGCCGACCCGATGGATGCGCTGCGCGGAGTGAATCGCACCGGCAATCGTGGTGTTTTGGGAGCGGCTGGGGCACAGAAGATTCTGGTGATCGTACAAGCGGCTGCATCAGTCGTACTGCTGAGCGCGGCGGCGATGCTCGGCGAGAGCCTGCGCAATAGGGAGCAGCAAAACTTCGGGTTCGATACAAGTGACCGGTATCTGGTCTCGATCGATCCAAGGGTTTCGAGCTACAAGCAGGACCAACTGGTGCCGCTCTTTCGCGAAATCGCCGACCAACTAGAGTCCATTTCCGGTGTGCGAATGGCGGCCGGCGTACTCGGGGCGCCGCCGACCGCTTGGGTTTGGCCTCATGACATTCGTATTGAGGGCAAATCCGACGGCGAAGGCGCTTGCGGCTGGACCCGCGTGACGCCCGAATTCTTCGAGGCCCTCGGGGACAAGATCGTGATGGGACGGCCCATTACCGACGAGGACGACGCTAATGAGCGGCCTGTGGCCGTGGTCAACGAGGCGTTTGCGAAGCGGTTCTTTGGCGATGTGAATCCCCTCGGGAAGCATTTCGGCCCTGTTCCGCAGAAGAACGCTGGAATGTACGAGATTGTCGGCGTCGCCTCCGACGTGGACTTCGGGGATCGGGAGCCCATGTACTTCCTCCCGGAGGCGCAGAGTACACATTTCGACGACCCAGAATCGGAAGAGCGAGAAGTATCCTCGCACTACCTTTACGACATCGTTATCTGGGCGCCGGGAAATCCGCCGTCTCTCGATGCCCAGGTGAGGAGAGCGCTCGCGAATGTCGGTCCGAACCTCGTGATATATGGCGTCCAGTCCTATTCGGACGTCATTCATTCCGATTTTGCCCAGCAGAACATGATCGCCAGCCTGACCTCGCTCTTTGGGGCCGTCGCGCTGGTGCTGGCAGCTGTGGGCCTCTATGGCGTGACGGCGTATGGTGTGGAGCAGCGGACGAGCGAGATCGGTGTGCGCATGGCCCTGGGCGCGGACCGCCGTTCGGTGGTCGCGATGGTGCTGAGCAGAGCGTTTGCGCAGGTCGGCATTGGGCTTGCGCTTGGGATTCCGGCCGCAATCGGCGCGGGGCATATGATTGCCAGCCAACTATTCGGGGTAAGGCCGTGGGATCCGCTGATGCTGTCGGGGGCCACGCTGCTGCTCGGGCTGGCCGCGCTGATAGCTGCGGTCATTCCCGCGCGCCGTGCCGCCGGTGTGGATCCGATGGTCGCACTGAGAAACGAGTAGCACCGATTTATTCCGCGCGCACTCAGGCGAGGATCTCGAACGAGGGGCGACAAATGGAGAAGTCTTCACAACCCATATCGCTACTTTGGAACGGGACGTGCGGCGGAATGGCCTCGACGAATAAATCGCTCTAATATGGAGCGAAGATTCTACGCGGCGAAATGGTTGAAAACTAGCGGGATAGCTGATTCTCGCCCAGCTTTTTCAGGCGGTCGCGAAGGCGCCTTTGCAAGGGCGTCGGCGTATTCGGATTGAAGGCCACGAGGTACCAAAGCGGCTGGCTGCGATCTTTGCTGAGCCACGTCAGCGTGCCTGCATCGGCGTTCGGGTGCCGCGCAACATTTTCGCGAATCGCCCCGTACTCATGCTTGGCGAGTTTGTTCAGCGTCTTGGCGTTTGCCCGGGGATGCTCGCTGATCAGCCGCAGCAGGTAGAAATCCTCCTCCGGCGCCTGCTTGACGAGTTTCTCAAGCATTTCCGGCTTGGCGTCCGCGCTCAGAACCAGCCCGATTTTCTCGTCCCATGCCGTGTTGATCTGGTTGAGCTCGCGGGTCCGCGTGTGGATGAGATCTTCCAGAATTCGCCGTTCCATCTGCATACGCGCGATCGGCAAATCCGTGCCTTCCAGCGAATCCAGTACGCGCAGCAAATGCTGACGCTCACCGAAGACGATTTGGGAAGTGCGCGTTACCGCGCCCTTCTCTTTCTCCTTGTGTTGCACCAGGTCGGATCGTCGCATTGTCAGATAGCTCCAGCCGAATCTTTTCCCAAGCCTGCCCAGATACCGGAGTGCTTGCTCTCAACTTCGCGAAAAACGCCACGCGGCGCGGGTTGGACGCCTTCCGTAGGCTTCTGCGGATTATGTTCCGTGCGCCGCTTGCGGTAAAGTTTGGTGCGTGCAGTGTGTGCCCGAAGTGCAACCGCCTGTCTCGGCGGACCAACGCTTGCGCAAGAACAAGGACCGCCTGATATGAACGCATTTGAAGAGCACAAGGATGAGCTGGAGCATTTCGAGCAGATGTACGGCCGGGAGCGTGGAAGGCTTGCCGTCACGCTCGATCGCGTCACAAATGCACTGGTGCTGGTCGGTCAGCACGGCGTTTACTGCACCAGCCAGCGAAATCCCGCGGTTCCAGCCATGGATCTTCGCATGATCGCGCAGGAACTCGAGCACGCCAAGCAACTCGTCCAGTCGGTCATGGAAGAATTAAAACGCGCGAGAAACCTGCGGGACAGCTAAATCGCCGGGGCCTTGCCGACGCCAAGAGGAACGCGCAGCGGCGCTCGAGGCGTGGGGGCCCGACCAGCAGCTCACGTATTGATCAGGAAGGGATTCGTATTCCGCTCTTGGCCGATGCTGGTGAGCGGTCCGTGCCCAGGATGCACAATCGTGTCATCGGGCAATTGCATCAGCTTCCCGCGGAGCGATTCCGAAATTTGCTCCATGGAGCCGCCCCACAGATCCGTGCGGCCGATGCTGCCGGCAAATAAGGTGTCTCCGGCAAAAAGTCGCGGCGTGGGGATGGCGATTGCGCCCGAGTCCTTCGGCAGGTAGAGGGACACACTTCCGGGTGTGTGGCCAGGCGTGTGGATGACATTGGCCTGAAAGGAACCCCATCGAAGCGCGTCCCCTTCTTTCAAGAGTTGGTCCACTTCGGTAATCTCCGGCGTGGCCACGCCCAGAAACGCTGCTTGCACTTCCATTCCCTGGTACAGCGGCAGGTCGTCGCGATGCATTAAGATGGGTGCGCCCGTGTACTGCGCCAATTTGCTGAGACCGCCGACATGATCAATGTGCGCATGGGTGCTGACGATCGCCTTGACTGTCAGCCGGTGCCGCCCGAGAAGTTCCAGGATGCGGTGAACTTCGTCTCCCGGATCGATGACCAGCGCTTCCCTGGTAAGAGGATCCCCTATTATCGTGCAATTGCACTGCAACATCCCCACGGGGATGGTGATGTGGATCAGTCCTTGCGAAATTGCATCAAATGTGGGTACGGCGTCGCTCATGTTTTTCAAGTATAGCATCCACCCCTGTGGATTCAGGAATGTCGCGCGTACGTCCTGCTTCACACTTTGTTAAGCTGGTGCACGAAGGAGACCCATGGAAGCCTCAGTCACGGGCGCTGCCCTCGACACACCGCTGGCCGCTCTTCACAAAAGCGCTGGCGCGACGTTGGGCACCTGGTTCGGATGTACATTGCCCGATTATTGGATCGACCCGCGTATCGAGCAGGAATTCGCACGCAGCAGCGTAGCGTTGCTCGACAAAAATTGCCGTTCCTACTTGTCATTCACCGGTCCGGACAGAGTCCGTTATTTGAACGCCGTCCTGACAAATAACATCAAGGACTTGCTCCCGGGACAAGGTAATGTGTCTTTGCTTCTGAATCCTCAGGGTCGCATTCTGGCGGAAATCGAGACCTACGCCCAGCCGGACAATTTGTTTTGCGTTTCGTACGCCATGATTCGCGCGCAGCTGATCGAATGGCTGGACAAGTACATCATCATGGATGACGTGACGTTGACCGATGAATCGGCTCGCTACGGAACCCTGGGCGTCGAAGGACCATTCGCGTCGTCTGTCTCTCGCGAGCTCACAGGAATTGATCTATCCGCCCTCGCCGAGCTTGGCCGCGTGCAAACCGAAGTCGCCTCAATTCCCAGTTGGTTAGTAAAACGCTCTCCGGGTGGAGTGGCTGGGTTCGAGTTGCTGTCGGAGCAGAATAAGTTACCCGATTTGTGGAAACATATATCCGAATGCGTAAAGGAGCATTCCGGCGGCCCGATGGGATACACGGCAACAAGTGCACAACGGCTAGCGCAAGGCGTGCCCTGGTTTGGGTACGACTTCGGCGAAAAACAAATCCCTCACGAAGCTGGTTTGGAAAAAACGCACATAAGTTACACGAAGGGATGCTACACCGGCCAGGAGATCGTCGAGCGCGTACGCTCGCGCGGCCAAGTTAACCGCCGAAGAGTCGATCTCATTTTTGAGGGGCCAGGCCTTCCCGCACCAGGCGAAACTCTCAGCGTTGCGGGTAAGGAAGTCGGCTTCGTAACGCGTGCTGCTGTTCCGTCGTTTCTGTCGCATGCCATTGGAATGGGCTATGTCCGGGGGGAGCACAATGCTCCTGGAAGTCAACTTAGCTGGTCCGGCGGAACTGCCGTCGTTTCCCAATTCCCCGTGGCATTGATTGCCCAAGAAAAGCACAAGTGAGTCAATCCGCGTTCCCTTATCTTGAGTCGTCATCTTGTACGCCGAACCACGCGAAGCCTCGCCACGTCCGACCCGCACTCGCCAAAAATCGCACAGCGGGTTCATGTCTTACGTTCCCTGCCAAAGCGTCGGACCTCAATCAAACTCACGCTGTGGGGCCGCCTGCTCAATACCTACGCGCCCGGCTGTAACTTCAGCCTTGAAGTAGTTCTCGCCCTTGATCGGGCACCCGGCGAGCCGCCGCAACATCGCGATCTGTCCAATGTGCGTGAGTGCGTCCGCGACAGGTCCCTGGAATAAACCTTCCGCGCGTGTACGCACCGGCTCCAGCGACGCAAGATAGTCATCGAATTTTTTCAATGCCGTAAAGAAACGAGATACTTCGGCGTCCCATGCGAGCGGCTCGGAGTCGTGCCACGCGTTTTCCCCCTGTGCCATCGAGAGCGCCCAGTCAAACAGATCTCCCAAATGGGCCAGGATTTTCGCGGGCGTGCGGGGCTTTTCGCCGATGGAAAATTTCGCGAACGAAGAGGGCGCGCCGCGAAGCGCTTTGCCGCCGCGATACGCGACCGTGGCCACGGTGTGCCGAAGGAGTTGGCGGGCTGGATCAGATGCTGTAGACATAAGGGTTGGATTCCTCCGCTGAGATTGAGCAACTATCGCTTAGTATAAACGTGAACGTAGTCGACCAGCATCCTTTGCGGGAACTTCGTGGAAACGTCGGGGCTGCCGGGCCAACCGCCGCCGACGGCAAGATTTAGAATTATAAAAAATGGATGGTCGAAAACCCATTTTCCACCCGCGGGCCACTGTGAAGAATCGAAACTGGCATAAAGATTCGAATCGACATAGAAACGGATGATGTCCGGCTCCCACTCGACCGCATACAAGTGAAAATCTTCGGCAAACTTCTGACCGGCTGGCAAGCTGAAGATGGACGTGAGATCGCTGGTCGGCCGCTCCGAACTCGGTCCGTGCAACGACCCGTGTACGGTCCCTGGCTCCTTGCCCACATTCTCCATGATGTCAATCTCGCCGCACTTCGGCCAGCCGACCGAGGTAATGTCTTCACCAAGCATCCAGAACGCCGGCCACATGCCCTGCCCTTCCGGGATTTTGATCCGAGCTTCGATGCGGCCGTAAGCCTGCGAGAACAAGCCCTGCGTCTTAAGGCGTGCCGAAGTGTAATCGCGCGTTACGCCGTCAGGGCCGGTGTAAGTTTCCTTCTGAGCTATGATCACCAGCATCCCTTTTTCGATGCGCGCGTTCTCTGGGCCCTTGGTGTAGGACTCAAGCTCTTGGTTTCCCCAACCTTTGCCGCCTATGTCATACGTCCATTTCTTAGGGTCGGGTAAAGATCCGTCCGGCCCAGAGAATTCGTCGCTCCAGACAAGCGTCCAGCGGGCGGTGGGAATTGGCGGAGGAGGGCTCCCGATTATCCGGCAGCCGGGAAGGAGAGAACTACAACAGACGAGAACCATCAAAAGGAGCCGGGAGGGCTTGGGAAACGGTTTCAACTTACGGGATAGGGCAACGAACACGAACCGAACTCTGAGCTGCTACGCGAGATTCAGCGCTCGCTTGAACGAGCCCTTTTCGTTGTCGATCTTCTTTTGCAATTGCAGAATAGCGTAAAGAACCGCTTCAGGTCGCGGCGGGCACCCCGGCACATAAACATCGATGGGGATCACTTGATTGCATCCCTGCACGATCGCGTAGTTATTGAACACGCCGCCAGACGTAGCGCACGCGCCCATCGAAATCACCCACTTGGGCTCGGGCATTTGATCATAAAGTTGTCGAATAACCGGCGCCATCTTCTGCGACAACCGGCCGGCGACAATCATCAAATCGGCCTGGCGCGGAGAGGGACGAAAAACTTCGGCTCCGAAACGCGCCAAGTCAAAACGCGCCGCGGCCATGGACATCATCTCAATCGCGCAGCAAGCCAAACCAAATCCCAAAGGCCAAATGGAGCTCTTGCGCGCCCAATTCACGGCCTTATCGAGCGTCGTGAAAATGATGCCTTCGTCTTCGAGCAGACTGCCGAAGTCGTCGGGCTTGGTGAGTGTGACGTGCTTGCCGAGCGATGTGCTCATGGTGCCCTCTTCTACCTTCATTTTCGCACAGCCACGCTGCGGACACAAATCAACGCGTTAGAACTTGCGATTTTAAGCGGTCATCCCCTCAGTATGTAGTCAGCCGGGGATGCCGAGCGCGTGCGCCGGATATACTCGACAACCGAACCTGGCCAGAGTGTCGTGTTCTCCCCGGTACGCGCATCCTGATACCAGCTCTTGCATCCTCCGGACTGCCAGACCGTTCTTGCCATCCGGCGATGCACATTCTCAACGAACTGTTTCTGCGTTTCTTCCCGCACCTCGATGACCTTTTTCTTTTTGCGCTTCATCAACTTCAGGCAGCTCATCACATAGCCCACCTGCGCCTCAGTCATCAGAATGATTGAGTTGTGTCCCAGGCCGGTATTCGGGCCAAGCAAGACAAAGAAATTCGGAAAGCCGCTAACGGTAATCCCATAGTACGCACTCATTCGCTCGCGCCAGACATCATGAATTTCCACGCCGCTGCGTCCGACGATGCGCACGCCGATAAGCGGCTCGGTCGCGCGAAATCCGGTGCCAAGAATCAGGACGTCAATTGGCCGCTCGACCCCGTCGGTTGTGACAATACTTTGTTGACGAACTTCAGCGATTCCCTCTGTAACCAGTTCCACATTTTCTCTATTCAAGGTCGGGTAGAAGTCATCTGACACCAGCACGCGCTTACAACCCAGTTCGTATTTCGGAGTCAACGCCTCGCGCAGCCTCAAATCCGCGATCTGACTTTCCAGGTGGCGTTTGGCAATTTCCGTTGCCTTTCTGCGGACGAATTGATTCCCGAGGAAGCCGAGCACGCGAAACTCCTGCCGCCAGAAGATGTATCGGCGAAATGCCCGCATGACGAACGGGTAGCGCCGGAATCGTCGCTTCCACTTCTCGGAGATGGCGAAGTCTAGCCGCGGCACGATCCACGCTGGAGTGCGCTGAAACAGCGATAGCTTGACCACGACCGGGGCGATCTGCGGCACGAACTGAACCGCGCTGGCGCCGGTGCCTACGACAGCCACATTCTTGCCCTTCAGCTCGGCACCGTAATCCCACTTCGAAGAATGAAAGGTCGGCCCAGCAAATTGTTCGATCCCCCGCAGCTTTGGCAGGCTCGGCACATGCAGGCCGCCCATCCCGGAGACCAGAACTCGAGCCCTGACATGCAAGTCGCTCTCGGCGGAATTGGCCAAAACATTCCAGACACTCTCCGTCTCGTCCCAAACTGCTTCGCACAAACGCGTGTTCACGCGAATGTGCGGTGCGAGACCATGGCGGTCGATGCAGCGTTTCAGATAATCGTGGATTTCCTGCTGGCCGGGATACATCCGCGACCAGTCCGGCCAGAGCTCGAAGGAAAAGGAATACAAATGGGAGGGGATGTCGCATGCGCAACCTGGATACCGGTTGTCGTACCACGTGCCGCCGATATCGTCGCTTTTCTCGATGAGAAGAAAAGAATTCATCCCGGCTTCGCGCAGCTTGATGGCCATGCACAGCCCGGAAAACCCGCCGCCGACGATGAGAACATCGACCTGGATTGCGCCGCGATCACTGCTCTGAGAGAGGCCTTCCGCCATTTCCGTTTACACTATCGTACTGGATTCCGCCACTCTGGCACGAGCCCGGAGAAACGCCGCGGTCTGTTTCAGCGACTCTCGCGCCTCCGGAATCAGATGAGGCGCAAGCTGCCACGCGTGCGGAACCACTGGCCAGATTTTCAGCTCGACGGGCACTCCGGCAGACCGCGCCCGCTCGGCCAGTCGCGTGGAATCGTCCAGTAATACTTCATCCGCGCCGACATGAATCAACAGCGGAGGCAGGCCAGCGAGATCAGCGTAGAGAGGTGAAGCCAGGGGGCTGCGCGGGTCCGCATCACCCAGGTAGTAGCGCGCGCTCACCGCAATGTCCGGTCCATGGAACATGGCGCACTTTCGTGCATTTCTTCTTATGGAGTCGCCGGTGCCGGCTAAATCCGTCCACGGTGAAAACAGCGCCGCTGCAGCGGGAAGGGGAACGCCATTCTGTTTCAAGGCCAGCAAGAGAGATATCGCTAATCCGCCGCCCGCGGAGTCTCCTCCTACTACGATTTGATCGGGCGAATAGCCTTCGGCGAGCAGCCCGCGATACGCAGCGACGGCATCTTCCAGCGCCGCAGGAAATTGGTTTTCTGGAGCCAGGCGGTAATCCGGCGCCAGGACCCGAAATCCTTCGAGAGCAAGCGTCGCGGTTATCGAGTGATACAGCGCCGCGGAGCACGCGAAATATCCGCCGCCGTGCAGGTAAACCAGAACCGCATTCGCCTTGGACTGCCCCTCTACCCACTCGCACGGCACTCCGCCTGCTCGCCCTATGGTAACGCGCACTCCCTCGGGGACCTTAAAAGGATCGGGCCGTAGGATTTTTCGCGCCACGCGATAGTCACGCACTCCGCGAAGCTTCCTCTTCACGCGCCATTTCACGATCCAGACGGAGAGATGCGCTTGCCAACTTGCCATTTCGCCAGTTCCTCGTGTGCCGTGAGTACTTTTCGCCTCGGCGCTTCGATAAACGCTCGACCGGTGAAACCGGCTACACCTTCAGCACCACTTTTCCGAACTGCGCACTGGCTTCGAGATAGGCATGCGCGGAAGCGGCCTCCGCCAGTGGGAACACCCGATCGACCACCGGCTTCAGCCGGCCCGCAGCAACCAGCTTCATCACGGTCTGCAGCTCTGATTTTCTGCCCATGTAGGAACCGAGAATCGAAAGCTGCCGGCTGAACAAGAATCGCAAATCAAGTTTCGCGTCGTAGCCCGTGGTGTTCCCGCAGGTCACCAAACGCCCTCCAAGCGTGAGGCTCGCCACGCTCTCGTCCCACGTTGCCGTGCCTACGTGCTCGAAGACCACGTCCACGCCGCGCTTGTTCGTGATGCGCTTCACTTCGTCTCGAATTTTTTGTGATTTATGATTTATGGCGTGGTCGGCGCCCAGTTCGCGGGCCTTGGCCAGCTTCGCGTCCGTGCCGCCCGTGGCAATCACGCGCGCGCCGAAAAATTTGGCGATCTGAATCGCTGCGCTCCCCACGCCGCTTCCCGCTCCGAGAACCAGCACATCCTCCCCAGGTTGAAGTTCTGCGCGCGTGACAAGCATGTGCCAGGCCGTCTGAAAAACAAGCGGGATTGCCGCCGCCTCCTCAAATGTCAAATTCTCGGGATACGGCAAGCAATTCACATCGGGACATTTCACGAATTCCGCGCAGCCTCCGTCAATCATATAGCCGAGGTTGGTAAACTGCCGGCAGCGGTTGTCGTTCCCGGAAAGACAAGCGGCGCACTTTCCGCACGTAACGCCCGGCGCCAGCACAACTTTCTGCCCAACCTTGGCAGTTGTTACCTCTGCTCCAATCTGTGCCACTTCTCCCGCTACATCGCTCCCCGGAATATGCGGCAACGGAATCGGCACGCCCGGCAATCCTTGTCGCACCCACAGATCCAGATGATTCAGTGCGCAAACCTTCACGCGCACAAGCACTTCGCTCCCGCGAATTACAGGCTCCGGCGCGTCCTCATATTTCAACACCTCCGGCCCGCCGTGCTGATGAAATCGAATCGTCTTCATCGAACCCTTTCCAACTGACCACGCTTGAGAAATGTGATCAAGAACAACGAAAGCAATAGCGCTCCGCAGATCCACCCGCCCTTGTCGTAGCACCTCCACAGCAACGGATTCATATAGCGGACGCCGCCGTGAACAGTTAATGCGTGAGAATTGGCGTCACTCGGAGTCGGGACGGTAACGATGGCAAGCAGATACGAGTCAAAAATTAAGGCCATCCAACAGACGAAAAACACCCCAGCGAGAACCGACCAGTAGAGGGGCGGCCTATCCCTCCAAATCCATGCGACTCTAAGTCGACTGCTGCCGGGCATGCTTATCCTCCAAAGCAGCCCACGTTAACATTCGAGAATCCTCGAGTCTACCTCCCCGACAACGCACGTTGACACGCCCCACCTCGCGCCGTAGGCTGATGGCTGAGGCATCTCGTGGACCTCTTCGAAGAAATCGTGAAGATGCGGCGCGCCGGCCAGCGCGGCGCGCTTGCGACCATCGTTCACACCAACGGCTCCATTCCCAGCTACGAAAGCTCGCGCATGCTTGTGCGGGAGGATGGCTCCATCGCGGGCACCATCGGCGGCGGTTGCGTCGAAGCCGAAGTTTGGGCTGCCGCCAAAGAGGTCATGTACAAGGAAGCTCCGCGTAAAATGGTTTTCAATCTTAATAATGAAGCCTCTTATGACAACGGCCTGATCTGCGGCGGCACTCTGGAAGTTTTCGTCGAGCCTCTCCTGCCGCAGCCGCAGCTCATTATCTTTGGCGGCGGCCACGTGTCGATGGCCGTCGCGAGGGCGGCCAGCAGCGCTGGCTTCGGCATCGCCGTCGTCGACGATCGCGAGTCCTTCGCAAACGCCGAACGCTTTCCGATGGCGAATGACATCCACACTACCTACGAGGATGCGTTCGAAAAGATTCAGCCGAACGCCTCGAGTTATCTGGTCATTGTCACCCGCGGTCACAAAGAGGACATGCGCGTCCTGGCCTGGGCCGTTCGAACCCCCGCGCGCTACATCGGCATGATCGGCAGCAAACGCAAAGTGCTCTCCGTTTACAAAGCGCTCGAAAACGACGGATACCGCCCTGAGGAATTTCAACGCGTCTTTGCCCCCATGGGCCTGGAAATCGGCGCACTATCGCCGGAGGAAATCGCCATCAGCATCGTGGCGGAACTGATCGCCATTCGCCGCAATGCCGAATCGGGGACGCACAAGAAATTACTTTACGATTCTCGTCCCGCGCTTACGCAACGCTGAAAGAGGTGGCATGCTCGCTGCCGTCATCCTCTCTGGCGGCGCATCCCGTCGCATGGGATCGCCCAAGGCGCTTCTCTCCTATCAAGGGCGTCCTTTTCTTGAGCACTTGCTGGACATCGCACGTCACCCCCAAATTGGTGTACGCCGTGTGGTTCTCGGCGCCGACGCCGAGCCCATCGCTAAAGAAATAAATCTTTCCGCCGACGAAATCGTCATCAATGAGGATTGGGAAAAGGGCCAACTGAGTTCGATTCAGTCTGCCTTGCGCAGCATTCCCCCGCAGATCGATGGCATCATTCTTTTTCTGATCGATCATCCGCTGATCAGTTCAGCTCTCGTGGATGAACTCATTGAAAATTTCTATGCCTCCCGCAAGCCCATCGTGCTTCCCGTCTACGAGGGCCGGCGGGGACATCCCGTTATTTTTTCCTCTGCATTGTTCCAGGAGCTCATGACTGCTCCGCTCGATACGGGCGCTCGTTCTGTCGTGTGGGCGCATTCCGCTGAAGTTCAAATTGTGCAAACGAACGAAGAGGGCTGCATCCTTAATCTGAACGATCCAGACACGATGCAGAAGGCTCTCGGCCACTGACTACCGCTCGCTTCTCTTCCTCTACGCCAATTTCGCAAGCAGCAGGCTTAGTGCATCAACGGCGAGCTGCGCTCCATGGAAGGTTGCAGGCGGAAGTGCCCCAAGCGCGGCCGAAATGTCCTCCGCTCTGATCGCTCGCGCCGCTTCGAGCGTGCAACCCGTCAGGCGCTCCGTCAGGAACGATGCGCAAGCGATGGAAGTTGTGCAACCGCGGCACAGAAATCTCGCTTCGACAATCTCTTCGCACTCTATTCGAATCGAGAGCTCTAAGATATCGCCGCAGATCGGGTTCGTCGCCTGCGCTTCCGCGCTCGCATTCGCCAGCTTGCCGCCGTTGCGAGGGTTCCGGAAGTGGTCGAGCACTCTTTCGCTGTACATCGCGCTATCGTAGCCTAACTCGGGCCAATCCTTGCTGCCGCAGTGAACATTTCACCGTTGGATTGCAAAATCGGACAATTACCGCCACACTCTCGTTGCGCATCTTCGCAAAGGGGTCGAACATAGTTCAAGCGTTGCCATTCAACCATGCCACGGCTAATTATCGAACGGCCCGGCGCCCAGCCGCGTCTTTACGAATTGAAAGAAGGCTCGACCATTCACATCGGTCGTGCCGCATCCAACGACATCACGCTTCCTCATTCCAGCATCTCCCGTAGCCATGCCCTTCTCGAATCAAGTCACGACACTTGGGTTATTACCGACCAACATAGCGCCAACGGTGTCCTCGTCAATGGTGTCCGCGTCGATCGCTCCGAGTTGAACAGCGGCGACGTTATCGGCCTCGGCGATATCAAGCTCCGTTTTGAGAATATGTCCACCGGTACTGTCGTCGCCAAAGCCTCCCCGGAGCTCGCTTCGCATCTCACGCAAATCATCGACCGGGAAAGCGTCGCCAGGCTTCTTGATCGCTCCCAACCAAAACCTCCTTCGGAATGGACCGAATCCCGTGTCGACATCGACGCACGTCTCGAATTTCTCCGCCGTGAAAATCGCCTGCTCACTCTTCTCTACCAGGTCAGCAGAGCTTTGGGTGATAAGACTACTGTCGAAGATGTGACGCAATGCGTCCTGGATCTCGTCCTTCAGATCGACGGCGCGGAGCGCGGCTATGCCATGCTGCTCACGGAGGATTCACTTCGCGAATCCGGCGCCGCCCCGCACGGCTACACTTTTTTACCCGCCATCATCCGCTACCGCCAGGCTCCCAGGTCCGCCTCTCCCCAGGTCGCGCTTTCCCGCGCCATCATTCATCAGGTAATGGAAAGCAAGGGCCCGCTTCTTGTGATGGATGCTAAGGAAGACGTCCGGTTTTCCGCCAGTCACAGCATTGCGATTTCGGGCACGCAATCCGCAATGTGCGCTCCATTAACGAGTCGGGATCGCCTCTACGGTCTTCTCTACGTGGACAATCTCTCCAAGCGCGGCACATTCACGCAGGAGGACCTCGAAGTTTTTGCTGTCATCGCCGCGCAGGCGGGCCTCGTCATTGACCGCGTCCTCGCCAAGAGCGAAGTCAAGCGGCAGGGCGTTCAGCTCAGCGCACTGGAGCGCTTTCTCTCTCCGGCAATCTCCAAAAAAATTGCAGCCGAAGCTGCCGACATCCGCCTCGGCGGCGAAAGCCAGCGCATCACTCTTCTCTTCGCCGACGTGCGCGGTTTCACCACCATGGCCGAAAAGATGAAACCACGCGAAGCCGTTGAAGTCCTGAACGAATTCTTCGCGCGCATGACCAACGTCATCTTCGAACACGAGGGAACTCTCGACAAATATCTCGGCGATGGCTTGATGGCTCTCTTCGGCGCGCCCTTCGCTCTTCAGAACGACGCCGAAGCCGCCGTGCGCGCCGCCGCGAACATGCAGAGGAGTCTCTCTCAGCTCAACGATTCCTCCGGAAGGCCCCCGCTCCACATTGGAATCGGTATCCACACCGGCGAGGCGGTCGTCGGATTTCTCGGCACGGAACGCCGCATGGACTACACGGCGATCGGCGATACCGTCAACGTCGCCTCGCGCCTCACTTCACAAGCCGGCCCCGGTCAGATCGTCATTTCCGCCGCAACCCATGCTCATCTCTGCCGCGAGATTCCCTGCTCCCGGCTTCCCGCGATGAAGCTTAAAGGCCGCGCCGAGCCGATTGATGTCCACGAGGTTCTTTGGCGCGATTGATTGCCCTCACTCCCTCCGCACCCGGTTTCGGCCCCGCCTGGTCCTGATCTCATATATAGCGCCGGGCTTTAGCTCGGCATCCGGGTTTGGACCACACCCGCCCCGCGCTTCGACCCTCCCCGTTCGCATTTCAGCTGTCGAACCTTCCGACCCTCCCTGTCAGTTTTCCTTCTTCGGCAGGTACTTCTTCTCCACCGACGCTACGACAACGTAATTCGGATCGACCATCTCCGTTAAGTGAATCTTCCCCACTTTCGACAACAGTTCATAAGCATCCATCTCGGACAAGCCGTAATCCCGATGAATCCAATGCACGAGCTCTGTAAACGCAATCCGCACCGCGTCATCCACCGGCCGGTAGATTCCCGTGGTCATGATTTCCTTGTCGTTTTCGAACCTCGGCCATCCGGTGCTCTTCCCTTTCACAACTTCAAATTGCAGCCTCGCGCGCATGGGCACTTCAATGGCGCTTCCGGCGATTTCTCCGTCGCCCATCGCGGCATGCCCGTCCCCGAAATAAAATAGTCCCCCGGACACATTCACGGGCAAGTAGAGTGTGTTCCCCGCGCTCGCTTCCGGCGCATCCATGTTGCCGCCAAATTCCGCCGGCACAATCGAGCTGCGCGCTTCGCCGTTCGCCGGGGCCACGCCGATGCAACCCAAAAACGGATGCATCGGGATCTTCACTTTGTAATCCGAGTCCAGCGCCTGAAATGTCGCCGTGTTTCCAGCGTGGTCGACTGGATAAAACCAGATTTTCTCTGCCAGCGGCTCTTTTTCGAGCATTGGCGTGTAGTGTGTCGAATTGATTGCTCCAAATCCCGGTGAGAGCGCTCCCACTCCTTGATTCCCGTCAACTTGCAGATCAAGTATTCTCACCACCAGCGTATCCCCGGGCTCCGCTCCCTCGATGAAGAACGGCCCGGTCAGCGGATTGTCGCCCTTCGCCTTCGCTGTCGTGTCGCCAGGTTTCTGAATCCCATTTCCAAAGCAATCAAGCGAATTCGCCTCCAGCATATTTCCGGGCCTCAATCGCGCGACGGGCGGCGCCACGCCGAACACATATTTCACATTGTCGATAGTGCCCTTGAAGTGCACCACTTCTCCCGAACTCGCAGCCGGCGGACTTTGGGCGGCCGTCGTCAGAGCGAAACTTGCCATCAACACACACAGGAAACGGATCCTCACGGAAGACCTCCTCGGCGCGTGCTTTCGAAGCTCATCACTATACATCCACGCAGTCATTCACCTCCAATCTGTCGGCGCACCCGGCCTCTCTCTTTGCTATCCTCAATCGTGAAATGAAGAAGCCCCTCGGCTCGAACCACTTCCGTATCGTCTCCCTCGCCCCGAGCGCGACCTCGATTCTTTGCACCATTGGCGCAAGGAACTTTCTCGTCGGCGTAACTAAATGGTGTTCCGAAGTCGCGCCGGTCGGCACCCTCCCCCAGCTTGGCGATTGCTGGCACATGGACTCTGTCAAACACATTCTCAAACTCAAGCCCTCCCTGGTCATTGGTTCTGTCCCCTACAAACAGGAAACCGTCGCAAAGCTGCTCGAGCACCCGATAAATTTCCTGGCCATGAATCCACGAACTCTCGCGGACATCGCAAATGACATCCGCATGCTTGGTGGGATCGTGAACCGTGTTCCCCGGGCTGAGCGCCTCGTCCACTGCATGCGCACGGACCTCGCCGCCATCTCTGCCAGGTGCCGAACTACAAAAAAGAAACTACGCGTCTATTGCGAAGCATGGCCGAGGCCCCGCATCAGTTCCCCGCCTTGGGTTGCGGAGCTGGTAGAAATCTGCGGCGCCAGGATGGTTTTGCCTTCCGGCGAAAAAGTGACCGACGAACAAGTCGCGCAGGCAAGGCCGGATCTGATCGTCCTCGCCTGGGCCGCCACCGGAGATCGCGCAAAGGCCGAAGCCGCTTACGGAGTCGCGGCGTGGAGTGATCTGCCTGCCATCAGAAAAAAACGTGTCTTTGTTATTTCCGATGAACTGCTCAACACTCCCGGTCCGCCGCTCATTGCTGGCGCAAAGCAGCTCTTTCGAATCTTCCAGGAAACCCGCTTGCAGGAACGCACAAAATGTTAGTCGTCGTGGCCGCAGTCATTGAACGCGCAGACCGCCGAATCCTCATCGGCCAGCGCCGCCGCAATGACACCTCGCCTCTCAAGTGGGAATTTCCAGGAGGAAAAATCGAGCAAGGCGAAACTCCTGAAACAGCTTTAGCGCGGGAGCTCCGGGAAGAACTTGGCGTTACCCTGGAAAAATGTGTCGAACTCGGCCGGAATCGCCACAAATACGCCACCAAACCCGAAGAGTTGGAAATTCGTTTCTTTGCCGCCGCCATCAAGCCAGGGAAAATTGCGCCTACCGCTTTTGAACAAGTCGCTTGGGTTCTCCCCAAAGCGCTTGGTAACTATGACTTTCTCACCGCCAACCTGCCCCTCGTCGCCCAGCTCGCCACGGGCCGCCTCAAACCGGCCGAGATCCTGGAAAGTGCCCCGAACCCGCCCCAAAAATAAAAAAAGGCGAACCGAAATTCGCCTTTTTAGCTTCACGGCCTTGCACTCTTGAAGAGCGGGCAGTCCTGTATCAAGAAGTGATGGGGTTGGATTTTTCCGGATTGATTCCCAGCTCCTTGATCGCTTTGTCCACGACGGAACGCTCAATCTTTCCGTCGGCATAAAGTTCATGCAAAGTCGCCAAGGCGATGAACCGCGCGTCCACTTCGAAAAAGTCCCGCAGGGAAGCTCTTCCCTCGCTCCTTCCGAATCCATCCGTCCCCAGCGAAGCCAGCCTCCGCGGCATCCACTTGCTCACCATGTTCGGCAAGGTCTTCAAGTAATCCGAAGCCGCCACCAGCACTCCCGGCGCGTCCGCAAGGCACTCCGTCAAGTATGGCACTCGAGGTTTATCGCCCGGATGCAAACGGTTCAGCCGCTCCACTTCGTTCCCGTCGGCGTAAAGCGCCTTGTAGCTCGTCACGCTCCAAACGTCCGCCGCAACCCCGAACTTTGTCTCCAGGATCTCTTGCGCCTGCAATGCTTCGCGCAGAATCGCGCCGCTCCCGAAAAGCTGCGCTCGAAGCTTCGACTTTTTGTTCTCCGATGCTCGGAACCGGTACATCCCCTTGAGAATCCCATCCTTGACGTCCCCGGGCATCGCCGGCATCGCGTACGGCTCGTTCATCACGGTGATGTAATAAAAAATGCTCTCTTCATCCCTGTACATTCGGCGTATTCCATCCTGCAGAATCACCGCCATTTCGTACGCAAACGCCGGATCATACGCCCGCAGATTCGGCACCGAGAGCGCCAGCACGTGGCTGTTGCCGTCCTGGTGTTGCAATCCTTCTCCCGAAAGTGTTGTGCGGCCCGAAGTCCCTCCCAGTAAAAACCCGCGTGTCCTCATATCGGCCGCGGCCCAGATGAAATCCGCAATGCGCTGGAATCCGAACATCGAGTAGTAAATAAAAAACGGAATCGTGTTGATCCCGTGCGTCGCGTACGCGGAGCCCGCCGCGATGAACGATGCCATCGACCCGGCTTCTGTAATTCCCTCCTCCAAAATCTGGCCGTCCTTCGCTTCTTTGTAGTAGAGCAGCGTGTTCACGTCCACCGGCTCATACTTCTGCCCCACGCTCGAATAAATTCCCACTGTTCGAAACAGCGATTCCATGCCGAACGTTCGCGCTTCATCCGGAACGATCGGCACGACCAGTTTTCCGATTTCCGGATCGCGCAGCATCTTGCGCAGCATCCCGACGAACGCCATCGTTGTCGAGACTTCCCTACCATCGCTGCCTTCGAAGAACTCTTTGAACAGTTCGTCGTGGTCCGCAACCAGCGGTTTCGATCGTACCCTTCGCGACGGCGTGTATCCTCCCAGTGCTTCCCGGCGCGCACGCAAATATTGAATCTCGATACTGTCCTCGGCTGGGCGGTAAAACGGCACTTCCACGCAATCGTCGTCGTTCAGCGGAATCCCAAACCGCGAGCGAAACACCTTCAATTCCTCTTCATTCAATTTCTTTTGCTGGTGCGTGACGTTCTTGCCTTCCCCGGCCTCTCCCAGCCCATAGCCCTTGATCGTCCGCGCCAGAATCACGGTCGGGGCTCCTTTGTGCTCCACCGCCGCTTTGTACGCCGCATACACTTTTCGCGGGTCGTGCCCGCCAAGCCGCAATCTTCGCAGCGCCTCGTCCGGCAATGGCTCAACCAATTGCAGCAATCGCGGATCGCTCCCAAAAAAATGTTCTCTCACGTAAGCGCCCGAGGAAACCACCAGCTTCTGGTATTCCCCGTCCACCAGCTCGCCCATGCGCTTGACGAGCAGCCCTTCCGTGTCCCGCTCCAGGATCGGATCCCACTCGCTGCCCCACAGCACCTTGATGACGTTCCATCTCGCGCCGCGGAACGCCGATTCCAGCTCTTGAATGATTTGCCCGTTTCCGCGTACCGGCCCGTCGAGTCGCTGCAGGTTGCAGTTCACCACGAAAATCAGGTTGTCGAGCTTCTCCCGCGAGGCCAGCGTGATTGCGCCGAGCGATTCCGGCTCGTCCGTCTCTCCATCTCCAAGAAACGCCCAGACTTTCGCGTCCGTCACCGGCTTCAGTCCGCGATCCTCCAGATAACGGTTGTATCTCGCCTGATAAATCGCCATCAACGGGCTCAGCCCCATCGACACCGTCGGGTACTCCCAAAACTCCGGCATCAGCCACGGATGGGGATACGACGATAGCCCTCCTCCTGGCTTCAATTCTCGCCGGAAGTTTTCCAGTTGCTGCGGCGAAATTCGTCCTTCCAGAAATGCTCGCGCGTAGATTCCCGGGGCCGCATGACCTTGAAAGTAAATCGTGTCCCCTTCGAATTCTTCCGATCGCCCCCGGAAGAAATGGTTAAATCCCACCTCGTACAGAGTTGCTGCCGACGCATACGTCGAAATGTGTCCGCCGATGTTGTGCTCCACGCGGTTCGCCCGCACCACCATCGCCAGCGCATTCCAGCGGATCAAGCTCTTGATCCGCCGTTCTAATTCCTGATCTCCGGGGAAGAGCGGCTCCAGCCGCGCCGGTATCGTGTTCGCGTACGGCGTGTTCGCCGAAAACGGCAAATCGATCCCGGCAACCGTGGCATGTGCACGAAGTCTCTCAAGAATCTCCGCCGCCACTTCCGGCCCGCTCGATTCGAGCACGGAGTCCAGCGACTCCAGCCACTCTTGAATCTCCATGTCATCTAATCCGTGCGGGTGGGTGTACGTCTCATTGTCCATGACTTCGGATGGCCCTCTTTTCAGGATTCCGGCACGCATCTAGGCGCGCCTCTTAAGCTTCTGTATTCGATAAGCCCAATAGAATACACCGCGGCGCGTTTCTCTGCACACTCCCTTCGCAGATTTGTTAGCCAGATTTCTCCGTCGAGATCTGGTTTCTACAAACCGGGAAGACTAGACTAGGGCTGACGCCCCTATCCGAATGTGGTCCCGACTAAACTTCGTCGCTTTGAGCGCGGCGCTCATTTATGCGGCTGGAATTGTAATTGCGCAAAGTCCTCCAAATCCAGACACGGGTAATAGCAATGTTGTTCTCACCGAGGTATTTCCCCCGGTCTATCCACCAGTGGCACGGCAAACGCACATTGTTGGTGAGGTGCTGATTGAACTAAAAGTCAGGCCAGACGGAAGCGTTGCTTCTCTAGAAGTTGTCAGAGGTCACCCATTGCTAGCCCAGGCAGCTCTGGATAGTGCCAGGCAATCTCATTTTAGTTGCACAAACTGTCGCGAGAGCTTGCTTTCTTACCGGCTGGTGTACACCTTTCAGTTTGCTGATACCGAGGATTGCTGTAACACAGCCCATTTGGGATTCCCTAAGGTGAGCCATTCGGCAAATCACGTCACAGTGGTCGAGCGTCCCCTTTGCCTTTGCGATCCCGCGGGGGATGTCGTAAGAGTCCGCTCGATAAAATGCCTTTACTTGTGGCATTGCAGTGTGCGCTACCCACTGTGAAATTCTGCGTTGCCCGGCCCCAGGCTTCGTCCGCCGTCAAGCACCAGCGTATGTCCCGTCAAAAACTTCGCGTGCACAAGATACGAAACTGCATCCGCGATATCGCCTGGCGTTCCCGTTCGCCGCAGCGGCGCGAGCTTCACAAAATCCGCCTCCCATTCCGGCGGGTCCCCCGGCATGGAAATCGTTCCCGGCGCAATCGCGTTCACGCGCACTTCCGGGGCGAGCGCTTTGGCTAGCACCTTCGTCAACATCACCACTCCGGCCTTCGAGATCGAATGTGGTATGTATCCTGGCCAGCCCACCAGCCCGCCGGCATCCGCGAAATTCACAATCGTGCCGTTCGTCCGCCTCAGCAGTGGCGCGGCCGCCTGCGCGCAGAAAAATCCCGCCTTCAAATTCGTGTCCAGCGATGCGTCCCAAATCTCTTCCGTCGTGGATACGATACTCGCCGGCAGAAAATTCGCCGCGCAGTTCACCAGCACGTCCAGCCGCCCAAACTGTTTTCCCACCTCGTCAAAAAGCCGCCGGATTTCGCTCACGTCTTTGAGGTTTGCTTGCAGTGCTGCGGCGCGCCGCCCCAACGCTTCGATCTCTTTGCCCACCGCCTGCGCTCCGGCAACCGAAGAATTGTAGTGGACGATAACGTCCGCGCCTTCCTCCGCCAGCCGCAGCGCCACGGCTCGCCCCAGCCTCTTCCCCGCTCCGGTAACGAGCGCTACCTGACCCGCGAGTGACTTTGCTTTTGAAGTGAGCTTTTCAGCCATCGCTATTCCGCCGCTCAAAACGTTATCACAAGGCGCAACCACCGCGCCCTGCAGGAGCACAACCCTGCAGTGCTATCATCGACGGCGCAAAACACGCAGAAGGAGAACGTGCATGAAACTCGATCTGCTGGCCATCGCTGCCCACCCCGACGACGTTGAACTCACTTGCGGCGGCACTCTGCTAAAAATGGCCCACCTCGGCTACAAAACCGGCATCCTCGACCTCACTGCGGGCGAGATGGGCACTCGCGGAACTCCCGAAACCCGCGCCAAAGAAGCCGCCAAAGCCGCCAAACTCCTTCGCGTAAGCTGGCGCGGCACGCTCGGCGTCCCCGATTCCGATGTTCAGCCCACCCGCCAACACAAGCTCCGGCTCGCCTCCGTCATTCGCGACCTCCGCCCGAAAACCGTCATCCTTCCCTACTGGGAAGCCCGCCACCCAGACCACTATCACGCCTCCACCCTCGGCTACGAGGGCTGCTTCCTCGCCGGCCTCAAGCAATTACCTCTCGAAGGTGAGCCACACCGCCCTTTCAAAATTCTCTATTCCACTTCCTTCGCTTCCGTCCGTCCCACCTTCGTCGTGGACATCACGCCTTACTTCGAGCAGCGCCGCCGGGCTATCCTCGCCTTCTCGTCTCAATTCCATCCCCCCAAGGGCGGATCCCGCCGCGAGTTCAAAAAGACCAATGTTTTTCTCGCCATCGACCGCCTCGAGGACGAAATGAGCCAGCTAGCTCGCCACTACGGTCAAATGATCGGCGTAAAATACGGCGAACCCTTTCTCGTCAAGGAGTTAATGCAGGTTCACGACGTCCTCAAAATGGACGTTCGCTCCATCTAATTCTTTTGCTTTTTCTGGCGGAGAGTTACGGGATTCAATCCGAAGGCGGTCTTCGCTAGTCACTTCTCACTACTCACTGCTCACTACCCACTACTCACTCTTCTTCCTCAAAACTTCTCTTCGTCCTGCGCTGGCGAATAACCCGGAATGCCCGGTCCCTTCGGCGTATTCTCCGCGCGCAACCTCGTCAGCGCCTCGTCCTCGGCGCCCGACTTCCGCAGCACCACGATCGTGCTCAACGCCTCGCTATAAACCCGCGTCACCAGGTAAACTTCCCCGGTGTCATTCTTCCGCCACAGCTGTCCTATCTGAATCTTTTTTACGCCCATTTCCCTGATATTGACTGTAGAGGCCATCGCGAAGAGTGTCAACCATTCTAATGCTGCGTTTGGAGACACTTTGCGCGGTAGTTCGCTAAACTACCGTCCCCGCGAGATACCCTCGCTCCCTGCGCACCCTACATCTCCAAACGCTTTCTCCCCGCCTCACATCCTCCAGGATCACCGCGCCGTCGTCAGATAACCTTCTTCCCCCCTCTAACATCGTAGACAGTACGGGCTTACGGTCTCTGCACCCCGGCATCGTCGAATCGGGTGTATACTGGCCCTATAGCGAGGTACACGCCATGACTCAGATTCCGAGACTAGCCTTTGGCCTCACAGTGGCAGGCCTCCTCGTAACAGCTGTGGCCTTCGCGGCTCCCCAAACTCAGCAGTCTGGCCAATCCTCCGGCCAATCTCAGCCGCAAACCCAAGCCCCTCAACAACCTGCCCCTCCTCAACCTGCGCCCCCGCCGCCTGCGCAAACCAAAGCTCCTCAGGATCAGCCGGTTGCCCAACAGGACACCGTCCATCCCAAGAACTCCAAGGAAGACGTCAACGACATCGGCAATCGCAACGTCGGCAAAGGCATCAATTTCTATTCCCTTGAGCACGAAATCGCTCTCGGCAAGTCCCTCGCCCAGGAAGTCGAGAAATCCTCCAAGCTCATCGATGACCCTGTCGTCACCGAGTATGTGAACCGCGTGGGCCAAAATCTCGTCCGCAATTCCGACGCGCGTGTCCCTTTCACCATCAAGGTCATCGACTCGGACGAAGTCAATGCCTTCGCCCTTCCCGGCGGCTTCTTTTACGTCAATAGCGGCCTGATTCTCCGCGCCCAGGAAGAGTCCGAGCTCGCCGGCGTCATGGCCCATGAGATTGCCCACGTTGCCGCGCGCCACGGCACCAAGAACGCCACAAAAGGCGAAGCCATGCAATTGGCCATGATTCCGCTGATGCTTCTCGGGCCCGGTGGCTGGGCCGGTTACGGTATCTACGAAGCGGCTAGCCTCGCCATTCCCGTCACCTACCTAAAGTTCAGCCGTGACGCCGAGCGCGAAGCCGATTTCCTCGGCCTGCAGTACATGTACAAGGCCGGTTACGACCCCAACGCCTATGTGACCTTCTTCGAGCGGATTCAGGCTGACGAAAAGCGCCGCCCCGGCACCATTCCCAAAGTTTTCTCGACGCATCCGCCCACACCGGATCGCATCCAGTCCTCGCAAAAGGAAATCGCGCGCATTCTTCCGAATCGGCCGGAATACATCGTTACCACATCCGAATTCGACTCCGTGAAGTCTCGCTTGCGCAACATCATGTTCGCGCGCAAAGCCACGGACAATGCCCCGGGCAAGCCCACCCTGCGCACCAAAACCGAGCAGTCCAAGCAGGGTACTTCCACCACCGATCCGAACGCCACCAGCGACGATGATCGCCCCACGCTCAAGCGCCGTCCTGAGCAGCCCTGATCAACTTGATGAATCTGCGTTGCGGATGAGCAGCTGGCTTTGAGTTCTACTGAGAAGGGCGGCCAAAGTTTCTTGGCCGCCCTTCTCTTTTGCCCCGCTTCCTCGACGACGCTCTCGTCACGTTTCAACTTGAGCGTAGCGGGTACAAGTTGCTTACTTCTCTGTGCTTCGCCCTCGTCAGTCTAACGGTTTGCGGCCGCAGCCTTTCCTGCTAATCCGTTCCCGCAGGCTCCTACCTGTAAAGGCTCATCCGCAGCGCGTCCGGCGCGCGGTCCACCACGAGTTCCGGATGTTCGCGCCTGAATGTTTCCGCGATGTGGCAGTTCCAGCACACCGGCTGATGCGTCCTCATCACCTCTTGCAGCTTCTCCGCCGGGATTTCGCTCCATTGCACCGTTTTTCGCTTCGCGTCCACCAGCGCCGGCCGGTGGTCATCCCAATGCAGCTCGCCAAACGGCTTGTGGCAGTAGGCGCACTCTTTGCCTTGATACCAGCGGCTAACGATCGTCGAGACCAGGCACGCCTTCGGCGCTTCTTCGATCTGCTCCAGGCACTCTTGCCCGCACATTTCCTTTTCCGGCCACCGCGAACAGGTCTTCAACATCAACTCGTCGCGCCGGACCAACGTCTGCAATGCCGCGTCCCGCGCCGCCACTCGCACTGCCGCGGCTTCGTGCGTCTCCGGGCACGACACAATTCTCTGTCCGCGAAACTTCAAATACGTCCGCAGCGCCCGGTCCAGCGCGAACAGCAAAAGCAACGCTGCCGCCAGCGCCACACCGAAAAAGATGTAATTCATAGCTCGCTCCCTTCCAGCGTTCCCTTCAGCGCCGCAGCGCTCCCAGCTTTCGTCAGCGATCTCAGCGCTCCGGGAGAATCCGTCTGCAGCCGATCTTCACTTCTCCAAGATCTGCTTACGGCTATTCTCCCGGAGCGCTTCCCTTCACCACTTCGCGGTCTCACGACCCGCGGGAGCTGACCTGGTCCACTCCAGCATGCTCACCTTCTCATTTCCGATCGCCATTCCGCTGTGCCCACGCGCACCCCGGCCCGTGACGCACCTCACACTCCCTCAACCCGATCCACAAGTCCGTCCTTTTCACGCGGGCCTCTTGCCCTTTCCGCGATTCAACTACTAGCCTTTCTCCTCGTAAGGGCCCCACAGCTTGTCCCCTCTCTCTGATTTTCCCGCCTGTCTCGATCCTCTCGTTTTCGCTCCGCATATTGCTCATAGCCGGACTCCCGGCCTTGCCTGATTGCGTCGCAAGGTCTATATTCAGCCCCATCAGGTAAGTCTCCCGGTAACACGAAAACACTTTTTATCAATGGAGGCTCCCATGCGATGCTTTCCCTTCAAAAAACTCACCAGTGCCCTGCTGTCTGTGCCTCTTCTCATGCTGGCTTCTTCCTGTTCGCAGCAGCCTGCGTCCCCGGTTTCTTCTGCCCCGGCTGCTCGTCAAGCTCCTCCCGCGGCGCAACCCGCGCAGCCTGCTGCCTCTACCTCGCCTGTACAGCCGGCGTCCTCCGCCAATGTCTCCGTCGCCAAAACCAGCGGGCCATCAGCCACAGAAGCCCACACGCTTTCATTGACCGATTATGCGAAGGTCGGCGTCACCGTCACGCTCAACGGGGGATGGGTTGGCCAATGGGACTCTAGCGTCAACGTTCCTCTCGACACCGTCGTCCAGGGCAAGAATGAGCTGAAGGTGGATGTGCCGCAGAAACCGGACGGAACCGTCACCGTTGAAGTCTTCGCCCAGCGCGGCCAGGAAAAAGTCAATTTGCTCCGCTTAAACTTTCAGGACAAGCCGGCTGGCTCTTACACTTACTACTTTGCCGCTCGCTGATCCACTTTCACCTTCAGCCTGACACATGCGGGTGGCAACCCGCGGAGGGCGCGGCGGACCCGCTTCTTCAATACACCCGTGCCGGTTCAGGATCCTCAATTCATCGACCTCGCGAAACTCGTTTCGCCCAAGCGCTGAACGCTTGCTGCTTCTTCGACGATTTCCCGGTGCCGAAGCGGCATTCCCGGCCCTAGCGCGTGTCACGCCCTGGGAATCCACTTCTCCGCCTTGCGCGCTTATCAAACTGTGACTCCCTCGCTTGAACTAGAGTCATCTGCACGAAGATTTCTGGACGCTCAATCAGGTCTACGCTAAACTCACCCCCGAATAATCGCTGATCATTCTTGGGAAAGGTCCATGATCCGAGCCCGAGTTTTTTTGCTCATCCCTCACAAGATTTGTTTTCTACCCTGTCTCCTTCTCGGCGCCTTGCCGGCCCTCGCGCAGTCGCGCAGCGAGCCAGTGATCGACATGCATCTTCACGCTGCCCACGCTGACAGTCAGGGGCCACCTCCCATCTTCATCTGCGCGCCTTTCTCAGTGTGGCCCGCGCGGGACCCGCAGACGGGAGGCGAGGCATACGGAATGGCCTTCCTTAAGCATCCGCCTTGCGAATCTCCGCTTCGCTCCGGCTCGACCGACGAAGAGCTAATGCAACGCACACTCAAGATCATTCAGTTGCACAACGTCTTTGCTGTGGCTAGCGGGCCCCCGGAGTTGATCGCCAAATGGAAGGAAGCTGGTGGAGATCGCGTGTGGCCTGCTACTCCCTTCGACCCCAAATCTCAAAAGCCGACTGTCGCTGAATTGCGGCAAATGGTCAAAAGCCATCAGGTTGTCGCCTTTGCGGAGGTCGGACAACAATACAATGGCATCGCCGCTAACGATCCACGCATGGAGCCTTATTACGCTCTGGCTGAAGAACTCGACATACCTGTCGGCATCCATATGGGCCCCGGTCCGCCAGGCGCTACCTACTTCTTCGCACCGGATTATCGCATGCGCTTCTCCAGCCTCCTGTTGCTGGAAGATGTCCTCGCCCATCATCCCAAGCTGCGTCTCTGGGCCATGCACGCTGGTTGGCCCCTGGCCGATGACGCGGTTGGCGCGCTCTACGCGCACCCGCAACTTTATGTAGACACCGGCATCATTGACTACGCCTTTCCCCGCAAGGAGTTTTATCGGTACCTGCAGCGGCTTATCGACGCTGGGTTTGAGAATCGCATCATGTTTGGCTCGGACGAAATGGTGTGGCCCGACGCTCTATCCGCCGCCATTGCCACGATTCAAAACGCGCCCTCCCTCACCCAGAAACAAAAGCGCGATATCCTTTACAACAACGCGGCCCGATTCCTCCGGCTCAAGCAATAACTTTCCGGTTGCCCATCCTTGGCCGGTGGCACGCTCAACCGTTTGGCACGGATCGAGCGCATCATCCTTCACCGTTCTTGGGTCACGGGGCTGAACAACTTAAACCTGAAGGGCGCGGCACCCATGCTCGGCTCCTTTCTTCCGAGCCTCGGTCGTCTAACGCAACCAAGTTTACTCGGAGCTAGGAGCCACCGCCTCCACCTAATCCGCTCAGACTGGGCATGATTGCGTGAGGAGCGGGAAGGAGTCGAACGCTCCGCTGGAAACGGGTGTGGCCGCAGCGCGCCTGGGACAATTTAGCGAATCTGGCGTACAAGCGCGGCGAGCGGATTGCGAGGCCGGCGAAGTGCCGGCGCGAGACACACTCGTGCTAAGCCTCTAAGCGAGACATATACTTGCCGATTGTGCGCAAGATTCTTACCTCAACTGACGGGGTACTAAAACCCGGAGGTCGAGAAAGCGTCTGTAACGTGCCCAATTTGAGCGAGTTTGATTTTGTGCCGGCAATTCATTTCTTGGCCCAACGCGTGCTCCGCAACAGAACAAGTGTTGCTCTGTCCCAAATCTTAGCAATCTAAAGGAGAACTCATGGGCCGATGGATACGATATTGTGCCCTCCTGCTGCTCGCGGCTCTAGTCGTGACCGTACCGACTTATGCCCAGCTGTCTGGAGCTCTTTTCACAACTGATGTCAACGGGAACCCGGTGAACCAGAACATTTATCCTTCGAAAGATGCTGTGTACATTAACGGCGGCCCACCTCCGGGCGCTCCTCTGGGCGCTGCAGGGCTGCCGGCCGGAACCTATGTTTTCCAGGTCACCGATCCCTCGGGCAAGTCCCTGCTTTCCACAGACGCCGCGCGATGCCGCCAGCTTGTTGTCGGCACCAGCGGCGTAATTACCGGGGTTGTACCCGCAGGCGGATGCGAACATGCCACAGGCCTGAGTGTGGACAATGAAGTCACGGTGCAACTCATCCCCTACCTCAACACACCCAACAATGGGGGGGAGTACAAAGCCTGGGTAACCCCGGTGCAAAATTACCTGGATGGATGCGCGACTTTGGGCGTCAACAACGGCCTTGATGTCGTGGATTGTGGCATTACGGGGGGCGACTTTCATGGATTCGTTCCTGCGCACTGCAAAACCGACAACTTCAAGGTAAAGAACTTCATTGACCGCGAGATCGACACACACTTCTTGGACAACACCGGGCACGAAATATCTCCGGATTGCGAGACCTGGATCGACACGCTGGGCGTCTCCAACCCGCGCTGCACTCAGGTGTTCGGAGGCATACCTCTTGCTCACGTTGAGGCCATCGAGGACGGCGTCCACCAGATCGTGGTCACGAACCAGCCAAACTGCACCGTCGGGACTATCGCCCTCTTCAACCCGAACGGACAACAACAGGACTTCACGGGGCCGCAAACCATAGACATAAGGGTTGGAGGCGGCACGAAGAGTGGCCAGTGGACAATATACGTCTATTGTCAGTAGGGAAACGCGCGTAACGTAACCTCCTTTTTCGCGTGCGCGTCGAGGAGGGATCGAGAAGCGACGCTGCAACTATCATGAGGGCCAGGCCGGAATGTCGGCGCCTGGCCCTTATGATTGCTTTTCGATGGTTAACCTCGGGCACTTAACCGCTTCTTGGTCGGCGGGTGCCGCCCCTAAGGCGCCCAGATGATTTTGATTTTCAGTTTTCTCGTCCAGGTGTCCCACCCTTTCTTTTTTGGTTTTGAAGCTGTGAAATAACCTCAACTCGGAAACGGGCTCAAAAACTTTTCTCCATTAGCGGTCCGAGGAGCGATTATTTGGGCCTCGGCATAGATTTTGTATCACCAAAAAAACCCTCGAAAACATTGGCAAAAGGGTTTCTTCACAGGTTCTATTTGAAAGGGTGGGTCTTGCTTTTCATCTTTTCACTACTTCGTCATCTCATTCCATCGGATTAATCTTCACCAACCCAGATTCTCGATTCATGTAAAATCCGAACTGCTCCACGCCCAATCTTTGGGATGTTTCACCAGTCCGCGAATCACTGGATTCGCGTGCATGTTGACCGCTTCGCGGTCACGCGTGAAAAAGTCCAGTTTCTCTATAAGTTTCTTCCCGCTCCACACATTGGAATCGTAGAATCTCTTCTGCCAGAATCTCCTCAAAGCGCCCAATTCATTCGGAAACTTCAACGATGACTGCGCTGGGGAACCGCGCCCCCTCTTTCCGCGCATCGCCCTCGACACTCTCTGCTTCAACACCTGCACTACCTTGGAACGAGTCCCTTTCTTCGGCCCGCTCACCAATAAATGCACGTGTTACGGCATCAAGACATAATTTATAAGCATGAACCCGCATCCTTCACGCAGTTCTCCCATCACCTTTACCAAAAATTGCGCCCCCGAGCGGTTCCCAAGAGCGGGCTGCGTTCGAAGCAGCTAAACGTAATGAAATGCAGATCACCCTTTCCGTAATGTCGCTTCAGATTTCTCGGCATCAGGAGAAAAGAACAGCCCACCCTTACTTTCAGAAAGGGTGAGGCACCCCCGCCTTATCACCCCACGGTGAATTACGAAAGTTGCATCCTCTCCTCGTGCTCCTTCGTCAAGCAGAAAAATCGGGAGCATTGAAGGTGCCACCCGCCGCAACCATCTGGTCGAACTCCGGATGCTTCATCATGCTACCGTGACGATGAGCAGATGACGGAGTGATCGGACCCCGTCATTTCCGCATATTCGATCTGCGACCCGTTGACATTCTACAGGGGAAGGCATAATCTTCCAGTAGAATCCCTACAGGAGAGCGTCTTGAGTCCGGAACAAACCAATCTTTTGCAAGGGACGCTCGACATGGTGATCCTCAAAGCCCTGCGCTTGGGTGAAATGCATGGCCTCGGAATCTCTCGCAGGATTGAACAGATATCGCAAGGCACGTTTGTGGTGAAGTCCGGATCGTTATTTCCCGCACTACGCCGGATGCAGGAAGAA
>DATGED010000027.1:0-207314 GCA_035310525.1 Candidatus Acidiferrum sp. | reverse complement strand
CTTTCGGCTGCAAACCAGACCAAAAAGGCGCAAGTCCCTCCCAGGCGCTCGGCGGCGCAGGGGGCCTTTGGCGCTCTCTCTGGCTGGCCGGTCTACTATGGTCTACCGCAAGGGGCAGCCACGCCGGAAGGGTACAGGGCTGGTTATTGTTAACCTGAAAAATCAGGTGGCACAGACTTCAGTCTGTGCTCTCCTTCTATCGGCACCCGTCGCTCCATCAACCAACCGCCGATGAAATATCCCAGCGTTCCCGTGATCACGCCTCCGAGTACATCCGCAACGTAGTGATAGCGCCCCCATACCGTTGAGACACACATGCACGCTACCAGCGGCAGCATTGCCCAGAACATCCACCTTCGGTGCCGCCATGCTCCCCACGTCGCCGCGACTGCCCCAGCCACATGCTCGGACGGAAATGCCGCGCCGCGCACTCGTCCGTAGTGCTCGATAAAATTGATCAGTCTCGTCGCCGCGCCCCCGTGCAATTCGCTGTGCCAGGCCCCGGCCATCGAAAACCAGGGACTCTCGATGGGAAACAGAATGGAAATCACGTAGCCAATTGCGTAGCCCACGGCAGAATAGGTCATCACCGCCCAGTACCCGGTCCAGTCGCGGCGGAAGTATAGAATTCCGCCCACGAGCAGCAGGTAGGTGAAGTAGGTCAGATAAACAACCTGCATGAAATCGTTCCGCGCCGGGGTCGCGAATTGCTCGAGCCACACCGTCGGGTGTACTCCTGTCAGCCAGTGATCGAAGGCGATCAATCTCGCATCCTGCCATTCTGGCTGCACGAGATGAACCAGCCGTCCCAACTCTTCAAAACAGAACAAAAAAAATAAATGTGGATACCAGTGCCGCCAGAAATGCCACCAGCGCGCTGAAAGAGTTTCTCCGCTCCAGCGTGCTTCCTCCGCCGCCTTTGCTTCGACTGCGCATAAAACGAGAATCAGAGCCGCTGCGAATGCCTGCGCCCCGAGCATTCTCGCTGGATGCGGCAGGTTCTGCGCAAACGCTAGAATCAGCGCAAACGAGACTCCCAGGTATCCAAGCGCGACGAATTCAAACGTCCCGCACGCTTTCCACGCGGCCGCGAATTCTCGCCGGATCGCTGCGCCCGCGTCATTTCCGGCTGATTCGATCTGTACTGCCGCGTCGTTGCTCGAAGGAACATCGTTGTGCCACGACGACGCGTATTCGCGCTCCGGATAATCCTTTTCGTTCAAGCCGCTCATGTTCCGCATCCGGAGTTCGCCCGCGCATCGTGAATACGCTCGCCCTTCAGTTCTGTATTGTTTGCGTCGTGTTTTTTCAAGGCATTCCGTGGAGGATTGTTTTCTTCTCCCCATCGCAAAACCGGCCAGTCGTTCCGCCGCGCGGCGCGCGCCAGATCGTCGGAAGGATTTACCGCCACGGGCTTTCCCACTGCGCCCAGCATCCAACGGTCGCTCGCGCTGTTCCCATACGCATAGCAGCTCTGAAGATCCAACTCGGCTTCCGCGGCGATTCGCCGGATGGCACGCTCCTTGGCCTCGCCGAAAATCGCTTCTCCGACGATCCTTCCCGTCCACTTTCCAGAAGCTGTCTCCAGCCGCGTTGCACAGACTCCGATTCGGGCGAAAATGCCTCGCACTCCCAACCTCAGGAGAAGTGCCAGTGCAGCCGCCTGTGCCAGCGGTTCCAGCGTTCCGCTCACAAGCATGATTGTGTGTCCTTCACCTGCGTGCCACGCTACGCGCAAGATCGCTTCCTCATAAAACGCTGGAACTGGCATTCTTGCTTGCATCCTTTTTCCCGCTCTGCTTTCCCCTGTACGGCCACCATTTCGTGTCTCTATTCGTTCCGTCGTTGCTTTCGGGCAAGGACCGACAGGAGGTTCCGCTTTACAAATCGCTTCATCCGTTCGGACGTTTCGCAAGTACATCTTGTTCGCGTGCAGGACTTGACTGATCCCGCCCGGCGCCAGCCGTATCGCTTCAATCATCCACATCCAATAATTACTTGCGGCAATTTCGTGCCGGTATCGCAGAGTCCGAAAGAACCTCCTTTCAAGTGAAGACTCCGCCACAAGCGTTCCATCCAAATCAAAAAATGCTGCCACACCCGCGCTCTGCCCCCTCACTTCCGCTACTTCCATTACCTTTTGCTTTTCCTTCACAGCGCCTCCTGCGCAACTCGCTTCGCGTTGCGCACTTGCCCTACGCCGGAAACAAAACGCCATCCTTCCGCCAGCACGGGAACTCCGCGCAGCAGACAGAAACCCGCCGTCATCCAGGTCAGGACCTGCGCGCCCACGCGAACGATCGTCTGCAAATCGCCGGTCATTCCTCCGATCAGCGCCACCGGCCCTCGCGTCAATGCCAGCTCCAGTCCGAGGTAGCAGAAGCACATGCATTTCATCGCCGCATACAATCCGCGGCTCCAGCGCGAGGCCACCAGTGCGCGTCCCCACCAGGTTTGCAGCATCGTGTTTTCGCCCCAACCGGAATATCCGGAGCGCATGGCCAAACCGCGCAGAAAATCCGTCGCCGCTCCACGCGCAAAAAAGAAAACGGGCAGCCACAGCGACACCATCCCGACCACGGCGAAATAAGTGAAATACAAATTCTCAATCATGCGGTCGCCGAGAATGTCCAGCTGCGCGCCCACCGGCGTCGCGAGATTCTTCTGCCGGGCGATGTGTCCATCCAATGCGTCCAGAGCAATCGTGGCCACTGTCAGCCCCACCGCAACCAGGTTCAACCACGGCCCCCGGCCGAACAAACCCACCGCCGCGAAGCCCACTGCCACGCGCAGCGCGGTCACTCTGTTAGGTGTCCAATGCATAGCCACCTGCCGGGCGTCCTAAAACCGCCCAGAGCCTACTTCGCAAACGTCCTGCCAACATTCGTTCGAACAAAGCCTTCTGTTTCCGTCAGTTGCAGTCTCTCCGGACAAAGAACCTCCACGCTCTCGTCGGCCAAACACACCATCTGTCGTTCTTTTGCTGCCGCGGGAATAAAAATGCGTTGCGCCGCGTCTAACGCCTGTGCCGTCCGCCGTTCACGGTCGGCATCGGACGATATTTCTCCGCCTTTGTGGGAGAATGTTGAGGTCCCAGAAACAGGCGTAAAGCTCGCGCCACCTGCTCTGAACGCTTTTGCGCAGGGTTCAAGGCAAACCGGCGCGAGGCACGTCGCAAATAGCGCTACCGCGTTCGGAGCCAGTGCATTACCCACGGAGATAGAACCGTCATGGATCCAGCAAGAAGATGATCGACGTCCCACTTTCAGCCGCGTTTATCGCCGGGCTGGTTTCCTTCCTCTCGCCTTGTGTTCTTCCCCTCGTCCCGGGCTACATCTCCATGCTTTCCGGAATCGGCATGGAGCAATTGCGGCAGGGCCAGGCGCCGCGCGGAGGACTTTTCGCTTCCGCGCTTTCTTTCGTCGTCGGATTTTCGGTTGTGTTCATCTCGTTCGGCGCCACGGCCAGCGCCGTTGGCACATTTCTTCAACGGAACCGCGCCATGCTCGCCCCCGTTGCCGGCGCACTGATCCTTCTCTTCGGTTTGCATTTGGTAGGCGCCCTGGTAAAGCTCAGCCTGCGTTCAGGCTTGATCATCGGCACTCTATTCGTAGTTCTGGGCGTGGTTTCGATTCTCCATCATGGCCCGCTGTTCTTCAGTCTTGGAGCAATCCACTTCTTTTCACTCTCGCTCATCGGCTTCTTTGGCCCGGCCCTCGCGAAGTGGCTCAATCGCGACGTGCACATTCGCAGCACGAGCACGAAGCCCGGTCTCTTCAGCGGGTTTTTCCTGGGCTTTGCGTTCGCTTTTGGCTGGACTCCCTGCATCGGTCCGATTCTCACCGCGGTGCTTGCCCTCGCCGCGGCCAGCGACACTATTGCGCGTGGAATCCTGTTGCTTGCCGTTTACTCGGCTGGCTTGGCAGTCCCGTTTTTGCTGACGGCGCTGGGCATCGGGCAGTTTTTAACTTTCTATCAGCGCTTCCGAAAGTATCTTCACGCCGTCGAACTGCTTAGCGGAGCATTGCTGCTCTTCGTGGGCGGGCTCGTGTTTGTCAACAAGCTGACCTGGCTGGTAGGCAAGCTGGGCTTCTTGAACGCCGCCGTATTGTGGCTGGAGAAATCGCTGACCGGAGGGAAGTAACCGGTCCCCGCACCATCCCGCGAGTCCCGGAATTCAGCTTCGGGTATAATTGATGCTGAGGAAGAAAATGCAGAAAACGCTATTAGTCATTGTCACCGTCCTGGCCCTGATCCTCGGCACCTACTTTGCCGACAAGGCGACTCGGGTGAAGGCAAAAATCGACAATCCAGACCTGTCGAGCGCAGCTTCGAAAGCCGGCGAGCCCGCGCCGGAACTCACGCTGAAGGATCTCGACGGAAACGACGTTTCGCTCAGCGACTACAAAGGCAAAGTGGTCCTGGTCAATTTTTGGGCCACGTGGTGCGAACCTTGCCGCATAGAAATTCCCTGGCTCATCGAAATGCAGCAGAAATACGGCCCAAAAGGATTCGTCATCCTCGGCATCGCCTTGGACGATGATGGCAAGAGCGTCGTCGCGCCCTTCGTCGCGAAAGAGCGCTTCGATGTGAATGGCGCGAAAGAGCCAATGAGCTACAAGATCCTCATCGGCAACGACGCTGCCGCCGAAAAATTCGGCGGTCTTTTCGGCTATCCCACCAGCATCCTGATTTCCCGCGACGGCAAGCAGATAAAGCGCATCACCGGAATCATCAGCTACGACGAAATCAGCAAAGCCATCGAATCCCAACTCTGAGAAGAAAGTGAATAGTGAGCAGTGAGAAGTGAGTAGTGAGTAGTACGCGGCAACGCACGTAAAGTGCGGCGCTAAAGGACAATCTCCTTGTCTGCAGCACCACCCAAGAAGAAGATCGAGAGCTACCAGGACCTGCTGGTTTGGCAAAAATCAATGGATCTGGTTGCAGCAAGCTACAAAGTAGCTCTGAAACTTCCGCCAACGGAACAATTTGGGCTCTCATCACAAATTCGTCGCGCTGCCTGTTCCGTTCCTGCAAACATCGCGGAAGGTTTTGGCAGGTGGCACGCCAAGGAATTTGTTCGGTTCTTGCTCATTGCCAATGGTTCGGTTAAAGAGCTCGAAACCCACCTGTTGATTGGAAAAAGGATCGGGCTGCTTTCGCAAAAGGACATCGAAGCATCAGCCCAGATGTGCGGAGAGATCAGTAAAATGATTTTCGCTCTCCGTGATAAACTTTCAAAGTGAGGACTCTGGTTTCTAACTATTCACTGCTCACTATTCACTTCTCACCCTGAGTGACTATGCTTGACGAAAAAGATTTTCAGAAAAAAGCCGATTCCGCTTTCCTGGAATTGAAGAAGCGGCTGCTGGTGCTCGCCGATGAGCACGACTTTGACGTCGAGGGCGAAAGCGGAAAGCTCGAAGTGATTTTCGAGGAGCCCGAAGAAGCGAAGTTCGTCGTTTCTCCGAACACTCCAATCCGTGAAATCTGGATTTCGGCGCTCTCTACTTCTTTCAAGCTCGGCTGGTCAGAACCAAAGAATGCATTCGTGCTCGAAAAAACCGGCGAGGATCTTTTCGAGGTCATGAATCGCGTTGTATCGCAGCAACTCGGCACGCCGGTGAAACTATGAGCTCCATCAAACTTTCTCGCATTTCAAGCAAGAAACCATGAAAGCCGCTATCTACATTGTCGCCGGAGTTCTTCTCATCGCAGCGATCGCCGCTCTGCCTTCCGCGCCGCAGCAGGTTCCGAATCCCAGGGACGTCGTTGCCCCCACGACGTACGTTTCTCTCGATCCCGTCGGACGCGGCAGCCAATTTCAAATCGCCGTGGTGATGAAAATCCGCCCGGGCTTCCACATCAACGCCCGCGAAAAATCCGAAGAATACCTGATCGCCACCGATCTCCGCTCCGACGCCGTCGCCGGCTTTCAAGCGGGCGATGTCTCCTATCCCAAGGGCGAGCTGCACAATTTTACTTTTTCCAAAAAGCCTCTTAACGTTTATGAGGGAACAATCACTCTGCGGATCCCGGTCACCGCGCTCGCGACTGCTCCACTCGGCGCGCAACATATTCCACTGAAGCTTCGCTATCAGGCCTGCAGCACGGAAATCTGCCTGCCTCCTGTTACTCTTGCCTTGGACGCAGCTATCAATGTCGCGGCCTCCCCATCGGATGCTAAACCCGTCCACGCGGAAGTCTTTCGCCAGAAGCGGTAGTTAGCGCTCGAGTCCTTGCGCCGGCGAAATCTGCCCGACAAGCTCGGTCGGACGGGTTCAGTCTTTTTAACCACTGTTGAGCTCCAAAAGGCAGGAACTTTTTCACGCGCCCCACGTCTTCTACGGCATGAACCTCTACGCCTACCTTCGAACTGCCATTCGCCAGATGAAGCGCAACCCCGGTTTTTTCGCCGTGGCCCTTGCCGCCCTGGCGTTGGGAATCGGGGCCAACACCGCTATTTTCAGCGCGGTGGAAGGAGTCCTGCTCCGTCCGCTGCCCTATGCCGATCCGGGCCGCCTCGTAATGGTCTGGGAAGACGCGTCCTACCTCGGCTTCTCCCGAAATACGCCAGCCGTTGCCAATTATGTGGACTGGCGCGCTCAAAACCAGGTTTTTACGGACATGGTGGCAATCCGCTACCACCATGCCGCGTTTACGGGAAGCCAGGCGCCTGAGGAAGCACTCGGACGGCGTGTGACTCCGAATTTTTTTGATGTCCTCGGCGTCCAGCCGTCCATCGGGCGGCCGTTTACCGCCGAGGAGGATGCTTCCCGGCGTAAGGTCGTGGTGCTCAGCTATGAATTCTGGCAACGGCGGTTTGGAGGTGATTCGTCGGTCGTCGGCCGTTCGATCCTGATGGACGGCGAGGCCACCACGGTCGTGGGCGTGATGCCTCGCGCTTTCTTTTTTCCCGATCGCCATGCGGACTTTTGGATGCCTGCCTCTTTCACACCAGAGGAACTCGCTCGCCGTGGAAATCACAACCTGGAAGTGGTCGCGCGTATGAAGCCCGGCGTTACCGTCAAACAGGCGCAACGCGACATGGATGTAATCGCCAAGCACCTTCAGCAGGAGTATCCGAACACCAACACGAACGTTGGGGCCGTGGTCGTTCCGCTTCGCGAGCAATTTGCCGGCGATGCGGCCATCGGCCTATGGGTGCTGCAAATCGCCGCGCTGCTCGTTCTTCTAATAGCCTGCTCGAACCTGGCAAATCTCCTGCTGGCTCGCGCCGCTGGGAGGCGGCGAGAGATTGCAGTGCGCATTGCACTTGGCGCTAACCGCAGGCAAATCGGAGCGCAACTCCTAACGGAGAGCCTATTGCTTTCGGTGGGCGGAGGTCTGGGAGGGCTGCTCGTCGGCCGGCTTTGCTGGAGCGTATTTCAGAACCTGGTCCCGGAGCAGATCGCCGGAAACGGTTTTGCGTTGAACGCCCCCGTATTGCTCTTTACAACGGCAGTTTCCCTTCTATCCGGAATTTTCTTCGGGCTGCTGCCGGCTCTCCGCGCGACCGACGTGTCACTGCAGGAATCGCTGAAGGAGGGCGCGCGAGCGGGCGAATCGCGCGGCGGGATGCGGCTTCGGGATGGTCTTGTGGTCGCGCAATTCGCTATGGCTTTTGCTCTACTGGTGGGCTCGGCGTTGATGATCGAGACGTTGTGGAATCTGCGTGGCGTCGACCTGGGCTTTCGTCCCGACCATCTTTTGACTATGCTTGTGCCGCTGCCCAACACGAAATACGACTCCAACGAAAAGTTGCGCGCATTTTATCGTGATGCCCTGGATCGGACGCGGACGCTTCCCGGCGTCAAGAACGTCGGTTTTGGCTCGGATGTTCCTTTCACTTCCATCGGTGACACGGACGGATACGAGACCGAGGGCGCGCCGCCGCTTTTGCCAGGACAGGATAACGATGCGCTGTACCGCGAAGTGACTGCGGGCTACCTGGAGACCATCCGGGCAAGTCTCGTGGAGGGCAGGTTCCTGGAAGACCGTGACATCGAGTCCAGCCAACCGGTGGTGGTGGTCAATGAGTTTCTCGTCAAGCGCCACTGGCCGGGCCAGGATCCCGTCGGCAAACGATTGAAACTCAGCGGCACAAAAGAGCCGTGGCGAACCGTCGTAGGAGTCGTCAAAGACATACGCGAGCGAGGGCTGTTGTTGGATATGAAGCCTGCAGTTTACGTACCGGTGAACCAGGTAGATCGACCGGGTGCCTATTACCTAACCGCACGAACTGCTCAAGATCCTGCCAGTGTGATCAACGCGCTGCGAGAGGCTGTCTGGACCGTGGATCGCGATCAGCCCGTCTCCTTCGTCCGCACTATGGATCAGCTGATGGAGGAAAACGTTGCGGACCGCGAGCGGCCCATGACTTTGCTCGGAATATTCGCCGGGCTGGCACTCGTGCTGGCTTGCCTCGGCGTGTATGGCGTGTTGGCATATTCCGTCGCGCAGCGAACACGCGAAATCGGAGTTCGCATGGCTCTCGGTGCAAGGCCGCTCGATGTAACCGGCATGATTCTCCGCCGCGGAATGAAGCTGAGCGCCATCGGACTGGTGGCCGGCGCAGGGTTGGCAGCCGCGCTGGGAATTTTGTTGCGGTCGTTGCTATATGGCGTGACGCCGGCGGCTCCGCTGGTTTATGGCGGCACGGCTGTGTCGCTCATCCTCGTAACGCTGGCGGCCTGCGTGATCCCCGCGCAACGCGCCTCGCGCGTGGATCCTGTCGTGGCCTTGCGCGACGAATGACACACGTCGCACCGTATGCCGCAATTTGCCGAGGCGTTTTCACAAACTATCTTTTTTGAAATCAGGCGAAGGCTTTGCGTAATCGGTCTACAACGCGTTTCTGCCCCAGCGCCACCATGGTATCGAAGAGCGGAGGAGCGACAGCCTGCCCTACGATCGCCACGCGGCAAGCGTTGATGAGCAATCCGGCTTTCACGCCGGCCGCTTCGGCCACGGCGCGCGAGGCGTGATCGCAGGCGTCATGATTCCATGCGGGAAGTGCCGCAAGCGCATCCGCCAGCTTTGCGAGGAGTTCCGGGACTTTTGGATCTTTCCAAAACTTGTCCTTGGCTGCCTGGTCGATGGGAAAATCATCGCTGAAGAACGCGCGCGACCAGGACGAAAAGTCGGGCAGAAGCCGAATCCGCGGCCGAAGCAAATCCACTGTCCAAGAGAACCACGCATGATCTCTTCCATCGGAGCCAGGTGCGGCGTCTGCAGCCCACTCTTCTTTCCACAGTTTGCTGCGCTTCAATTCGGTTTCCACTTCGGGCAGCAGCTCTTCGATGGGGAGTTTTTGAAGATACTGCGTGTTGAACCATTCCAGCTTGGGCCGGTCGAACACGCCATTCGTGCGGCTGACGCCTTCGAGCGAGAACCGTGCTATCAGCTCGCTGGTTCGCAGGTACTCGTCGTCGTTTCCCGGCGACCATCCGAGCAGCGCCAGAAAATTCCGGAACGCCTCGGGCAAAAATCCGTCCGCGCGGTACATGTTGACGTCGGTCGCTCCATGCCGCTTCGATAGGCGCTTCTTGTCGGCTCCCAGGATGAGCGGCACATGCGCAAACAAGGGCAGCTCCGCGCCCAGCGCGCGGTAGAGCAGTACTTGCTTCGGCGTGTTGGAAATGTGGTCCGCGCCGCGAATCACATGCGTGATGCGCATGTCGATGTCGTCCACCACCACTCCCAATTGGTACATCGATTGCCCGAATTCCTCGTCGCCTTTTCCCGATCGGAGCAATACGAAATCCTCGATCTCCTCATTCGAGAACTCCGTCTCTCCAAAGACGACGTCGGTAAATTTCGTCGTTCCTCCGAGAGGCACCTTGAAACGCACCGCCGGTTTCGTCCCCGGCGTCGAGGGCTTCCCGTCGCGGCAGGTGCAGCGCGTCACTCGCCGCACTCCTCCGCCCTTGAGCTCCTCGTCCTGGCCGGGCTCCGCGTGGTCCCCCCCCGCGTACTTTTCCGCGGGGCAATAGCACAAAAACGCACTGCCATTGGCCAGGCATTTTTTTGCTGCCGCGCGGTAAAGTTCTGTGCGCTGCGATTGGTAAAATGGGCCTTCATCCCACGCAACGCCAAGCCATTTCAATCCATCCAGAATCCCTGTCACTAGCTCGGGCTTGTTGCGCTCCGCGTCGGTGTCCTCAATCCGCAGGATCATGGAGCCGCTGCTCCGCCGCGCAAACAGCCAATTAAACAAAGCAGTCCGCGCCCCTCCCACGTGCAGATACCCCGTCGGCGAGGGCGCAAACCTTACTCGAACTGCGTGTTTATTCGGATCAGTCATTTCGTTGATGTGTCCGGCGCGTGTCGCGCGCCCAATTCAAACGTCCAGTTTAGCGAAACCTCGATATTGCGTCCAATCTGCAGTCCGCTTGGCTATCAGCGTGCGAGTTCGAACGCTGACCCTGTCACTAGGCGCGCCAGCGTGTCCTGAAAGCGTTACCCCCGGCCTACTGCCTCTTTCGCAACCGGTACCCCGGTAAGCTTGCTTCCTGAAAATTGCATCGTCCATAATCACAGGTACTTCATGTTGTGCATCGAGGTGGCCACCTCGCGCTGCCGCATGGTTGTCTTTACGTGTGCCAGTCGAGGTTGTCGCTTTCCTCTGAAGCACAATTTGCATCGCCGTCTTCCGACGGTGACGCGGAGCCGTCCGCGCTTGGGACGGAGAATTGACCGAGGCCTTGACCAACCAGAGCTTCATCGCACTGGCACTGCTGGCGGCTACCTCTCTGGTGGCTGGATTCTTTGCCTACATCCACAGCCTCAAGCGCCGCCCTTATCTCCTTTATTGGACGGCCGGCTGGGCCATCGTCGCGCTCAGCTATCTCGGTCCCGTACTTGCCCTCGATAATCACGCTTGGCCGCTCCAGAGCGCACTCGATCAGTTGCTTTATTCTGCCGCAGGAATCTTGTTCTTTCTCGGGACCCAGCTCTACACTCAGCGTAAGCTCTGGACACTCCCGGCCGCCGCGGCTGGTGGGGTGCTGGTGATTTGGGCGGGCGTTTATTCGCTGAGCTGGTTCCACTTTCCCGTGATCCTCCCCGCGGCCGCCATCTTTCTGGGGGTCGGCTATCTCTTCTGGCAAGAGAGCCGGAGGCAGGAAACTCTCGCCGATTGGCTTCTCGCCACTTCGTTTGGTGTCTGGGCCGCCGTTGAGCTTGCCTTCACTTTTTTCAGGACCGCTCCGGGCTTCCCCGACATCACTTTTCAGACTGCCGCCGCCGTGCCATCCGCTTTCGTGGCCATGTTGATGGTCATGGCTCTCTATGAAGAAGAGAAGCGCCGGGTCGAGCGCAACATGCTCGCTCTCTCCAACTTGAATCTGGCCACCTCAAGCTTTGTCGGTGGTGAAATTCAGCGCATGCTAGCGCAAGCCCTGGACCGCGTCCTCGGCGTCGTGCGACTTCCTGCCGGCGCGCTTTTTCTGCATCATGGAGATCCTCAGGGTCCTACTTCTGTTGTTGCCGTCGGCCTCAGCGATAACTTCTGCCGCACCGCGCAGGAACAAGGCCTTGATGATTATCTCGTTGGACTTGTCTCCAGGCTTGGCGGGCTTCTCGGATTCCGCGATTTGAGGAATGACGATACCGTCGCGGCGTTGGAACGGGAAGAGCCCATCCGGCGCTTCCGACAGCTCGCGCTGACGCAAGGTCTCCGCAGCATCGTGGCTATCAGCCTTCAAGCCAAGGAGCAAGCCTTCGGCGTTCTTCTTCTCGGCACGCCGGACAGCCGGCGTTTCACTCCTGCGGAATACCGCCTTCTGCTCGCGCTTGGCCATCAGATCGGCATGGCCGTTGAAAATAGCTACCTCATCCAGCAGACTTCCCGCCGCTCAGAGGAGCTTCACGTCCTCAACGAAATTGGCCGCGCCCTCAGCTCCACTCTCAACAAGGAAGAGCTCCTCCGCAAGGTTTGGGAGGAGCTGCGCCGCCTTTTTGACGTCGAGAATTTTTACATCGCTTCGCTGGATCCGCTTCGCGATGAGATGCAGTTCGATCTGGAAGTCATCGGCGGCACTCCCAAGCCGCCTCGCAGCCGGCCCGCCGGCAATTACATCACCGAATACATCATTCGTACCCGGCAGCCGGTACTCATCCGCGATAACTATGTCGCCGAAGCTAAAAAACTCGGCGTGGATCCTCTCCGCGATGGCGGTTGCTACTGCGGCGTCCCTCTCGTAGCGTATGACCACGCCATCGGCGCCATGGCTGTCTTTTCCGATCACGAGCGCGCGTTTGATGAGGGGCATCTTGAGTTGATGCGCGTGCTCGCCAGCGAAGCGAGTATCGCCATCGAAAACGCCCGCCTTTTCCACGAAGAGCGCACCAAGGCGCGTCATCTCTCTTTGCTCAACACGATTTCTCGCAACGCCATCGCCACCTTGAATCCCGACGAAATGCTGGCGAAAATCGCGGAGCAGCTCGAAGCCGGCCTGACCTACGACCACATCGGCATCTGCGTGCTCGAGTATTCCACCCGCGAGCTCATCATCCAGGCCGAAGCGGGGACTCGCCGGGGCACACTCGGCAGCCGCATCCCGCTGGGCACGGGCCTGATCGGTCATGTTGCCCGCAGCGGTCAGTTAGCCGACTTTCACTCCATGACCTCAGCGGACTCTCCTCACAAGCCTCTCCTCGCGGACTCCAATGCCGCTATTGCGCTCCCGATCTTCTACGCCGAACAACTTCATGGCGTGCTCTACGTCGAATCTTCTTTTCCCCTCGAATTCTCCGAAGAGGAGATTCTGTTGCTCCGCACTCTTGCCGATCTGATTGCGGGCGCTCTGCATAACGCCTATTCCTTCCAAAAAGCCCAGGAGCAGGCCATCACCGACGGTCTCACCGGCGTCAAGACTCATCGCTTCTTCATGGAAGCTCTTTCCGCTGAATGGAAGCGCTCCACTCGCGCCGGCCGGGCCTTCGCTCTCGTCCTCATGGATCTTGACCGCTTCAAGTTCGTCAACGATTTTTACGGCCACCTCGAAGGCGACCTCGTTCTTCAACGTGTAGGCCACATCCTTGAGACGAACTGCCGCCGCTCCGACGTGGTCGCTCGCTACGGCGGAGACGAGTTCGTCATTCTCATGCCGGAAACCAACATGGAGCACGCCCGCCAGCTTGCCACCAAGCTCCGCGGCTGGGTTTCCGCCGATCCGCTTCTACGCGAGAAAAACATCAGCGCCAGCTTTGGTATCGCCTGCTATCCCCTGCATGGCTCTTCGCCGCAGGAACTCATCCAGGTGGCGGACGCTTCGATGTACCTCTCCAAGCACCAGGGCGGAAACGCCGTTTCCACTGCCGACCATTTCGATCCCAACGAAGCGAAGAAATGGAAGCGCGATGTCCTCGAAGCCTATCTGGGGGTCACGCTCAAGCGCCTGTTTGCCACCGGCCCGGAAGCCTTCGAGGAAATCTATTCGCGGCTGAAACAATTCACCGAGTCACTCGCCAGTACTGAAACCGCCGGCGCCATGACTGCCGCACCTGTTTCCTCGCAGGGGCACGCCGGCCTTCCCCAGGCTGTGCTTGATACCGTTACCTCGCTCGCCTTCGCCATCGACGCGAAGGACCACTATACGCAGGGGCACTCTCAGAAGGTGTCCGCATATGCCGCCCTCATCGCGGAGTCTCTCAACATGACCGAGGTGGAGGTCGAGGAGATCCGCCTTGGCGGCGTGCTGCATGACATCGGCAAGGTCGCCATTCCGGAAAATATTTTGAACAAGAGCGGGCCGCTGAATCCCGAGGAATGGGAGACCATGAAGGCCCATGTAAGATTTGGCGCGAAGATTCTCGATCCACTCACGCCGCTGGCGCGCATCCGCGAGATGGTTCTGCATCATCACGAATTCTTTGACGGCTCCGGCTATCCTGACGCGCTCTCGGGCGAGAGCATTCCGCTTGGCGCGCGCATCATCGCTGTGGCCGACGCCTACGACACCATCACCAGCGACCGCACTTACAAGAAAGGCCGGAGTTCCCCGGATGCCCTCGCCGAACTGGAGCGCTGCGCGAACGCGCAGTTTGACGGCGCCATCGTCCAGGTCTTCGTCCGCACCATGCGGCAGCTCCCCAATCCCATCATCGAAGTCGCGGCCACCGGCCCTCGCAATTCCTAGTCACGCGACGGGGCCGCTCTCACTCTCATTGCTATCGTTTCTGGCTTCTTCGGCGTCAAAGAGCTCAGTGTGGGTTTAAGCGCGTTCTCCTACTATTGAAGATTGCATTCACGAGCGCCATCGCTCGACCAGCGTGTGGCTTCTCTTCGGAGGAAAATTATGAACCGCGTCAAACTCGCTTTGTCACTCGTCCTGCTCGCCGGTGTTTCGGCTTCGCCTCTTCTCGCTTCGCCCCGCTCCTCGGCCGCTTTCAAGAAACTGTTATCGCTCGCCGGTGAGTGGGAAGGGAAAGACGAACACGGGATGGAGGTGAAGTCTCGCTTCGCATCCCTGGCTTCCAACACGGCGGTCATGGAGACGCTCGCCGCTTCAGGCATGGACGAGATGGTCTCTCTCTACAGCGTCGACCAGGACTCCATCGCTCTCGTCCACTATTGCCCCACAGACAATCAGCCTCGCATGCGCGCCACACCTGCCTCCGATGATGTAAGAGAACTCAGTTTTGAGTTTCAAGGCGCGGGAAACTTGAAGTCGCCTTCCGAGGGCCACCAGCATCACCTGCTCATCCGCTTTGACGATGCTAACCACATCACGGAAACTTGGACCTGGCGCAAGAACGACAAAGATACCTTCATGGAGTTTCATTTAACCCGCAAATAGAATTCCGGCTCTTTCTGTTCCTTGCCGCGCGGCGCCCGCAGTTTCCCGGTCACACACCTCACCGTCCGTCGAGATCTACATCCTTGATGGGCAAATCCCAATGGGCGTCGAGTATCTCGAATCGTCTCTGCTCTTCTTTCTGGTATTTTTCTTGATCCGGATAAATCTGTTTGAGAAGCGTTCCTCCGCTATCGAAATTGTCATTGGCGGTGGCCGCGTTCTTGAACACGATCGTCACACGGAAGTCCCACCTGCCATCCTCCGTTGCGTGATACCGGGGCGCTGTCATAGTCACTTTCAAGATGCGTCCAAGTTCCATCTCTTTCTTAAGCAAGGGGTAATGGTTTTTCTTGAACAGCGCAAGAAACTCTTCCGCGTGCCCCCACTTCGCCTTGTAGTAGTACTCGATCACATAAGGTTGCGCGCTTGTTTCGCTCCCCGTTCCGCTTTGTGATGCTTTCACCCCGTAATGCCCGGCGCCGAACATTGCTGCAAGAACGAGTACGCCGATTGCCGCCCACCCCGCCACCCGCTTTTCTCTCATCCACATGTGTTTCCTCCGTCCAGTCGTTCGACCACGCGACCTATCCTAACCTCATTCATCCACTCGAAGCCATGTGCGAGCCGTTCGGAACAGCCGGAATCACCTTTTCGCAGGTACATCTCCCCTATCTTCCGCTTCCTCTTCCCCGCGTTGACTTGCTTGCCAGCACGGCCTAAGATTCCACGCATCGGCAGGTGCCCACGCCATGCTCGGCCAAACTATCGGCCATTATGAGGTCATTGAAAGGATCGGCGCTGGTGGCATGGGTGTCGTGTACCGTGCTCGGGATCAACGCCTCCACCGCGATGTTGCCTTGAAGGTCCTCCCTCCTGGAAAGCTGGATGACGAGGCGCCCCGGAAGCGTTTTCGCAAGGAAGCCTTGGCGTTGGCCAAGCTCAACCACCCCAACATAGGAACGGTCTACGATTTCGACACTCAGGACGACCTCGATTTCCTGGTGATGGAATTCATACCCGGGGAAACGCTCGGGCAGCGCCTAGCCAGGGGTTCCTTGCCGGAAAAGGAGTGGCTCTCTCTTAGCTTGCAGATTGCTGCCGCCCTCGAGGAAGCCCACGAGCATGGAATCGTCCATCAAGACCTCAAGCCCGGCAACATCATGGTGACGCCCAAGGGGCAAGCCAAAGTGCTGGATTTCGGTCTGGCGCGTTTGCTCGATTCCGATGCCGCGGCAGATCTTACCGCCACCCTTACGCAAACCGATGGCGCTGGCACTCTGCCCTATATGGCTCCGGAACAGCTTCGCGGCGACCCTGTGGATGCGCGCACCGATCTCTTCGCTTCTGGCGTTGTTCTCTACGAGATGATCTCCGGCCACCGGCCTTTTCGGGAATCTTCGGCGCCCCGTTTGATTCAGCAAATCCTGAACGAAGCGCCCCGCCCCCTGCACGAGTGGAATCCGCGCATTTCCCCGCAACTCGAAAGCATTATTTTGAAGGCTCTCGACAAGCAGCCTGATCTCCGGTATCAGTCCGCCCGCGAACTGCGTGTCGACCTTGAGCGACTCGGCGTTCAGCAAACTGCTTCCTCAGCTATTCCGGTCGTTCGTCCGGAAACCCGTCGCGGTTGGACGCAGGTCTTACGCGCGCATCTACGGCCAATTTACTTTTCCGCGGCTTTCCTGGCTCTGACTGTTGCTACCCTGTGGTGGTTGATCGGCGCTCGTCCCGTCCTCTCGTTTGCCCCGCGCGATTGGCTGTTGATCACCGATTTTGACAATCAGACCAACGACCCTCTTTTCGACCGTTCGCTGCTCACGGCTCTGACTGTCAGCCTGGAGCAGTCTCCGCACGCCAACGTCGTTCCGCGCGCGCGCATCGTTGACAGTTTGCATCGCATGGGCAAACAGGGCGACGAGAAAATCTCCGAGGACTTGGCGCGGGACATCTCTCAGCGCGAGGCCATCCGGGCAATTCTTAGTTGCTCCATCGCCAAGGTCGGCCAGGAGTACGCCCTCACTGCTCGCTTGATCGATCCTAAAACCGGCGTTGCCGTTCGTTCTTACCTCGAGGAGGCCAAGGACCAGGATCACGTATTGGACGCGCTCGGCTCGGTAGCAACTCGCGTGCGCCGCGACCTCGGCGAATCCATGCCCGCCACCAGTAAAGTCGATCGGCCCCTCCCGATGGTAACTACCCGCTCGTTACAAGCCCTGAAAATGTTTGCCGATGGGGGAGCGCTCTGGAGCAAGGGTCAGTATGAGCCGGCCGTGCAAGCCTTCGAGTCGGCCGTCAAGACCGACCCTGATTTCGCCATGGCTCATGCCGCATTGGGAGATTCTTATTACAGTCACATCTTCAATAATCCTTCAAGCGGCAAAGAGCATATGGATAAAGCTCTCCAGCTTTCAGAGCGAACTACCGATCGCGAACGTCTCTACATTCAGACTCGCTACGCTCAAGACCTCGGCCACGTGGCGGAGGCCACGAACCGCTTTGATGTCTATCTGAAGAGTTATCCCGATGATTGGGGCATGCGCTTCAACTATGCCTCGCTCTTGCGTAGCAACGGCCAGTCCCAGGAGGCGCTGGAGCAGTACAAAGAGCTGGCGCGCATCTCACCAAATAACCCTTCGACTTACATCGATATCGCCACCACCTATAATGGGCTCGGCAATTTCTCGGAGTCGCTCCGTAATTATGACCACGCTTTCAATTTGGATCCTTCCTGGAAAACCAGTCAGAACATCAATCACGAGTACGGAATGACTCTGTTCTTCAGTGGTGATGAACCCAAAGCTCGTGAAACCTTCAAGCTTGCCTTGGAAAAGCCGGATCTGAAACCGAAAGGTCTCCGCTCGCTTGCCTGGCTCGATCTCTACCACGGCAAATATGCCGCCGCCAAACCGCAACTCCAGGAAGCTCTGCTGTCCGACCAGACCTTCAGGTGGGGTTTGAGCATTTTGCGGGAGCACAACCTTCTCGCCATTGTCGCGGATGGGCAGGGCGACCGCCCCGGCCAACTGCGTGAACTGGATCTTGGGCTCCCCTACATGGCGACGTCAGGCGCCCAGGTGCGCGCCGGGTTGTGGCTCGGCACGCAATACGCGCGTAGTGGAAGCGTCGCTAAGGCCGCGGAGCTCCTTCAATCAGTGCGACACTTCGCCGATCCCCAAAATCCGGATCACATGAGCGATGTACAAACTCTTGAAGCCGAGGTGGAACTCGCCCGTGGCAACAAAGACCATGCCATCGAATTGTTTTTGTTGGCGGACAAAGCCAAGCGCAGCGCCATGACCACCGGAGGTCTGGCTCGCGCGTATGAAACTGCAGGCAACACTGACCAGGCTGCTGTCTGGTACGAACTATTCCTCGGCAGTGCTGAGCCTAACGTGGGATGGGAGCCTCAGCAGGACTGGCTCGCGGCTCACTACCGCCTCGCGCGAATCTATTTCGTCAAAGGCGACAAGTCCAAAGCCTCCGCGCAACTCAATCCTCTTCTCGATGCCTGGAAAGACGCCGATCCCGGCCTTCCTCTCCTGAAGGATGCGCTTCACCTCAAAAAGCAAATCGACGGCCAGCCATAAGCCTGGCGCCTTCGTTTCGCCAACTTCAACGCAAGCTTGCTATCCTTGACTCTGGAAGCTTGGAGAGAGTTTATCAGGAGGCAAAATGCAGACCGCGTCCGTCAAATGGATCGGCGAAGAAAAATTCGTGGCTACCAGTCCGTCGGGCCACGCCATCACCATCGACTCTGACCGCGCTTCCAATAAAGCGCCGGGACCGATGGAACTTGTGTTGATGGCTCTCGGCGCTTGCACTGCCACCGATGTCGTCAGCATCCTGAAAAAGAAGCGCCAGAAACTCGATTCGCTTGAAGTCATCTGCTCCGGCGAACGGGCTGCCGAACCACCCAGTGTCTGGACCAAGCTCGAAATTCTCTATCGTTTGCGTGGTTGCCTCGAGGAAGCCGCCGTTCAGCGCGCCATTGAGCTGAGCGAGCAAAAATACTGCTCGGTGTCCGCCATGCTCCAAAAAACCGCGAAGCTCACCTGGCGCCACGAAATTCTTCCACCCGGGGAATGACGCCCCTCGTTCCGATTGCTTGCCCGGTTCTCAATGATCGGATCCTGGTTTCTCCTTCTCTCGCCTTGTAACTTCTCATACGCATCGCATAGAATTTTGCATTCGTTTGATTTGCAGTACGCCCAAGGAGAATCATGTCCCACCGCATCGCGGCAAAAATTACGGGTGTCGCAGCGTACGTTCCGCCGAAGGTGCTCACCAACGCCGACCTCGAGAAAATGGTCGCGACAAATGACGAATGGATTCGGACCCGCACCGGTATCCGCGAGCGCCACATTGCCGCCGATGGCACGGCTAGCTCCCATCTCGCCACGGAAGCTGCAAAAGCCCTCCTGGCCAAAACCAGAACCGACCCCGCCGAGATCGAACTGATCGTAGTTGCGAGCGTTACTCCGGATATGATGTTTCCCGCCACCGCCTGCCTTGTTCAGGATCGCATCGGCGCGAAAAAAGCCTGGGGCTTTGACCTTTCCGCCGCCTGCTCCGGCTTTGCCTATGCACTCACGGTCGGCGCGCAATTCGTTGGCTCCGGGGCCCACAAGAAGGTCCTCATCATCGGCAGCGACAAAATGAGTTCCATCCTTGATTACACCGACCGCGCCACCTGCATCCTTTTTGGCGATGGCGCCGGCGCCGTCCTTCTCGAGCCCGCCGGCGGAAACGAAGGCATCCTTGATTTCGAACACGACATCGACGGCGCCGGCGGCCAGTTTCTCTACATGCCCGGCGGCGGTTCGCTCCATCCTTCAACGGCCGAGACCGTCGAAAAAAAGATGCATTTCGTCCACCAGGAAGGCTCTCAGGTCTTCAAGTACGCCGCTCGCCGCATGGCGGAAATGTCTGCGAGACTTCTCGAGCGCAATGGCTTCACGAAAGACGATCTTGCTTTGCTCGTCCCTCACCAGGCCAACCTTCGCATCATTCGCGCCGCACAGGAACGCCTTGGCATCGACGACTCGAAAGTCCTCGTCAATATTGATCGCTACGCCAACACCACGGCGGGGACGATCCCGCTCGGCTTGTGCGACGGCGTCGAGCAGGGCCGCCTTCACAAGGGCGACCTGGTTCTTATCGTCACGGTCGGCGCCGGGTACACCACCGGCGGCGTTCTTCTCCGCTGGGCCTACTAGAAAGAGAAACAGTCTTCATCGGCCATGCCAGCGATCGCGCATAGCTGATTCCAAAGCTGGCGCAATGGTATTTTCCGCGGGTTGCCTTACGATATCGAGGAATCGCGCATTCGATCTATCAGAGCCACAAGCCTGGGGCAATCCTCCTCCGTAATAGCTGTGAACTTCAATCCCAGCCCATTTGGGGATTCCTTCCGCCGCACCACGGCTTCCGTCCTGATTCGCCCCTCTTGCACAAGAAAATCAATTTTGACCTTCGTGCCTTCCGGCCGTTCTGTTGGTGTCGCCAGGAACAGGCCGCCCGCGCTCAGATCGCGAACGCGTGAAACATCATCTATTCCCCCGGTGCGCCAATAGACCCAAACGTCCTTGGGTGTCTCCAGGCGATAGCTCGACCTCCTTCCATAGATTGGCCTTTCTTGCTCGGTCTGCACGGATCACCTTAACGCCTGGAGCTGGACAGGCCCTTTCGCTGTCTGTTCTTGCGTGTGCTGGGGCCTGTCTCACCTTAACCGTGGCGTCACAGAAGACAATCCGGAAAACACCTTAATGAATCCTGCAGGAAATCTTGGAATTTTCGGGAACCGGAAAGAACGACTAGGATCCCTTTCGAGGCGATACGGAAGCCGGCGGGCCAGGTGCCGACGATTGCCTTCTGCTTCTTCAGCCCGCCCCGGAACATCGAGCGTAGATTTCTAATAAGACTCATCCTCATGACGCGAGAAAACTAATGAACTGTTTCTCCCGCGCCACACGCATGGATGACTTGAGGAGTGACGTGGCAGGCGCTCCGACTCAGTGCGCGCTGCCGGCCCGGCGGATATAAATCTGTCCCTGGAAATTTGTGAATTGATATTCCGGGCCGCCTCCGTTGATCGTTCCGTGCACCGTCTTGTCAATCTTCACGCGGTACTTGCCGCCCTTTCCGCGTCCATCCTCCACCACCTGTTGCGGAGCCGAGGCCTGCAGCTGCACGTCAAAATCGCTGAACACGTCTCCACGATCGGAACGGATGCTCACGTTCGCCTTCACGTCGGCCGGCAGCGTCACGTCAATATCACCGTTCAAGGAACTGAACGCCATCGGCTTCTGTGGATTCACATGCGCAAAAGTCGCCAGCAGCTTTCCGTTCAATGCATGGGCCACCGCGCTGCCGGAAATATTGTTGAGCGTGACGGACCCGTTCACGTCATCCACATCCAATTCGCCCTCCACTCCCGTCACCACGATGTCACCGTCATTCACCGCCCTCAGCTTCAGCGAAGTATGCACGGGCACCGTGATCGTCACATCAATCGTCCGCGCCCAGGACTCTGTGCTCACGCGCACTTCATTGTTCTCTTCTTCGACCGTCAAGCCCGTCGTCGAAATGTTCAGCCGCTTCGGCCCGCCGGATGGCCTCTCGCTCTCCTGGTTCCGCGCACGGGCCTCGACGATCACTTCCTTGCCCTCGTAGCCCTTCACGGTGATGCTGCCGTTCACCATGCTCGCTTTTACGTAGGCGGGCCGCGCCGGATCATCCAGATTGACCGAGACGCGATCGCCCGTTTGCGTTTGCGCCTCCGCGTCCGGCGCAATCACGGACATCGCAAACAACGCGCTCGCTGCAATTATTCTGCCGAACAAATGTATTTGGCTATTCATGGTTTTCTAGAATACGGATATCTCCATTTAGATTTTCAATCTGTATCTCCGGACCGCCCGCGTTCACCCGCGCGCTCGTGAAACGGTCCGCCCGGTACACCACTCTCCCGCCGCGCTTTTCTTCTTGAATCGAGTGCACTGGCAGCGCCGTCACCGGAAAATCGCTGTAGATGCCGCCATTGAACGTCTTGAAGCGGAAGTCCGCGGACAGGTCGTGCGCGAACCGCAGCTCGATTTTTCCATTCACCGTCTTGAACTCTGAATTTTCACGGGGGTTCTGCCGGAACGACACGACCACCGGCCCGTTCACCGTTCTCGCCGTGCCCGATCCCGCCACGTTGTCCATCTCGATGTCCCCGTTGACATTCCTCACCAGAAAGTTCCCGTTTGTATTGCGCACCACCACGTGCCCTTCATTCACCGTTTTTACCTTGACGTCGATATCGCGCGGCACGTGTACCTGAAAATCCATTTTTACCCGGTATCCATCTTCATCGCGTGAGCGCCGGCAATCGTCGCATTGGCACCGGAACGGCCCGTTCACATAGAGCTTCAACGCGCCCTCCTGCTGCGTGATGTCCAGCGTCACTTCCTTCTTCGCCTTCTCCAATTCTTCTTTCGATTCCGCTCGCGTCTTCCTCGCAACCGTCATCTCGACTTTGTCCGTTGTGTCCGCTACCACTTCGATCGATCCCCACACGTTGTCGATTTCCAGCGATCTGGCTCCGCTCGACGGCATCGTGAATGTCTTCTGGATGTTTTCCTGGTCGCTCACCGGCCAGTCCCGATCGGAGTCGTCTCTTGATTTCGCGAAGACCGTTCCAGGCTCCGCCGCCGCGCCCAAAGCCATCAGGATGCTTTTTCGCGCGTGCGTGCCCGGCGCTTTGCTCGCCGGAAGGACCGGCAGAAGCAGTGCGATCGCCGCATAGATCGTCAAGACCGGGAAAAAGGTTTTTCTGCGCACGTTTTTCTCCTCAATTCAATTTGCTCAGCGCCCAATCCGCGCGCTGCTTCACCGTGGGATTCAAATTCGGTGTCTGCGCGAAATTGCGCAGGCGCACCGCGGCATCCGGATCGCGCCATTCCAGAAGCTGGTCGATCAACGCCACTTGCACCAGCGGCGACTGCTGCTCTTGCAGTGCGTCCACTACTCCCTTGCGCACCTGTGGCTGCGCCGCGTGGCGGCTGAGCGCATCCAGGGCCGCCAGCCGCACGTCCACGCTTCCGTCGTAGCGCAGCGTGTGCACCAGCGCGGAAAGCACCTGCGGATCGAGTTGATCTTCCCGCCTGCTGTAGCTCACTCCTTGCAGCCGCTCGCTCGCGGACTGCTGCTGCAGCATCGAGAGCACCACGAGCTGCCGCATGTTCGTCAGCTCGGAATGCATCGCGGTTATCTCGCTCTGATCCGCATTCGAACGCCCAGGTCTGTTTCCGAAATAGTTGCCCGCAAAAATCCCGATCACGAGTATCGCGGCGCTCCACGCCACAACGCCTGCCGGCGTCCGCAGCCATTGCCAGATGTTCCAGCCCGGCGCGGCCTTTGCTTTTTCGAATCGCGCGCTCACCCGGTCGCTTCGCCCCGTCTGGTACGCTCGCAGCATCGCTTCGAATCGCTCGCGCGACCCTTCGCTCGGCTGTTCCACGGGAAGAAGTGACAGTTTCTTCCAGATCGCCACCTCTTCGCCGCAATCCGCGCACACTTCGATGTGCTCTTCCACCAGCTTTTCCTGTTCGGCGTTCAAGCTCCCCTGCAAATAATCAGGCAGGAGCTCTCCGATCTGTTCACACTTCATTTCCGGCCCTCCGGGGAGGTACGAACTTCGTCACTCCAGAATTCCTGTCCTTGTTGATCCTCCCGCTCTCCAAATGGCGGAAGTTTTGCCGCAGTTCCTGTATCGCTCGATGGATGCGCGTCTTCACCGTGCCAAGCTCGCATCCCAGCAGCCGCGCGATTTCGTCGTACTTCAATTCCTGAAAACGGCTCAAGATCAAAATCTCTCTTTTTTCTTCCGGCATCTGCATCAACGCGCGGTGCAAGAGTTCCGCCTCCTGCGATTTCTGCGCTTCATCCTTCGGCATCACGGCGGGCGCCATTTCCGGTTCGAAGGTGATGTGCTTTGGCGTTTTTCGGTAATGATCCACTCTTGCATTCCTCGCAATTTGGTAAATCCATGCGCGAAACGGCGTCCCCGGCTGGTAGCTCTGCCGGTATTTCAGGATCCGCAGGAAAACTTCCTGCACCAGATCCTCGCTCAGCGTCCGATCTCCCGTCAGCTTCGAATAGAAGTTGTACAGGGGCCTGTGGTAGCGGTCGAACAACACCCCCAGCGTTTCCCCTGTGCCATCGCGCACTTCGAGCATCAGTTCCTCGTCCGGAGCCAACATCATCGCCTGGTCATTTTCCGTATCGGCCCGCTCTTGCTCTTTCATAGGGTGAATACCGGGAGGCAGGAAAAAGGTTACAGCAACATCCTACTCCCAACCGCGCCGCTGGCCTTGCGGAGCCCTCGAAGCGTTCGTCCCCGCGGAGGCACAGTTCGAATGCTGGATATTATGAAAAAGAAGTGAATCTGAAGGTTATGGGAAATTTCGACGGAGCGGAACGGCAAACGGAAGGATGGGTATGGATTGCTGCGTTAGCAGGAACGCAACGCGGCCGCGAGTTCCAGATTCGCTTGCAAGCGCAGGCCAATTTGCACCGCGGCGTAACGCGCGCAAATTACACGCTCGCGTTCGCACCATTCTGCGAGGGACGGCATACGCTTCCCTGAAAGAATAGCAAGGCCTTCGAGAATCCGGTAATAAGCGCGCACCAGCGTCAGCGCGCCGCCGTTGGTCTGAAGATTGGGAGTCAGTTCGTGCAGCCCGGCGAGTTTCTCGAAGTCCTGGCCCTTCATACGCCCGCCTTCCAGATTCGCGGCCGAGAGCACACGCTCAGAGACGGGTTGTGCTGCCACTCCCGCCAGGATCGCCCGCCAGTAGTACAGGGCAAATTGCGAGAGCGCAACGATTGAGATCGCAAGTAGCATGGCAGCGAACATCCCTCAGTAGCCTCTACGGACATTCTGTTCAGGAAAGTGTCACGCTGCCATAGCTCAGAAGTACCAGGAGCGTAGGACGCTCAGGGGCTGTGCCTAAGTGCCTTATATTCAATTACTTGAACGTCCGGGCGACTCGACAGCGCTCGTATGGTCATGGACAATCTTCCATCCCTCCGGAAACCGCTGCCACACCAGCGAGAACACCCCGCCGATATCTCCTTTGTCTCGTTTCAGATGCCAGTGCCCCAGCACTAGCGCAGCATCCGGCCCCAGGAAACGGAACTCCAGCTCCGAAAAATCGAGCTGTCCCATCGCCCCCCGATCCGGGTAGTTTTTCTTGTACCGGGCCAGCACTCCGTCCCACCCCCTCGCGACTCCGCTGCTCCCGGAAAACGTCAGCTCCGGCGAATGCCAGTAGCCCACAAGGAACGCGTCCACATCTCCGCGGTTCCATGCCGATTGCTGCGCGTTCAGCACAGCCTCGATGGCCGTCCGGTCGGAATCCTGTTTTCCCTGCGCTCGAGTTTGCATCCCGCTCCGCAATCCCACCAGAAACAGGAGACTCAGCGCCACACTCCCCACAAGCCAGCGATATTGCTTCTTCATCGTCTTTACTCCTTCCGGCCAACGGAGGATATGTTGGCAGGTCATACTCCGCAAGTCCTTCCTTGCATGGCGAATGAGATGATAGGGGCGTGCAAACTGTATCGAAGACCTGCGCCTGGTGAAGTGAAGGGCATGAGAAAAGAAGGATTTTTCTACAGGCGAATTGGGCGCCCGATGCTCGACCTGCTTGCGGAGGGAGTGACGCCGGAAAAGCTTGCGCTGAGTTTGGCGCTCGGCATCGCGTTTGGTGTATTCCCTGTCTTGGGCACGACGACGGCGCTATGCGCGCTCGCGGCGCTGGTCTTGCGGCTGAATCTTCCGGCGATTCAGATTGTGAATTATTTTGTGTATCCCGCCCAGATCGCGCTTTTGTTCCCTTTTTTCCGGCTGGGAGAAAGACTTTTTGGCGCGCCTCGTCTGCCGCTTTCCGCCGCCCAGATTCTGGCAATGTTCCGCGCCAATCTCTGGGGCGCAACGCAATTCCTGTGGACAACCGTGTGGCACGCGGCAATCGCGTGGTGCCTTGTGGCTCCGCCAGTCGCGGCGATTCTATATCTGATTTTGGTTCCGCTCTTTCAGCGAGTGCTTGCGAGGGAGAGCATCCCTGACCGCTGAAAGTTCAATGCAGAAAACGGGTCGCTCACGCTGTGGTCCAAATCCTCGCCCTGGAGGGTTTGTGCAAATCACCAGTCACGAGTCATCAACCATGCTATCCAAGCGCTCCCGCTCTCGTTTCTCCGGGCTAGAGGATGTCGAGCACTTCTTCGTAGCGTTTGAACGGGGGAATCAGATAGGCGCCGGCTAATTCCGTGCGCGACCAGGCAAGCATCCGGCGGGCTAGTTCAAACCCGCGGTCGCGTGCGGCGGCGCCCGCGGATTCAAGCGAGGTAAGCACCTCTTGCGGAATGACGATGCCGGGAACTTCGTTATTGAGGCGCAGCGCCTGCTTGTAACTGTTTAGCGGCCAGATTCCCACAAGCACGGGAATGCTGGGCTTGGCGCCGAGTTTTTTCACGAACTCATGCCAATGCTCGGGATCGAAAATCGGCTGGGTCATCGCGAAATGCGCGCCGGCTTCGATCTTGGCGAGAAAGCGCTCGATTTCGCCCTCGAGATCGTCCGCGACTGGATTGACGGCGACGCCGATGGCGAAGTTTGTCGCGCCTCCAAGGGTTTTTCCCGCCCAGTCCGTGCCCTGATTGAGGCGGTTCAAGACTTTGACGAGGCCGACGGAATCCACTTCATAGACCCCGCTGGTTTCCGGATAATCACCGACTGCCGGCGGGTCGCCAGTGATGGCAAGGACGTTGCGGACTCCACCGACGGTCCACGCTCCGAGCAACACGGCTTGCAGTCCAATGATGTTGAAGTCGCGCGTCGTGAGATGCGGAACGGTTTCGACGCCGCGGGCTTCGAGCGCCCCCGCGGTGATGAGCGCGTCCATTCCGACGCGAGCCATCGCGCCGCTGTTGATGTCAATGGCATCCACTTTGCCGGAAGCCATGATCTTGTCGACTTGCTCGAAGATGCGGTCGAGCGACAACCCTTTCGGCGGATCAATTTCGACGCAGACGGTAAATTCCTTGGCTCGAAGTTTTTTCCAGAACTTGCTCTCCGGTTCGCGCTGAAGAACAGGCGCTGGTTTGGTAACTGCTTCGACAGTCGCCGAAGCGGCGTGACTTTTCGCTGGACGTAATGACTTGACGGCTTCCGCCATGGCGCGAATGTGCGCGGGCGTTGTGCCGCAGCAGCCGCCCAATATCCGGACACCCAGCGCGGCCGCTTCCCGCGCGAACAACGCGAAATATTCCGGCGATGATTTGGGATAGACGATGCGGTCCCCTTCGCGCTTTGGAAGACCGGCGTTGGGCATGCCGCTTACGCGAAGATCGTGAACTCCGGTCAGCTCCTGAAGAATGGGGAGCAGCGCTTGCGGCCCAAGAGTGCAATTCGCGCCGATGACCTGAACGTTTTTCGCCTTGAGCTGCGCGGCGGCATCCGCGGGGCGCAGGTCGCCGAAGGTGGTGCCCTCTTCGGAATAGGTGAGTTGAGCAACGATAGGCAGACCGGAGAAGGAACGGATGGCGTCGACGGCGAGAAGAATTTCTTCGATGTAGGAAAATGTCTCGAGAATGTAAAAATCGACGCCCCGTTCCTCCAGAGCGAGCGCCTGCTCCTGGAAGACGTTGAGAATCTCGCCTGGTTCGGGATGGCGTGATTGCACGCCGAGTCCGAGCGGCCCAATCGAGCCCGCGATCAGCACTTCGCGCGAAGCGGACTCGCGAGCTTCCCGCGCAATTTTTACGCCGCGCGAATTGAGCCGCTGCACTTCGTCGCCCAGACCAAGCGGTGCGAGCTTGAAGCGGTTCGCGCCAAACGTATTGGTCTCGATAATTTGCGCCCCGGCTTCGATATAAGCCTGGTGGACGCGAAAGACTGCTTCGGGCTCGGAAGCGTTCAGTTCATCGAAGCAGCGCTGCGCGCCGACTGCTTCGTGCAACATCGATCCCATCGCCCCATCGGCGATGAGAATCGAATCTTTCAACCTTTCATTGAAGTCAAGAATCTTCAAGAGCGCTCCGCAGAGGATTTTTGGAATGCCACGTTTGATGCAGCGCTCAACGTTTTTGTTCCATAAGGCTGGCGACGGTGCTCATCAAATCGTATTTGGTGAGGATTTCGAATTTCGCGCCGTCCATCTCCACGAAAACGGCGGGATTTTCGTGGCTGAGAATGTACGTGACGCGCTCGACGGGGGACGTGCCGGGAATCCGCGGGAGCGGCTTGCTCATCACTTCGCGCACGACGAGTTTGCGGAGGTCTTTGCCTTGCAGCGCCATGGTCAGAATTTGGTCTTCGTAGATGGTGCCGATCGGTATGTTTTCCTCGAACACGGGGATCTGCGAAATATCCTGTTCCTGCATGGTTTTCAGCGCATGAAAAACAGTTTGATAGGGCCGCGCGATCACGAGTTCGCGCACCTTGCCCGACTGGTGTTTGGCGTTCACGACTTCGGCGGCGGTGATATGCACGGCGGCTTCGACGTAACCGCGCTCGCGCATCCATTCATCGTTGTAAACTTTGCTGAGATAGCGCATCCCCGTGTCCGGCATGAAGGCAACGACGAACGATTCCGGCCCGAGATCTTTCGCCAGACGCAGCGCCGCCGACATGCAACCGCCGCCGGAACCGCCGGTGAAAATTCCTTCGAGCTTGACGAGGCGGCGCGCGACCACGAAGCACTCCTCATCGTTGACCTGGATCACGTCATCGAGAATCTTGAGGTTCATCGTGGTGGGGAAAAAATCCTCGCCGATACCCTCGACGACGTACGTTTTGGGCTTGATGGTTTCGCCGCGCTTGAAAAAATCGTAGTACAGCGAGCCGACGGGATCGACACCGATTATTTTTACAGCGGGATTTTTTTCTTTTAAATATTTCCCAACGCCGCTAATAGTGCCGCCGGTGCCCACGCCGCAGACGAAATGCGTGATCTTCCCCTGGCTGTCTTCCCAGATTTCCGGGCCAGTGGTTTGATAATGCGCTTCGGGGTTCATCGGATTGTCATACTGATTGGGATAAAACGAATTGGGAATTTCGCGCGCCAGTTTTTTCGCGACGGAATAATAGCTGCGTGGATCCTCGGGTTCGACGGCGGTGGGGCATACGATGACTTCGGCGCCCAGCGCTTTCAGCAAATCCACTTTTTCCTTCGACTGTTTGTCGGTGATGGTGAAGACCATCTTGTAGCCGCGCACCGCCGCGACGAGCGCGAGTCCCATGCCGGTATTTCCGGAAGTGCCCTCAATAATGGTGCCGCCGGGTTTTAGCAGACCGCGCTTTTCCGCGTCGTCAATCATGGTGATGCCGATGCGGTCTTTGACGGAGCCGCCGGGATTGGTGTAGTCGGCTTTGACGAAAATCTGCGGCTTGAGGTTTTGATTGATGCGATTCAGACGCACGAGAGGAGTGCGCCCAATCGCTTCGAGGATGTTGTTACATAGCATGAGGTCATCCAGGGCGCAGCCCGGCGAGAACATCGCGTCGGGGCTGTGCCATAATTCCTTCAGTTTAGCATGCAGCCCCGCAGCGACACAGTAAGGTGGGGCGGAGGAGACACACTTGGCACGGGAGAATATTTCCAGCGGGACGCCCTGGGAGCCGATCGTGGGGTACTCGAGGGCGGTACGGATCGGGAATGTGATATCGGTTTCGGGAACCACGGCGACGGGGCCGGACGGGAAGATCGTCGGAGTAGGCGATGCGTATGCGCAAACCGTACAAACGATTCGGAACATAGAAGCGGCGCTGGGGAAAGCGGGGGCGGGATTGAAGAATGTGGTGCGGACGCGGATCTACGTGACCAACATTGCCCAGTGGGAATTGATCGGGAGGGCGCACGGAGAATTTTTCGGCGAAATCCGGCCCGCGACGAGCATGGTGGAAGTGAGCAAGCTGATCTCGCCGGAAATGCTCGTGGAGATCGAGGCGGACGCGATTTTGGAATAAAGGAGAAAAGCGAAGTAACGAAGCGAGTGTGTAAAGACGTAAAGCCATAAGGAAAGCGAGTTCATGACCACGGCGCTGTACGACGGATTTATTGCGGACTACTACGATGAGTCGCCGATGGTGCGCGGGCGAACGCGGGATGTCGCGTTTTACCGCGCCGCGGTGCATGAGTATGGGGATCCCGTGCTTGAGTTGGGGTGCGGCACGGGAAGGATCGCGCTGGCGCTGGCGGCGGACGGGCATCGCGTAACCGGACTCGATATTTCCGAGAGGATGCTGGAGCGCTGCAACAAAAAACGCGCGGAGCTGCGGACGGAAGCGCGCGAACGCTTTCATCTTGTGCAAGGCGACATGACGCGGTTCGATCTCGGCGAAAAATTCCGCGTGGTCATTATTCCGTTTCGCCCGATGCAGCACCTTCTGGAGATTGACGCGCAAATCTCCTGCCTTGAATCGGTGCGAAAGCACCTGTGGGCAGGAGGCCGGCGGTTCGGCAAGCGCAGCGGGCGGCTGATCCTGGACGTTTTCCAGACGGACGCGGAGCGAATGCACGACCCCGCGTACCAGGAGGAAGGGCTGGTGGCGGAATACGCGATGCCAGACGGACGGCAGGTGCGAATCATGGAACGTGTGAAAGCGTTCCACCGCGCGCAGCAACGGAATGACGTGGAAATGATTTTTTATGTGAAGGACGCGCATGAGAAGGAGGAGCGTCTGGTGTTTGCGTGGACGCTGCGGTATTTCTTCCGGTACGAGGTGGAGCACCTGCTGGCGCGCTGCGGGTTTCGCGTGAGCGCGGTGTATGGGGATTTCGACCAGTCGCCGCTGGCGGATAGTTCGCCGGAAATGATATTTGTCGCGGAGAGCGTGTAGAAGAATTGGCGAGTGATGAGTGGCGATCGAGCGAGCAGGAGGGCGCCCCCACCCCGGGTGTTTTGCGCAAAGAGTGCGGGGATGATTGAGAATACGGGAGTTAGTGTTTTGCCCGTGGCAAAAGAGTGCGTAAGAGTATGAAAACAAAGGACGGCTAAGTGGCGCGGAATGATATTGATGTGGACGCGTGCAAAAAGAGCGGTACGGAGTGGAAAGTTCAAAGTTGAAAGTGGACACGGAGGCACATCCCCATGTGTGACGGAAAGCGTGTGGATGAGATTGATAGCAGAGGGGTTGCGACGATACGGGCGTGTCGAGTTGTGACGGGTGTGTCGAGTTCGGGGAAGTGAGGAGTGGCGAGAGGCAGAGGATAGGCCGATAAGTGTAGGAGAAGGGCGACAGCGGGAGGCGTCGCAGAGAGGACGAGGTTGCCGGGCGGGGCTGGCGGCTTCGGATCATGTTACATGGTAGCATGAAAGTTACCATATGTCAATAGCATTCTTATGTGTACGTAATGGTTATTCGAATGGGGAGGGCTGGTTCGAATGACGGCTGGGCAAGGCGAAATTGGAAATACGAAACTCGAAAAACGAAATTCGGTATCCGAAATTGGAAATCAGGCAATCCGAGAAGAACCCCGGAACGAGAGAAGGGCCCCACCCTATCAAACACAAAACCGAAAGGGGCGGGCCAGCCATGAAAAATGCAAAGTCAAAATTGCATCAGCGTGTTAACGATGGCCCACCTCCCGAGCCGCGCAGGAGTTAAGGCGCGGCCACCTGTCACCAACTCGATCTAGCGTTGGACTCGGATCCGGCAGGAACGCGAGCTTACAGTTGACGGCTCGCAGTCAAAAGCGGCGCAGAATCGGGGAGCGTGGGCCGCAGTGAGCCGATGGGAACAAAGACCCACCTTTTCAAAAACCAAACCCGAAAACGTGGGGCACCCGCGTAGAAGAGACGGTCAAGGTCATTGTGTGGTGTTAAGGCCGACCCACTTGCTTTCACCCACGAGGCTGGAGAGGTACGGGCGCTATTGACGCAGAAGTCTTTTGGAGGTATATTCCTTTGAAGGAATGGGAAGCGGAATTTACGGACGAATTCGAAGCCTGGTGGGACGGCCTGACGGAAGGTGAGCAGATAGACGTAAGGGCGGGGATAAATCTGCTTCGACGCTTTGGGCCGGCGCTGGGCAGGCCCTACGTGGACTCGGTAGCGTCCTCGAAGCACGCCAACATGAAGGAGTTGCGAATTCAGCATCGAGGCAGGCCTTACCGCGTGCTGTTTGCTTTCGATCCGCGACGTGCGGCAATTCTGCTGATTGGCGGAAATAAAACAGGCAGGGGCCGCTGGTATAAGGAGTTTGTGCCGGTGGCCGACAGGCTATATGACGAGCATCTGGAAACGCTGCGAAAGGAAGGATTGCTCGATGGCTAAGAATTTTCGAGAACTGGAAGCGAAGATGACGCCGAAGGCCCGGGCGCGCTCGGACGCCAAAGCGCAGAAGATGACCGAGGAAATGGCTCTCAGCGAACTACGCCAAGCAATGGGGATCACCCAGGAGCGGTTGGCCAAGGCATTGCGGATCAATCAGGCGGGCGTCTCGAAGATCGAGAGCCGGTCGGATATTTTCGTGAGCACGTTGCGGAGGGCGGTCGAGGCGATGGGCGGGAAACTGGAGATTCGGGCGAAGTTTCCGGCTGGCGAGGTGCGGATTAGGCAGTTTGGGGGGTTGGCTAGAAGGCGGCGGAGGGAGAGTTAGAAGCCGCACCGTGAGAACCGCAAGGATTGCGGCACCCAAAAACCGTTCCGCCAGTCAACCTGTCAGTCAGTCACCCGCCTCCTTCCTTCCGGGCCTCGGTCGTTAGAGCAACCAAGGTTACTCGGAGCTAGGAGCAGGCACCTTCATCTAATCAGTCAGGCGAAGTGGAGGATCTGCACTTGTGGCCAGGCGTTCTTCAGTTGTAAAGCGGATCACTCCGGTCTCATCGGTGAAAAAGCCTCGCTGATTTTTGACGAACCGTTTTATCGGGGAGGCGGTCACGATGCAGCGCTCGACGGGTTTGACGGGACTTGTTCGTTCCGGCGTAAGTCGAAAACGGTAACCACCTTTCTTGCCGTTCGCAATGACAGGTTCAAGTATTCCTTCCCCTTTAGGCCCCAATTCTCTCAGCGTACGCGCGAAACCTTTAGTCTCATCCCCGCCTCGGTATGTGACTTGGGCTGTATTGATCGCTCGTAAAGTAAGTACGCAAGCGTCCTCAGAGGCCTTGACTCGCTCCTTCAAAGCACGTTCATCACCTTGCTGTGCGATAGCGATGAGAGAATGGGAAGAATAACTATATGCCGTAAATATCAAACCAATTAGTAAAATAACTCTGAGGGTTAAATTCACCTGATTCCTCACCTGAAAAACCTCCTACTGTTTCTTGCAGCTGCCTGGAGCTGAATAGTTCTGAAGCCAGAGAATATCGCTACGTCCCCAATGGCTGGCTGCGTGGGAAATCCAGGTGGGGCAGTACCAGAAACTGCATAGAAGAACATGCCTGCCGTCGTGAAGGGTTGTCCACTCGCCCGATCCGTGCCCAGCGGTTAGGGCCTGCCACCCTCCAAGACTTAACGTGAGGCTAGAAAGGATTTTCGCGACTAATAATCTGTTTGTTGAAGAAACGCCAGGTTCAGTGCCGATGCTCTGTGACCGGCTGGGTCGCGACTGACGGCGCCGCAGCGTGCAGTCCTCCTCCAAAACCCTGCCTTATGAGTTTGAAAATTGTGCGCCGGTTTTCGAGAATCGTCTTCAGCCAGGCGAATCGGCCCATCTGCGCAAAATAAATTCCGCGGAAGCAGAGGCGCGCGATAAAGATGTTGATGCGATAACCGAGCGGCTTGTGGTTGAGCGAATCCACGGCCTTTTCGATTGCCTCCGGACTGTAAGAACTGGACCACCCGATGCGTACTTCACTATGAGCTTCGTCGATGCTCATCTTCAGCGGCGTATGAGCCATCGCAAAGGGAATGAATTCTTGCCAATGCTTCGGGCGGGTGAGCCGCCCCGCGGCTTCCAGCCTTTTGTAGAGCGGCGTGGCAGGAAGCGGAGTCATCAAACCAAAAACCGGCAGCCCTGGAGGCCAACTGCGAATCTCCTTCAGAGTTCGCTCCGCCACTCCAACGGTGTCGTTGTCCATACCAAAAATAAACGAGGTGATGGCAAAAACATTGCGCCGGGCGAGCCGATCGAGCACCACGGCATATTCACCCGGCTTGTTGAAGCCCTTTTTCACGTCGGCAAGGTTGGCCGGATCAATGGATTCCATTCCGATGAAAATCCACTTGCCTCCCGCAGCCGCGATCAGATCAACAAGTTCCTCATCGCGCAGCAGATTGGCGCTGATCTGCGCAACCCAATGCACTTGCGCGTTAGCGGCGATAATGTCTCGCAGCAACGATTTTGTGCGCTTTACATTGATGGCAAAATTGTCGTCGATAAAAAATACGGCAATCTGGCCGCCCTCCTTCCTGGCCCGCGCTTTCAGCAGCAGCAGTTCGTTTACGACGCTTTCATTGGTACGAAATCGGATGGAATCGCCAAAAAACCCAGTCACGGTGCAAAACTCGCATCCGTAAGGGCAGCCTCGTCCTGACTCCACCGGAATAATTCGAAAGGTTCCCCAACCCGCGCCGACGCGCTTCAGCAGCGGTTGCACTATTCCAGGGAGCAAATTGAATTGCTCGAGCTTGATTTTGTCCCAGGGGATCTCCGGATAAGGCTGCAACGACGGCTTGCGCTCCTGGCCGAAGTCGTCCACAGGCGCGTAGACATCCTTGAGTTGGCCCCGCACCGCATCTTCCACTATTCTGGGCCAAGTCTCGTCCGCTTCGCCAAGAGCGACTGCATCGGCATGGCGCGAGCCGCCGTCCCGTCCGAGCGCCTCGTCGGCCATTTCCGTGACGTGCGGGCCCCCCATAACCACCTTTACTCCCACGGCGCGCACCGCGTCCGCCATGCGATAGGCCTTGGCGATCATCCTCGTCATTGCACCGATACCGACCAGGCCGATATGTTGTTCACGCACGTAGCGCGCGATGCTTTCTTCATCCATGGGCTGCGCGTTGCCGTCAATCAGTACCACTTCGTGGCCAGCCGGAGTGAGTGCTTGCAGTAGAAACATCCACAGATGGGGCATGAAGTTGCGAGTCACACCGTTGTCCGGGTTGTAGAGTAGGATTTTCATTAAAGGGGGGGCCGTCCTGGAATCCAAGACAGTCTCCCAAATAGGCTATCGCGTCAAGTCTAAACAGAGGATAAATTGGGCTGATTAGATGAAGGCGTCGGCTCCTAGCTCCGAGTAAACTTGGTTGCGTTAACGACCGAGGCTCGGAAGATAAGGAGCCGAGCGATGCCTATTATTAGGATGCGATATACATACACGCTAGCAGCAGATTGCCATGGCCAGAGCAGAGACCTGCGACGCGCTTGTTGAGCGCCGTTTGCACCACACAATCGGCGAAGCGCAAGCGTTCTACCGGAGTTTGCAGGATTTGCACGAGCAGGTACGCATGGGCATCGAAGCCACCGGACCGATTCACTGGTTCGACCGTTTGCTTACGGAACTCGATCACGCGGGTGGCCGCTCCAGATCTCGCTGAGATGTGCTTGATTCTGATTCTCTCTGAGTGGCCTACCCTTGCGGGTACGCGTCTTGCAAGGGTGGGGTTGGCAAGAATTAATCGAAAACCCTAGGCACTGTAGTTCGCTACGACGCGCGCCACTTTTCCAGGCGCCGACAGCTCCATGAACTCCGCGGTGCGTGTACCTTTTTGATTCTGGTAGATGAGGACCACGCTGTTCACGCCCCAGAGCACATCCTCAAGCTGAAAGTGCAGATTTGGATACGCCTCCAGCCCTCGCTGAAAGTAGGCCCGCAAATTTGTCTTTCCGACTACCTTGCCATCCGCCCGCGCCAAAAGCTGGGCGGCCGCGGGGGACGTCAACTCCACGCCATCCTCGTAATGGGTCAGGATCAAGTCCAGATCATGCGCATTCCAAGCTGCCACCCAATGCTCAGCCAGCTTCCAAGCTTCTTCTTTTGTCACAACCTTCCTCCCTCCCGCCAGCACTCGCTAGAGCGCGATCCAAAATAGAATTGTCACTTTCCATTGGCGGCGGCAAATCGTTTCCGGCACGCAGGCCAATTCGAGATGGCTCAGATGGGCGTGCCCTGCGGCCCGGGTTCCGTTCAATTATCACTGAGCTCCGCGTTGAACGTGAGAGGTAATCATCTCCCGTGTGCCATTTTGAACAGTCAACTGTAGCCAAAGGCGATACTCATGAGGAGATCGAGTTCTCGGAATACTATCTCCCTGCCCGGAGATAGGCGAAGCGTCTGTTTTGGGGTGTAATGCGGAGGATTGTATTAATTCCAAAATAGTATATGTCGGCTCGCACTGTATCAAAATGACCTTCGAGAAAAATTCCCTTATCCAAATAGCGGGGTAATTCCCATCTTTTCAGGGAATTCCCGGTCACAGGGACGTGTGATGAGAGTCACAGACGTGGAACCAGCCTTGCTTTAGTTTTGGAACACGCAAGACTCACGGTGTTGCCGATTTGAGTGGAGGGGTGAAGATGGGTGTTCAACGGCCGAAGCCCAAGCTTGCAATTTTTCTCAGTCTCCCGATCCTCCTTGCGGCTGCGATGGCAGCGTTTGCAGGCCCGCCGCAGGACAATTCTTCAGCCAACAAGTCGGATCAGAAGCCGTACGCGCGCCAGACCGACCCTTCCCTTTACGTCGGCTCCGAAACCTGCAAGACCTGCCATGCGGATATGCCTACCAAGGATTTCTTCAAGAATTATGAAGACTCCCCGCACTATGTGACGACATTGGACACGAAAAAGGGGCCGGAGTGGCATGGCTGCGAGGCTTGCCATGGACCGGGGAAAGCGCACGTGGAGGGCGGCGGAGACAAAACAAAGATATTCACGTTCAAGGGTGCGACGGCGAAAGAGATCAGTGCGCGGTGCCTGGATTGCCATCAATATGGAGAGGAGCACAGCAATTTTGCCCGCTCGGTGCACCTCGAGAATGGAGTGGGCTGCACCGATTGCCACGACCCGCATCATGCAAAAGAGAGCCAGTTTTTGCTGAAGGAGAAGCAACCGACACTTTGTTACGGTTGCCACCTGGATAAGAAACAGCAGTTCAACCGGCCGTTCCATCATCGAGTGAACGAAGGATTGGTGAAGTGCACGGACTGCCATAACCAGCATGGGGGGTTCGAGACAAGGCAATTGAGGGCGACGGGGACGCAAGACCTGGTGTGCTTCAAGTGCCACACCGACAAATCGGGCCCCTTTGTGTACGAGCATGAGGCCGTGAAGATAGAAGGATGCGCGGCGTGCCACATGCCGCACGGATCGTCCAATCCGAGACTCTTGAAGCGAGCGCAGGTGAACCTGGTATGCCTGGAATGCCACGCTTTTTCCGCGGATGCGGGTGGCCCTGCCGCTACTCCCACGTTCCACAACCAGGCGCAGAAGTATCAAGCGTGCACGATGTGCCACACGTCGATTCATGGTTCAAACAGCAACAAGTTTTTCTTCACCCCGTGATGGAGAGCCGCCATGCGAGGAGTCGATCAATCATCGAGAGTCCTTATGAAAAACCGGATGATAGTAGTTGGCTTACTGATGCTGTGCGCGATTCTTGCAGGATGGGTACCCCAAGCAAGCGCGCAGCAGGATGAGGAACAGAAGGGCATCGACGAAGGCAATTACAATGTTAAACAGTCCATTGAATTCGGCGGAAGATTCACAAGCATCTCGGGCGATTCACAGGCGTACAACACCTTCGTAAACTTACAGCAAGGGGCGCGGCTGCTGGGATTCACAACCCAGATGAATTCGCTGGATCATCATGGAACTTTGTTTGACCGGTTCTATTTCAGCAATTTTGGGTATGGCGGCGACCCGAACCAGGTGTCGCGGCTGCGTATGGCGAAAAACACGTGGTACAAGTTTGATGCGCTCTTCCGCAAGGACGAGAATTTTTGGGATTACGGGCTACTGGCAAATCCGCTGAACCCGACGACTCCTTTCCCCAATGGGCCGGCCGGATTCGGCGGCACAGCTTGCACGGCATGCGTTCTCAATTTCTCTCCGCACAATATGAATACGCGGCGCAAGATGGGCGATTACAACCTGGTGGTCCGGCCGGAATCGCCGGTACGATTTCGCATGGGATATTCGAGGAATATCGTCGAGGGACCAGCTTTCACCACGATTCACCAGGGCACGGAGCAGTTCCTGCTGCAAGACGTAAAAACAACGGTGAATATCTACCGCTTGGGCATGGACATCAAGCTGCTGCCGCGAACGAATATCAGCTACGACCAGTTGTGGACCTACTACAAAGGGGACACGGGAATCACCGACTTCGCTCAGCCCTTCCAGGTGAATCCCACGCAGAACGTGGACATAGGGGTTTCGCTGAACGCGGGAGCCAGTCAGCCTTGTGGCGGGACGTTTCTCGCATCCGGTTTTATAAACCCGACTTGCAGCGCCTATTTCAACGGCTACCTGGATCACGGCCGCACGCGCACGAACACGCCGACGGAGCAACTGAGCGTACAGTCCAATTACTGGCAGAACTGGGACCTCACTGCGCGGATCAGTTATTCGGGCGGTGACACCAACGTGTTCGGCTACGACCAGAATCTGTTCGGGCGCGAGTCGCGAACGAATTTGCGCAACCAGCTCAACACCGGACCGGTAGTTGGACGGCGGGTGGCGGCGGTGGGGGATTTCGGCGCGACCTGGCACATCACCGACAAGCTGAGCTTCAATGAAACGTTTCACTACTCGAACTGGCACAGCCCGGCGGAATTCGACCTTTCGAGCTGCTCGTTTTTCAGCGGAAACTTGAATACTACGGCGAATGTCTTCACGCCAACCGGCGCGGTTCCGCTCACCTGCCTGCCACCGGCTGGGGCGGTCGCCGGAACTGTGGCACATGTAACGAGCTCTCCCGCGGATCTTTCGAAGGTCACGGACAGCAACTTCTTGAAGCAGGAAGAGAAGACGAATCTGGCGGAGGTCGATTACCGGTTTTCCCGAAAGCTTGGAGTAAGAGTTGGATTTCGCTACCGGAACCGGTACATTTCAGACAATTTCTACGAAGCATTGAACCAGGTGTTCTTTCCGGGGCCAACGGCGGCGACGGCAGCCCGGGGCGCCTGCGCGGTGGTGAATCCAGCGCAGCCAGTTTCGCAAGGCAACCTTCCGAGCGGCTGCACGCTGAATGCGGACAATTCGATTGCGTTTGTCTCGAACACGGGGTTCAGTCCCGCTGGAGCGGCAGTGCCGCCGATCAATGAATACTCCGGCTTGTTCGGGATATGGGCACGGCCAAATCAGAGGTGGAAGATCAGCTTTGACACGGAGCTCTTCAGCACGGATGGGACGTTTACGCGGATCAGCCCCAAGCAGTCGCAGGAATACCGCCTGCGCACAAAATATGACCTGACGGACTGGCTGAATCTGGATGGCAACGTTTTGATATGGGAAGGACGGAACAACCAGTTTCAGCAAGGAGATTTGCAGCACAACCGCACGTATGCGATTTCCGCGATTCTGCAGCCCAATCCGAACTTCGGAATGGAAATCGGCTTCGACTACAACGACGTTTTCTCCCAGGTGCTGATCTGCTACATCAGCGTCGCCGCGGGCCAACCCGGCCCGGGGATCCAGGCCTGCCCGAATGTGCCCGGCTTGGTGCAACAGCTTTCGACATACACGAACAATTCGAGCTACGGCTTTTTTGACGTTACCTACACGCCGGTGCATCGCTTTACCGCGCATTTGGGGGCGAACCTCACCGGTACGAGCGGCTCCCAACTTCGCCTTGATCCTCAGGAATTGATCCCCAACCAGGTGACGGGCCCTCTGAACTCGAAATGGCTCCATCCCTACGGAGGATTTGAATACAAGTTCACGAAGGAGTGGACCGGGAGGGCATTCTGGGATTACTACGGCTATCACGAGGACCCGACCGTCGGAACGACAGGAACTGTCGCTGCACAGGACATTTTCGCGCCGCGGAATTTCAGAGGGAATCTGTTCACACTATCCGTGAGATACGCATTTTGAAATGCGACAGGCAGGCTGGGCAACTCCTGCGGTAGGATGGCAACGAACAGAACGTCGGAGGACACTTTGACACGAACTGGCATGCAAAAAGTTATGTTGGGCGCCGCGGCAGCCGGGTTGATGCTGCTGTTTAGCTCGTCCGTAAGAGCGCAAGAGACGGGCGAAAGCCTGTTCAAGGCGAAGTGCGCGATGTGCCACGGACCGGACGGAGCAGGCAAGTCCCCCATGGGACAAGCGCTGAAAATCCCGGACCTGCATTCGGAAGACGTTCAGAAACGAAGCGATGCGGAGCTCACCGAGCTCATCGCCAAGGGCAAAAACAAGATGCCTGCGTACGAAGCTAAGCTGAGCAAGGAGCAGATCACCAAGTTGGTAGGGTTCGTGCGGGATTTGGCGAAGAAGCACTGATTCGCTGAGAAAGGGCCCGGGGCTTTCAGTCACACTCTTGTCCCATGGCGATTGAGGACTCCCAACCGAGACGGACGGCGCGGCGCCGCCTAGTCGAGATACTGCTGGGCGGAGGCGTGTTCGCCTCTGTCGTTTCCTTCCTTTACCCCGTCCTCAAATACCTGGCGCCGCCCCCGGTTCCTGACCTGGGCCAGGATGAAGTAGTGGCAGCGAAGGTCGGTGACCTCAAACCGAATGGTTCAAAGGTTTTTCGGTTCGGCAGCAGGCCCGCCTTATTGCTCCTGACGCCTGAGGGCGAGTACCACGCCGTGTCCGCCGTTTGCACTCATCTGGGCTGCACCGTTCAATACCGGAACGATCTGCATGCAGTCTGGTGCGCCTGCCACAATGGCACGTACGGCCTCGACGGGCGAAACGTCTCTGGACCACCTCCCCGACCGCTGGAAAAATTTCAAGTAAATATCCGGAGCAACGAAATCATCGTAAGCCGCCAGCGGGGAGCATGAATTGCAGCTTCTCAAGCATTGCCGCGAATGGATCGATGAGCGTTTTGGCTGGGCGAAACTAACGGAGCCGCTGCGGCACAAGACGGTTCCCATTCACAAACTCTCCTACTGGTATTTCCTAGGCGGGATCACACTTTTTCTTTTCGGAGTCCAGGTGTGTACCGGCGTCCTGCTGCTCCTCTATTACCGGCCAAGCGCAAACGAAGCGTTCGAAAGCGTGCAGTACATCATGACGCGGGTGCACTTTGGATGGCTTGTGAGATCCATCCACTCCTGGGCCGCGAACCTGATGATTCTGACCGCATTTCTGCACATGTTCAGTGTTCTATTCCTGCGCGCCTACAGGAAGCCCCGGGAACTGACTTGGGTCAGCGGCATGATATTGCTTTTTCTCGTTCTGGGATTCGGCTTCAGTGGCTACCTGCTTCCCTGGAATACTCTCGCTTTTTTTGCCACAAAAGTTGGAACGGAAATTACGGGCCAGGTGCCGTTGGTTGGGCATACGCTGCTGGTGCTGCTGCGTGGGGGCGAAGAAGTGACGGGCGCGACGCTCTCGCGCTTTTTCGGAATCCACGTTGCCGTCCTGCCTGGATTGACGGCGCTGCTGATTCTGCTGCATCTGGCGCTTGTCCAGCGCTTTGGCATGAGTCTGCCGCCCGGTGTCGAAGCGAAGTGGAAGGTTGATCCCACCGTCGTGCGAGAGATGAAGTTCGTGCCGAACTTCCTCTTGCGGGAAGTCATGGCGTGGTACATCGCGCTGGGTGTTCTTGGAACTCTGGCGGCATTGTTGCCTTGGGAACTGGGAACCAAGGCGGATCCGTTCGGCGCGGCGCCCGCTGGGATTCGTCCGGAATGGTATTTCATGTTCATGTTTCAGACTCTAAAGTTGATTCCGTCCAAGATCCTGCACATAGACGGTGAGCTTCTCGGAATTGGAGCTTTTGGGCTTGCGGGGGCGATCTGGGTCCTACTGCCGTTTCTGGAAGGGCGGCGGGAGAAACGCGGCGGCACTCTCATCAGAGGAGCCGGGATATTTGCGCTTTGCTACATCGTGGCGATGACGATTTATGGCTACCTTGCAAAATAACGGCTGTTGGCGCGTGTTGCTGCTGGCGGCAGTGCTCTGCGCGCTTGCAGGGGGAAGCCGGGCGCAAACTGCCAATACCTGTCTGGATTGTCACGGCGTGCTCGATCCGCCGCTGCGTGTCACTCCAGAACAGTTTTCGCAGGACATTCATGCGCAAAAGGGATTGACGTGTGCGAGCTGCCACGGAGGCGATCCAACAAAAGCGGACATGGACGCCATGAGCAAAGCGGCGGGATTCCGTGGAAAGATTGAGCGCGGCCAGATTCCCGGGCTTTGCGCGCGCTGCCATTCCGATGGGAATTTCATGCGCAAGTACAATCCCGGCCTGCGAACGGATCAGTTCAGCCAGTACCAAACCAGCGTGCATGGCAAACTCTTTGCCAAAGGCGATAGGAAGGTGGCGGTTTGCATTGATTGCCACGGAGTGCATGACCTGCGGCCGGCCACCGATACCCGTTCGAAAATCTACGCTCTGAACATCGCGCAGACCTGTGCCCGCTGTCATGCCGACGCCGCTTATATGAAGCCGTACGGCATTCCCACGGATCAGTTTGCGAAATACAACATAAGCGTGCACCACGAGGCGATGACGGCTGGCGGCGATTTGAGCGCTCCCACATGCACTACCTGCCATGGGAACCACGGAGCAGCCCCCCCGGGAGTCGATTCGGTGAGGAATGTTTGTTCGAACTGCCATGTGTTCCAGGCACAGATGTACGACAAGAGTTCGCATAAGAACGTATTTCAAGCCGCCGGGCTTCCGGGATGCGTCGTTTGCCACAGCAATCATGGGATCACTCGCCCAACGGACGCGAAGCTGGGTACCGGACCCGAGGGCGTTTGCATGCAATGCCATTCTCCGGGCGACGACTGTGATCGAGCGCGTTTGGGCATATTGGCAGGCCTAACGAAGCTGGACGAGTCCATAAAATCCGCGGATCGCTTGCTCGCGGTAGCGGAGTCTTCCGGAATGGAAGTGAGCGAAGCGCGTCTCCAGCAGGACCAGGCGCGCGATTCGCTGACCAAGGCGCGGGTAACCATTCACAGCTTCCAGCCCCAACTCATTGAGCAGGACATCGAAGCAGGATTGAAAATTACGGCGAAAGACTTGCAGGCGGGGAAGGATGCCCTCGCCGAACGGGATTACCGGAGGAAGGGCCTGGGAGTTACGGTGGTGTTCATCTTGATGACGCTAGTTGGGTTGTATTTTTACATCCGGCAGCTCGAAGGAAGTTCGTCGAAAGGGCGAGCATGAATCCGGCGATAAGGAAAACGCCCGTTCCCGGCACTGCCTTTCGGCTAGGAATGAAGAGAGAATTTCTGCTACAAGGGAATTAGCCCGGTTTTGTTGAATTCGCACCGATTGCGCAACAGGAGGAACAGATGAAGAAAGCGATGAAGTGGATGGCGGTCGTGATAACAGGTGTCGTCGTTGCAGGAGTCGCGCTACTGAACGTGCCTGCCCGCGCTGACAACGCAGGAGAAGCCACGTATAAGGCAAAGTGCGCCATGTGCCACGGAGCGGACGGCAAGGGCGAGACGGCCATCGGCAAGGTCAACAAGATTCGGGACCTCGGTTCCGCCGACGTTCAGAAGCAAACCGATGAAGAACTTTCCGGGATCATCGGAAACGGCAAAGGCAAGATGCCGGGGTACAGCAAGAGCTTGAAACCTGAACAAATCAAGGAGCTCGTCGCTTACATCCGAACGCTGAAGAAGTGAGCAACTGCCCGGCCTGATTGGTTCGACACCCAACATCGTGGGCGGAGGCTACGCCTAAAACGCGCGCTCCTCACGCAAGGAAGTCTCCTGCGTCCGGCAAGCGGGGTTTCCCTCCCGAACTTATTTCGCGAACGCGATCTTTGCGTGCGCGAAAGAAAAGAGCGCCGATCGGCGGATGGATGCGTAGTTTAGGACAGGGTGCTCTGCAGCACTTCCCGCAATAATTCCTGTTTTTTCTGGCTGAGCTTCGTTTCGCGCTCGGTGAGATAGAAAACGTCGATGGCTTTCTGGCCCTCGGTGTCGATGAGGGCTACGTCTATATTGCAACCAAGCCTGGCAAGAGCGGAACCGATGTCATACAACAAGCCGGGGCGGTCCTGCGCCATGATCTCCAACAAGGTGCTTTGCACAGAGGATGAATCATCGTAATTAATGCGTGTCTCGACCATAACTTTAGGCGGCTTCGCCTTGCTCGCGCTCTCGCGGCCTTTGAGCAGGGGCTCAAGCGACGCCTTTCCATTCACGATGTCAGCGATGCTTTTTTGGAACCGCTCGATTTCCGTGGGATTCAGCTCAAGGGTGTGGTGCAGATCGACAAACTGAAACGTGTCCAGCACAACGCCCGCGGCATTCGCAAAAGCATCGGCCTTGACAATGTTCATTCCCCAGCCGGAGAGCACGCCCGAGATAGTGGCAAACAGAGCGGGCCGGTCTGCGGTCAGGATCGTGAGCGAAAAAGAATGGTGCCGCGCTTTCAATTCTGTTTGCACGGGCTCCGCGCCCAATTTCTGGTAGAGCAGGAAATGGGCGGCAATCTCCGAGGCGGAGTGCACCGCACGGTAACGTCGCGGAAAACCCTCAAGGAAACGCTCAACCTGAGCGGAATCCGCGCCGCCTGCCTGACTGCTCACCTGCTCGAGCAGAGGCACTTCATCCGAAGCGTGCAGGCGATCACGGTCGAGAGTGCGGCTGAAGTGATTCGAAGTGGCCACAAAGAGCTGCCACAACATTTCCGCCTTCCAGGGGGTCAAGGCTTCCGGATTCACGGCGTGAATGTCGGCGTAGGTCATCAAACAGAGCCGTTGCAGCCGTTCCTGGGTTGTCACTGTATCCGCAAAAGTGGCAACAGTACCAGGATCGAAAATGTCGCGACGCTGCATCGTAGCAGACATGGCGAGATGATGTTCGATGAGGAAATGGACTTCGCGGGTTTCGTATTCCGACAAACGAAGCCGCTTGGCCGCGCTCTCCAGGGCTTCGAGGCTGCCTGTCACGTGATTTTCAACGGCCATTCCCTTGCCGACATCGTGAAGCAACAGCGCGAGAACCAGGAGATCGCGACGCTCGGCGGTCCTCCATAGCTGGCGGAAGTGAGAGGCGCGCTCGTCCGGAGGATCGGCGAGTTCCTGCAGATGTTCGATGGTGCGCAGGGAGTGTTCGTCCACCGTGTAGCGGTGATAAAAATCGCGAACCACCAGGGAGTCAATCGCTTTGAATTCTGGCAGCACGTCCATCAAGAGGGAAAGCCGCTGCATGGGTCTGAGCGCCATTCCGGGATAATCGGAGCCCAGAATTTCACGGAGGGTTGGCCAATTGACTTGCGTGTTTTTCTGGGGAAGTTCGGGATGCTTCAGGATGTAAGCGATGGCGCGTTCCGCTTCGCGGCTGAGGGGAATGCCGGCTCTAGCGGCTTCCGTAAAGAGGGCGAAGGTGACCAGGCGATCGGAGAGCGACGGCTCATCGACGACCTCCAGCAAGCCATCGCGTACGGCAAAGGGTGTTCTCTTGCCAATCTCATTGCGCGAGCCGCGAGCCGCATTGAACAATCGCTCCCGCAAGGTTGGCAGATAGGCTGGTTTTTGCTCGATGTAGCGAAGCAGGAGCCTGTTCAGAATGCGGGCGTGGCGGAAATAAAGGCGCATCCACTCTTCCGGGCTGCGCCGCACATCGTGTGAGAGGCCGCCGGCGACGCCCAGCGAGCGCTCGGCGGCAGCGGTCTGCAACTCATAGGTCAGAGTGTTGTCATTCCGCGAGTTGCTGTAGTGCAAGAAACAGCGGATGGCGCTGAGAAAATCAACCGCGTTGACGGCCAATTCTTCCTCGCCCGAACTGCTCTGCAAGGCATCTTTCTGGCCGTTGGCAATTTGGCGGAGCCACGAGCCCGCTTGATAGTCGCGCAGCCCGCCGGGCGCATCTTTGACGTTCGGCTCCAAATGATAAATCGTGTTTCCGTAGCGCGCATGACGCTCTTTGGTGAGTTTGGTAAGCTCCGCCAGCAAGAATGGCCGAGCCTGTTTTTCCGGCCCCGCGAGGATTTTTTTTGTGAGCCGCTCGAAAAGCTCTTCATCGCCCGCGAGAAAACGGCGATCCAGAAGAGCAAAATGAAACTCGGCGTTGTCTTCCTCGATCCGTTTGCACTCCTCGATCGTGCGTCCCGCGGAACTCACTCGAAAGCCGAGGTCCCAGAGTGTTCGAGCAAAGTCCGCGATTAATGGACGAAACTCGGCTTCGGCTTTTTCGTTCCCGAAAAGGAAGAGGATATCCAGGTCGGAGTAAGGGAAAAGCAACCGCCGCCCGTAACCGCCAAGAGCCACCAGGGTAAGGCCCTGCGGTTCGGCGTTGTGAACGTGGAGTACTTCTCCAAAAATCTGCCGGGCGGTCCGGTCGGCCAATTCACAAAGCGCGCGAAGAGTATCTTGCACGCTTCCGCCCGCTTCGAATTGTTGGCGGATGCGTCGTCGTTCGTCCTCGGATTGCGGTCCGAGCACGGACAATGGGGTCAGAGAGCCTTGCATGGTTTTGTCGGGTCGGTCAGCCGGATTAAGACCTGGGCGAGCTGCGGTCGTCACGTGAGCTAGAGGGCGTTTTCGCCGCGCTCCTCGTTACGGATCCGGATAGCTTCGTCAACCCGTGATAGGAATATCTTACCGTCGCCAATCTTTCCTGTCTTGGCCGTCTTCAGGATTGTGTCCACGGCCTTTTGCACCAGGGGGTCCGGCAGCACCATTTCCAGCTTAAGCTTCGGCAGCAGGTCCACGGTATATTCCCGGCCGCGGTAGACTTCGGTGTGCCCTTTTTGGCGGCCGTGCCCGCGCACTTCCGTCACCGTCATTCCTTCGATGCCAATTTCGCGCAAGGCATCCTTCACGGAATCAAACCGCGAGGGCTGAATGATTGCCTCAATTTTCATCATGAACGTTTCTGCTCCGCCCAATGCCAGATGATTATTCGCCCTGCAACCTCAGGACTCGAGGTTGTACGCTTCTTCGCCATGCTGCGTGATGTCGAGACCTTCGATCTCTTCTGTTTCGTTTACGCGGATGCCGGTAATGAGATCGGTAATTTTAAGAAGAACAAGAGTGCCAACCAGCGCAAATCCCCAGGCGATCAGCACGCCCACAAGTTGGTTGCCGATTTGCGCCCAGTGCCCATCTAGTCCACCCACGGGCTTGCCCGGACCGAAAATCGGATTGATCAGTTGTTGCGCGAAAACCCCGGTCAAGAGAGCGCCAGTCGTGCCGCCGGCGCCGTGCACACCGAAAGCATCCAGGGCATCATCATAGCCGAAGATGGACTTCACTTTGGTCACCATGAAGTAGCAGACCAGGCCGGCGATGAAGCCGATGGCGAGAGCCGGCATGGGGGCGACGAATCCCGCGGCCGGGGTAATGGCGACAAGCCCGGCAACCGCGCCGGAGATAGCGCCCAGAGCGCTGGCCCGTCCGTTCTTGAGCCATTCCGCGGCGCTCCAGCTGATGGCGGCGGCCGCGGTTGCAAAATGCGTGGCAACAAAGGCGCTCGTCGCGAGCGAGTTGGCTGCGAGCGCATTCCCCGCATTAAAGCCGAACCATCCGACCCACAATAGACAGGCCCCGATGAAACTGAGCACCAGGGAATGAGGCGGCATCGGCTGTTTCGGATAGCCGGTTCGCTTCCCGAGGTAAAGCGCGCACACCAGCGCCGAAACTCCCGAGCTGATATGCACGACAGTACCGCCCGCAAAATCGAGTGTGGGAAATTTTCCGCCGAGGGCCGCGTTCAGCAGTCCGCCTTTACCCCACACCATGTGCGCGAGGGGCGCATAAACCACCAGGAACCATAGCGTCAGAAAAAGTACCGTGCCGCTGAATTTCATGCGCTCGGCCGTCGCGCCCGTAATCAATGCGGGAGTGATGATCGCAAACATAAGCTGGTAAATCATGAAGGTTGATTGGGGAATCGTGCCGGCGTAGTCAGGATTGGGGTCGGCCCCAACGCCGCGCAGGAAGGCGTGTTCGAATCCGCCAATGAAATGGCCATTTCCGCCGAAGCACAGGCTGTACCCCACCAGCGCCCATAACACACTGATCAGAGCCATGAGGAGGAAGCTCTGCATCATGATTGCCAGCGTGTTCTTCCGCCGCACGAGCCCGCCATAAAACAGCGCGAGTCCCGGTCCGGTCATCATGAGCACGAGGGCGGCGCTCACCAGCATCCAAGCGTTGTCGCCGGAAGATTGCGCGGCGGCCACGCGCTGATCGAGTTGCGCCAATTTGTCGATGACGGACTTGGGGACCTCGGAAGTAGTGGAAGTAGTTGCTCCGGAAGTTGTGGAAGGGGAACTCTGAGGAGCGGAGGCGGGAGTTTGTCGAGCAAGGAGAGGAACGGCGAGGAGCACCATGGTCATAAGCAAACAACACTTCCATCCCATGTGCTTCATAGCTATGTCCGCTCCCCCGCGATTGGGTTGCAACCGGCATGGCCGGGCTTTACTGAAAAAGATATCGGGGACCTGTGGCTTTTTCGCAGTGGATTATACGCGCAGCGACGCGGCATCAAGTTTAGAAATTTGGATAGGCTATATTCATATTTCAGATTGACCGGCTGACAGGCGAGTCTCGCAAGCCGGGCCAAGAGTCGGGATACCGGGGGACGGAGCGATACTTTACTACGTCGTCCTTGCCTGGCGGCATGACCATCGTATAATGCCTCCTGGCCGCGAAGCCGCCGTCCTCGCAGCTTTGGCCTGGCGGGCGATGCCGAGGCAGTAGATAGAGGTTTTCGAGAGAAGTACTATGACCGAGCATCCCCCCATGGAAATTACCGTCAGGGAATCCGGGATTATCCCGATTCTCAATGTGCGCGGCCGGCTGACGATTGGAGAGCCCAGCGAACAACTCCACCGCGCACTGGAGTCCATCGTCAAGGGTGGGGCGCGCAAAGTGGTCGTTGATCTCAACGGGGTGCCTCAGATCGATAGTTCCGGCATTTCATCGCTCGTACGCATCTCCATCAAACTGACCCGCGACGGCGGAGCGTTGCGCCTAGTGTGCGGCCCCGGGCGTGTCCGAGATGCGCTCACGGTGACGCGCCTTGTGGAAGCCATCCCGACTTTCGATACGGAATCCGCCGCGCTCGCGAACTTCGCTTGAGCTAAAACAACCATAACCGTCTGTGGCGTGCTTTGGATTTGGTACGCCGCGGATCCGGTAAAGAGCGGTCGATTTTTGGCACGAAGCAGTAAGTATCGTTGTGCTACACTCCGCAAAATGCTGCGACGCGGCCGCATTCCTTGGTGGTTCGTTCCGGTGACGGCCTACTCCGCTCTTTCGGTTGGCTTATCCTTTGCGCAAGACCCGCAAAACCAGTCCGAATCGAATCCAGCTTATCGCGCAGAGCTTAAGACCCTCGCTGGACGCATCCTCAAAAGGGCGGATAAAGCCAAATGTCATCCCGGCAGCTGCACCGTCCTCGTTGCAAACTTCACTACGCCGTCCGGGTCCACATCGCGTCTCGCGATTCAGCTGGCTGATTCCATTTCGGCGGAACTTCATGCGCAAGGCAGCGGCATTCAAATCGTTGACCGGAGCCGCCTCGAGGACTATCTGGTTCGCGAGCACATTCCTTCCGACGCATTGAAAGATCGCAAGGCGGCGCGGTGGCTTGCCACCGAGTTTCGGGCCAACGTGGTACTCATCGGAAACATCGAGCAACTGGGGGATCATTTCAACTTATTGACTGAACTGCTGAACATTTCCAACGACAAGGTTGGCCCACAGGAAGCGATGAAGATTGCGATCCAAGAGCCGGCGGAGGAGTTCGCCCCTTTCGAACTATACGATGTGGAAAGTCCGAGGGCGGCGAAAACTCTCGAACATACTTCTCCGCCGATGCGGGCGGGAGTAAATGGGGCTACCGTTCCGGAGTGCATCCATTGCCCTCCCCCTGAGTATACAAACGCGGCGCGAAAGGTGAAGTTTACTGGAACTGTGGTCTTGATGGTGACAGTTACAGCGGAGGGCCGCGCCAGTGATATAGGCGTCATCAAGGGCGTTCCCTATGGTTTGAACGAAGCAGCGAGCAAAGCAGTAAGTGCGTGGAGTTTTAGACCGGCGACTTACGGAGGCAAACCTATCGCTACGCGTGTTCCAATAGAAACCACATTTCGGCTCTACTAGCAGGCGCACCCGACTTTTTTCAATTCGGCCAGAACAGGCTTCACGACTTCCTTGCGCGTCTCGAATACGCCGAGGCCCTCAATCGCAACTCCTCCGAGGACGTGCACGCCGTTTTCGCTAACACAACCAGCGCTCCATGCGGTTCAAAAGTGGAAGTTCACACCTGCCAAGTTTCAGGTGCCACCATTGCCCGTCCGTGTCCCTGTCGAAATCCAGTTTCAGCTTTATTGAATTGGCTTTGAGACTCTGAGGCAAGCCTGGCGGCCTTCTGACAGCCACGCCAAAGATCCTCCCTTCCAACTTAATTCGGTGTGGTATGTTGCCTTTCATGAAGATGTATCTCCGGCCTGTCCGCATTCTTTTCCTTATGAATCTTGCTTCCCTGTTTCTCTCGCAACCGATTGCAATTGCGCAGGAGCCGGGCCGGGAACTGGATAATCTCTCTAAGCGAATCAGCAAGGAACTCGCGAAAACCAAGATCGGTTCCGTTGTCGTTGCTGATTTCGTTAGCCAGACCAGCGCTGACACAAGTGAGGGACGTTATCTTGCCTTGGAATTTTCTCAGAGCCTCGAACGTCACAAAAAGAACTTTTCAGTGACTGCCCCCAAGCAACTTTCCTCGGCTCTCGCGAGCGCACAGATTTTAGCGAAGGATCTTAACGTCCCGGGCAATCTGCAGCAAATCGGAACCTCTCTTCAGGTTAACGCGGTTGTGACTGGGACCTTCGAAGCCACTCCCAATCAGTACTCGGTGCGCGTGAGCGTGCAGAGAGTGAAAGACGGCAGCGTCGTCGCTTCTGCCGATCAGACGATAAAGAGGCCGGCCTACGTGGATAGTCTGGGCCTACTCAACCTGGATGAGACGGGATCGAAAGTAGCCAAGGCAGGTGCAGACGGGATAAGCGTTCCAATCTGCGCGAATTGCCCACCTCCGGCGTACCCGGACAAAGCGAGGGCCGCAAGAATTTACGGACGCGTTGCATTGGTTGTGGTGGTCAATCAAGAAGGCCGCGCTATCAGAATCACGGTGACAAGAGCCAGTGACAGCGGCCTGGCTGCAAATGCCGTCGAGGCCGTCCGTACGTGGAGGTTCAATCCAGCGAGAGATAAGGACGGAAACTTCGTCGCTGTCATGGTTCCAATCGAAATAAACTTCAGCCCCCGGTAGCAGGCTCAGCCGCCCTTTTTCAATTCGGCAAGCACCAGCTTCGCAACTTCTTTCAGAGTTTCGAAAACGCCGATTCCTTGAATCGCCACCCCCTCGAGCACAGGCTCGCCTTTTTTCTGGAGCTGCTTCTTCAACTCGGCCACGGGCATGGCGTTGGGCAGGTCGCGCTTGTTTAACTGCAACACGTAGGGGATCGTGTCGAAATTCAGGTTGTGTTCCTTCAGATGTTCTTGCAGGTTTTCCATGGTCTCGAAATTCGCATCCAACCGCTCTTCCTGCGAGTCCGCGACGAAGACGACGCCGTCCGCTCCCTTCAAGATGAGCTTGCGGCTGGCCTCATAGAACACCTGGCCGGGGACGGTATAAAGGTGGAAGCGCGTCTTGAATCCGCGGACGGTCCCCAGGTCCAAGGGGAGGAAATCAAAGAACAACGTGCGGTCCGTTTCGGTGGCGAGCGACACCATTTTGCCCTTCTGGTTTTGGCCGGTATGGTCATAGACCCACTGCAGGTTTGCGGTCTTACCGCCTAGACCTGGACCGTAGTACACGAGCTTGCAGTTGATTTCGCGCGCAGGAAAATTGATGAAAGGCACTTGTTCCTAACCAGAGTTCGGCAACAAATTTATAGCATAGGCGGTGCTGGCAGGCCAGTCTTGCGGATGCGCCTGTCCCCTGTCGGGTAACTTCCTTACAGTTTCCGCGATAATCGCCGGATTTCGATGGGCTTTTTTCACCTTGTGCCGCCGGGAGGTAACTCAGGGGGCCGGGAAAAGCGGAGCGGTGCTCGTTGACGCCGTCCACTTGCTCTGTTACGATTCGCGGCATGGCAAAGGCGCGCAAAGCCTCCTCGGGCTCATCAGAGCATGACAAAGCAGCCGGGCGCGGCCACTCCAACCCACAGAAAAAAAAGAACTTACCACCTCCACCGCCGGCGCAGCGAGGCGGCGTCGAACTGGTCGATCCGCGCGTCCAGGCGCAGCTAAAGATTTACGATGAGGCGCTGTCACTTTTTCACCAGCAAAAATTCGCCAAAGCAAAGCAAGAGCTCGAAAAAGTTCTCGAAGGTCCTAGCAAGGAACTGGCTGACCGAGCGCGGATGCACGTGCGCATCGCCGAGCAGCGTATGAGACCCAGCTCCGAGCAGAATCCGCGCACAGCAGACGAACACTATCAACGCGGAGTGGCGATGATGAATATCGGCCGCTGGGATGACGCCCGCGAGAGTCTCCTTAAAGCGCGAAAAGCCTCGCCGAAATCGGACTACATCCATTACGCGCTTGCCGCTCTCGATTGCCTTACCGGGGAAGCCGATTCAGCCATGGCAAATCTCAAAGTGGCCATCGAACTTCGCCCCGAAAACCGCTATCACGCGCGCAACGATGAAGACTTCGCCTTCCTCCAGGAAGATCCTCGCTTTACAGAGCTTCTGTATCCGGAGAAAGACGGCACCGCCGGCTGAGCCTTCGTGAACTAGTGTTTTTGCCCTTGAAACAGATTACGTACGACCTCGCATTCAGGCCTGACCGGAAACAGGTTCAAAGCAGATATTTGGCCGACGGCTGGAAACCAATGCGGAGAATTTCGCCTCGGACGAAACACTTTGTCGCACAAGCGCACTACATCAGCCAGTGAAGAAAAATTCGCACAAATCGAAGCCTCTCGAACACGGCTTTCGCGTCGTGGCTCTTGGCGGAGGTACCGGACTTTCGACGCTCCTCCGCGGCCTCAAGGAATATGTCGTCCGGCGAAGCGACGAACACCCGAATTCCGACCGCCCGATCTCAGAACTCACGGCCATCGTCACCGTCACCGATGACGGAGGCAGTTCGGGCCGTCTTCGCCGCGAGAACCGCGTGCTTCCACCGGGAGACATTCGAAACTGCATGGTCGCGCTTTCGAAGGATGAAGCCCTGCTTGGCCGACTCTTTCAGTATCGCTTTCACGCGGGGCGGGGCCTGATCGGCCACAATTTCGGCAATCTCTTCCTGGCGGCCCTCACTCACGTTACGGGAGATTTCGCGGAAGCGATTCGGGTCAGCAGCAAAGTCCTGGCCATCCGTGGAAGGATTTTTCCATCGACTCTTTCAAACATTCATCTCGTCGCCAGGCTCGAAAACGGGAGAATCGTCCGCGGAGAAACACGGATTACCGCAAGCCACACGCCCATTGAAAAAATCTCGCTCTCTCCGCGCCGTGTTCCGCCGTACCCGGCGGTCATCGACGCCATTCACGAAGCAGATTTGATTCTTCTGGGTCCAGGTTCGCTCTACACCAGCATCCTTCCAAATCTGCTTATTCAGGAGATCTCGGCGGCGATCGCCAAGTCCTCTGCGCCTCGCGTGTATATCGCAAACCTGATGACCCAGCCGGGAGAAACCGCCGAGTATTCTCTTGCGGATCATCTCCGCGCGATTCGCCGCCACACACCGCGCAACGTGGTGGATTGGGTTGTGGCGAACCGCCGCACAATCTCACCGGAAGTCGCCCGGCGCTACCGCCGCCAGGGCGCGGAGCAGGTCATCGTCGATCTGCCTGAACTTCAGAAGCTTGGCTATCGAGTGGTCCTGGATAATCTCCTCGAAGAGCACGGCGTAATTCGACACAATCCTCGGCGTCTTGCCCGGCTCCTTCTCGAGGAGTTCCTCACTCAGCCCACCTCTTCCCGGAATTGACCCGAATGTACTGAGCTATAGCACTTCTTCAGGAGCTCGTGCTTGCTTCACATTGCGCTTATGAATTCCGCCGGTGACGCGTCGAAGATGGACTTGTGATTGGAGCTGCAAAAGTAGTAGGTCTTCCCCTGATAGACAGACTTTGGGGCAGACGCAGGATCGATAGCCATGGAGCACACCACGCAGAGTGGACGATTGTCCATGGAAGTGCGGATCTTGGCGTAGACGGAGTTTGAATCCGGGCTCATCCAGCCTTGTCCTTGATACTCCATGTCGTAGGCTATCTGCTTGGCGAGCTCGCGGCCGTAGTAGCGCTCCACAACACGAAGGGCAAGATCAATGCCAGAAGAAAGCCCACCCGCGGAGGCGAGATTGCCGTCTTCGACGAACCTTGCTCCGCGCCTGACACGGATATCCGGAAACTTTCTGGCGAAATCGATATAAGAGCCGTGGTGAGTGGTGGCGGCTTTGCCCGCCAACAAGCCGGTCTGGGCCAGAAGATAAGCGCCCGTGCATACGGACATGACTACGTCGGCGCTCTTTGCCGACTTGCGGACCCAATCCAAGGTTGCATCGCTGGGCGAGCTCTGCGCGGGGATAACAACTACTTTGGCGGCAGGGGCGTTTTCAAAGGTGTAGTTGGGTGTGATCTTCATACCGCCGCTCACCTTGATTGCGTCGGCTTTTTCGGAAACGGTGAATAGCTGGAAGGCCATGTCCATGTGGCCCGGAATCATGACGTCCTGGAATACTTCCCAAGGTCCACAGAAGTCGATCACCACCGCCCCTTCGGAAACGAGAAAGGCAACAGGAATGCTGCCTTCCGCGGGCGGTTTAAGCGGGTTCGACACAGCGGAAGCACGAGCCGGTTCCGCGGATTCAGATTCCCAGGCACCAAGCGAACGCGGAGCGGCTGCCAGACAACCGAGCGCCGCCGAGGCCTGCAACAATTTTCTGCGGGTGATGTGTTTAGGTATCATGAAAAACTACCTCCAGTTTAGTTTGGGCAACAATATTCAAAGTCGTTCAGGCTCTCGATCGATCCTCAGAAATAGATTTGAGGAGCGGACCAGCTTCTCAGCCCAAGAGATGCTCATTTCGAGCAGAACTGCACCCGTCACTCCGCTCGCAGCGCCACGTTTGGATCGACGGCGGCAGCGCGCCGCGCCGGGAGATAGCTGGCCAGCGCCGCGGCTGCCAGCAGCGTCAAGCCAACTCCACTAAAGGTGACCACGTCCGTCGGCGGCACTTCGAATAACAGCGATTTCACAAGCCCAGTCAATCCAACAGCGCCGGCGATTCCAATTCCAATCCCCAGCACTGCAAGAAGCATCCCTTGCCCCAAGACCATTTGAAGAATGTTGCCCGGCCGCGCGCCAAGCGCGATGCGAATCCCTATTTCACGCACGCGCTGACTGACCATGAGCGCCATAATGCCGCCGATGCCTGCCGTGGCGATCGCCAGCGCAAGCCCAGCAAAAATTCCGAGAAGGCTGGCCGTCACGCGGGGAGAGGCCATCGATTCGTAACGCGCCTGTTCCAGACTCAAGATATGCGAAACAGCCATCTGGGAATCCACGTCATGCACTGCGCGTGTAAGGGCCTTGGCCATGCTGCGCGGCTCGACGGCGGTGCGCACGATCAGGACGCCCGGGGACAGGTTTAACTTTTGAGGCGCGTAAATCTCCGGTATGGGAGGATGTTCGAGTCCAAACTCTCTCACGTCGCCCACGATGCCCACGATTGTGCCCCAGTGTTCTCCGCCATCGTTACTGACGCGCTTTCCGATGGGGCTCTCATTCGGCCAGAGTTGTCGCTTCATCGCTTCATTAATGATGACAACAATGGGACCTTTTTCGTTGTCGCTTTCGGCGAAAAGCCGGCCCTCTTTTAATGGAATGCCCAGCGCCTTGAAATAATCCGGGGAAACCGCCGCAAAAGTGCTTACAGGTGGGGATTGGCCAGGTTCCAACGTGCGGCCCTCAACTTGGAAAGAAAAGGAAACTGATTCCGGGCCGCCTGTGATTATTTCCGGCTCGAACGGATACCTGTTTGAGACTGCGGCAACAAGCACTCCCGGTTCTGATTGCACGCGGTCGAGGAGCTGCTGTATGGCAACCCGCGTCTTGTCGTCGGAAGTATATTTAGACCAAGTAAATGTGGTCCTCAAAGCCAGCACGCGCTGCGGCACGATGCCTGCGTTCACCTGCTGCATCTTGATGAGGCTCCGAAGCATCAGGCCTGCGCCGATCAACAGCATGAACGAAAAAGCAATCTGGCAAACAATGAGCGCGCTACGCATGCGATTCTGCTGCCGGGCCGTGCCCGCACCCGCCGTCCCCTCCTTCAGACTGGAGGCCAAATTCGACCGCGAGAAAAGTGCGGAGAGCGTGCCAAAGAGGATGCTTGTTCCCAGAGCCGCAGCGAGCGTAAACAACAAGACCCCCGAATCGATGTGGATCTCGCGGGCGCGCGGCGTCAGCCGCCCTACAAAATCAGTGATCAGTTCGAGGCTGCCGTAAGCCAATACCAATCCCAACAAGCCTCCGGCAAGTGCCATTAAGAAACTTTCCGTTAAGAGCTGCCGCAGCAGCCGGCTTCGACCCGCTCCAAGGGCGCTGCGGACGGCAAGTTCTCGTTCGCGCTTAGCCATGCGCGAGAGCGTAAGGTTGGCGACGTTTGCGCACGCGATCAGAAGCACAAATGCAGCGGCTGCAAGGAGTAAAAGCAGCGTGGGCCGCGCTCCCCGCGTCAACTCCTCCTGCAAAGGCGCAGCTACGGATGTGAACCCGACGTTTTCCGGATACGACTTCGGGTAGCTCGCTTTCAATCCGGCGGCGATCGCAGAGACGTCAGCGCTCGCCTGCGTCACCGTTACGCCTGGCTTCAATCGGCCAAAAACTTCCATCATGCGCATGTCGCGGTTATGCAGGTGCGCCTTCGAGGAGCGAAACGGGCACGCTGAAGTCGGCATGTAAACGTCGTTCTCATTGGGATATTGGGGCACAGGCGGAAGAACGCCCACCACCGTGTGGACTTTATCGTTCATTTCAAATGTCTTGCCAACGATCCCGGAATCAGAGCCGAAGTCGTTTTTCCAGTATTCGTAGCTGAGGACCAGCACCGGCGGCGCACCCAACTTGTCATCTTCAGGTAGAAATGTTCGTCCCAGCAGAGGCTGAACCCCGAACATGTCAAAATAGTTGGAGGAGACGACGCCAGTGCGGACACGCTCCGGGTCGCCGTGCCCGAAAAGAGTGAAGGACATCGCGTGGTATTCCACAAGGCCTGAGAGTGTCCGATTCTGAGAGCGGTAGTCGTCGATCTCCTTGACTGAGAACGACAAGTCCTCGATACCCAGCTTCTTTTCTTGTTGGCGGATAAAGATCAGCTGGTTCGCCTGCGGGTAGGGAAGCGACCGCAGCAACACGGCATGCACAACGCTGAAAATCGAAGTATTTGCGCCGATGCCCAAGGCGAGCGTGAGAATGGCGATCGCGGTAAAGCCGGGATTCTTCCTCATCATGCGGAATGCGTAACCGCAGTCACTCGTCAGGATTTGCCAGTGCTCTCGCGGAGCGGTCGTGAAAATTCCCACGATGGTTTCTTTCCAAAGCTTGAGCGCGCCCAATAGGCCGCCTCGTTCTTCCACTTCTCGCTGTTGCTCTTGGAAAACGCCTTCCATTTCGCCTTGGTAATTTGTCCGGAAATCGAAGGGCAACAAGCGAACCAGTGCTCGAAACAACTTTTGCGAAAAAGGCAGGGTCTGCTTTTCCATGACGGATTTCCCTCGCTAAGCCAGTTTTGGCTTTCGAAAAAGTTTTTTGGCTCGCGCCTGGCCCAAAGCTTCTTCCATGCGCTCGGCCTCGGCGACCGCTACATCGCGGCCAAATTCCGTGAGCAGGTAATAGCGGCGGCGCTCGTCGTCCAGCCCGACTTCCGGCCGCCGGCTCGATTCCGCGATAAGGCCGGCGTTTTCCAGCCTGGCCAGGTTTCCATAGAGAGTCCCGGCGCTCAATCGCACCTTATCTTCCGTGCGCCGCGCCACCTCTTTCAAAATGGCATATCCATGTTTTTCGCCGTCGGCTAAAGCCAGCAGGATGTGAAACATGGCCGGAGTTAGCGGCAGGAACGGTTCCGTTTCTCGTTTCTTTGTCACGCATTCACCTCGCGGCGGTTTGTTGAAATGCAATCATCCGCCTTCACGGCCTGCCTCTATCGGCAGAAGGAAGACTATATCGTGATACGTTATAGTTGATGAGCAGGTTCCCTGCCAAGCGAAAAATTCGGAACTTCGTAGTTTTACAAGGTTTTGGATCAAGCATCCCCACAGTTGCTTCGCAAGCTGTCCGCTCTTGGGACTTCCTGTCCCGCTAGCGAACAATTCCTCAGCCACCCAGAAGCAGCCTCGACGCTCAAGTCTGTTTCACCTCTGAACTAGCGGAGACAGCCGGTTCTTGTTAACGTTCGGAGAGAGTGCCTAATTTGAATCCTGGAGAGTCGTATGGCTACGTTTGGACTCATCGAATATAAGGACGCCAATCCGGAAGTACGCGCCATCTATGACGACATCATGGCCACGCGAAAGACCGACTGGATTAACAATTTCTGGAAGGCGATCGCGCATGACCCCGCGGCATTGAAGCGCACGTGGGAAAGCATCAAGCAAATTATGGCCCCAGGAGCACTTGATCCGCTTACCAAAGAGCTGATTTACGTGGCCGTAAGTGTGACCAACAATTGCCACTATTGCATCGCCTCGCACACGGCTTCCGCCTTCAAGAAAGGCATGACCGACGCCATGTTCAAGGAATTGCAGGCGGTCATCGGCATGGCCAACGAGACGAATAAGGTCGTCACTGGCTACCAGGTCGAAATAGACGAGCAATTCCGCCCGCCTCTGAAACGCTAGAGCCGTTTTCCATCTCAGCAAGACTGACCTTCAGGACAGGTGTTTCCCTCTCGGTACGTACGTACTATGGCTGGTAGGCATGGGGAAGACGACCATGTAGATGTTAGGGGACAGCCCAGTGTATCCGCGGGCTGAAGCCAAAAGAAAGTCAAGCAAGCGAGCATCATATGACGCCAGCCGGCAAAGATAATGAAGTTCTAACTGCTATTGATGAGAGATCCGCCTCGGTCTCCACGCCAACAGCTACCCGCGCGGAGGAGACCGCAAGCCGCCCGCAGCCAGTTGCGCTGGAAGTACCCGTCACCGTGAACGGGGCACGCACGGTCGAGGGAAGCGACAAACGCGAACCATTTTCTGAGACCACCAAGACTGTTCTGGTATTCGGGAACGGGGCGGTGATCCGGCTCGGCTCGCCGGTGTCGCCCGGGCAATTGCTGTTTCTCACCAACGAAAAAACGAAGAAAGAAGTCGTGTGCCAGGTGGTCAAGTCGAAGAATTACAGAAACGTCAGCGGTTACGTTGAGCTGGAGTTTACCGAGTCTGTGGTTGGCTTCTGGGGAATGCGTTTTCCCGCCGACCGGATCGCTCCACACACTGTTCCGGCCGCACCCGCCGTTCGGCCACCTGCGAAAGTCAATTCGATTGCTTCCATCCCGCCAGCACCCAAAGTCGTTAGTCCCGCGATCAGCGCGATACCGAAAGCCCCCGAATTCAGTCCGGCGCAGATTCGCGCGGAATTGAAACCAGCCGCTTCCGTGGTCGCGAAACCGGAAGTGACGCCAGTTCGGAGTTCTCCGCCACCGGTTGCGCCGGTTGCAAAAGATCGCGAGATTCCTGTTAGCTCTGGCTCGCCAATAACCGCGTCTCTCGCGTCTTCCGTTGCCAGTCTTCTAGGCAATGCGGATGCACAGCCACACGTGCCCTCGAAATCCGGGGCGCCAGTCCCATCGGGAAGCAAACAGATATTTGCAAGCGAAGCGAGCCTTGACTCCAGCGAGGAACTGAAGTTTCACACAGCACGCTTGCAGGAACAGCTTTCCTCCATGCTATTTAGCGAAGGGCCGGTTGCCAAGCACAGTTCCGCTGCATCCATACTTGAAGACGCGCCGGTTTCGGGTCTTGCTGCCAAGTTGTTCGAAATTGCATCCTCGGACGCCGAGACGGCAAAAGCCGCGACCCCTGTAAAGACTTCCCAGCCTCCAGTCAGTTCATCTTTCGAAACTGAAGAAGTAAAAATACCGTCATGGCTCGAACCCCTGGCGCGCAACGCCGCGATCCCCGCGCCGCCGGCGGAGCCTTCGGAGCAGGAGAAGGCCCGGCCTTCAACCAATATCAGCGAGCACGAGGAGATTATCGCGGTGCCGCTGCCCTTGGCAGAAGTCGAGAATGCGCCGGCCCCTGAACTACCGAACTTTGGTGGCATGCCAGCGTTACAAGAAGAAGTGCTCACGCAGCAACATCCGTCGGGCGGCTCAGGCAGAGGCATCTGGATCGGAGCCATCGCGGCCGGAGTTTTAGCCGTAGCCGGAGGCGCATGGTACCTGCTGCACCCGTCGAGCGCGGTGCAAGGAACCTCCACTCCCACTTCTTCGGCCCCCAGCGCTCAATCGAACGCGGCCATGACTGAGCCGGCATCTGTCCCGGCAGCGCCGCAGAATTCCGTGGCGACACCAGAGCCGTCATCGCGGTCGAACGAGATACCGGTTTCGCGCAAGGCCGATTCCAGCACTCGCGAGTCGAAGCCGCAGGTGACATCACCATTGGGTCCAATCACTCGAGACAACACACGCGGAGCAGGCAACACGGTTCCCGCAGCGGTCACGGAGCGCATTTCGCGAACCGCTCCGGAACCAGCGCCCAAAAAGCCCGCTCTCGGCGAAGTACACCTTGCCAGTCCAAAGATGCATCGCAGCGCGGCTCCTACCGATGAAGGCGAGGCGGCTCCAACGCTTGCCAACGGAGCAGTTGTGCCCAATGTGGGCGGTCTCGACACTGGGCTGGCTGAAAGCGCAGGCAAACAGCCGGCCGCCCCGGAAGCGGCGCTGCCCATCGGAGGGGATGTACAGCCCGCAAGATTGATCAGCCATGTGGCGCCGCTCTATCCGATTCTTGCGAAAAACCAGCATGTATCCGGCGATGTGATTATCGACGCCTTGATTGACGTCAACGGACGAGTCACCACGATGAAAGTCATTTCCGGCCCGACGCTGCTTCACCAAGCCGCCAAGGATGCGCTGCGCCAATGGCGGTATCAGGCGGCATCGCTCGATGGCAAAGCCGTCGCGATGCACTTGACCGTCACGTTGCAGTTCCGCTTGCAGTAATTCCGGCGCCTGCGCCTTTCAGCGGTCTCTCGCGCTCGCGTGTAACCAATCTCCAGTTTTTCCCTTTATTCTTGCTTTTTGGTCACCGGAAGGACGCGAGGCACCCGCGACTCCGCAGGGGGCAGCGCGGGGAAGGCGCGGTGTGGTTCTGTCTGATACCAGTAAGCAACCGAGTAAAAATTATCTCCGCGATCGTTCGCGTGTCCGTGTTCGATGGTGGCGCGGAGCGACTTCGTGAACGGAATGGGTGAATCGAGGTGGAATCTGTAAACGGACCAGCGGCCGCCTTGAAGTTCCGCGCCGACGATGGGCGCTCCAAATAGTCCGTAGGCAAAAGGCTTTCCGCCAAAATCCCAAGCCCCTAGAAAATAATCCTCAGAGCCGGTGCCATTGATCGAGGGCAGCTTCTCTCCATCCACAAAAAACATGTCGTCGCCCTCGCCCCACCAACCATCCTGATTTTCGACCACAGACATGGTGACACCCGCGAAATGCCCGCGGCCTGTCGCTTCCACCCAGACGTAATTTTCTTTGCCCTCTAAATTGATCTTGTTTTCAGGGAACGCGTGGTTTGGAGTTGCTTGGCGGTATTGCGCGTGAAAATAAAGTGTGTCGGCGGGAATCGCGGATTTGTAGGCGCGCAGATCGATGTTCCAGTAAACAGCCTCCGCTTCCCGCTGCCCTTCATTCGTAAGCGTGATCCGTGCGTGATTCTGAAATGGCATCGGGAAGAAGGAGTTCAGCGCTTTGTCGCCTCCCACAGACAACGGCACCGACTGAAAAAGAGCGTACTCTCCGAGTCCCAATCCAAAGAAGTCTCCCACGGGAGCTTCCACGCTGGGCGAACTCTCGCCGTCCCAATACATGCGGAGCACCAATTTTTTCAGGTGAAATCTTTCACGGCTCGCAATGGTAATCCAGACATGCGAAATTTCGCCGGGGCCCGCCTCGTCCAGAAGGGTGAGAGTATCTCCCGCGGCAAGCGGACGATAGTCGTCGTTGCCGCCCGTTCGGTCGTAACTCGAGACTCTTTTTAACCTGTAGTCTTGTGGCCGTGTAAGCCGGGAGAGCAGATCGGATGTTGCCTGGCCGACAGTTGCAGCTGGCGCAACCAGAAGAAAGCACCCGGCCAAAAAGTAGAGTCCGCCATTCATTTTTCGTCTCCGGAACCGCCGCGTCCTGCGAAAATTGTCGGAATTATAGCAGAGGGACGTAGTCAACTACGCTTGCGCGACCATTCCGAAGCGCTCTTCGTGAACTCGGACTTTCCTCACATAGCGCCCTAAAAATCAATCTGCTAGACTGGCGTCGCTTTGCCGCTTACCACTCGCAGGATTTTTATTGCCGAGTCCGCCGGTGCCGCTGCCACAGCGATGCTGTGGCCTGGCTTGCAGATTGGTCCAACTACAACTTCTGGCCCGACTCTGAAGTTTCCCTCCGATCCGCGCGAACGAATCGCCGTCGCTTCCTATCCGTTCCGGGATTTCATTGCCGGCGCTCACGACAAGAGCAATGGTTCTTCCACGCCGAAGATGGATCTGAAGGAGTTCGCCGGGCACGTCAAGTCGAGATTCAACATCAGCAGAATCGAACCCTGGAGCGAGCATTTCCGGTCGAGCGCTCCCAAGTATCTCGAAGAGCTTCGCGCTGCGATCGTAGAGGGAGGCTGCGCGATTGTTAACATCGCCGTCGATGGTGAACACAGCCCTTACGCGGGGGACAAAGCCGAACGCGAACAAGCCATCGCGTTCAGCAAACAGTGGATCGACATTGCCGCGACCATCGGCTCGCCCAGCGTTCGAACCAATATGCCGCCGGCCAAGGATTCGAAACCGGACTTGGCCCGTGCCGCGGAAACGCTCGTTCGAGTGGCGGAGTATGGCGCGTCCAGGAACGTCGTCGTCAACCTCGAGAACGACAATCCAGTTAGCGAGGACCCCTTCTTCATCGTAAGCGTCATCGAGAAAGTGAACAGCCAGTGGCTCCACGCGAATCCGGATTTTGCCAATACTCTGGCTACCGGCAAAACGGCATACGCTTATAAGGGTATCGCTGCGATGTTCCAACATGCCTATGGGATCTGTCATGTGAAGGCCATGGAGGCGGATGAGAAAGGAGAACTCGTTCGCGTGGACTTGCCAAAGGCATTCGGCATTCTCAAGTCCAGCGGGTATAAGGGTTACTGCTCCATGGAATTCGACAGTGCGGGCGATCCTTATCAAGGGACCGCGGATCTAATCAGCAAAACTCTTCAATATCTTTCCTAAGTCCGAAATAATCGCACGGCATCATTCATAGGTTTTCTGCTAACCCAGGAAGCTTCGTCACTTGCAGCAAAACGCGCACGTTCGTATACTGGCGGCCCGGCCAAAAGCGAGTCTGGCGGATCGCTGAATTCGCGGTTTGATGCAACGGGGTAGCCCGCTGGCTCTCACTCTTGGCCCTGCAAATTGGTCCTTCGCTCCCACTACAGGACGAAGTGTGCAGCATCGTTTGACTGGACTGCCGTCGCCGCCCCAAAGGAGAGTTCCGCATGCCGCAAGCCCCAGTACCGGAAGAAATGAATGTCTACCAAAACGCGGAAGCGCGTTTCGAAGTGGCTGCGCAAAAACTGGGACTCGAGCAGGGCCTCTACCGCTATCTCAAGTATCCCAAAAAAGAAATCACTCTCTACATTCCGGTCGGCATGGACAACGGCCAACTCGACGTTTTCAAAGGCTATCGCGTTCTTCATTCCACCGTCCGCGGTCCCGGCAAAGGCGGTATCCGCTTTTCTCCCGATGTCTCGCTTGACGAGGTGCGGGCCCTTGCGACATGGATGACGTGGAAGTGCGGCGTTGTGAATATTCCATTCGGCGGAGCCAAAGGCGGGATTATTTGCGATCCTCGAAAATTGTCGCGAGGCGAGTTGGAACGTCTCACCCGCCGTTACACCGCAGAGCTCGCGGACTGGCTCGGGCCCGAGCGGGATGTCCCCGCGCCGGATATCGGTTCAAACGAGCAGACCATGGCATGGGTGATGGACACCTACTCGATGCACGTCGGGGAAGCCACAACCGCCGTAGTCACCGGTAAGCCCATCGAGCTTGGTGGCTCACGGGGCAGGCGGGAGGCCACCGGCCGCGGCGTCATGATCTGCTGCGACAAGGCTCTCGCAAAGCTAGGCATGAAAAAGCACGGCTGTCGCGTCGTGGTGCAAGGGTTCGGGAACGTCGGTTCCCTCGCCGCTCAACTCATGCAGCAGGCGGGATACAAGATCATAGGACTCGCTGATATCGGCGGCGGCCTCTACAACGAGAATGGCTTCGACGTTCCGAAAATGATTGACTGGGTGTACACCCAGAAAAAGGCCCTGCAGGATTTCCCGGGTGGCGGCACGAAAATGTCCGCTCGCGACATCCTCTTCCAACCGTGCGAAATTGCCATCCCTGCCGCCATCGAGAATCAGATTACGGAGCAGAATGCGAGCCAGGTCCAGGCGCGCATTCTGTGCGAGGGAGCAAACGGCCCAACGACCTGGCAGGCTGATGCGATTGTCGATGCCAAGGGCATCTTTACCGTGCCGGATATTCTTGGAAACGCCGGCGGCGTTACTGTCAGCTATTTCGAATGGGTTCAGGACCGTCAGGGCTTTTTCTGGCGCGAGAGTGAAGTCAACGAAAGACTCCTCGACATTATGGAAAATGCCTTCGACGGGGTCGTGCACTATGCCGAAGCGCACAAAGTGAACAATCGCATTGCGGCCTACATGCTCGCGATTGATCGCGTGGCCAGCGCTCTAAAGTTGCGCGGAATTTACGCCTAATGTGATAAAGTTCGCCCCGGGTTACCGACCGCTCGGGGCCCGCGGTTATTTCTTGCTGGGAGCAGGAAATCGGCCCGGGTAAGACGCCGGGCAAGGGAGGAGTGCACGCGATGGATTCCAATTCGCTCTGGCCCACCCACGAGAAAAGCGAAGAGCAGCACCGCCTCGAGATCTGCACCGCCGGTAAATGGATGTATGACCGCGGGTTTATCGTGGCCTGCGAGGGCAATATATCCGTCCGCCTCGACGAAGATCGCATTCTCACGACACCGACGTGCATGAACAAAGGGATGCTTGAGCCGCAAGACTTGGTCGTCACCAATCTCGAAGGCCGCCAGCTCTCCGGTGAGCGCAGGTTTTCCTCTGAAATCGCGATGCACCTCTTGTTTTACCGCATGCGCCCCGACGTAAACGCGATCTGCCATGCCCACCCCCCGACGGCCACCGGCTTTGCCGCTGCGGGTCGGGCTCTGGATCAGGCTCTTCTGCCGGAAGTTATTATCGGCCTCGGTCAAATTCCGCTCGTGCGCTATGCCACTCCCGGCACCCCGGAACTCAGCGACGCGATGGAGCCCTTCGTACCGCACTACGATGCTCTGCTCCTGGCGAATCATGGCGCCGTGACTTGCGGTCCCGATCTCTTGACGGCCTTCTTTCGCATGGAAACCATCGAGCACTTCGCCAAGATTGTTCTTGCTGCGGAATTGGCAGGTGACCCTGTCCTTCTTTCCAGCCGCGAGGTCGCCAAGTTGATGGCCGCTCGCGCCAGGTATTTCGTCACGCCGCCTCCCGGCGGCGGTGCCGAACTTCCCGAGACCAATGACACCGGAGAATCCTCCGGCGCTCACGTTTCACTGACACGCAGCGAACTCGATGCCCTCATCGACGAAGCCGTGCGCAAGGATCGCGCCCGGCGCTGACCACTGCCGATTTGCTCCGCTATAAATTTCTTCTACTCTTTGCGTATTCACTGACTGCTTCGTGTCATCCATTTAGAGTGAAACGGATCAGCGAGGAATACCCCCGGTTGAATGGACCAGCCACGTGACAGGTGGGACCCCGCGGACGAAAGGAGAAATCGGATGGAACCGAGAATTGACGCCCGTAAATATGCTCCCGAAGCGCAGAAGGCCTTGGCCGCGATCGAAAAATATCTCTCGGAATCAGGTCTCGAGCACCGCCTGATTCACCTCATGAAAATGCGCGCCTCGCAAATCAACGGCTGTGCCTACTGCATCGATATGCATTCCAAAGACGCGCGCGCAATCGGCGAAACCGAGCAGCGGCTGTACGAACTGGATGCCTGGCGTGAAACGCCGTTTTATAACGATCGCGAGCGCGCCGCTCTTTCGCGGACCGAATCTCTGACATTGGTTTCAGAGACTCATGTTCCCGATGCCGCTTACGACGAAGTCCGGAAACACTTCAGCGAGAAGGAAATCGTAGATCTGACTCTCGTTGTGATGACAATTAACGCCTGGAACAGGCTGGCCATCGCTTTACGCGCCGTGCCCGGCCATTACCGTCCGGCAGCGTCGGCAGCATCCGCTTCCTGAAGAACTCTTTAGCGAACGGCCGCTGCGTCGAGCACTTCTCGCACTTTTTTTGCCAGGCTCAGAGGTGTGAACGGTTTTTGCAGGAATGCCGTCTCGTTTTCGCTTATGCCCTGGCGCACGACCGAATCGTCGATGTACCCGGACATGAACAGCACCTTGACTCCGGGGATTCGCATGCCAATCCGTTTGGAAAGCTCTGCGCCGCTCATCCCGGGCATGATGACGTCGGTCAACAAAAGATGGATTCTGCCCTGATGGGTTTCGGCGATTCGCTCCACTTCGTGAGGTAGTCGAGCGGAGAGTACCGTATATCCGCGCGAGGTCAAGATGGCGCGCACCAGGTCGCATACCGCAGGCTCATCTTCCGCCAGAAGCACGGTTTCCGCGCCCGAGTAGGCCGCCTCTGAGAATTCTGCAGACGCTTGCGGAGTCACAGCGGAATCGACACGGGGAAGGAGGATGCGAAAGGTCGTCCCAACGCCCAGCTCGCTCGAGAAAGTGACGTAGCCTCCGGCTTGCTGCACGATGCCGTAGACTGTGGAGAGGCCCAAACCAGTACCTTTCCCCGCGGGTTTAGTAGTGAAGTACGGCTCGAAAAGGTGTGCCTGGATTTTCGGGTCAATTCCGATTCCGGTATCGCTTACACTCAACTCCACATAGGTGCCCGGCTTCACGAATTCCTTCGAGTCGCTGCGCCCCGCTCCGATTTCCCGCTGTCTGGTCTCCAGCGTGAGTCTCCCACCATCGGGCATCGCGTCGCGCGCGTTCACAGTGAGGTTCAGAAGCACTTGCTCGATTTGTCCGGCGTCCGCTTTTACGGCTCCGAGCCCCGGCTCCAGGTGAATCACGATCGCGATGTTCTCGCTGATCAACCGCCTCAACAGTTTTTCAACTCCGCTAACCGCGCTGTTGAGATTCAACGCCACCGGTTGAATCGTTTGCTTGCGGCTGAAGGCCAGCAGTTGCCGGGTAAGAGATGCCGCTCGTTCGCTCGCTTTCTGGATTTGTTCGACATGTCCATGCAGTTTCGGATTCCCATCCAATGCTTCGTTCAAGACCGAAGCGTAGCCCGCGATGACCATCAACAGATTGTTGAAATCATGAGCGACCCCGCCCGCCAGCGTGCCGATCGCTTCCATCTTTTGCGACTGGCGCAGCCGCCCCTCCATCGCCCGGTATTCGGTGATGTCGCGCGAGACGGCGATGACTCCCACGATTGTTCCCTGGCCGTCCCGGTAAGGACTCTTCATGGTTAGAAACGAGCGAGTCCCGCTCTTCAGCGGGAGTTCGTATTCGAACGTTTGCGTCTGACCGCTTTCCACGACGGCGCGATCCGTCTCGGCGGTCTTCCGCGAATTGGCAAAGTCGAGCAGCTGGGCCGCGGTCTTTCCTACAATTTGCTCTACAGGTCTTTCGAAATATTTCGCGAATGCCGGATTTACGATGATGTACCGGCCCTCAAGGTCTCTGATGTAGATTGCGTCACCAGTCCCTTCAAAAACGGATTTCAACAGAGCGTTCTTTTCTTCCAGCTCGATGTCCGACTGTCTCCGCTGCCTCTCGCTAAGAATGATGCGCGCGCTGGAACATCCAAATGACGCGACCACCATCGCTGCCGCAACCCGCAGAAGCTCGTGGGCAACGCCCGCAGCCATCCACAGGACAATCAGCGGAAAAATCAGCGGGACGATGTGCACCACTCCCCACCCCGCCTCTCTTCCTTTTCTCTCTGACGAAACTTCATCGGCCTGCTCCACTTCAAATACTGGTTGCGAAGTGGCCGCCAGTGCCGTGGCAACCAGGAACGGGACGCTCCATACCAAATCCCACAGTTCGCCGGACGGCAAGCTCCTCGTCGCCTGCAGATAGAGATAGGGCATTTCTCCGCCTAGCAGCACCATGAAAAAGATCGCTAACCTGCCGTACAGCTCCCTTAAGTATTTCTTCTTTGAAAAGGAAGCGCGAAGGACAAACGCAACCGACAGCAATACGTCACGTCCGCTTTCCGGCAGCCACGCATACCGCGCAAGCACGCCGCCCCCCAATCGCCAATTGGCGGCTGGACCCAATAGGAACAGGTAAGCCGCAGCAACCAGAATCAAAACCTGAGCCAGATCCAACAGCCGCGGCCAATCCTTCCACTTCAGTCCTCGCTCCGGGTCGATGAAGAGTGTCATGAACGCCGGCGCCATGCTCACGAAGAAAATGACGTCGCTCGGCCATGGCTGCTGAAGTCCGTAGTGCAAGAAACTGTCGTAATAGGTCGCAACCGTTTGCGCAATTGTCCAGATGAAGAAACTCGTGGCGCACAGGATCCAAAAGTGTTTGCCGAAGCCGGTCATCCGGCGCGATGCGGAGGCTGCCGAGACTCCAGCAATCAGCGCGCACCCGATTTGGATCAGGTTGGAATAGAGAGAAGCTACAGACCTCGACGGCGAGGCCACGAGCACCACTACGTGAACAAGAAACAGAATCACTGCGATTGTGAGGAAGGCCCGCCTGCCCCACGCCGGAGCTTTCAAGCTCTGCACGTCCCAAGCCTCTCCGATGAAGCCCCACTTCTGGATGCTTCTATCATCCCGTAACCACACCAAAAAACAAGCCGCAGGCCCGCGCAAAATGCGCAGTTGAAGACTATATCTTTGAACAATCGGCTCGGCTTCCCTACGCCGCATGGCGTCTCCGTGCCGAGCCTTGCACTTGCTTCCGGTTTTCGACTGGATTGACGGGATAGGGGATAGGAGAGAGCGAAACTGCCCTCCTTGCACCATTGAAACGCAAAATGGGTGTCCGTTCGTCGCACGAATTTTGATTTGCGCACAGATACAAGGAAATACTCACGGCAAACCTCGTGCAAACGTCGTAGCCATTTTTTCTGGTGGAAGCTACTGAAACTAAGCCACTTCCAGAATAGCGTTTCTATGCTGCAGATTAGGTTGAAATACATACAAATCAGATCCGTGTCGCGCAAAATTCGCACTAGATCGTGCAAATGTGATTTTCGCGACTTAAAATGCAAAGAAATACGTTGTGAGCATGAAATTTGCTTACTTCCGTCACTTGTCCGCGCTTATCAGGATCGATCTGGCGAGAACCGTTTTATTTGCTTCTCATCGGTTTTTTCCTCAGAGGGGATGGATTAGAAATCTCAGGTTCGATTTTGGTCACGTTGGCCGGACGTGCCATGATGGATTTCATGGCTGCGTAGTTCAATTTGTAGACTTTCGCCACTCGCTCCTTGAGCCGAGTCATCGCAATTCGCTCAGGCCTGACTTCATTGAAAGCATCCTTGATGACGAGCTTGCGCATTTCGTAGACCAAGTTGTCCGCTACCTGCAGCACGATATAGTCTTGATCATTTTCATAGTGAGGTGGCAATAGCCACTTTGACCAGAGTGGATTCTTTTTACGGTATTGGTCGAAAATTCGCTTGGCGGTACCCTTGTATTCTTCTTGGTTGTCGTATGTGGGACTAACATAGGAGTATCGAGACTTGGGTTCTCCCTCATTGACATAATTCATCGCCCAACCAGCTTCCATATACACTATCTGCGCACCGAACCAATAGGGTCGGGGCAGCAGATAACCTGCAGCTTTAAACTCCTCACGCAAGCGGTGGTAGTCCGGCAATACCACTACCGCGCCAAAGCCAACGAGGTACTCCGCATCCAAGAACAGGTCTACCGTTTTGGTCTTTATTTCCGTGAACAGTGCCCTTTCGCGGGCCGAAAATCTGGCGTCGGTTTTATTCGGGTCGTCTCTGAATTTTCTGAACTCACCCACTCCGTGTTCGAGTTCGGAAGCCTTGAAGTATTTCAAATCGTATTTCTCAAGAATGTGCTCTTTCCATGCCCATTCCATGTGCACGCAATCAAGCTGGCTGCCGATAAATCCCCCGACGCCGTATGCACGGTCGTTATCGTCGCTTTCATCGAAATAGGCGGCGTACATCACAAGCATTGGCCTTCTGTCTTTGTCTTTCGGCAGTTTTGTCGGGAGTATCTGGCCCCTCAGAGGGATTATAGCGGGAAGAAAGCAACCATCTGAATCAGTGCCGAGGGCACAAGACATCTGGACGGGGGCAATTCCACTTCTCCGGTAACCGCGTTTACCAGGACTCACCCCATTTTTACGGCAGTTGCGTGTCAGTGGTGGGCCGGAGGGTATGATGGAACCGAGCACCCAAGGAGCAAAATGTCAAAAAGGCTGTCGGTCCAAACACGCTTGCTGACAATCTTTGCCGGGCTGTTTCTCTCAGCAGTGGCAACCTACGGACAAGCGTCGAAAGACACATTTTCATCGGTGGTAGCGTCAGGAAAGGTGAATGGAGACGTTTACCAGAACTCATATTTTGGAATAGCGCTTTCGGCGCCAAGGGCGCGTTGGAAAGTTCGAGGACCCATTAGCGTTCAGAGACGACAGGGGCGGTTGATAGAGGCAGTGTACGATTCGGGCGTCCCAGAGCGCGGACCGGAGGAGAACTATACGCTCGGCTTAGTTGTCGAGTCGCGGGAGAACTTTCCGAAAGGGACCACAACAGAACAATACGTTCGGAACCTTCGTCACAACGTAGAAGAAGACAATGTGAAAATCTACCGAGATGAATTCTCTCTCACTGTCCAAGGCGTCCCTTTCATTGGCACGGTCTTCCGAGTTTTCGAAAGTCCGAACTCTGGTTATTATCGCGCTTTATATTCGACCATCCTAAACGAATACTTCGTCACCATCGAAGTGCAATGCGGTGGCGAAGAACGACTCCAGAAGCTGCTGTCATCCGCGCTCAAGTTCATTTCAAAATCAAATCCATGAACGGTGGTCCGCCCGGACAGTTATTGAAAATCGCGATAACCCTCACAACGCTTGAGTTTATTGCCCACTTGAAACTTTTGTGGGCTGTTACTGCCAAGCCCTGGTTAGTCGGATTACCGGACAAGTCCCGTACTAGGACTTCACTCTTCCGATTACGGCGTTTATCAGGAAGTGAATAATGTCAGCGATCTCAGTCGTTGACACTGTCTCTCCACAGCACCTAACATTCACCCCTCGTCGCTCCAACACACCAGCAGAGGAGACCGGACCATGTCAGCTAGCGAAGCGAGTTCGGTAGCGTTGGCACCGAGTTCCGCGCGTCTGCGCTTGGAAAAGATTTTCTTCCCAGCCATGGCGGTGCTGATCATAGCGGCAATGTTTCTCGGATTCGCCCGCACCTTTTTCTTGGCGCCAATGTACCACTATCATCTGCCTAACCTACTGGTCGCTCTTCACGGAGTCGCGTTTGCCTCCTGGATTGCACTGTTTGCCATACAAGCCTCGCTGGTGGCTGCGGACCGCGTGGACCTGCACAAGAAACTCGGCGTCTTTGGCGCTGTCCTGGTGGGGTTAGTGCTCATCATGGGATACGCAGTCATGCTCGAGGGACTACACAGGGGCATTGCGTTCCTCGGACAGGATGACGCGCAGGTTCTTGCGCTTGACCTGATCGGAATCAACGTCTCGTTGGGCATGTTCACGGCGGGCTTGCTGCTTCGCCGGAATCCGGCGTCTCACAAGCGGCTGATGCTCTTCGGAACCATCGGAATGCTGGGCCCTGCCGTCGCTCGCTGGCCCTTTGCATTTATCGCTGCCAAGCCGCCGCTCGTCGGACTTGTGCTGCAGTTGTTTGCTTTGGCCACGATCACTTTCGACCTTTTCACAAGGCGCCGGGTCCATCGCGCCACGTGGGTGGGCGCAGCGTCACTTTTCTTGGTACCTCTGATTGCCGTCCCTTTGTCCACTATGCCGTCTTGGCACCACTTGCTAGCATCGCTGAAACAACTTTTAACACGATTCTAGGGTGCCAGCTCAGGTCCTGATGGCGTTCCCCGGTAAAGTCTATTTGCTAGCTGTCTGGACGGTCCGCAGAATTCATCATCGCCTAGCCCCAATTCATATATCATCCCTCCTGGCGCGGAGGTCCCCACCATGGCAAGCCCTTCCTTACCGACCACCGCATCTTCTGTCTTGCCGCGACCAAAGCTGGACGCCCAACAAGTTCGGGATCGTAGCTTTTATCTCATCATGGCGATCGCTTCCACGTTCCTTATATTTCTTGCTTTCGCGCGGTCGTTTTATCTAAAGGCTTATTTCCAAACACCACAACTAACGCCTCTCGTAGAGCTGCATGGAATTATCTTTTCGATTTGGATGGTGTTTTTCGTCGTACAGACTGCTCTGATTGCCTCGAACCGTCCCAATATTCACCGACTGCTCGGCTATGCTGGCGGAGTACTCGCTTCGGGAATGATCGTGTTGGGAACCATAGTGGCCGTTGGTGCGGAGCGACGCGGTTTCCGTCAAGGAGGCGCCGATCCGGAAACCAACTTTCTATTTTCGCTGAGCGACATTGTTACATTTGCGATTTTTGTTGCTGCGGGCTTTTTGTGGCGGCATCGGCGCGAAGTTCACCAGCGCTTCATGCTTCTAGCCGTCGTCGCTGGACTCCTTGATGCCGCGCCGCCACGCTTACCTCTGATCGGCGGACATCCGGCACGCATGGCAATCATAGGCTTGGCGTTTCTTTTCGCGGGCCCGATCTACGATCTCATTTCGCGGCGGCGTGTCCACATGACCTACATCCTGGGTTGCGCTTTTGCTCTGGTTACAGGCCCGCCTGTCCGTATTGCACTTGCCGCCACACCGGGCTGGCATAACATTGCCAAGTGGCTAGTCGGTTTTGGGAATTGATCCCAGGGAGTCCAGACTCGATCTCATAGGAGCCTCGCGGCACTTTTGCAGCAATCCGACTAGCCACATATAAACAGTTAAATCCCCTTGGACTAGTGTCCTAACCAGGTCACATGCCTGGTAAGTCGGGTTACCGGTAAAGTTGGCACTAGTACTTGCTTCGGCCCGAGTTCCGGTCAGAGTAGGCAAAGGTTCTTGAGAATAGCCGCCAGCAACTCCTGATTCTTGCGATGCGGTTTGCTGCGACCGGCCCTCAACTCAATCAGTTCGCGCCGCGACAAACGGTCTTCGCACTCTTTGACAAGGACTACTAATGGGGGCTTCTTCAACGCAGGCTGAAGTTTGGTAATCCATTCGCTCAGTTTGGGATCAGAATACTCGGTATAAACATTCTGCTCAGAGTGAACCGTTCCTTCTTCTGCCTTCTCCAAGCTGTTCGATTCCTTGGCGATACATTTTATCTGGTCGACCTTAATGTGCCGTCGCCGTAGCAGTCCGACTGTTTGTCGGTCGCATGGATTTCCACCCGAGTCCGCACATTTTGCTTCAGGGTGAGACTCGTAATCCGTAATTACGTCTCCGTATGTTTTGACACGAGCTGCATACCTTGTTCCATAGTCACCCTTAGTCGTGATCCGGTATCGTTTACCGGAATGTTGATCAATCCACTCTTTTTCGAGCCATTTGCAGGAGTCGGAATCGTATGGCGAGATGAGATGAAATTTCTCCGGGTCCACACCCAGAGGATGACCAAAAGCGCTGACGTGGCTTGTGAGAAGGAAATTGAACGGTTTGATTTGATCTGCGTATGGCTTTTCAGCGTTCAACGATTCAAGGCTTTTCATTAAGAACGGGCTGCTAACGGTCGTTCTACCGATGGCCGGTAAATGCGCAAATGGCAGCTTTTTTACCTTGAAACCTAAGGCTTTACGAACAATTGAGTCCCATACCGCAGCAGTCCAGTTACGGTCGGAAGCTTCCGGGTCTGTTGGGTTTAGCAGATGCCCCAATCCATGCCGGGACCAATGATCTTTCTTGTTATTTTTACCTTCCCTCAGCAACTCCGGTTCACCGTTTCTTGAAAGTGTGAAAAGGGCATAACGTTTTGCTGAAATTGCCAGACAATGAATCTGCCGTTGCTTTCCTGTCTTCGGATCGAAATTATCATCCTCGATCTTCAATATCGAACCTGAAATGATTTGCCGGTTGTATGGATTTAGTGCTTCAAACTTCTTCACGGTCTGATCGACTTGTTTCCATGTCAGAGCGTTGACGCCCTCCACACTATTCTTGACGAGATTCCCGCCTGGGCAGGGAATAAACCCGCCGTGCTTTGTGGCAACGATTGCCATTGAGTCGGTATCTTCCATTGCATAAGTTCCACCCAACTCCGCCACGCAAAGCTCCAAAAGAGCAAGCATCAGTCGCGCAGCTCCCGTTATGAGCGAGGCCAATGGAGGAAAACAGAATTCTCCGGGTTTCTCGGGATGAATGACTGAGCATGCGTATGGCTCCGGATCGATTCCCTGACATTTTAGCTTCACTCTCTTCTCCGTTTCTTGACGGTTCATCTCTGCATAGATTCCGTAACTGCTGGCGTTCGCGAACACTTTAAGAGCTTTATCTAGGCGATCCATTTCCTCTCGGGGCCCATTTTTCTTTTTTGAGAACAGTTTCCGCTGCTCGATAATCGTTCGAAACAAATCCTGAGTTCTTGGATCAACTGGTACTTCTCCACCCAGAAGCACCGTCCTTAGGTTTGAATGTTTCCCTTCTGGAACAAGTTTGAAAGCATCGATGATCTTAGGAACTTTGCCCGTAAGAAGAACAGAAGCAGCCACATCGGGAAGGGAGAACCAGAGCCCTTCGGATTCAGGGTGATCTGAGGCATAGAGGTAGTTGACCGCGACCTGCCAATCGTTTGATGCAGAACTGTATTTTGATCGTGACGGCAGAATGTCGCCATTTGGTATCACCTTTACAAAAGCGGGAAGTTTTTTCCAAGTTCTTTGGTCAAGTAGCTTGTCTGGCCTCAGCCCGCGTAAAAATCTCTCCATTTCCTCTTGGCAACCGCTCGCGACACGAATTTCTCTTGCGGTCACAAATTTCCAGAGATCCATCAATCCGTTGACGGTGGGATACATGGAGAGGAAATCCACGAACACCACTGGAACTGGGACATTGCGGATGTGAGCGCTTGTTCTACCGCCAAAAAAAGCTGTCTGCGCAAAACCGACATACTTCATTGGAAAATCTGGTTGTCTCTCAAGAATGGGAAGAACACGCATAGCCCCGAGATATGCCTTGCCGATGGATGCAGGGGAATAGGCCTTTGTCGGTTGAAGACTTATTGGGTGCTTTACATATTCGGCGAGAAGCTTTACCGCTAATTCCGACGTGGCCTGAACATCCCGGCGATTGTAGTCGATGTATTTGTTGGTGATGACGCCGTGGCGAGACACATGCTGTTTCCCATGTTCGACTCCGAATACTTTGCACGCAGTCTCCAACGAACAGCTTCGATCAATGAGTGCAAACACTAGCGTTCGCAAGTCGAGCATGTGACCACGAAACTTGTATCCTTTTCGTGGCTGTCCGGTCGTGGAGTCTTCGGGGATGAGATCGGAATCATCCGGTCCAAAGCGTGCAGTAAAACCCTTCAGTGCCCGTTTCGAATCGATATGTTTGATACCTATGCCCGGGCGACGTGTCGAGGGTTTTTCCACACCCTCCTTTGTGTACGACCACAGCGCTAACGAAAATCCACCTGCAAAACGCCCTCGGGCTGGACGCGCAGCAATTGCGAGACGGGAAAGGTCGAAGGGCAGATTGAACCCAACTAACAAAGCACGGCTTTTATAGACAGCCTTATAGAATTTCTTGAGGAACTCGCGACGAGTCAGCAGCAGTAAGGAAATTTCCGAAGTCTTTGACGCTCGCTTGTTCCATCGATTTACATACTGCTCAAGCGTTTTGCGCTCTCGCTTTGACAGATCATCGGCACAAAAGAGCCCCTCTTCTCGCAATTCGCCATCGACAAAGAATCGGTAGCTTCCGAATGTCAGTCGCTGGGTTGAGTCTGTGCGCGTCTCTGTGTCGACCACAAGCATCGCCCGAGGTGCGCGCCAGATTTTGTCCGTGCGATTCTTCGGTTCGGTGCGTTCGAGCAATGGATAGACTCGAATCGCTATCGGTAGAGGAACGGGCTCTGATTTCACGATGCCGACTAGCGTTTCGGTTTGCGCTTCGGCGAGTAGCATTCCATCTCGGTTTCATCCCTTCGATCAAACACGCTTGCATTGTTCCTCTTTGGAAGGAGGCCCCTTACTGGGGGGCCTTCTTCGGGTTTTCGACGTTGACGAAAGTTCCTCCCTTTTGCCCCTTCCGGATGATAAAGCGTACCTGCTGACCGAGCCAGTCGTCCGTCTCCTCGCTTCCGACTTGCCGGACGATCGCCGCTATGTCCCATCTCTCGAAGCTGGCTAGGAATGAGAACTTGACCGTTCCGTTCTTGAACTCCATCGCCAGTCCTTTGAACTTTGGAGAGGTGATCTGCCTGCATGAAATCATCTTTCCTGTGACTACTCCTTTCTTCTGCAATTTCTTGAACAGACTAGCGTCGAGCAAGGGCAATCGCTTCTGCTGCCCACCGTTATTTACATATGATTTTACGTTCATGTTTTTTCTCTCTTTCTGCATTTTCTGCGCCCTGCCTTGAAAGGCTCGGTTAAAGGCGCAAAATCCCTGAATCTTTCTAAAGTGCCGGAGACCTTGGCGTTCGTAACAACTGGGTTTGGTTTGCGCTTAGGTGCAAAACGTTCCATGCCGGTTCCGACCCACCACTTCGTCCCCAAACGCCTGATCAAAAACGCGTCGAGCGATTCGAGCATCTGTGCTATCGGAATCAGCAAAGTCGCGACGAAGTATTCGTTTGTTTCACAGTACCCGCGCACGAAAGCAGCGTGCGCCCGTAGCGGGCTACTTGATCGGTTCTGCCAGGTCTCCGCAGGCCATTCGTATTGTTTGGGGCTCAAATCGGCCCGGTGATCGTTTGTAAGAACTGGCACAGTCACAGGACTATTTGCTTTGCCAGCCGGATGATGATCGTCGTACGGAGACATTCCGTTCTTTTCGCGCTGACAATTCGCACAGATTTTCGGGTTACTTCCCGGAATCAATGCTAGGGACCGATCTTCACCGCACTCGACGCAACGGCTACCCACTCCAACGCGCCTACTCGCACGCGCCTCACGTTCGAACGCTGCAATGGCGTCGCGAGACACTTTCTTTTTCATCGCGAGCCACCTGCATACAAAGATTCAAACGACAACACGCCCGCTGATCCCAATCGCGCTAATTCCTTGAGATCGGTCAACAGAACAAAGCGCTTCCTACTCGCATCGACAATCTTCTTTTTGTCGAATTTCAATAGCGCTGAATCGTCACCGGTCTGGAGAAACTTCTGCACCGCAGCCCAATGACCGCCGACGAGACTGGCTTGTCGCGAATCGCGCGTCGCGACTTCTTTTCTACCTTTGGTAGTTAAGGCATTCACAACACGCAGCAGTCGGTCGGTTTTCTTGGCGACGTATCGCCCATTTTTTTGTTTCCTTAGCGCAGAACGACCAAGGCTGATAACCCTCTTGGGGGGCAAACTAAATTCCTTGGCTGCCTTGGGGAGTGTCATCCCCTCTCTCATTTTGGAAATGACATGCCCAATCGAGTCCCAAGTTTCCTGATTTTTTGGAGAAAGCAAAAAATACTGCCTTGCTGTGTTTGGCTTCTTGAAGCCAAGCGCTTTAGTCTTCCGCCTTCTCGTAGAAGGTCTTTTGACTGTTTTCATAAACTACCTCGCAGGGATTTGCTGCGTCGCGAGTTGAGCTTAACCCCTATATTTGCGGGAATAAGCCACTCTAATGGAGACATAAGCCTTTATTTATCAAACTGATAAAAATCTTTCCGCATAAATATTGCTCTTTTTACGCATATTCCCGTAGAATTCGGGGTTCGTTTTGGGGGTGACGTTCCGTGAAATCAAACAAATTAGGATCGGCAAAGAAGCGACACACATCCCAACGAAAAAAGGGCACAAAGGTACTTGACGCGCTTTCGAGAAAATCGACAGATCAATCAAAAAACAAGCGTGGTCGGCATAACCTGTTGCCACCTAGTACGGTGACCGGTCACGCCTCCAATTTTGAATTCCAGCTAAATGAGGTCTGGGAAAAGTTAGAAAAGCCTCTCTTAAATTCCAAGACCCCGGATGAAGTTACTGAAGCGTTCAACAAGTTTGCTGGACCTTACGACAGAGAGTTTGTTCCGAGACTCTCTTCCGACATTCTCTTGTTGCTCAATGATCCAGATTTCCCTCAGCGCCCACTTCCACGAACTAGGTTTCTAGCGCGCTCACTCGCTGGCAGGTCCGTTCTTAGCTTTCGCAGGTCGCGAGACATTTGTGAAGAAGCTGACCGAGAAGAAAAGCGAAAATCTCCCCATCGCATCCTTTGCAGAGAGTTTTACATAGAGTGCTCATGCGGATATCGGGGTCCCGCTCTTGATGATTGCTGTCGAAAATGTGGGGCAGAGCCTCAGTTATCCTTCGACATTTGGACAGGCAAAGCGCCAGAAATTCCAGTGGCCAAGAAGATAAGAAGAATTCGCAAGAGAATTCAGGCTGAACCTCATATGGAAGTTCCAGTGCCAACGAATCCAAGCACGGTGCAATGCGAATGTGGCGCGACGATATCGGCATCAAGCCGCGAAGTTGCCTTGCAAGCTTTAGGCGAGCACAGACAAAAAGTACATCCGGAAATTGTTAATCAAGGGACCGAAGAACAGCCAAAATGATAGAATTGACTTAGAAAAACAAAGCGGGCCTGCCGCCTGTTACTAGCAGACGACAAGCCCCAACCACCGATGGAGCGTGAACTCCAATGGCAGCTATTCAGACCGTACCTCAACATCTTCAGCACTGCAATTTTGATCCAATCTTACCTCGGCATGGTGTTGTGACTCTGTTCGGCTATGGAACGAGTATTTGTGTGGACCGTGGACACCTGACGATTGAAGACGGAATCGGCAAGCAGAGGCGTTATGCTCGCTTTCCTCGCGTTGGGCATGGAATGAAACGGCTTGTCGTAATCGGATCGGATGGACTCGTTTCCTTGGCCGCACTTAGGTGGTTGGTCGACCAAGGTGCTGCGTTTGTCATGCTCGACAGACTCGGCGAGGTTCTCGCCACCACTGGCCCCGTGCATCCTTCTGACGCTCGTTTGAGGCGTGCACAAGCTCTTGCTGAACATTCGGGGGTGGCTTTGCGCATTGCGATAGAACTAATCAGGCGAAAGCTGCTCGCCCAAGAGCGGCTCGTTCGAGATCGATTTCAGGACGATGGAACGGCGGACGTAATCAGCGGTCAGAGGTGCGCCTTGGTGAAGGCAACCTCCAGGGAAGAAATCCGACGATGTGAAGCACACGCGGCTCTTGCATACTGGCGCATCTGGCACACATTGGTCTTGCAGTATCCACGATCTGACTCACAGCGTGTTCCTCAACATTGGTGCGTTTTTGGAAGCCGCATTTCGCCTCTCACCAAATCGCCACGACTCGCGGTCAATCCTGGAAATGCGATGCTCAACTATCTGTACGCAATTCTGGAATCAGAGGCGAGGCTGGCAATTTCCGAACTCGGCCTCGATCCCGGCCTTGGAGTTCTTCACAGTGACACACGGACGCGAGACAGTTTGGCTTGCGATCTAATGGAACCGATTCGTCCGCAAGTGGACGCTTTCCTGTTGGATTGGTTGCGCAGCCGATCACTACAACGAAAATGGTTTTTCGAGGAGAGGGACGGGAATTGCAGGCTGAGCGGCGAGTTCGCCGCCCAACTCTCGGAAACCTCCAAGCTTTGGAAGCGTGCTTTGGGACCTTTCGCTGAGTGGATGTTGCGTGCTCTGTGGTCCAGCAACTCAAGCACTTCAAGAATAGAAGTTCCGGCAACACGTTTGACGCAAAATCGAAAGCGGGAAGCAAAAGGAATCCCCACGCGACTTTCGTCAGAATCCGGGATTATTCAACGGACGCCGGTTACGAAGAGCTTTACCGACGAATTTCGAATAATTCCAAAACTGGCTAGGTTGGATAGATTTGACCCGGTCGCACAGTCACGCCGCGCCGAAAGCCAGCGAAGGCAAGCTGCCGCGCAGAGGGCTTGGAATCCCGCTGAAAAACCAGACTGGCTAGACGAAAAGTTCTATCGCCAAGAGATTCGGCCTCGCTTAATTGTTGCTCAGGTTCCGCAGATTCAGCGCGCTCTATCCATTTCCGAGCCTTACGCCCTGAGAATTCGAACCGGACGATGCGTTCCGCACCCGAGGCATTGGGTTTCGCTTGCAAAGCTGGTACTGTCCGAACACTTCAAGCTGAGCCATACGTGCCGTCCTCCGAGGGAATCCCTGCCAAAGCATCTGGGTTGACAGGAACGATTCACTGCGCGTAATCTCCTGATATCCGAGCGCACCCGGTAACGCGGGTCGCATTGGAAATTCAACTCGGCCTGTCTGTCACTTCCGAGTGGCGGCAAGACCAAAGGACAATTGAAATGTCTACACCTGCTCGTTTTCCTCGTTATTCTGACTCTGGAATCATCGAACTGCGGATTCCCCCGAAAGACATCAAGCGGTTGGACGACCCGCATGACGAAAATCGATATGCCTATGAATGCCAAGTGCCCGTCAGTGAGGCCGCCAAGCTGGAAATCGGGTCTGCAAATCCAAGGAAACAGGATTTAGGAAAATCGCTGTCGCGCGACATCCTGAGGACTCTTCAGACCGAGCCGGAACTGTTTCACCTCAGAAATCGTGGCATCTGGGTGGCAGCCGCTCGTGCCGAGTACGATAATCAGAAGCAAACTCTCACACTTCACTGTCCGCAGAGGTCGGAGCAGCGCTACGGCGTTGTGGATGGTGGGCACACAAAAGCCATTATTGACGAATTCCTTCGCGGGTTAACAGAGCAACCGAACGATGCACCGAGACCGATCCCTCATGTAATCCTTCATGTCCGCGTTGGCGTTGAGGATGCCCTCGAAGAGATGGCCGTCTCCCTTAACCGTTCAACCCAGCTGAAGGAATATGCCCTCGATGATTTCAAGGGCGAATTTGACCAGTTGAAATTGATCTTCGCAAAGACGCCATTCGCGAACGACATCGGCTACACCGAAAACGAGGCCAAGGATTACGACGTTCTCGACGTCATTCAGCGACTCACCCTCTTTTGTGTCGGAATCTATCCAAATCGGGGAGATGCCCATCCGACCGTGGCATATTCTTCCAAGGCAAAGTGTTTGCAGCAGTTCGTGAAATCGAAAGATAACTACTTGGCCTTAAAGCCCATTATGGCTGAGTGTTTCAGATTACCTGATCAGATCGAAGTTCTCTTGCCCGAGGTATCTGGGTCTGAGAGATTCGGTAACTTTAACTTTGTTCGCAAACAGAAACCCATCTTGGCCCCTGCTTTGAAGAACGTCATAATGAACGGAGTAGTCGAACATTGGAAGTCTAGTTATAGCGTCTCGGAAGCTGTCCTTTACCCGCTGGCTGCCTCGCTGCGCGTTCTAGTGAGGGCAAAGGCCGATGGCACAATTCTTGGATGGCGGCAAGATCCAGTGAAGTTTTTCAAGGAAAATGGCGCTGACCTCTTCGAATACGTCCGCAAGTATTACGACGGTGCTGCCAAGAGTCTGACGGCACTTGGAAAGAATTCTGAATTTTGGAGCAAACTCCATCATTCAGCGTATGTGGCACTACACCCTGAAGACTAAGCAAATGGAACAACCACAGGCCCTGTCTGCCATGCATCGCGTTCCTGCTAGCAGGCAGGGCTCGCTCTCTTAAGCGATTGCGCATCAATCAATGAGGTTAAGCGAAATCGCAGGAAAAACTATTTGAGCCGAATGTTTGATCAACACCTGTTCTTCGAGAAAACGGTATGGCACTTCTTTATCCAATTTCGAACTCAACCTACGGCGATTCGCGACAGACCGCCGGTTCACGGGGACTACGCAAGTATGTCCTCGCTCAGTATCAAGGCGATGCAGATCTAGATTGGGTCAGGCGTTTGCGAGTGCTTCTGAACCGCGACGAACTAAAGTATAGAGATTTTCATCCGGAGCATCGGCGAATCAAAAGTTCCGATCCTGATCTCCACAGTGCGGTCGAGAATGGAATCAGCCAGGCTACTGTGATTGTTATCGATCCTGAGCCTATCGCATTTTATGCGACAGATTGGTACGTCCAGGAACGCGCGGAATACGGTGTCGACTACACCGCCGCAGACATCAAAAATTTATGCGCTATTTCGCTTCTGGCCGGGACGCCAATAGCTTACTTGCCCGAAAGACTGGACATTTTCGGGCCACTAGCTCGCACGTATCCTTCCGCGAGGCTTTCAGGCTTCGCGCCAGCGGACCTTCTGCAAAAGGTAGGCGGCCTGGACGGGGCAAAGGTTCTCGCTGCGCGAGCTCACGCAATGTTTGACGTAAAGGACCGGCACCCCATCGAGTCTATGACGCCCGATTTTTTCATGTCACCGCTCCGAGAAGTAGTTTTCAGAGAAATTCTTTCCACTGCGCGCGTCTTCGACACGGAGAACCAAACCACAGTGGAAGTTTTGAACAGCGCTGCTGACGTCCTTGCCTCGTCGATGCAGCAATCAAAATGGTTCGAAAACATTCAGTGCTCAGAGCCGCTGGTGAAGGAATTCAGTTCAAGAGACATAGATTTGATTCAGGCGGCAGACATGGCTGCAGGTTGGGCGGGGGATATGCTGGAGTATCAAGAGGTTCCAAGTCTTGCTGCTACGTTCCGCAGAGTGATTTTGAACGGTCGATCACTATAAGCTGGATCGAGTGGCTATGGCGTTTGAAGTTAAGCACCAGCTGCTTTTACAATAGGTGCCCCCCAGTCGGTCATCAACTCTAATAATTCTTTGATGAAATTGTTCACAGTTGCCTTTGTGTCAGATACCTCTGTTTTCGAAAAGGCTTCAACGTACGCCTCGGCCGCGATGCGTCCAGCTTGAAGAAACCTGTTTCGCTCACGAGGATACCCAAAGTTCAGTCGCCACTGTTGAGTTTCCTTCAGAATTCGAAGATATTGTTGTAGTTCACTCGCCAAATGTGGGAAGCCTTGCCGTACATCCAAGTTCAACCAACGAAATGCTTTCATATAGTCAACGGTGGCAAAGAAACCTGAGTGTGTCCAATTTGGGCTTGCAACATCTCGCAGCGGCTCAATTGGCGGTCGTTCGACCCCAGGAACAAACTCGTTTTCTTCAATTACATTCTGCCATGTTGAGTCACTTGCTGTAGCCAGTACTTGCAAGAGCGGTCGTGCTTTTCGGTTCTGAGCGAAACCGTTCGCGAGGAGTAAGAACTGCTGAAACAACGCGTCCACATCCGATGGCGGCCTAGAAGTTGTCCAAAATCGCCCAGCAGAGAACAATTCCGCCCTCCCAGCGAATTCACTGTCCAGAATTGCTCGTAGGGGAGGTGTAAACCAAGTCTCAAAATGTCCACCTGAGGAAACAGCGACACGAGCTCTCAGAAACTCACGAAAATAGTCGTACATGATTCGCCGAGAATCAGCGATCGGAAAATAATCAATTTCGACGCCGTGATGAAGCCAGAGAAAAGACTCGATAAGCTCGCCGGAATCGAAATCATGACTGCCATGCTTCTCGACCCGTTCTAGCACAGGAAGTACACGCTCCTGAAAAAAAAAGGTCAGGCACGCACCCTTCACACTCAAATCGGAATGTGCCGCATCATCAGGCATTCATAGAGACCGAAGATACATGCATTACAAAATTTAATGGCTGCGGAAAAGTAACACCCGGTTTGCATATGCTCTGGTGGTAATGACCGGGTTCAGTCTGGGTGGGATAATCGTGTGTGTAGCCACCCAAAAAAACGATTTCCTCGTGCTGGCCGAACAGGGAGCTGGCCTTTAATGCTTCAAGTTTATGTTGGTCATATAGTTGCTCCGTTGCTTTTCGAAGATCCCGAATGGTGGGGCTGTCGTGTCTGAGATTCTGATATAGCGGATTGGAGCCGAGGTAACAACCAAACACTCTGTCTACGACAGGCAAGTGTAGGGCAACACCCAGTTTACCAGCGGCTAGAACGCCGAGATGGGCTGGAGCGAAAAATCGAAGGCTGGACCTGACGATTAGTCGATTGTGGTTATCCTCTTCATCCCTGTTCTTGATCCAGGACTCAAGGTTCTCGTTTTTCTGGACAATGCTAGCAACCCTCATACGCAAAGCGTCTCTGATAATGACAGCTCCCGTTGAATGCCCCACCAGAATTAGATTCTTGTATGGATTTCGGCCCCTATATCTTGAAAAATCGATGGGTGCGCCGAGAGAAAATCCCCCGCCGAGGGACCGAACAGAAGAATCAGACGGTGTAAAAATACTTGCGCCAAGCGTCGCCACACTTGTCAGGAATTCCAGAAACGTTTCAGCAAGAACTGGAATCTGGTCGAGGCTGTTGTAAGAGTAGAAAAATAGATCGGTTTCGCTCCATTGTGTGCGCTGACTACCAACTTTCTCGATCATCCCTTCAAAGTCAACCCACGTTGTTCTTGGATTTCCATCAAACCCGTGGACAAAAATAACAGCTGTCGTGGGTGCCTGCTTTGCAATTAAGGCGTAGGCACCCTCGTAACGCTCTAGGTTTACGGGAAAATGTTCCATCAGGCGCAGTCAGCACACTGCACAGCAAGTCAAACACAAAGATTTAAAGTAAGTCAATATGCGGGCGCTCCGCGAGCACGCGCACGCAAGAAGGGGCAGTTTCGCTCGCTCCTATCCCCTATCCCTCGACTGGATTGACAGGCGAAGAAAAGGCGGCAATACTGGCGTTCCATGATTGGCCAGCTTCGCGGACGCCTCGCGGAAAAACGTCCCAACCAGGTCCTCGTTGACGTCGGCGGCGTGGGATATCTCGTCCAGGTCCCGCTTTCTTCGTACGCTGCCCTCGGTGAGCTTCATACCGAAGTTACTCTTCTCGTCCATACACATGTCCGCGAGGATGCCCTGGCCCTCTACGGGTTCGTTTCCTCTCGCGAAAAGCATCTTTTCGAGATGCTTCTTTCCGCTTCCGGCGTCGGCCCTACTCTCGCGCTGAAGATTCTTTCCGGAATGAGCGTGGAGGAATTGATCCCTGCGATTCGCCACAGCGATTTGGCGCGGCTTACGAAAATTCCCGGTGTTGGGCGCAAGACCGCGGAACGGATGGTGGTTGAGCTGAAGGACAAGCTGGAAGTCGTCGCGCTGGAAGCGGAGAAGCCCACGCCAGCTTCGCCGGCAGGCATCGAATCCGATGTGATTTCCGCGCTTGTGAATCTCGGCTACGATGCACGAGCAGCGGAAGCCGCCGTCGAGGAATCCGGCCACGAAGCCGGCGCCTCAAATTTCGAAAAGCTCCTTCGCGCGGCATTACAGTCGTTGTCCGCTCCCAAGGGCCGGGTCGCGAGAGGCGCGTCCTAGACGCTACTGCTTTAGGAGTACGAGAAGCCCCACGTCTTCGAGGATTCGGCGGGAAAAATGTCGGACGGAACCGCAAAACGCATGATGCCCCAAAGACCCCAGGAGAGAATCGTCTCCGGTCAGGCCTTTGATGAAGATGCCCGCATCGAAGCCAGCGTTCGCCCCAAGCGGCTTGACGAATACATCGGACAAAAGCGCGTCAAAGAAAACATTTCCATCGCTATAGAAGCCGCCCGCTCCCGCGGCGAAGCTCTCGATCACGTCCTGCTTTACGGCCCGCCCGGTCTCGGCAAAACGACTCTCGCCCAGATTATCGCCAATGAATTGAATGTCCCCATTAAAACCAGCGCCGGGCCTCTCCTGGAGCGAAAAGGCGATCTGACGGCGATCCTGACTTCGCTCGAAAGCAAGGAAGTTTTCTTTCTCGACGAAATACATCGTCTCCAGCCCGCTGTCGAGGAAGTACTTTATCCCGCGATGGAGGATTTTCGCGTCGACTTGATCATCGGCCAGGGCCCCGGCGCCCGCATCCATCCTTTCCAGTTGGGACACTTCACCCTGATCGGCGCCACCACGCGCGCGGGCTTGATCACCGCTCCGCTTCGCTCGCGCTTCGGTATTGTCCATCGTCTCGATTTCTACGAGCCTGACGATCTGCTCATCATCCTCCACCGCTCCGCAAAGATTTTGCAAATTGATATGGACGAAGGCGGCGCGGAGGAAATCGCCCGCCGCTGCCGCGGGACACCGCGAATCGCGAACCGTCTGCTCCGCCGCTCGCGCGATTTTGCCGAGGTCCGCGCCGCGGGCCGCATCACCCGCGCCGTCGCCCAGGAAGCCCTTGCCATGCTCGGGATCGACGCACGTGGTCTCGACGAAGTGGACCGCAACCTGATGCTTGCACTTCTTGATAAGTACGCCGGCGGACCCGTTGGTCTTGGCACGCTCGCCGCGGCCCTCTCCGAGGAAGAAGACGCCATCGAAGAAATGTACGAGCCCTACCTCATGCAGATTGGAATGATTGATCGCACCCCGCGCGGCCGCGTAGCCACCGCCCATGCCTACGAATACTTCGGCAAAGAACTACCCAAGCGCCAGCCCCGCCTGTTCTGAATGGCCGGTTCTTACTCTCCCTGATCCTGCCTGCGAACTCATCTGGTGCTTTTGCTAAACTATCCAAACCATGAGCGTAATCGACGAAGTGATCCAAGCGAACGAGCTCTATGCGCGCACGCACGAATTGCGAAAACTCACGCCGCGTCCCGAACGCCGGCTAGCCGTCCTTACCTGCATGGATACCCGGCTTTCGATTCGTACTCTCGGGCTCAAAACTGGCGACGCCCACATCATTCGCAACGCCGGCGGAATCGTCACCGAAGACGCCCTTCGCTCCCTCGTTGTATCTCACTATCTTCTGGACACGCAGGAATTCATGATCATCAACCACACCGATTGCGGCCTGATGCACACCACCGAACAGGATTTGCGCAACAGAATACAGAATCGCACCGGAACCGCGGCTGTGGCTCCCGCTTTCTTTTACGCTTTCCAGAACATCGAGGAGAACGTCCGCCATCAACTGCAAAAGTTGCGCACGCATCCCTGGATTCCGAAGCAGGTCGTCGTGCGAGGTTTTGTTTACGACGTGTCCAGTGGACGACTTCGAGAGATCACCGAAGCTTGATCCGCGAATCGCTGCTCGACACAATCACCAGGAGCTTTCCTCCTCTGCTGCGGCTACTCGTAGCGCAGCGCCACGATTGGATCCACGCGCATCGCCCGCCGAGCCGGAATGTAGCATGCGAGCAGCGCTACTCCCGTCAGCAGAATCGCAACTCCCCCGAAGGTAATCGGATCGGTCGCCCCGACTCCGTAAATCAGCTTCGTGATCAACCTGGTCAGGCCCAATGCGGCCGCGATTCCGATGCCTACGCCGATCAATGCGATCCTCATGCCTTGACCCAGAATCATCCCCACTACGTCTCTGCCGGATGCCCCGAGAGCGATGCGCACCCCAATCTCGTGCGTGCGCTGCCCCGTCAGATACGAAATCACTCCATAAATTCCGATCGAGGAAAGCACCAGGGCGAGTGTCGAGAATACGCTCAGCAGGATCATCGCCAGCTTTTGCGTGGCAACTGACCTGGCCACGATGTCCTCCATGGGTATTACACGGTAGACGACCGAGCTCGCGTCCACCCTTTCTGCAGCTTCGCGAATACCGTTTAAAACTCCCAGCGGCTTACCAGAGGTGCGCGCCACGTAATCTCCTCCGTTCGCAAGCAGCGGCCAAAATCTGTCCGGCAATTGCCAAACTGAAAGGTAAAGCTGTGCCTGTAAACTCTCGTGCCCTTTTGATCCCAGTCCCCAATGTTCCACGTGGCCCACAACGCCGACGATCTCCGCCTGGAAATCCAGCAGCCCGAGGTTTACCCGTTTTCCTATCGGATCTTCGTTCGGGAAATACGTGTGCGCAAACGCGGAGTCGATCAGCATCACTGCCGGCGCATGCTCGTCGTCCCGCGCCGTCAACCCGCGGCCGCGCTCCACGGGAATTCGCATCACCTGTTGGTAGTGCGGCGAGATCAAATAAAAAAGCGCAAAGGGCATGTCGTGCTCGGTCGCCGGTTTTGGCCGTCCCTCCACCCAGAACGGCACCTCCGAGTCGCCGGTCATCGGCAGCGCCCCGCCCATGATCGAGACTCCCTCCACTCCCGGTACGCTCTCCACTTGGCGTATGGTCTCCCGGTACTTCGTGCGAAGTCCCTCAGGCGTTGTGTTCGGACCGGAAGTCGATGAGATGTTGAAGGCCAGAACATTTCGCGCATCGAAACCCGGATTAATTCCCCAGAGCGCTGCAAGGCTTCGAATCATCAGCCCGGCGCCGATGAGCAGCACCACGGCCATCGCCAATTCCACTACAACGAACACGCTTTGCGCCCGATGCCGTGCTCCGCTTCCTCCGCGCCCGCCTTCCTTCAAGGTCTCGTGCATATCCGGCCTTAGCGTCTTGATCGCCGGCACCAGTCCAAAGACGATGCCCGTCAATATGGAAATCCCCAGCGTAAAGAACAGCACGTGTCCATCAATGCCGATGTCCTCGGTGCGCGGAAGAGTCTCCGGCAACACAGCCAGAATCGCGTGGGTGCCCCATTTCGCGAGCAGAAGTCCGATACCGCCGCCGGCGATGCCGAGCATCACGCTCTCCGTCAAAAGCTGTCGAATAACGCGCCACGGGCTTGCTCCCAGCGCCGCACGAATCGCAAACTCACGAGAGCGCCCCGTGGACCTTGCCAGCAGCAGATTGGCCACGTTTGCGCATGCGATCAGAAGCACGAAACTCACGGCTCCCAACAACACCAGCAGAATGCCTCGCACTTGCCCGACGACATCCGTTTTCAGCGGAACCAGCGTTATCCCTGTGCCTTTGTTCACCTCGGGATATGCCCTGGCAAGGTTCTGTCCGACCGAATCCATATTCGCGCTGGCTTGCTCAAAACTCACCCCGGGTTTCAGCCTCCCGATCGCGTTCATCCCCATGCTTATCCCGCGATTGCGAAACGTCGGGTCCGTCCACTGTCCAATGGGAACGTAGACATCGGAATTGCTCAGTCCCGTGATTCGCCCAGGTGCCACACCGATGATGGTGTTAACCTTGCCGTTCAGCGTGATACCTTTGCCTAGGACATCGCGCGACAATCCGAACTTCCGCTTCCACAGCCCGTCGCCGATCACCGCTACCGGCGATCCCCCCGCCTGGTCTTCTTCCGGCAGGATGTTTCTTCCAAGGATTGGATTGATTCCCAGGGCCGGAAAGAAGTCCGCCGAAACCATATGTCCATGCAGCCGCTCCGGCTCGCCAGATCCTGTCAAGTTGTACTCTTCGCTCCGGAATGCACCCAACTCGGAAAAACTTTGGTTTTCTTTCTGCCAGTCGAGGAAGTTAAGGTAGCTTATCGAACTCTCTTCGAATGCAGAGGTCTTCGCGTAGACCGCTACTAGCTGATCGGGATTTGGAAACGGCAGCGGATTCAGCAACACTCCATTCACCACCGAAAATAAGGACGTATTCGCCCCGATCCCCAGCGCCAGCGTCAAGACCGCGATCGCCGTGAATCCCGGATTCTTTAGAAGAACCCGCAATCCGTACCGCACGTCCTGCCAGAAACTCATCTCCCGCCTCCAGGCCACTCGGCTCGCATTCCTCCGCCTTCTTCTCAGAGATACGCTGCCCATCGCTTTTTTGTTCCCGCGAATGCACAGTGAACCTTCTCGTTGCCCTATCAGCGTCCAGGGTGGGAAAACCGATCTTGGCTGGCGGCGTCAATTATTCAGTTTCGCGGCGAGCGCTTGAATGCCGCGGGGAGACCAACTACAGTTCGTGATGCCCGTGACTCCGAACGCCACAGTACTGCCCACGCCGCCAAGTCGCACCGTCTATCTGTCGCTTGGCTCAAATCTTGGCGACCGAGCAGCCAATCTTCGCGCCGCGATCGCCGCACTTCCTTCAGCCGGCACGGTCGTCAGCCAAGTCTCTTCGTTTTATGAAACCGAGCCCGTGGATTTTCTCGACCAGCCGTGGTTTCTAAATTGTGTGGTGGAAGGAAGAACAGATTTGGAGCCGCTCGCGCTTCTGGACTCACTGCAATCCATCGAAGCGCGAATGGGCGGCAAAAAAGAGTTTGCCAAGGGCCCGCGCGTGATCGATCTGGATATTCTGCTTTATGGCTCCGAAACCATCGAGACTCCGGAGCTGCAAGTCCCTCACCCGCGCATGCTCCTACGTCGCTTTGTGTTGACACCGCTGGCGGAGCTTGCCCCCGGCCTCAAGCATCCCAGCTGGGATGCCACTGCCGCGCAGTTGCTCGCTCGATCCGGCGACAAGAGCATTGTGAGGAGGTTTCTCTAGTGCTAGCCCCTTCCGCGGATTTCTGCAACTGGTCTCCCCGCCTTCGTTGGGGCGCGGCACCGTGCCCATCTTCTTGCTTGTCGCAAACGATTTACGACGTCCGGTGCAGCAATAATCGATGCAACGTCATCGGTTTCGGTGAAATCGCTTCCAGTTCAATCAGCGAAAGCTTTCCTTCTGTAATCTCCCGCCAGCGGTAGACTCCCGGTTCACTCTCGACCACTTCTCTCCCATTCAAGTTCCTCAGGAATTCTCGCGCGTCCGTAATCGCCGCTGTTTCGCGGTACGTCGGCCTCGCGAGCGCCTCCACCGCGTAACTCCGCAGCAGCTTGCTCCAGTAGTGTTCGAAGAGATCGCCCGAGGCGAAGATGTCGCTCCAGGCCACATCGCCACCGTACGCCACCACCACGCCAACTACGCGCTCACCCTTCAGTCCCGCCGTTGCGCGGTTGAACCGGCGCTGCAACTCCGCGACGAACTCATCCACCGAAGCCCCGACGTGGCTTGTGGTATATATTTTTTCATACGATTGGGTTGGTGCAGCTGTCGCGATTGTATTTTCCACCTCGCGGGGGCTGATCCGCGCCGCACTGTAGTCGCCTGCAACCCCGGCTAGGGGTGGCGCCGGCTTCGCCAGCGTTCCCGACCGGACCGCGTCCCAGACCTCATTCTGATTCTGCCCCACAGCCGCTTGCTCTCTCACGCTCGGGTGGACAATGGTCTTGGCTGCCCCAAATTGCGCACTTGCTCCCGTCCACCTTCCGTGCTCCACGCAAAACACATCAAGTGGCAGCGGTTCGGACCCGACAGGCACAATCCGGTCCTTACCGATAATCCGGTCCTGTTTTCCTCCACTCACCAGTTCGCCGGCGAGCAGCAGCAACGGCCGCTTGCTCCGGTTGAGCAGCACGAGTTGATTCACGCTTGCGCCGCTGTTGTATTGCGGAGGCACCGCGATGGGCCTGCCATCCCGGGTTCGCGCCAGTGCTGTCGCCCCTTGTTCGCTGACAATCACCTCGCTGCTCGAAAGGCCCTCATCCAGCGTCAGAAACGGCGAAGTGTCCTGGCTTGTGGAACTTACCACGGGGAAAATCGTGATGTTCTCGTACGCCACCGGGTCCAGCAGCCTCCAGTTGCCCTCCGGCTTCCCCGGCAGCGGATTCGGCGCTGCTCCTAGCAGCGCCAATCCTCCCAGCGCACCGAACCCGAACAAACCGCTGAAAATCGCTCCTAAAACCGTTCGATCCATAAACGCCTCCCCCGCGCGAATCAGAACAGCGCGCGTCAGCGTTAGAACGAGGTGTTCTGGATTTCTTGCGCAGGGAAATGAACTCCAATTCGAGCGGCCCGCATGTCTGCCCTTGCCCGCCCCGTCGGCTCACTCGAATGCTCTCCTCCACACGCTTACCTGAGCAGCGAGACAGCGAAGTGTCATTTAAGCGCGGGGCAATCCTCTAAGTATCGGACCCCATCTCGCTTCCAAGCATTTTTTGAGAACAATTCAACGAAGGACCGGATTTTCCGTACCGATCGAAGCTTATACGCTGCCAGCCTCGATGGGCCTTGTGGGGCGACCATTTCGCAGTGATCGGGAACCGTACGCAACCAGGGCCTTCACGGGAAAGGAAGACTTGGATCAAAGGAAAGCACTCAACCTCGAGGTGACCAGCCACAGGCTTTAGTAATTTCCGATCGATGGTCTTCCGCAGTCGTAACCACTGGAATGTACGGCTAGTAATTAGCACAGGAGGAATGCATGCATCGAAAACGTCATCACCGGCCAGCCGTAGGAGCAGTAGCACTGCTGCTGGCCGGCATGTTGGTATGGCCTGCGGCCAGTCTGGCGCAGTTAGGCGGGCAATCGCCGGCACTTCCGCCGTTGCCGTTGCCAACGCCAACACCTACATCCCCCACGAGCACGGTCGCGGGGCAGGCATCTGCCGCGCAAGTAACCGTTCTCGGAATCCTGGGGACAGCAGTTACGACCACGCTTACCAATACCGGAACTCTTGCTGGTGTTGGTGATGCACGCGACGCGTCTCAATTGACCGGAAACATCCCCTCTTTCTTGGCTGCGGAAGCGCTTCAAGCAGACACGCTCGGGCTTCCGGGCGAGGTCGACTCCGAGGCTTCGCTGGCAAACCTTAGCCTGACCGTCGCGGGAATCCCGATTTCCGCGGACTTTATAAGGGCCAGCGCCGTGGCGATCACGGGCCAAGCTGGTTCCGCAAGTTCAGAAATCAACAACCTGGCCATCAATGGCGTCCCCGTAGTAGTCACAGGCGCTCCGAACCAAACCGTCTCGATTCCCGGCGGCCAGCTGGTCATCAACGAACAAACCATTTCGTCATCCGGCAGCGCCGTAGTGAATGCGCTCCACGTTACGGTGAATGGCATCGCCGATGTGGTCATTGCATCAGCAACAGCGGATGTTTCGTAGGGCCGCGCAAAAGGACTTCCATGCAAAGGAAAAATGAAAAGATGAACAGCCAAGAGAGAATGACTCATCGGATTGTATTTGGGCTCGTGGCCTCGGTACTCGCAGTTTCGATGGCCGTCGTAATTTTGGGCGTCAGGCCTGTCACTGTAAGGGCCTGGGCGACCCCTCCCTGCGACTTCCTGACAGGCGGCGGGTGGATCGTTCACAGTGGCGCCAAGGCCAATTTTGCTGTCGCCGGCGGATGCAAGAACGGCTCACCGACGTGGGGGCATCTGGAGTACATTGACCACGCTTCAGGCCTCAACGTTCACTGGACCAGCATCACTGGCTACTTCTTCATCGATGAAGGCACCGGTACTGACCCTCAGACGCACCAGCCGACTGGCACGCGCGGCATTTGCGGTACGGCCAGGACGAATTTGTATGGTGATGTCAACTTTGCCGTTCGAGCCGAAGATTTGGGTGAGCCGGGCGTAAACGATCAGTTCGACATCCGTCTAACAGACCCCGCCACAGGCACCCCCGTTTATGACACGACTACGGAGTGTTTCCCTCATTACTTGGGTTCGTCCGCTCCATGCTCAGCCGGTAACGGCGGAGGCGGCGACATTCAACTCCATAAGCCTAACCCATCAACTTCAGGGAGCTTTGGCGGTTCTTGTCCTGCCTACCCGGCTTTCGCAGGCCAGTAATCCGGCAGCATCGCGCAGCCATCAGGTTTATTCCCCCAAGGACTCCAGGAGCCTCACACGCGGGAGCTTGCGTGCGGGGCTCTCGATCTTTTATCGGCTAGCCAATATCGGACAACCCCGTTTCAACAGTAGCCAGACTTATACTTTACGATTCCCTCCGCGCGGATTCTTTTCCCGCGCTTTCCCCACCGTGTTACCGTCTTCTTCTACACTTCTTCCGGAGACAGGAGGGGCCCGTGCGTACGATCCTGATACTGTGCTGTGCTCTTGCTCTTTTTTTGCCCGCTTCCGTCCGCGCCCAGAAGGACACCTCGGGCGAGCGGGCTTGTGGCCCTGATTCCGAGAAGTTCAAAACGGGCACGGACAAGAGTTCGCACCCTGAACCGCAGCCCGTCGCGGACAAGGCCGTTCTCGTCGTCGTGCGCCCGACCATGCTGGGAAACAAAGTTCAAACGAAATTCGCCGTCGATGGGAAATGGGTGGGAGTGAACCGAGGCAATAACTATTTCATAGTGACCGTCGACCCGGGACTGCGTCAGTTCTGCTCGCAAGCGGAAAATGACGCCAAGGCCAGCCTGAACGTCGAAGCCGGGAAAATCTATTTCATCCAGCAGCACGTAAGAATGGGCATCTTAAAAGCCGAAAATGCCGTGGAAGTCATCGATGAAACAAAAGGACGCGCCGCACTGGCAAAGTGCCACCTTTCAACTTTCGAAATGAAGTGACAGGAACTCTTCTCCGTTTACGCTCGCTAGCGAGTTTCGAGTCAAGGCCACACTACATCACGGGATTGGCATGCGCAGTTCGAACTCGTGCGGCGGCTCCGCGCCCAGCAAGTACCGCACGAAATAGTCCCATCGCCGCCGTGTCATGTAGAGCGCTTCGGCCCCGTAGCCGTGGTGCTGGTTGGGCAACAGCAGGAGATCGAAGTCCTTGTTCGCTTTGATCAGCGCATCTACGACCAGCAAAGTGTTGTAGGGCGGTACGTTGTCATCCATCGTGCCGTGCGCCAGCAGCAAGTGTCCCTTCAGGTTTTTAGCGATGTTTTGGTTGGCTTGGTCGTCGTAATTGCTCGTCCCGTCCGCATTTTTTGCCTGCAAACCCTGGTACCTTTCTCCCCAATCATCTTCGTACTCGCGATTGTCGTGGTTTCCCGATTCGGAGATCCCCACTTTAAAGAAATCTGGATAACGGAACATGGCGTCCGCCGTCGCATACCCTCCGCCTGAATGACCATAGACACCGACTCGGTCGATATCAATCCACGAATATTTCTTCGCCAATTCTTTCATCCCCGCGATCTGATCCGGTAGAGTGTTGTCGCCCAAATTGCCATAGTAAAAATCGTGGAATTTCTTCGACCTCAGCGGATTGCCCATGCCTTCGATTTGCACCACTACAAATCCCAGTTCAGCCAGCGCCTGCGTGTCGCCTCGCGAGGGAGCAAAGCCCCAGTAGCCCACGCTCCCTCCCTGCGGTCCGGGATAGATGTTGTTGACGATGGGGTATTTCCTGGCAGGATCGAGCCGCGTGGGCTTGTACATCAATCCAAAAATATCCGTAACTCCGTCCCGTGCTTTCATCGTGATAGGCACCGGCGGTTGCCAGCCCGTGGCCAGAAGCCGCGAAATGTCGGCCTTCGCCACGGTCGAGAGCAATTTTCCCGTGTCGTCCCGCACGACGGCGACTGCCGCCGCGTCGGGCTTGGAGTAGCTGTCAACAAAGTAGCGGCCCGAGGGCGAAAAGCTCACCTCGTGGTGGCCATCCTCGGGCGTGAGCAGAGCAAGATTTTTTCCATCGAACCCGATGCGGTACAGGTGGGCAAAATACGGATTCTCGCCTTTCTCGCGGCCGTCAGCCAGAAAATAGAGAACGCGATTTTTTTCATCCACGTGAAGCAACTGTGTGACCACCCATTCTCCGGTGGTGATCTGGTTCTTCAGATGGCCGCTGGCGAGATCGTATAAATAAAGATGGCCCCAATTGTCGCGCTCGGAAAACCAGACAATCTCATTCGAGGCCGGCAAATAACGCCAGTTCACGCGCCCCCAGCCGGACTCGTATTGCGTGGCCGCGGTTTCCTCGAGCACATCCCGTACGGCGCCCGTAGCTGCGTCCGCCACGCGCAAATGCTCGACCTTGTGGTCCCGGGAAGTGGAAACGAACGCAAGGTGACTGCCGTCCGCGCTCCACTCCACGTCGTCCCAATCGCTTCCGCGGCATTCCACGTCATCGCAAAGCGTGGTCCGGTGCTGGTCAGGAGGGAGTTGCAGTCGAATAACCTTGGGCCCATCCAGATCGATAATCACCCGTTGAATTGTCGTGATCACCGCATCGCCTGGAAGCGGATACTTCCATGCTTGCAGCACCGGATGCCCGACTTTCGTCTCCACCAGGTACATTTCGCCGACGCCCCGTTGGTCCTGCTGAAACGTCGCAATTTTCCTGGAGTCGGGCGACCAGAGAAGGATCGGCCGGTCGCTGTGAATCCATCCGGCGTTGTCCGTGGCGTACCCAAAATCTTTTACCCCATCCGTCGTGAGCTGCGTTTCTTTCCCACTCGCGACGTCGCGCACCCACAAGTTGTACTCGCGGATGAATGCCGCATGTTTGCCGTCCGGAGAAAGTTCTTCGGGTGGAGCTGTCTCGCCTTTTGCAGGTTTCGCCTGGACCGTGCAGCGCTCCGCTTGCAAATCACAATTCCAATGCTGAGTTTTCACCTGGAACGAGATGGATTTTTCGTCGGAGGAAAACTCGAAGGTCGCAAACGGCAGGTGATTCGCCTTGTAGGAAGCTCCGGCGGCCGCGGAGAGCGCCGCAGCCAGCTTAGCGTGGTCGAATGCGGGCCGATGTGTGCCGTGCGCGGCGTCAAATACCACAAACTCGAAGCCCTCCGGACCGGCGTCGCGGTACCAGAAGCGATCTCCCGGCAGCCACTTCGCTCGCACATCGTGGAAGACCAGCGGCCGTGTGTTGTAAGCCATGAATTTTTCCGCGCGCTGGTAATCGCTGGTAGTCACAACATGCGCTGGGGCGGAGCTGGATCGTTGCCCCGCGGCTTGATTCCCCCAGCAGATGGCTACTGCTGCCGCCAGTGCAAACCGGAAGTAGACACGTCGCACATCCATTCGATGTCGCATTCGACTCCTCGCTGAACTCGCGTCATAGCTTGCGCGTCCAAATTGTGCAGTGAGCCCGCCAGTAGTGGTTTTCGGCCCGCCCGTTCAGAACGTTCGCAACTTTGACGCGGTAGCATCGCGCTTGCGAGCCGTGGAAGTCAAGGAGCGCGCACCCGTATTCCCCTTTTTCCTCCGGATCACGCAGAAATTCCCTACACACGCTCATCACGTGTGTGCGAGACTGCGGGCGCGGAGGGAATGGATGCGTACGCGTACACGTGGATTGGTCGTAGCGGGAGTGTGTCTTGGGTTGTTCGGTGTGACCTTCGCGACTGGACAAGACCGCCAGGGATCGAAGGAAGCAGACAACGCAATCCGGCATGTCCAGCAAGACAGACTGTGGACGACACTTCAAAAGCTTGCGGAGTTTGGAAAAAATCCCGAGGGCGGGGTGAGTCGCGTCGGTTTCACGGATGCAGACCTCGCCGGGCGCGCCTACGCCATGTCTCTCATGCGCGAGGCTGGGCTGGTCGTGAGCGTTGATCCCGCGGGAAATATTTTTGGACGGCGTCCGGGTTCAGAGAAGCTGCCTGCGCTCCTCTTTGGCTCCCACATCGACTCTGTCCCGCACGGCGGAAACTACGACGGCGATGTGGGGACCCTCGGCGCCATCGAAGTAATCCGTGCGCTCAATGAAGAGCAGCTGACCACGCGCCATCCGCTCGAAGTGGTTATCTGGACCAATGAAGAAGGAGGCCGCTTTTATTCCGGTCTGTTCGGCTCATCCGCCGCGGCGGGCATTCTTCCGGCGGATATCGCCGCGCAGCAAGACGAAAGTGGAGAGAAATTGAGCGATTGGCTTTCGCGCATGGGAGGCGACGCCTCCCGCATCTCGGACGCGAAAATTACCTCAGGCACCGTTGCGGGATATCTGGAATTGCACATAGAACAGGGCGCCGTGCTGGATGAAGCCAAAGTTCCCATCGGAGTAGTCACAGGAATTGTGGGAATCAGCTTGCGCACTTGTACCGCCAGCGGCTTCGCCAATCACGCGGGCACGACGCCTATGAACCGGCGAAGAGATGCGCTCGCCGCGGCCTCGCGTGCGGTTCTCGCCGTGCGCGAGGAAGTGTGGGGCGAGCCGGGAAGGCAGGTCGGGACCGTCGGCTGGATGAAAGTGGAGCCCGGCGCAAGCAATGTGATTCCTGGCCGCGTAACTTTTCCCGTGGAGTTGCGCGATCTGGATCAGAAAAAAATCGAGCGGATCGGAGCCCGCGTCCTCCAGCGCTTCGAGGAAATTGCGCGCCAGGAGAATGTTCAAATCAGTTGCACCGCTCCGGATTTGCATGTTCCCGCACTCACGTCGCCGGCTTTTCAGGATGCCGTCCGTGCCTCTGCCCGCGAAGCCGGGCTCGCCACGCTCGATCTTCCGAGCGGCGCCGGACATGACGCGCAAAACGCGGCGCGATTTGCTCCCGCAGGCATGATCTTCGTTCCCAGTCGAGGGGGAATCAGCCATTCGCCCTTGGAGTACACCTCACCCGATCAGGCGGCTAACGGAGCAGAGGTTCTTTACCGCACTTTGCTGAAACTTGACGCAAAGCTCGATGCAGCCGCTGCGCCCCATTAAGTTCACACTTTTCGATTAATCGTGCAAGATTAGCGATCGGAGCCGCCGAGATTGGTTCGGGTCTTGCTGCGCCTGCTTTTGGACGCTTCGCTTTCCTGCTTTTCGTACTCCGCCAGCTCTTCGTCGGTATAAGAGTAGGAATCGCGCGCCGCAAACATGGAGTTGGTCCGTCCCGCCAGTTTTCTTTTCTTTCGCAGGGCCCCAAATTCGTGGCGCACCTGGCGGATCGGTCCTTCAATCGCTTTTATCTCCACGAGCAGGTCGCTCACCCTTTCCAGAAAATCGTGAAGATGAAATGGTCGAGTGACGTATGGGGTGCGTGCCTGTTCAAGGGCGCCAAGGAACTGGCCCTTGGTAGCTTCCGGGACGAGGTAAAGGACGCGGATCCGCCCTCCCTCTTCGTGGGAAACGCTGGCCAGCTCGCGAAGCGTGATGAAAACCGGTGTGTCGATACCGGCAAGCACGATATTGGCGATGACCAGTGACCAGTCACCCGACTTGAGTTCGTTGAGAAGTAGCTTGGGATCTCGGACCAGGCGTACTCGCCACCCTTCAGAATCAAGTACTTGGCGCAAGGCACCTTGATTCTGGTCGTCGTCATCCAGGATTAGGATGCCGACCTGCTTCGGCTGCACTGGAGGGAGCGTCGCCATTTAACAAGTATAGCCGTTCGAGGAAATGCCCAAAACCGTCAAAAATCTCCATGCGCCCAATTGGCTAATGCCGGACCAAGTCAGTCCTACACGTCAATCGCGGTCTCAAGCACGCTTGCCGAAGGGCTCCTGCTTCGCTCCTTCCCGAAACAGGTGGCCTGGCGATCTCTTCGAGCACACTGGCAGGGACTTCATTGGCCGATGACGTAACCATACCCATCGTGAACTTTCACCTGGCTCGTTCCGTCCCAGAACATTCTGTACACCGTCATCGCGTTTCCCGAAGTTTCGCGCCCGGTAAAGAATATCTGCAGCCCGTCGCGCGACCACTCTGCATGGGAACAAGTCAGGTTCAGCGGGCTCAGGATCACCCGGCGTTTCGAGCGAATTTCGTAAAGGAATATGGCCATTCCGGGTCCCGCTCCATCATTTTTTGCACCCCCCTTGTTTCCGGCGCCCGTCGCAGGCGTTGCCGGAAGCGGTGCGGCCAGCTCTGCGGAAACGAGCAGCAGGTCGGGATTAAGCGGATGAATTCGAACGGTGTTGGCGCTGGACATTCCGAATTGGCCCTTCCCGTACAAGTCCGCGCTCGCCAGGGTTTGCTTTACGGTACCGTCGTCCCCTATCCAGGAGAGCGTTTGCAAATCGCTCGCGAGAATGGTGTGCTCGTCCGCCCAGCCTTCGAGGCTACTCTCATCTCCGGGATAGAAAAGCGTGGCTTTTTCCGGCGCATCCGCGGCCATTACCCATACTTGCCATTTGGCGCCGTCAAACTTCAAGAACGCAATCCGCATGTCATCGGGTGACCAAAACGGCTCCTGGACGGTTCCCGTAAGCAGCACCGCCGCCTTGCTCGTTGTCCAATCATAAAGATTGATCGTCCGCTCTCCACCAGTTCCATCCACGGTGTAGAGCAGCCGTTTTCCATCGTGCGATACCGACGGCTGGTATTCGTCTCTTCCCGGAATGCTTCTCGCGACACTCCCTCTCTTCATGAGCATCCGGCCCGTGCCGTTGACATACGCAATCGCTGTCGGCGGCTTGAAATGAGTGATCGTCGGAGGTGCCGGCTTGTCCTTGGTGTCATCATCCTCGTCCGTGGGCTGATTGTTGATTTTTGGAAAAAGCTCAGTGGCCACTCTCCCGCAGCCCTGCAGCGTTCCAATCTGGGAGTGCTCTACCGTCGCGGTAAAGGCCAACTTGCCGATTGAAGTAGGCGAAACGCAAGGCTCTCGCGTGAGATGCACTGTGACCACTGCACCCGTCTGCGAATCCTTGGCGTTATACGTCCAGCTTTCGGGAGCATTACCCTGGTTCACGTCCGTCGGCTCAAGCGGAATCGGAGGGTAGCCGGTTCTATCCATTCGCTCAGGTCCCTTCTGGCCAATCCGTAGGCTCCACACCGCGTTGGCCGCTTGTGCGGGGGGCTGCCCTGGAGCTTGTGGGACCGTTTCCACAGGGGCAGGGCTTGCTGAAACGCTCGGCAGAGATCCCTCAATCAGCAAAAGAATCGGATAGTGAGTCGACTGTGGTGCCGCTGGCCCGACCGGGGGCTTCCTGCCCGGTTGTGGCTGCGATGCTGGCGCGGGTGCGGTTTGCACAACAGGCTTCTCGGGCTGCTGCGCCCGAGATGGCCACGGGGAAACCAACAAGAAGGCAGCACAAGCCCAAACAGACCTTGCCAGTGGGGACATTCGCAAGCAAACCCTCCCGAAAAGCAGGATACCCCGCATTGAGCCCGCAAACAATGCGCGGAAATCTGGCGCGAATGGCAAGAGACAACTCGCCCCCGCTCGACGACCGCCGGCAAAGAAAAGGCGAATACTTCTTGACAAGGCGAACAAAAAGCGAAATAATGCCCCTGTGCTTCGAGGTGGGCTATGTCTCCAGTTCTTTCCTCCACGGCGCCGTCCTTTGGTTTTCGACGCCGCCACGCTACACAATCCTCCGCTACCCTCTTTCCTGTTTGCCCAATCGCGACAAGCCCAAAACCAAAGGTCGGGGAACCGCAGCCTTGCGCTCTCGAATCTGTGCAAGCGACGGCAGTCTCCGGCCTCGGCGGCAGCACTTCGGGTTACACCACGGCGGATTGCCCCCCGCCGACCTCGTCCGAGGCGGCCCCGCATGGCCCAGTAAACCACGCGGATGACCGGACCCTGCGCGCTGACGCACCGCTGGTGGGCATTGCCCGCCTCGCAGCATGTTCCCCGCCTGCTGAGACTCACCGCAAGTCGGCGGAGCGGCCCGAGTATTTTCTGCTGCCGGTCAAGTCCATCTTGAACCGCTGCGATTCGAAACGCGTGCCGTTCGAATGGACCATCAATCCCTATCGCGGATGCGAGTTTGGCTGCCGCTACTGCTACGCCCGCTACACCCATGAATATATGGAGCTGGACGGCGGAGAATTCGAACGCAAGATCTTTGTAAAGAAAGATGCCGCGCCGCTTCTGGCCTACGACGTGGCTCACAAGTATTCGTATGCATCGGACAGTTCCGGAGGCGAAAAACCCGAACACATCGCCATCGGGACCGCCACGGATCCTTACCAGCCGGCTGAGCGCGAATATGGAGTGACTCGGGCGTGCCTCGAAGAATTGTCCAGGCGCGAGGGCCTCAGCATTTCGGTGATTACAAAATCAAATCAAATTGTGCGCGACATCGATTTATTCATGAGAATCGCGGAGCGCTCCGAATTATCGCTGAATATCACGATTACCACGCTGCGGACGAGGCTGGCGCGTTTGCTCGAGCCGCGCGCCCCACGCCCCGATTTGCGCCTCGCTGCTGTTCGGCAACTGAGCGAGGCCGGACTTCGCGTGGCTGTCTCCGCCTCACCGTTGATCCCTGGCATTACCGATCGCGAAGGTGAATTGGAGGCGGTCGCCGAAGCCGCTCACCAGGCGGGCGCGCGGGGTTTCTGGTCGGGAGTGTTGTTCCTGATGCCTTCTTCGGCAAAGCAATTTTTGCCCTTCATCCGCGAGAAATTTCCTCGTCTCGCGAAACAGTATGAGGAGTGGTACACGAAGGACGCCTACGCGCCCGAGAAATACAGAAAAATGATTGCCGAACGCGTAGCCCGCGTGAAGCAGAAATACGGTTTCGACGTGCGTCCGCCGCATGAGAAACGCTTCAACATGCCCTGCGCCCAATTGAAACTGGGATGGGACGCCGCCGCTGTCAGCTCACAGCTCCAAGAAATTCGTTCCTGCTCCGCGGGTTAGGCGACAATTCTTGTGCTATGGCACGATGATGCGGGATTCTTCGCGCTTCAATTCTGGGGCGTCCGAGAATTGGCCCCGGAGAAATTCCAGATAGCGGCGGGCGCGCGGCCTGCCGTTCGTGCGGAGCAAACCCATGCGGTAAAGGAAGACCAGCAGTGCGAAAACTTCGGCATCCTTAGCCGGTGTCGCGCTAGCAAAAGGTGTTGAGCCCGGGCGCTCCGCGGTTTGCTGCTTGGATTCGTTCAGAAAGGCAGCCAGGGCGGCGTAAAGTTCGCGAGGGAGCAGTGCGTCAGGAGGCTTTTCATAGTAGATGCCGGAGCTGAGGGTTTTGTAGGTTTCCGCAAGGGCCTGAAGCGCGGCGAGGACATCGGTATCGCTCGTGTCGGGATGCGCAGCGGAATATTTCGCGACCGTGAACGCCAAACCGGAAAGAATATTTTGATGCATGTAAATGACGTCCTGGGAAACCTTGACGTCGAGCAAGGGCGTGTCCTCAGGCAGCACGCGCTGGTGTTGATCTTCATAACGGTGCGCCGCGACGAGGTACGTGCAATCCGAAGGGCAATCAATCGAAATCTCGCGCTCCCTCCCGCAGCACACAGCGCAGATTTTTTCACCCTTCGCGGGACAGAATCTTGCCGCTTTGCGTTTTCCACAGATTGGACAGGACACTGCAGCCCCCAATGACGCGGAGAGAAACCAGCAGAGTACCGTGAGGAGCGCCAAAAGACCAAATCGCTAGAACACAAAACTGCGGCGAACCATGGTTTGGTCGCCGGAGTGGATGGGCATGGAGTCGGCGGGTCGCGGAAGAAAATTTCCGCCGGGAATCGTGGGTAGCCCGATGGAACGGTCAACCAGGACCACAGTCACATGCCCCGTTCCTTCCACATGCAGTTGCACCTCAATACTGTCGGCGGGCGGATTGGCGTAGTCGAAACCCCACTGCCCCGCCTGATGCCACCGCGCTTCGGATGGCTTGCCAAGATCTCGGCCGTTAACTCTCGCGCCCAAAACTTCCGCTCCTGGCAGGCCAATATGAATTGTTTGTCCGTGCCGCGGCGTGGTGATCCGGAGATGCAAGGTGCGCGCGGCGCCGTCGGAAGTGTTTTCAAGCAACTCTGCATGCGGTGGCGCCAGCGGAAGCACGGGAGCATCGTGCTGGAAAAAATCGATGGGATACCAAACTGGATAGAAATCTGGCAATTTGCCGCGTAAAGGTGTGTTCCCGAGGTATTGCGCCGTCCAGGCGTCGACTTGCCTGACGGAACTGGACCACCGGGCTTTGCCTGTGTCGGCATCCAGCGTGTAAGCAAGCATACTCGGCTTGGGATGCGCCGGGGAGTAGCGCGTCGTTTTCGCGGCTACGATGCACAGAACAATTGCGGTGGCCAGCGCCGCGAGCGGGATGAGCCTGCCGCCGGATTCGAGCGCGGGCTCAAGAAACGGAAGCAACAAGAGAAAAAGCACGCCGAAGGTGCAGCTCAGAAGGGGAGTTCCCATGGAGGTAAATCCGAGTGCGGTGTAAAAACCTTTGAGCAGAGGCACCAAGAAAACTATAGCGGGCAGGCTCAGCGCGCAAAGAATCAAAACAGAGAGCACCGATAAGTGTCCTGGCCGAAAAGCCGCGGCGGCCGTCGCAAGCAATGCCGCTACCAACGGCCAAACGAGAACATAACTCCCGCCCGGGAGCCATCTGGACATCACCAGTACAAAAACAAAGAGTAACAGCGCCCCGCCAAGGAATAACGCGGGGGGGCCCAATCTCCTGCGAAACAGTTTGTAAAACAGGGTCTGCGCTGCTGCCAGCAGTGCAATAAGACCGAGAACGTACGGAGTGTTTTGAACAAGTGGACCTTCGGGAAGGAAGTGAAGATGAAGCCACCGGACGCCGAACTCGAACGCGAAACCGCAGAGGCACAGCAGAATCAGAACGGCCGCTTGCAGGAAAAAGCTGGCGAAGATCTGAATCAGCTTTGTTTGCCAGGCTCCGCTGGCGTAGAAGATCATCGCAATCAGGAAAATCCCGCAGGCAATGGAGATCGGCCAGAGGTAGCGGCCGGAATAGCGAACGAAAAAGCCGCCGGGCAACGAGAAGTACACCGCGTCGCGTTCCTGCAGTTGAGCAAGGTCCGCGTTGCCAAGCGCGCGGGCAAGAGAGAGCGCATTTTCACCTTGCTGTTGGAGGCTGCCCAGATTCAGCAGTTGTGGAGTGTCGAGTGGAGTGTGATACGCCTCCCAGTGCCCGATGAAGCCAAAGTTGAGACCGGCTACTCCCGCTCTCTTGAAAACGGTCATGTCCGTGTCGTTGGGCATGCGCTTATAGATTTCGTAAGTGAGAGAAGACGCGGAGGGATGCGGCGCGGCTTGCCCGAATATCTGCACCAGCCGGCCGTTATCGGCGCTCGTTTCGAACATCTGCGATTCGCCGGCGTTTCCGCGTACGTCCAGGTTGACCGCTACCCGGACATCTTTCGCCGCCGGATTCTCGGCGACGAAGGCGGAAGCCCCGAGAAGTCCATCCTCTTCGCCATCCGTCAGCACGAAGAGGATGTCGTTGTGCAAAGGAGGCCCGGCTCGCAGAACTCGCATCGTCTCCAGCAAGGCGGCGACACCTGACCCGTCATCGCCCGCGCCTGGGCCAGCGGGCACAGAATCGTAGTGTGCTACGAGAGCCACCGCGTCCGCTGAACCGCTCGTGCCCTTCAGGCGGGCAACAATGTTTTCGACCGTTCCCGCGACTTCGTAGCGCGGAGTGACGCCGGTCGCGCGCTGAATTTCCGGAGCGACACCGAGCGCACCGAGTTGAGCAACGAGATAGTCGCGCACCCGATCATGTTCGGCGGAGCCGAGGGGATGCGGCGCTCTTGCGAAACCGTTCAAGTAAACGAGAGCGCGTTCCGCCGAAAAAACTTCCTGGGGGGCCGTTGAGGGTAGAGGGGCAGGCGTGCCTTCGCGCACCACGAAAAAGGCAGCCGCAACTAGAACGAAAAAAAGCACGACCCAACCGGCTGCACGATTGCTCAAGAAAGGTCCTCTCTCCTCTACGCTGGACCGGCGATGTTAGTGCCTGTCGGTTCCAAAGAGCAAGCGGCGATTCGCGCCAAAAGGCTCACGCCATGATAACTTTATTTCGGAATCGACGCGCGGCGATGATCAGAAGCAGGGTACCTATAAGGAAGAGAGCTAATCCATCGGTCCACAGGTGCCGGATGCCCGCGCCGCGCAGAATGATGCCCCGCGTGATGTTGATGAAATACGTCGCGGGAATGAAATAGCTGATCGGATAGAGAATGGCCGGTATGGTCTCGCGCGGGAAAATGTATCCCGAGAAAAAGACGCTTGGGAGAATGGGCAGAAACGCAAGCTGCATGGCTTCCGCTTGTGAGGCTGCCTTGCTGGATATGAGGATTCCCAAAGAGAGAGCGGCAAATAAGTAAGGAAGCGACAGGAAGGCAAGCAGCAAAACGCTTCCGTGGATGGGAACCTGAAAAATGAAGCGCATGGAAGAGAGAATGAGGCAAAGCTCAAAGAAGCCGATGCCGAAATAAGGCAGCAATTTGCCTAGAAGCAGGCCGAACGGGCGGACTGGAGTGACGAAAAGCTGCTCCAGCGTGCCCCGCTCCTTCTCCCGCACGATGGAGAAGGCGGTGAGAAAGGTCGTGACATTGAGGAGCATGATGGCGGTAAGCCCCGGCAGGAAAAAATTGGGTGAGCGTGAATCGGGATTAAAGAGCAGTTTCGGCCGCATGTCGACCGCAAAATCCGCCCGGTCCTTCACGACCCGGCTCAGGGATTCCTCAAGTCCAATGGCGTTGGTCACATTGATCGCTTGCCCAGCGACGGAAGAATCGGACCCGTCGATGAGCACCAGGACCTGCGCGCTCATGTTGTGCAGCAGTCGATCGGAATAATCGACGGGAATCTTGATCCCCACTCGCGTTTTCCCCGCGATGATGGAGTCGTTGAGATCGTTGTCGTTTTGCACGTAACGGTAAATGTGAAAAGTGTCGGAGTTTTTCAGCCGGTCGATGAGTTCGCGGCTTTCGCGGCGGCCATCGGCGTTGTAAACCACGGTGTTGATCTGGCGGATGTTGGTGTCGATGCCGTAGCCAAGGAGAAACATCTGAAGCAGAGGCATCGTCAGCGAGAAAAAAAGCGTTCCGGGGTCACGCCTTACGTGGAGCGCTTCCTTGTAAAAAATGGCTCCGAAGCCGCGGAAAATGTCACGCACGCGCCGCCTCCTGCTTAGCTTCGTGCTTGTAAGTGAGCTCGACGAAGACGTCTTCCAGGCTGGGAGCGAGCGGGCGGATTTCCGTGACGCTGATCCCTTCCTTCGAGAGTTGCTCGCGGATGGCATGCGGATCCAAATGCTCGTCGATCAAGGCATGGATCGATTGACCGAAAATAGTGGCGCTGCGGATGCCATTGATATTGCGCGCGAAACGCAGTGCTCGTGTCACCTCGGGAGTCGCGATCTCCACGCGCACAGTTCCGTGTGGTTGGACCTCGGGAAGCTCCCGAAGCGAATTGGGTGTCCCGTCGGCGATGATCTTGCCGAAATAAATGTAAGCGACGTGGCTGCAGCGCTCGGCTTCGTCCATGTAATGCGTGGTGACGAAGAAAGTAATCCCGTGCCCGGAAAGTTCGAACAGAAGATCCCAGAGCTGGCGCCGCGCTACTGGATCGATGCCGGCAGTTGGTTCGTCGAGAAAAAGCAACTTGGGCTCGTGCAGCATGGCGCAGCCGAGAGCCAATCGCTGCTTCCAGCCCCCGGAGAGTTGCGCGGAAAGTTTATGGAAATAGGGTCCCAGGCCGTTGAGTGCCACGATCTCCTCGATGCGGCGTTTCAGGCGTGCGGGCTCGAGGCTGTAAATGCGGCCGTAAAACTGTAGATTCTCGGCCACCGTGAGATCGTAGTACAGACTGAAATTCTGGGACATGTAACCGATGCGCTCGCGCACAGCTTCGGAATCCGTGCGTACGTCCAGTCCCTCGACGTGTGCGGATCCGCCGCTGAGCGGTAACAAACCCGTCAGCAATTTAATAACGGTCGTCTTTCCGCTGCCGTTGGGACCGAGAAATCCGAAGATTTCACCTTTCCCCACGCGGAAACTGACGTCATTCACGGCGACGACCGATCCAAACCGACGCACGAGGTGCTCCGCGGAAATGGCGGGCTCAGCCGTGATTTGCGCAGCGTCGCTCACGATCAACTTCCTGCTTTCAGCGTTACATCCGCCGCCATGCCCGACAGAACGCGGCCCGCGGCATCGTTGATGCGGATTTTCACTCCAAAGACCTGGTGAACCCGCTCTTCGCGCGTTTGCACGTTTCGCGGCAAGAACTCAGCCTGCTGGTTAATTTGTTCGACGACTCCGTCAAAGACCGTGTTCGGAAACGAATCGACGCGCACGTCCGCCTTTTCACCCACCCGTACGTGCCCGATTTCCGTCTCGGGGATGTAAATGCGCACGTAGATTTGATCCTTCTCGAGTAGCGTGGCCACCGGAGTATTCGGCGCGATCAAATCGCCGGGACGCACATCCAACACCTCCACCGTTGCCGCCGCCGGTGCGATCACCTGACGCTCGCGAAAGCGCGCCTCGTCGTATGCGTAAGCCGCCTTTGCCGCCTCGACGTCCTCGCGGCGGTTACCATGCTCGAATTTTTCGAGGGTCGCCAGAGTTTCCTGGTAATGCGCCTCCGCAGCCGCAATCTCTTCCGGGCGGTACCCGCGCCTCAACTCGTCGAGCTTGTGTTGCAGGTTCTGCTGCTGCGCCAGCGCCATTTTCCAATTGGCTTCGGCGGTGTCGCGCTGTTGCTTCGATACTAAGTCTTTCTGTGCCAGCGCCTCGTATCGCTGAAAGTCGAGCCGCGTGCGAACTTCATCGGCGGCGGCGCGTTCGACGTCGGCTTGGGCCGCGTCAATGTCTCCTTGCCTGTAGCCATTCTTGCGCAGTTCGTAGTCCGCTTTGGCTTGCGCCGCTGCGGCGCGTGCTTCCGCGATATCTTCCGGGCGGTAGCCTCGCGAAGCTTTTTCGGCCGCGGCCCGCGTCTGCTCCAGCGAAGCAAGCAATTCTTTGTCATCAAAGGTGATCAGTACCTGGCCCTCATTCACGGTATCGCCTTCGCGCACGAGAACTTTGTCAATCCGCCCGCCGACTTTCGATCCCACGCGAATGTCCCTGGCTTCCACCGTACCCGAGCCGCGCAGCGAGTTATCTCGCCGGAACCATGTGGCGTAGACGGCTGTCGCGGCTAGCGCCACGCCAATCAGGATCAGGATCAGTACGCCCTTGCGGTTCATGGAATCAGTCTCCACATGTAAGAGGCGGCACGCCGGGCACGGCCGGTTCGGCCGGTTTCTGCTCAACTATCGAATCGTCCGCATTTCGAGGCGCCAGCCCGGACCACAGCACGTTGAACGCGGACTCCATTCGTGCGTGCAGCGGCGCGTCGCCCTGGACCGACCAAATCAACAGCGTTCCAAAAATGGTTTGCCGAAAAACGTGTGCTATTTCCGCGGCCGGGAGGTCCCGGCGAATTTCGCCGCGTTCCTGCCCCAATTGGATGATCTCTGTGTGCAGAGCATGGACGCGCTTCTGCAAATCTCCCATAGCCTTGCGGACGGGAGTCGTGGAGAGATAGGCCTGGAGCAGCGTCCGGATGATCCCCGGATTGCGAATCGGCTCCTGCGTCATTCGAACGCCCAACGACCTGAGAAATTCCGGCATCGATTCTCCGGTTCGCCGCGCCTCTTCCACTGCGGCCTGCAGCTTCGCCAATTGCATCTCCCCAAAAGCCAAGAGGATGTGATCTTTGCTCGGGAAATAGTTAAAGAAGGTGCCCTTGCCGACATCGGCGGATTCCGTGATGTCCTCGACTTTGGTTTCGCTAAACCCTTTTCGAGCAAATAGATCGAGCGCGGAGCGAAACAGCCGCTCGCGGGTTTCTGCGCTGCGGCGTTCACGGCGGCCCTGAGGTTTCTTGCTCGGGGAACGGCGGTGAGCCGATCGTTTCCGTTTTGAATTTATGACCATGGCTCATAAATGACTATAGGTCATTAATTCTTCGAAGTCAACTTCATTTTTGTCTTTTTCCCTTCCTGGAAAAACAGAAGCCCCCGGCACCTGCCGGGGGCCTTTGAGCTGCGTGAATTGGCTAGGACTATTCCTTTAAAGAGTTTGGATCGGACGTGTTCTTGGGCGATTTCCGGTTGAGATAGGAAATCAATTGTTGGGCCGGTGGGGGTACGGCGACGGCTCCCTTGAAAATGATGTCATCGGCCGCCACATTTTTCCCGTAAACGCGCTCGTTGGCGTCATCGTCCGGGCGAACTGTTGAGCCCTCCAAGGAGATGCCGGCAAAAAGTCCTCGGGCTCGCGAATAGCTGAGTACTTCAGCGCGTAAGGTTGCATCGGTTGACGCGTTTGCCGTGCGCCCCTTCGGGCCGCCGGCGACGGAAGCGTCCGCGCCGAGCTTCACTTTGCTCTTAAGAATAGCGCGCGCTCCCCGTGGATTCATAACCAGCAGAACGAAATCGGTGGCCTGACCGCCGATTTGAAATCCGATGCTGCCCCCTTCCAGAGCCATCATCGAAGGTGCGCTCCAGGGTCCAGTGAAATGTTCGCCGCTGCGGCAAGTCATGGCGCCGCGCCCATAGCTGCCTCCAATAACGAAGGCGGCTTTCAGCACCGACGGATAGACGATAATGCATTCTGCCTTGTCGACGAGATCCTGAGGGATGTCATCCGGTATATCCATGATTTCCTTGATTACCGTGCCGCAGTTTTCAAGCCGTTCGGCTTCCTTTTTGTCAGCTGCCAATAGCGGTGGGGCGATCATCACCAACGCCATCAGGCTAGCACCAATTTGCTTAATCAAATTTCACCTCGCGAATTTTGCTGGGCTATCCAATCATAGGTTGCCTGCGGTCCATCCGCAACCTGCAGTTTCAGAGATGCCCTGTACCAAGAGCCAGGCAAATAGATGCGTCTTGCGGAGGAAGTGTTGCGCAAGGTTTCGACTATACTTTCAGTGGCGAGGATGCGAGGCAGAAGCAATATGGGGCCATCGGGAGGATACAACTGGAAAGCGGCGGTCGCGGTGGCGGCGTTCTGCGTCATGACGGCGCCGCTGGGGCTCGCGCAGTCCAGTCAGAGGCCGGAGAAATCCTGTTGCGCGTCAAAGCATGAAGATAAGCGCAGGGCGCGCCTTCCCAAGTTGGCTGCTGCGAAGGAACGTTTTGCCGCGCGCGTTGACGCTCTTGTGGACGCCGCACCGGCTAACAAAGGCGATTGGGGCCTGCTGATCATCGATGCGCAGTCTGGTGAAACGCTTTATCAGAAGAATGCTGACAGCTATTTTGTGCCGGCGTCGAACATGAAGCTTTTTACCACCGCGCTGGCGCTGGCCAAGCTCGGGCCGGATTTCAAGTTTCACACCACCCTCGAGACGCGCGGCTCAATCTCTCCAGACGGCACGCTTTCAGGCGATGTGGTGCTCGTCGGGCGGGGCGATCCGAATCTTTCCAACCGCAAGTTTCCCTACGAACTCAAGGAAGAATTCGACGGGCCGCCGGAGAAGGTGCTCGACGATCTGGCCGCCTCGCTGGTCACTCGCGGCGTCCGGGAGATCTCCGGCGATGTAATTGGCGACGACAGCTACTTTCCTCGCGAGCGCTATCCGAACGGCTGGGAAATCGACGACATGGTCTGGGAGTACGGCGCGGCCATTTCCGCCATCGTCGTCGACGACAATACGGTGACGCTCACACTCACTCCCGGCGAAAAAACGGGAGATCCTGTATACGCCGTGGTTGCGCCGCTCACTCCGGACTTTTCACTCGAAAATGATGTGACAACGTCCGCTGCGGATGTGAAATCCGATCTGACGCTGACGCGTGAACCCGGAGCGAATCTCGTCGTGGTTCGCGGGACGCTCCCCGCGAAGAGCACTCCGCGCATACTGGTGCTCGCAGTCGAAGAGCCGGCGCAACACGCAGCGTCGGTGCTGGCCGCATTGCTGGCCGCGCGCGGCGTGAAGCTCGATGGAAAAGTTCGCTCCGTTCATGTCGCGGACACGGATTCAACTCCGCGGACAGTTCTTGCCGATCATGTGTCCGTACCGCTAGGCGATTCGGTGAAACTGATCAACAAAATCAGCCAGAACCTGCACACGGAAATGCTGCTGCGAACCGTTGCCCGGCAGAGCGGTTTGTGGAGCACACCGGAAGACTTGTTGAAAGTGCCGCAGGATTTTTATGCCGCCGCGGGCATTGCACCCGATGATGTGATTCAAACCGACGGCTCGGGACTTTCGAGGCACGACTTGGTCACGCCTCGCGCGATCGTCACTCTGCTCAAGTATGCGCAGACGCAGCCCTGGTTTGCGCCTTACTTTGCGTCGCTGCCGGTCGCGGGCGTTGACGGCTCGCTGCAAGACCGCATGAAGGGGGCAGTTGCGGCAGGAAGAATTCATGCGAAAACGGGCTCCGTCGAACACGTAAGGGCGCTTTCGGGCTTCGCCGATCTGCCAGACGGCGGGAGACTGATCTTCTCTTTCTTGAGCAACAACGAGGGCGGAAACAATCACGGAGCCGTCGACGCGCTGAACGGGTTTTGCGTGGCCATGATCGAGGAGTTCAACGAATCGGCCAGTACGACTTCGTCTCCACATGGACGCGCGAAGTTGAATCAGAGCAGCGCAACGAAAGACTGAAGAAGCGAAAACCATGCCACGGTCGGCTCAAGACCTGCTTGAATTCGACAAGCTGCGCGAACTTCTGCGGCTGAGGACGACGTGCGCGCCTGGGCGTCGAGCCGTGGACGCTTTGGAATTTGGCACGGATCGGGCCGCACTCGAAGCGGCGTTCAACCTGATTCGCGAAGCACGAGAATGGCTGCGCGCAGGAAGCGAACTAGGATTTGGCGGACTGGCCGATCCGGAAGAATGGCTCGCGAAAATCGGGGCCCCGGGTGCGGTTCTGGAAGCGAAAGAATTTCTCGATGCGGCGTCGTTACTTGAGACTTCTGGCTGGCTTCGTCTGCAATTCAAGGACGCGAAAGCGGAGTTTCCACTGCTCGCGGCGCGCGCGGATTCGCTCGCTGAATTCAAGGACGCGCTCGCGGCGATTCGCCGCTGTGTGTTGCCGAATGGCGAGATCAGCGACGATGCGTCTCCCACACTGCGGCGAATTCGCTCGAGCATCGCACAGACACGCGACTCCATTCAGAAGACGCTCAAGCAGATTCTGCGAACGCGCAACGCGGCGGCCGGAGAAGATTACGTCACGCTGCGCAATGATCGGTTCGTGATTCCGGTGCGCGCGGAAAGCCGGCGAAGCGTGCCAGGCGTGGTGCACGGAGCAAGCGGGACCGGGCAGACCGTTTTTGTCGAGCCGTTCGAGACGGTGGAAACGAATAACCAGCTTGTCCAACTTTCCGAAGAGGAAGCGACGGAGATTGCTCGAATCATGTGGGAGCTGACGGAGCGCCTGCGCACGATGCAAGGACCGTTGCTGGCCGCGGCGGAGACGATTGCCGAATTTGACAGCCTCTTTGCGCGCGGGCGTTTTGCGCGGGATTTCGATGCGGCGATGCCGGAGTTTTCGGAAGCTGCGGAATTTCGTTTGGTAGAGGCGCGGCATCCCGTTCTGGAAGACAAGCTACGGCGCGACGATCGCGCGATTGTGCCCATGACTCTCGCGCTCGGAGGCGCGGAAAAGGTGCTGGTCATCAGCGGCCCGAATACCGGCGGCAAAACGGTCGCTCTGAAAACGACAGGGCTCGCGGCCCTGGCGGCACAATCCGGCATTCCTGTTGCGGCGCAGCGCGCGGTGCTGCCGATGTTTGACAGGGTGCTCGTCGACATCGGAGATGAACAATCCATCGCGGCGGATCTATCCACGTTTTCCGCGCACATGCTGAACCTGAAGAGCATGCTGGAACTGGCAACGCCGCAGTCGCTTGCGCTCGTCGATGAAATGGGCACGGGCACTGCGCCGGAGGAAGGAGCGGCGCTGGCCGTTGCGCTGCTCGATGAATTTCGCGCGAAGGATTGCATCGTGCTGGCGACAACCCACCACGACCGGTTGAAGACCTATGCTTCAACCACACCGGGCGTGGTAAACGCAGCGGTGGAATTTGACGATGTGAATTTGCGGCCGACGTACCGGCTGATGGTCGGCGTGCCGGGCGGATCGAGCGGGATCGCGATTGCCCAGCGATTGGGTCTTGCGAACTCCATCATCGAGCGTGCGCGAGCCTTATTGTCGCCAGAATCGCGCGAAGCGGCGGACCTGATCGCCTACCTGCACCGCAGCCGCGATGAACTCGACCGCATGCAGCAGCAAATGGCAGCAGAACGTCATGCGCTGGAAGAGGAGCGTAAGAAGCTGCGCACGGAATGGGTGGAACGCCAACAAAAACGCATCAGGGAACTCGAAGCGCAATTTGCGGAGATGCAGAAACGTTTCGATGAAAATGTGTCGCGCGTGATCGAAGCCGTGAAGGAGCGCGGACTGCGAGCTTCGCTCGAAAAAACCGCGCGACGCAAAGGCCAGGACATTCGCGGCGAAGCCCGCGAAGAGCTGAACGCCGCCGTAGTGCAGACAATTTCGGAGTCGCAAGCCGACCTCGGTGTGCGAGCGAGTGCCACGGAGCCGGTAAGCGCCGAGCGGCTGCAACCCGGGGCGAGAATCCGCGTGCGCGGATTCAGCAAGCCGGTAATCTTCCGCCGGTTGGATGGCTCATCGGCGGAAATCGAAGCCGGTCCGCTGCGCATGAAGGTAGCCGTCGAGGAAATTACCGGAGTAGAAGGCTTGCCGGAGCTGCAAGCAGCGCAAGCCTCGTCGCGAAACGTCACCGTGACAGCGCAGCCCGGTGAAGGGACAGCATCGGGCGAAATAAACGTAATCGGAATGCGCGTTGAAGAAGCAACAGAGCGCGTGGATAAATACCTTGATGAAGCCGCGTTGGCGAACCAGACGCGCGTGCGCATCATTCACGGCCACGGCACCGGCGCTCTGCGAAAGGGCCTTGCCACATTCCTTTCCAAGCATCCTCTCGTTCAGCGTCATGGCCCCGAAGCCGACGACCGAGGCGGAAAAGCCATCACGGTTGTAGAATTGCGTTCCTAGGCACCCATGGCGGAAGCGGGATCATTCGCGGAGAGGGTGAAGCAACAGGCGGACATCGTTCGCGTGGTGGGCGAATACGTGCGCCTCAAAAAGACGGGAAAAGATTTCTCGGGACTCTGTCCGTTTCATCAGGAAAAAACTCCTTCGTTCACCGTGTCGCCGCTCAAGCAGATTTTTTATTGCTTCGGGTGCGGCAAGGGAGGAGATGTTTTTAATTTTGTGATGGAGATGGAGAAATCCTCGTTTCCGGAGGCGGTGCGGACCATCGCGGAAAAATGCGGGATAGCCATCCCGCGGCCGAAGGAACGTTCCCCCGAAGAGCGCAAGGAGACGCAGCAGCGCGCAGCGCTTGTCGAAATGCATCGCGAAGCGCAGACATTTTTCGAGAAGCAGATTTCCGGAACGCTCGAAGGCAAAGTCGCTCGCGCCTATCTCGAAGACCGGGGCATTGACAAGAAAACGATAGACCGCTTCGGAATCGGGTATGCGCCGAGCGACGGGGATGCCTTGCTGCGTGTGTTGAAACAGAAATATCCCGAAAAGCTGCTGGTCGAATCCGGCCTGATCTCACGGGGCGAGCAAGGCGGACGATTGTTCGATAGATTCCGGCGGCGCATCACGTTTCCGATCGCCAATGATTCCGGAAAAATCGTGGCGTTCGGCGCGCGGGCGCTGGGCGACGACCAGCCGAAATATCTAAACTCGCCGGAAACGCCAATCTATTCCAAGAGCAACGTGCTCTACCATCTGGATCGCGCGAAGGAAGCGCTGCGACGCTCGGATTTCGCGGTGCTGGTCGAAGGCTACATGGATGCGATTGCGGTGGCGCGCGCGGGAATCAGCAACGTGGTGGCAAGTTGCGGGACGAGCCTCGCGGAGCCGCAGATCAAATTGCTGAGCCGGTTTACGAAACGCGTCATCGTCAACTACGACCCCGACAACGCAGGACAGGCGGCCACGGAGCGTTCCGTGGCGCTGCTGCTGGAACAGGATTTCGAGGTGCGCGTGCTGGCTTTGCCTCCCGTGGGCGACAAGAAAGCCGATCCGGATTTGTTCATCCGGGAAAAAGGCGTGGACGAATACAGCAGGTTGCTGAAGGATGCGCCGCCGTATGTGGACTACCTGATCGCGCGCGCGAGAAAGATGGATTTGACGACCGGAGAAGGGAAGCGGCGCGCGGTAAATTTTCTCCTGCCTTACGTGCAAAAAATTCCGAATACGATTCTTCGCTCGGAATGGGCGACGAGGATCGCACAGCAATTGCGATTGGATGAACCTGTTTTGCGCGCGGCGCTGAGCAAGGCGGCGGCGCAACGTCACAGCGAGCTGAAAATTCAGCCGGAGCTGGTGGGCCGCTCCGCGAAGCCGGTCGAAAGGCGGCTCATCCGGATGCTGGCGGAGTCCGCGGGATTCAGGCGCGATCTGGCGCAGCAACTGCTGAGCGGTGAGCTTCACCACGGTCTGGAGACGGAGAAAGTCTTCGCCGCGTTGATTGCCGCGAGCCTGGCCGACGAGCCGGTTGAGGCCACGGAAATTGCCTCGCAACTCGAGGAACGCGACCGCCGCGTACTCTTCGAGATTCTCTTCGAGGAAGCCAGCGAGCCGACCTGGGAGGAGGCGGTCAGTTGCATCGAGGCTCTGCAGCACCGGCAAGCTGAACGAGAACTTGCGGATGTGCAGAGGAGCATCGAAGCGAACCCGCCGGTGGCGGAGATGCGCGGTCTGCTGGAGAAGAAGCAGGACCTGATGCGCCGACTCGCGGCGGCGAGGTGAGTCGCGGCCTGGAACGGTTGGTCGCACTGTCTGGCAAATACCGCTCGGGAGCACAGACTGAAGTCTGTGCCACAATTCAGGACAACAGGTTGGAGCCAGTGGGACAAGTCATTGTAGCGGACGTTCTTCAATCGCCGTCTAGTTAACAATAACCAGCCCCCTCCCCCCTGTTTTTTGTAAGTGTTGATTCCAGAGACTTTAGATTTGCGGTAAGTCCTGTAGATGCAACACTTACACGCTCTCTTGCGAAGTGTTGATTCTAAGAAACTTACGCGGGGCAGCTTTATGCACCTTTTTGGGGCGCTCTTGAGGGAATCGCACACACCGGGACCCGATTCGTCTCATTTACCTTAAGTTTTGATCGGGGATGTCGCAGATTTACCTGGAAGATAGTATACGCTATTTGTATAAAAAGTCAATGAAAAAAGGAGCGGCGGGAACACGAAACTTCTGAAATTTTGAATTGCCGGACTTATAGCCGGCGAATTAAGGGCTCCGGTTTTTTCACTCGCCGGGCGATTTATTGGGAGGCGAGTTTCTGGCGTGCCAATTCGGTCTGGAAGTCTCGCTCTTTTTGGGCCACGAACTTTTTATAGCCATCCGGATCCACGAAAGGGTTTGCATTGCCCTCCTTCAGAAGAGGGTACTTTTCTTCGAGGCCGAAATAGCCGCCATGAGCGCCAAGGAAAATATCGCAGGGCAAAGACTTCAGAACTCGCCACATACGCTCGTAGTCTTCGGCGATTTGGGGATAGGCGGCGTTGCGGACAAGTTTGTAACCGGGATTGACGTTGGGGCTGCCGACGATGACCACGTTGTAGGAATTGCCGCGATCGGAGACCTTCATCGTCCAGGTGGTGCAGCCTTTGGTATGGCCGGGAGTGAGGTGCGCGACGAGCACGGTGCCACCAAGCTCCACCTGGTCACCATCGTGAAGGATGCGGTCTACTTTGGCGGGCGGGTAGAGAGAGCTTGAAGTGTCGCCGTACTGGAAATCGGTTTTGCCGCCGGATTCGACCACGGAAACGTCCGCGTCCATCACCATATACTTTGCGCCGGTCAACTGTTTGAGCATGGCACTACCGGCGTCATGATCCCAGTGCGCGTGACTGATGAGAAGAATCCTGGTGTCCTTGAAATGGAAGCCGAGTTTTTCGACGCTTGCGGAAAGCATGGGGACATTGGCTTCGAGATCGCTGTTGATGAGAATGTTGCCTTCGGGTGTGGCGATCAGAAAGCTCGCCAAGCCTTTGCTCCCAACGTAATAGAGATTGCCTGCGATGCGAAACGGCGGGAAGGGTTGGGTCCAGTCAGGATTGGCTTGGGAGGAAAGGCTTTCTGCGAAGATCACAACGAGAATCAGAAGGCGAAAGAAGATCGAAATTCTTGGCTGCATTAGCGGAGTATAGGCCAAAACAAGGGCTTCGGGTAACTGGCAGCCAATAGTTGGTTCAGGGCTGATGCCAAGGACTAAGATCGCAGGAGAAAAACAGAAATCTCAAAAATATTAGCCGGCTGAGTAACGAAGGCGGCAGGGACGAAGCGCGGCCGGCGGTGGGAGGGAAGAGAACTTCTTCCACAGATTTCCACTGATTAAAATGTTGACGGGGATAGAGTTAAGCGTGTAGCGTAAAAGGGTTTTGCGGGTAACGGATTGGCACCTAAATGCATCTATACAGATGTACTTAGAGTCGGGGCACCGTACTCTCAAGAGCGGGAACCGGGCAGAGCACAAGGCGAACGGGAAACTTTCAGCGCGGCGCATCATAGACGAATTCACAAAAAGACGAACGAGCCTGTGGGGAGGTTTCCCCAGAGTTCAACGGGTGACCGCAGAGGAGTTGACTGCGCCGGCGCGGCGTGCTGCCTGCGCGCTTGCATAAAATTTTGCCGGCAATGACCGGCGATTCCAGAGATTGTGCGTGGAAGTTTGGAGGAATTCGTGGCAGCAGTGGGGCTTGAAGAGAAATATGACGCGGTAAAACAGCTCATTGCCGTCGGCAAAGAGCGCGGATACCTGCTTTACGACGAAGTGAACGATTCGCTTCCGGCGGAAGTGCATTCCTCGGAAGAGATCGACGACCTCCTCACAACATTCGAGCGGAATGGAATAGAGATTTACGAGGACCAAGCGTCGGCGAAGGCCGCGCGCGCGGTGGAAGTGTCGGCGGAGTCCGGGGAGCACGAAGCAGGCGTCAAGGACGAGGTGCACTCGGATGAGGGGGGGAGCGACCTGGATTTAACGCCCGGCTCGCTGGAAAAGACGAACGATCCGGTGCGCATGTACTTGCGCGAGATGGGCACGGTCCCGTTGCTCACGCGCGAAGGCGAAGTAACGATCGCGAAGCGCATCGAGCGCGGACAGCTTGTAGTGATGAAATCGATCACGCGGTCGCCGATCGTGATCAAGGAACTGATTGCGGTTGGCGACGACTTGCGCAAAGGGGCGCGATCGATCAAGGAAATCGTGCAGTTTGACGACGAAGAGCTGACCGAAGAAAAAATCGCGAACAAGACGAAGCAGACGCTGAAGTATATCGACAAGATCGCGAAGCTCTATGACCTGGCGTTGAAGCAAGCGGTGAAACTGGATAAGACGCCGAAGGCGAAGAAACGGTCTTACATCAAGGCGAAGTGGGCGGTGGCGCGGACGCGCGTCGAAATTTCGGTGGAAATTCGCGGGATCGATTTCAATCCATTCGAAAAAAAGCGGCTGATCGACAAAATGCGCGGGACGGTGGAGCGCTTGCAGTCGCTGGAACGCGAAGCGGGCCGGCTGGAGCGGCGCGTGGACGCGGCAAAGGGAGACGTCGCGGCGGAAGCGCGGAAGGAATTGCGCACGCGGCGCACCGAGCTGAAGGATATCGAAGAGGCCAGCGAAGTGGGGTTGACCGAGCTAAAGCGAACGCTGACCTTCATTCACCGCGGAGAAGCGGAAGCCGAGCAGGCAAAAAAAGAACTGATTGAGGCGAACCTTCGGCTGGTCGTTTCGATTGCGAAGAAGTATACGAACCGCGGACTGCAGTTTCTGGATTTGATTCAGGAAGGCAACATCGGGTTGATGAAGGCCGTGGACAAATTCGAATGGCGGCGCGGATACAAGTTTTCGACGTACGCGACGTGGTGGATCCGGCAGGCAATCACCCGCGCGATTGCGGACCAGGCACGCACCATTCGTATTCCGGTGCACATGATCGAAACGATCAACAAGCTGGTGCGGACGAGCCGGCAGCTTGTGCAGGAACTGGGGCGCGAACCGACTTCGGAAGAGATTGCCAAGCGCATGGACATTCCTGTGTCCAAGGTGCGCAAAATTTTGAAGATCGCGCAGGAGCCGATTTCGCTGGAAACGCCGATCGGCGAAGAAGAAGATTCGCATCTTGGGGACTTCATCGAGGACAAGGCCGTGGTTTCGCCGTCCGACGCGGTAATCAACCTGAATTTGAAGGAGCAGACGTCTTCGGTGTTGAAGACGCTGACGCCGAGAGAAGAGAAGGTTATCAAGATGCGGTTTGGATTGGATGACGGGAGCGAGCACACGCTCGAAGAAGTCGGCCAGTCGTTCGCGGTGACGCGCGAGCGCATCCGGCAGATTGAGGCGAAAGCGTTGAGAAAGCTGCGGCATCCTTCGCGATCGAGAAAGCTGCGGGCATTTTTAGAAGGGCCTTCGAGGGATTACTTGTAGAAAGACTGGAAAATCGAAATTCGATAAACAAAACGCCCCGGCCGGTCGGGGCGTTTTTTATTTAAGGGTGGAGCCCCCGCGCGGGATGCGGGAGAAGTGCGCGAGCATTCGGACCGATGAGGAGATGGCGAAAACAAGAAAGCCTCCGAGAACGCAGAGGAGCAGGAGAGTATCCCAATGTACCTCGGGATGAAGATTGCGGCCGATGGCGTAGTTGACTGCGGTGGTGACGACCGCGAGGACAGCACAGCCGAACCAGGCAAATGACCGGCTCAGAACAGCGAGAGATTCCGCCTTGCGCTCGGGGGCCAGCCAATATTCTTTGTGAGGAAGATTGATGAGTTTCACGGGAATCTTGGAGAAGATGGCCGGAATTCCGAAGGTCAAGAACGCGGCAATGGCGACAGCGCCGGCGAAGAAGGCAAAGAAAACGGACTTCGATTGCCAGCCGTTGGCGACGCCGCGAGCGTTGAAGTGGGAGGCGACCACGTCCGGCAGCTGCGAGTAAATCGACCAAAAGTAGATGGCCGCGAGAGTGGTGAGCACGATGAATATGCTTTTGGGTAGCCTTGAATCCTGCATGAAGATCCTCGTGTCCAGCTTACGAGGCGGCACCCGGCCCAGCAAGCAGCGCGCGACGTTGTTTGCCGTGTCGGGCACTTCGCAAGTTCCGTTGTGGTGAGGGCGCTTGGGGAGAATTTGCGAGGGAGTTGTTTGTGGAACTAGAGAAGCATATTAAAATCAAGGTTCCAGCCGTAGGACAAGCATGAAACCGAGACAGAAGACGTTAACCGTTATTTTGGTGCTGCTGATTGGGGCGAGCGTCTATGGACTGCTGCGCACAGGGCAGCCCGCAGGACAGCAGATCGGGGGCAAAGCCGGGAACGGAGGCACCTCGGCACAGGCGCAGATCGTAGATCAATCGCCGCTTTTGACAGCGCAGGCGCTTGCGAAAATGCCGACGAGCCCCGAGGAACTGCCGTTCGCGCAGGAAGCACTTCGGCTTGCCGACCATCACATGGACCTGGCGTATGCCGCCGCGGTGCGGGATGCAGAAGAGCACCCGCCTGTATTGAGCGCACAAGCAAAAGAGATTCAAGCGCGACTGAAAAATGCCGAAGATGCTTTGGATGCCGATAACGCGCTGGTTGCGCGGCTGACGGCGGAGGATGCGAAGGCCACGGGTGCCAGGAAAGACGACCTGGACGATCAACTTGTGCTTGCGACGGCCCATCGAGAGGAGCATCAGGATGAAGTGGATGACGCCAAGGCGGATCTAGAGAGGGCCGGCGGTGATCCGCAGAGCCGCATCGAGGCGATGATGCAGGAGCACAAGGCGTCCTCGGAAGCCACGGATGCGCTGCGCGTCAACGTGAGCAGCGTGACAGAACAACGCGGATTGATTAACCGGTTTTCCCAATGGCTGGCGCTGCACCAAAAACAGCTTCTCTTGTGGCGGGCCAAAGAAGCGGCGGAATCAAAGGCGGCCTCGCTTTCGGTGAGACACAAGGCGCTCGACGCGGATCTCGATGCGAGAAAGAACAATGCGGGACAAGCCAGCGGACAGGGCAACACGGCCCAGAAATCCGGAAGCGGCGGGGCGCAGGGAACGCTGAGCCACGAAGAATCGGCGGCGCTGGTGAAGGCCACGAAGAAGCGCGCAGTTCAACAGAAAACGCTGGAGTCGTTCGACAAGAGAATCGACGATCAGAAACAACTCGCCGAAAACTATGGTAAGTGGATCGGAGTTGTCGCCGAACAACAGAAAGCCGTAATTCACCGGGGGCTAATCGGTTTCCTCATCATTCTCGGCATTCTCCTTATCGGCTTATTTTTCGACAGCTGGCTGGAACTGCTGCTCGGGCGGACAGCACTGGATCGCAGGCAGGTGGAGACGTTGCGAACCGTAATACGCGTTTCCATCCAGGTGGTAGCAGTGCTGTTCATCCTGCTGGTAATTTTCGGGCTCCCCACCCAGTTGGGAACATTCCTCGGACTCGCGGGCGCAGGCTTAACCGTGGCCTTGAAGGATTTCATCATCGGGTTCCTCGGATGGTTCGTGCTGATGGGGAAAAACGGAATCAGGATGGGCGATTGGGTGGAAATCAACGGGGTAACTGGAGAAGTCGTTGAGCTCGGCATGTTTCACACCGTGCTGTTGGAAACGGGGAACTGGACGGATTCCGGGCATCCCACCGGGCGGCGCGTGACGTTCACAAACAGTTTTGCGATCGAAGGCCACTACTTCAATTTTTCGACTTCGGGCCAGTGGCTCTGGGATGAATTGCAAGTGATCTTGCCTGCTGGGCGCGATCCTTATCCCATCGTGGACGCCATTCAGAAGAAAGTGCAGGAAGCGACCGCGGAAACGGCGAAGCAGGCTGAGAAGGAATGGCAGAGCGTCACGCGGTCGCGCGATACTGCGCGTACACTGACCGCGGCGCCAGCCATCAACGTAAAGCCAGTCGCGGGCGGAGTGGAAATCGCGGTGAGATATATCACGCGCGCGAATGAACGCTACCAGCTGCGCGCGAAACTAAATCAAGCTGCGGTGGACTTGCTGGGGCAGAACGCCGTCTTGCCGCCGAGTGCGTCTTCGCCCGCTGGTCCTGCGACGCCCGTGTCGCACGCTACCTGAAACCCGTTTCTAGAGCTAACGCATAAGCTGGCGGGCGCGCGAGGCGGAGAGAGTGGCGCCCGCATAAAGCAAGGCGAGCAGAGCATAACCGGAAACGATCCCCGCGCCCTGCGCAACAATTCCAAGAGCAAAACTCATGGCGAGCTGAACGCAGGTCGTGAAAATGGCCATGGCGGATTGCGTGCGGCCCATGAAGTGGCGCGGGACGATGGACATGAGTCCGGACTGCGCGGTGACGCCCCCAACGGCGCGACAAAGCCCGAAGAGAACTTGCAAGCTTACGGCGCCGGTGAGAAAGGCAACGAACGGTGTGGCCATGTGGCCGAGGGCGAGAACGGCGCAAGCGGCGACATAGAGGGGCATGCGCAGGGAACTGCGGAGCTGGCTGGCGATGAGGCCGCCGGTGATCGCACCGGTGGCCCAGCCTGCTTCGAGAAAACCGAGGCCGCGCGCGCCGGCGTGCAGAATGTCGTTGGCAAGAGCCACAAGAACGACGTTTGCGCTGACGACGCCCGCCATCATGATCGAGTGAGTCACACCCAGAGAGCGGACGAGCGGTTGCGTCTTGAGATAGGCAAAACCCTCCTTGAGATCGGCGTAGACGGCTAGGGAGAGACCGGCTTCCGCGACTTCAGGATTTTCGCCCGTTTCGAGAGCTTCCGCGGTGGCTTCGGTTGCCTCGGAGTATTCGCGAGGATATTTCAGATGGTCGCGCGGAGAGACGTAGCCGCGGCGAATGCTGTAAAGACAGAATGCGGAGACGAAGTAAGTGAGGCCGTCGATACAGAGAATTCCCGCGATGCTGGCGCTGTCGTATATAAAGCCGACAAAAGCGCCGGCGAGGAGCATGCCGCTTTGCACACCGATGAGGACTGCGGCGTTCGCACCGGTGAATTGACTGGCGGGAATCACTTCCTGCACGAGGGCGTTGACGGTAGCCCAGTACATCGCGGAGCCGATACCGGTGATGAGCGTCATGGCATAGAGATGCCAGAGGTGGAGATGGCCGCTCCAGGCGATGTAAGAGGTGGCGAGGACGAAGAAGCCGCGAACGAGGTCAAGCACAACGCCGAGATAGCGGCGGTCAAAACGATCTATAAGCACGCCGCCGAGAAAAGGAATGAAGAGGCCAGGCAGAGTGACGACAATGACCTGCAGGCTGACTTTTACGGTGGAATGCGTGTTGGCCATGATGTACCAACTGACGCCGACGAAGTTCATGCCGCTGCCAAAGAGCGAGACAAACATGGCCACGAAGAAATAGCGGAAGCCGCGCTGCGCCCAGATCAGCTTCCAGTCGACGCGGTGTGTCACGGCGGTTGCCATGGAGCCCTCTAGCTTACTATCGTAGGCGCGCGGATTTGCGGGCGGAGAAGCGGGCGGTTTACATCTGTTTACGTCCGGCTAGAGCCGGGGATCGAAAGCGGGGTCGCATGGGGAGCGAAGTAAGATGCACGGCGCGATTTGGGAAGGAAGTGTCGGAGGGGAAGGCGCTGCTGGAATCGAACGAGGTGCTGTTTCGCGGCGACTTCCGATTGAAGATTCCGTTTGCTTCGATCAAGTCAGCCAAAGCAGCTGACGGGGAATTACGGCTCGAGACTGCGAACGGCTTGGTGGTATTCGTGCTGGGATCAGCCGCGGAGAAGTGGCGCGAGAAGATCCTTCATCCCAAAACGAGGATTGAGAAACTCGGGATCAAGCCTGGCGCGAAGGTTGTTTTGATTGGCGGATTCGACGCTGATTTTCTGGATGACCTCAAAGCGCTTACGGGATCGACTATCAGGGATAAAGTCTCAGGCGACGCAGATGCGGTCTTCTTCATGGCCGATTTGAAGAAGGAGCTTTCGCAAGTTGTGAGGATTGCGAAGTCCTTGCGGGGCGCCGCGGCGCTTTGGATTGTTTACCCCAAGGGGCAAAAGAGCATCACGGAAAATGATGTACTTGGCGCCGGTCGAAAGACAGGTCTGAAAGATGTGAAGGTGGTGGGATTTTCTCCGACGCACACGGCCTTGAAGTTCGTGATTCCACTCGACAAGCGATAGAACAAAGCCACATCGAGGATCCTCACTCCCCAGGACAGAATCCCGGAGTTTCACATTCCCCGTTCTCTGATTCGGCACTAAGATGGCAGCGTGAGAGTTTAATTGGATATCCGTGCGTTGACGGTGGAGTCGCCCACGGCGGCCGGATGGGTGCGGGCAAGTTTGTCGAGGTCGGCGGCGCGGCGCAAGTGCTGCATCGCCCAGCTCACGAGTACACCCGGGAGTTGCTCGCGGCGGTCCCGGCATTGCCGACGCGCTAAACTGCGAAAATCGTCTTAGGCCGCTGGGGTCGACTCATTCCCACGATTCAGGAAATCTTGTCGTGTCAACCTGGCCCGGTTGGGCTAGAATCCGCGCATTGAAATTTTTGGTTGGCTCCCTGCGTAGTGCCACAACAGAGAGTTTATTCCGACCTCGTGGTGGAGGATTTTTCGATGTCAACAACAACGGCCGTTTCTCCTGATGCACCAGAGTTGCAGCCGCAGATGAGTGCGATTAGCCGGATGATCGGTGTGTTTTTCAGCCCCAAGCCGACATTCGCAGATATCGTCCGGAAACCAAGTTGGGTTGCCCCGCTGATCGTTCTCTTTGTGGTCTGGTTCGGGCTCAACGTCGCGTTGGTTCAAAAAGCCGATTGGGTCGAGGTTTCTAAGGACCAGATCGCAAAAAGCAAATTTGCCTCCAGGGCGGTTGACAATCTGCCTGACGAACAGAAACGGACGGTGTATCAGCAAGCCGCCGGCCGGGCAAAAATCACGCGTTACGTTCGAGCAGTGATTGGCTGGCCGTTGCTCCTGCTGTTTGCTTCTCTCATCTACTGGGGACTCTACCGGCTGATTGGCGGCGCGCGCACCAATTACGCGACGGCTTTCTCTATCGCTGCATTTGCTCACTTGCCATTGGGATTGCGGGAGTTGCTGGCCATTCCTGTTACGCTATTCAAAGACCCCGCGGCGATTGATCCAGAAAATTTTCTTGCATCCAATCCCGCCGTTTTTCTTGGCTCGGATGCGCCGATTTGGCAAACGGCCCTCCTGACCCCGGTCGACGTCTTCGGAATCTGGGCTGTGATTCTCGTCGCCCTCGGTTTTTCCGCGGCCGATCCTAAAAAATTGCCTCTCGGCAAGTCTCTGGCCATTGCGTTCGGATTCTTTTTTTGCCTCGATCTCTTCTTCACGACAGTTGCGTGGATTTTCTCCTGATACACTCAGAGGGTGAATTTTTCGTTTGAAGTAACTGCAACGAATCCGACGAGCGCGCGGCGGGGCGTTCTGAGCACGCCGCACGGCGCGGTGCAGACGCCGTTCTTCATGCCCGTGGGCACGCAGGCGACAGTAAAAGGCCTGAGGAACGAGGCGCTGGAAGAGCTTGGCGCCGAAATCATCCTTGCAAATACCTACCATTTGTACTTGCGTCCCGGTCACGAAGCGGTGCGCAAACTAGGCGGCTTGCACAAATTCATGTCCTGGCCGCGGGCGATTCTGACAGACTCGGGCGGGTTCCAGGTGTTCAGTCTTTCTGAACTGCGCAAGGTGACGGATGAGGGTGTGCGCTTTCGTTCGCATCTGGACGGTTCGGAGCACATGCTTACTCCCGAGAAAGCCGCCGAAATTCAGCTGGCCCTCGGCTCAGACATTGCGATGGTTTTCGACGAGTGCATTGAGACCCCGGCGCCGCGCGAAAAAGCCGAAGCGGCCGTGAAGCGCACCACGGAATGGGCTGGGCGTGCGCGAAAATATTTCCGGGAGCAAGCGAGCCGGAATGGAGAACTCGGGCAATGGCAATTCGGCATCGTACAGGGAGCGACGTTTGCGGATCTGAGACGGGAGAGCGCGCGTCAGCTGCTCGAGATGGATTTCCCCGGTTATGCGGTCGGCGGGCTCGCGGTCGGCGAACCGCACTCCTTAACCTGCGAAATGACCGCTGAAGTCACCGCGCTCTTGCCGCGCGACCGCCCGCGCTATTTGATGGGGGTCGGCAAGCCCGAGCAAATCGCCGATTACGTCGCGCTCGGCATTGACATGATGGACTGTGTGCTTCCGACGCGCGCCGCGCGGCATGCGTGCCTGTACACCAGCGAAGGCCGGGTGCTCATCAAGAGCGCACGGTATGCAGCGGACCCGCGGCCACCCGATCCGAATTGTTCCTGCTCCGTTTGCCGGCGTTACACGCGCGCATATCTTCGTCATCTTTTCGCCGCCGGAGAACTGACGGCGGCTATCCTGGCCACCCACCACAATGTCCACTTTTACCTTGACTTAATGAGGCAAATCCGCGAGGCTATCGAGTTTGGGAATCTAGCGAATTTCTCATCTGAGATGCACGCGCGCTATGCTGTAAGCCCGGCCTGAACCTTGGACCGGAATAGCGTCCGAGATTCTTCCTGTGCGGCCCGGTTTCGACCGGGGCTGACCTGCGCGGCTACACGAGCAGAGGATCCGGCGGGCAGTGAGAGCGGGGAAATTGACCCGCCGGGCTGAAACCATCTTCCGTGGGGCTGGGCCGGCTGGAATTTGTCGAAAGGAACGGGGCACGACTTGACGATGTTTGCGGCGATTTTCTTCCAGTCTTCAGGTCCGGCGAGCTTCCTCGGCAATCCGCTGGTCATGATGGTCGTGGTGATGGCCATCTTCTATGTAATGCTCATACTGCCGCAGCAGCGGCAGCGCAAAAAGATGCAGGCGATGATCGCCGCGCTCAAAACGGGCGACAAAATCGTGACCAACAGCGGCATCTACGGAACCATCAACGGCATTGACGGCGAGACGGTGATCCTCAAAATCGCCGACCAGGTAAAAATACGCATCGCGCGTTCGGCGATTGCGCAGGTGGAGGCACCGGAAGATGCGAAATAATTCCGCCTGCCGCGGGATCGCGCGCTCAACTTCCCGACCATGAACCCAAATCTGAAGTGGAAAGCGGTATTCATCGTTCTCGTCATTCTCGGCTGCATCTACGGCCTGGTGGGACTGCCATCGTTTCCCACGTCCGTCGCGCAGCTGAAAGATAATTTCTCTCACCAGATCAAGCTGGGGCTGGATCTGCAGGGCGGCACGCACCTCGTGCTGCAAGTACAAGTGCAAGAGGCTATTTCGCAAGAGACCGACCAGATGGTCGATCGCGTCACGACTTGGCTGCGCGGCAAGAACATTCGCTACGACGAAGTCCGGCGCGTGGACGACACGCACATCCTGGTTCGCAATGTGGATTCAGCGCGGCTGTCGGAATTTCGCGACTACGTCAACCAGCAGTTCGGAAATGTATGGAACATGTCGCCCACCGCCGGAGATCCGAGTGGGTACACACTCTCGGTGACGGCGGGCGCCATCGCCCAAATTCAAGAAACGACGATGACGCAATCGCTCGAGACCATCGAGAGGCGCATCAATGCTCTCGGCTTGACCGAGCCGACAATTCAGCTTCGCGGCGGGCAAAATAATAATGAAATTCTCGTGCAACTCCCGGGAGAAGGCGATCCCGCGCGCGCGAAGGAAGTAATCCAGGCTGGCGGTCAGCTTGAATTGCGAAAAGTCGAGGATCCCACTGTATACAGTTCGGAAACGGACGCTTTGAGCAAGCACGGAGGCGTATTGCCACCCGGTACTGAGCTGGTCCCCGGGCGGGCGGAATCTCGCACCGCTTCAGGTGCCCCGCCCCAGGGTGAGGGATGGTATATCTTGTCGCGTTCGGCCGTAGTGACTGGCCGCGACCTGCGCAGCGCCACAGAAAATCGAAACACCAACAATCCCGGACAATGGGTCGTTGACTTTACGCTTTCCGCCGAAGCCGCAAGGCGGTTTGGCCCGTTCACGCAGCAGAACATTGGCAACCAGATGGCCATCGTACTGGACCATCGAGTTTATTCGGCGCCTGTAATCAACGGGCGTATCGATGATTCCGGCATGATTGAAGGCAATTTCAGTCAGGACTCGGCACACGATCTCGCATTGGTGCTGCGCGCGGGTGCGCTCCCGGCATCGATCAAGTACCTGGAAGAGCGAACCGTTGGGCCGTCACTTGGCGCCGATTCGATTCGCCACGGCGTGCAAGCTTCCGTGCTTAGCTTGGTTGTGGTGATGCTATTCATGCTGGTTTATTACCGCGTGTCCGGCGCCAACGCGGTCCTGGCGCTGATCCTTAACCTGGTGATCCTGCTGGCAGCGCTCGCCTTTTTCGGAGCTGTGTTGACCTTGCCGGGAATCGCCGGCGTCATCTTGACTATCGGCATGGGCGTGGATTCGAACGTTCTGGTGTTCGAACGCATACGGGAAGAACTTCGCAATGGCAAATCAGCGGCGTCAGCGGTCGAGGCTGGTTTCGATAAGGCCTTCCTCACCATCATCGATACGCACGTGACGACCGTGGTCTCCGCATTTTTTCTATTTCTTTTCGGCACAGGACCGATTCGCGGATTTGCCATCACCTTGACCATAGGTTTGATCGCAAACGTTTTTACAGCCATCTATATCTCTAAGGCGATATTCCATTATCACCTGGCCAAGATGGACAGGCAGGGCGAGCTTAGCATCTAGGCTGTTCCGATGCTGGGCTGTACTAGGACGCATAGGGCCAAAGATTTGTCAGGTCGGGACGAGAGAGTGATTGCCCTCTCTGTCGAGAGCCTCCAAGCTGAACGGGGAGGCGATGGGCACAAACGCCTGAAGTCCGGTGTCTAAGAAAGGGAAGTATAGGCCGAATGATCGAGCTATTCAAAGAGCCCAATATCGACTGGATGGGCAAAGCCAAGTATTTCTATGCCCTTAGCGCAATTCTCCTGATTGCCGGCTGGACGGCCATCTTCCTTAAAGGGGGCCCTGCAGGCGGGGGATTACCCTACAGCATCGATTTCAAGGGCGGCACCAACGTGGACGTGAGGTTCGCGCAAACACCCAATATCGACAAGATACGCAGCGGACTGACGGCGCAAGGCCTCGGGAACAGCGAAATCCAGACAGTGAGCGACATAGCCACCTCGAACTCGAATGAAGTGCTGATTTTCGTCGAGCAAAAAAGCGAAGGTGATGAAGCGGGCGAGGCCAGCAAGACCAGAGTCCTCACTGCACTGAATGCGATCTATGGAGTGGCTAATTCCTCGCAGCCTGATTTTAACGCCGCCACGCCATCGACGCTGGCCGCGTTCCTGACCCAGCGCGATCCGCTGCTGCTCTCGACCAATGCGGGAGACCGGTACCAGCAGCTTGCGAAAAAGATTCTGGATTACCGGGACACGAATGACCGAGGTGTTCTGACAAATTTCGATGATCTCAAGAACGCGGCTGGAGTCACTCCCGCGGTGGTTTCCGCGCTGAAAGCGAATTATGCGCTCGGTTCGTTTGCCATTCGAGGAGTGGAGATCGTGGGCCCCAAAGTGGGCGGGGAGCTTCGGCGCCAGGCAATCTACGTTACGCTCTATGCTTTGGGCGGCATGCTGGTATATATTGCCTTTCGATTCGAGCTGGTTTACGGGGCCGCCGCGGTCCTGGCAGTGTTTCATGACGTCTTGATCACACTGGGATTTTTCTCGCTTCTGCATTTCGAGATTTCGCTGACGGTTATCGCGGCTCTTCTTACTCTGGTTGGATATTCGATGAATGATACGATCGTCATTTTCGACCGCATCCGCGAGAACAATCGTCTGTTGCGGCGTCAACCTTTTCCAGAGGTCGTCAACAAGTCGATTAACCAGACGCTGTCCCGGACAATTCTGACCAGCGGATTGACCTTCCTCACGGTGCTCGTCCTGTTCCTGATGGGCGGCCAGGTGCTTCGTGCTTTCTCCTTTGCCCTGGTGGTGGGGATTGTGGTAGGAACGTACTCCAGTTTTGGTATTGCTGCACCGCTCGTGGTCGCGTGGAATCACTGGCGCGGCCAGGGCGTTGCGGTTGGCACCGGACCCGCAGCCGGCAACAAACCCCGCGGAAGCGAAGGCGTCCCCGGACGTCTTGCTCCTTCTGGGAGGAGGTAGTTTTTATGTTTGAAGATATGGTGCTTTCAGGGAAGACGAAGCGGACGAACAAGCCCTGGACCGTCGCGCTTTCGCTGCTTCTGCAAGCCATTCTCGTCACTATCCTCATCCTCATTCCGTTGATTTACACCGACGCGCTGCCGAAGAGCTTCTCAGCCACGATGCTGACTGCTCCTCCCCCGCCGCCTCCGCCCCCGCCACCACCGCCCCCAACGGCCGTCGTGCACGTCAAGCCGCAAGTCCACCTGATGGACGCCGGGAAGCTGGTGCAGCCGAAGGCTATTCCGAAAGACGTAAAGATTATTAAAGAAGATGCGCCAGATATGGACGCCGGTGTACAAGGCGGCGTGCCCGGTGGCGTGCCCGGCGGTTCGATGGGCGGCGTGATTGGCGGAGTCATCGGAGGAATGGGTGGAGCTCCACCACCGCCGAAGCCTACGCAGACGCGCATCCGCCAGGGCGGCAACGTGACCGCAGCCATGCTGGTGAACCGGGTGCAGCCTGTCTACCCGCCGCTGGCGCGGCAGACACGGATTTCCGGAACGGTGCGTCTGCACGCGATCATCGGGAAAAATGGATCGGTGCAGCAACTCGAAGTCATATCCGGGCATCCACTGCTCGTACAATCCGCGCTTGACGCAGTGAAGCAGTGGAGGTACCGGCCGACGCTGCTGAATGGCGAGCCGGTGGAAGTTGACACGACGATCGACGTGATTTTCTCTCTGAACCAGTAAGCGGCCCGGCGTGCCGGTCGTGGGACAGGCGCGCTGGACCGGGCGGCAAGCTTGGCAAACTCTCGCGCTGACTCGGGGAGACCCTGAGTCATCAGAACTAAGGAGCAAAACGAATGGTAGCGACCCTGTATGTGAACGCGGCCCTGTTCCTGCAGTCTCAGGCCACTTCCTGGGATCTCAGAAGCATGTGGTCTTCGATGAGCACCCTTCCCCGGATCGTAGTCGCGATCCTTTTCATTCTCTCGATCTATTCTTTCGGCGTAATGATTGACCGCGCCCTGATGTACAGCGCGGCCCGCAAGCAGTCGCGTGTTTTCGTGCAGCAGGTTGCCGGCGCCCTCAAGGAGGGCAAACTGGACGAAGCGATTGCGATTGCGGAACGGAACAAGAAAAGCCACATCGCCAAAGTCGTGGCGACCGGCCTTTCTGAATTCCAGTCGGCTTCGCAGCAAGTTACCGACTCCGATGTGATTGAAGCGGCCAAGCGCGGTCTGGAGCGCTCGGTGGCGATCGTGCACGCGGAAATGAAGCGGGGCCTCTCGGCGCTGGCTACTATCGGCTCGACAGCTCCCTTCGTCGGGTTGTTTGGCACGGTCGTCGGCATTTTGAACGCCTTCAAAGGCATCGAGCAAAGCAAGGCGACAGGCCTATCCGCGGTTGCCGGCGGTATCGCTGAAGCTTTGGTCACCACGGCTCTCGGCCTTCTCGTGGCCGTGCCTGCCGTGTGGGCTTACAATTACTTCACCAACAAAGTCGAGGCTTTCGACGTGGAAATGGACAACTCTTCGATGGAGTTGATCAACTACTTCATTTTGCGTCGCGGCGCGAAGAAATAAGGTAACCCATGGGGTACAAACCAAAAGTCGGAAGTCAGATGTCGTCGCCAAACGTCATCCCGATGGCGGACATCATGCTCGTCCTGCTGATCATTTTCATGGTGGTCACCCCGATGTTGCAGAAGACCCTCCCGGTGGATATGGCCAGAGTGAACAATGCGCACGAAATGCAGGAAGCAGATAAAGATGACGCGATTATCGTGGCGGTTACTCGAGACGGAACCATCTACCTGAAGAATACCAAGATCAGCAAGGATGATATAACCGGGCAGATCAAGGATATGATCTCGGCTCGTCTCGATAAAACCGTCTACGTAAAGAGCGACGCTCGAGCCAAGTATGGCGACGTAGTGGCGGTGGTGGACGAAATCCGCTCCGCCGGAGTCGACCAGCTCGGCCTCTTGACCGAGCAGAATGAACAACAACGCAGGACGCCGCCTCCGCCTCCGGCCACCGCTCCATCGGCTGATTGAAGCCCGAGGGAGAGTGTCCGGCAGGGACGAGGGGCAGCTTCCGCACCATTCGTTTGCTGAGTTACAAGGGCCGCGCCGGATCCCACCCAGCGCGGCTTGATGGCCTGCAAGGCTCGCGAACCGCAGGCTGACAGGAGATTCTCAATGGGAATGCAGGTTGGAGAAAACAAAGGCGGTGCGATGGCGGAGATGAACGTCGTCCCGCTCATCGACATTTTGCTTGTGCTGCTCATCATCTTTATGGTCATCACTCCGCTTACTCCGCACGGACTGGACGCGCTGGTACCTCAGCCGAATCCGAACAAGCAGGAGAATCAGGAGCTGGAGAACAAGACCGTGGTGGTCCAAGTGCTTTCGAACAATAAGCTGAAGATCAACAACGAGGACACCAACTGGGAAGGTCTGGGACCTCGTCTGGAAACGATTTTCAAAGAGCGCGCCGAGAAGATCGCTTTCGTCAAGGGCGACAACGATGTTCTGTTCATGGAAGTAGCCCGTGCCATTGACATCATGCGCGGGGCGGGAATCGACAAAGTCGGGTTGATCACGGCCAAGCTCGAGGCCGGGCAGTAGGGATACGTCTTGGAATTGGCGGCGGCCGCTCTCCGGCTGGCGCAGGGTGTGAGAGGCCTCCTCGCAGAGAACATTGCGGAGCGCGAGGTGGCTCATGGGAATATCGCTTGGTGGTCGAAAGTTCGGAACTATCTCGGAAATAAATGTGGTTCCGCTGATCGATATTCTGCTGGTGCTATTAGTCATCTTCATGGCAGTTCGTCCGGAGGTTGTGTTTGGCCTTCCGGTGGATTTGCCTCAGAAGAGCGAGATCACGGTGGAGGCCCCGCCCGATACCATCGTGGTGCAAGTGCTCGCCGACGGCACGCTTCGTATCAACCAGGATCCGGTGCAATGGCAAGAACTCCAGCCCCGGCTCAAGGAAATTTTCAAGCCGCGGGTAGGCCGAATTGCCTTTGTCCGCGGTGAGGGCTCACTCGAGTTTGGCGTAATTGCCCATGCAATTGATGAGATGCGTGGTTCGGGAATAACAACGGTTGGGCTTATGACCGGGGAACTCGCAATCGCGCAGTAAATAGTGTAGATTTGCCCCTCGCAGGGCGGACCTGAAATCTAGCTGGGATGGATGCTTCGATGACCTATGAGTCAGTTCGTACCGTTCGCCGGACAGCTTCGCTGACAGCGCTTTTAATCCTAACCTTTGGAGTTTCGGGCTGCAACAAGCTCAAGGCTCGCGACCTGTTGAACAAGGGCGTCGCAGCTTTCAAAGCAGGCCAGTCTGACGCGGCCATCGAGGATTTCAAGCGCGCCAAGGAAGCGGATCCATCCTTGATGAACGCACGCGTTTATCTGGCCACTGCCTATGCCAGCTTGTATATCCCCGGCGCTCCCTCCCCCGAAAACAAAGCCCGCGGCGAGCAGGCAATAAAGGAGTTCAAGGAAATTCTGGACATTGACCAGAACAATCTAAGCGCCATTGACGGCATCGGCTCGCTGCTGTTTCAGATGGCCGGGACTCCGCCGGTGGATACGAAAGGGTTTGAGGAATCGAAGACATACCATCAGCGGCACATTCAGATAAAACCAGATGATCCCGAGCCATATTACTGGATCGGCGTGATTGATTGGACGCTGGCATTCCGCGGCAACGGCGAAATGCGGCTGGACTACAACAAGAACAACATAAAAAAGCAGGTTAAGGAAGCGGATCCGCTTCCGGCTGCCCTGCGCACCGAGTATGCCTCGAAGTACGGGCAGCTTGTGGAAGAGGGTATTGGAGACCTCCAAAAGGCAATTTCACTCCGTCCGGATTACGACGACGCGATGGCTTACCTGGGACTCCTCTATCGCCGCAAGGCGGACATGGTTGAGAGCGCGGATGAGCGCGCTTCGTTGCAGAAGCAGGCGGACGATTTGCTGGACAAAATCAAGGAGATCAAGCAAAAGCGCCTGGAGCAGCAACAATCATCCTAGCGGCATCGCCTCCCCGGCGAAGGTAAATCAAGATTTACGGACAAGGGCGCCTGCAAAGGCGTCCTTCCCTTTGAGGGGCCGTTCTTCTGCGCGCGGGGCCGTGCCATCGGCTCGCGCCCAAATCTTTTTGGGCGTAAACTAGATTATGCAGTCTCCAAGCAATGTTCCGTTGAGCTTCCAGCGCGACCGCGCCATCCGGCAACTGGAGGTTCGCTTCGAGGAACTGCTCGAAAAACTCCGCAAGAACCGACCTTCGGAAGACCCCTGGGTTGTTCGCCGCGCGTACGAGATTGCTTCGGAACGGCACCGGGACCAGTTTCGCAGTTCGGGCGATCTTTATATCTCGCACCTGCTTGAGGTTGCGCACATTCTCGCGGACATGCGCATGGACGCGACCACGCTCACCGCAGCACTCCTTCACGATGCCATCGAAGACACCGAATACCCAGTGGCGCGCATCGAGGAACGTTTTGGACCGGACGTTGCCCGGTTGGTTGAAGGCGTCACTAAAATCAGCCGCCTGAACATGACAGCGCCGGAAACGCGGCAGGCGGAAAACGTCCGCAAAATGCTGCTGGCGATGGTCAACGACGTGCGCGTCGTCCTTGTAAAGCTGGCCGACCGGCTGCACAACATGAGGACGCTGGAATACCTTGCGGCTGAAAAGCAGCAGCGAATTTCGCGAGAAACACTGGATATTTACGCTCCGATCGCCCATCGACTTGGAATGAGCGTTATTCGCGGCGAGCTCGAAGATCTGGCCTTCCGGTTCTTGGAGCCGGAGTCTTTCCTCGCGCTTCAGAAAGAGGTCTCGGATAAGAGCCCCGTGCATCAGAGATTCCTTGAGGAGGTTCAAGGGACGATTCGCACGAAGCTGGTGGAGAGCGGCATACCCGCGGAATTGGAAGCAAGAGTCAAGGGCCTCTATTCGCTCCACGGCAAGATTCTGCGGCAGCAAAGCAGCCTCGAGCAGGTCTATGACCTGCTCGCTGTTCGCGTGATCACGGACACGGAGCGGAATTGTTACGCGGCACTCGGTGTGATGCACCATATTTGGCGGCCGGTTCCGGGCCGTTTTAAAGATTACATCGCCATGCCGCGACCCAACCTTTACCAATCCCTTCACACAACCGTTCTGCACGGCGGGCAGCCTTTTGAAGTGCAGATCCGGACCCAGGAGATGCATCGCATCGCGGAGGAGGGAGTGGCCGCGCATTGGAAATATAAGGGCGGCAAACCGGCGTCCGGGGATGACGATCAGCGGATAGCCTGGATGCGGCAACTGATCGAATGGTCGCAGGAGCTTCAGGAACCCGGTGAGTTTCTTTCCACACTGAAAGTAGACCTGGCGCCCGTCGAAGTGTATGCGTTCACGCCCAAGGGGCGGGTTCTCGAGATGCCACGAGGGGCGACTCCCGTAGATTTCGCCTATTCCGTGCACACGGAAGTCGGCCACCAATGTGTGGGAGCGAAAGTGAACGGGCAGATGGTGTCATTGCGGCATGAGATTGTGAGTGGGGACGTGGTCGAAATCCTCACGCAAAAGAATCACACGCCGAGCCGTGACTGGCTCAGTTTTGTCAAGTCGTCGCATGCGCGCAGCAAGATTCGCCAATGGATCAACCTGCATGAAAGGGAAGAAGCCACGGAGATGGGAAAGAAGCTGCTGGAAAAGGAGTCCCGGCACTTCGCGCGAGGCTTGAAGAAAATCCCCCAAGCGGATTGGAACAAACTGATAGCCGACTACGGACTTTCGAAACTGGAGGATCTCTACGCAGCAGTCGGATTTGGGAAGTACTCCGCCCGGCAGGTGCTCGGGCGCCTGCTTGGCGAGCCGGAGAAGCCCGCGGAACGGGAAACGGAAGATTCGAAGCCCACGCTGGTAAAAACCGTGAAGCGCATGCTGGGCTTCGGCGAAGCGCCACTCATCGTCAAAGGTCATGACGATCTGCTTGTTTACCGAGCCAAGTGCTGCAATCCAATTCCCGGGGATGACATCGTGGGCTACATCACGCGCGGCCGGGGAGTCGCGGTGCACACGCGCGCCTGTCCAAACGTTCAGAATTTGATGTATCAGACCGAAAGGCGAATCGCCGTGGAGTGGGGAAGCGGGAATGCCGCCACTTTTCCGGTTCAACTGTCGATTCGTGGGAAAGACCGCGCCGGGCTCCTCGCGGAAATCACGGCGGTTATCAGTGGGGCAGGGTCCAATATCCGGAGTTTGGAAAGCCGGCCTGACCGGCAAAATGCCCGCATCGAGGCGAGCCTGGAAATCGTCGACCGGCGACAACTCGAAACCATCCTCGTCAATATTCGAAAGATTTCCGGTGTATTTGGCGTGGAACGTGTCTATCAGGTTTAGCGAGAGAGTTGAGCTCCCGCGGTTGAGAGCCTGAAGCCGAGATTGTAGTGACACGGAAACAACCAGCGGCGCATTTTATCGAGACCATCAGCTTGCAATGCGTGCGCGGCCGGGTATCCGGGTTACCTGTACTTTCTGCCGGGTATCACCCAAGCACATGCCGCCGATTACTGCTTCCCGCGCCTTACAATTGAAGTATGCGGTACGAACGATTGCTTCTCGGTGTGTGTGTTCTCCTGGTGGTGGGCTGCAACCGGCATCCACTCACGGACTACCGTCCGCTGGACCAAGCGGGTATGTGGTCGAGTGCGATTGAGCAACTCAAGGGGCTCAACGTATCCGATCAGGAAGTCGCGCAGGTAGTTAAGCTAAAGCGCGCGGGGATAAGCGACGACACTTGCGTCGAGATTGTCAGCAGCGCGCATGAGCACAAGCGGCTCTTTACAAGTGCGGATTCCGCGGCCAACCTCGCGGGCGCTGGATTCACGGAGCCTCAAATCCTGGAGTTCGCGCACGCCGACAAGCTTGATTCCATCAGCCTGGATGCAGTCACGTTGAAGCTCATCGGGCTTTCGAACGCTACCGTTCAGCTGGTTCTGCGCCGCCATTTGAAAGGCCAGCCGGTCATGGCTAGTGCCGAGATTTCGGAGCTCAAGAACACCGGCTTGACAGAACGCCAAATCGTCGACCGCATCAATGCAGGCATGACGGACGAACAAGCCAAAAAGGAGATTCGAGAGCGCGAAAACGCGCGCAATCACGCGAATACTTCCTTCGTCCGCGTTCGGGGCCGTAAGCCCCGCTAAGGTTCAGGTCTGCCGAACGGCCCGGTTTGCCCCTCATCGCTTTTGCTTCTTCGGATTTCCCTCGTTACAATCGAGTCGTTTTGCCGCCCTTGCCGCATCGTCGACTACTGCTTACTCTCCTGTCAATCGTCGCAGGGGCTTGCGCGGCTTCCTGTGCCTCCGCGCTGGGGCCCGGTTACACAATCGAGACACAGGAAATCCGCGTGCAATTTGAATCGGGGCCCGAACCGCGAATTCACATGGATTCGGAATACCGCCTCCGCAACACGGGCGACCAGCCGCTTGCCTCCCTGGAATTGCGATTGCCCGGCCGCCGGCGCTTTCGTATTACTGATTCGCATGCCACTTGGGATGGCGCTGCCATCGTCGAACAGAATGATCCCGCGAATCCTCGGAACACCCTCTTAGAACTTTCCCAGCGTTGGAAGGTCATGGAGCGTCACACTCTGCATCTGTCCGCAGAGCTCAACAAGCCCGCCGCGGGAGAGACCGACATCAGTTTTGCAGACGACGCGTTTTTTCTTCCGTCGGCGGGATGGGCCCCGGAACTGCTTCCTTCGCAGGGCTTGTTTCCCACGGGAGGAGTGCCTCCTAAGGAGTGGCGCCTCGTGGTGCACGTGCCCGATGGATTCCTCGTGCATACCAGCGGGAGCTCCCCAAAGATTGCGCGCCGCGGCGGCGAACTGACCGCGACTGCCGTTCAGCATCCCGAGGATCGTTATCCATTTGTCGTCGCCGGCCGTTATAAAGAGGCGTCTGTCGACGCGGGGGCGGAAAAAGTCTTTTTGTGGACCCGCACAGCCGAAGAATCTGCTGCTTTGCATCAGCCGACGGATGCCCTGGTCCGTACGGTGAAAGCTTACGATGCGGCATTCGGCAACCGTGGCAACAACGCGCAATCGTTCTGGCTGGTGGAATGTCCCGAACCTGCCGGATGTTTTACCGCTACGGCCTCTTCTTACTCCGCTCTCTTGAACGCGGAACCTGGAGCCGTCACGTCGGAGCTCGTCTCGGCAGATACCTTGCTGATCGAATTGAGCGGCGGGGCCCCAAAGCTTGCCGCAGCGGCGCCTTCGCTGGCGGCGAGTTGGCTGGGCTATGGGCAGAATCCCGGCTTCTACGAGCAGCAACCGCCGTTATCGGCGTTGCCGGCGTTTGCCTCCGCGCTCGGAAGGGAAGCTATTGAGGGACCTTCGTATCGCGTCGAAACGATTCGCCGGGCCTTGCGTATGATTCCCAAGGAGGCCTCCGCGGACAAGGTGGAGAACCCAAGTGTCCTACGCGCAAAGAGCTACCTTTTCTTCTTTGCTCTGCAGGACCGCTACGGGCGGGAGATATTCCAACGCGCGATCAACCATATGCTTTCCGCTCGTCAGGGCCGCGGCTTCAATTTAAGCGATCTCATCGCCGCGTTCGAACAGGAGACTCATCAAAACGTCGCTGAGTTCGAGAGAATCTGGATGAAGCGTTCTGGAGTGCCTGAAGAATTTCGCGCACGCTACGATGTTGCTTCGGATTCTATCGCAATCACATCCAAGGAGACCATGCCATGAAAGAAGTCGTTCTGTCAGACCGCGGTCCGAAACCGATCGGTCCTTATTCCCAGGCTATCAAAGTCAATGGACTTCTGTTCGTTTCCGGACAAATATCCATTGATCCAAAGACGAATGAATTCGTCCCCGGGGATATTCGAGCCCAAACGGAACGGACACTCGAAAACGTCAAGGGGATCGTCGAGGCTGCGGGAAGCAAATTGAGCCACGTGATCAAGACGACGGTATTTCTGAAGAACATGAGCGACTTCGCGACGATGAACGAGACATATGCCCGCTATTTTTCCGCCGCGCCCCCGGCTCGCTCGACCGTAGAAGTGGCGCGACTGCCCAAGGATGCGCTGGTGGAAATGGAAGTTATCGCCACGATTTGAACAAAGAGGTGGAAAGAATTACGGACGATCGGGGCTCTCAAGAGCCTCTTGTACCGCAAGGATCGTCACGATAGCGACTGCGCCGCTGGCGACCCAGATGAATCTGTTTTTCGCCGCCGCCAGCGGCGGCCGACCCAGGCCCTTACCGCCTGCTCCCATAGGCGGGGGCTGGCTCTGAGCTGGCTCCGCTTCCGATGGATCCAGGAAGACACGATAGGCGCTTCCTTCCGGAATCACGCGCGAATCGTCGCCAACTGTTATCGTCAGCGTGCCTCGCATGCATTTCACCAGTAACTGTTTCTCGGCGAGGATGGTTAGTTGCCCGATCGTCGGTTCGTCGGACTTCGGCTTGATTACGGCCGTCCACGCGTTCAAGGCAAACGCTCTTGCATTGGCCGTGGAGAAAGTGGCGGACCCCCGGGTCAACGTTGCCAGAGGCATCCCTTCCGATTCGCCCATTGTGGCTATGGAGGACGCGGCAAGCTGGAATCGGGCAGCCCCGGCTCGTAATTGCACACTGCCGGCCTCGGCGGTTATCAACTTATCGCCTGGAAAAATCGTCGTGCCGACTGCAGCTCCCGCACTTCCAAGACTCGCCCGGTCCGACGCAACAACCGTGCCAATTGAATTTACGGAAGCCCCCCAAGCCGGTGTCATCAATAAACAGGAAGTTAAAAATAGAACGACAGCTTCGCGCGAACGCGCCATTACACTCTCCGAGAGGGCTTCCTGAAGAATACTCACGGCATTTGTTGGCGTCAATAACGAATCGCGTTTGTGCGCGAGAATGCCACTAACCTTGCTCGCAGGCCCACGCTGGCTGTTCCACGATTCCGCTGCTACAATGCAAGCCAACAGATGGCCGACTGGAAACAGATCACTGCCCGGATTCGCCGGGCCCGCGGCGGCAAGGACCCCGTCGGGCAGCTCACGAATTTGTATGAGAAAACACGCGATGCCATGGTGGCCTTCGAACTCGCGCGCTATTTCGAGACCGCGGGTCAAAATTTAGAAGCCGCGAAATGGTATCTGGCTGCCGCCGAACGTTTCCGCAGAGCTGACTGGAAAACGAAAGCACAAGAAGCGGCGGTCAGACTCGGTGGCGAGCTGTCCGCAATGAGCGCGTCCCAAGACGCCGGCGATACTACATTTGCTCTGCCTCTCCCTACACTGCACATTCAGGAAGAGAACTCAGTCGCCGAGGAATCCGCGCTAGTCCCCGCCGGAGATCCGGCCCAAGACGCCCCCGCATCCTCCGCTGGCGAATCCGCAGCCACGCCCGACAGAAAGCGCCGCCGCAGGGGACGTCGAGGAGGACGCAATCACCGAAAAGCCGGAGCTCCGAAGGGTGCTTCTACACTGATCCCCGGTTCGGCAACGAAAGTTTCGCAATCTGCGGAATCTGAGAAAACTCTTCCGTCAAGAGAGCTTGCCGAGCCAGCCGAGCCTCGGCCACCGCGTGTCGCCGATAGCCGCTCGATGCCAACTTTGCCTCTCGAACCGCTCGGCGATCCCGCCGGCGCGAGCGTGCGAGGCCGTTCCGGCGACCCCGGTCTCTCTTCCCGTTTGTCACTCCTTGAAATGCAGCTTCGCCGGCTGCTTACCTGTCCTCCGGTAAAACTTGGCGAGGCTGACCACGCGCCCGTGGGCCCCGGTGTATTTGTTCTGACCGATTCCGACCTGACGAGCTATTACTACGTCGAAGCGTGTCAGACCTTGCGCATCGCCGTTGGGAATCTCCTGCGCGGCGGATCCAGCCGCCGAGGTGCGGATTCCATCAAGCCGCAACTTGCCGAGCACCTGGGCATCCCGGAAGCGCGGGTCACAAAATATCTTGCCGATCACTGCGTTGTTCGCTGGCTGCAACTGGATGAGGGCGCTTCGCACTTTGCCCATTTTGTGATTGCGGTCATCCGCCCCACTCTGAACGAGTAGGCCGCCGACAAGGTTCTTCACAAACGGGCCACCCCATTTCCCAAAGGGGCCAAACTTATAGCCCGTTTGCTCTAGAACTAACCCCCTCTCCGGCTACCGCTCGCTGCACCTGGTGACCGTTCAACCCCCCAATTCGACCGTTCGACGGTTCCCGCTGGATTCCTCCCCCCGTTACCTTCAAACTATACGAGTACAAAGACTTATTGGACGTACCCATGACAAGTGGTACGGTAAGTGGAGCCCGGGGGGCAGTAAAGGGCTCGGTTTTCATCCAATTTAATGTGCAGTTGGGCTTCAACTTTTGAAAGCGAGGCTAGAGTTTTATGCCGAATCGTGTGGGGACGCAGATCCTGAGAACGTTCGACTGGGCGCTGTGCAAAACGGCTGCCGCCACATTTAATACCATACAGTATTTCAACAAGCGCAATCCGAACCCCTCCGTGACTCCGCAGTGGTCTGACAAGCCGCTGCTCAAGTCCTGGGAGAAGACCAAGCCGACGCTAGGTTTCCCGCGGCAGACCGATTCCTTGTGCCCTGCATGCGTCAAAGAGGCGCGTGAAGCGATCATCGCCGGCAAGAAAGACTGGCGGGATCTGATGCATGAGAAAGTCGGCGAAATCAAGGCGCAGATCATCGAGCGCGACAATCAGATTTGGATGATCAAGGATTGCCCGATCCACGGCCACTATGAGGACATGATGGCGATTGATGCCAAATTTCTCGACTGGATCGAAAAACAGTTTCCTGGGCGTGATATTCCGGCGCACAACGACGAAGATCTCCATAAACACGGCTCTTCGACAGTTCGCTATGGCCGTGGGTCCGTGCTTACCGTCGACCTCACCAACCGCTGCAATATGATGTGCGACCCCTGCTTCATGGATGCGAACCAGGTCGGATACGTACACGAACTGGGCTGGGAAGAGGTTAAGGAAATTCTGGATAATGCCCTGAAGATCAAGCCGCGCCGCCAGATGTCGGTGCAGTTCTCGGGCGGCGAGCCGACCATGAGCCCGCTCTTCCTCGACGCGGTCGCCTACGCGCGCAAGATCGGGTACAACAGTGTCCAGGCCGCCACTAACGGCATCGAATTCGCCAAGAGCAAGGAATTCTGCAAGAAAGCCTTCGAAGCGGGTATGCGTTACGCCTATCTGCAGTTCGACGGCATCGGCAATGACGCCAACAGCCACCGCCAGATCGGCAACCTGTTTGACGTGAAGCTGCGGGCCATCGAGAACATGCACGAAGCGGGCATCGAAATCGTGCTGGTCGTCACCATCGTTAACAACGTGAATAACGACCAGGTCGGGTCCGTGGTCAAGTTCGCGATGGAGAATCCCAAGAAGATTGCTTTCGTGAGCTTCCAACCGGTCTCTTTCACCGGCCGCGACGAAGATATCACTCCCGAGCGCCGTCTCCGACAGCGTTATACGCTGTCGCACCTCGCGAAGGACGTCAGCAAGCAGGTTGGCAAAGTCGAGCCCACGCGCGACTGGTTCCCCATTTCGTTCGTCAGCACGTTTGCCGGGTTTGCGGATATGGTCAAAGGCAACGAGTCGCAGTGGGGCTCGCTCTCCTGCGGCTGCCACCCCAATTGCGGCGTGGGCACCGCGCTGATGATTAACAAGGAGACCAAGGAATGGGCGCCTGTTCCGCGGTTCCTCGATGCCGTCCAGCTCACCAAGGACGTTACCGCGATCACCGATGCGGCGCGTGGGAAGAAATTTTCGAATTTCATGATGGCCGCGGCGCTGCTCAAGAACTATCACCCGTTCCAGGGCCCGAAGGGTCTGACGCTCGTTGACCTCTTCAAGAAGTTCGACAAGACGTGGGCGCTCACGAAGAAAGCTACGGTCAAGTACGGCAAGACTTCGCCTGACCGTACCTATGAAGACGCCATGAAGCGCCGCAAGACCGACCCCTGGAACTTCCTCTTCATCGCCGGCATGTGGTTCCAGGATCTTTTCAACTATGACTTCCGCCGCACGGAAATGTGCATCATTCCGTACGCCACGCAGCAGGGCGAAATCTCGTTCTGCGCCTACAACACAGGCGTCGGGTGGCGCCAGATCATCGAAAACATGCACAAGAACGCGACCGTCGCGGAGTGGTACAAGAACCACGGCAAACACGAAATTTACGCCAAGGGCAAGAGCGTCAATCTCCAGAGCTTCGAACACTCACTGAAGATCGACGCCGATGACGCAGCTCGTGTCCGTCACCTCGAACACGACATTCCGCAGACCGCCGCGGAAGAAGATCGCGCGCGCCGCAAGAAGGCTTTCGAGGAACAGGCCAAAGTTCGCGCCATTTACGAAGAACTTGTCCTCAAGAAGCCACAGCCGACCGTCGTTCAAATCGGCACGGTGTCAGACATTGCCAAAGCCACACCGGCGAATTTCGCCAATGCGGGCAAGCCAGTCTCCATCGCCCCGGCCGCTGGCAACGGCCATTCGAACGGTAACGGCCACTCCAATGGCAACGGTGCCACCGCGCCCAGTGCTGCCGAGAAGGCCACCGAAGCCGTCGCCGGCGACTAATTCCTAGCATCGTCCAAGTGGGGGCGCAGCAAGTTGCGCCCCTACTAGGCAAAACGCATCCTGTCCAACTCCGCAGAATCTGCCTGGCTCCGGTTTTCCGGAGCCAGAGGTTTTTAGAAATGGAGTTTCCGCATGAGTATGCTTTCCGGCCGTGTAGCCCTGGTCACCGGCGCAAGCCGCGGGCTCGGTAAGGCCATCGCCCTGGCCCTTGCTGGAGCCGGTGCCGACGTTGCCGTCAACTACCGCGTCCAAGCTGCTGCCGCGGAATCCGTCTGTCAGGCGATCGGCGCTCTCGGCCGCAAATGCATTGCTATTCAAGGCGATGTTTCAATCTCCGCCGATGTAGAGCACCTCGTCACCACCACGGAAAATCAACTCGGCCCCATCGGTATCCTGGTGAACAACGCCGGCATCGGCAAAATCATCCCCGCAGACCAGGTCACCGAGGAAATTTGGAATGAGTATCTTCGTGTCAACCTGACCTCTGTTTTTCTCGTCACGCAACGAGTCCTCCCCGGAATGCGCCTCGCGCGCTGGGGCCGCATCATCAATCTCTCCTCCGTAGCCGCTCAATACGGCGGTATCATCGGTCCCCACTATTCGGCGACCAAAGCCGGAATCCTCGGCTTAACCCGCTCTTACGCTTCGCAATTCGCCAAAGAAGGCATCCTCGCCAATGCCATCGCCCCCGCCCTAATCGAAACCGACATGGTCGCAGGCCTACCCAAAGACATTGCCACCCGCATCCCCATTGGGCGCATGGGCTCACCTGATGAGGTCGGCCGCATCGCCGTGCTGCTGGCCCAAAGCGACTTCATCACCGGCCAAACCATCAACCCCAACGGCGGCCTCTACATGAGCTGAACTTGCCGATGCTGCTGCCTGCACAACGTACGTACCAACCAAATTCGGCGTTCGTTTTTGACTATAAAATTGACGCCCCAAAAATCGGGCGCTAGACTCTTTATATGGGCAGAATTGCTCTCCACGAAGCGACAACGCAGCGGCTGGCATCCCGCTCTTACAGGTTTACAGTGGTTTTTCAACCTCTCGCAAGCGAAATCCAGTCAGCGAAGAGCGATGGCCAATCGGTTTCGCGGAGGCGGTCGAAAGGCTCTGCCGAGCGCGGCTATCAGGTAACGGTCCCGCTGCTACCCGGCCTGGTCACCTATGGCCGCACCTTCGGTGAGGCCCGCGAGATGGCCGCCGACGCTATCCGCGTTCACCTGGAGGGTCTCCGCAAGGATGGCGAACCCATACCCGATGAAACGACTACTCGGACGGAAAAGCTTCGTGTGGCGATTAGTGCCTGAATGTCTCCGCGCTTGCCCGTTTTGAAACCGCGGGAAGCCTTACGCGCTTTGCTGAGGGCCGGTTTCGAGATTCATCATCAGGCGGGGAGTCACGCGCAGTTACGTCATCCGCAGAAACCGCATTTGCGAGTGACAGTTCCAAGGCACGATCGGTTCGATCTCCCGCAGCCTGTTTTGAAAAGCATTCTCAGACAGGCGGAGATGACAGTGGAAGAGTTTCTCGACCTGTTGTAGGAGACTTGTTTTACTAAGGAAAAGCCTGACCATGCCCATCTACGAATACATTTGCGACGAGTGCGAAACGCACTTCGAAAAAATCGTCATCAACAAGCAGCAAGAAATCTCCTGCCCCAAGTGCGCCAGCAAAAAAGCCACGATCCAGCTCTCCGTCTTTGCAACGGCAGGGAACGGCGGCTCCTCCTCTCCGTCGGGAAGCACCTCCGGCAGCTCTTCCGGCGGTGGCGGAAGCTGCTGCGGCGGCGGTTGCGGCTGCCACTAGCCTACCCATTTCGTTAGATTAGCCTTCCATTCTATGACTACCCGAACAGCGAGTGTTTACATCGGCTTACTCTGCGTGGGTGTTGTTGTCTTCCTTCTTTTCTACCTTCGTCCTCTGGTATTACTAGCCCACGTGCGACGAGAATTCCGTGATTCGCCGGAAATCTGGATTGTGCCAAAACCACTTATCTCCGCTCCGATTGCCAGCCCCACCGCAAAGAGCTCAGTGGTCTCTTACTTCGGTTACCAATTTGAAGCGCCCACGCCTGAAGTGAAAGAAGAACCAAGACCAGAAAACGTCGTCGTTCTAAGTTTCGCTGACTGTGCCCGGATGGTGATTTTAAAGCCCCAGCCGAGGGGTCCTCTCACCGGTCTCATGCACCAGATGCCACCTAATGCCACGCGCTTCTTAGAAGAAGTATATGGAAAGAAAGCCGTTCGTTCCGACTACGAGTTCCGACGCACAATCCTGAACATGACGCCAAATGACTTAAGCGCCCTTGCTAGCCCCCGACAAATAGTGAGAAATTCCATATTGCTCACGCTGAAAGGCGCTGATTCCCAGCGCTTCAAAAATGGTCTTTATAGCTTTGAGACAGCTGAAATGCGAGGCTTTCAAGAGGGAATTCTCGCGCTCGACAGGGGTGTCGTCATCCAAGCCTTTGACCACCAAGACCATTTGCTGACCTTGATTGTCCTCATGGAGAAAGGCCAAGTATGTTTCGGCCAGCCCGAACTCAACCACATCATCTTTTCGCTTCGGCCCGCTCCCGTTAGCGAGTAGTATTGTGTTTGTAATAGATATCCATTGCCGTGCGTCCATTTTAGTGACAGGTTGCTCCAAGAATCCGATGACTAAATATCAGATCATCATCTATTGGAGTCCGGCCGACGGTGCCTTCGTGGCTGGGGTTCCCGAACTCCCCGGCTGCGCCGCGGACGGAAAAACTCATAAGGAAGCGCTCGGCAATGTCGAACTTGTCGTCAAGGAATGGATCGAAACCGCGCAAAAACTTGGCCGCCCTATCCCGGCGCCTTGCGGCCGCCTCGCCTTGGCCTGAACTGCGATTCGTGCGCCTCTAGACCATGTCTATCAATAGCCCCGGCCAACTCGAAAAACTCCGCGCGTGCGGCCTGATCGTCGCCAAAGCCCTTCGCACCATTTCGATTGCCGTCCGACCCGGCGTCACTACCGCCGAACTGGCCGAAATTGGCTCACGCGTCCTCGCCGAAAACGGCGCGCAATCGTCGCCGCCGCTCGTCTACAATTTCCCCGGTGACGTCTGCATCAGCGTCAACGACGAAGTCGTTCACGGCATTCCCGGTGATCGCGTCGTCCAGCCGGGTGACTTGGTCAAGCTTGACCTCACCGCCGTCAAGGACGGCTACCACACCGACTCCGCCGTCACCATCCAAGTCCCGCCCGCTCCTGAACAATCCCGCGAGCTGGCTCACTGCGCCGAACGCGCCTTCCGTCAAGCCCTCAACAACGCCCGTCCTGGCAACCGCACCAAAGATATCGGCCGCGCAGTCGAGCGCGAAGTCCGCCGCCGCGGCTTCTACATCATCCGCGAACTCGGCGGCCATGGCATCGGCCGGACGATTCATGAAGAGCCCAGCGTCCCAAACTTTGCTGACCCCCTTGCCGGGCATCTTCTCACCGAAGGCCTCGTCATCACCATAGAGCCCATCATTGCCGCCGGCACCGGCCGCGTCTCGCTCGACCGCGACGGCTGGACAGTACGCACAGCCGATGGCAGCCTCTCCGCTCATTACGAGCACACTATCGTCATCACCCGCCGCGAGCCCATCCTCTTAACCGCACTTGCAGCGTAACCAAACACGGCATACGGCCATCCATCCATAATGCTTCCTCCTCACTCCCAGCTCCTTTTCTTTATAAGTGCCGCCCTCGTTCTTCTCTCCATCCCCGGCCCCGCCGTTTTGTACATCGTTGGCCGCAGTATCGGCCAGGGCCGCAATGCCGGCTATGTCTCCGCTCTGGGCATCGGTGTCGGCACTCTCGTTCACACTGCCGCCGCTGCTGTTGGCCTTTCAGCGCTACTCGTGTCCTCAGCGGCCGCTTTCAGCGTCGTAAAATATCTCGGCGCCGCCTATCTCGTTTTTCTCGGAATTCAACGCCTGCGGAGCAAAGAATCTCTCGCCGCCTCCGATCCAGCCGCCCCGCGCGCCACGCTCGCGCGCGTTTTCGGCCACGGGATTGTCGTCAACATACTCAATCCTAAGACGGCTCTTTTCTTCTTCGCTTTCGTACCGCAATTCATCGACCCGTCGCGCGGCCACGTCGCAACGCAAATCCTTTCGCTCGGTGTTCTGTTCGCGTGCATGGGCACGACAAGCGACTCCATCTGGGCGTTTTTCGCAAGCAGAGTCGCCGGTTGGCTCCGCGGCAGCCCTGGTTGGACTCGCAATGAGCGCTACGTCTCAGGCGGCATCCTCATCTCCCTAGGCCTCGCCACCGCCTTCGCAGGCCACGCCCCTAAGAAATGAACGCCCTGAGTTGCCATGGTTTGCTGGTCAATCCTTGTCCATCGCTGTAAAATGCCGCAAACCCAACCTCGGAGTCTAGAATCCGGGAGAGAAAATCATGGCGCGACGTAAGTTTCTCGCTCAGCTAGCATCACTTCCCCTCCTCGCATTCGGAACAAACGCGCAGGAGCCGAAGAAGCCTCTAAAAATCATGATGAAGAGCGCCTGGGGTTCCGACGATCCGACACGTGCGTCCTTCCCCTTCGTCCACGGACTCGTTCTTGCCGAAGCAGGCCATGAGGTACAAATTTTTCTTCTCGCGGAAGCCACGACCCTGATGCGCAAGTCTCTCGTGAACGCCGTTCATCCGGTTGGCTGGCCACCGCTCAGCGAGACAATCGAAAAGGTAGTCGCAAAACACATACCCATCTTTGCCTGAGGAGCCTGCTCCCGGGCCCGTGGGGTCACGGAAACAGAGTTGACGCAATGGGGAGCGAAATTCGGCAGTCCAGCCATCTTCGTTTCTCTGGTGGAATGGGCGGACCGCATCATCGTCGAATAAGACTACTTTCGTCGAAACACTTCGTAACTTACTGGGGCCGCGAATAGTGTTGAATATTTTCCGGCACGGGTACCGATGGGCTGCCGCGAGGATCGCGGATCGGTTCGCCCGGTGTCCACTTGAAGGGCAAGACGCCTGTCCAGGCCCCGCCGGAATACTCTCCTTCGCCGTCCACGGCAAAGCCCGTGCGAATTTTTGCAGAAGCCTCGACGAGCGGCACGGATAGCACCATGGTGCCCTTCAGCTCTTGTTCGGTCGGTGGGCGTACCGTCGCCCAGCGCCCGCGAAGCACGTACTCGACGAAGTCTCGCATTGCGGCAAGCTTAGCCGCTTGATCTTCGATGGGCTCGGCTTTGCCCATGACTACCACTGAACGGTAATTTACGGAGTGGCCAGTCGCCGTCGGTGAAAACACGATTCCATCCAGGAGGGTCACGCTCAGGCAAAACGGCGCTCCGCTACCGAGCGTCTTCATCAACCGGCTGGCTGTCGAGCCATGCAGGAAAAGTTTGTCGCCCACACGCACATAATTCGTGGGAACGACAACCGGCATACCCTCCGCAATAAACGCGATGTGGCAGACAAACGCCTGGTCCAGAATGTTGTAAACCGTTTGGCGCTCGTAATTCGCCCGGTCCGGTTTCCGCGTAACTCTTGTTCTTGTGGTGGGTGTGAAATCGCTCATGCCCGCAGGCTAGCGCCCGGCGCGTCTGGCCGCAAGTGCCAAATCGGCATGACAGACCGGAATGCCTGTCGTTCCACCCTTTAGCACGAGCGTTGCGACCCCTTTCCGGCGAGCCGCGCAGAATCGTTCAATTGACGCGGATGGAGAATCGTGTACTCTTGTCCCCACCAAACAGCTTTGAGGGCGCCATGGCGAGACCGGCAGCGATTTTCACGCGCGACACGTTTCAATTTTTCCGCGATTTGGCGCGGAACAACCGCAAAGTGTGGATGGACGAAAACCGGGAGCGCTATCAGCAGTTCGTCGTGAAACCGTTTCGCCGCCTGCTTGAAGAACTCAGTCCCGCAGTCTTGCGGTTGGATTCACGTTTCGATACCACAGGGCGGACGGGGGCGAATTTCTCGCGAATCAATCGTGATATTCGATTCGCGAAGGACAAGACTCCCTACCGAGCGCACATGTATCTGAAATTCGCACCTACATTTCCCGGCGAAGGCGAAACCGGACAGTTGTACACAGGGATTTCCGCCGACGCTGTGACCGCCGGATTCAGAATCTACACCGGTTCGAAGCGCAAAGAATCCGCACTTGGACGAATTGCGGAGCCGCGCGCGCATGCGCAGCCAAAGTGGGTCGCACAGCAGAAGAAGCGGCTGGGGCGGCGGTACGAGAGCTACTGGTACACCATGGAAAAGGGAGAGTGGACGAAACGCGACGGTTGGCCAACCGAGTCCGAGGACTGGAGAAAACTCCAGGGCTGGATCGTGCGGGCAAAACTAGGGCCGACGCGCGCGATGCGGGCCTCTTTTCCCCAGGAAATCCATAAGATTTATCGCGAACTTTTTCCATTACTTCGATTTACTTCGCTCGAAGACTGAAACTCACAGCGAAATGGAGAACTGATGAAGATGTCTGAAGGGCCTATGACGACCAAGTTCAAGCTTCCTAAAAACTGGGCGGCGGCGGTGGTGTTTGCTCTGCTCGCTCAGTGCCTCATGCTCGCGGGCGCGGAGGCACAAGGACAGGCAGGAGCAAAAGACTGGCCAACCGCCGCTCCCAAAGAATTCGGCATGGACGCGGAAAAACTCGCAGCGTTTGATGCCGATCTTTCCTCAGGAAAATATGGCCTGGTGGACAGCATACTGATCCTGCGTTGCGGCACGGCCGTTTACGACAAGTCTTACAAGCACGACTACGGACAGATCTATGGCGAGCGCGCGAAGAAGGAAGGACCGCTGAATCACGATGTGCAGGGCCCGTACAATTATTTCAGTACGGAATACCACCCCTACTATCGCGGCAGCGACATGCACACGATGCAATCAGTATCGAAAACGATCACGTCGGTCGTCATCGGCATTGCGAGAACCCGGGATGATTTTACGGCCGGGCTGGACACGCCGATCCTGAAATTCTTCGACGCTCGCAAGGTTGCAAAGTTGGATGATCGCAAGAAGCACATTACGATTCGCGATTTGCTGACCATGACCGCGGGGTTCGAGTGGCGCGAGGATTTGCCCTACGCCGATCCGAAAAACTCCGCGGACTTGATGGAGGCGAGCCGCGACTGGGTGCAGTACGTCATGGACCAGCCAATGGCCAACGATCCGGGAAAGGTATTCGAGTACAACAGCGGAGCTACGGAACTGCTGGCGCAAATCTTCAAGAAAGTCACAGGCAAGAGCATAGATGATTACGCGGCCGAACATCTTTTTAAGCCGCTGGGCATGCACTACTACTGGAAACAAACTCCCACCGGCCTGCCGGATACCGAAGGCGGGCTCTACTTGTCGCCGCACGATCTCGCCAAGATCGGCCAGTTGTATCTGAAGGGCGGCATGTGGAATGGCAAGGAGATTGTCTCGGACCGATGGATAAAGGAATCGGTGTCGCCGCATGTAAACGTGCCAAAGAGCGATTGGAAATATGGCTATTTTTGGTGGTTGCAATCATTTGGAAGCGCAGAAGAAGACATTGCATGGACCGCACGCGGATTCGGCGGGCAGCAATTGCTGGTTGTGCCGGCCTACGACTTGGTGGAAGTCTCCACCGGCTGGGATATTTTGCCCTCGGATGAGAAACGCCCGCACGACTGGCTTGCGCGCACACTCGACGCCGCAAACCGGTTCTACGGCTGCACAGAATAAACCGTCGCCGCGCGCCGTTCGATCAGGCGGCCCAGAGACGGAGGGCGATGAGATGCCAGGAAGCAATGAAGATGGTGACCAGGCAGCAGGCCAAGGAAACGAGCAGGGAATGAATGCGAGTTCCCTTATGAATTTCGTTTTTGGGAACGCGAACAGCCAGAAGCATGCCGTAGAGCGATAAAAGCGGAAAGAGGATCGTCAGCGCGAAAATTCCAAACGTCCAAACGGTGAGCTTTCCGGTATCCGCTCCGCCGAGTCTGGTGAAACAGAAGGCCAGCGCGATGAAGCTGAGCGTCGCGAGAAGAGGAATCGCGCGCACCGCGAGATGCTGCACGTCTTTCATCCATCCAAACAGTTTCCGCAGGATCCAAACAACAGCGAAGAGAAGGGAAGTCGCCATAAGGGCGGCGCAGAGCAGAAGCAAAGCGATCCGCGCATAGGTCCATGCAATGTTGGAACGTTCGCCGTAGGAAAAGCCCTCCATGCCCTGGCTGGAGAGCCCCATAATGCCCGCGCTATCGGAAACAAAAATCGTGGTCGCTTCGGGCTCTTCTTCTCCACGAAACAATCCTTTGCCAACAGGGACGAGATTTTCCGGTTTGCCGAAGAGGCCGGAGCGCGTGAGCTGACCATGGATAACGCGGATACGAAGCCCGCCGGATAAATCATCGATGAATGAGAGGAGCTGCGAACGTGGCGCGCGGGGCGCGTAGTAGCCGGCATATTTCTCCAGATCGGCTGCCGAAAAGGGAATCGCGGCTTGTTGCGGCTTCGGAAAATCTTTGGACAGGAAATCGATGGCCAGCTTGTTCAAATCGTTCAATGCCTGGCCGGACTGAGTGCTGTTGAGGAGCACAACGTAGCCCCAGTTTTGCTCCGGCATATAGCGATAAGAGGAGATAAATCCGTCGATCCCTCCATCGTGGCCGTGGGTAACCACACCTCCGGCGACTTCCGTGTAGTTCGCTAGCCCGTATCCGAGGCGCAAGCCGTATTTTGCCGCCAACGTTGTTTCCACGGATTCCATTCGCATGATGGATTCAGGTTTTACGATTTGCACGTCCCCAGCCTTGCCGCGGCGAAGAAGAAATTGCACCAGTTGGGCAAGCTCACCAGGGGACGCTTTTAGATCACCGGCGGGACGCAAATAAATATACGGATAGCCAAGAGTCCGCGCGAGAACGCCAGTATACCCGGTCGCGAGGAGCGCTTTGTTCGCATCGGTGAAGGGAAAGTCAGCGTTCATCATGCCCAGCGGCCGGAGGAAAGTTTCTCGAATGTACCGATCGAAGGGCTCGCCGCTGATTTTCTCGACTAGATATCCGGCAATGCCGTAACCGGGATTCGAATACGACATCCGAGTGCCTGGCGGCCAGCGAACGTCTTGCGGCTCTTGAAAGCGCCGGAAGACATCGAGGAGAGGAAAATCGTAAGCGTCGCTGTAGTTGTAGACTTCGGCTGCTTCCATATCGTCGAATCCCGCGGTGTGCTCGAGCAAATTGACGACGCGCACGGGATTGGTCGACTGCCATCGATCCTTGACCGGAATTTCGGGGGCGACGTCCTGGAGTCGCGCTTCAAGATTGATTTTCCCCGCTTCCTGAAGCTTCAGAAGGGCAAGGGCGACAAACGATTTGCTGATGGAACCGACGCGAAATTCCGTGTCGCAGGTTACATCGCGTCCGGTGGCGATGTCTGCCTTTCCAAACCCGCCGCACCAGAGCAGGTTGCCGTTTGAGACCAGGGCGATGCCGACGCCTGGCAAGTGATGTTTGTCGAGCACATCCTGCATGGACTTTTGCAGTTCAGCAAGCGTCTTTGGATGGGGCAGTTCCTCTTTTTGCTGGGCGCTGCCGAGGGCCGGAAAAAGAAGAAGAGCGGCAAGGCTCAGGCACACGGTGAGCCGCGGTAGGGATGGGCGCATGGCTGCTCCTCGAGCGAAAGATGGCGGTGACGTGGCAGCATTCTACTCTGGCCCGCACGCAGAACAAGCGAAATCAGACGAGCGAAGTGGTGGAGAAGGGACGATTTGTATGCATTGACGATGGTGGGCGACTCGAATACGATGCCGCGGGCCGTCAGTCACCGCCTGTCTACTTGGAGGAGAGTACCGCCAATGAACTTTCGCGATGTGGGCTTGAGCTGCGCCTTGCTGGTATTGTTCGGCACCCCGTCTCTCTCTGCGCAGCAGACGACGCAGGCTCCGCCGGAAAAGCCGGGTGAGAAGCCGGCCGAGAAGCCGAAAGAAGAGAAGAAAGCGCCTGCGCCTCCGGAAGACAAGGTTGTGCAGACGAAACATTCGGCGCGCATCGGCGGACAGGAAATCAAATACACGGCGACGGCAGGAACGATCGTCATGAAGACCGAGGATGGGACGCCGAAGGCGAGTGTCTTTTACGTCGCGTACACGCGGGACGACGCGAGCGACATGGCTAAGCGGCCGATCATGTTTACGTTCAACGGCGGACCTGGCTCTGCGTCCGTCTGGCTGCATCTCGGTGCCTTTGGCCCGCGGCGCGTGGAGATGGGCGATGCGGGCGCGCTGTTGCCGCCGCCCTATAAGTTGGTGGACAACGAATCCTCGCTGCTGGATGTCACGGATATCGTTTTCATCGATCCGGTTTCTACGGGCTATAGCCGCGCGACTCCCGGAGAATCGCCGAACCAATTCCACGGCGTGCAAGAAGATGTGCAGTCTGTAGGCGATTTCATCAGGCTCTACACAACGCGCAACAAGCGGTGGTCTTCGCCAAAATTCCTTGCCGGCGAAAGCTACGGAACGACGCGTGCGGCCGGACTTTCCGGCTACTTACAGCAGCGATACGGTATGTACCTGAACGGAATCATCCTGGTTTCCACGATCCTGAATTTCGAGACCGCGGAATTCAACACCGGAAACGATTTGCCGTACATTCTCTACGTACCCACCTACACGGCGATCGCGTGGTATCACAAGAAATTGCCAGCCGATCTGCAAAAAGATCTGCACAAAACTCTTGAGGAATCGGAGAACTTTGCCAAGGGAGAGTACGCGACGGCGCTGATGGAAGGAGACGCGCTGCCGGCCGCGGAACATGCGGAAGTCGTACGAAAGCTCTCGCGGTTAACGGGACTCTCTCCGGACTACATCGAGCGGACCAATCTGCGCGTGGAAATCGAGCGCTTTACGAAGGAATTGTTGCGCGGCGAGCGGCGTACTGTTGGCCGTATCGACGGGCGTTTTACGGGCATTGACCGGGATGCGGCGGGCGATTCGCCGGAGTACGATCCCAGCATCGCCGCGATCATCGGACCGTACACGGCTACGCTCAACGATTACGTTCGAGGCGATCTGAAATTCGACAGTGATCTGCCGTATGAAGTTCTGACCGGACGCGTATACCCCTGGAGCTATAAACCTTACGAGAATCGCTACGTGGACGTAGCGGAAACGCTGCGCAGCGCGATGACGCAGAACCCATTTCTTCATGTTTTCGTCGCCAAGGGGTATTACGATTTGGCCACGCCTTTTTTTGCAGCGGACTACACATTTGACCATCTCGCGCTCGATCCTTCCTTGCGAGACCATTTGAGCGGCGCGTACTACGAATCCGGCCACATGGTCTATGCGCACTTGCCATCGCTGGCCAAACTAAAGCAGGACACCGCGCAATTTATTCGCGCAAGCTCGGGAAAATGAAGCGCGCTGCAAAATTCATCCTCTGGCTGGCAGTGGCAATCACGGGCGCCGGCGCTCTTGGCGGCATCGCGCTGCACCGTGGTGAGCCATTGAACGCCACGTGGTTCGTCGTCGCCGCGGTTTGTTGCTACCTGGTGGCTTACCGCTTGTACTCGTCGTTCATCGCGGCTCGTTTGCTGGCACTGGATGACAAGCGCGCAACTCCCGCCGAGATCCACGATGATGGTAGAGATTTCGTGCCCACGAACAAATGGGTCCTCTTCGGGCACCACTTTGCGGCGATCGCCGGGCCCGGACCGCTCGTGGGGCCAACTCTCGCCGCTCAATTCGGGTATCTGCCGGGTACGCTTTGGTTGATCGTGGGAGCTGCGGCGGGCGGGTGCGTGCAGGACTTCATTATCTTGTTCTGCTCGATCCGTCGGGATGGGAAAACACTCGGTCAGATGGCCCGCGAGGAGGTGAGCTCGCGTGGCGGATTGATTGCGCAGCTTGCCGTTTTGGCGATCATGGTGATTCTGCTGGCCGTCGTGGCTCTAGTGGTGGTAAACGCGCTGAAGTCTTCGCCCTGGGCGACGTTCACGCTGGCCATGACGATCCCCATTGCGCTGCTCTTGGGCGTGTATCTGCGATTCCTCAGGCCCGGGCGTGTGTTGGAAGCATCCTTGTTTGGCGTCGCACTTGTACTGTTTGCTGTAGTTGCGGGGCAATGGGTCGCGGAGTCGCCAGCGTGGTCGCGTGCGTTCACGTTCGGCGGCGTTTCTCTCGCGTTGATGATTATCGCCTATGGTTTTGCTGCTGCTGTGCTGCCCGTATGGCTGTTGCTCGCGCCGCGCGATTACTTGAGCGCGTTCATCAAAACGGGGGCGATTTTTTCACTCGCGGCGGGCATTCTGTTCGTGCGGCCGCAAGTCCTCATGCCCCCCCTGACCCGATTTATTGATGGGACCGGCCCCGTCTTCGCGGGAAAGATATTTCCGTTTTGCTTCATTACCATTGCGTGCGGCGCGGTCAGCGGATTTCATTCGCTGATCTCTTCGGGTACCACTCCAAAAATGATTCTGCGCGAGACTCAGGCACGGTTCATCGGCTACGGCGCGATGCTGCTGGAATCGTTTGTTGGGGTGATGGCGATGGTCGCTGCCTGCGCCATGCCGCCGGGAGTCTATTTTGCGATCAATAGTCCTTCGAGCATTGTTGGAGGCACGGCGGATGCTGCGGCTGCCACGATAAGCAGTTGGGGATACCAACTTGATGGGCAGACCATGACGCGGCTGGCCCAGTCAGTAGGCGAACAGACGTTGCTGAATCGCGCGGGAGGCGCGCCCTCCCTGGCCGTCGGGATGGCGCAGATATTTTCGAGCACCATCGGAGGCGAGCGATTGCTGAGTATTTGGTACCACTTCGCGATCATGTTTGAAGCCCTGTTTATCCTCACCGTGCTGGACGCCGGGACGCGCGTCGGTCGTTTCATGGTGCAGGAGCTCGGAGGAAGGGTTTGGAAACCCTTCGGGCGCATGGGGTGGATGCCGGCGATCCTGCTTTCCAGCGCGATCATCGTTGGGGCGTGGGGCTATTTTCTATATCAGGGCGTCGTTGATCCGCTGGGAGGAATCAATTCGCTCTGGCCGCTCTTTGGGATCTCCAACCAGTTGCTTGCGACAGTGGCGCTGGTCGTGGCCACGACAATCCTGCTGAAGATGAAGCGGCTGCGGTGGATTTGGGTAACGCTGGCGCCCACTGTGTGGCTCGTCGCGGTGACTATGACCGCGAGTTACCAGAAAATCTTCGACCCAAGTCCTGCTCTCGGATTTCTTTCGAATGCGAACGCGTTGGCGGCGCGGATTGCCGCCGGCCAGATTCCACCGGCGAAAATTGCCGAGATGCAGCGCCTGATCTTCAACCAGCGGCTGGATGCAGTGGTGACCGGCGTACTAGCGCTGATGATCTTGATACTGATCGCGGAAGCGCTCGTGCAGTGGTATGCGATTTTGAGCGGGCGGCGTGAGGCTGTGCTGCACGAAGCGCCGTATGTCGAGACGCGCTGGGCAGCTGATTTTACCGGTGTGGCGGACGGAGACGACTGATGCAACGGGCGGCAAGAATCGCAATACGTTCGGTGCGCCGGTTCTGGAGCGGCTTGCGGGAATGGTGCGGCGACTCCGCCTACGAACGCTATCTGCGCGCAAGCGGCAGGCAGGTTGCGGATGGCCGCAAGCTCAGCGCAAAAGAGTTTTACCTGGAGCAAATCAATCGCCGCTATTCCCGGCCCAATCGTTGTTGCTGACATAGCCCCGACCTTGCTTGCTACCTGCCGCACTATAAGACTAAAATCACCGGCATTTATTTGGCTTGCTTTACAGCTGTGTAACGGAGGAATGGATGGCAATCGATCAGGACAAGCTTCACGAATTTCTCGTCAAGGCAATGGTTGATTTCGGTGCCACATTCAACGCAGCCCTGATCCGAATAGGGGACAAACTCGGATTGTTCAAGGGACTGGCGGCCGGCGGTCCGCAAACTGCGGCGGAGCTCGCGAAGCGCACGGGGACGCACGAACGCTACATTCGGGAATGGCTGAGCGCGCAAGCGGCCGGAGGCTATGTGACATACGATTCGGCCACGGGGAAATTTCATCTGAATGAGGAACAGACGTTCGCCATGGCGGACGAAAGCAGCCCCGTATTTCTTCCGGGAGCGTTCCAGGTGGCTCTCGCGGCCGTCAAGGCGGAGGAATCACTCACGGAAAAATTCAAGACCGGCGAAGGCATGGGCTGGCATGAGCACCACTCCGAACTTTTTGTCGGCACTGAGCGATTCTTTCGCCCTGGCTACGCCACGAATCTGGTCGCGTCGTGGATTCCTTCGCTTGAAGGAGTAGAGGAAAAGCTGAAAAGCGGTGCGCGTGTCGCCGACGTTGGCTGCGGGCTGGGCGCCTCGACGATCCTGATGGCGAAATCCTACCCTAAATCCGAGTTTTCCGGATTCGATTACCATGACAAGTCGATAGAAACGGCAAAGCAGCGTGCGCGCGCTGCGGACGTGAGCGATCGGATCAAGTTTGAAGTGTCCAGCGCGAAATCGTTTCCTGGGAAAGACTATGACTTCGTGACATTTTTCGATTGCCTGCACGACATGGGCGATCCGGCGGGTGCGTCCGCACATGTGCACAGCAGGCTTAAGAAGGACGGTACGTGGATGATCGTCGAACCGTTTGCCGGCGATAAGCTGGAAGACAATCTCAACCCGATTGGGCGCGCGTTTTATGGAGCGTCCACTCTCCTGTGTACCCCGGCTTCCCTGTCGCAGGAAGTAGGGCTTGCGCTTGGGGCGCAAGCGGGGGAGAAGCGCTTGAAGGAAGTCGTCACTAGCGGTGGCTTTACGAGATTCCGCCGGGCCACGCAGACGCCATTCAATCTTGTGTTCGAAGCTAGACCATGATCGTGGGGAACTAAGCTGGGCAGGTCATAGCTCGTCTTCCTGGTCCCCTGCGTGTCTGATGACAGTCACCTTGTGAGTGATTTTCACTCCGCGGTTGCGTATCCCCGCTATGACCGCGCGGCGCACTTCGACCGGCAGGGTCTCCGGCGCGTAGACCCCCGGTTCTTCGCGTCGAAAATACTTGATGAAAAGCGCGGCGACGTGGGCTGTGGCGTATGCGACGGGGGTGGAGAAGCGCCCCTGCTGTCGAATCTGGTACAGGGTCGGAAATATCGCGTCGCTGCGTATCAGAAGATGTTCATCTTCCTTTGGGCCATGATTGACGCCGTGCACCAGTATCGCGGCTAAAAAGCGCGCGTTTTGCAGTACACCCTGGCGAATCAGCCTGGCGATTTTGCGCGGCGTTGACGTGTCGGGGAACCGGTGGCGGACGATTCCGCGCGATTTCGATAACTTTCCCTGTTTGTACCAGCGGCGAAGCCGGTCAAACTCGTTTCCGCCTATTTTCACCTCCATGTTCTTCATCGAGATGGAGTAAGGAAGCGTGGCGACTTCATCTTGCGCCGCGAGAACGACGTTGGCGTTGCCGATGGGCTCGGGAAAGCGAAACTTTTCCAACTCGGCAAAACGTTTTTCCATGCGGAACCTGCCGTGCCGATAGACGCGCGGATGCGAGATGGCCTCGTCAAACGATACTTCCGGTGACCACTGGGAAATCGGATCATCGCTTTCCGTGCTTTCGTAAAGGCGGATGTGCACGGAGTGGACCTCATCGAACATTTCGGCAGTGCGTTTGACCAGCAGGTTCGTCAGTCCTGGAGCCGCGCCCGCGTTAATCAGAGCTGTCCGGTTTTTCTCCTCGAATCGTTTTGCGAAAGAGAACTGCTCGGCTTTGAAGGGATTGCGCGTCAGGTGCGAACTCAGGTCCACGTAATGCGAGCGAAGACGGAGCGCCGCTCTCATGACGATCTGATTAAACACGCTCGCGGATGCGTTGACGATGAGCTGGCAGCCGCTCGCCGCCCGCACGATTCCGCGCAGGTTCCTGGCATTGACCTCGGTGACCGCAATGGTGCTTCGTTTGCCCAGAAAGCGGCGCGCGCGAGCGGGATCGCGGTCGCCGCACCAGACCGTATGTCCTTGACGTTGGAGCAGTTCTGCCAGAAGGGAGCCAGTCGCCCCGGCCCCGAGAACGAAGATCCGCATGACGTGCCAAAAACTCTATCACAATCCCAGCGTCGTACTCAGGGAAGGAATAGGGGATGCCTAATTTGCTCCTTGCCCGAATGAGGGGTAGACTATTGGAGAACTCCGATCTCCGGCGCCTGCGGGAGAGACATCCCATGGTTCCGGAGACGATGCTTCCACGACCGTGCTTTGAAGATCGCGGAGCTGAGGGTTCGGGCGGAAACGCCCGTGCCTCCCGAACTTGGAAAGGAGCGATTCGACGGAAAAGCGTACGTTTCCGCCGCGCGCCCGATTCCAAGCACCTGGATCGGGCAGTTTTGTTTTTGGGAATCGAGAAGAGCCAGCTCAATCGGTCGCCTCAAACTGGAAGCGCGCAATGACCCTTCACGACAAATTCGGCCGGCAAATTACGGACCTGCGGATTTCCATCACGGACCGCTGTAACTTCCGCTGTGTATACTGCCGCTCGGCCGACCCTGAAAACTATCGCGACCATGACGAAATACTATCCTGGCCGGAGCTCGATCGGCTCGCACATATTTTCCTCAGCCTGGGCATCCGCAAGATTCGAATTACCGGCGGCGAGCCGCTGGTGCGCGCCGGCGTGGAAGACTACATCGAACGGCTACACGCACTTGGCGTGGAAGACCTTTCGATGACCACGAATGGCCACCTGCTGGCGGAACGCTGCGATCGCCTCATCGGCGCGGGGCTTCGCCGCATCAATATCAGCCTGGATTCGCTGGATCGCGGAAAATTTGAACGCATCACGCGAACGAAATCCTTCGAGACGGTGATGCACGGCATCGAGGCGGCTCAAAAATCGAAGCTCGCTCCCGCTAAAGTCAACGCCGTACTAGTCCGCGGACTAAACGACGACGAGGTGGAATCGTTCGCTGATTTTGCGCGCGAACGAGGTGTAATCATGCGCTTTATCGAATTCATGCCGCTGGACGCCGACCGTACGTGGACGCGCAACCTCGTCGTGCCTGCCGCGGAAGTTCACAGGCGAATTCATGCTCGATGGCCGCTGGTCCAAATCCCGCATGAGCGAAGTGAAACTGCACGCAAGTACCGGTTCGCGGATGGCGCTCCCGGCGAAATCGGGCTCATCGCCCCGGTGACCCAGCCTTTCTGCGGCCACTGTTCGCGCATCCGCCTTACCGCCGACGGTAAACTACGCACGTGTCTCTTCAGCAAAGAAGATCACGACCTGCGCGGGTTGCTCCGCGACGGAGCGACCGATGACGACGTGGCCGCATTTATCCGTTCGGTTGTCGATGAAAAGGAAGAAGGACACCGAATCAACACACCTGGTTTCGTGCCTCCCTCCCGCACCATGGTTTTTATCGGCGGTTAGTGGAGTGCCCTGATCGAGCTCCCCTCGTAACGTGCGTCCTCTCGACCCTGCGAGGAGTTTGGGTTAGCATCAAATCAAGCAGGGCAGCACAGGCAGAAAAGAAACGGACATCTCATGGCCGACGAAGAAGACGACGACGAGGCAGAGGGCCAGGACGACTCACCCGATCCCGAGCCGCGACTTTTCACTCTCACCGAAGCGGAGCGGGCGCGGCGGGAACTTGAGCCCTTCCTCGTGGAAGCCATGGACTGCCGCAAGAAGCTCTCCGGCCTGGAAACTGATCTCTCCGCGGTATCAGCTCGAATCATGATGATGGGCGGGGTGATCGTTCCGTATGAAAAGCTGGCCGCTTTGCGAGTGGAACACCAGCAGCTCGCTGCCTCGTTAAAAAGCGCGTTGAAGCGCATCCTCGAAACCGGATGTCTCATCAAGGACCTCGAAGTGGGATTGCTTGATTTTCCCGCGGTGATCGATAACGAGGACGTCTATCTTTGCTGGAAGCTCGGGGAAGATCGCATCCGCTTTTACCACCGGCAGGACGAAGGTTTTGCCGGGCGTAAACCGATTGACCCGCGAGACACCGGCCCCGGCGACATTGTGCAGTAGAAGGCGGCTGCGAGTGTTCTTCGTTTGAACCCCCTAGCGCACTCCCGTGAGTTGTACTTGTCGCCATCGACTGGAATAGAGAAAGGATTTTTGTGGGCTCTTCTCCTGGCAACCGCCTGAAGGACTCCGCCAGTCCCTACCTGCGGTCTGCGGCGCATCAACCCATCGACTGGCACGAATGGGGCGACAAAGCATTCGCCCGAGCGGAATCCGAGGACAAGCCGATACTTCTCGACATCGGCGCGGTGTGGTGCCATTGGTGCCACGTCATCGACCGCGAGAGTTACGAAAACTCCGAAATTGCAAAAATAATAAATGACAACTTTGTTGCGGTGAAAGTGGACCGGGACGAGCGTCCGGACGTCGATGCGCGTTATCAATCCGCCGTTAGCGCGATTTCCGGCCAGGGCGGCTGGCCGCTAACGGGATTTTTGTTGCCTAATGGGAAGCCTTTTTTTGGCGGCACCTATTTCCCGCCGGAAGATCAAATGGGGCGGCCTGGCTTTCGCCGGATTCTCCTTGCGGTTGCGGACTCCTACCGGAATAAGAGGGCCGAGCTTGTCCGCGCGGCGAATCATTTGGCAGATGCAGTCGCGCAGGCGGAAGTTTTCACGGGTGCCCGCGCGGAATTCGATCACAGCGTAGTGGATGCTCAAATCGCTTCGGTTACGAAGCAGTTCGACATCACGAACGGCGGTTTTGGCAGCGCTCCGAAATTTCCGCATGCGGCCGTCGTTGACTTGGTCCTCGAGCGCTACCAGCAGACGAAAGAAAAGCATCTGTTGGCGATGATTGAAACAACGCTCGAAAAAATGGCCCGCGGCGGTGTTTATGACCAGCTGGTAGGAGGTTTCCACCGCTATTCCGTTGATGAGCGCTGGCTCGTGCCGCACTTCGAGAAAATGAGTTACGACAATTCGGAACTTCTCCGCAATTACTTACACGCCTGGCAGGTGACTCGGAATCCGTATCTGCATGAAACCGCGGAGGGGATCGTCGGCTGGGTGAACGAATCTCTTTCCGACCAGGCAAACGGCGGATTTTATGCCAGCCAGGACGCGGATTATTCTCTCGACGATGACGGAGACTATTTCACCTGGACACTCGACGAACTGCGATCCCCACTTCTGCCAGACGAGGCGCGCGTCATGGAGCTTTACTACGACGTTGAGCCCCATGGCGAGATGCACCACAACCCCGCGAAAAACGTCCTGTGGATCGCGCGCAACGCCTCTGCGATTGCTCGGCAACTTGGCCTCGATGAGGCCTCCGTGCGCCTCATTATTGCGAAAGGGAAAGGGAAAATGCTTGCGGCTCGCTTGCCCCGGCCCACTCCTTTCGTTGATAAGACGATGTACGTCTCCTGGAATGCCATGTTTGTTTCGGCTTATCTGGATGCTTCCAGAGTGCTTGAAGGTTCAACCAAAACGAGCTGCCGGCAGTTCGGGCTGAAAACGTTGGACCGAATGCTCAAGGAAGCGTGGAGCGAATCGCGAGGGTTCGTACACCGAATCGGCGGGCCAGCGCTCGACGGCTCGCTCGACGATCAAGTTTTCTCTGTTTTGGCCTTGCTGGATGCTTACGAGGCGACGCTCGAACCTTGCTATTTTAACGCGGCGCAAAAAACGATGGACATTGCCATCAACCTCTACGGCGACGCGGAAGGCGGCGGTTTTTTCGATCGGCCTTCGGATGCCCCGCCGATGGGCGGCCTCGACGTCCGCCGTAAACCCTTTCAGGACTCTCCAACTCCCAGCGCAAACTCCGTTGCGGCCATCGCATTGATTCGCATGCATGCCATTACCGGTGACCCTCGCTATTACGACTTCGCACAGAAAACGCTCGAGGCCTTTGCCGGCATTGCACCCCAATACGGAATGTTTGCCGCAACCTACGGGCTGGCAGCCACGCTGTTTGCACGGCATCCAATGCAAGTGGTCATCACCGGCCGCGCCGATGATCCCGCCGCGCATGCCCTCGAGGCGGCCGCGCACCAGGTCTACCGATTTGGCAAGTCCGTCCTCCGAGTGACTTCTGAAACGCCGCAACTCCATCTTGCAGGGGCACTCAAGGAAACCTTGCCGCATCTTCCTACCGACAAAGCTGTCGCCGTCGTCTGTATGGGGCAGACCTGTCTGCCGCCGACGAGCGATCCCGAGCAATTGGCTGCCATGCTCGAGAACGGCGCCGCCGGAGCCGCAACTTCTTAGAAAACTCATGCGCTAAAAGAAAAAGGGCACGAGAAGGAATCCCCGTGCCCGATACTCTTTCGTTGCGAAACTGCTTATTTCTTGGGCCGCGATTCCGGCGGCACCATTCCGTTGATTCGGTAATACACCACGAGTTGGCCATAATGTTCACCGGAATGTTCGATCAATCCGTAGGCAAGATCCGAGAGCCGGTAGGTTCGCTTTCCTAAGACCACAGTCCCTGCCAAACCTGAATCGCCTTTGGACTTGATCAAGTCCGCTCCGTCTTCGACGCACTTTTTGACGAAGGCAACAACCTGCTCCTTGGTCTTCAGCTCGTCACGTTTTGGATCATCGCCGAACCGCGCTTTCTTCCCTGCCGCTTCGTCGGTGAAGAAATACATCGAGGCGGAAACATGCAGTAATTGCGCCACAAACGTCCGCGAGTCCGGATTCGGTTTGTAGTCATACTTGTCTTCCGGCAGGTCCTCGGCAATGGCAATCAGCTTTCTCCCGATTTCATTCCAGGACTCTAATACGGCCTGCGATGGACTCGCTACCGGCTTTGGTGCAGCGGCCGGCTTGGAATCCTGGGCCAAGGCAGGCATCGCCGCGAGACCGACGGCAACCAGTACAGCCCCCCATTTGCTGCGATTCGTCATCGTTACTCTCCTCATGTTCCGCTCCGTCTTGAATAACTTGTGATCCTGCCTTGGGTTGAGTTTGGCAGGGACATACTCTCTGACGCGGGTGGCCGCCAAGCGTTTCTCCCATCGAAAGGGAAACACCTGTCCATTTGGACGGTTTCATCTTACGCCTGTCGCGGCCCGTCTCATGAAAACTTAATTGTGGCAGGCGTGGTAAACTTGAAGTTTGCGGCTGGGGGGATACACGACTTGAACTGGACCTGGTTATTAGTGCGGAGCGCGATAGGCCTTGGCATCCTTGGGCTGCTGTTTCTTTCACAGCGGTTCTGGTACCGCGGCATTTGGCGGGTGACGTCAAACTGGGGTAGTCAGGGGCTTCGAGTTGCGGCGCGCTTGGTCTATGTTGCCGGCCTACTGCTCATTATCGCCGCAACGGCGGACAGCTTCCGAATGGGTCGGCATGGCTACCTGATTCCAACCGGTAACCTGGTCACAGTATTCGCCGGTTTGTGGTTTTTCAGCGCCCTTTTTGCCTATCTTGCGGTAAAGACCGTGCGTGGAGTCGACCGGCTTTGGGCTTGGCTTCGAGCCGCCTACCGACTGAAGACGAATCCGAAGTCTTCCAGTGTCTCCGTTATGCCCTCTCAGGACGCTCCTAAGGCTTTAATCTCGCGCGCGGCCGAGGTTCTTCCTGACCCGTCGCGCCGCTACTTTTTCAAGACTGCCACTGCCCTCGCGGGGGCCGGGCCGTTTCTCACCGCAGTTTATGGCTTTGCGGCCGAGCGTCTCGACTATCAAATCCGCAGAGTAGAAATTCCGATCCCCAATTTGCCTGCCGGCCTGGAAGGCATGAAGATCGCGCAGATCAGCGATATCCACCTGAGCAGCTATATGCCGCGCTTGCAGGTTCGCCGCGCCGTGGACATGGCCAACGACCTGGATGCCGATCTCGCCCTGGTAACGGGAGATTTTATAACCGGTGCAAGCGATCCGATCGCCGATTGCATTGACGAAGTGCGCCGTCTCCGTGCTCCGCTGGGTGTGTGGGGTTGCAATGGCAATCACGAGATTTACGCCCGCGCGGAAGACAAGGCGCAGTTCCTGTTTGCTCAGGCGGGGATGAAGCTTCTGCGGCATGAAAATGCACAAATCGATTTCAAGGGCGCCACTTTTAATCTCATCGGCGTCGATTACCAGCGCGAGCGCACGCCCGGTGGCCGCAGAGTGCAGTTGCTCCAGCGCGTCGAGCCGTTGGTGCGCCGCGACATGCCGAATATCTTGCTGTCCCATAATCCCAACGCATTTAATCGAGCGGCGGAGATGGGTATCGAACTGACTTTAGCCGGTCACACACACGGCGGACAGATTCAAGTGGAAATTCTCGACCACCGGCTGAGCCCTGCCCGTTTCATTACGGATTATGTGGCGGGGCTATATCACCGCCCCATGTTTGCGCCGGCGCCAAACGACCGGGCCTCTTCGAACGGCTCTGTGTTTGAGAAGCGGCACGGTTCCTTGTTTCCGAACCGTTCGTCCGCATTGGCGTCGATATACGTAAACCGCGGACTTGGCACCGTGGGCGCCCCCGTGCGACTGGGAGTGCCCCCCGAAATCACGCTCCTGACTCTCCGCAGAGCCTAGGCCATCTCGACCGGCGAGCCTCCGGGCAATTTGCTTTTCCAAAACTATAAGGAATAAAAACCTACCAAGTTCGGTATCCCCAACAGTGTCTGTCTACGGGAAACAGAATCTCAGGGAACCCTCGGTTCCCTGAAAAACTCGTAAGTCCCTTCTTCTCAGCCGACGATGCAACGTCGACGCACCAGCTCGAGCTGGAACTCGGTTTGCTTTGAATAAACTCTTGCCCAATCCCATCCTAGGTTTTTGGCGATCACATGCAACCCGTTCGCTCAGGAAAACTTGTTCTGGAGGAGATAAAAATCATGAGATTCACAGTGAAGTGTCGAAAGCTCATCGCAGCTTCGGCCCTTTCGATGTTTGTTCTCCCTGTTGTAGCTTCTGCGCAATATGTACGGACCGACCTGGTCACCAACGCGACCGACTCGGACCTCGTCAACGGTTGGGGACTGACCCGCTCCGGCGGCAGCCCTTTCTGGGTGAGTGACAACATTACCGGGAAGTCTACCTTGTACAACGGAGCTGGGCAGAAGCTCGGGTTGGTGGTTACGATTCCGCCTGCGGCGGGGACGAACGTCACGGGAACGCCGACTGGCGACGTTTTTAACATCACCCTCGGAAACCCATCGCCTTCGTTTTCGGTCTCCAACGGCGTCAAGTCCGGCACCGCTATATTCTTGTTTGACACTTTGGACGGCACCATCAGCGGTTGGAGCCCCGGAGTGGACGGCACGCACGCCTTGATCGCGGCAGACAGATCAAAATTTGGCGCTGTGTATACGGGGTTGGCCATCACCAGCGACAGCTCGGGCGATTTCCTCTATGCAGCCGACAACGGACCTAACAGCCGTATTGATGTCTTCGACAAGAACTTCACCTTGGTGCGCTCGTTTACCGATCCAGCGGTCCATGGCGGCTTTGCCCCATACGGTATCCAAAACATTGGTGGCAAGCTTTGGGTGACCTTTGGAGGTAACAAATCAGCAGCAGGCTTTGTGGACGAATTTGACACCTCCGGGAATGTTCTACTGAGAATTACAGGTCCTCTTCATTCGCCTTGGGGTCTTGCGAGGGCGCCTGCTGATTTCGGTCCCTTCAGCAACAGTTTGTTGGTAGCAAACAATGTTCCGGACGGGCGGATCAATGCATTCGATCCTGCATCTGGCGCTTTTCTTGGCACGCTGCAAGACACGAACGGCCAAGCTATCGTCATCAACCAGGTTTGGGCTATACAATTCGGCAACGGCGGTAATGGAGGCCACACTAATCAGCTATTCTTCACCGCCGGTCCCAATAATTACGCCGACGGTTTGTTTGGCATGATCACGGTTGCGCCATAATTCAACTCTACCCGAATCCTTTCCGGTTGCCCTGGAGGACGATTCTGGAATTTAGTAAGAGCGCCACTCTGGCAAGCTGAGCCAAAGCAAACGGCAGAGACTTCTCGTCTCTGCCGTTGTGCTTCAAACCCGAAGTCTCGACTGAATAAATCTGCAACAAACGTTTCCAAACCCCCTGCAGTTCAGGCAGAATACGTGCGCAAAACTAGGGGGTCTCATGAACCGCAGAGGTTTAGTTGCTTCGTTTGTCTTCGCAAGCCTTTCCCTGGCGCCGCTGGGAGCACATGTTGCCGCCGACGAGCAGCCGCTGGCCGGGTATTCCGCCGAGTCTTCCCGCACGGAACGGCAGTGGGAGGAAAAAATGCGCGCCATCCCTGATCCGGAAAAGATCAGGGCCTACATGAAACAGCTTGCCGCGGAGCCGCACCACGTGGGCTCGCGTTATGACAAGGCCGACGCCGAGTGGATTCTCGCGAAGTACAAAGAATTTGGTCTTGACGCGCACATAGAAACCTTCGATGTCCTTTTCCCGACCCCCAAGGAGCGCGTTGTCGAGCTCGTCGAGGGCGGCCCGAAGTTCACGGCCAAGCTTCAAGAGCCTGTGGTAAAGGCGGACCCCACATCGGATCAGACGGCCCAGCAGCTCCCCACCTACAACGCTTATTCCATTGATGGCGACGTAACGGCTCCACTTGTTTATGTGAATTTCGGCGTGCCCGCCGATTACGACGAGCTCGAGCGACTGGGCGTTTCCGTGAAGGGGGCGATCGTGATCGCGCGTTATTACGGTTCGTGGCGCGGCATCAAGCCAAAAGTTGCGGCGGAGCATGGCGCGATTGGCTGCCTCATCTTTTCCGATCCTCATGAAGATGGCTACTACCAAGGTGACGTGTTTCCGGAAGGCCCCTATCGCCCCATAGACGGCGTACAGCGCGGCAGCGTCGCGGACATGCCGCTCTATTCAGGAGATCCACTGACACCCGGCGTCGGCGCGACGAAGGATGCGAAACGACTGGCCTTGAAGGACGCCGAGACGCTTACGAAGATTCCTGTTCTGCCGATTTCGTATGGCGACGCCCAACCGCTGCTTGCATCGCTCAAGGGGCCGATGGCGCCGGCTGCATGGCGCGGTGCTCTCGGCCTCAGCTATCACATCGGTCCAGGCCCCGGGAAAGTGCACCTGAAAGTGAAATCGGACTGGACGCCGCTCAAGCCCATCTACGACGTGATCGCCAAAATTCCCGGCTCTGCGTATCCCGACGAGTGGGTGATTCGCGGCAACCACCATGACGCCTGGGTTAACGGCGCCGAAGATCCTCTTTCCGGTCAGTCCGCGATGCTCGAAGAAGCCCGCGCGCTTGGCGAATTGCTGAAAGCAGGTTGGAAGCCCAAGCGTACGATCATCTATTGTTCGTGGGACGGCGAAGAACCCGGCCTGCTCGGCTCGACGGAATGGGTCGAGGAACACGCGGACGAACTCAGCAAGCACGCTGTCGCTTACATCAATTCCGACGGCAATGGGCGCGGCTATTTCGACTTGGCCGGCTCTCACACACTCGAAAAATTCCTAAACGATATCGCCCGCGACATTCAGGATCCCGAGACGAAACTCTCGGCCTGGAAGCGCGACGAACTTCGTGCCATCCAACAAGCGCCTGCCGATAAGAAACAGGAGATCCGGCAACGCGCCGATATGCACCTGGGGGCGCTCGGTTCCGGCTCGGACTTTACGCCGTTCCTCCAGTATGTGGGCATCGCTTCGCTCAATATCGGCTTTGGCGGCGAAGACGGCGGCGGCATCTATCACTCGATTTACGACGATTATTACTGGTACACGCACTTCGCCGATACTACTTTCGTTTACGGCCGCGCGCTTTCCCAGGCCGGCGGCACTTCCATGATGCGGCTTGCCGACGCCGATCTGCTCCCCTTCGACTTCGGAGACTTTGCGGAAACGATGCAAACCTACGTTCGCGAACTGAAAGACTTGTCCAAGAAAATGCAGGACGAGATTCGCGAAAGAAACCGGGAAATTGACGAAGGCGTATTCACCGCTACCGCCGATCCCAAGAAGACTTACGTCCCGCCGAAAAAGGAAGAAGTTCCGCCTTACCAGAACTTCGCGCCCCTGGAGAACGCCGCCGATGCCGTGACGCGCAGCGCCGCGGAATACCACAAGGCCCTGGAACACGCGAATTCGAACGGCGGCGCCGCGCTGGCAGCGGCTTCTCTCGAGGAAGTCAACCGGCTCCTCATGGAAAGCGAACGCAAGCTTGTCACGCCAGACGGCCTGCCGAACCGCAAATGGTACCGGCACCAGCTTTATGCGCCCGGTTTTTATACCGGGTACGCGGCAAAGACGATGCCGTACGTCCGGGAAGCCATTGAGCAAAAAGAGTGGAAACAAGCCGATGAAGGCGTTTTAGTCGTCGCTCATTGCCTCCAGGATGAAGCCAAATTGATTGCTGAGGCTGCCGCAAAGCTCGCCGCGGCGCATTGATTGATGACTCAGCCGAATCGGGACGGACGGTATCGCCTGTCCCGTTTCCTTCTTTGTGAAGGACGTACCCATGCCCTCCTATAATCTCGCCATCATCGGCATGGGCAACGTGGCTCGCGCGCTCCTCCGCCTGCTTATTTCGAAAGAAACCGAGCTCCGTCGGCGCTATGACGTCCACTGGCGGCTCACGGGAGTAGCCACTCGCCGCGTGGGCTGGATCGCCGATCCCGATGGATTGAACCCGCTTGCTGTCCTTCAGGGACACTCCCTGACTCAACATGGCAATACTGCGCAGCCGCGCAATGTCCGAGAGTGGCTCGAAAAAACACGGGCGGAAGTTTTCTTCGAAACGAGTTCCCTCAACGTCCACACCGGCCAGCCGGCTATCGAACACCTGAGGACCGCATTGGAGTTTGGCGCGCATGCCATCACCGCGAATAAGGGCCCTATCGTTCACGCGTTTCACGAACTGAGCGCCCTGGCGAGAGAAAAGCGGAAACAGTTTCTATATGAGGCCACGGTCATGGATGGTGTGCCCGTTTTCTCCATGTTTCCCGACGGCCTGCCCGGCGCGGACATTCGCGGCTTTGCTGGTGTATTGAATTCCACGACAAACGTCGTGCTCACGGAAATTGAAAAGGGACGTTCGATGGACGAAGCCGTCAAACGCGCGCAAGCCATGGGCATCGCCGAGTCGGATCCGGCGGCCGACCTGGATGGCTGGGACGCGGCAGTCAAGGTTCTCGCGTTGGCAATTGTCTTGATGGGCGCCAATCTGAGGCTGGAGCAGGTCCGGCGCAGCGGCATTCGCGGGCTCAGTGAAGCAGAGATTCGGTCGGTGCGCGCAGATGGGATGCGCTATAAACTGGTCTGCCGCGCGGAACGTCGCGGCGATGGCGTGGAATGCAGCGTCCGTCCGGAGCTGTTGCCGGCTTCGGATCCTTTGGCAAGTCTCGAAGGCAGCAGTTCCGCGATTCGTTTTGACCTGGACGTGTTCGGCTTATCTCTCGTTGAGCACAATCCCGGCATCGAAGCCACGGGATATGGCTTGCTCGCCGATTTCCTGCGTGCCGTTCGCCGATGAACGGCTATCCTGCGCGAGTGCCATTTGGAACGGGCCGTTCCGGAACGGCGAGCGCCGGCGTGACTCCATCCGCATAGCCGATATCAAAGAGCATCCCTTCGGAAAGCTCCCCAGCCATCTTGCGCGCTTCTAGATTGACGATAAACAGAGCCTGGCGGCCTTCCACATCGCGCGGATTCGCGCGTTCCTTTCGGATACCCGCGAGGATCGTTCGCTTCTGGTCTCCGAAATTCACCGTGAGCCTCATCAGTTTCTCGGAGCGAGGGACTTCCTCGACACGCTCGATGGTGCCGACGCGGATGTCGAGCGCGTTCAGCGCCTCTATGGAAACAATGGGTTTAACGGGTGCGGGAGTAAATGCATCCACGGATCACCGCCTGTAATCCGCCGCGTAGGCTGGAAGCGGGATTCCAGGATCGCACTTTTCATCGCGAACCGGCGCACCCGCGATGACGCGCAAAGGAATGACTCCCGCCCAAATCGGAAGCTCGTAATCCGGAGCGTCATCCTCCGGAGGGCCGGTGCGCACTTTTGCGGAAGCTTCCGTCAGAGGAAGCCGGAGGACGCTTGTTGCCTTCAATTCTTTTTCATTGGGTGGACGCGCGTCATCCCAGCGGCCCGGCAGAATCTTTTCCGTGAACGCGCGCAGCGCTTCGAGTTTTTCTTGCGGAGCATCGACGAGAGTTGCTTTGCCCAGGGCTACGACGGAGCGGTAATTCATGGAGTGATTGAAGACCGAGCGAGCGAGAACAATGCCGTCTACGAGCGTAACCGTCAAGCAAACTTCCGCCCCATCGCTGAGGCCGCGGAGCATCCGGCTTGCGGCAGAGCCATGAAAATAGACTGCCTCGCCGACGCGCCCGTACAAAGTGGGAATCACATACGGTTGGCGGTCCATTGAGAAGCCTACGTGGCAAACAAGTCCTTCATCCAAAATCGTATGTATAGTTTCGCGGTCGTAAACGCCGCGCTGCGGCTCTCGCAAAACACGCGTGCGCTCGGTCGGCGTGAAGGGTTCGGACACCGTGCACCTCATGGAGAAGCGTGGCGCAAAGCCGGCCGGTTCGTGGCCGCTCATTTGATTTGTAGCCGGCGCCAAAGCGGCATGAGTGAGGAACAACCATCTCCATGCTAACACGGGTGTGCGCGGCTTCGTCCCCGGCCCGCCCTGTGAGAAACTAACGGGCGGAGATAACGATGAGCACACCAGTCGTGCAAGAAGCTCAAAGTAAGCCGCTGGATACCGCCTGGGTGCGGGCGCAATTCCCCTCGCTGCAATTGCAGGTGAATGGGCATCCAGCCGCGTTTCTGGATGGCCCTGCGGGCACGCAGGTACCCCGGCAAGTGATGGACGCCGTGCAGAAATATTTCCTGAACTCGAATGCGAATACATGCGGGGCATTCGCCACCAGCCGGAGCACGGATCAGATCATCGCCGCCGCGCGAGCTGCTATGGCGGATTTCTTCCATTGCGACAAGGACGAAGTGGTCTTTGGGCAGAACATGACGACCATAACGTTCGCTCTGGCGCGAGCCATCGGCAGGGAACTGCGGCCCGGCGATGAAATTGTGGTCACCACGCTCGATCACGATGCAAATGTCGCCCCGTGGCGCGCGCTCGAGGAAAAAGGTGTAGTCGTCCGCCAGGTGGACATCCAAGAATCGGACTGCACGCTCGACATGGAGGACTTGAAGCGGAAAATCAGCTCGAAGACAAAAATTGCAGCCGTTGGTTATGCATCGAACGCCGTGGGGACGATCAACCCCGTCGGGGAAATCACCAGGCTGGCCCATGCGGCCGGTGCGCTCATGTTTATTGATGCGGTCCATTACGCTCCGCATGGACCGATTGACGTGCGCGACCTCGATTGCGATTTCCTAGTCTGCTCACCCTACAAATTCTTCGGGCCGCACATGGGCACGCTCTATGGCAAGCGCGAGCTACTCCAGCGATTCCAACCCTACAAGGTGCGCCCCGCACCGGATTCGCTTCCCGACCGCTGGGAAACGGGAACGCAAGTGCAGGAGTTGATCGCCGGAATTGGCGCCGCGGTGGATTACCTGGCCGAGTTGGGCCGGCGCTGCAATCCTCGCGCGACCAGCCGGCGCGACGCGCTTCTTTCCGCCTATCGCGCGACGCGCCAGCATGAGATGGCGCTGCTCTCTCGACTAGTCGAAGGACTGCTCGCCATTCCCGGCTTGCGATTTTTCGGCATCAGCGATCCAAAGCGATTCGAGGAGCGCTGTTCGACGGTTTCGGTGCGGCTTGGAAATCACCATCCCACGGACGTCGCCAAGTTCCTCGGTGAACGCGGCATCTTCACATGGGACGGCAACTACTACGCCCTGAATCTGACCGAACGCCTCGGCGTCGAATCCAGTGGCGGGCTGCTCCGCATCGGTTTAGTCCATTATAACTCTGCGGAAGAAGTAGATCGTCTCCTCTCCGCGCTGCGGCAGATTGCGGCGCGATAGTCGTCGTGCGAACACTATGAGCAAACGACCAAGACCAATTGTGCTGACAGTGCTCGATGGCTGGGGCTACCGCGCGGAAACAAAAGGTAACGCTATCGCTCTCGCGCGCAAGCCCGCTTACGACGACCTCATAAAGAAGTTTCCAAACACGCTGATTCATACTTCCGGCCCTTTTGTCGGCTTGCCCGAAGGCCAGATGGGCAACAGCGAAGTCGGCCACATGAACATGGGCGCTGGCCGAATCGTGCACATGGACATCACCCGCATCGATTTGCTCATCGCCAAGAAGCAACTCCAAAGCGTGCCGCTGTTCCAGCAGGCGATGGAACGCGGCCGCCAGCGCCAACTGCACTTGCTTGGGCTGCTTAGCGATGGCGGCGTTCATTCGCATATCCAGCACCTTTTCGCGCTGCTCGAAATGGCCAAACAGCAGCGGGTGGAACGCGTGTTCGTCCACTGTTTTATGGACGGACGCGACACGCCTCCGAACAGCGGCCGCGATTTCGTGCGCCAGTTGCAGCAAAAGATGCGCGAGCTCGGCGTCGGCGAAATTGCCACGCTTTCTGGCCGCTACTACGCGATGGACCGCGACAATCGCTGGGAGCGCATCGAGTTGGCCTATCGCGCCGTGGTCCACGGCGAGGCTGAAACGCATTCGAACGATCCGATTGCCGCGCTTCAAAAAAGCTATGAGCAGGGCGTCACGGACGAGTTCGTCAAACCGGTCGTCATCACCAAGGGAGAAGGCGCATCCGTCGAGCCGGTGGGGCCGATCCACGAGGACGACGCGGTCATTTTTTACAACTTCCGCGCCGACCGCGCCCGCCAAATGACCCGGGCTCTCATCGAGCCCGGCTTCGACAAAATTACCGACCCCAAGCGCCCCAGGAATCTTTTCTATGTGGCGATGACGCAGTACGACAAAAACTGGCCCTGGTTGAAGTACGTCATCGCACCAGAAAAGCTGGAGCACATTCTGGCGCAAGTGTTCGAAGAGCTGCAGTACAAAAACCTGCGCTGCGCGGAAACCGAGAAATACGCCCACGTGACCTATTTCTTCAACGGCGGTGTGGAAAAGCCTTTCGGCGGCGAAGAACGAATCCTCGTGCCGTCGCCGAAGGTCGCCACATACGACCTGAAACCGGAAATGTCCGCCGCGGGCATCACGGCCACGGTGGTCAAGGCCATCGAAAAAGGCGACTTCGACGCCATCATCATGAATTACGCAAACGCCGACATGGTCGGACATTCGGGCAATCTCGAAGCTACCATCAAGGCCGTCGAAGCCGTCGATGCAGGGCTCGCAACGATTTACAGTGTTCTGAAGCCGCGCGGCGGCGTCTGGATCATCACCGCCGACCACGGCAACGCCGAGACGATGATCGATCCTTCCACCGGCGGCCCTCACACGTATCACACCACCAATCCTGTCCCGCTCATCCTCGTCAGCGAAAACGATACGCTGAAATTGAAGTCAGGCGGCTCGTTGCGCGACATTGCTCCGACCATGCTTGCGGCTCTTGGCCAGCCCGAGCCCGCGGACATGACGGGGCACGATCTACGTGTCACGACAGAGCGTTAAAATGGGTCTGAGTTACCAACCGATCAAGCAAAAACAGCCCGCGCCCGGGCAAAATCGTGAGCGATCCTTCGGTACCATCACGATCCCCGGCACACCTGTTGGCGCAATCGTTTCTGTAGGCCTCGTTGTGATTTGCTGGTTCGCCCTGCCGCTATCGCGGCCCTTCATTCTCGGTACTGGCGGCCTTGGCCTCATCCTCGGATTACTCCTCTACTGGAAGCATCGCGGCCCGGACGAATGACTCGCACCACGCCATCCGGGACAAAGTTGGTGATCTGCGTGTGGCACCCGTTTACGTTTTGGCGCCCGCAATCGATCATGCCGGAGACGATTCGCGCGCGCTGGCCGGAGATGCGCGTCTTGCATCTGCCTGATTACGACAAGCTCCCCGCCGAATTGCCGGACACGGATATTTTCGTAGGCTACTCCTTGCGCGCCGAGCAACTCCTCCACGCGAAGAAATTGAAATGGATTCATTCCACCGCGGCGGGTGTTGCGCAGCTGATGTACCCCGAACTCCGCGATTCTGGAATTGTGGTCACGAATCCCAGCGGAGTTTTCTCGGTGCCTATGGCCGAGCACACCATGGGCCTGCTCATCGCTCTTGCACGCAATTTCCCGGATTCCACTCGCCATCAGGACCAATCGCGCTGGGGCCAGCAGATCCTCTGGGACAGGCCGCAAAGGCTTACCGAGCTGAATGGCCAGATCCTGCTCATTGTGGGCTTCGGTTCCATCGGCCGCGAGCTCGCCAGGCGCGCTCGTGCTTTCGACATGCGCGTCTGGGGCGTAACCCGGTCCGGCAAAGGTGACACCTCGCTTGCGGAAAAAATCGTGCCTGCGGCGCAACTCGAAGAAGTTCTTCCGAACGCCGATTATGTTGTGATCGCAGCGCCGGAGACTTCCGGGACTCGCCATCTGTTCGGCGCTGGGCAAATCGCGCGAATGAAGCCTGGCGCGCGCCTCATCAATGTCGGGCGGGGAAGCCTCTTGGACGAATCCGCACTCATGCAGGCGCTCGAGAAAGGCGCGATTGCTGGAGCCGCGCTCGACGTAACTTCCGTCGAGCCCCTTCCCTCAGAAAGCCCTCTCTGGGAAACTCCGAATCTTTTCATCACGCCCCACACCAGCGCCGTCAGCGACCGCCTGTGGCAGCGTGAGACTGCTCTCCTCATGGAATTGCTGGAACGATGGTTTGACGGACGCGAAATGTTCAATCAGGTTGACTTTGCGCGAGGCTACTGATCAAAACACCCTAAAAACGAAGCCACGGCGGTTTTCGCGCAACTAATCCTTGATTTCGATCAGTCACCAGCGCCGGCTTTTTGTGGCTCGTAACCCTCTCGCGCGTACACCACCCACTTCTGCTTCTTGCCTTTCTGATCGTGAATTTCCAGCGGGCCACCGTTGGCATCGACGAGTTCAATCTTCACTTTGTGGAACTTATTGTCTTTGCCACCGCTTGTCGGCGTGTAAGAAAGGCTGTACTGGTGCCGCAGGAATGCGGCCACGTCGTGGAAAATTCCGGGGAGCTCGCCGTCAAATTGCGGGAACCATGCGTATCCACCGGTTAGGTTTGCAATCGTCCTCATCTGGTTTTCGCCTTGCAGGTAGTTCATATGCGAACCCAGCGAGCCGTTCGACTCGAGAAAATTGATATATGGCTTGTCGAGCCCGACGCAAAAGATCGTAACGTCGCTTTGCCGCAACAGCTTCATGGTCTGATCCAGCGTGTGTTTCGAGAACGTGTCCACTCCGGTAGCCAGCAGCAAGATTGATTTCTTGCCCTTCACATCCTTCATGTCGTCGATGGTTTTCAACACTGCGTCGAAGACGTTGGACTCGCTGAACCCGGGAAAATAAAGATGGTAAATGGCGTTGCGTACCTCATCCTTGTTCTGCGTGAAATCCACCTCGTCGTGGACCTGCATGTCGAACGTCCGCAGCGCGACCCAATCCTTCTGCTGCAGATTCGGAAGAAACGCGTCCGCCCAATATTTAGCCTGGTAGGCAAACCACTCATAAAGGCCGCGGCTGCTGAACTCCATCAGCATTACGATCGTAATCGGCGCTTCCGTGGGCCCAAAGTTCGTGATTGTCTGTGTCACGCCGTCATCAATGACCCGGAAATTCTCTTTTTTCAGGCCCGTCAGGATGTCCCCGTGTTGCGTCGTCGCGATCACATCCAGCGTCACCACGGGTACCTCCACGGCAATGCTCACGCCCGCCTGGGGGGCTTGCTGCTGTGGAGCAGTGGCGGGGGGCGTCTGCGGCGCCGCGCCTTTTGGCGGCGGAGGTTGGCCCTGAGGACCCGTGGGTGCCTGCGCCGACGTGGGCCGCTCGGCCATGGGCGCCATAATTATCGCCGCAAAAAACGTCAAAAAAACCGTGCAAAGAAGCGTTTTCATGCTCTAACCCCTCGATTTACCTTAAAAATCATCTCTGTCCACCCATCCGCTCCCAAATCCCCAGCCAGGGGGCACGATCGGCGCGCGTTTGAGTTTACGCTACTCCCGGCCAAGCCTGCGGACTAGCCCCCACACCTGCATGTTAGTATGAAGCGCGATAACTGCAAAACGTTTGCTGCGTCGGCCGCCTTTGGCCGAATCAAATACGGAGGATGCCTTCGTGAATTGGAATTTCAAAACGCTCGTGCCTTCCCCAGTCCTGGCTCTCTTGTTGCTTGCTGCTAGCCTGCCTCTCGCCGCCCAAGCGCCCTCGACGGCCATGCCCACAGTTCAGCAAGTGCAATCTTTAGCCGGAACCACCACAGCCCTCGCAAAGGAAGCGCAAGGCTGGCTCGCCGATCTCATTCGCATCGACACCACCAATCCTCCCGGCAACGAGCAAGCTGCCGCCAAGTACATCGCCGGCATTTTGACAAAGGAAGGAATCAATTCGGAGTTCCTCGATTTGGCTCCTGGCCGCAGCGCACTGGTGGCGCGTCTCCGCAGCGCCGCCATGCCGAATCCTTCCCGGGCCGTGCTCATGGTGGCGCACATGGACGTGGTCGGCGTGGACAAATCCAAATGGACCGTTGATCCCTTCGGGGCCGTCAGCAAGGACGGCTACATGTACGGCCGCGGATCGATCGACGACAAAGGAATGTTGGCCGCCAATCTCGCGGCTTTTATTGCTTTGAAGCGTTCGAACGCCCGTATGAATCGTGATGTGATTTTTCTGGCCACCGCGGATGAAGAGCAGGGCGGCGACGCCAGCATCAAGATGCTTATCGCAAAATACTGGGACAAATTCGCCGCGGGTTTCGCGATCAACGAAGGTGGAAGAGTCGTCTTGAAAAACGGTAAGGTGCAGTATGTAGCCGTACAAGCCAGCGAAAAGGTTCCCGTCGATGTCGTCGTCATTGCCCGCGGGCCATCGGGACACGGTTCCGTGCCCACCAAGGACAACGCGGTAGTCCATCTCGCCGCCGCTGTCGCCAAGATAGGCGCGTACTCCGCCCCGGTGCACTTCACCACCATCGTCCGGCGTTATTTCGAACAGATTGCGGCGATTGAAGACGACGAACTTGCCAAGTGGATTCGCTCGCTTGACACCCCCGACCGTGGCGAACACGCGCAGCGCGTCATCTCCGAAACTAACCCTCTCTGGAACTCCATGCTGCGCGACACCGTCGCACCCACAATGCTTTCGGCTGGCGTGCGCGGCAACGTCATCCCTTCGGAAGCCCGCGCCACGCTCAACATCCGGCTCCTCCCCGGTGATACCATCGATGTCCTGCTTGCCGAACTGACTAAACTCGTGAACGACCCGCAAATTCGCTTTGAAGTCCAGCCGGACGCCGGGCTTGCCGCTCCGCCATCTTCGCTCGAGTCGGACTTCTATGCTTCGATCACAAAAGCCGCATCGCAGGAGTTTCCTGGCGTTCCCGTGCTGCCATTTATGTCGGCTGGTGCTACCGACTCCGCTCAGTTGCGGCTGCACAACGTCCAGGCCTACGGCGTCTCGCCGTTCCCTATGACCGACGAGGATTCTCGGCGCATGCACGCGGACGATGAGCGCATTCCGCTCGCCTCGTTCGAAAAAGGCGTCGATTTTCTCACGCGCATCATTTCAGAATTCGCCGCATCAAGATAACCAGGGCGGAGCGAGGCTCGCCACCGGACTCGACGCGGCACAGGAACTCGCTTTTCCCGTCCATTGGAGCGTATGGTCTTTCGTCATTCCAAAATCGTTTGTACCATCGGGCCGGCCAGTTCCTCACCCCGCATGATCAGCCGTCTGTTGCAGGCTGGCATGGATGTTGCGCGGCTGAATTTTTCCCATGGCACGCATAACGAGCATGCACGCAACATCTCCTTGCTTCGTGCTGCTTCCGTCCAGCACCAGAAGCCCATCGCTATTCTGGCGGACCTCCAAGGCCCGAAAATCCGCACTGGGCCGCTCGCCGGAAGCATACCCGTCCAGTTGCGCGCCGGCCAGCGCTTCGTCATCACCACGCGCCGCATTTTGGGCGATAGCACGCGCGTCAGCACCACGTTCCGGCCGTTGCCGCGGGAAGTCCATCGGGGAGACCGCATTCTGCTCTCCGATGGTTTGATCGAGCTGCGCGTCGTGCAGATTCGGGCGCCTGAAGTGATTTGCGAAGTCGTCAACGGAGGCGCGCTCGGCGAGCATAAAGGCATCAATCTCCCCGGCATCAAGCTGCGCGTTCCCGCACTCACGTCAAAAGACCGCGAAGATCTCGCATTTGCTTTGAAGCACGGCGCGAATTACATCGCCGTGAGTTTTGTCAGGCGGCCCGAAGATGTTTTGCTTGCCAAGTCGCTGGTCCGGCGCGCGGGCAAGACCACTCCCGTCATCGCCAAACTTGAAAAGCCCGAAGCCATTGATAATCTCGACGAAATTCTGCGCGCTGCCGATGGCGTAATGGTTGCTCGCGGCGATCTCGGCGTGGAAATGAGCCCCGAGCGAGTCCCCGTCGTGCAAAAAACCATCATCGCCCGCGCGCGTCATTTCCGCCGGCCGGTCATCACCGCAACACAAATGCTCGAGTCTATGACGGAGAATCCGCGCCCCACGCGCGCCGAAGCTTCGGACGTGGCCAACGCGATATTCGACGGCTCGGACGCCGTCATGCTCTCCGCGGAAACCGCCACCGGGAAATATCCCATCGAAGCGGTCAGCATGATGGCCAGAATCATCGAAGAGGCGGAAGCCAGCGAATGGGAATCGCCACGGCGCGTGCCGATGGAAAAACTAAAAGTGGCGGAGACTGTGGCGGAGCTTGTCTGCCACGCTTCGCGCGAACTGCGCATGAAGCTCATCGCCGTGTTCACTCACAGCGGTTTCACTGCGCGCCTGGTTTCCTGCTATCGGCCGGCCGTGCCCATCATTGCGTTTTCGCCCGAATCGGACACCCGAAGGCGCCTCGCTTTGATCTGGGGCGTCAAGCCGCGCCAAATTCCCGACGTCCGCAAGATTGACGGCCTTGCCGCCATTTCCGAAAAACGCCTGCTCGAAGAACGTCTCGTTTGCAAGGGGGACGTCATCGGCATCGTCGCAGGCACACCCATGGGCATCCGCGGCACCACCAACTTCATGAAATTCCACGTGATTGGCGGCCCCGCCTAGTACGTTCGGCGTGAAGCGCACATTTCACTCGTCGTGAGTCGATCGTCGCTCAGCGCCCCAATTCCTTCACCTTTGCAACTCGGATTAATTGACCCAACGGTCCGGCCGCGAAGGCGGCTCGTTTTTGTGCTTGTTGATGTAGACGTCAAATCGTTTGCGGTTGCGCTTGTTCTGCCAGTCCGACACGCTGTTTCGAACGCTGTAAAGGAACGACCCTCGCCGCAAATACACGTAGCCCACCAGCATGCCCCCAAGGTGACAGATGTGGCTGACCTTATCGTCCCCGAGCCCGAATGTGCCGAGGAAAGTGATTGCCGCCATTATCGCCACGACCGTGCGCATGCTGATCGCCACTGGAATCGGGAAAAGATAGACACGCCGGTCCGGAAACAAAATCGCGCAAGCAATTAAGATCCCGAAAATTGCTCCGGAAGCACCAATCGTGGGCACGTAAGAAAAACCGTGGCCAACTAGCGCCGGCACGGTTTTCACGGCCACGTTGATGAGCCCCGCCCCTACGCCCGTGAGAAAGTAATATCGGAGGAATCTATTTCTTCCCCACACCATTTCCAGTTCCCGCCCGAACATCCAGAGCATCAGCATATTCATGATGATGTGCAGAAAATAGTTGACGTCGTGCAGGAAGAGATAGGTGAAAGGCTGCCAAATGCGCAAACCGGGCAGGACTCCGGCTGGAACAAGGCCGAAGAGTTTTAGCAGCTGATTGTAGCCGGCTACCCCGGCGAAGTGATAGATGAAAGCTTCCAGGATGAAAATCCCGAAGTTGGCGAGCAGCAGTATCTTCACGCCCGGCGTGATATAAAAATCGAAGCTGACTCGGTAGCTCTTGACGCCTGACCGGGATGCCATACTTCTCAAGTTTACGGTGTTGGAACCATTGCGTCAAAGTGCCGGATGCCACAGTTTTCTTGCTCTTGGCCGCCGTTTTTCTTTATGGATTTATCGTTTAGGCGGATTGAAGTTCCCATTCCTCGTTCGTGGTTTGATGTTCAATTCAGCTTTTTGCGTGCGAAATGAAAGAGCGAAGCGGCCAGGAGGATGAACATAAACATGCCGAAGAGCGACTGGGCGTGCGTCGGCACGGGCAATTTGTCGTTCGGAGCAAGTGAAGCCCAAAGCTTTGGGCCTATGGAAAAGAGATCGGGTCGCCAGGGCAGATTCAGCATGCGGCCAAACCACCCGGGGACATGCGTGGCGATTTCGGGATCCTGGAACAGATTGATGACAATTCCAAGCAAACCAAAAACGCCTCCCGCGGCAATCAATCCGCTGGAATAAAGGGCGCCGGGGCTGGCCTCTCCCTCATCTTTTTTCTCCTTGGAGGTGGCTTCAACGAGTAAACGGACGAGACCTCCAGCGAACATAGTGGCTGTCGTGGCAATCGAAAGATACGAGCCCACGGCAAAAGCAAGCGACCGCACTCCGAGTATTTCAACGGCAACCACCAACGCGACTCCCATGAGAACGAGCCGCCAGGGAAGTTTCTGGTTGAGGATCCCGTTGATGACCGTAGCCATGAGTCGCGCTTGCGGAGCGGGAGCTTTATCGCTGCCGATGCCTTGCGCCCACTGGATTTCGATCTGCTTTGTGTTGCCATCATAGAGATATTCGCCGTCGGGAATAACGCCAGAGCTGAGAGCGTTGATCAACGTGTAGTACTTGCCGCGATACTCGAAACCCTCGCGTTCAATTTTGACTCCAGAGGGAAGCGCGGCGATATTCACTGGAATTTGCGTGGGGACGTATTTCTCGAGGCCCACGTTCATCAAGTTGAGCGTTGCGCCGATGGCGACGGTGGAAACGGTGACGCCGATCAGAAGGCCGAGCTGCTGCCGGTTGGGCGTGGCGCCGACGAGATAGCCGGTCTTGAGGTCCTGAGAAGTGGCTCCGGCGATCGCGGCGGCGATACAAACGACGCCTCCAATCATCAGCGCGAGAACGGAATAGTTGGGTGCGGTCCAGCCGGCGAGGAAAAAGATCGCGCAGGTTGCCATGAGCGTGGCAATGCTCATTCCGCTGATCGGATTCGAAGAATTTCCGAGCAGGCCACTGATGCGGGCGGCGACCGTTACAAAGAGAAATCCGAACACGACGACAAAGATCGCGGCAAATAGATTCTGATACCAGAATGTGCTTGCGCCCTTCATCTGGTGGAAGGTCAGCAAAACCCAGAGCATCACGATGATTACAATCGATCCCCCGATGACCGTGCGCATGGGCATGTCTTCATCGATGCGGCTGGAGGCCGAAGATTGGCCGCCGCCTTGCGCGCGGACATCCTTGAGGCCGGACCGCAGCGCGGAAATAATTGTTGGCAAAGTGCGGATTAGCGTAATCACGCCCGCGGCAGCGACGGCTCCGGCCCCCATGGGGCGAATGTAGGTGCGCCATAGTGCGTCCGGAGACATCTCCGGAATGGGAATTGTGCCGGGATAGATGGCGTGGCCGCCGGAGAGCTGGCCGAAAAACTTGATCGCCGGCATCACCAGCAGCCAGGAGACGATGCCACCTGCGAAGAGAATGCCAGCAACGCGCGGGCCGATGATGTACCCGACTCCGAGATATTCCGACGTGACGTTGGCGCGAAAAGATGCGCCGGGAAACCATTTCGGCTGGCTTTCTGGCTGCGACGTCCAGGCCTGGAAGATGTTCATGAAGACGGTGTAAACGCCGCCGAGCCCGAGTCCCCAGAAAACTCGTCCCGCAAACGATCCGCCACGCTCGCCCGCCACCAGAACGTCAGCGCAAGCCGTGCCCTCGGGGAACGCCAGATTGCCATGCTCTCCAACGATCAGTTGGCGGCGTAGAGGAACCATAAGAAGCACGCCAAGCCATCCGCCGAGTAGCGCAAGCGGGAAAATCCGCCAGAAGGTGAACTCAGACCCAAAGCCAAGAAAAATCAGCGCTGGAATCGTGAACATGACGCCTGCGGCCAGCGATTCGCCTGCCGAGCCGGTGGTCTGCACTATATTGTTCTCGAGAATCGTCGAGCGGCCGAACGCGCGCAAAATACTTATCGAGAGCACAGCGATCGGGATCGACGCCGAGACGGTCAGCCCGGCGCGAAGGCCAACGTAGACGCTGACTGCGCCGAAGAGCAAGCCAAACAACGAACCCAGGATGACCGCGCGGACTGTAAATTCCTTCAGAGTCTCCTCCGCCGAAATGTATGTGCGAAATTCTCCTGGAGGGGCCGTGGAACTCCATGGACGATCGGTCACTGAATCCTCCCCTTTTGCCGCATCGAGTGCGATTCACAACTATGCGCGGGCGATTATGCCGCAAGTCGCGCGCTAGGGGATAGAAGTTCTGGAACAGCCGATGCCAGGTCGCTTCGGACTACCCTCCAGGGAGCCATGGGACGGTGGCTCGCTAAATGACCTCACGATGACCCGTTCGGGCTATTGACAAGCGCGGCCCCGGCTTATATTGTTCGCAAAATTACGTACCTTAGGTCGGTAACACTGCTTATGCGCCCAGACCCTTCCCAGCGCCGCGGTGCGGGCCCGTCGTTTTACTCCGCATCCGCCCCATTTCTGCCCAACCCTGCCGTTATTCGTGATGACTTTGGGCCAGCCTCAGTTCGAATTTTTGCGGTTCAATGCGGCAATTTCAAAGCCTGGAGGTGGGCTGTGTCTCTGCGCAGATTGCTGGTGATTGCGGTCGTAATTCTCCTTACAGCCGTGGCCTATCGTGTGCGGCCGACTCACGCCGACGAATGGCTGCCAATTTCCCCCGACGAGCTGAAGATGACGAGTGCGCCGGAAGCGCCCGGGGCGCCTGCGATCATCCTCTACCGGCAAGTGGACCGGGACGACAGTAACGTACATGTCCCGCACGAATACAACTATGTCCGGGAGAAGATCCTCACCGAGGAGGGGCGAAAGTACGCGGACGTGGAAATCCCCTTTGTCAAAGATCAATTCAACATTGTCAATATCAGAGCGCGGACGGTTCATCCGGACGGTTCAGTCGTCATGTTTGACGGCAGGGTCTATGAGAAGGAGATTGTCAAAGCGCGTGGGTACAAATATCTCGCGAAGACGTTCACGATGTCGGACGTTCAGCCGGGGAGCATCATCGAATACCACTACATGATCGACTTCGCCGAATATTATGTCTTCGATTCGAATTGGATTCTTAGCTCCGATCTTTTCACGAAGTCGGCTAAGTTTTCTCTAAGGCCGTATGCCGAGTGGCCGTTGCAATGGAGCTGGGCGAACGGGCTGCCCGCCGGTGCTAAGCCGCCGGAGGAGCAACGCGGCGTCAGTCACGATATTCGCATGGAAGTTCAGAATGTCCCTGCGTTCCAGGTCGAAGACGATATGCCCCCGGAAGCGTCGATGAAGTTCCGTGTGGATTTCACCTATAAAGAGGACGGAGCGGAAACGGATCCGGAGAAGTTTTGGAAAAAGCAGGGCAAGAAGCTGAATGACTACACCGAGAGCTTTCTGAACAAGCGGAAGGCTATGGAGCAGGCCGTCGCGGAAACTGTTGCTCCCGGCGATTCCCCCGAGGTGAAGCTGCAGAAAATCTACGCGCGGACGCAGAAGATACGCAACCTCAGCTTTGCGGTGGAAAAGACGGAACAGGAGCAAAAGAGGGCGCAGGAAAAAAATGCGAGCAATGTGGAAGACGTCTGGAAGCGCGGGTACGCCTACGGCGATTCCATCACTCTTCTTTTTCTGGGCATGGCGAGGGCAGCTGGCCTGGACGCTTCCGCTGTGAAAATCTCGACGCGCGACGAGCGCTTTTTCATCAAGAATCTGATGAGGGCGAGAGAGCTCCGCACTTACGTTGTCCTCGTGAAACTGAACGGGAAGGAAATGTATTTTGACCCCGGTACCCCGTATACCCCGTTTGGCATGCTGCCTTGGTCGGAAACGGATACCGTGGGACTGAAGCTCGATAAAGACGGAGGCACCTGGGTCACCACCTCTCTTCCGGAGTGTGGTGCTTCTCAGATTGAGCGCAAGGCGGACCTGAAATTGACGCAAGAGGGAAGCCTAGAGGGCAAACTTAAGGTGACTTACACCGGACTGGAAGCGATGTATCTCAGGTTCGGAGAGAGAAATGAAGACGAAGCCTCAAGGAAAAAATTGCTGGAGGACGAGGTTCGGTTCACAGTTCCGGCCGCGGTTGAAGTGGACTTGGCCAACCAGCCTGATTGGTCCAGCTGGGAGTCGCCGCTTGTGGCGGAATTCAATCTGAAGGTACCAGGGTGGGTGTCGGGCGCCGGGCGGAGAGCCTTGTTGCCCGTGGGAATTTTCAGCGCTCCCGAGAAGCACATGTTCGAGCACTCCACTCGTGTGCACCCGCTCTATTTTCACTATTTATCGCAGAAGGTGGACGACGTCGCGATCGAGTTGCCCCTTGGCTGGCAGGTCAGCAGCCTTCCAAAAGGGACGAATAATGACGCCAAAGCTTTGGTTTTCACGGAGAAGATCGAGAACAGCAGCGGAACGCTCCACCTGCAACGCCTCATGAAAAACGGCCTGATCAGTCTGGACCCTAAACTTTACCCCGCGCTTCGACAATTTTATGCATCCATAAGGACCGCCGATGAACAGCAGATCATATTGCAGCCTGCTTCGAATGCCGCGAACTAATCGCGGCATGCTTCGCGCAGCCCGGATATTCATTCTGGGAGTAGTCTGCTCGGCCGGAACTTCTCATGCGCTCCGTGCCGCCGACGCGCCGCAATGGATGCGCGCTCTTGTGAATGCTCCCCTGCCGCCCCACGATGAAAAGACGGATGCCATCCTTCTGTACTCGGAAGACACTTTGAGTGTCCAGCCCAACGGTAAAATCAAGAGCATCGAACGGCGAGCCTACAAAATTCTACGGCCTGCCGGACGAGATCGTGGAATGGTGCTCGCTCACTTTGATTCGGAGACCCGCATCACCGGGTTGCGCGGCTGGTGCATTCCCGCGCAAGGCAAGGATTATGAAGTGAAAGACAAGGACGTGGTCGAGACGGCGCTGTTCGGTGTTTCGAACGGAGAACTTGCCAGTGATGTGCGGACAAAAATTTTGAAAATTCCTGCCCCGGATCCGGGGAATATTATCGGCTTCGAAATCGAACATGAAGACCGGCCCTATATTTTGCAGGACGAGTGGGGCTTTCAACGGATGGATCCCGTGCGCGAAGCGCGTTACACGCTCCAGTTGCCCCCAGGCTGGGAGTACAAGGCTGTATTTGTAAATCATCCCGAAGTGCAGGCCACTTCGGTCGGGAACAATCAGTGGCAGTGGACTTTGAACAACCTGGAGGCCATCCGGCCCGAAGATGATATGCCCCCCTGGCGTGCGATTGCGGGGCAAATGATCGTTTCCTTCTTTCCCCCGGGCGGAGGGCAGACCCGCGGTTTTGATAACTGGAACGACATGGCTCTCTGGGAAGCGGGACTAATCCGAGGACGCCGGGAGAGTTCGCCAGAAATCAAACAAAAGGTGGCCGAGTTGACGGGCCCCGCAACGAGCACGGTGGGCAAGATGCGCGCGCTCGGAAAATTTGTGCAAAACGATATCCGCTACGTGGCGATTGAGCTGGGAATCGGCGGATGGCAGCCGCATGCCGCGAACGAGATATTTTCCCACCACTTCGGGGACTGCAAGGATAAAGCCACGCTGATGAGCACAATGCTCAAGGAGATCGGCGTCGATTCCTATTATGTGATTGTCAATACAGACCGCGGAGCGGTTAACGCAAACACCCCGGCCGTGAACTGGTTCAATCATGTGATCCTTGCGATCAAGCTTCCGGAAGGCACGAATGACGCGGACTTGAAGGCCTTCTTCCAGCACAAGACATTAGGCAAGCTGCTGATTTTCGATCCCACCGACGATTTGACTCCCTTCGGCTACCTGCGCGGCGCCTTACAGTCGAACTACGGCTTGCTCGTCTCGGATGCCGGAGGCGAGCTCGTCGCGCTGCCGCGGTTGGGTGCCGCACTGAATGGCACGAGGCGGACGGCGAAACTTACTCTGAATCCTTCGGGCACTCTGACCGGCAATGTCACCGAACTGCGCCTGGGCGACCGCGCCGCCTACCAGCGGTATGCGCTGCGTTCCGTGGCCACCGATAAGGACCGCATCAAGCCGATAGAAAACCTTCTGACCGACTCTCTCCCGAATTTTCAGATCACACACGCGGCCATAGATAACCTCAAGCAAACGGACCTGCCTTTTGCCTACGAATATTCGTTTGTGGTCGCAAATTACGCCAAGTCCGCGGGAAACCTGCTTCTGGTCAGGCCACGCGTGCTGGGCAGCAAGTCAAGCGCTCTGCTCGAAACCAAGGAACCGCGAAAGTTTCCGGTGGAGTTTTCCGGGCCTTCTCTGGATTCGGACACTTTTGAGATTGCCCTACCCGCCGGTTATGAGGTGAGCGATGTGCCGCCGCCTGTCGATGTGGACTACGACTTTGCCAGTTATCACAGCAAGACGGAAGCCAGCGGAAATTCCTTGAAATACACCCGTAGGCTGGAAGTGAAGGAACTGACCGTGCCGTTGGCCGAGATGGAGACCTTGAAGAAATTTTACAGAATCATTGCCAGCGATGAACGAAATACCGCAGTGCTGCAACCGCTTTCACACTGAATAGCATTTCGTCTAGATCTTCTCGCGCGCGGCGCGCCACCACGGGAGCGACCAGACCTCCGCGCTGCGGCCTAGCAGAAAAACCACAAAGCAGAGAGCGAAGACGGAGTGGCTGAGGCTTGCGCCGAAATATTGCCAGAAAGCAGCCATGTGTCCGGGATAGTCGGAAGAGAAAAGCAAAGTCAGCATGAAGAGGAATCCGCAAACGCTGGCGGCGCGGACGAAGACGCCAAGGACGAGTGAGACTCCAATCGCAAACTCGCCATAGGCCACCAGAAACGCGATGAGTGTTGCGTGTGCCAGGACAAAGTTGCGCAGCACTGGTTCCATGAACGGATAGGCGCCGTTCTCGAGAAAACGGTTGATCCAGAATTGGAAGCCCCCGTGCAATGTGAATTGTGTGCCGAATACTTTGTATTCGCCGAAGATGAGGAAAAAGAGTCCGACGCCGATACGAAGGACCGCTAACGCGCGGCCGTTCGGGTCATGAGGGATGCTTGTTCCGGATTCGGACATAAAGAGCGGCGCGCCTTGACGCCATGTGCGAGTCTAAAGATTTGCGCGACAGAAATCTAGGAGAGCCGGGCGCGCACGCGGTCGCTGAGCGCTTTGCCGTCCACGACTTTGCCCTCAAGTGCCGCTTTTGCGGCTTTCACCACGCCGCCCATCTGTTTCATCGAGTTGGCGCCGGTTTCGGCGATGGCTTTGGAAATCGCTGCGTCCATTTCCGCTTCGCTCGCGGAGGCGGGAAGATACGATTCTAGGATCGCAAGTTCCTTGGTTTCCTTGTCCACCAGGTCCTGGCGCCCGCCTTTGCCGAATTGCTCGATGGATTCTTTCCGCTGCTTGACGAGAGTTTGCAGAATTTGGATGGATTCCGCCTCGTCCAGTGCCCGGATTTTTTCGGTTTCCTTGTATTTGATCGCCGATTTGACGCCCCGCAGCACACTGAGACGTAGTTCATCCTTCGAACGCATCGCCTCCGTCAGATCCTTCTGTATTTTTTCCGAAAGAGTCATCCGCTTCAATATAGCAGAAAACCTGCTTCACACAGCGCTGGAGCACCTCTTCGTGTGGAGAAGCCGTTCATTTGACAGAGGGAAGCGCCGCTCGTTACCGTTATTGTTCTACATTCGGCCGCTCTATCCTGCTTGAATGTATTGTTGTTCAAACCACATCTGAATGAGGCCCGATGAAAGTTATCGTAGCGGACAAGATCAGCGAGCGCGGCGTGGAACTTTTGCGTAAGGCCGGATGGAATATCGTCCAGACCACCAAGGACACGCTGAACGCCGAAATCGCGGATGCGGACGCACTGATCGTCAGGAGTGCAACCAAAGTAACCGCCGAATTGCTGGATAAGGCGCCGCGATTGAGAGCCGTCGGGCGCGCGGGCGTCGGAGTCGACAATATTGATCTCGATGCCGCCACGACGCGTGGCGTGCTGGTCATGAGCACGCCAGGCGGAAATGCGGTCAGCGTCGCTGAGCACACTTTCGCTCTTCTCCTGGCGCTTGCTCGGCAGGTGCCTCGCCTGGACAAGGCTATGCACGAAGGTCGCTGGGAAAAGTCCTCCGCCGCGGGCACCGAAGTGCGCGGCAAAACGCTCGGTTTGATCGGCCTGGGGCGAATCGGCAGCGAGGTGGCTCTCCGCGCGGACGCTTTTGATATGCGCGTGCTCGGCTACGACCCGTACATCAGCGAAGCTGCCGCGCGGGAAGTGCAGGTTGAACTTGTGCCCCTCGAAAAGCTTCTGGCAGAGAGTGATTTTGTGTCGCTTCACACCGCGTTGAGCCCGGCAACGCAAAATCTGATCAACGCCGCTTCTCTCGAGAAGATGAAAAAAGGCGCGCGGCTCATCAACGCGGCGCGAGGCGAGCTCATTGATGAGACTGCTCTGGCAGCCGCCTTGAAAAGCGGCAAGCTGGCTGGCGCGGCATTGGACGTATTCGTGTCCGAGCCCCCGAAAGACTCTCCATTGCTCGCTATGGCGAACGTGATCGCCACGCCGCACGTCGCCGGCTCAACGGCGGAGGCACAAGAGGAAGTCGGGACACAAGTCGCGGTGCAGATCAAGGATTACCTCGCGGAAGGGCTGATTCGCAACGCTGTGAACCTGCCGGCCCTCTCGGCGGACCAATACCGCAGGGTGCGGCCGTATTTGGCGCTTGCGGAGCGGCTTGGCTCCCTGGTGTCGCAGGCTGTCTCCGTTAGGCCCGCCCGAATCCGGATTCGCTATGCGGGTGAAGTGGCCGAGGTGGGTACGCACCTGTTGCGCAGCGCGGTTCTGGCCGGCATGCTGAATGCCGTGCTCGATGAAAAAGTGAACGTGGTTAACGCGCCCGCAATTGCCGCTGCGCGCGGCCTCTACGTCGAGGAAGAAACTCGTCGGCGCGAGCGGGGATTCCCCAATACTTTGGAAGTAGCGGCGTTGCCGGAAAAATCTGGCTCAGTGAAGGGCTTTTCCGCGGAGGGCACTGTCCTGCACGACGGTTCACCTCGCGTGTTGCAGATTGACGGCATTCCCCTCGAAGCGGAGTTGGCTGGGACCATGCTCTATCTCCGAAACCGCGATGAGCCCGGCGTTATCGGGCAGGTGGGCTCTACTTTGGGAAATCTCGGCGTGAATATTGCCACGTTTGCGCTCGGTCGCCGCGAAGCCGTTAAGGGAGCGGAGGCTGTGTCTTTGGTGCGTCTCGATGGTGAGGTTTCGGACTCAATTCTGAGCGCCATTCGCGGAATTCCGGCAATTACTGTGGCACGCTTACTCGTGCTCGGATAGCTCGCTCTTCCAATCGAAGCCCAGACGCTTTCCGCTTAGCTCTCGCCTTACTTCTTTCGCTCTGGCCCTTCTCAACGATTCAAAATTTCGATAGGCCGGAATTGATTGAGAATTTAGAAGAAGTTTCCTTGACACGGCTCGAGGATTCGTCCTAAATGTTATGTCAAATTTGGATTGTTTGGTGGGGATCTTTGTCCAGGGGTCGTGTTTTTTTCTAGGTTCAGACCCGGCAAAAGGCCGTATACGGATGGTGTCGGCTTGGTGCTGCCCACCTGAGTACATCTCGAAATCTTCGTTAGGGTGCGCGAAAGGAGCAGTCCATGAGGTGGAATTCGGTAACGCGCAGTATTTTGCTTTCTTCTCTAGCGGTTCTGTTCGTGGTTGCGAGTGTATGGGCGCAGGTCGGTACTACGTCGATTCGCGGTGTAGTGACGGATAAAACTGGTGCTGCGATCGTCGGTGCTCGCGTGACGCTCGTCAGCTCTGCTCAGTCTATCCAGCGCGAAATGGAGACGACTCAATCCGGCGAGTACGAATTCCTTGCTCTGCCGCCGGGGACCTACACGCTGACCGTGGCGATGGCCAGTTTTCGGAACTTTGAGCACAAAAATATCCAACTGCTTGTGAACTCGCCTGCCACTGTAAACGCCACACTTGAAATCGGCGTCGCCACGGAGACCGTGGAGGTCTCGGCGCAGGCCGTCGCCTTGAACACGACTGACGCTTCGCTCGGCGTTGCGTTCGGCGAAGACCAGGTGAAGCAGCTTCCGCTCGAAGGCCGCAACGTGCCGGATCTGCTCAGCCTGCAAGCGGGCGTTCTCTATACGGGAAATCGCGCTGACATCAACACGGATGTTGACACGCGAAATGGCGCGGTCAACGGTTCGCGCAGCGATCAGAGTAACGTAACGCTGGACGGCATCGCCGTGAACGACGCGGGCGGACATGCCTTCACATCGGTTCTCCCGGTTACGTTGGACTCCGTGCAAGAGTTCCGCGTCACGACTACGAATTACAATGCCGATCAGGGAAGTTCTTCAGGCGCGCAGGTCGCGCTCGTTACCAAGAGCGGTACGAATAACTTTCATGGTTCAGCTTACGAGTACAACCGCAACACGTACACCAGCGCGAACGACTATTTTGTAAAGGCCGCGCAGATCCAAGGTTGCCTTGGAAGCGGAACTCCCCTGAGCGATAAGCAGTGCAATCAGGCCCCGAAGCTCATCCGCAACGTGTTCGGAGCGTCGATCGGAGGGCCCATTAAGAAAGATCGTTTCTATTTCTTTCTCAACTATGAGGGCACGCGTCGCCTGGAGGAAACCAGCGCAGTGCGGACAATTCCGACCGATAGCTTGAGAGATGGCGTGGTCTACTACCAGTGCGATTCGTCTAGTACGACGGTGGCAACGGATTGCCCCGGAGGGTCGGTGACTGGCATTAGCGGCAAAACTTACGCCATACCGGCTCCTGTTACAAACTCCGATGGCTCTATTACCGCATACAACGCCCTAAATCACAATCAGATTGCGACGATGGATCCACAGCACCTTGGTCCTAATCCTGCGACCCTGGCCTATTTCAACAGTTTCCCACATCCTAATGACGGGTCTGTCGGTGACGGGTTCAACTATTCTGGCTTTCGGTTTAGCTCGCCGCTAACGGACACCAAGAACTGGTATATCGCGAAGTTTGACTACAACATCACAAAGGATGCGAAACAGCGGATATCCTGGAGCGGGGCCCTGGCTAACGAAGCGAACCCGCAAGGGCAGTACCTGCCGAATGCGCCCACTGGAAGCCTCTTTGATTACACCTCCGCGTAGCACAGCTTCGTCAATTACAATAAGGGATTTGTGATCAACTACTCGGGCGTGATTACAAATAGCCTTGTTAACAACTTCCGTTACGGATTTGTGCGAGAAAGCGTCGGCGATATCGGTGACTCTAATCAACCCTACATCATCTTGCGCGGCATAACGCAAGGGGTCACGCGCACGTCTGCTTTCCAGCGTCCGATCCATACGTTTGCGGATGATCTTTCTTGGACTCGAGGGAAGCACACGTTGCAGTTTGGTGGTTCGCTAACCTATATCCGCAATCCGCGCATCAACACCTTGAATTCTTTCAGCGATGGCTCAGGCAACGCTTCCTGGTTGGATACCTCGGGTATGCTTGTGAAGACGGGGTCGCCTTTCAATCCAGCCAATAGCGGGTTCCCGGCTGGCGATTCGTCATTTGCGAATTCCTACGACTTCCCAATGATGGCACTTCTCGGGATGGTCAGCGAGGTTGATGCAACCTACAACTACAAGAAGGACGGGAGTGTCCTCGCCCAGGGTGCACCGGTGCAGCGGCACTTCGCGGAGAACGGCTGGGAGTTCTATGGCCAGGACTCTTGGAAAGTAAAACCGAGTCTTACCGTGACTTTCGGCTTGCGCTACTCGCTCTTTTCTCCGCCTTGGGAGACAAACGGGTTGCAAGTGTCCCCCAGCGTGGATCTGTCCGACTGGTTCAACCAACGCGCCACGAATATGAAAAACGGCATCCCCTCCAACCAAGATCCACTTATTTCATACTCGCTGGGCGGACCGTCCAACCCGGGGGGCAAACCCGGTATCTGGAACTGGGACTACAAGGACTTCGGCCCGCGGGTTGCGTTGGCGTGGTCACCGAAAGCCAGCGACGGGCTTTTAAAGAGCCTCTTTGGAGATGGAGGCAAGACCGTTATCCGCGCGGGATTTGGCATGGTGTACGACAATATTGGAAACGGCATATTGGATACGTTTGATTCGGCGGGTTCATTTGGTTTGGCGACAACCCTATCGAATCCAGCCGGGATCGAAACCGCGGCCTGCGCACCTCGTCTAACGGACATGCACACCATTCCTACGACGGACCTGGGCTGCCCATCCAACGGCGGCGTACCCGGCCAAATTCTGATACCAGCGCCCCCGGGGAAGTTTCCGCAGACCTTCCCCAACACTTTAGATAGCGGTGGATTTGCGATCACCTGGGGTCTGGATCAGAATATCAAGACTCCATATTCCTACACGCTAGACTTTTCCGTCGGGCGGGAGTTGTCGAAGGGATTCTCGCTAGAAGTATCTTACGTCGGCCGCCTGTCGCACCGGTTACTTACGCAGTCAGACCTGGCGATGCCTCTTGACCTCGTTGACAAGAAGTCTGGACTCGATTACTTCAAAGCCATTACGGCGCTGGCAAAAGTCTACCGGACGGGCGTCTCAACCGATAAATTCAACGCCTCGATGGTACCAGCAAACGTTGCGCAATACTGGGCGGATATGCTGAAACCGCTGCAACCTGGAGACTCCTATTCAACTGGTGCATGCGGTAGTAACCCTACGACCTCTGCTGTCGTGGCTATCTACGACCTGTTCTGTGGCTTTAATTTGAACGAGACTACGGGTCTTTTCGTGCTGGATTACTTCGGGGTCAGCGGAACGCAACAATGCGGAACAGCGCCGGATAATTTTCCGTGCAATTCGTATGTTCCCTCTACCGGAACAAATTCCTTTTTCAACTCACAGTACTCTTCTTTGTATGCCTGGCGCTCTAATGCCAATGCTAACTACCATGCCTTGCAGGTGAATTTACAGCACAAGATGCAGCATGGAGTACAATTCGACTTCAACTACACGTTCTCGAAGTCGATCGACATTTCGTCCGATGCCACGCGCATCGGTGCATGGAGCGGCCTCGGAGGACAGGTCATCAATTCCTGGGACCCGAATGCGATGCGCGCCGTCTCCGATTTTGACGCGAAGCATCAATTCAATATGAACTGGATTGCAGAACTTCCGTTTGGCAGCGGCAAAATGCTTGCAGGGAATGCCCACGGCTTGCTCGATGCCATTATCGGCGGTTGGCAGTTGTCCGGGCTTTTCCGCGTTACCAGCGGCCTGCCCTTCAATGTGTTCAACGGATTCCAGTGGCCGACAAACTGGCAACTGGGAGGCAACGCCTTCCTGGTCTCGCCCGTGAACACTGGGGTATTCAAGAGTACTGACTCCTCGGGAAACGCCGTCGTCAACGTTTTCAAAAACGGCACCAAGGCCATCAATGCATTTACGAACCCGTTCCCGGGTGAATCTGGGGCGAGAAATCAGGTGCGTGGCAATGGCTTCTTCAACGTGGATCTTGGTTTGGCCAAGCGCTGGCGGATGCCGTGGGCTGAGAAGCAGAGCCTCCAATTGCGTTGGGAGGTCTTCAATGTCACCAACTCGAACCGTTTCGACGTGCAGTCGATCGCGCCCGAGCTGGACATCTCTTCCACATTCGGAAATTACACGGGCTTGATGACCAATCCTCGCGTGATGCAGTTCGCATTGCGCTTCGAGTTCTAGAGCGCGCCTGGCAGTCTTCACAAGGCCGCGCGAAAATTTTCGCGCGGCCTTGTGTTTCGTTTCTGGGTTCTCCTTGCAGCCGTTCCAAATCCCGCGTAAACTTATTTGAAGTGATGCTCATGATTCGGGGCGTAGCGCAGCCTGGCTAGCGCGCCTGGTTCGGGACCAGGAGGTCGATGGTTCAAATCCATTCGCCCCGACCATTTTTCCGCCGCCCCCTCTAGAAAACGTCGCATGCCCCACATACTTTTGACCAATGATGATGGAATTCAGGCGGAAGGGCTGCGCGTCCTCGCAGCCGCTCTGGAAGGTTTTGCCACGGTGAGCATCGTGGCGCCGAGCCGGGAGCAGAGTGGCACGGCTCAATCCTTGACGCTGCGGCAGCCGATTATTTGCCACCAGATAGCCGGTCGGGAGTGGGCCGTGGATGGAACTCCGGCCGATTGCGTGATCGTGGCACTTCACAAATTGCTGACGGAGAAGCCGGACCTGGTGATCTCCGGCATCAACCACGGCGCCAATCTGGGAGAAAACGCGTATTACTCCGGAACCGTGGGAGCGGCGCGTGAGGCCGCGCTACATCACATGCCCGCGCTGGCCATGTCTCTCTGTTCCAAAGCGCCGAAGGTCAGCTTCGAACCCGCGGCGCGAGTTGCGCGCCAGGCGGCGGAATTGATTTTGAAGGAAGGATTGCCTGACCAGGTTCTGCTGAACGTGAATGTCCCGGAGCCCTGGCAAGGCCAAGTGAAGTTCACCCGGCAGTCGAAGAAAATTACACGAAACCAGCTATCGGAAGGAAAAGACCCGCGCGGGCGAACTTATTTTTGGCTGTATGAGCAGCGGCTCGAACAGGACGTCGAACCTGACACCGATTACGCGGCGATTTTTGCTGGCGCCGTGTCGGTGACGCCGCTCCATCTCGATCCTACGGATACCGCCTCTCTCAACCATCTTTCCCATTGGGGAAAAACGATCGGGAACGCTTTTGGTGGCTGAGTATCCGCTCGAAAGAATCCCTCAGAGAAATTTCCGACCCACAAATTACAAACAGCAGTCGTCGCATTGGCACCCGTAGGGGCGCAGCATGCTGCGCCCCTGCTAGCAACCCGTGAGCGAATTAGCGTCTCGCCGTTGCGGCCGGCGCCACCAGAGGCACGTTTTTCTTTCGCATATCGTCGTTGATGGCAGGAAGATCCTTTGCGAGGACTTCGCGCCATTTTGTAAGCTGAGCCTCAAGTCGCCCGTTGAGATCGTCAAAGACGGCGCCCTCCGCCACTGTGGGCGCGGTGTCGGCGCTGTCTACGACGGCTCCCAGATACGCGAGCTTACTGTTGAGCTTCGTGGGATAGTTGGCCTGATCCTCGCTGGACTTCGAATTTACCTGCACCAGTTCTTCTTCGATGGCGTTGATTTTCTTGCGCAGCTCGGCCGAAGCCGTGATCAGCGGCTTGTCTTCGGCTCCGGAGCCGATCCGCTTCTCAAGCGCTTGCAGTTGCGTTTTTAAGTCGCGAATAGCGATCACCGCTTTGTTCATCTCATCCTGTCGGTCGCGCAATTTGAGCATGAGGTCAAACTGCTTGCGCAGATCGTCCGCCGAAGTCTGTAGCCGCGGATCCATCTTCACTTCAAACGCGGCAGTCTGCGATTTTCCCGCTACGGTGAGGCGCACCTGGTACTTGCCCGGCAGCGCCAGCGGACCCACCGGTTCGGCGGCGTCGTACATCACTCCTTGAACTTTCTTCGGTTCTTGGTAACGCAAGTCCCAAACAAATAAATTCAGCCCGGGCTTGGCGGGAATGTGCTCGACGGGCAGATCCCGCTCGCCTTCCTCGGGAGCGGTATCCGTTTTCTTTTCTTCGCTCGAATAGGAGCGGATGACTTTGCCTTCGGCGTCAAGAATTTCCAGTTTCGCCGGTTCTTTCGGCGCGTCTTTCAGGAAGTAATAAACGATTGCGCCGGACGGAGGATTTTCGCCGACGGGATAACGGCGCGGTGTGAAATGGCCCTCGCGCGTGCGCACCGCGGTGTTGGGAGTGAACAAGTGCGCGTCCTCTGCGGCGATGGCAGCGCCAGCCTGGCGCAAAGGACTCAGGTCGTCGAGCGCCCAGAACGACCGGCCATGTGTCGCGACGACCAGATCGTCATCGTGAATGATCAAGTCGTGAATGGGGGTCGGCGGGAGATTGAGCTGGAGAGGCTGCCAGTTTGCTCCATCGTTGAAAGAAACCCAGATGCCCGTCTCAGTGCCGGCGTAGAGCAAACCTTTGCGCTTCGGATCTTCACGGATGGCATGCACGTACGAATCGTCCGGCAATCCCGTAGTGATTTTTGCCCAGTTCTTACCGAAGTCCGTGGTTTTGAAGAGGTAGGGCTTGAAATTGTCGAGCTTGTGCGCGTCAACCGCAATGTATGCCGTGCCTGCATCGAACGGCGATGCCTCGATGAGGCTGATCATCGCCCATTCGGGGACATCCTTCGGCGTGACCTTTTCCCACGTCTTGCCGCCGTCCCTCGTCAATTGCACCCATCCATCGTCCGTACCGGCCCAAAGCACTCCTTCCTGTTTCGGAGATTCCGCCAGGCTGAAAATAACGTCGTAATATTCCACGGTGTACTGGTCTTTTGTGAGCGGGCCGCCGGAATCTCTCTGCTTGGATTTATCGTCGCGCGTGAGGTCAGGGCTGATCGTGGCCCACGTGCGGCCGGCGTCGTTCGAACGAAAAACGTATTGCGAAGTGTGGTAGATGACGTCGGGATTGTGCGAAGAAATGACGATTGGCATCGTCCACGTATAGCGGTATTTTTGCGTCACGGCCGCATAACCGTTGGGATCTTCCGGCCATTCCTGGATGCTCTGCGCCTGGCCCGTGCGGCGGTCGAAGCGCGTTAAGATGGGGCCTTCGTCATCGGCGTAGACGATATTCGAATCGCGCGGGTCGGGCACGATGTACCCGCTTTCTCCGCCTCCCACCGCATCCCAATCCCCCTGAAGGATCGCTCCATGATCGCTGCGCGTTCGAATGCCCAGGGAAGAGTTGTCTTGCTGCGATCCGTAAACGCGGAACTGGAAATCGTTGTCGGCGGCCACGTGGTAGAACTGCGCGGTAGGCTGGTTGTACTGCGTGGTCCAGTTTTTTCCTCCGTCCACGCTGATGGTCGCGCCTCCATCGTTGCCGTTGATCATGCGATTCGGATTTTCGGGATCGATCCAGAGTGCGTGATTATCTCCGTGCGGAGAATTGAGTCGTTCGAAGGATTTGCCGCCATCCGTTGATTCGTAGAGGCCCGTGTTGGCGATGTACACGCTGCCGGCGTTCTTGGGATCGGCCCAAACGTGCGTGAAATACCAGGCACGCTGCGTGAAGCGATGATCGTCGGTGACGAGCGTCCAGTTCACGCCGCCATCTTCGCTGCGATAGAGGCCGCCCTTCTTGGCTTCGATGAGCGCGTACACGATATTTGAATCTGCGCCCGAAACCGCGACGCTGATCCGGCCGAGCGTTCCTTCCGGCATGCCGTTGCCTTCCACGCGCTTCCAGGTTGTTCCGTCGTCGTTCGAACGGTAGAGACCGTCCTTTGCACCGCCGCTATTCAGTGTCCAGGGAGTGCGCCAGCCTTCCCACATCGCGGCAAATAGAACGTGAGGATTATTGGGATCGAAGACGACCTCGATGCCGCCCGTGCGATCGTCGAGATACAGAACTTTTTCCCAACTCTTGCCGCCATCACGAGTGCGGAAAATCCCGCGTTCCGCGTTCGGCCCGTAGGCATGGCCGAGCGCGGCTACGAAAGCGATATCGGGATTCGTGGGGTGGATGATTACGGCGCCGATGTGCCGCGTGTCTTTGAGGCCGACATTCGTCCAGGTTTTTCCTGCGTCGGTCGATTTGTACACGCCGTCACCGTAAGAGATGTTGCCGCGGATGCAAGCTTCGCCGGATCCGGCGTAAATGACGTTGGCATCCGAATCGGCAACGGCGATGGCGCCGATCGAGGAAATCCTTTGTTTGTCAAACACCGGATCCCAGGTGTTGCCCCCGTCCGTCGTTTTCCAGACGCCGCCGCCAACCGCGCCGAAGTAATACGTGTACGGTTGACTCGGCACGCCCGCTACCGTAATGACTCGGCCGCCGCGGAACGGTCCGATGAGCCGCCATTTCATCCCGCTATAAGTCTTAGGATCGATTTGCTGGGCATAGACGGCAACAGAGGCAATCAAAATGACAGTGCAAGCAAGAAAAGAGTACGCGAGCGGCTGGCGAAGCGATTTCACACGATCCTCCCAAACCAAGTAGGCGAAGCGTTGCATGGTACCACTGGCGATGGGTGAAACAACAGCCGCGGTTGGAAGCTCATTCTCACGTGAGTAAGTTTGCAGAGAGGCGGCGGTTCCGGGTGGCTCGCAAATGCGATAGGATGCAGGCGGCATGAGTGCTCAGAAAGCATACGATGTCGCCGTGATTGGAGCTGGTGTGTTTGGCGCTTGGAGCGCGTGGCACCTGGCGCGGCGCGGGCGGCGAGTCGTCTTGCTCGATGCCTACGGGCCCGGCAATGCGCGGGCCAGCTCGGGCGGAGAGACGCGCATCATTCGTATGGGCTATGGAACGGATGAAATTTACACGCGGTCCTCGCAGCGATCTTTGGTGCAATGGAAGAGCTTTTGCGTTGGAACCGGCCAACGGCTATTTCATGAGACTGGAGTGTTATGGCTCGCAGGAGAGGATGACTCTCGCGTGCGTCAGACCATGGCCACGCTGAAGCGTTGCGAAGTGCCGTTCGAGGAGATGGAACCTGCCGCGCTTGAGCGGCGGTATCCGCAAATCTCGTTCGAACGCGTAACCCGGGGCTTTCTCGAACCCAAAAGCGGAATTCTCCTTGCGCGCAGGGCCGTCGCCGCCGTCGTCGAGGACGCAGTCAAGCTGGGCGTCGAGTTCCGAGTTGCGTTGATCGAGACGCCGCGAGTTGTTGCCAAATTGAAGAGCGTTACCTGCGGCAACGGAGAATCTATTGCTGCGGGGCAGTTTGTTTTTGCCTGCGGTCCCTGGCTCGGCAAAGTCTTTCCAGAGATTCTTGGCCAAAGAATTTTTCCCAGCCGCCAGGAAGTTTTCTTTTTCGGCGTGCCGCCGGGTGACGAGCGTTTCGCTCCACCAGCCTTGCCCACATGGCTTTTCCAGGAAGACGAATACTATGGAATGCCCGATCTGGAAGGACGAGGACTGAAGATTGCACTCGATCATCACGGCGAGCAAGTCGACCCCGACACGCAATCGCGCATCCCGACGGCTGCCGAAGCGGAGATTGTGCGGAAGTATGTCGCGATGCGTTTCCCAGCCCTTCGAAACGCTCCGGTCGTCGAAACGCGCGTGTGCCAGTATGAAAATACTTCGAACGGCGATTTTCTGATTGACCGCCATCCCGGGATGGAGAATGTCTGGTTTGTGGGCGGTGGCTCAGGCCACGGATTCAAGCATGGTCCGGCCGTCGGCGAATATGTGGCGCGCCAGATTTTGGATCACGCCCCCCCGGAACCGCGGTACTCGTTGTCCACGAAGGAAACGGTGCAGCGGCGGGCCGTTTACTAGCGACCGTTGACTGGCGCGGTGCGACTCGCGAATTGCCTGGCCACGTCTCGGTTCCTCCGCCGGGCCGCTTCCATCCCGCTCATTATATTTTGGGCGCGCGGCGGGCATGAAATGCGGCGATGCCGCGCCTTACGCGCCGGGCCTTTTCCGCGTAAAGATCCTGGTCCGCCTCGGATAGCAGTGTCTCGATTCTCTCGCCGCCACCGCGATAAATCGAAACGCCAATGCTCGCGGAGAGGCGAGGTTTTTCTTCGTCCTCGGCCATGACTTCGCGAATGCGATTGGCAACGCGGTGCGCTTCCACTTCCTTCGATTCAGGCAAAACGAGAGCGAACTCGTCGCCGCCGTAGCGTGCCGCGGTGTCGATTGCGCGGCAATTGATGCGAAGAATCGCGGCCAGGCGGCAAAGCGCGCGGCTGCCGACCAGATGGCCGAATTGGTCATTGATTTTTTTCAGGCCGTCGAGATCGAGGAGCAGAACCGCGAAAGACCTGCCGGTGCGGTTGGTACGCTCCGTCTCATTCTCAAGAACATCGAGAAGGCGGCGATAGTTTGCGAGGCCCGTGAGTGGGTCGCTGACCGCGAGATGGCGGACTTGTTCGAAGAGCCGGGCGTTATCGAGGAGCGCCCCGCCTAGCGCGAGCGCATAGCTGCTGACGGTGAGGACCTGGGCGAGCACGAAAGGCGCGTCGAAAAGACGTTCGGACTGGCAGGCCGCGAGCTGGGCGGCGAAGTTCAACCAAGCCGCGGCGTAAATTGTTCGGTCGAAGGCCGAGTCCTCCGAATCAAGGCGGCGGCGATACCAAATCACAGCCGCAAGAAAAATTAGTCCGGGCAAGAGCTGTTGCGGGCTGGGCACGAAAGAGATCGGATGGCGGGAGGCCTCTGGTGGAAGCCGGCGAAGCGCCAAGGCGATGACATAAGTAAATCCGACTACGGCCAGCAATGCCCCCGTAATCTCTCCCTTGGTATGCCTCGAACGAGGAATGAATCTCTCCACGAGAAGCGCTACCAACAGCAGAAGAGCCAGCGTCATCCGGCTGAGCCACCACGCCACCGGAGCCCAGCTCGCACGCAGAGGAGTATCTTGAAAAAATTGGAAAAAGAGAACGCTGGAGGCGCAGAGAACGGCTCCGGAAAGAAGATATCCGCCCCCCAGCATCAGGGCGATGCGATCCTGGGTGCCCTGGAAGCGCACAAATGCCAGCGCGCTGAAAACAAACGCAAGCAACGCCGTGATGACCTGAAGATAGCCGAGAAGAACAGGATCCGGTTCGAGAGAGACGGGCCGCAGCCAGTAGGCCAAGAAAAACGTGCACAAAAAGCCCAGCACATGCCATAGGAAAATGTTGGTGGGACTGCGACCGTTCGTGCGTGTTGGCTCGTCCATACTTCCGGCCCCTGACTGGGACGAGGCGGTACTTAATTAGACTACGTTTGATAGACTTGCGTTGCTGGGAAAGTAAGTGAACTTTAACCAAGATGCAATGACTGTGGAAAATATTCCTACTGTACGAACGTACAGGTCGTTTATGTTTGCTGAGGTTGAATCGAGGCCGAATCGTGCCGAACCACAAACAGCGAAGCGAAGATTTGGCTTGCGGCGATGGAAGTTTTCTCAGAAAATACCAGTATTGAAACGGTTCAATATGAGCGGCCACAATCACGCCGCCCGGAACACAGCTCTCGGCAAATCATGAAGCAACGGCGGAAGAGAGCCTTGCCGGCGAAAGGAACCTGGCCGCGAGTGAAAAAGGAAACGCGAAGCGTGCGGCAGAAAAAGGCTGCAGGGTCACGTCCTGAAGTCTCCCCTTCGCAGGTCGCGGGGCAGCACACGCTGCAGGAAATTCTTTCGCAGCCGCGGACGTGGCTCGAGACGGCCCGCCAATTCAGCGACGACGCCAAGCTGGCCAAAATATTCCAGTCGTTTTCCTCGCAAGAGCCGTGGCTGTTTGTCGCGTGCGGCTCAAGCTACTATCTTTCGCAGACGATCGCGGCACAGTGGACAAAACTATTTTCGGCGCCGTGCACGGCGGTCCCCGGGTCGGAACTTCTATTCGCTCCGGATGAAATCCTGAAACGCACGGCGGCGCGGCAAGTGGTGCTCCTGTCCCGCTCTGGAAAAACCACCGAGGTTTTGCGCGCGGCCGAATTACTTAAGATGAGGAATGCAGTTCGCACGCTGGGCGTGACCTGCAACGCACGCAGCGTGCTCGAAGCGCTTTGCACGGAAACCTTGAAGCTGCCATGGGCTGACGAGAGAAGCATGGTCATGACGCGCTCGTTCACATCGATCCTCCTGCTCTTTGAAAGTATCGGGGCGAAATTCGCCGGCGATGCCACGCTCTCATCCGCGCTGGACGGCCTCCCGCAAAAGACAGGACCGTGGCTGGACGCAAATGTTGATAAGATTCGTGCGCTCGGCTCGAACAGGAGATTCGCCGATTTCGTGTTTCTCGGACAGGGCGCGCATTACTGGCTGGCGCAGGAGGCCGCGCTGAAAATGACGGAAATGTCTTCGTCGTATGCCCAGGCTTATCACACGCTGGAATTCCGCCATGGGCCGAAATCCATCGCGAGCCGGGAAACGCTGATTACTTTTTTGCTTTCGGACGGCGCCATGGAAGAAGAGTTACCGCTTATCGGCGAATTGAAAAAATTGGGAGCCGCGACGCTGGTCGTCGCCAATCGTGCTACACAAGAATTGCGGCGCAACAGCGATCTGCTGATTGAACTGGGCTTGGACGAGCCGGAGTACGCGCGCATGGCCATGACCGCGATTCCGGCGCAAATTCTGGGGCTTTCGGTGGGACTGCGTAAGGGACTGAATCCCGACATGCCGAAGAATCTGACCCGTGCGGTTGTGCTCGGTCCGAACGGCAAAGTGCTCGCAAAAAGGAGAAGTGATTGAGCAACGAAGCGGGCGGGAACCACGGGCCGCACCTCCGGCGAACTCTTACGCTGTGGGACTTGATTCTGTACGGCGTCATCGTCTTGCAGCCGGTCGCCCCGATGTCCGCCTTCGGCGCGCTGAGCGACCGCGGGCGCGGCCACGTGGTGACAGCGGTCCTGATCGCCATGGTGGCGATGCTCGCGACGGCGGTCAGTTACGGCCGCATGGCGCGCGTGTATCCGAGCGCGGGTTCGGCGTTCACTTATGTAGCCCGAGAAATACATCCCGCGGCGGGATACATCACCGGGTGGAGCATGGTGATGGACTACATCGTGAATCCGCTGATCTGCACGATCTGGTGCGCGGGGCAGGCGCACGAATTCGCACCGGGATTGCCCGTTTGGGGCTGGAAGATCGTGTTTGCCGTAGTCTTCACGCTGCTGAATTTGCAAGGCATCAAGACTTCCGCGCGTGTAAACAGCGGGCTTGCCGCGGCCATGAGCGCGGTGGTGGTGGTCGTTTTTGTGACGACGATTCGCTACATCCTTGGGCACCCACACAGCGATCCGGGTTTCTTTACGCGGCCGTTCTACGATCCGCAAACGTTCACTTTTGACGGACTTTTCGGATGCACTTCGCTGGCGGTGCTGACGTATATCGGCTTTGACGGGATCTCGACGCTCTCCGAAGAGGCGGAAAATCCCCGGCGGAATATTCTGCTTGCGACCGTGATGACTTGCCTGGCCGTGGGAATCCTTTCGGCTTCGGAGGTGTACGTGGCGCAGCTCGTGTGGCCGGCTTCGCAGCCTTTTCCGAATGAGGACACCGCCTACGTTTTTGCAGCGGCGCGAGCCTGGGCGCCAATGTTCAAGATCGTCGGTGCGACGCTGCTGGTGGCGAATTTCGGATCGGGAATGGGAGCGCAAATAGGCGCGGCGCGGTTGCTCTATGGAATGGGGAAGAGCAATGCTCTGCCCAAATCTTTTTTTGGCCAGGTGGACGCAAAACATGGGATTCCTCGAAATAACGTGCTGTTTATCGGAGTGATCGTCCTGATCGGCTCGTTTTTCCTTACGTTCGGCCGGGGCATCGAGCTGCTGAATTTCGGAGCGCTGATCGCGTTCATGGGAGTGAACGCGTCGGCGTTTGTCTATTACTATCTGAAGCAGCGTGAGAAGAAGATCAGCAATTTCGTGATACCCGTTGTGGGGTTTTTGATTTGCCTTGGCTTGTGGTGGAGTCTGAGCGTGCCGGCAAAAATTCTGGGCACTATCTGGATGGCCGCGGGCATCGCTTTCGGCATCTGGAAGACAAACTGGTTCCGCGAACCCCTCTCCTTTGATGTTCCCGCCGAGTAGCCCAGACTTTACGGCGCGGCTTCCTTATCGAAAATCCATAAACTCTGTCAGAATGATGGCCCCCGGAGGCATGCAGGTGAAGCGCGTAGGCGGCAAGAGCCAGACGGTGACGATGCGAGACGTCGCGGAAGACAGCGGCTTTTCTCCCGCAACCGTCTCCATTGTATTGAACAATGCGCCTTTGGCCCGCTACATCGCACCCGCCACAAAAAAGCGCATAGAAGAAGCGGCCAAGAAGCTGGGCTACCGGCCGAACGCCATGGCGCGGTTCCTGCGCAGCAAGCGGAGCCACAGTGTGGGGCTGGTTTTCTTCGACATCACCGATCCTTTCTGCACTCCGGTGCTGCGCGGCATTGAAAACGCGTTGTATCAGTCGTCGTACGTGCCGATCTTCGCGGACGCGCACAACCAGCGGAATCGTTTCGAGCGCTACCTCGAAATGCTGCTGGAACATCACGTGGAAGCGCTCATCGTGGTTGCGAACTGGCTGGTAGTGGACATTCACGTGCTCGCCGACTTGAGCAAGCGGAACATTCCCGCCGCGACGATTGGCTGGGAGCTGCCCGGGGACACGGTAAGCTCCGTGATGGTGGACAACGAAACTGGCGGGCGCATGGCTCTCGAGCATCTTCATCAGCTGGGTCATCGCAAGATCGCATTCATCCGCGGTCCGAAAATGTTGATCGATAGCGCGCCGCGATGGCGCGGCGTCCAAAAGTATGCGCACTCGGCGGGGATCGAGATCGATCCGGCTCTGGTGCTGCAACTGCCGGATTCGTTCGATCCGAATTCCGGATTCGACGGTGGACACAGGCTGACCGAGGAATTGCTTCAGAAAAAGAAAAAGTTCACTGCGCTGATGGCCTTCGACGATTTGACGGCGCTTGGGGCAATCCGCGCCCTGACGAAAGCTGGAGTCAAAGTGCCCGAGCATTGCTCCGTGACGGGATTTGACGATGTGGCGCTCGCCGCGCTCAGCGCGCCATCCCTGACGACGGTGCGCCAGCCTCTGGAGGCCATGGGAACGCATGCCGTCAATATCGTCATGGAGGGAATTAAGGCCGGGCTCGAGAAGCGCGAATGGAACACCGTGCAGCAAAAGATGAATCCGGAACTTGTGATTCGCGATTCCTCGCGAGCCATCACACACGCTAGTTCCAACGATTGAGGCTTGGTGAGCTCTTTCGCTTGGACCAGTTCGGCCACAATTGACCTGGGTAGCCCCCACCCCCTCTTTTTTATAAGTGTTGCATCTACACGTCTTAGGCTTTCTGCAAGCCTTTTATAATCAACACTGGCTCTGTTGACATCCTCGGCACAGATTGTGCTTCGAGGGGCCGACAAGGAGGGGCGGTAGGTGTTTTCTGATGGGGCAGGAGGGACGATGGCCGAGATTGGTCTCCTGCCCATTGCTCACGTGGCGCTGCAAGTGGCCACGCAGGTTTTGCCGCCTTACCGCACGCGCTTCAGCAAACACCA
>DATGED010000026.1:0-71517 GCA_035310525.1 Candidatus Acidiferrum sp. | reverse complement strand
CGAGCAAATCGGGCCAAGTACCGGCGCATGTTTCTTCGACTATGACGGCGACGGCAGACCGGATCTCTTTCTAGTCAGCGCTTCGAACGATGGAACCAGCCGCTTGCTTCATAATCTCGGCAACGGAAAATTTGCGGATGTCACCAAGGAGACAGGACTTGAAGTGACCGGCAGTGGATTGGGATGCGCCGCGGGCGATTTCGATAATGACGGCCATACCGACCTGGCGGTCTGTTTCGCCGATGGCGTACGTCTGTATCACAACGATGGCGCTGGAAAATTCGCTGATGTGACGGAAAAAGTAGGCATCCGGCGCGAACCGGGCTGCGTTGGCCTCACGTTCGTCGATTACGACCACGACGGAGATCTCGATCTGTACATCATCCATCAAATGGATTTCTCTCTGGTGGTACGGGACACGAACGCTTCCCACAACGCACTGTGGCGAAACAACGGCAATAGCACGTTTACCGACGTGAGCACCGAGACTGCTCTAGGCATCGAGGGCACAGGTGCGGGAGTCGTGACGACGGATTTCAACAAAGATCGCGCCATCGACTTCGTGATTGCGGGAGGCAGTGAGGGCGCGTCAATTTACCTGAATCCTCGGGAAGGAAAGTTCACGCCACTTCCTGCAATCGATTTCAAAAAGGAGAATCTTCCTCCCGCGCTCGGGGTTGTCGCGTTCGATTTCGATAAAGATGGGTGGATGGACCTCGCGTTCACGCACGCGGGCGCGCCGGGCATCAGTTTATGGCGGAACGTTGACGGCAAGCATCTTGAGCGCGTCGCGCTTCCCGATTTCGGCTGGCAGCGCGGCTGGGGCATCTCCGCGATCGACTTCGACAATGACGGCTGGCTCGATCTCGTCGCCGTCGGCGAAACGAAAGACGGCGGACAAATTCGTCTGCTCCGCAATCTGGGGGCGAAAGGCTGGACCGACGTCACGAAAGAAACGCATCTCGACGCCGTGATACTTTCGCAGCCACGCGCAATCGCGGTCGCGGATTTGGACGGCAACGGCGGCTCCGACCTCGTGGTGACGCAGTTGGGCGGGCCGCCCATCTTCCTTCGCAATGAAGGCGGCAATCGGCATAACTGGTTGAACATAGACTTCAAAGCACTCGCGGACAACAAGAGCGCTATTGGGACAAGAGTAGAAGTGTACGCAGGGGCGCTATATCAAAAGTGGGAGGTACAAGGCGCCTCCGGATATCTGGGGCAAAACGCGGGCACGGTTCATGCCGGGCTCGGAGAGGAAAAGGGCGCCGAAGTGGTTCGTCTGCTGTGGCCCACGGGCGTTCCTCAGGATGAAATAAATCTAACCGCCAGGAAAACGCAATCGATCGCCGAGATTGACCGGCGCGGAAGCTCCTGCCCTATTCTGTTTGCGTGGAATGGGAAAGAATACGAGTTCATTGCCGATATGATCGGCCCCGGTGTGGTCGGCCACTGGGTCGGGGCCGGCCAGAATGGTGTGGCGGAAAGAGATGTTCCCGATCCGGACGAGTACTTGAAGGTCGATGGCGCGAGTGTGCGGCCACTCAAGGGGATGTTGAGTTTCCGCTTTCTGGAACCGATGGAGGAAACTGTCTACCTGGACCAGCTACGTCTCGTCGCCGTCGACCATCCCGGCAACTTCGAAGTTTATCCGAACGAACGTTTTGTCTCCGCTCCGCCATTTCCTGAATTTCGTGTGATCGAAAGCCGCGACGCACATCCGCCCGTCGGCGCATGGGATGATCACGGCAAGGATGTGCTGGCGCTCATTTCGAAGCGGGACCGAAAGTACGTGACAGATTTCGAGAGTTTGCCGTTTACCGGCTTCGCGAAACTGCATTTTGTGGAGCTCGACCTCGGCCCATGGGACGTTTCGAAACCGCTGCGCCTTATCATGGATGGATACACAGATTATTTCACGGCAACATCGATGTATGCGGCGGATCAAGCGGGCGTCAAGGTGATTGCACCGTACGTGGAGGCGCTGGACGCGAATAACCATTGGGTTCGAGTAGTCGATGACATGGGCTTTCCCGCGGGCCTTGAACGCACCATGGTCACGGAACTGACGGGCAAAATTCCGCCGGGAACTCAACGCATACGCATCGTATCCAACCTGAAAATCTATTGGGACGCGATACGAATCGACCAGACTCCGGACGAGCGGGAAGTTCGCACGACGGATGTCCCGCTCGCCAATGCCGCGCTGGAGTTTTTGGGATACCCCCGTGAGATTCGGCTCACACCCGCGAGCGATACCGTGTACTCATACTCCAGACGGAGCATGACCGGGCCGTACGCACGAGCCGAAGGAAACTACACGCGGTACGGAGACGTGCTGGATCTGCTGAGCGCCATCGACGACCGGTTTGTTATTTTCGGTTCGGGTGAAGGCGTCAAGCTGGAGTTCGACCCGCGCAAGCTGCCGGCGGTTCCGGACGGGTGGGTAAGAGACTATTTCTTTTATGCCAACGGTTTCGAGAAAGATCTAGATTTCTACGCGGCGCACGCTTTCAGCGTCGAGCCGTTGCCGAGACACGGTCTACTTCCCTACCCCTATCCACAAGGCAAGGAATATCCAGATGATGCGCAGCATCTAGGCTACCAACTGGAATACAACACGCGGCAACGATCCGACAAAATGCCAGCGAGCTTGAGCTATCGCTACGCGCCGCGGAAATGAGGCCGAGGAGGGGAGGCGCTAAAGCGCGCGTCTACATTTCCTTTTGTCGAAATGCTTTCTCTGGGCGTACCTGGCGCACGACTTTTCTAATTTCGATTAGTCCCACTGCACCTCTTGCCAGGATTTCGTTTGCGAGCTTTTGAGGATGGCGTCGCAGAGAAGCATTTCGTCGTTGCCGGTTTTAAAGGTAGGGAATTTTCTTGGAGCGCTCAAATCGTTTTTGGCAATGTACTCATAGAAATCGCGGAAAAGCTGCATGAAAGTGTCGCCATAGCCCTCGGTGTGGCCTCCGGGATAGACGGCGTAGGAACGCACCTCGGCCGACATCAAGGAAGGATCCTTGATCAATGAGCCGTTGGCAGTTTCGCGGCGGCCAATCCACATTTCGTTGGGATTTTCGGCATTCCACCACAGCGAGCCCGTGGAGCCATCGATTCCGAAGCCGAGTTTAGCTTTGTGACCGGCGCTGACCTGGGAGACGGTGACGACGCCGCGCATGCCGTCCTGAAAATGAAGAAGCATGGAGGCGTAATCGTCGGTGGACATGGGCATTTCGTCGAATGCGGAGGCATCGGCTTTTTTAAAGGTTTCGACACGGCCCCGCGGTTTGCGGCGCACGGGAATTACCGTGCCAAGGTCGGCGCAGACTTCCGTGATTTTTTTGCCGGTGAGCCACATGAGCAGGTCCATCGCATGGGTGCCGATGTCGGAGACCGCGCGCAATTCGCCGCCGAGATTCTCCTCGAGACGCCAGTTCCAATCCGTGGCAAACAAAAGCCAGTCCTGCAAGAAACTGCCGTGAGCGGTGTGCGGCTGGCCGATTTCGCCCTTCTGGATGAGCGAGCGGGCTTCCTGGCAGAGCGGGTAGTACCGCAGATTGTAGGCCACGCCGCCAACGCGCTTCGATTCGCGGGCAATTTGTACGAGCATGGCGGATTCGCGCGAATCCATGGCCAGAGGCTTCTCACAAAGCACATGCTTCCCGGCGCGGAGCAAACGGCTGGCTTGTTCGAAATGAACATAATTGGGCGTGCAAATATGAACGGCGGTTACGGAAGTATCGGCGGCCAGTTCATCGAGCGAGCCGTAAGCTCTCTCCACTCCCAATGATTGACTGGACTCCGCGCCGCGCTCCTTCGTGCTGCCAAGAATTCCGCGGATGGGGATTCCCAGCCTGCGCAGAGCATCCACATGCGCCCTGCCGACAAAGCCCACACCGATCACTGCGGCTATATGATTCATGGACCTCGCTCCTGAAGTTGCCCTTACAGCAGCGACTGGACCCGACTCTGCAATCGCACGATGTAAGGCAGTTTGCTTGCGCCAAAGTGCAGGAGGCAAGGTACCAGTTTTGGGCCCGCTCGGAAATGCCTGGAAGGTCTTTTTTGGAAGGAGCGCCGATCGCCTGAGCCAGACAAAAGGCATGACGCGGGATGCGATCGCGCGGAGGGACTAAGAGGTTTTACTCGCCGTCGAAGCAAAAGAGAAGCAAGGTGAAGGCAGGGGTTGAATCCTGCCTTCAGCGGCTCGGGGACTGCCTTTGAATTCGATGTCAGCAAAAGGACCGGAAACGACGTCTCCGGTAGATTGAAGGCTGACGGTGAGGTGGGTCGTCTCGCCAGCGGGGACGTGGACGTTCTGCATTTTGAGGAGGTAGCCATAGTTGTAGACGCCGACCTGGTGATCGCCGGAAGGAAGGTCAATAGTCTGGCTGCCATCGCGGACGGCTTTGCCGTCAACAAGGACATAGCCTTGCTTGGGATCGACGTGAATCTTCAACTTTCCTGTTTCCGAAGAAGACTGCGCGAACGAAGGCGCCACGCAGAAAAGGAAGGCGGCGCAGAACATAAGTAGGACTGGACTGCAAGATTTCTTTTGCATCTTAGAAATGCTCCTTGTTGAACAGTGTTTCCATCATGGGGTAAGAACATCTTTTCGAGGAACCGCAGGGCGGTACCGGGCGGAGAGAAACTCCGAGTACCGCCCCGGCGCACCCCCCAGGCCCTTGAAGGCCCGCCCAGCCGCGGGGTGCGCGGACAGGTTCAATATATCGTGATGCGATATGCCGCAGGGGCGCTGCCCAGAATGATATATCGTGCCACGATATATTACGATTCTCAAGGAGAGGATTCCCGAAGACCCCTAAAGATCCGAAGCGTTATTGAACGTGGATTACGACCCAGCCGCCAGAACAGCAGCTTCTTCCGGCATCAGGATATTTTTGTCCACGAAGCACCGAGCGAAGCCACGCGCCCGGAGAGGGGCTACCCGCGGGAGCAGCCCGCAATTTTGTTTGCGGCGCATCGCATCAGGGCCGGTAAACATTCCCTTTAGAATTTTTCGATGTTTGAAGTCCGCCTCTGCCTTTACAATTACACGCTGCAAATCAATCAGGTCCTTACGCAACTGCCGTTCAGGGGAGCGCTTCATGGGCTATCCGCTTCTAGATTTAAGCGGGAAGACAGCTGTAGTGATCGGAGGTACAAGCGGCATCGGGCTTGCAGTCGTTCGCGGCCTGGCGCAAGCCGGGGCAAACGTCGTGCCCACCGGACGCCGCGAGGAACAGGTTCGAGCCGCTGCTGCCGAGGTAGCGGCACTCGGACGACGGACGCTGGCGCAAACCTGCGACGTCACGGACAACGCCAGCATCGAGCGGCTGCTGCAATCCGTCCGCGCGGAATTCGGAAGCGTGGAAGTCCTCGTAAATAGCGCCGGGCGCACGAAACGAATGCCGACGCTGGATTTTCCGGAAGCCGAATGGAACGCGATCCTGGAAACAAATCTCACTGGGACGCTGCGCGCCTGCCGCATTTTTGGCAGGCACATGATCGAGAAGCGTTACGGCCGCATCATCAACATCGCCTCACTCTCTTCCTTCGTGGCTCTCTACGAAGTGGCCGCCTACAGCGCGAGCAAAGCAGCCGTTGCATCACTGACGAAGTCGCTGGCCATCGAGTGGGCAGCGTCAGGGGTATGCGTGAACGCGATTGCGCCCGGCGTTTTCCGGACGGACCTGAATGCAACGCTACTGGATGGAACCGAGCGGGGACGGGAGTTTCTCCTACGGACGCCGATGAAAAGGTTCGGCAAGCTCGATGAACTGGCGGGCGCCGCGGTTTTTCTCGCTTCCGATGCGGCGAGTTTCGTAACCGGGCATGTTTTGGCGGTGGATGGCGGGTTCCTCGCGAGTGGGGTCAATCAATAAACTTGAATCGCAGATTACAAGGAATGAAAGTACGCGGTGACTGGTTACTTGAGACTCGTGACTGGTGATTCGTGCAGACCGGGTCAAGTTTGAGAATGCGAATTCCACTGCTTTCTGCCGTCATGGATGGCGAGTAGCAGCGCGCAACACTGCAGAGTTTTGCGAGGGTTGCTGGATCAGGGGCCGCTCTTGGCGGCGGCCAAACGCAGGCGAGTTTGCTTCACAATCTCCAGAAATTTTCTAGCGTTCTCCACGATGATTTCAGGCTTCTTGGATTTCAGGGCCTCGGCTTGGACTAATTCTCCGCCGATGCCCAAGGCCACGGAACCAGCTTCGATGAACTCGGCGGCGGTGTTGAGATTAACGCCACCTGTGGGCACAAAAGGAATTTGTGGAAATGGTCCCTTCAAAGCCTTGATGTATTTCGCGCCACCCACTTGACCGCACGGAAATACCTTGACGAAGTCCGCGCCGGCTTCCCAGGCGGCCATGACTTCCGTGGGAGTCAAAGCGCCGGCCATGATGAGCTTCTTCACCCGGACCGCGAGATCGACGGTGGGACTGTTGAGACCGGGACTGACGAGAAATTGCGCGCCTGCATCAAGGCAATCCTGCGCCATCTGCGCATTCAAGACTGTGCCGGCTCCGACGAGAACATCCGCGCCGCATTTCCTAACCAGTTCTCGAATTACCTCGAGGGCGCCGGGCACGGTCATCGTAATTTCCACGATGGGGATGCCACCCTGACACACGGCATCGGCAGCGAGGCAGGCCTCGGCGGCCGAAGACGCTCGAACGACGGGGACGACTCCAATTTCCAAGATACGATCACGAACTTTTTGTTTGTCCATCGGGGATCACCATTTGGAACGCTCGTTCAGCGGGCGATGCGGGCTCCGACTCCTTTCATCACCTGCAAGACTTCCTGCAGAGTGGCCATGGAAGTGTCGCCGGGCGTTGTCATGGCAAGCGCGCCATGAGCAGCGCCGCACTCGACAGACCACTGGGGATCCTGTCCTGCCAGGAATCCATAGATCAGGCCGGAAGCAAACGAGTCGCCGCCGCCAACACGGTCAAAAATTTCGAGATTCTCGCGGTTCTTCGCGTGGTAGAGCTTCCCATCGCAATAACAGATCGCGCCCCAATCATTTTGCGTGGCGGTTTTCGCTTTTCGCAGCGTCGTGGCGACTACTTGAAACGGATATTCCTTCATGACTTTGGCGATCATCTGCTGGAAGCCTTCCACTTCAAATGTCGAATGGTGTTCGTCCATGCCGGGGACTTCGAAGCCGAGCGCGGCAGAAAAATCCTCCTCATTGCCGAGCATGACATCGACGTGCGGGGCGATCCGGCGGTTTACTTCCTGCGCGGCTTTCTTTCCACCGTGCGATTTCCAAAGAGATGCGCGGTAATTCAAGTCATAGGAAACGGTCGTGCCGTGGCGTTTTGCGGATTGCATCGCCTCGAGAGCGACTTCGGGAGTTGTGGCCGATAGGGCGCAGAAAATTCCGCCGGTGTGAAACCAGCGAGCGCCATGCTTGCCGAAAATTTCATCCCAGGCGATTTCGCCAGGTTTCAATTGCGAAACCGCGGTGTGCCCGCGATCATAGCTTCCGAGCGCCGCACGGACGCCGAAGCCGCGCTCCGTGAAATTGAGGCCGTTGCGCGCCGCGTGTCCCACACCGTCATGTTCCACCCAGCGGATGAGCGATTGGTCCACGCCGCCCTGATAGATGAGATCCTGAAGCAGCCGGCCGACGGGATCGTCGGCAAACGCGGTAACAACGGCGGCATCCAAGCCAAAACAACGCTTCAAGCCGCGAGCGACGTTGTATTCGCCGCCGCCTTCGCACACGTCGAAGGCGCGCGCGGTGGCGATGCGCCGATCGCCGGGATCGAAGCGGAGCATGATTTCGCCCAGGCTGACAATATCCCAGCGACAATCCTTTTTGGGCTTGATCATCAAACTCATGTGTTTACCTCACACTTTAGTTTCATCGATAAGTTTCGTTTTCGATCGCGTCTTCCCGATTCCCGGACTTACGCCTCAGCTGCCGTGTCGATCCTCGCGGGATCCAGCCTGGGAGCCAGCGCATGAATAACAGCGAGCGCCAGCAAGTAAGCGGCGCCGGCGATCACAAAAGGAATCATGTAGCTCCCGGTCCATTGAAGGACATGACCGACGACGGTGGCGATAAAAAATCCGCCGATGGCGCCCGCCATGCCTCCAATGCCCACAACGGAGCCCACGGCACGTGCCGGAAACATGTCGGAGGTCAGGGTAAACAAGTTGGCGGAAAAGCCCTGATGGCATGCGGCTGCGAGCCCGATCAGAAAAACGGCGGACCAGGTGCTCTCCACGCGGTAGGCAAAAACAACAGGTATCACACCGATGGCGCAGATCAGCATGGCGATCTTGCGGGCCGCGTTGACGCTGCGGCCGCGCTTGATAAGAGAGGAGGAGAGCCAGCCGCCGGCAACGCTTCCTACATCGGAAATCACATAAATCACCATGACCGGAACTCCAAGCCCCGTCAGGGCTAGCCCATGTTTGCTCTGCAGAAAACCGGGCACCCAGAAGAGGTAGAACCACCAGACGGGATCGGTTAGAAACTTCCCCAAGACGAATGCCCAGGTCTGCCGCATCGGAATCAACGTAGCCCATCCGATCTTTCCCGTAGGTTCCGTCAAACCACTGGAGATGTAATCCAGTTCAGACCTGGAGACTCTCGGATGCTCGCCGGGCTTCCGATAGATCAGAAGCCAAAAGGCGAGCCACACGAAGCCGAGAGCGCCGATTCCGATGAACGCGGACCTCCAGCCCCAATGGACTACCATCCAGGGCACGATCAGCGGGGTGATTATGGCGCCGACGTTTGTCCCGGCATTAAAAATTCCCGTGGCCAGCGCTCGTTCTTTTTTGGGGAACCATTCCGCCACGGCTTTGATGCTGGCGGGAAAAACGGCGGATTCGCCGAACCCCAAGGCATAGCGCGAGAGCATGAAACCGCTGAGCGAGTTTGCCAGTGCGGTGCCCATGGAAGCGAGGCTCCAGAAAATCATGGCGAGGGCGTAGCCCAAGCGGGTGCCGAGCTTGTCAATCAGCCTGCCCACGAGCAACATGCCGACTGCGTAGGCGATCTGGAACGCGGACACGAGATTCCCGTAATCGATTTCGTTCCAGTGGAAATCGTGCTGGAGGGTGTCCTTGAGAATCCCCAGGACCTGACGGTCCATGTAGTTCTTGGTGGTTCCAAAAAGCAGCAGCGCGCAGATTATCCAGCGGAAATAGCCGATGCGAGGGGAGCGTTGCGACGGAGTGTCGCCTGCAGCTTCGGCGCCCGGGGGCGAGCCGGAAACGCCGGAAGGGGAATTGACGGGCATAGGGTCCATTCTGAGAGAGCAAAGCTCCTAGTTTTTGCGACCCGCTTCCAGCCCGGTGGCGCCTTGATTGAACCCAGGCTGCACATTCACGACACCGAACTGGCGGTCGGCAACCTCACGGTGAGCCGCCATGGCCCAAAGGAAACAAATGCGATGTCCGGGAACAGAGACGTTCGGGTGATAGCCGCTGGGCATGAGCACGGCGTCGCCATCACGCACCACGGTAACCAGTTCCGGATAGTCGGTATTGTTGTAGACGAGTTGGATGCCGTAGGCAGGATCGGGCATGTTGAAATAGACGTACATCTCCTCAAGCATCGCGCCGTGTTCATGTGGAGGCCAGCTTGTCCAATTACCGGGATCGGCTTGCGTAAAGCCGACGACAAGCCGACCGGCTTCAATGTTCTTGGCAAGGAGCATGTTCAGGTGGCGGGTGTAGCCGGGTCCGCCAGTGCTGAACTTCAATCCGGGATCATTGGCAAGCTGAGCAAACCGAACAACCTGCAGCGGGTAGAGATGGTCGACGTCCGCGGAGAATTCCGCAAGATCCACATTCGTGTTCGTCGTAACGGTCAAGGAAGAATCGCGCGGAATGTAGATCGCATCGTACTGTCCGATCTCAATGTTCTGTTGATCCACGGTCACCGTTGCCTGGCCGGAGAGGCAAATAAGTCCGATCTCCCGATTCCCGGTAGAAAATGACTCGGTGGATTTGGAGGAATTCAGGAGAATGCGGCCGTAAGCGAGGTGACGCATGGAGCTATTGGCGGGAGTAACGGAAATATGCCGGCCGGACTGCTTGTTGGTCTTGCGGAAAATCATTTTCGCTGCGGCCAGCTGCGTTTGAGATGTCATGGCGCTCCTTGTTGAGGACCATCCGGCACGAATCGGGCGGCGAGACACACGAACTCGTCTGGTTCCCGGAGCACTTTAAGAACTCGCGGGTCGAGAGTCAAACCTTAAAAACTGAAAATCGCCTTCAGGGAGACTGAAACAACGGGTCGCGGACGTCGCGGCAGCAGAGTTCGGGTTAAGAACGGACGGGACTTGGCACGAGGCGTTGTTCGCAGTGTAGAATGCGTAGCACTCCTCAGGTGGCAGAAATAGAGCGGAAGTTGCCGAGGCGAGCACGCTTCGTTCCGCGACGGACGGCAATCGGAGCTGGCAAATGGACATTCATCAACTGGAGCTCTTCCTCGCGGTCATGGACTCTCCGAGCATGACCCGCGCGGCGGAGAAGATTCATTTGTCGCCCGGCGCAGTAAGTCTCCAGCTCCACAACCTCGCCGATGAACTTCGTACGGAATTATTCGTGCGCCGCGGTAAGCGGCTAATACCTACCCCGGCGGCATTGCGCCTTGCCGAGCACGCCAAGGAAGTCGTGAGAAAGATGGGCCAAATCCAGCAACTGTTTGAAAACGACCTGGCCAGCGACGTGAATCCCTTTCATTTCGCGACCGGGGTTACTACGCTGATTTACCAGCTGGGTGGTCCACTGCGGCAGCTTCGAAAGCGGTATCCCAAAGCGCAGATTCGGGTGACAGTCGGAGTAACGGAGGAAATGGTCGCCGGCCTGCTCGATCGCCGCTTTGACCTGGCGCTCATTTCGCTTCCCGTTTCAGAGGCAAACCTCCGCCTCATTCCCCTCTTTGACGAAGAACTGCTCGTCGTGCGCCCTTCGGCAAACAAAATAGGGAGCGGCCACATCGGGTCGTTGCGGGCATCGGAACTCGCCAACGTTCCATTTCTCCTGTATCCAAAGCGAAGCAATGTGCGGCTGGTGATCGACCATTTCTTCGAGGAGATCGGCGTCACACCGCGCGTGTTGATGGAGGCTGATGACACAGAAGCAGTCAAACGCCTGGTGGAATCCGGTTTCGGATATTCCATACTTCCCGAACATGCACTCCGTGGGCGTTCCCACTTTTTTCAGAAGTTCCGCGTCGCAGGGCATCGCTTGACGAGAACTTTGGCGCTAGCCACTGCACAGACTGATTGCCCACGGAGATTGACGGAATCGATCGCGAGCTTCCTGCGCGCCACTCTGGTAGAAGGCAGCGCCCCGGCCGAAAAGGGCTGAGCTCGCGTCAAGACGAAGGACAAGGAGGCTTGCTCAATTCCGCGCGGGTCTCCCTCTTTACTCCACATGCGGCAAGAGGAGTCAGGGATTGAACAAACTTGCTGCTCCCTTTAACGAGAGCTTGGTAGCTCCCTTAAATGGCACCGTCAGCTTCTGTTTGCTTGAGTCATACTGATACTCACTGCCTTCACTCAGCCTGGCTCCGTTGCTCGTAACTTCCCTCGGCTTTTTGCAGTAGACCTCAAGACTGCCCGCGGCGCCGAGTTCGCCAAACTGGATTGTCCGGCCGTCCGTTTGCGGAGTTACAGTAATTTCTTGAACCCCCTCGCCGGTGAAATAACTAAACTCGCTGGACGATTTCTGTGACGGGAAGATCTCGATTCGCAACTTCGGGCTCCAATTCGCTTCCCAGTTGTTATTTAGCTTCACTATCTCGCCGCGGGGAATGATGGCTCCCTCTTTCACAAAGAGAGGGATTGCCGCGAGTGGAGTCGCGGCAGTGATAGTCGATTTGCCGGCGTAAAGTGTGTGTTTGTCGTTGTAATTCATCCATCGTCCTTCCGGCAGATAGACACTTCGGCTTCTGGCGCCCTCCACGGTTACGGGAGCGACCAAAAGATTGTCGCCGTACAAATACTCGTCCCATTTGTCATTGAGATTGGCATCGCCCGGATAAGTAAAAATCAACGCCCGCATGACAGGCATCCCCGTCCGCGTCGCGTGGTAAAGAGAGGAGCGAATGTACGGAATAAAATCGTGGTGTTCAACGGCGTAAGTCTTCGCAATTCCGACCAGCTCCTCGTCATAGTCATCCCAAATCGTTCGCTTCGGGCCAATAAGAACTTCCATCATGGGGCAGAACGCGCTGAATTCGAGCCAACGAGCAAACAACTCTTTTTCGGGGACCCTAATATACCCACCGGTGTCGGACCCCCACATCGGAAAATTAATGACTCCGCTGCGCAGCGCGGTCTTGATGGAAACTTCGAGTCCGGCAAACGTGCTGCGTGTGTCGCCGTTCCATACGGCCGTGTATCTCCTCGCGGTGTCATTCACGTTGCGCGTAAACATGAAAAAATCGTCGCCGTTCAGGTCGCGCAACCCTTCCGCGGCCATTTTGGGGAAGAGCATCGCGTTCAAGTTCTCCTCGGCGAGAGGGAGTTCGTCTTCTTCGCCGCGATCAATCTTGTAGCCTTTTACGCCGAGGCGCACGTACGCGTTCAACTTGTCCTTGAACCAATCGTATGCACCAGGGATCCGCATATCGGCGGCGGAGCCACGCCCGAAAAACAAATATTGGCGCGCCGATCCTTCCACCTGAAGCTGGTTCCAGGCGCGATTGGCAATCCAGATGAGCAGATTCATTCCGCGGTCGTGCAGGTCACGGATCATTTTTTGCGGATTGGGAAACGAATCATCAAAATCCGTGTTTCCCCAGCCCATTTCGCCCGTTCCGTAAGGCCGGTCCAACCAGATCGATCCGGCCGGAATTTTCAAGGCGCGCAACGTGTCCGCATCTTCAATCACTTTCTCCTGGGCATTGGTCACGCGCCGCAAATCGGCGTGATGATCGTCGCGCCACCAGATGCTACCGAAGGCCCAGGCGGGCGGCATAATCGGAGGACCGGCGATCGAGTTATAACGATTGAAGACCTCCGCGTAGGACGGACCGTATATGATGTCGTACTTCAGTTGAGTGTCGAAAAACGAGAAACCCGTCTTTCCAGACTGCGCAATCGTGTAGTGCCCTTTCGCGGTTGTCTCGACGTACACGCCGTATTTTTTAGACGTGACATAGAAAGGCGCCCGGGCGCTCGAATAGTTCACGTCAGGCTGGTGGCGAATGCCCATGAAGTCGCGGTCGGCTCCGCGATCGTCAATATTTCCGCCGAAAGGCATCTCCCAGACACCGTAATAGTGTTCGCCCTGATCGGTGAATTCCTCCTTGAATTCGGCAGGAACGCCGTTTTGGAATGTGAACTCGACCTGCAAGACTTCGGGATTGAGGAAGTGGAAGTTCAACTGCGCCGGCTGGGACGTTCCCTCGAGGTGCAGAATGGCGCGCATTGATTCGTTGGCTTTCGTGACGTCGGAGGCGGCTCGCACAGTGTAGCCGTTCGAAGTGATCGTGATTCCTCCGGTTTCCGAGACTAAGACTTCGCCGCTCGACTTTTCGATCACGCGATAGGAAAACGGGCTTGGGTTTAATTCAATCCGAAGGGCTTTTGAATCCAAAGTTTCAGCGGCCTTTCCGCCAGGGCTCGACTCCCCGGAAATAAGTGCGAGCAAGACGACGCCGGCGAAAAACTTCAGAATCCTGGCAACCTTCATCTACATTTCCCTCATCCCGAAATTTCCGGCGAACGCACGGGCGCCTGGCGTACAAACAATCTGAGGAGAGGACGTTCTTTCCCGCCGTCCCTTGGCAAGGCTCGTTTTCCGGTTTAGAAATCTTCCCCGCCAAGGTTTTTAGGGCCGGGACTCATGAGAGTCAACTCAAGACTGATAAACGATTCCTTTAATAAGTCTCAACACACGAATTCGGCGGTCTTGGCTTATCATTTGGCGGCAGTTCATCGCGGGAGGTTGTAGCAAACCATGCGCATTTTGATTGCCGGTGCATCGCTTATCCTTGTCTTCGCGGCTGTGTTTCTGACATCACTGGTCTCCGCTTCGTCCGATCGAGTCTCCCTCGTCGTAAACGAACAAGCCCGCCGCGTGGACGTGTCCATCGATGGAAAGCCGTTTACTTCGTACATCTGGCCAACAACTCTAAAGAAGCCAGTTCTATATCCGCTGCGCACGGCAAGAGGTACCGTCATCACACGCGGGTATCCTCTTGAGCAGCGGCCCGGCGAACGCATCGATCATCCACATCACGCCGGACTATGGTTCAACTACGAAAACGTAAACGGACTGGATTTTTGGAACAATTCCGACGCGATCCCGGCGGAAAGAGCTCCGAAAATGGGCACCATCGTCCAGCGGGCCATTGTGGCGGCAAAGAGCGGTTCGCAGGAGGGCGAGCTAGACGTGGAAGCTGATTGGGTCACCTTTGAGAAAAAAGTATTGCTCAACGAGCGCACCCATTTCGTGTTTCGCGGCGGGCCGAGCTTTCGAAGCGTGGACCGCATCACTACCCTCCGCGCGCTCGATGAGAAAGTTTCTTTCCCGGACGCAAAGGACGGGATGCTCGGCCTACGGGTCATTCGAGCGCTTGAAATTCCGTCCGACAAGCCGGAGGTCTTCAGCGATGCCAGCGGCCACGCGACCACGGTCGCCAAGCTGGACAACACCGGCGTCAACGGCACTTATTTGACCAGTGAAGGCAAAAAGGGAGATGCGGCCTGGGGCACTCGCGGCCGCTGGTGCAATCTCAGCGGAATGATCGGCGACGAGGCGGTCACCATTACGATTCTGGATCACCCGGGAAACCCGGGCTTTCCCACGTATTGGCACGCGCGAGGCTATGGGCTCTTCGCAGCGAATCCGTTGGGGCAAAAAGCCTTCAGCAATGGCAAGGAAGAGCTTAATTTCGCTCTGGCTCCGCACGCCAGCGCGACCTTCCGCTATCGCATTCTGATCTCTTCCGCAATTCTTACGCCAGAGGCAACGGAATCCGCCTACAAAGAGTTCGTCGCGGCGTATCACTGATAGACTCGACGGCATGAGCATCCACATCGGCCTAATCGGCGGCGGCAACATCTCGGAAACGCACGCCAGGGCTTGCCGCGCGATTGCCGACGTAGGAATTTCCGCGATCTTCGGAACGAACTTTGAAAAAATCGCCGGCCTATGTTGCGAACATGGCGGTACACCGTATAACAACTTCGACGCCTTCCTAAGTCACCGCCCCATGGATCTCGTCATCATTGGGAGCCCCTCTGGGCTTCACGCCGAGCAGGGCATCGCGGCCGCTCGCCGGGGCTTGCATGTGCTCACCGAAAAGCCGATCGATATCGCCGTGGAGCGCGCCGACGCGCTCATCGCAGCAACCGAAAAATCTGGAGTGAAACTCGGGGTTCTGTTTCAGGACCGTACAAAGCCGCATATCCACCAACTCAAAGGCTGGCTCGATCAAGGTTTGCTGGGAAGAATTTTGTTCGTGGATGCCCGCGTCAAGTGGTACCGCCCGCCGGAGTATTACGCCAATTCCCGCTGGCGAGGCACACTCGCACTGGATGGCGGCGGCGCGCTCATCAATCAGGGCATCCACACCATTGATTTGCTTCTCTGGCTGCTCGGCGACGTCGTGCGCGTGCAAGCGCGCACGGCCAAGCTACTTCACAAGATCGAGGCGGAAGACACCGCCGTCGCCACGCTCGAATTCGCCAGCGGCGCTCTCGGCATTTTCCACGCGACGACCGCGGCCTTTCCGGGCTATCCGCGGCGAGTTGAAATCACGGGCACTGAAGGCACGGTAATCCTCGAGCACGACCGCATCATCTCCGCGAAACTCCGAAGCGCGGCGGACCTCACCGCCCGTCTCATCGAATCACCAACTGACGAAAACCAAAGCGCCACAAGCGCCGCTGTCAGCGATTTTCGGGGCCACCAGGCGCTGCTAACAGATTTTCTGGAGGCCATCCGACAAAATCGCGCGCCGCTGTGCGACGGGCGCGAGGGGCGGCGCAGCATCGCACTAGTAGAAAGCATCTATCGCGCCTCGCGCATAGCGTAGGACGGATCCAGCCGATCAGTCAGCCGCCATCACCTTCGGCCGGCGAGCGGCCCGTAGTCCTGAAGCAATCGAAGGGCACTATTGCTCCGGGGGACAAGTCAGGACTCCCTCCAGCCATGTGGCCGGTGCAACCATGAGGCTGAAAAGAGCATCCATCAGAGGAAGCAGTTTCTCACCCAGTCCCATAGCTCTAGCCAGCCCGGCTCCTTTGTTGAAAAAGCGATCCTTGTGTTCAGGAGAATAAAATGAGACGAATCGCCGTCAGTTTCGGCCTGGCGTTGTTCTTCGCAACTCTTTGCGCGAGCAGGGCGCGAGCGCAAGAGACCGAGCATGTCCAAGCCGGAGTGTATGCGGATTATTTCCGGACGTCACAAACGGATACGAATTCGGCCGGCCTCGGAGCACGCCTGGCATTTCCGGTCTATCGCCGAGTGAAACTTGAAGGCGAAGTCGCTTACGACTTCAACCAAGTGTTCACGGAAGGATTTACGCAAACCGGCACGGGCACCGTCACCATTCAAAGATCCGACTTGCGCGTTCTTCACGGGGAATTCGGGCCAAAACTTGATCTCGGGCACGGGCGCATTCAGCCATTTGTCTTCGCAAAGGGCGGATTCGTAAATTACAACTTGAGCGGGGCTCCCGCAACCGTCGGAACATTCATAAGTTCCATTCAGGATTTGCGCTCGCGAAACATGAATCCGGTGTTTTATCCCGGAGGCGGCCTGGAAGGACACATCGGACCAGTCGGACTGCGGCTGGACGTAGGAGACGAGATGTACTTCAATCACGGGGCGCACAATAATTTGCGCGTCGCGTTCGGACCATTTATCCGATTTTGAGAGCGGCGAAATCGCCTTCGCTCTCGCGGACCGGCAGTCAGGTGGCCCCTGGCATCAATTGGACGCCGGCAACACGTGTATCGTGCGCAGCCAGATTTCGGCGGCGTGCGGCCAACTCGTGACCGGCAACGCAGTGGGCCGCAGTCCGTAACCATGGCCGCCTTCGGCGTAGATATGCAGTTCGGCCGGCACTTTCGCATTCTTCAAAGCCATAAAGTAGGTGACGGCGTTCTCGACGTGCACGGGATCGTCCTCGGCTTGGACGATGAAAGCCGGAGGCGTCGTGTCGGTAGCATGAATATCGGGATTGGGGGTGAAATTCTGCTCGGCCAGAGCCAAGTAGCCGGGGTAAATGACTACGGCAAAGTCCGGGCGGCAGCTCAGTTTGTCACTGTCGTCGATTGGATCATACAGCCGTTTTTCAAAATGGGTGCTCAACGCCGCGGCAAGGTGCCCACCCGCGGAAAACCCGAGCACGCCGATGCGGTGCGGATCGATGCGCCACTCCGCCGCGTGTGCCCGAACGATACCCACAGCCCTCTGTGCGTCCTGAAGGGCGGCGGCCGACTTCGGGTATGGGCCTGTGTCAGGCACTCGATACTTGAGAAGCACGCAAGTGATGCCCGAGGAATTCAGCCAATCGCAGACCTCGGTTCCTTCAAGGTCGATCGCGAGGATCCGATAGCCGCCCCCCGGAAATACGACGAGAGCGGGCCCGGTGCTCTCGCCTTTCGATTGATAGAGAGTCAGCGTCGGGTCGGAAACATTGCCGATGCGAATGACGGGCTTGCCTGCAACAAGTCTGTCCTTGGCCGTCGTGGTATTGCCCTCCGGGCCGGTTGTAGCGGTCGCGCCCGGCGCTCCATGAGGCCAGAGGGCGAGCGTGACGTGTCCTGACGCTGGCGGCCAGGCGGGCGCTTGTGCACACAATCCCACTGGAAGAACCACCATCAACGCAATAAAAATTGTTCGTTTGCCCATAGTCACGCTCCTCTCATTCTAAAAATCGCAGTGATGTTTGCAGAAGCCCGGCCCAGGCAGTAAGTCGAACCTCTCGACACAGGATCTCTTGGGAATTCTACTCGCGCAGTTTGAAAGCCTCGCTTTTTTTGTGGGGCGGACTCCCAACCGACATTTGGAGGATGCATTCTCCTGTCAACGCGATTCAGCATACTCCGAGCCTTCTGGCGCAATCCCTGAGCATTTCCGCTTCCCAGCCGGGCCGTTGTGCGCTTTTTGGATGAGTCAGACTCGAGGGGATGCGCCCGGCAACGTGAAGAAAAACCGCCGCGGAGTGTTTATAAGCCGGGACAGGCTCGCGGAACGCGACATTTCCCAAGTATTGCAGAGCATCGGAGAGCGGGTAATAGCCAGGTTCTCCTGCTTCCCAAAGCTGGTCGCGTTCGGCGAATTTCTCCGGCGCAAAAGTGGCCAGACCTAGCAAGTAGTCCGAGCCATACTCGATCATGTTGATCCCCAGGTCGTTCCCTGTGTAAATGCGAAAATCCGGGCGTTGGGCATCGCGAAGGGCGAGGCGCTCCAGCTCGATAAGCCGGTTCAGCGAGGAATGTTTGATTCCCTTGAGTTCCGGAATATCCATCAAACGGCGGAAGGTCTCATCCTCGAAAATTTCGCCATTTGGGGCGAACATTGGCCCCAGTTCGAAAGCCAACACGTGCGCATACCCGCGGCAAGCGGCCTGGTAAGCCGCCGCTTTATCCTCCGGGGGCTTTCCATGCAACCGCTGAGTCTGGAAGAGAATGGGAATGCCGCCCAGTCCGACAATCGCATCCATTTGTCTGCGGTAAAGTTCCACAATGTCGCCCGCTCGCCCTTCGATGTGCGCGCCGCCAACAAATGGCACGCCATTGCTCAACGCCTCGCGCGTCCATCGCAGCACAGCAAGCTTTTCCGCTTCGCTCAGGTAATTCACATACCCCGTGTCCATGTTTACGGCGTTCATCAGACCCGCGCGATGTGTGGCGACCAAATGATTCTGGAAAGCCTCAACGGCAATCCGGCCGTCAACCTCGAACGGCAGAAGGGCTGCGGCAATGCCCTGGACTTTGCGCCCAGGTTGTTGCCGCCGAAGAATGCTTTCGATTTTCATCATTTGGCCTTCGCAATTTTCAAGCGTTGCGCCATGGCGGAGTGCTTGTAATGACCGTCGAGCGGATAACACCCGGAAGGCAAACCGTTGCGTGGGGCGGTTGTGCAGTCACTGAAGGTTCTGCAAATCCTCTTGTGCACAATCTGCTTTCCATTAGCGGCATCCCAAAGCAACTCGGGATAGGTCAAAATCATTCTCCCAATGCCCACAAAATCCACCCAGCCCTCGCGGATCGCAGCTTGGGCCACTGGTGGCAAGAAGTCCTGCAAGTAGCTATACGCGGTTCCCACAATAAGCAGGTTTGGAAACCGCTGTTTCAATTGACGCGTAACATTCATTTGAAGGGCCACCCCACCGAGCGGATCTTCCGGCGGCTGATAGCCATCCGACGGCGGATAGAGTGCTGGCCTCTGAATGTGAGGATTGTAATAAGGACTGCCTGCGGTGATATTCACGAGGCGAATATCCAGTTCCTCGAGTAAGGAAAGAAACTGGATTGTCTCGGTCAGATCGATCTTTGTAGGCTGCAGCGGATTCACGCCGAATCCCCAGCGGTACGGAATAAGGTTATCGTAAGGCTCGGGAATCCCCGGCCCCAGTTTTCCACCCACGCAGCGTGATGCGTCGGGACAAAACGGGACGGTGTCGCAAGCGGAAAGCCGCACGCCGACACGAAGCTCAGGGGATGTTGCGCGAATTCCTTCCACCACTTCGCGCAAAAACCGCGTCCGGTTCTCAAAGCTCCCGCCATACTTCCCTTCCCTCGTGTGAGCGCTGAGGAACTCATGGCCCAAATAGCCATGGCAATGCTTGATATCGACAAAATCAAAGCCCAATTCATGCGCCTGTTTCGCCGCGCGATGAAACTGCACAATGATCGCGCCAATTTCTGCGTCCGTGAGTAGGGGATAGTCCGCCGGCAATCCCAGCTTTCGATCCAGAATCGGGTGATGATACAGGATGCGCGGCTCGGGCTTGTCGTGTTGATTTGGACGGCAGTAACGACCGGAATGCGTCAACTGCAAACCGATGAGAAGACCGTCATCCGAGCCCGCGGCGCGCAGGTGTTCTTCGACGAGAACCTTTCGCAATCCCGCCAACCCCTCGCGCGTGTGTTCGGCGATGAGCAACTGATTCGGATTCGCACGCCCCTCCTGCGAAACCGCAACCGCTTCGCCACCCCAAATCAGTTTTCCTCCGCTTTGTCCGAATTTTTTCCATCTCTGAATCGTCAATTCGCTCGGTCTTCCATCCGGAGTACCGTCCCAACCCTCCATAGGCTGAACAGCGATGCGGTTGCCAATCCTGATTCCGCCTCGCGAGAGTGGCCACAGCAGCGGCGAATCGGATCCGCTGGGAGGCTCGCTGGCACACGGAATCGTCAGGCCGAGGGCTCGTACGTGCTGCTGAAAGCGTGTTACATCCTTGACGGTCCCGAGTCGCAGAATCGGGCTGGTGCTCATGCAGCTGTCCGTCCCTTCGGCAGCGCGAGGACAGCTAACGCCGCGAGCAAACCCATTCCAGTGAGCGCGATAAATCCGGTGGCATAACTTCCCGTCGTGTCGCGCAATCGTCCGACGAGCCAGGGAGATACGGCTTCTGCCACACTGCCCGCGGTCAAGATGACTCCCAAAAGTCGGCCGAGAACCTGCACGCCGAAAATCTCCGCAGTCATTAAAGGAACGATCAGATAGTCGCCGCCAAGAGCGATGCCAAAAATCGCGGCGAAGAGGAATAAGGCAATTTGGGAGTGGCCCACAAATAGGAGCGGGATAGCGGCCGAGACGAGTAAATAGATGAGAAGCATGACGTACCTCTTTGGAACGCGATCGGCGAGCCAGCCCATAAGCAAACGACCCGCGATGCTGAACGCGAGAACCAGGGACAGGATGCGCGCGGACTGGCTCTGCGTAAAGCGCAGATCCAGGCTCAAGAACAGTTTTAGATTTTGCTGGGTGCCGCTGACAGCCGCGATGGACAACATGCCCCCCAAGGTGAGCAGAAAAAATGGAAGTGTGAGAAAGGCGCCTCGCGACTGGGCGAGTCTGGCCCGCGTCTCAGGCCCATTTAGCGGCGCCGGGCTGGCCGGCTGCTTTGAGTGTTCCTCTTGGGGGGAATCACCTGTCAGAAGCGCGGAAGGAAGGGCAATTAGAATGATCAGGAGTCCAAGCGTACGCAGCGCGGCTTGCCAGCCAAAATATCGCACAAGCGCATTCGAGATCCAGGGCACAGCGGCGCCACCAAGGCCGATTCCCAAGTACGCGATTCCCATGGCCTTCCCCCGCGACTTCACGAACCGCTTCGACAAAAGCACCTGAATCGGCAGCGGCCCTCCGCAGACATAGCCCAGAGCATTGAGCATATAGAAAAAATAAAACATTCCGAGAGAAGAGATGCTTCCGAGCCCTATTAGCGCGGCACCGGCCAGGAAGATTCCCGCGAGCATGAGCTTGCGCGGCCCGAAGCGATCCACCATCCATCCAGCGATAAATCCGAAGACCGGCCCGACGACCAGTTTGCTAAGAGCGTTGCCGGACGTAACTTGGGCGCGAGTCCAGCCGAACTGCTGAACAATGAAGTCGTAAAAAAATGGAAGACCCCAGAGAGCCATGCCGACGATGCAGAACAGGACTAGAAACGCGGTCCCGGTGACTTGCAGCGACCCACGATTCCATTCGGAAGGTGGGTCAGAACCGGGAGCACATCCAGCTCCAAGGGTTTCGCAGTTCCTGCTTTCGACAGCTCTGAATTGTCGAGGCACTCAGCAAACCTTCCTGAAGTTTTTCCGTGAAATCGGTTCTTGACAAACGGGTGCATGCTAAAGATTCTTGATCCCGATGTCGAGGAGCTTCTCTCCCAGAGTTGTTCGAGCCGACTAAACGAAACGTTGAATTCAGCAAAAGGAGAAATCATGTCCGTCTCGCGGCGTGAATTGTGTTCGATGCTTCCCGCGGTTCTGATTCCCGCATTTCTGTCTTGCAGCGCGTCCGCCCAAGAAGACAAGGCGATGCCTTCGGCGATGTTTCCGTTCGATAAGTTGCCCGTAAAATCGGCCAACGGCGCGGAGACGCGCCACGTGCTGAAGGGGAAGCTTGCAACGGGAGAGGCGGTGGAAGTGCATGAAACGAGGCTTCCGCCCGGAGCCGCGCCGCATCCCCCGCATCACCACATGCATTCCGAGATGTGGCTGATCCGGGAAGGAACGGTGGAAATAACCGTGAACGGCAAGGGTTACCAGCTCGGCCCCGGCGGAGTGGGATTCGTTGGTTCGAACGACGAACACGGAATCAAGAATGTGGGCGCGACGACGGCAAACTATTTCGTCGTGGCAATCGGGCCCGGTATGGGTGCCTGATCGGGTGCGGTGATTCTTTGGCAGGAACGCCCCGCCGGAGGAGTAACTCCCGGAATCGACGGTTATCGGACTGCAAAGGAGTTTCATGAAAAAATCGGGCACCAAGATCTGTTTGATGGCGCTTGCCACGCTTTGGCTCGAAGGCGGCGCTGCAGCCCAAGCAAGCTACGACTTGCGGTCGCCTGACAACCGGATCGAAGTAAGAATTCGCACGAATCAGAGCATCCGCTATGACGTGCTGCTGAAAGGCCAAATGCTGCTCGAAAACTGCACGTTGTCTCTAGATGTAGATCACAAGGTGCTCGGACGGGATGCGAAAGTGCTGCGTTCCAAAGAGCGGAGTGTCAACGGCGTTGTGGAGCCAGTAGTGCGGCAAAAGTTCGCGAAAATTCGTGAAAGCTTTAACGAATTGCGACTGGAAATGGATGGCGGGTACGCGGTGGTGTTCCGTGCGTACGACGAGGGCGCAGCTTACCGGCTGGAAACGACGCTGCCTGAGAAGCAGGTGAAAATCTACGGAGAAGAGGCGAACCTTCGTTTTCCAGGGAACTTTGTAACGTATTACCCGCAAGAAGACACCTTCTTTTCGCACAACGAACGAAGATATGTTCCTCAAAAGCTGAGCGAGATAGCGCCCGCGTTCATCTCGACACTGCCGGCGGTTGTGGATGCGGGAGGTGGCGTCAAGGTCGCGATCGCGGAGTCGGACGTGGACGATTATCCGGGACTCTGGCTGCGCGGCACAGGTGGAAACGGGCTCGCTGCGACTTTTCCGCCCTATCCGTTAAAAGAGAAATTGGAAAAGGACCGCGATTATCGAGTGGTTGAAAGCGCGGAGTATATTGCGGTCACCAACGGAACGCGGACGTTTCCCTGGCGAGCCCTGGGGATCGCGGAAAAAGATGGAGATCTGCTGACAAATCAGCTGGTGTGGCTGCTCGAAAAGCCTTCGCAGGTGCAAGACACTTCGTGGATCAAGCCGGGGAAAGTAGCGTGGGACTGGTGGAATTACAACAACATATATGGCGTGGATTTCAAGGCGGGAGTGAATACGCAGACGTACAAGTACTACATCGACTTTGCGGCGAAATACGGCATTCCATACATCATCCTGGATGAAGGCTGGTACAAGCTCGGAAACGTCCTGGAAGTCGTTCCAGAAATCAACATGGAGGAACTGACGGCGTATGCCAGAGAGAAAAATGTTGGAATCATTTTGTGGGTGATCTGGAAGACGCTCGACGACCAGCTGATTCCGGCCCTCGATCAATATGAAAGGTGGGGCATCAAGGGCATCAAGGTAGATTTCATGCAGCGAAGCGATCAGCTTGTGATCAATTACTATCACAAAGTGGCGCGCGAAACGGCGAGACGGAAAATGCTTGTGGATTTTCATGGAGATCAGAAGCCTGCCTCGATGACGCGCACGTGGCCGAACTTGATCAGCGCAGAAGGAGTGCGGGGGCTGGAGTGGAGTAAGTGGGGCTCGGAGACAGAGCCGGAGCATAACGTCACGCTGCCATTCACGCGAATGTTTCTTGGCCCCATGGACTACACGCCCGGAGCGATGCTGAACGCGCAGAAGGACAGCTTTGCTCCGATCTTCAAACGGCCCATGAGTCTGGGCACGCGCTGCCACCAATTGGCGATGTACGTAGTTTTTGAAAGCCCGCTGCAGATGCTGGCGGACAGTCCTTCGAACTACTTGCGCGAGCCCGAAGCGATGGAATTCCTCGCCGCGGTGCCCACGATTTGGGACGAAACGAAGGTGCTCGACGCACGAATCGCGGAGTACGTAGCCGTGGCTCGCCGAAATGGCTCAGACTGGTACGTGGGAGCGATGACGAATTGGACACCGCGCGATCTGGAGCTCGATTTATCGTTCCTGCCGGAAGGCAGTTTTCAAATGGACGCTTACCAGGATGGGGTGAATGCCGACCGTTTCGCGAGCGACTACAAGCTTGTGAGGACACAGGTGAACAAGTCGAGAAAGCTAAGCATCCACTTGGCACCAGGCGGCGGCTGGGCAGCCAGGATTCATCCCCAGGGATCTCAGGTCTCGAAGATAGGGACGCAGGCTAGTAACCCTTCACCTTGATGACAAAATAGGTGAAATCGTGACCGCCATCGAGCAAGACTTGATGAGGGGTGCGCGGGGGAATTCGGACAACGTCTCCAGCAGAAAGTTTCTGGCGTGTTCCACCTTGAATGGTGCCGTTGCGCTTTTCATTTGGCCCGACCGTCACCGCGTTCAGGAGCGTGCCTCCTGCAAGAAGAGTCGCGGAGCCGGATTGCACGACCATTATGTCCACCTGCGTTTCGTGCAGCTCGGGCGAACCATCGGCGTCCCGATGAACCAGTAGGAAATACTCGTTGGGAAAATCCGCGAGTTGCTTGACGGCGAAGTGATGGGGATCGGCCGCGGCTTGCGCGGTGAGCGCTTGCACAGTGCTCTGAAGGGCTGTGGGCGGCCAGTACTCAAAGCCTGCCGGAGCCGGCTCCTGCGATCGTACTGCAAGAAATGGAATGGCAATCAATGCGAGCAACCATAGTCTTTTCATCTCTTCTCACCTCAAAATTTCTTCGGCCGAATTGGGGCGGAGTCACTTTCTCCAGGCGCAAGATAGTGGCGGATTCCCCTCGAAAGGGAAATCCACGGTTAAAACCTCGTAGCCATCTGCCCAAGCTGCGGATTCTATCTATGCCGGTTAGCCAAGGAAGTCAACAGGCCGAGAGCTTACCGACAAAAAATCGGAGCGCCCTCGTCAAAAGGCGCCCCGACCCTTCCTCTTCGGGGTGTGGTTAGAAGAAGAGCTTAAGAGCTAATTGGCCGATACGAGGATCTCCCACCTGGCCGGCTCTAAAGGTGCCGAAAGTGCTCCCATTAAGTTTCTGGAAGTTGCCAAGGTTGGGCTGAGAGGCAATGCCCTCGTCAAAGAAGTTGGCGCGGTTGAAAACGTTGAAGAACTCCGCGCGGAACTGGAGTTTCCAGCGCTCCGTGAAGGTGAAGTTCTTAAAGAGCCCCATGTCCCAATCGTAGTAACCCGGCATGCGGAAGGCGTTCTTGCCGGTTGCGCCGTAGGTGCCGAGGGAAGCAGCCGTAGTGGCAAACGCAGCCTTGTTGAGCCAATTCACGCAGCCTGCGGTGGTGGGGCAGGCACCAGAGATATATGGGCTGACGCCAGACAGTAACGTTCCGCGGTCGTTGCCGATTTGGGTGCCGGAAAGTTCCGCACCTTGCAGAACAGTGAACGGGCGGCCGGTCTGTGCGGAAACGACTCCGCTATATTGCCATCCACCGAGTGCATGACGGACAAAGCCATTGGAGGACGACAAACCAGGAAGATCCCACACGAAGGAAGCCACAAAGCGGTGAGTGTGGTCAAAATCCGAGGGTCCATAATCAAATTGATGGCGGAGGGGGTCATCCCAAGGGCGGGCGGAGGGGGTGTCGAAGCCGGTGACGCCAGCACCCGCAGGCAGATCGTCCAAGCTCTTGGACCAAGTGTAGTTCCCAAGAATCGTGAGGCCATGTGTCATGCGTTTCTCGACGGAAAGTTGAAGCGAGTGGTAGGAGGAATTGATGTCCTGCGTATCTTGCTGTACCTGACCAAACAAGTTACTCGGAGTGATGCCCAAGGAAGCGACGATGGTATTCAACCTGAGAGTGCCCTTAGTGCCGGTGGGGGAGAAAGGGGACGGGTCCAAGTTCATGGTTTCCGTGAGATGAGAACTGTGAGAACCGACATAGGCGGCGCGCACGACGATGTTGGAGGGCAATTGGTGTTCGACTCCGAGGTTCCAGTTATAAACCGTGGGAACCTGATAGTTGTGGGCGGGGTCCCAGCTCAAGTAGAGGCCGCCCAGGGCAAAAGTGGAGTTCGAGGGCGGCGGAAAAGGAGCGGGAAAGAGATTGGCCTGCGGAGTACAACCCTGCGCCGTTTGGGTGGCAGCCAATGTGCAGAGGGGATCAGTGAGAGTGCCGGGAAAAGTTTTGGCGGCGTTGGACAAAATTAACTGCGGACTGAACGGCGTTTGATCCACGAACCGGTTGTTGAGGACTCCGGTGATGCGGGAATTGTAGAAAATGCCCGCTCCACCACGGATGCTGGTCTTGCCATCGCCAAAGACATCGTAGCCAAATCCAACGCGAGGCGCAAAATTCTTGAGACTGGCGCCGACACCGTATTGTGGAACACCAGGATCGCCGGGGAAGTACACGCCGGGAGGAGCGTTCGGAAACTGGGTGGAGCGAACATCGGCGAGGAGACCACTTAAACGGAACTGTTGGACGCGGCCTTTGATTTCGCGCCAGGGAAGAGTGGGTTCGTAGCGGAGGCCAAGATTCACTGTTAAGCGGGTAGTGACTCTGTAATTGTCCTGGGCATAGATGCCAGCGAAGATATCGCGGTTGTTCTTGAATTCTCCAGCGCCCTGGCGAAACGCGACTTGGCCTGGGTAGTCGCCAAGCTTTCCGGACAGGAAAGCATTGAGGCTGGGGAAGCTAAACTCGCCCGGCTGGAAGAACAGGTTGGCGATGTCCACGCGGCTTCGCTCAATAACGCCCCCAAAGCGGAAGTCGTGTTTTCCTTTGACCCAGCTAACATCGTCGCTCCAGGTGAAATTGTTTCTGACGAACGCGGCCTGGGGATTATCTCCGAAACTAAAGAAACCATTTACGCGAATCTGTTGAATGGCGTGGGCAGCGGGTTGAAACGGAATCAACGAGCCGAGACTCTGGACGCTGGGAACCGTTGATGCTGGACCTCGGCTTGATTTCTCGCGTGCGTAGCTGAACCGAAAATCGTTGATGAGCGTGGGCTTGAAAATGTGCGACTCGTGAATGAGCCAGTTCTGGTTGGTGATTTTGGAACCGTCGGCGTAAGTCAGAATATTAGTGGGAACAAAGACGGCCGCATTACTAAAGTAGTTGAAATCATAGCGGACAGAAAGATGATCATTCTGCCTGAAAGCGTGATCAACCCTGCCGATGATGTCGTTGAAATTCTGCTTGAGTGGCCTGACAAAAGTCACTGACTCGGAAGTCGCCTGAATGGGCAGGAGAGACAGCAGGTTGGCGACCGTCGGATCGATTACGCCGCCGCCTGCAGTGAAGGCAGTGATATCCGCCTGCGATGGAATGATCGAGTTGGTGGGATTGCCGAGGTTGCGCAAGCGTGTGCCCTGAAAGCCAGCAAAGAAAAAGGTCTTGTCACGACGAATGGGGCCACCAATGGTGCCGCCGAACTGATTGCGCTTAAGCTGATCGCGGCCCATGTCTTTGGTGGGTACGCCGTTCTGTGTGAGCGGAGCAAAAAAATTTCTAGCATTGAAGACGGCGTTACGAAGGAACTCAAACGCGTCACCGTGGAGATTGTTGGTGCCGGACTTGGTGATGACGTTTACGACGGCGCCAGCGTTCTGTCCGTATTCCGCGGTGTAGTTGCTGGTCTGAACGCTGAACTCCTGAAGGGCGTCCGGGAAGGGAAAAGGCTGGTTGACGTTGGTGTATTCGTCCAGATAATTACCGCCATCCAGCTGGTAGCTGATCATGTCCTGACGCGCTCCGTTAGCGGAGAAAGTGACGGCGCCAGGAAAGGTCTTGGTGTTGCCCTGGTCAGCGCCTCCATTTGTGGAGACGACGACGCCTGGCACAAGCAAGGAGAGCTGGGCAGCGTTTCGGCCATTAAGAGGCAATTCGACGAGGCGTTTCTGTTCGATGACCTGCCTGAGCGTGGAAGTCGTCGTATCGACTTGGAGGGCGTTGCCCTCCACGGTGATAACCTCGGCCACCGTACCGAGCTTCATGCCCAAGCTCACAGTGAGTGTTTGATCGGCGAGCAAGGTAATGCCGCTGGACTTGGAGGTGCTGAAGCCTTTGGCCTCGACGGTTAGATTGTAGACAGCGGGTCGTAAAGAGGGGAGGACATAGAGCCCCTCAGTGTCCGTAGTTGCGGATCGGGAAAATCCCGTGCCTTCTTGCGTCGCGGTGACTTGCGCGCCGGCAATGCCGGCACCGCCGGGATCCGTAACCCTGCCGACGATACTTCCCAGGCCTTGCGCGCGCGACTGTATAGGAGCGAGGAGAAGTGCGAAAAAAACAATAAGAACGTTCTTCTTCATGATCGTTTTTCCCTTTCGCGGGTCTTCCCAGAGAACTAGGTTAGCCGTGCCCGCCAAATGCGGCGTGCCATTGGCCTCGAACACACGGGACGGCCTTCGCACCTAAAAATGAACGAGCCGCAGCACTCGCTTCTGACCATCGATTTGCCGGATAGTCGCCATCAACTGCTTGAATACACCCAGTGAGCGGACATTAGGAGTGGAGCCGCAATCATGTCAATCCCGAAAATTTAAAGGTGAGGTTTAGCAAGACTAAATCTGAAATCCAAGGGGCGGGAGGAACAAGGATAGTGAGTGAGTGGATGGTCGTGTCCGGTGACCCGTCAAGCCCCGCTGAACACACACCTACGAGCCTGTCAACTCCTAGGTTGGCTTCGCGGACATGAAGTTGTGGGAAACTCCCTGATTAACGAAGCAGCGCCGAGGCGCACCAAAGAAGCGGCGCCTGACCGTGCAGGTCACCCGTGTTGCGAGCGCGATTGAGGTAATAGTTGAGGTCATTTTTCTTGTTCGTGCCTTCGCAGACATTCCTCAGGTCGCCGTTTGGATCAAGGTAGCTGACCAGAGCGAGCCAGCCTTTGCGGGCGGCCCGTCCATAGTGCTTCTCGTCAAGCCAGCCGTACTTCACGCCGGTGATCATCGCGAACGTAAACATCGCGGTGCACGAAGATTCGGGCCAAGCCTCCGGATGGTCGAGCAGCTGTTGCCACATGCCGTCTTTTCCCTGAAACTTCAGTAAGGAAACCATCATTTTGCGATAGCCCTCCAGGATTCGGCCTCGTTGAGGATGACTCGCGGGCAGTGAACGCAGAAGTTCCGTCATACCCGCGGCGACCCAACCATTGCCACGGCCCCAGAAAAATGGAACATCGGGAGCGTGATAGAAAAGCCCATTGGGCTGCTGGAGCTTGTCCAGGTAAGCGACCATCTCAAGGGCGGCGCGGTCGAGATATTTGGTTTCACCGGTGGCGCGATAGGCCTGCACCTGTACGGTGGTGACCATGTACATGTCGTCGATCCAGAACCGGCTCTGGTTGGTCAGTCCTTCGGAAGTGGGGTCTTGCCATTGTTTGTCGGCAATCGGCAATCCCATATCCGAGTATTTCTGCTGCTTGGTTTCGATGTAAATTTCCAGAGGGACGGAACCGAAAATGGTGCTGTCCACGTTGACAGGGTGGGGCACGAGAGCGGATTCGGAAGTGAAAAGAGGATCGAAACGGGAGATCAGGCGGGAGGTGAGATCCTTGTCGCCGCTTAATTGCGCGAAGGTCAATGCGCCGTACCAGGCGACGGCTTCAGGATAAGTAATATGAGCAGGCGGAGTGGCGCGGCCAAAATTGGTGTGAGGGCCCGAGACGAACCGCTCGGCCACTCGCTTGCCGATTTCCATGGGCGAACTTCCTGCCGGCCACTTGCTGAATTCTTTTTGGCGCGCGCTACAAAAAGGGAGAAGGAACGTCATTCCAACAAGCAGAAGGATTGCCGCTCTAATGGACTTAATCTGTACCGAAGCCACGTTTCTAATTTTCATCTAATATTTTGATTCCCTTTCGTGTAATTGGGGCTGCACGGCGCTTGCTTGCACGCCGCCGAGATTAGAGCCGGCCAGGAGCCTGCTTGCCTTCCTCAATGAAGAGGATGACAGTGCCATCAGGATCGGCGACGGAGACAGCGCCTTCACCGGCTATGACGCTGAGCGACCGGCTTCTCAAATCGTCTGCTGCGCGCGCAAGACCGGCCACGGTGAAAACGATGCCCGGTTTCGATGGCCGATTGGCGTCCTCAAGCTCCAACTCCCCACCGGAGTTTCCTGGCAGGCGCATGCGATTCACACTGCCGGAGCCCGCATCCTTGAACCCCAGCCTGGTGGTGTAGAAATCGTGCTCAACGCTAACGTCGCGCACGGGAATGACCGCGCGAACGAGATGCTGCGAAACTCGGCGGTCACCGAGATATTTTCCCCGTACTTCAAAATGAAGCGAACCTGGAAGATATTGCGTGTACTCGAGAATTTGTTCCTCGGGATCAGGGAATACAAAGAGCAGATTGCCGGCCCGAGCTTTGCGGCTGTGCGGCGGATTCAAGCCGCGCTTCATATACTCACTCCAAAGGGTTTCGATGTCGTAGACTTCATAGCAGACGTGGAGAAGACCTGTGGGCTGAGTGTCCTCGGTACGGCCATAGAGTTCAATAAACTGTTGATCGTTGATTTTGATGTAGGAGACGACTGGCTTGCCGGGATCGGCGAATTGAAAGGCCTGCTCAAAACCCAACGTGTGGTAGAACTCGCGGGAGTTCTGAACGTCGCTCACTCGAAAAGCGACATGGGCGATGCCCGCGAGGTCCGGGGAGGAAGCTTGCTGGTGCATGGCGAGAACTGCCGTCAAGAAAAGTACTGGTGGCACGAGTGTTCGCATTTTTGTCGCACCCCCAGTGGACAGCAGCGTGATCCCTTTTTCCGGCCCGAGACGCGCCGGATAGATTACACCGTAAGTCAAGCGGGATTGATGACCGCAAGTTGAGACTCAAGCGTTTGCTGAGTGAATGGCATCGCAAACTGCGGACGTGACTTCTCGGGTTGTGGCTCTGCCGCCGAGATCGGGAGTGTAAATGCCGGACGCTGTTACCCGCTCGATGGCTTGCATCAGCAGATGGGCTGCGTCCGCCTCTCCCAGATGTTCCAGCATGAGCGCGGCGGTCCAAAATGCGCCGACGGGATTGGCGATGCCTTTCCCTGTGATGTCGAACGCTGCGCCGTGAATAGGCTCGAACATGGAAGGAAAGCGGCGCTCGGGATCCAAGTTTGCGGTAGGAGCAATTCCGAGGCTGCCGGCAAGAGCGGCGGCGAGGTCGGAAAGAATGTCGGCGTGGAGGTTGGTGGCGACGATGGTGTCAAGACTCGAGGGCTTGCCCACCATGCGAGTGGTCATCGCGTCGACGAGCATTTTGTCCCAGCGGACATCGGGGAATTCTTTTGATACTTCTTCCGCGATTTCGTCCCAAAGAACCATGCCGTGGCGCTGCGCGTTGGATTTGGTTACGACGGTCAACAATTTGCGCGGGCGATCTTGCGCCAGCTTGAAGGCAAATCTCATGATTCGCGTCACACCACGGCGGGTAAAGATAGACGTGTCCGTGGCCACTTCTTCAGGCAGGCCGCGGTGAGCGCGTCCGCCGAGTCCGGCGTATTCGCCTTCTGTGTTCTCACGGACGATGGCCCAGTCGAGATCGCCTGGTTTGCAATCGCGCAGCGGCGATGACAAGCCTTGCAGTATGCGAGTTGGCCGAAGATTGACGTACTGATCGAAACCCTGGCAGATCGCTAGACGCAAACCCCAGAGCGTTATGTGGTCGGGGACATAGGGCGCCCCGACAGCGCCGAAATAAATAGCGCTGAATGGCCGGAGGCGTTCCAGCCCGTTACGCGGCATCATCTCGCCATGTTTTTTGTAGTAGTCCGAGCCCCAGGGAAATTTTTCAACGCGCAGCTGAAACCCGCCAACTTTCTGCGTGAGCGTTCGCAAAACTTCAAGACCGGCGGCAATCACCTCCGGCCCGATTCCATCCCCGGGGATAGCCGCAATTATGAACTCGCGCATTTCAACTCCTCGGATCGATTCGTTGAAGAAATGTCATCGGGAGCCCGGATTCGCTAGCCACTTCGGGGTTCCAGCCTGATAGGCTGAGGACGAAAGCTTCGCTCCTTTTTGTGTATACTACGCGGCGCAAAATATGCGCAGCAAAAAGGTTAAATGACACAGGGTACTTCCGACGCTCCTCGAGGAATTGCGAATCGAGCGAATATGGCCTCCGCACCGCCCGATCCGGCGGTCGTACAAAGCGCACGTAAAAAGATAGCCTGGCGACTCCCTCCCTTTCTTTTCCTGCTTTATATCATCGCTTTCCTGGACCGCATGAACGTCAGCGCCGCGGCACTACAGATGCCGCACGACCTGGGCTTCAACGATCGCGTGGTTGGTCTCGGAGCCGGAATGTTTTTCATTGGCTACGTCGTGCTGGAAATCCCCGGCGCCCTAATCGCCGAACGCTGGAGCGCGCGCAAGTGGATCGCCCGCATCATGATTTCCTGGGGAATCATAACTGCGTTCATGGCGTTTATCCACACGGCCCGGGAATTTTATCTGGTGCGCTTTCTGGTGGGCGCGGCGGAAGCGGGCTTCTTCCCTGCCGTGATTGTCTACGTTTCGCATTGGTTTCGATATCAGGACCGATCCAAAGCTATCGCTGTTTTCTACGCGGCGAGCCCGCTCTCCTACGTGGTAGGCTCTCCGCTCGCCGGCTTGCTGCTGGGAATCGCGTGGTTTGGTTTGCGCGGATGGCGGTGGCTGTTCATTTTGGAGGGTGTCCCCGCCGTCCTATTCGGCGTAATTACGATTTTGTATCTGACGGATTGGCCTCGAGAAGCGAAGTGGCTCAAACAGGAAGAGCGTGATTGGATCAGCAACGAGCTGGAGCGTGAAAACCAACAGAAAAAGAAGGTTCGTTCCTACAGTATCTGGCAGGCCTTCGCACAACGCGACGTCATCTTGCTAACGCTGTGCTACTTCTGTGCCACGACGGGAGGCTACGGCGTTGCTTTCTGGCTCCCTACCATTCTCAAGCGGCTTTCAGGACAAAGCGATATTCGGGTCACGCTTTTCGCCGCGCTGCCTTATCTTATCGGGTTTTTGGTTCAACAGTTGAATGGTTGGCACTCGGATCGGACTCTGGAGCGGCGCTGGCACGCGGCGGTCTCCATTTTTTTCTGTGGAGTTTCTTTGTTGCTAGCGGTGGTCTATGGCTCATCCCTCGCGGTCGCTGTTGTTCTCTTCTGCATGGTGGCAGCCGGGTATTACTCTTTCCATCCTTGTTTTTGGGCAGTCCCATCAGCGTTTTTGAGCGAATCCGCAGCGGCTGCCTCCATCGGACTGATTAATTCAATCGGAAATCTGGGCGGATTTTTTGGACCAATGATGATGGGATACCTGGTCAATCGAACGCACTCCTTTCAGGTCGGACTGCTGTATCTCGTGGGAAGCCTCTGCCTTTCCGGCATCCTGATGCTCGCCGGCGGACCTCATAACAGCGAATTGTTACACGTGGACGCGGCTTCCGAATCCTAGCGCGGCGCCCTTCTGAACCCATGATTTTGTTGATGCATAAGATTCTCAATGGATTTCGGGCTCGGGAATAGGCGCGGTGCCTTCCAGGAAATCGAAGTCGCAACCCTCGTGCGCCTGCTTGATGTGTTGCATGAATAATTTTCCATACCCGCGGGGATAAACACTCTCTCTCGGCCGCCATTCTGCGCGGCGGCGCGCGAGTTCATCTTCGCTCACAAGCATATTCAGTTGGCGGGCAGGAACGTCAAGTTCGATGCGGTCTCCCTCTTTCAGCAGTGCAAGAGGTCCGCCGACAAAAGATTCGGGCGACACGTGAAGAACGCAAGCACCGTAACTTGTGCCGCTCATTCTTGCGTCGGAAATCCGCACCATATCGCGGATGCCGGCTTTCAGGAGTTTTTGTGGAATTTGAAGGTTCCCCCATTCAGGCATGCCCGGCGCGCCTTTGGGGCCGGCATTTCGCAGCACGAGCACGCTGTCGGCGTCTACATCGAGGGCGGGATCGTCCAGGCGGGAGTTCATTTCGTCGAAGCTGTCGAAGACGATCGCGCGGCCAGTGTGCTTGAGGAGCCTTGGTTCGGCCGCGGACGCTTTGATGACCGCGCCATTGGGAGCGAGATTTCCGTAGAGAATTGCCAGGCCGCCGGAGGCAAGCACGGGATCATCGAGCGAACGGATAACGTCCGAGTTGTAAATTTCGGCACCGGAGATATTTTCGCCCAGCGTTTTTCCGGTGATGGTCATGCACCTCAAATCCAGGTGCGGAGCCAGCACACGAAGCAATGCCGGCAACCCACCCGCGTAATAAAAATCCTCCATCAGGTATTTGCCGCTGGGACGTATGTTCGCAAGCATCGGTGTTTTCTTCGAATACTGATCGAAACGATCTAGAGCAATCTTTATGCCGGCGCGTCCCGCCAGGGCCACCAAGTGGATTACCGCGTTCGTCGAGCCTCCCAACGCGAAAACAGCGGCAATGGCATTGTTGAAGGAAGCATCACGCAGGATGTCCCGGGGTTTCAAATCTTCCCAAACCATTTCTACGATGCGACGGCCCGATTGACTGGCCATCTTCGGATGATTGGCATCGACTGCGGGGATCGACGTGGCTCCGGGAAGTGTGAAACCCAGGACTTCCGTCAAACTGGTCATTGTGGATGCAGTGCCCATGGTCATGCATGTGCCCGCGGAGCGAGCGATGCCATTTTCGATTTCGGTCCAGGCCTGCAGATCGATGTTGCCGACGCGCCGTTCCGCCCAGTATTTTGAGACATCGGATCCGCTGCCGAGAATTTGGCCGCGCCAATTTCCGCGCAGCATGGGTCCTGCGGGGACGTAAATCGCGGGCAAATTCATGCTGATGGCGCCCATCAGCAGCGCCGGCGTTGTCTTGTCGCAACCTCCGAGCAGCACGCAGCCATCGGCTGGATAGGAGCGCAGAAGTTCTTCCACTTCCATCGCCAGAAGATTGCGATACATCATTGTGGTGGGCTTCTGAAACGTCTCGCCGAGAGTGAACGCGGGCATCTCGACGGGAAATCCGCCGGCCTGCCACACCCCCTTCTTCACGTCCTCGGCGCGCTCTCGAAGATGACTGTGGCACGGGTTAATGTCGCCCCAAGTGTTGATGATCGCGATGACAGGCTTTCCGGCGTAGTCCGCTTGCGTGCACCCCATGGATGCGGCGCGGGAACGGTGGCCAAAGGACCGCAAATCATCCGGACCGTACCAGCGATAACTCCTCAATGATTTGGAGTCTTTTGGCGGCATACGTTTCCTCCCGGGATCGTAAAACTCGATGCATTCACCGTAGAACTTTGAAGGCGCTCGGTCAATCATCCATGATTCCTGCAAGGCGGTGTAGTTTAGGAGGATAGATTTTGAAGTGTCAAACACGAAGACACAAAGACGAATTTTGATTTCTCTAAAGCGTGCATGGCTGCGACGGTGCGCTGCAAATGTGGTGTAATCTTTTGCCCAGTTCGTGGTATGCAAATGAAAAACGACACCGTTCTCGTTCTGGCCAAACCGGCTGAGCCGCAACTTGCGATGTTGCGCCAACTCGGCGAAGTAAGAATCACGATAGGCAATTCCGCGGAAGCATTTCAAGAAGACGCGGCCCAAGCGAGTGTGTTGTTCAATTGGTCTGGCTCCCTCGCGCTGTTCAAGCAGGTGTTTGGAATGTGCCCAAACCTGCTTTGGGTGCATTCCCGCTCGGTGGGGCTGGAACGAACGCTTTTTCCGGAACTGGTGCAGAGTCCCGTGCCGCTCACCAACGGAGTGGGCGTATTCAGCGCTTCTCTGGGTGAATTTGTGCTCGGTGCGATCTTATACTTCGCGAAAGACTTTCGGCGCATGATCAGGAATCAGATGCGCGGCGCTTGGGAAGCCTTCGAGGTCCTGCCCATCTCGGGCCGAACCGTGGGTATCATCGGGTACGGAGACATTGGCCGCGCCATTGCAGTCAGGGTAAGGGCCATGGGAATGACTGTGCTTGCGGTGAAGAGGCATGCCCCGCAGCCGGACGAGGCGGACCCGCTCGTTGCGCAGACCTACACACCCGGGCAGCGCCTGGAGATGCTCCCGCTGTGCGACTACGTTGTGGTGTGCACGCCGATGACTTCGGAGACGCGCGGAATGATCGGTGAAGCAGAGTTTCGCGCGATGAAGCGCAGTGCGGTAGTGATCAATGTCGGGCGAGGCCCCGTGATCAACGAACAGGCGATGGTTGAAGCTCTATCGAGCGGCCGGATTGCCGGAGCGGCATTGGACGTGTTCGACCACGAGCCTCTCCCCGAAGGCCACCCGTTCTACATACTGGAGAATGTCTTGCTTTCGCCGCATTGTGCCGACCATACGCCCGACTGGCTCGACAACGCCATGCGATTCTTCATCGAGCAGTTCACAAGATTTCGTAAGGGCGAGGCGTTGCTGAATATCGTGGATAAGAAACTTGGATACTGATTGAGGCGAAGCGATCGATTCCCTCCTCCGCAAAATGCATCTTTCAAAGAAAGTCTAGAACCTCCCGCCAGATTGCCGGCTCGACTGGAATTCCCTTTTCCAGATTTTCTTTCCGTGTCTGTAATACGCGCTGTCCGGGATAGCGGACGTTTTCACTCACGGCGGAAGCCGGTGATTGGAGGTACTCGATGATTTGATCCGCAATGTTTGCAGAATTGTCGCTTTGCTGGAACGGGTGCGGGTCAATGGCGATGAAAACTTGTGAAAGTTTCGTTTCCTTTTCTGGTTGGGCCGGTATCTGGAAGGTAGCGCACCCACCAGACAGCAGCGAGGCCACAAGGTCCATCATCAACGCCAAGCCGGAGCCTTTCCAATAGCCGATGGGGAGAGGACGCTTGGAGGATTCGATGGCTGCGGGATCGCGGGTTAGCCGTCCCGCTGGATCAAAGCCCCCCTCGACGGGCAGTTGCTCACCGCGCCTGCGATACGACGCGAGGGCACCGTAGGAGAATTGCGACATGGCCATATCGAGGACGACATGGCCTTTCGCTCGCGGCACCGCGATGATCAAGGGATTGTTTCCGACGCGCGCATCGCTCGCTCCCCACGGCGGAAGATTGGGCAGTGTGTTCGTCCAGCAAATTCCAATGAAACCGGCATCGGCCGCTTGCCAGCCGTAGCTGCCGCCACGCATCCAGTGGTTGGTATTGGCGAGAGCGACGCAGCCGATTCCGTATTTGCGGGAAAGGGCAATCGCTCTGTCCATGCAAGTGTGCGCATTCAAGTTGCCGGGGCCACACTGACCGTCCCATCTTTCGAGTGCGCCAAAACTCGCCGCCAGTCGAGGCTCGGCTCCGGCAACAACAATTCCACTCTTAACCATGCGCACGAAGTGAGGAAATCTGTTCAAACCGTGTGAGTAGACACCATCACGGCTAGCTTCCGCGAACAGCTGCGCACAAAGGCGGGCGCGCTGCACCGGAAAACCTTGCTTGAGCAGCACCCGGAGCAGGGTCTCAAACAACTCTTCGTAAGCGATTCTCGGCGGAGGCTCTTTCATGGGCCCGCATTGTGCGCGGCAAGTGAACTATTTCCCGAGCAACGACCCGGGCCTTTCTTCTACGACGCCAGCTAGCGTACACCAAGACCCGGCCGGCCAAACGCTGCAGTGTTTCAAACTTCATATTTCAGCCGAAATAAAACGGGCCGCTTCGTAAAACAGTTTGAATCGTTTCGGGATTGTTGTAATCTCCGCATGCTATGAAAACTTTTTACGCTCTTCTGATCGCTCTGATGGCTTCACCCTGTTTTGCCGCGGATCTGACGGGAAATTGGGCGGTCCGCGACCCGCTGCCCGATGGCACTTTCCGGACGACCTATCTAAATCTCCACCAGGAAGATTCTCACATTACAGGAACCATTCGCGTAAGCCAGTTCTACTTCAAAATTGTTGAGAGTACCGGTGGACCGGAGGGGTTTACGTTGACAGCGAGCGCGGCCAATGGCAGAAGTCAGCGCCGGGTGAATTACGAAGGCAAGCTGGTTGGAGATGAATTGCACTTGGCAACTCGGCGACGGCCCGATGCGGAAGTCACAGAGATGATCGCTCATCGCGCGCCCCCCGGGGAAGGTGATTATCCAACGCGGTTGCCACTTCCTGCGCTGCACGAAGTGCCAGACAACGGCCTTGCGAGAACTCCCCCAATGGGATGGAACAGCTGGAACAAGTTTGCGGGGCGAGTGGATGACGCCGCTGTCCGGGGCATGGCCGATGCCATGGCCACGAACGGCATGAAAGAGGCCGGCTATCAATACATCAATATCGACGACACGTGGGAAGCGGGCCGCGACGCGCAAGGGAATATCACCACCAACAAGAAATTCCCCGACATGAAGGCGCTTGCTGACTACGTACACAGTAAAGACCTCAAGATTGGTATTTACTCTTCGCCCGGGCCAAATACCTGCGCTGGGTACGAGGGCAGTTACGGCCATGAATTGCAGGATGCGCGGACGTATGCGGCCTGGGGTATCGATTATCTGAAATACGACTGGTGCGGCGCGGGCAACCTCTACACAGATGAAGAGATGCGCGCGGTCTACCAAATCATGGGGGATGCGCTGCTGAAGGCTGGCCATCCGATCGTGTACAGCTTGTGCCAATACGGCCGCAATGAGGTCTGGAAGTGGGGCGCGGACGTTGGCGGGAATGCCTGGCGAACGACGGGTGACATCAGCGACAAATGGGAGTCGATGACACGGATTGGGTTTTCACAGGATGAGCTGGCTCAGTGGGCGAAGCCAGGACACTGGAATGACCCGGACATGCTCGAAATCGGCAACGGCGGGATGACCGACGACGAATACAGGACACATATGAGCCTTTGGTCCATTCTTGCCGCGCCGCTGTTGGCTGGAAATGACTTGCGGAACATGACCCCGTCAATAGCAGCGATTCTGACCAACCGCGAAGTGATTGGCATCGATCAAGACAAGGAAGGAAAGCAGGGCCGGCGCATTGCGAAGAACGGTGATCAGGAGATTTGGGCGAGAGAGCTTTCGAATGGCGCGCAGGCGGTCGGACTGTTCAATAGGAGCGGTGAGCCCACAAAAATTACCGTCAAGTGGTCTGACCTGGGCTTAATGACGGCACCCAAGCACATGAGGGATCTCTGGTCTCACGACGACCTCAAAGCGCATGGGACGGAGTATTCGACGATGGTGCCGGCACATGGCGTGGTCTTGCTTCGGGTGAGGAAGTAGTCCGTCAATCTAAAGGTGGCGTTCTACGCTCTCGCTGTCTCCGGCTGAGGAAGAATAACCAAAGCGAACAACCCAAGCGAACATGCAAGGGACTCTCTCATTCTTTTCACCATGATCCTCCGTTGTGTGTTCGGCGATTACAACGTGAAATTGTGACGCAGATGCGCCGGACATCTCAAGAGCCGCTCCGCCGGAAAAGCTCGGATCTTCTGCCGGCCAGTACGCATGGGAGACGTTTAAGATTTTAAAGGTCCAGGCGAGCATCGAACTTCAAGGCGAACTCGCCCAATAACGCCGCTCGTCAAGTCTACGTTCGCGCGGCGGAAGTTGGTGTCCGCATGCCCGTCCATGCTTCGGCGTTCGAACGGAAAAGGCGGCAAATATCCTTCTGAATGTCGTTGCGCGTGACGCTTCGGCCATCTTCAGTGAGAAGACGATAGGAGTTGGAAAAGATGTGCGACATGGTTCTGCGTGTGTTATGCCACTTGTAAATGACTTGCTCGAGCACGCGAGCGTCGGAATGCTGCGGAATAAAACTCGTACCCAGCATCTCGATCCGCTCGCGTGTGATCTCCTCAACAATCGAGGGATTGTTCATGAACCACCAGCAGCCGAACGGCATCAAGTTGTTGAACTTCCGCGCGTAAACGCACAGTTCATGTTGATTTTCCCGGCTGAGAACACTCACAAGAAATCGATTCTCTGGAAAATCCCGGCATAGATTCTCCAGGGCTCGAAGGTCCGCTTTACCCAGAGCGTCACCTGCCAGACGCAGCGCCGGATTCACCTGTTTCCGTACTCCAATCATGAGAGAAAGCGGCAAATTCAGTTCGCGGCAAATCGGGAGCACAGCCTCTTTCAGTAATCGATTGCCGGTTGTCTCCTGCGGATAAAGGAAAGTATCCGGGAGAGACACCGCCATATAGACGGGTTCCATGCGAGCGCACCAGTCCGTCAGGAACCTCCTAACCTCACTGGCGGACTTGCCCGAGACGTGTTCGTCAACCGAATAACCCTGGCTGGCCAAGGCCTGCCAGTGCGCGGGCCAGGTACAAAGAATCCGGTCCAGCCGCAACACAGCTCGAAACCGCCTGTGGCCGGCGACTCCGTTCAGCCAGACGGGCGCCTCTGCCGGATCGAGCGGATCATTCGTCATTATTACTAAATCGATGCCCGCCATCTCGAGCACTCGCTCGACGTGAGCTTCGATTTTTTGTGCACTGAAGAAGGCCCTGGCGGCCGTCAAATCGCGGCGATCCGTGGGGAGGTGGAATGCATTCAGGACAGCGATCACTCCGCGCGTGGATTCTGAAACGGGAGTATTTTCAACAAACAGCGTCCGCCAGATGACGTCGGCTTGCTCTTGTTTGGATAGGGCCCAGTATTGCTCCGGTTTGATGCTCGAAGACCGGAAAAGTTCGGCCTCGAGATAGTGATAGGTCAACAACTCATCGATGCCCCACAAACCAATCTTTCCAAAGGATGGGGAATACAAGTGCGTGTGAATGTCTACAAAATAGGTGGAGGCGAGGACATCCTGAACTACCGCAGAAATTTGGTCTTCAGTGAGCGGATCGCCATCGCCTAAGACGGGTGTCTGGTTTACAGAGTTGAGAGATGCGGTTTTCATGCCTTGTACCGACTCTTACCCTCCTGGCACAGAACTTGAGCCGAGCCCTAGTCTCTGCACTGAGGGCGGATATTGTGCTCCACGCTCGCACGATGCCTCGACTTAAGCTCCGAGCAGTAGCCCATCCGGGGTTGCGAGGGCCGCAGACTACAAACCGTTCCGCGCGGTGTCAAACTGTAAGAATTGAAGATACTATTCAGTGAAACTTAACGAAAGCCGAAAAACTCTCTCCGGCCCTCTGCAGCTTCTCTCTGCCGCCTGAAGTTAGATGGTATGCTCCAGCTTTCTGGTTACGAATATGTTTGAACATGGAACGAACCTAAAACGCGCGGCCAGCCCCCGCTATTCTTGCAACATATTCTCAAGCCATGGTCACCGGGAGAATTCCGTGTTCAGTTCTCCTTTGGGGTGGGATAGACTTAGTTCGGATCGCGTGCTAACAGGCTCGCGGCGTCGATGAAACAACCTATTGAACGAATTCGAATTCCAAGACGCTATCTAAATGGGATAACTTTCAGGTCTTTTTTGAGTCTTATGCGGCAATGGGCCGAATAGCTCATCACGACGACAAGCCCAAGACCCTCCTCTTGCGGGGCCTATTGGTATTCTCTGTTGTAGCTATCCCCTTTCTTTTTGTGCATTTCCGGCAAGGACGCCCCTCTGCGGACCGGGTCGAGTCCCTGGTTAGAGTCGAAAGAAAAAGCCTTTCACAAACTCTGCGACTGAATGGCACCACGCAAGCTTCACGCTCTTTTGTCGTTTTAGCGCCAAGGCTGGAAGGGGCGCAGGTCGGCTCCATGGTGGTCACAAAACTGGCGCCCTCTGGCGCGCATGTCAAGAGCGGCGATCTCTTGGTCGAGTTTGATCCTCAGGCGCAGATGAAAGACTATCTCGATAAGAAGAGCACCTACGACAACCTGGTCAGCCAGGTGGCTCAGAAACAGACCGACGAAGACATCGCTCGTGCGAAGGACGATACGGCGATGCAGCAGGCGGATGACGAATTGAAGCGCTCGCAACTCGAGATACAAAGGAACGAGGTTGTTTCGCGGATCGACGCTGAAAAAAATCAGGAAGCTGTTGATGAAGCGCAAACCACGCTGAAGCAACTGAAAGAAACATACCAATTGAAGCGTGCCGCGGCTCTTGCGGCCATTCGTATTCTGGAGATTCAGCGGGACCGTGCGAAGGATGCCATGCGTTATGCACTTGGGAACTCGGCAAAAATGACTGTGCACTCGCCGATGGCCGGAGTGGTCGTCTACAACACGATCTGGCTCGGCGGGCGCATGGGTACGGTGCAACAAGGTGACCAGGTCCGACCCGGATTGCCGTTTCTTCAAGTGGTCGATCCTTCCCGCATGGAAGTCCGCGTAGAACTTAACCAGGTTGACCTTTTGAAGATTCACCCGGGCCAGCAAGCGCAATTGCATCTGGACGCTTATCCGGGAATGACTCTCCCGGCCATCCTCGATGAACTTTCCCCTCTCGGACACACCGGACAATTCTCGGAACTGGTGCGCACGTTCACGGCGCGATTCTCAGTTCAGGGAAGTGACCCGCGCCTTCTGCCAGACCTGTCGGCCGCCATGGACATTAATCTGGGCTCGGAGAACGACGTGCTTGTGGTTCCTTGCCAAAGCGTCGGCTTCGAACTGGGGGGCGCATATGTGTGGCGGAAGACATCCAGCGGTTTTGAGAAGCGCGTTGTGAAAATCGGACGGCGGAATGATTTCAGCTCCGTGGTGGAGTCGGGACTTGTCGAAGGAGATGTGATCCAGCGGGACGCAAGCCAGGGGCCTGGGACGGCGGAGCGGCAATGAGCGGCGAGCAAGTTAAATCTAGCTCGAGGAAAACGGCCTTTGTTGGCGGTCTGGTCGTTATCGTGGGCGGGCTCGTCTTTGGAGGCTTCCGGCTGGCGAGTTCGGCGGTGAATCTGCCAACAACCGATGCGAAGCGGAAGGAATTCGTGGATTATCTGGAAATAAAAGGAGAAGTGAAGGCCGTCCGCTCGGCGGTTATCACAGCCCCCTACGGCGCGGGAGACTTGCAGATCCTTAGGCTCGTTGCCAACGGCACGAAAGTGAAGAAGGGCGATTCTCTGGTGGAGTTCGATGCCACCTCGGTGAAACAAAAGCTTGCTGAGGATCAGTCCGCCGTCAAGTCCGCGGAGGCGGAGATCCAGCAATCGCGTGCGGCGTCCAGATTGAAGGAAGAACAGGATCTCACCGACGTAATGACCGCCAGGTACGACACCGAAAAAGCACGTATGGATGCCGGCAAACAGGAGATTCTCTCCGCGATCGAAGGCCAGCAAGCCAAGCTGAAAGTCGCGGATGCCGAACAGAAACAGAAAGAAACCGAAGCCAAGTTGAAGGCGGATCGCGGGGCGGCGGGATCCGAGCTTGCAAGCAAACAGCAGAAGCGTGACCAGGCCGCGTTTCAGGTGGCGCAGGACGAACGCAGCTTGGAATCGCTCACTCTGCGCGCTCCGCTCGATGGGGTCGTGGCGCTGCAGAATCACTGGCAGCCTCAAGGCGGCCCCACGGCGTTCAAGCCCGGGGACCGGGCTTGGCCGGGCGTGGGAATCGCGGAACTGCCCGATTCCACCGCGCTCAAGATTGTTGCGCGGGTGGAAGAAGCAGAAAGAGGCAAATTGACACTAGGCCAGTCCGCGACGGTCCAGCTCGATGCGCTGCCGGACCGGACATTTGACGGCCGCGTCGACATCATCAGCCCCACGGCAAGCCTGGACTTCTCCGCCGGGTGGCCGATCCCTCGAAATTTCGCACTCGAGCTTAGCTTCACGGGAAGCGATCCACGGCTCACCTCGGGATTGGGAGCAACAGTTCGCATCGCTGTTGACCGGGTTCCCGACGGAATTGTGATTCCGACTGGGGCTCTTTTCAGAAAAGCGGGGCGAACCGTCACGTACGTGCGGCATGGCTCCAAATTTGACGAGAGGCTCGTGGAGGTTGCCCGGCAGAGCGGCGATGAGGCTTTGATTGCAAAAGGACTGGCACCGGGTGAGCGGGTAGCTCTGAAGGATCCGACGCTTGCAAAGTAGGAATGCCTTGTCGAAGAAAAGAAATTGGATAGCGACGATCTATGGACTTGCCTTGGTGGCCGCAGGGAGTGCCTCTGCCTGCCGGCAAACCACTGTGCTGGCGGGAGACGCCCCAATTCCAACCGCGACCGTAAAGGAAGTTGACCTCCAGCTCAAGGTCTTCACGAAGGGTGCGCTCCGTACGGAGCAGTCGAGAGTCATTTCGGCTCCTCCGATCGCTGGAGGCACATTGCAGATCATCCAATTGGCGACTGCTGGAGCGCAAGTGCACGCCGGTGACATGGTTCTGGAATTCGATCCCAGCCAGCAAGAATATAATCTCGGCCAGAACAAGAGCGATCTCCTGCAAGCGGAACAGGAAATCGTAAAGGCTAAGGCGGACGCAGCAGTCCAGACAGCCGAAGACAAGACGGCGCTGCTCAAGGCCAAATACGCAGTCCGCAGGGCGGAACTCGAGGTCAGCAAGAACGAGCTCATAAGCCAAATTGATGCTCAGAAGAACATCCTCGCGCTGGACGAAGCCAAGCGCGCTTTAGCGCAGCTCGAACAGGACATCCGGTCGCACAGCGCGTCCAACGAAGCGGCTCTCGCCATAAGTGAGGAGAAACGCCACAAGGCTCTTCTTGCGATGGATCAGGCAGAGAGAAATATCAAGAACATGAGGGTTACCTCTCCCATCGACGGATTGATGGTGATTCACGGAAACAGGGATTCGACCGGGGGAATGTTCTTTGGCGGGATGACACTGCCGGATTATCACGTGGGGGATCAAGCGAATCCTGGCAGCTCCATCGCGGAGGTGATCGACTCTACTCATCTCGAGATTTCCGCCCAAGTCGGAGAGACCGACCGCACAAACCTGAAGTCCGGACAGCAGGTGGATATAACCATTGATGCGCTTCCCGGCGAAACCTTCGCGGGTAAAGTGCGAACGGTTGGCGGTGCGACGGCTGGTGAATTCTGGGACGACAATTCGAAACACAAGTTCGACGTGGCCGTGCAGTTGGATCGCTCCGATCCCCGGCTGAGGCCCGGATTCGAGGCGAAACTAAGCATCCTCGGCGATCACCTTACCCGCGCCGTGTCTCTACCGGCTGAAGCAATTTTCGAGCATGACGGAAAGAAGATCGTTTATTGCGACCGCGGCAGGGGCTTCGAGATGCAGGAGGTCAAGGTGCGTGCGCTGAGCGAAGGGCGCGCCATCCTTGAGGGGATTCCGGTCGGGACAGTTGTAGCGCTTGTGAATCCCGAGAAAAATGGCTCCGGGAAACCTAAAGGGACAGGGAGCGCAAGCCCTAGTCTCGGCTCGAGTTCGGACTAGAGTCAACAGGATGGCTATGAAACGCATCTCCGTGGCCACACCGCGATCCTTGGAACAGTGGCTGCCAGACCTTGTATTCGGATTCGAGAATCTCGCCAGTCATAAGCTGCGGTCCCTCCTCACCATGCTCGGAATGATTTTCGGCGTTGCTGCCGTGGTCGCGATGCTCTCGATCGGCGCCGGGGCGCAGCAAAAAGTGATGGCATTCATCGAGCAGCTCGGGGTTCGCAACCTGATTGTGGAAGCCAAGGAAGCGCGTAACGAGCAGGAACTGCAGAAGGTCCGCAAGAACTCTCCCGGCTTAACCCTCAGTGACTATCAAATCATTCGGCAGAATCTGCCGGACATCCGCGATGGCACGCCAAGGAAGCGTTTTATACCGACGAAGATTCTTCCGAAGCCTCAGCAGGATTTGCCCGTCGTTTATGGCGTTGAACCGAGCTATCTGGACATCGGCCACCTTCGCGTGACGGAAGGGCGCTTCTTCGACACATCCGACAACGCGACTGCTGCCCCTGTGTGCGTCTTAGGCGCGGCCGCGAAAGACAGCCTGTTCGGCGCTTCTTCCGCCGTCGGCGAATACATCAAACTCGACGTGCTTTGGTGCCACGTAATCGGCATCGTCGCGCCGCAACTCGCTCCTGAATCCGATGTATCCGGCGTGCGGACAGAAGACATGAACAACCTTGTGTATGCTCCGCTGAATTCTGTTCTGTATCGACTGGAGGATTCCCAAAGCTGGCTGAAGGACGAAGTGGACGGCATGTATTTGCATCTGGATTCCGCCGATACGAGCGCCACGGATGCGGAAGTGGTGCGCGGTATTCTGAATTCTTCCCATCACGAGGCGGGCGACTTCAGCGTCATCGTGCCTGCGGAATTGCTGGCCCAACAGAAACGCACGGAGCAGTTATTCAACACGGTGATGGTGGCTATCGCGTCCATTTCGTTGTTGGTAGGCGGAATCGGAATCATGAACATCATGCTGGCGGCCATTTTGGAGCGCACGCGCGAGATTGGTGTCCGCCGTGCCATCGGCGCGAGGCGCTGGGACATCATTCGTCAGTTCGTGATCGAAGCTACCCTGATTTCGTTCGCGGGAGGTCTCCTGGGAGTGGTGCTGGGCTTCGCCATGTCCCAATTGATTGCCTGGCTCGCCGGATGGTCCACCGTGGTAACGATCGAGTCGATCCTTCTTGCGTTCCTGGTTTCCATCTCTGTGGGCTTGATTTTCGGGATTTATCCGGCGGTGAAAGCCGCGCGGCTCGATCCCGTCGAGGCCATCCGGTACGAATAGTCGCGGTTTACAGACCAACAGATTTGGGGGTGATCGATGCGAGTGGTGCGCTCTGTCGGTTTTGTCATCGCCTTGCTGGCGGGCTGTTGCGTCACAGCGCGGGCTCAAAATGCGTCACGTCTCGAAACGGTGCTGGGAATCAGCGGAAGACAAAAACCTGCGCCACCTCTATTTGCTCCCCAAGGTTTGCAGGACCACGTCGTCGAAGGAAAACTTGTGCTTTCTCTCGACGACAGCATTCGCCTGGCGCTCGCCAACAACACGGACATCCGTCTCGATCACTATCAGATCGAAACCGCGGAGAATAGTCTTCGCCGTGTCTATGCTCCGTTTGATCCGTTGCTCACTTCTGGATTCAGCGATCAGCGTTTCAAGAACCCCACCTCGACTCAATTGCAGGGTGCATCCATATTGAATAGTCTTAGCCAGTCTACGCAAATCGGCTACTCGCAAACATTTCAGACTGGCACGAACTTTCAAGGGTCTTTCATCGCCGACAAGAATTCGACCAATAGCTCCTTTAATATTCTGAATCCCTCCATCGCGACAACTCTTCAGTTCTCGGTTACCCAGCCGCTGTTACGCAACCGCGGCCTCTTCCCGAACCGCGCGCCAATCTTGATCGCACAGCGCAGCCTGAAGCAGGCGCACGCTTCGTTTCTTGCGGAAGTCAACGATGTCATCCTCCAGATTGTGCGCAGTTATTGGAGCGTGGTATTGGCCCGCGAAAATCTATCCGTGCAGCAAAAGTCGCTCGATGAGGCTCAAAAGAGTTACGACCATGACAAAAAGGCGCTGAGCCTCGGGGCTTTGCCTCCCCTGGACATTTATCGCTCCGAGTCCCAAGTGGCTTCGAGGCGTGTTGGTGTGATTCAGGCGGAGTATTCGGTCAAACAGGCTGAAGATCAATTCCGCCAGGGCATCGGTGCGGACCTCGACCCGGCGATTCGTGTGCTCGATGTGGAATTGACTGACCAGCCCGAACCCGTTGGAACACTGCCCACAACGGATATTCCGACGGCTCTCGCGCGTGCCATCGCAAATCGCCCAGAGCTGGATGTAATACACCAGAGGCTCGCCGCCGATGAAATGAGCGTCCGGTTGGCGCACAACAGTCTGAAGCCTGACCTCGAACTCTCCGGCTTCTATTCGGGCAATGGATTGGCCGGGAACGACCCGGCCGTGGGGAACACCGGCTTAGGCAGCAGCTTGAGCCAGTCGTTTCATTTTACTTACCCGGCCTATGGGGCAAGTCTCTCGTTGACACTTCCTGTAAAGAATCACGGTGGCGAGGCAAACCTGGCCGATTCCCTGGTGGGCCGCCGCCGCGACCAGTACCTGGAAAGAGGGACAAATCAAAGCATTTCGCTGGAGGTCACAAACGCCGTACATGCTCTTGAGGCTGCCAAGCTTGGCATGGAGGCCGCCAAAGTAGCTGTCGATCTTGCGAGAGACACGCTTCACGCCGATGAACGAAAGTACGAATTGGGCGCGGAACCCGTCTTCTTTGTTCTGGATGCGCAAACGCAACTTGCTCAGGCGGAGTTAAATTTAATTCAATCGGAAGTAAATTTTCAATTGGCCGTTACGCAGGTGGATCACGCAACAGGAGATCTTCTCGAACATCATCATGTGCAGATCGTAGAGCCGGCCAAATGAAGTTCTCGGCGCGTGGCCCCAAGCCCAGTCGCGGCTGATGCCGCCGAGAACTAACACTAACAACTTGTCAGATTCTTGTGAGCTGTGGAGGCGCGGGTGGGATTCGAACCCACGAATGGAGGTTTTGCAGACCTCTCCCTTGGGCCACTTGGGTACCGCGCCAAGCGAGTCAGTATAACAAAATTCTTGCTGCGGGCCGGGAAGCGGGAGTCCTGCGACTGCCGGCTACAAGCTATTTTTTTGCGGTGACCATCGGCTGAGCAATTTTCGCTTCGCGCAGGAAGCGGGCCGATTCCTCGGGCGGTGTCGGGTTGATATAGAAGCCGGTTCCCCACTCAAACCCGGCGACTTTCGTCAGCTTGGGAATGATCTCGATGTGCCAGTGATAATGGTCGTTGATCTCTTCTCCCACCGGCGACGTATGAATCATGAAGTTGAACGCCGGGCGGTCCAGAACGGCGTCAAGGCGCATCAATGTATCCTTCAACATCCGCGCCAGGCTCGCATACATTGTGCTTTGGTTGTTTTCGAACGATGAACCGTGCACCTTTGGGAGAAGCCACATTTCAAACGGGAAACGCGAAGCATACGGGGAGAGGGTGATGAAATGATCGTTTTCGCCGACCACGCGCTCGCCGGTGTCACGTTCCTGGCGAATGATGTCGCAAAAAATACATCGTTCCTTCTCGTCGTAATAATGCCAGGAGCTGTCCACTTCTTCGCGCACTCGCCGGGGCACAATCGGCAGCGCGATGAGTTGCGAGTGCGTATGCTCCACCGAAGCGCCGGCGGCTTCGCCATGATTCTTGAAAATCAGGACGTAGCGAAACCTCTTGTCATTTTTCAAGTCCAGCATGCGGTCGCGGTAAGCCCAGAGAACATCCTCAACCGCGCGCTCCGGCAAGGAAGCTAAAGTCGCAGCGTGATCCGGCGTTTCAACGATCACCTCGTGCGCCCCGACGCCATTCATCTTGTCAAACAGGCCTTCACCCTCGCGATCGAGATCGCCCTCTATGCCCAGTGCAGGAAATTTGTTTGGCACGACGCGAACGGTCCAGCCGGCCGTGTTTGCCCCTCCGTTGCTGCGCCCATAGACGAGAATCTCCGGTGGCGTTTTGGCTTCGTGCCCTGGGCAGAACGGGCAATTCTTCCCGTCAGGTAGAGGACTGACGCTTTCGCGCAGAAAATCGTTTGGCCGCTTTCCACGCTCGGTGGAAATGATTACCCAGCGTCCAGTAATCGGGTCTTTTCGCAACTCCGGCAAAGCAAGCCTCCTCGAAATGGTCAGAGCTAGGGAAGGCGAACGAGTGCCTTCTGGGCTCCGATTGTACCGCGTCTCGCCTTCCTGAAAACGCGTCCCCGTCGCAGCACTGTGGAATTCTACATCTGAGGACTGAAAGCGTCCTTGTGCAAACGAACTACCGGTGGCTTTCCGGGGGAGTTGTCGATCGCGAGAACATCAAAGCGGCACGCGCACTCAGGAACACGACGTTCCGCAAGAAAATGCCGCGCGGTTCTGGCCAGGACGTGTTGTTTTCCCGGCGTGATGCTCAACTCCGGAAGGGCGGAAATCTCGTCGCGCACCGTGCGGGTCCGCACCTCGACGAACGCGAGCGTCTCTCCGTCATACCCGACCATATCGAGTTCGCCCTTTGCGCCGCGCGGCGTGAAATTGCGCGCTACGAACACGTATCCCTGCCGCCGGAGATACCAGTATGCGTACGTTTCGCCGCGAATCCCGGTCTTGCGCGCTTCGTGTTTTCTTGCTTCGAAGGATGGGTCGTCGCTCTCGCGCAAACCCTTGCGCGCTGCCCAATGCACAATTTGAAAAATCATTCGCGAAATTATCGGCATCGGCTCCTCGCGAAATCACGCGGGGTGAGCCAGAGTATAAACAAAAATCCCGTGACTGGCGCGACTCTTCTTCGCCAATCACGGGATGAATTTCAGCTCGAATTCGAAAAACGACGTTATTGCTTGTTCTCTGCTTCGTGGATGCAAGCCTCGAGCGTCCGCACCGCGAATTCCGCTTGCTGCGCGTCTATCAGAAGCGGCGGCGACAATCTCAAGGTATTCTCTCCTGCCCCGAGAATGCATAGCCCCTTGCGAAAGGCCAGTTCAACGATCAAATTGCGCAGGTCCGCCGCCTTTTCCTTCGTCCGCAGATCTCGGACGATCTCAATGCCGATCATCAAACCGCGGCCGCGCACGTCGCCGACGATCTTGAACTTCTTCGGCCAATCTGCCAACAGGCCGAAAAGATGCTCGCCCATGACCCGCGCATTTTCAAGATACTGGCCTTCGATCAACTCCGCCGTCGCCAAAGCGGCCGCGAGACACACGGGATTCCCTCCGAACGTCGTTCCGTGTGAGCCGGGCTTCCAGTTCATGATGTTGGCCGGAGCGAAGAAAGCTCCGAGCGGCATGCCGCTGGCGATGCCTTTGGCGCTGCACACGATGTCCGGTTCGATCCCCGCATATTGATGCGCCCACCACTTCCCGGTGCGGCCCATGCCGGACTGCACTTCGTCGGCAATGAGCAGGATGCCGTGTTTGCGGCAAATGCGTTGCAGTTCCTGTAGAAAAAAGTTTGGAGCAACGACGTAGCCGCCTTCGCCCTGAATCGGCTCGATAATAATCCCCGCGACCTCCTCCGGATCAAAGAGACGCTTGAAAATCTGCTGCTCAAGCTGTTCGAGAATTTCCGCTCCACACGTTTCCGCGGTGTGTCCATGCGCGCATCGATACGCATACGGATAGGGGATATGCTCGACTCCCGCCAGGAGTCCCCCAAAACCCTTTCGCTGCGTGGCTTTTGAGGCCGTCAACGAAAGCGCTCCCATCGTGCGGCCGTGGAAGCACCCATAAAACGCAATCATCTTGTCGCGTTTGGTGGAGTAGCGAGCCAGTTTAATGGCTCCTTCGACCGCCTCGGTGCCGGAGTTGGTAAAAAAAGCCCTTTTGGGAGTAGCGCCGCCGAGAGTCTTGATCAAGCGTTCCGCGAGAAGCGGCATACTCTCGTAATAAAAATCCGTGCCTGACATGTGGATGAGTTCCGCGGCCTGCTGCTGGATGGCGGCAACAACCTTGGGATGACAATGCCCGGTCGAGCACACCGCGATGCCGGCGGCGAAATCCAAAAAGAAATTTCCGTCAACATCTTCGACAATTGCGCCGTGCCCTCGCTTGGCGACGAGCGGATAATCGCGCGTATAAGACGGAGACATGAATTTGTTGTCGGCTTCAATAATTCGCTTGGCGTTCGGTCCGGGCAATGCCGTATTGAGCCGCGGAAGTTTCGTTTCCATCGTGGTAATCATCTCTTCCTCCTAGGGGAAACTGGTCGGCGGTTTATGTGGATGGGAGTCCGCAGGGCAGGTTTGTGTGCGCACACCAAGATTGAGCGCGCCCTGCCGGGAGAAAGGATGCTTAGTCTACGCCGAAGAGGTTGGGACGCAGCTCCGCCGGGGAGAAATGAACCGGGAACCGATAGAGGCTCGAGAGTTTCATTGACGTTTCCAACGGACGCTTCCGTCCTTGGCATCTTCAATGATTATACCACGATCCGCGAGTTCCTTGCGGATGCGATCGGAAGCGGCAAAGTCCCGCCGCTGGCGCGCTACCTGTCGTTCCGCGATAAGCTTTTCGATCTCCGCGTCGCTTGGGCCGCTATCACCGCCAAAACCGAGAGCGCGCAGTTTCTCCGCGTCGTTGTCTTCCATGACGGCGAAGACTCGATCGAACGTGGCGAGAAATTGCTGGACTGCCGCTACTTCTCCCTGCCGGAATTCACCTTTGTCTATCGCGATGTTCGTTTCACGCAACAGATCGAATGCGGCGGCGAGTGCTCGAGCCGTGTTCAGATCGTCGGAAAGACCCGCGTCGAATTCATCGGCCGCTTCGGTTACGCGGGCGATCATCCCATTCTGCTTTCCCGCCGGAAATTTACCCCCGGCAAGCCGAGCGGCAAAATTGCGCAGGCGTTCGACGGAGCTGGCTGCCTGCTGCAATCCATCAAACGTGAAATTGAGCTGCTTCCGGTACGGCACGCTGGCCAATGCGAAGCGTAGTGTCGAGGGCTTGTACCCCTTCGCGAACAGATCGCGCAGCGTATAGAAATTGCCGATCGACTTCGACATCTTTTCGCCTTCCACCAGCAGGTGCTCCGCGTGCATCCAGTAGCGCACGAAAGGCTTCCCTGTCGCGCCTTCGCTCTGCGCTATTTCGTTTTCATGGTGCGGAAACGCCAGATCGATTCCGCCCGCATGGATATCCAACGTCTCTCCGAGATATTTCATGGCCATCGCCGAGCATTCAATGTGCCACCCGGGCCGGCCTTTGCCGATCGTCGTTTCCCAGAAATGCTCGCCAGGCTTTGGCGCCTTCCAGAGCGCGAAATCGCGCGCGCTTTCTTTTTCGTAGCGGTCCACGTCCACGCGCGCCCCGGCCTGAATCCCCGTCAGATCGATATTCGACAACTTGCCGTAGTTCGGGAATTTCGCGATTCGGTAGTAGATCGAACCATCGCTCGAATACGTATACGTCTTTTCCTGCAAGCGCTGGATGAGCCTGACCATATCGTCTATATGGTCCGTTGCGCGAATCCAATGCTCGGGCGCCTCGATGCTGAGTGTTTTGCAATCGTCAAAGAATGCCTGCGCGTATTTCTCCGTATAGGCGCGAATGCTGACGCCGGCAGCCGCCGCGTTGGCGATGATGCGGTCGTCCACGTCCGTCAGATTCATCACATGGTTCAACTTGAAGCCGCGAAGCTTCAAGAACCGCCGGAGAATGTCCTGGAACACGAACGTGCGGTAGTTCCCGATGTGCGCGTAGTCGTACACCGTCGGCCCGCACGTGTACATTCGGACGCCATCGCCTTTTTGGGGAGCAAAAGCTTCGATCTTTCCGCCGAGCGTATTGTGAAAGCGTATTTCGTGCATGGCAGCCAATGTGGCGCTCTACGCCACGGAATAAACGTCCGATTGTAGCCGAGGCTTCTCAATAGCCGCAATGAAGAAGGACTGCCGCCTGTATTCCATCGAACATCTTCGATTCAACCAGTCCACATTGACGGCCTTCTAATCGGTCGTTAAAGTCCTAGGTTCCTACTCGGGGGTGCAGTCATGAAACGCATGATGTTGGTCAGTGGTCTTCTTGGTTCCTTCGCGCTCGCGGGCTCAGTCATAGCCCAGCAAAGCTCTGTTGCGGATTCGCGCAAGCAGCTCACTCCCGAAGCCTCACTCAATCTGCGCTCGATTTCCGATCTGCAATTCTCCCCGGACGGCTCGCGTGTCGCCTTCGTTGTCACCGAACCGCCCAAGGCCGAACGCCGCGCGCGCCATATATGGCTCTATGAAGCTAATTCGAACGTTGTCCGTCAGGTGACCTTCTCCGCGAAGGATGAATCATCGCCGCGCTGGTCGCCCGATGGCAAACTACTCGCCTTCCTTTCGAATCGCGCGGATCAACAACAGATTTACACCATGCGGATGGACGGTGGAGAGGCCGCGGCCGTTACCAAAGGTAAGCGAAGCGTTTCTAGTTATGCATGGTCTCCTGACGGGAAGCAGATTGCCTATCTTGCTCCTGATCCGAAGACGGAGGCCGAAGAGAAGAAGGAAAAAGAAAAGGATGACCCGCATGTCGTCGATAAAGACGACAAACACGCGCGGCTGTGGCTACTCACGCTCGCAACGGGGGACGCCAGGGCGCTTACCGACTCCAAGTGGGAAATCCGCGAACTCGCCTGGTTGCCTTCGGGCGGCCAGCTGATTATCAGCGCCACGGATCATCCGGAATCCGATGAAGACACCGACCGGATTTTTTCCGTCGCGGCCTCGGACGGCTCGCGCAAGCTGCTTCTCTCTCCGCACGGTCCATTTGGCGACTTGCATGTCTCTCCTGATGGTATGACTGTCAGCTTCGTAGGCTGTCGCGTGGATGGCCCCGCGCCGCACGATCTCATGCTTTTGGACATCGGCAAGCGCGCCACCCGCAATCTGACCGGCGCAAGCCTCGATCGGGCCATTCATGAGCACCGCTGGACGCACGAGGGCTCCATCCTCGCGCTTTATGCGGATGGTTTCCGTAACAAGTTGGTCGGCTTCTCGCTGCAAGGCATGAACACCAACTTCACCAATCCTCCCTCGGGCAATGTCAGCGGCTTCGCCGTTTCCGGCTCTGGTGAAATTGTCTATGTCGGTCAATCCGCCACGACTCCTCCCGAGCTGTGGTCCTGGGATCAGAAAAATCCACCCCGCCAGGTTTCGCATCTCAACGATTCGTGGTCCCAATATGCTTTGATCAGCCCCGAATTCTATAAATACAAATCATTCGATGGTCTCGAGATCGAAGCGGCACTGCTGAGACCCGCCGGGGCCGCCCAGAAAACCAGGTTGCCGCTGATCGCTTTGATTCACGGAGGTCCCACTGGCAACTGGCAAGACTCCATCGAAACTTGGGGCCAGCTCCTCGCTGCACACGGCTATGCCGTCTTCTATCCCAACATTCGCGGCTCTGTGGGCTACGGAGAGAATTTCATCGAGATGAATCGTGGCGACTGGGGCGGTGCCGACTTTAAGGACGTGATGTCGGGCGTGAAAGATCTGATCGACCGTGGAATCGCCGACCCGGCAAAGCTTGGCATCGGCGGCTGGTCTTACGGCGGTTACATGGCGGAGTGGGCTGTCACGCAGACCAACGATTTCAAAGCCGCTGTTTCCGGCGCAGGCCTTTCCAATCTAATCTCCGAGTACGGCAGCGAGTCTCATCCCTCCTACGACGAGTGGTTCTACGGCGTGCCCTACGAGTCGGAAAGCCTCGTGAAATTTTTGAACAGTTCCCCATTCACGCAGCTCAAGAATGCCAAGACGCCGACTCTCATTCTCCAGGGCGAAGCCGACACGACTGATCCCCTCGATCAAAGCCAGGAACTCTATCGCGGCCTCAAGCACTATGGAGTCGAAAGCGAGCTAGTGGAATATCCGAGAGAACCGCACGGCTTCCGCGAAGAGAAACACGTTCTCGATCGTCTCAACCGCATGCTCGCGTGGTACGACGCCCACTTGAAATAGCAGCAGTGCAAGCATCGGAATTCCTGGCTCGTGCGGGATCGCGGCACGTCCAAGCGGCCTACTGCTTGCTTGCGGCAGTCTGCATTCGCGAGAGTTTCTCAATCGGCGGATAAGACTCCAGAGACGTTACCGTTCGCTCCGGCACATCTACGCTCCCGCTCAGTGCGCTTGTCATGAGCTGCACAGCCTGCCCCGTCATCGGGGGCGTAACCACCGTGGCGGCCAGCAACCCGGTGCGGACCCAGGCCTGCCCTGTCTTCGGCAAGCCGTCGGCGCCCAGGAACGGGAGGCTCAGCCATTTTTCGCGCGCTTGGGCATCGCCGATCTCCTCCAATGCTTTCCGCGCACCAATAGCCATAGCGTCATTTTGTGCTGCAATGGCCGCAATGCTCACTTTGCTCGAAACGCCCAATTTCAGCCAGGTTGCCATGCTCCGGTAACCGCTCTCTTCCGTCCACTTACCTCGCAAGAGCGTCACTCGCAAATTCTCCGGGCACACTGCTTCGAATCCCGCTTTGCGATCTTTCACCGTGGCGGTTTCCGTTGGACCCAGAATGTAAAGTACGGCGCCTCCTTCCGGGAGCAGCGCACTCAGCTGTCTCGCTTGGATTCTTCCGATTTCCCGGTGGTCGCTCGTCACCAAAAAGACCGGTGTCTTGCTGCCTCGCCTCAACTCGGCGATATATTCCGCTTCGCGGTTGACCAGTCCCCAGGCGATTCCCGCCTCTATCGCTGCCTTGGCTACCTGCGGGAGTCCCGTCCCACCTGCCGGCTCAACGATGATGCCGCTCGGCCGCAGCGCGGAATGAGCTTGAATCGCTTTCAGGATTTGCGTGCTCTGCGTGATGGTGTCGCCTTCAGCGTACACAATTTCCAGATCGACACCCAGCTCCCGCGCAACCATCTCCGCCGATGCCGCCTGCTGCAGCTGAAAGTCGTTGTCGTTGGTGATCAGTGAAACGAGGTATCGCAGTTTCTTCACATTGGGGCGCCCCCAAGTTGCGCCCTTCCGTTCGCTTTCTGCTTGTTCGCATAATACGGCGATTGCCTTGTTTCTCGTTCAAGAATCACAGCTCTGGTTACATCTTGGATAGCTCACGCCGCGCGTTTATCAAACCGGGAAAACAGGTCCCCCTGTGGAAGCAGCGTTGTGGCCTTCTTCCATTCAACACTATCTGTGGCGTAGGTCTTTACACTCGGTGAACCCCGTGATACGCTTTTTTCCCGTACCGCCATCCACGCGCCAGGCGGCTGGGCCTCTGACTGAGAACCTGCCACACGTTTGTCTAAGCGACCGTTATTCGGTCGACTTGTCGCTTCGAAGACCCTCCCCTCGAGGAACAATTTGCCGTCTCTGTGCGCGCGCTTTGCCGCCACTCGCTTTTGCAGACACAGTTTTCGTTGGCTCCGGCGAGCCGGGTCTTAGCTTGGCGCGAACTCGGACAAAAAGGGGACATCTTGCTTAAGCTTCGCAAAGTGGAAATCGTTGGCTTCAAGTCGTTTTGCGACCGCGTGGTGGTCACATTCAGCGGCTCCGGCACAACGTGCATCGTCGGACCCAACGGTTGCGGCAAGTCCAATGTTGTTGACGCCATTTCATGGGTTCTCGGCGAACAGAGCCACAAGTCCCTCCGCGCCGAACGCATGGCGGATTGCATTTTCAACGGCACGACGAAGCGGCCTCCTCTGGGCATGGCGGAAGTGACCATCACCATGGAAGATCCCGAACTCGCCGAAGCTGCCCGCTTCGTGCTCGATGGTGCTCCGCTGCAAGGCAGCGCCTCTGATGCCGAAGTGCCTCTAAGCGCTGAATCGGCCGCTCGGCATGTCGGTGACTCGAACGAACAAATTCTCCCGCTTGACCCCGCGCCGGCTCCCAATTCACAGCAAGAGCCCTCGGGCGCGCAAGAAGCCGCGCCCCTGGCCGATGACGCTGCCGCCGCCTCACCCGATTTTCTAAAAGGCAAGCGCCGCAAGAAAGCCACCGATCGTCCGGTCCTGGCCGCGAAGCCCGGTGAAGTCGTGGTCACCCGCCGCTTGTATCGCTCCGGCCAGAGCGAGTACCTGATCAACGGCCGCATCGCCCGCCTCCGCGACATCCAGGAAATGTTTATGGGCGTCGGGCTCGGTCCCGATTCCTATGCGATCATCGAACAGGGCCGCATCGGCCTGATCCTTTCCACCAAACCGATGGAGCGCCGCGCCATCATTGAGGAAGCCGCCGGCGTCACCAAGTTCAAAACCAAGAAGCGCCTCGCCGAAGCCAAACTGGAATCCTCCAAGCTCAACCTCGCCCGCGTCAACGATATCGTCGTCGAAGTGGAAAAACAGCTCGGTTCGCTCAAGCGCCAGGCTTCCAAGGCGCGTCGTTACGCCGAGATTCGCGACCAGATGCGCGGTATCGTCCGCCAGATGCTGGCCGGGAAAGCTCGCGAAGTGGACGCGGAAGCGGAGCGCCTCTCGAAGCAGCTTGCCGAGCTGACCAGCTCGGAAACTCAGCAGGCGCAGACCATACAGCAGCAGGAAGCCGAACAGGACCGGCTCAACCAGCGCGTCTACGAACTCGACGCCGAGATCCGTCAGAATCAGAATGTTCTGAATCTCACCGCCCTCGAAGTCGACCGCACCGAGAACCGCATCAACTTCAATCAGCAGCGCGCCGCGGAACTCGGCTCCCGGCGAACGCAGGTGTCCACGGAGATGGCCAAGGCCGAGGCACAAGCCGCGGAATGGGAATCCCGCAGCGGGGCGCAGCAGCTTGCGGTGGCCGCTCTCCGCGAAGAGTCAGGCATCCTCTGCAGTCGCGTGGAGGAACTCGCCGCGCGAGCCGAATCGAGCGTCAGTCGGATTCAGCAGTCCGAAGCGCGCATCGAATCGCTCCGCCGTTCCGCCGCGGAAGCCGGCGAGAGTCTTCTCCGTCTTCATGGTGAACAGAAACAGGCGGAAGAAGCCCTCGTTCATCACCTCGAAGCGCTTCGCAAACGCGAGACAGGCGAGCACGACTTGCTCGAGACCTCCATTCGAATTCGCGATGAAGCCGACCAGGCCGCTTACGCTCTGGAGGCCGCGGCCGGGCAGCTCTCGGCCTTGAACGGGAATGCCGCCGCCTTGCAGTCGCGCATGGTTGAACTGAAGACGCAACGCGAGGACGCCGCGAAGAAGGCCGAAGCACTTCGCGATTCGCTCTCGGGCGCCCGGGCTCGCCATGCCACGCTCACCCAAATCCTCAAGGATCGCTCCTACACAGCCGATGCCGTGCAAAAACTTTTTGCCGCGAATGAGCGCGGCGGCGGTCAGAACTTTCACGCTGTCGGCGTCCTCGCGGACTATGCCGAGGTCGAAGAGCAGCACGAAGCCGCCATCGAGCAGTATCTTCGCGACGAACTCGAATACGTTGTCGTCGAAACCTTCGACCATGCTCGCGCGGGCGTTTCCCTCTTGCGCGACGAGGTCGGTGGCCGCGCCACCTTTTTTGTCGATTCGCTTCGCAACCTCCGCCTGGCTGAGTACGAACCCATCATCAACTTCCGGGTCGAAGAAGGCGTGATCTCGCGCCTGGATAAGCTGGTCGGCTTCCGCGATCCTTTGGGCGCCGCTGCCAAGCAGTTTCTCCCGCGTCTGCGTTCCGCGTACCTCACCGATAGCTCCGCCTCCGCGGAAAAGCTTGCGCGCGACAATCCTCAGTTTGCTTTCGTCGCTCCCGACGGCACCTGCTACCAGGGCCGCATGGTCACGGGCGGTCGCGCCGACGAAGCGGGTCCGCTGGGCATGAAGCGCGAATTGCGTTCTCTCGACTCTGACGTCCTCCGGCTCGAACAGGAGATGAGCGAGGCGCAGTCAGCCATGGCACGGTTGAACACGGATCTGCTCGAGGCGGAGCAATCGCTCGAACAAATCGGTTTGCGGCAACGCGAGGTGGAGCGCAGCGTCTACTCCGCCACGCACCGCCATGAGCACATGCAAAACGAGCTCGCGCGCCTCGGCCTGGAACTCACAGTCTGCCAGAATGAACTTGCGCGGCTCCGCAAGGACTGCGAAGCTGCCAAATTGCGCGCAGAACTCGCCGGGAACCAGCACGCCGCTGCAACCGTTTCTCGCGCGGATGCGGAGGCCGAAAGCGCCCGGCTCACGGACCTTCTGGCCCAACTCCGCGGCTCCGTCCAGTCCGAGCAGAATGAGCTTTCAGCTTCCCGCGCCGAACTCGCCGCCCTCAGCGAACGGCTTGCGGCCGCCGAAGCGCTTGCCGCTCGATTCCAGGAAGAGCGGGCGGAACTCGAACAGCGCGAAGCCGCACTGCGCGCGCAGGATTCCTCGATTTCGGATGAAGCCGCCGCTCTCGCAAAACAGAGCGAAGAGCTTGCGATACAGCTCGAGGGTCTTCGCGGCGAAAAACTTCGCCTGGAAGTCCGCCAGCGCGAACTGGAGCAGGAGTGGGACAGCGGCCGCACGCGCCTTACGCAAATGGAGGATCATTTGCGCCTCGGCAGACAATCGCTTCAGGAGCTTCGCGAGCAGCGCAGCCACGTGGAAGTGGACCGCGCCCGTAACGATTCCGACCGCCAGCACCTGCGCGAAACCTGCATGGCGGAAGTTAATGCGCAGCCCGAGGATTTGATCGCCACGGAAGCCGCGTTTATGACCGGCGAAGAACTTGCCGCTGCGGAAGCGAATTATCGCGATATGAAGCAGCGCGTCGAAGCGATGGGCCCCGTGAATATGATGGCTCTGGAAGAATTCAACGAGTGTGAACAGCGCTTCACTTTCCTGACACGCGAGCGCGACGATCTCCTTCAATCCATCGCCGATACGCAGCAGGCCATCTCCGAACTCGACCAGGTTTCTCGCGAAAAATTCGAACAGGCCTTCAATTCCATCAACAGCAATTTCTCCGACGCCTTCCATACCATCTTCGGCGGCGGCATGGCCGAGATGCGCTTGACCGAGCCGGACAGTTCCGGCGACGCGGGCATTGACGTCGTCGCTTCTCCTCCCGGAAAGCGCATGCAGAACGTTCTCCTCCTCTCCGGCGGAGAAAAAGCGATGACCGCGCTCGCCCTGCTCATCGCCATCTTCCGTTACCAGCCGAGTCCTTTCTGCATCTTGGACGAAGTGGACGCGCCACTGGACGAAGCCAACGTCGGCCGCTTCACGCGCCTCGTTGGCGATATGAGCGGCCAGACCCAGTTCATCATCGTCACTCACAACCGCAAGACCATGGAGACCGGCTCCGTCCTTTACGGCGTCACCATGCAGGAACCGGGCGTCTCTAAACTCGTGAGCGTCCGCTGGGAGGGTGACGAAGCTCCCGCGCAGAAACAGAAGGCCGCTTCCGCCGCCTGAAGAGAGCCGCTGCGCGACGCGTGTAATCGCCTGCGTGAGTTGTACCTTTCGCCGCCGGCAGCCCTTCGGAAATTCTTCTCTTCTGAAATTCTTCCGCTATCGTGGCCGCTTCGCTCTTTGACAAAATTGGCCGCTTCCAGATTTTCCCTCAAGTCTTTCGCTACCTGCCGCTTTCCCTCTGCGAAACGCTGCGCTAGAATGCTCCCCACCTTTTAGGGAGAAACTTTTCTGTGGCTGCAAGCCCTGTGAGTCGCATTCTTCGGGAAACACATTTCGCCGGTCTCACTCCTTCGGCGCGTGGCAAGGTCCGTGATATCTATGATCTCGGCGACAAGCTACTGATCGTCGCCACGGATCGACTCTCCGCCTTCGACGTTATTCTGCCGACCCCCATCCCAGATAAAGGCCGCGTCCTGACTCAGATCTCGCTTTTCTGGTTTGACCTGCTGCAAGATGTCATTCCCAATCACATCATCAGCGCCACCGACTTTCCGCCGCCGTTCGCCGCTTATCGCGACGATCTCGCAGGCCGCTCCATGATTGTCCGTAAGACCCGCCCTCTTCCTATCGAATGCGTCGTGCGCGGCTTCGTCTCCGGCTCCGGCTGGAAGGATTACCGCGCTACTGGAAAAATCTGCGGCATCGGCCTTCCAGCTGGCCTACGGGAATCCGATCGTTTGCCCGAGCCCATTTTTACTCCCGCCACCAAAGCCGCCTCCGGGCACGATGAGAACATCTCGTTCGAGCGAGCCGTGTCCCTGGTCGGCAAGGAACTCGCCGAACGCGTTCGCGCTGTCAGCATCGAACTGTATCGTCGTGCTTCCGCATACGCCCTCCCGCGCGGCATTCTTCTCGCCGACACCAAATTCGAATTTGGCCTTCTCGAAAGCGACTTGCGTTCCCCCAAGGCCCTTGACTCCCTCATTTGGATCGACGAAGCCCTTACTCCAGACTCCTCGCGCTTCTGGCCGGCGGCTCAATACAAGCCCGGCGGCCCGCAGCCCTCCTTTGACAAACAGTTTGTGCGTGATTACCTCGAGCGAATTCGGTGGCCCAAGAACCCGCCCGGCCCTGAGCTTCCTCCTGATGTTGTCGCTGCCACGCGTGCCAAGTACCGGGAGGCGTATCGCATCCTGGCTGGGCACGATCTGGATTAATTGCTTCTTTCTGGCTGGGAACGAATTACGCGGAGCGTGCCATCGTGAGAGATCAACTTGAAGGGCTTGTGGCCCAAATGGTAGACCGGGGCATCTTGTTCGATGAGGCCGTGGAAGAGTTCGAAAAGCGATTCATCAAGCGCGTCCTCGACCGCTCCAACGGCAACCAGTCTCGCGCCGCACAGGTTCTCGGCATTCACCGCAATACGTTGAGTCGCAAAATCGACGAGTACAAGCTCAGCACGGGAAATCACCGCTCCCGCTAATTTCCCGCTTTCCGGTAACGACTGGCAAATCTTGAAGTTCGAATGAAGTTCCCCTTCAAAAAGAACGTCCCTCCGGCGCTGCCGGAGGGCCGTTCTTTCTTTGTTTTCCTCTTATTAGTTGCTCTTACGCCCGGAGGGTTTTTTGTGTACCGGTCTCTTCGGCGCGGCCTTTTCCTTCGGAACGTCTTCCTCGTTCACTTTGCCCTTTTCCCAGTGCAGCATGAACGCTGGGTCCGGATCGTAGGAAACAAGCGTCCCGGTAAAGTGGATCGCGCTGTCCTTCTCGACGCGTGCCACGTCCGCCTGTCCCACAACCTTCACGTCCATGTTAGGCGTCGTCGCGGCATCGAATTCCGCGTCGCTCGTCACGAACGCAATCTTCAGTTCGATGGCGTCCGCTCCTGGTATGTTCTCAATCACTTTGCCCGGCACTCCGGGAAATTCAAGACCGCACGCCGCCAGCCACGTGACTTTGGACTTGTCTCCACCCGCCTTCAGATCCGCCACCACCGAGGCGATCGTCATATCCTTTCGCGCTGCTTCCAAGTCCGCCACGCTCGGCAGCGTATAGCTCGACGGCCGCTCCGGCGAACTGCTCGCCAGTTGCAGCAGTTCATTCAGTTCCGCGTCAGTCAGGCTGTCGCACGCCGCTTGCTGGTAGTTCTGGACGAGCTTTCGCAAATAATCCTTAACCTTTTTGGACTGCGCTTCCGTGGCGCCCTTCGCCGTCACGGCTCTCGCGATCGACCAGAACGCATCCATGTGTTGCGGCGGGTTCATCGCTTCATACGCCAAACCCAGCCGGTAACTGGTGATTCCGTCGTCGGGTGTCAGCGCCAGTACGGCCTTATAGAACTTAATCGCCGACGCGTAGTCCTTCAGCGACATGGCCGCCTGCGCCGCGGTCCCGTTGAAGTAAACTTGAATCTGCTTCTTTTGCGTATTGAACGCATCTTCCGTCATGCTATCCGGCTTCTTCACTTGCTCAAGCGTCGTCAGTCCTGCAACCGCCGCATCAATTGCCGCCTTCGCCTGCGCCGCATCGGATTGCTGCGCCGCGGGTAGCGCATTGTACGCATAACAATGCGCATACAAAGCCTGGTACCGCACTCCAGCGTCTACCTTATCGCCCAGTGCCACGGCCTTGTCGGAGTACTCGATCATTTTCTGATAGTTCTTCAACTGCCCGTAAGCCTGGAAGTAGAGCGGATAAACGTAGATCAATAATGCGGAATTCGGATACTTCCCCACAAAATCATCGAGACACTTCACAAGCGTGGCCGGAACTTTCTCAGTCGCGCAAGCCTGATACGCGTTGTACTCCGGCATCGTGTACGGCTGCTTCGTTCCGCCGGCGTCCTGTCCTCCTCCTGCCGCCTGCGTCCGCGCCAGCCCGCTCGGCCCCGCCCCCAGAATCAGACATAGCGCCGCGACTGTCGCGAGGCCTGCCACTTTGCGTGTTCCACTCATTCCCACTCTCCTCGCCTAAGCTTCCTATCTGGATTTTTCTGCTGCCACCTTTGCTTTCACTTCTCCCACCTGGAATTGCAGTGCTTCCAAAACTTGGGAATTATAGGAAAAGCTCCTGTCAGTCCGCAAGCTGTCATAACGGGAAAGTTCAACTGCATGTGGAAGCATTCCCGCTGGCGGCAGGCCTCACTTTCTTCCTAACTCACTTTTGAGGATCCCAAGCCCTGCGGGAACGACAGAGACTCCTGGATGCTAAGATGAGTTTCGCACAAAAAAGGTGGCACGCAAGGGGAAGAATTCAAATGTCTCAAAATGCAACTGCCGATTCATCGGCCATTGAAACAGCATCGCTGTCGGGCGCCGTCGCTCTCATCACCGGAGGCAGCCGCGGCATCGGTCGCGCCATCGCGCTCCGTCTCGCCAAACTTGGAGCTTCCGTGGCCATTTGCGGTCGAAACAAAGAAGCTCTTGCCACCGTTGCAGCCGAGCTCAAGGCATTCCGCTCACCGGTCTATTCCCAGCCGGCCGACGTATCCCTTACCGCCGATGTTACCGCCATGGTCGAAAACACCCAGGCAGCGCTTGGACCCATCTCTATTCTCGTCAACAATGCGGGCATCGGTCTTTTCGGGCCGGCTCACGAAAAATCCGACTCCGATTGGGACCGTGTCCTCAATACGAATCTTAAGAGCGTCTTCCTCCTCTCGCGCGCTGTCGCGCCTTCCATGATTCGGCGCGGCTCGGGCGATATCATCAACATCAGCTCTCTCGCGGGCCGCAACGCATTCCCCGGCGGCGGAATCTATTGCGCTTCCAAATGGGGGCTACAGGGTCTGTCCGCCTGCATGGCAGAAGACCTCCGCGACCACGGCATTCGCGTCAGCGTCGTTTGTCCCGGCAGCGTGGCTACCGGGTTTTCCGGCCGCGGCTCCAAGGATCCCTCCAAAGCGCTTGCCCCGGAAGACGTCGCCCACGCCGTCGCCATGATCGTTACCCAGGGCCCGCAGAGCTTCCTCAGCGAGGTTCAGCTCCGCCCGCTCCGTAAAGCCTGAAGCCGCTGCCGCCCCGCCCGCAATGATTTCCTCTTGACATTAGTCGTCGCAACGACTATCGTACCCTCATGAGTCGCCGCCACTCGCCTCCTCCCGATCTTCCCCTCGAAGATCGCCTCTTTATTTCCCTCCAGAAAACCGCCGACTCCCTCGGCCTCCAAGCCATCCAGCTTCTCAAGCCTCATGGCCTCACCGGCGCTCAGTACAACGTTCTCCGCATTCTTCGCGGCGCCGAACCCCTTGGCCTCGCCTGCAGCGGCATCGGTGAACGCATGATTTCCCACGACCCCGACATGACTCGTCTCCTCGACCGCATGGAAAAACGCGGCCTCATCACCCGCGCCCGCCAGACCACCGACCGCCGCGTCGTCAAAACCCGCATCACCGCCGCGGGTCTCTCGCTCTTGAAAGGTCTCGATCAGCCTGTTCGCGAGCTTCACAAACGCCAGTTCCGCCACATGCCCGCTGCGCGCTTGAAAACTCTCGCCGAGCTGTTGGAGGAGGTTCGCGCTCGCGAATCGCACTAAATGCACGTAACTTACATTCTGCTTAAACGCAGTGCTTACTAAAGGAGGCAACACCCATGGGCCAACTCTTCTCACGCATCGCACTCACCGCCGGTTTCGCAGCCGCTCTCTCGCTGCCGGCCGCAGCCGCAAATTCCGAGTGGCAAATCGACCCCGCGCACTCTTCGGCGCAGTTTGCCGTCAAGCACCTGGCGATCTCCACGGTTCGCGGAGCTTTCACCAGCGTAAAAGGCTCCGTCCAGTTTGATGACAAGGACATCACCAAATCCACTGTGGACGTAACCATCGACGCCAATTCCATCGACACGCGAGTCGCCGCCCGTGACAAGGATCTCCGCAGCGATCATTTCTTTGACGTTGAGCACTACCCCACCATTACTTTTAAATCCAAAAAGGTCGAACAAGTCGCTCCCGGCAAGCTCAAAGTCACGGGCGACCTGACCATTCACGGGATCACAAAAGTAGTCGCTCTCGATGTGGATGGTCCTAGCGCTCCCATAAAAGATCCCTGGGGCAATCAACGCATCGCCATCAACGCTTCCACGAAGATCAATCGCCAGGATTTTGGCGTGAAGTGGAATGCCACCATGGATAACGGAGGCGTCGTTGTCGGTGACGACGTCGCCATCACCATCGATGCCGAGATGTTCCAGAAAGCCGCTAAGTAAACTGGCGCTCGGCGATTCCCGCCTGCGGCCGCCGCTCTTACCTCTGAATGCTGTCTCGCCGTCCTCCGGAGCGAAGCGCAATCTCGCCTTTCGCTCCGGACATGTTTGGACGCTTGGAAGAACTCCGAGCGCAACAAGGCCCCGCGCACCTTTCGCTCGGCCTCGTTCATCTAATCGCTGCGCCATTTCAGAAGGAGTCAGCCGTGCAGAAACCAGCTACGACGGATTTTCCAATCAACGATCTCGTTCGCAATCGTTGGAGTCCGCGCGCCTTCGCCGATAAACTCATCGAACCCGCAATCCTCGCCAGCTTATTTGAGGCAGCGCGTTGGGCCCCCTCTAGCAACAACGAACAGCCCTGGGCCTTCCTAGTCGCTACCAGGGACAATGCGGAGGAGTTCTCAAAAATGCTCAGCGTTCTCGTAGAGTTCAACGCGGGCTGGGCCGCTCATGCCCCCGTGCTCGCCCTCGCAGTCTCTCAACTGAATTTCCAAAAGAATGGCATACCAAATCGTAACGCCTTCTACGATACCGGCGCCTCTGCCGCCTGGCTCACGGTGGAAGCCACCGCACGAGGCCTCTCTGTTCACCAGATGGCGGGCTTCGATCACGCCAGGGCCAAACAAGTTTTCGAGATTCCTGCCGATTGGGAACCCATCGCCGCTATGGCCATTGGCTATCCCGGCGACCCGCAATCGCTGCCTCAAAAACTGCGTGATCGGGAGCTTGCTCCGCGAACACGCAAACCGCTAACTGAATTTGTCATGTCGGGCCGCTGGGGGCATACTTCTCCTATCGTCTCCCGATAACCCTTTACGCGAGTCACAGAGGATCCGCCCGCCCACATGCACCGCACCGTCGAATTCCTCCTCCACCACGGCTATGTCGTCCTGCTTGTTTGGGTCTTCGCCGAACAAACCGGAGTCCCCGTGCCTTCGATCCCGTTGCTGCTCGCCGCGGGCGCTCTCGCGGGTTCCGGCCAGTTGAATCTTTTTGCCTCGCTCTTCCTCGTTACATTCGCGGCCGTGGCCGCCGATTCTCTTTGGTACCAGCTCGGCCGCCGCAAAGGCATCAGAATCCTCCATTTCCTTTGCAAGATCACCATCGAGCCCGATTCCTGCGTTCGCCGCACAGAAGGCGTCTTCGCCAAGCAGGGAGCCCGTTCGCTCATCCTTGCAAAGTTCCTTCCCGGCCTGAGCACGATCGCCCCGCCTCTCGCCGGCATCTTCCACATGCGCCCTCGTCGCTTTCTTCTCTTCGATGCCGCTGGAGCTTTGCTCTGGGCTTCCACTTTTCTAGGGCTCGGCTATGTTTTCAGTGGCGAGATTGAACATATCGCGGAGCACGCCGCGGCTCTCGGCGGCTGGCTCGTGGTCATTTTGATCGGCGCGCTTGCTTCCTACCTCGGCTACAAATTGGTCGCACGCAATCGCTTCCTTCGCGAGCTGCGCATCGCCCGCATTTCCGTGGAAGAGCTGAAGCACAAGCTGGACTCCGGCGAGCAGTTAGCCATCGTCGATCTACGCCATTCGATGGATTTCGAAGCTGACCCCGAGATTATCCCCGGTGCTTTCCGCATGGATGCCAGGGAGCTGGAAAAAGACGATCAGTTGCCGCGAGACCGCGAGATCATTCTCTACTGCACTTGACCAAACGAAGCCACCAGCGCCCGTGTGGCGCTGCTCCTCAGAAGACGGGGCATCACTCGCATCCGCCCACTCGAAGGCGGCCTCGAGGCCTGGCGCGAGCGCGGCTATCCCATGTCCAACGTCAAGCTTACTCAAATTTCTTCTTAGTTGCGGCCTTATAGCCGCGGCAGGACTATCCCGCTCTGCGCCTGGTACTTCCCTTTCTTATCTTTATAGCTCACTTCGCAATCTTCATCCGATTCGAAAAACAGCACCTGGCAGAGCCCTTCGTTCGCGTAAATCTTCGCTGGCAGCGGCGTCGTGTTGCTGATCTCCAGCGTCACGAATCCCTCCCACTCCGGTTCGAATGGCGTCACGTTCACTATGATTCCGCATCGCGCGTACGTTGACTTCCCCAGGCAGATCGTCAGCACGTTCCTCGGTATTCGGAAATACTCCACCGACCTTGCCAGCGCGAACGAGTTCGGCGGAATCAGGCACGCGTCTCCTTTGAATGGCACCAGCGACCGCGGATCAAAATGCTTCGGGTCCACGATCGTCGAATTCACGTTCGTGAAAATCTGAAATTCGTCCGCAACCCGGATGTCGTACCCGTACGACGACACTCCATAGCTGATCACGCCTTCGCGCACCTGCCGGTCCGTGAACGGCTCGATCATCTTGTGTTCCAGCGCCATCTTCCGGATCCACCGGTCGGGCTTGACGGACATCTACTCCTCCTCAATCCTCAATTGAACCTTGCTCTGACAAACCCATTTCCATTAATTGCAATTGAAAGTAAGTTCGTCAAAAGGAAGGACAGTGTAGTTTACCCATCTCGTCTTGACAACCTGCGCCGCACCTTCTAGCATTTGCCTCGGAAGCGGGAGGCGCTTGTGATCAAGTTGGACATCGTCAATGCGGTTGTCGCCAAGACTCTCATCAGCCGCACGAAAGCCGAGCAGGCTGTCGAAACTATCTTCGAATCCCTCAAGCAAGCTCTCGGCCGCGGCCAGCGCATCGAGCTCCGCCGCTTCGGCGTCTTTAGCGTCAAGCCCCGCAAGACCGGCATCGGCCGCAATCCCCGCACCGGCGAAGAAGTCAACATCCCACCCGGCAAAGCCGTTCGCTTCAAGCCCGGCAAAGAACTCCAGGGCATGGAAGCCACAAAAAAGCCCTAGCCCAACTCCGCGCGCCACCTGAAGCACGATCCTGATTGGGCATTTGCAATGCGCTGGTCGCAGGTCATTTCCCGATTGCTGCGGTAATCATCAAAGTGAAGGTAACACCCGGAGTCGCTCTACTCTTCGCCGCATCGCGCTACCGATCCTCACGCTACCCCTCTCAATTACTTCCGGGTTGCCGACCATCCGTCCTGTGATGACCCGATTCCGGAGTGGTGAGCGATGCGGGGGATTTATCGCCAATTGAGCGTTCTCTTAGCACCTGTGATCGACTAGCATTGCAACGTCCGTTAGGAGGAACGTCTATGCATGAGTTCGACCGTCGTTCGATGCTGAAAGTAGTCGCCGGCCTTTCGTTAACTCCTTGTTCTCTTCTTGCCGACGAAAGAGACAGCACCGTTCACCTAGTCGAAGCAGGGACCGATCGGACCGGGCAGCCTCACAAGGCCGCACGAGCCAACAGCCACCTGGACTTCAAAGTTCTGACGCGCGAGACCAACGGCGCTCTGTTCATCATGGAGAACCGCAACATGGTCCGCGGCGGACCACCGCGACACATTCACTATGAGCAGGAGGAATGGTTTTACTTCGTCGAAGGTAGCGACGAAGTGCTGATGGAGGTCGGCGAAACGAAGTTGCGGCTGAAACCTGGCGATTCGGTTTTGGCCCCAAGAAACGTCCCGCACGTGTGGGCTTACCTCGGCCAGCAGCCCGGGCGGATGCTGTTTGCCTTCACCCCGGCGGCGAGGATTGAAAGCTTCTTCGAGGAGACCAGCAAGCCGGACGCTAAGGTAAACGACCCAAGTCGGTTCGAGAGACACGGCATGAAGCTAGTCGGGCCGCCACTGCTGGGCAGTTAAAGTTGGCGCTTCGGCCTGTTTCGCAGAGCAGTCTCTCCAGGCGATTGCGGTCACAGCCTTTGCAACCATGTCCAGGACGGATTCTAGTCGTATCACGGGCAAACCTGAAATAATCCCAAGGTAAGGGTTGTTGACTTCTCGTCCGATATCATCGAGTTTGTCTTACCAAGACTGATGAAGTAGATTGTGGCAGAGTTCAGGGAAGGAGATCGCTACTTATGAGGTTTACGGCGCAAGGCAAGTATTCCTGGCTGAACTTCCTTTTATTGTTAGTTGTCGCAGGTGCTTTTGCTTCAGGCGCACACGCGCAGAGTCTCAAGGTGACCCTCCTGGGTACTGGCTACCCCCAGCCACGAATGGACCGCTTCGGTCCAAGCATCCTGGTAGAAGCCGCCAATGAGAAGTTGCTATTTGATTGCGGCCGCGGCGCTGCGCAACGCCTGGAACAGCTCCGTGTACCTTTTGCAGAGGTCAGCGCGTTGTTCCTTACCCATCTCCATTCCGATCACGTGGTTGGAATTCCGGACCTTTGGCTAACCGGCTGGATAGCCGGGCGCAAGGTTCCCCTGCGAATTTCGGGACCGGTGGGAACCAAGAACATGATGACGCATCTGCAGCAGGCGTTCGAATTCGATATACACATCCGCCGCGATGTGGACGAAAAGCTCCCAGGCCAAGGCGTCTTGGTCGAAGCGCAGGATATTCAGGAAGGCATCGTCTACGAAAACGGCGCACTCAAGGTAACGGCGTTTTTTGTCGACCACGGCCTCGTCAAACCCGCGCTGGGCTATCGCGTCGATTTTGCTGGCCATTCAGTAGTGCTATCCGGTGACACCCGGCCATCGGAAAATTTGATCCGCTGGGCAAGAGGGACAGACCTGCTCGTTCATGAAGTGATCGATCCTGAAGCTTTCATGCGCGACCGAGCAGGTTTGTTTACACCGGAGATGGTTCGGCAAATACTCGGGCATCACACCACGCCGGAACAGGCCGGCACCATCTTCGCAACCGTAAAACCGCAGCTCGCCGTTTATTCGCACATCATACCGGGGAATGCTCAGAACTTCATTTCGTTGACGCGTAAGACTTATTCCGGGCCTCTCGAGGTCGGCGAAGATTTGATGAGCATTGAGATTGGGGACAAGGTAGTAGTGAGCCGTCATAACCCCTAGGTCTTTTCTGCCCGCTCATAGTTTTTCACAAATCAGACCTGTTACTCCTCTCGGTCATGTTTTTGGGCGTCACTGGACAGTGTTGGATAACTGGTGAAGTGGTCCACTTTGCGGCGTGGCCGTTGTACCCGGATCACGGGCAAACCGGCAATTATATTGAGGGGCAAAGCACTGAAATTGATTTGGGAAGCAGGCGCTAATCCTGGGAGTGGCGCAAGGACTTGATCAGGCTGGAAAGCTCGAGGACCTCGATGTGCGCGGGGCAGTCGGGCCAGTTGTGATACCAGCAGACGATTACGGTCAGCGGATGGCCGAGCTAACGGGTCCCACCAGGCACCACGCGGGCATTCCTGCCTGTCTGCGAGCGGTGAGCTGATAACTTCAGCGCCGACGATGGGAGAAATCGAATTAGGCAGGAAATGCGCACGACACGCCCACGTTGACTTGCTTAGGCGTCCGGCCTAATATCGCCCTCATGCGCGGTCCCTCCAGATGATTGGCCAGACCCTCGGCCGTTACCACATCGTCAAAAAGTTCGGTGCAGGAGGAATGGATGAAGTGCACTGCGTACACGATCACCAAATAGACTGCGACGTAGCGCTCAAGGTCCTATCTCCCGGCACCATTGCCGACGTGGCGATGGAGATGATTCCCGGAGTTCGCTTTCGGGAAGGGCTCAAACAAGGACCGCGTGCCGGCGGAGCTGGATTTCGCCTGGGTAACACAATTCGTCAAAGGATTGGTTGCGGCTCGCAGACACGGCGCAGTGCATCAAGATCTCAAATAATACGGACAAAGGGGGAGTTCGTGTCCATGTTCACCAGACTTCT
>DATGED010000025.1:0-22781 GCA_035310525.1 Candidatus Acidiferrum sp. | reverse complement strand
GTAGTGGCCGCGCTGGCCGAGAGTGTTGCCACTGGAATCCGTGAGGACGCGGTTGGAAAGATGATCGGGGTGGTAATAGATGGAGGCGCCGCCTTCGATTTTCGCAAGGAGCGCAGCTCCGGAATAAATGTACTCGCGGGAAGGAGAGGCGGGAGCAGCGCCGTTGTCGTATTCAGCAATCACTTTGGAGCCGGAGAAAATATAGACCGTGGTGGCGCCCCCAGCAACTTTCTTTACGCGCAAATTGTTCCCGTCGTACGTGTAAGCGCCGCCCGTGTCGACTGGCCGCGTCAAAGGTCGTCCACCCGCAAACCAAGTTTACTCGGGGCTAGGAGCCGGCGCCTTCATCTAATCAGCCTCTCTAAACCCGAGGACCGGGCTTCCCCCGCGCTAGACGAATGCTCCTTGCCATTTGTAGGGCGACATTCTGGTAGTCCTCTTGCCGACTATCGTCTTCCCAGTTCCTGAGAACGGTCACGATCTTGTGTCCGTCTATTTCACAGAAGAGTTCCGTATTGATAATGTATGGCACGCTGACCAACGCGTCACCAGGAGGGATAACGGATTCCTTGGAAATGACCTCTTCGATTTTTCCACAGCCTTGCTTGCTCGATTCGTTTGAAACCGTCGTCCGCGACAAGATCGAGGTACCCTTCGTGTAGTAGTCGATCACTTGGGTAAGTGTTTTGGTTGAAGACCCTTCCGCCTCCACGACGGTGATTTCCGCTTGGTCGCGCTTGATCAGTACAGCTTCAGCACCGCCCTTTGAACTGCGAATTTGAAGTCGATCTGTCGAAACTCCGAATCGGAACCAATCTGTCGGGAATGTGACGGAAAAATGGCGGGAGCTGCTAAAGTGCTGCCAGACCTCGGGGGAACCAGGCGCCGCGACGGCGAAGGAAAGAAGTAGAGCAACAATTGCCTTTTGTTTCTGGCCAATCATGGGGTTCCTCGCCTCACTTGCAAGGACTGTGAATTGCATTGGGATTCGCGTTCTGCTGAATCATGAACAAATTTAGGTTGTTGAGTCCTGCTGCACATCCCGGTCCCGTGCAGTAGGTACTGTACATAGTTGACGTGCTACTCAGATTGTAACCATTTCTTGGGTTTGTAATGCTATAGGCAGCGGCATTGATATTTGCTTGAAAACTAGAAAACGGAGAGTTGTTTCCATTGTAGAGGACGTTGAGAGCGTTGTATTGTCCCATAGTGATGTTCTTTCCGAACGTCGTTTCCGCTCCAGCTAAAGCTACCAAGAGTCTTGGATCGAGGTCGTACTTCAGGCCAGTATTCATAAAATTCGCGCCTTGGCCGAGCATCGGTGAGTTCTTGCTCTTAAGATAAGCGTCGAGCGAGCTAGAAGAAAATGGGCACGGCGATTGCGGTTGCCTTGGCGGGCCCCCCAAACTCATCGCCGCCTCCCAGGTAGGCCCCTGGAGGAATGGATTGAAAATCGCGCCTGGGTCGTCTACTTGCACTGGATCTCCATTCTCATCGATGGTTGAAGGATTGATGAGAAGATCGCCGTTTGGGTCTGAACCCAGGACAAAGACTTCAAAAAGCCAACTGGCAAAGGCCGACGGGTCAAGCCCAGGAGCGTAGGTGGGGTGGTAGCCGGACGGGTCCACGAGATTGACCGGGTCGTTCTCGGTGTAGGCGTAGAGATTGAGGGATTGCGGATTACCGAGGGAACCAGTAAGCGGATCCGGGGAAGAGAAGCGGCCAAAGCGGTTGATGTAGGAGCGGGCCATGGCGTAGTCGTTGCTGGACTCGGAGTCGCGTTCGTAGCTGGTGAATTGCAGCTTGGTGGTGGTGCCGGATTCGTACCACGTGTCGCCGAAGGGGTAGTGGCCGCGCTGGCCGAGAGTGTTGCCGCTGGAATCCGTGAGGACGCGGTTGGAAAGCTGATCGGGGTGGTAGTAGATGGAAGCGCCGCCTTCGATTTTGGCGAGGAGCGCAGCTCCGGAATAAATGTACTCGCGGGAGGGAGAGGCGGGAGCAGCGCCGTTGTCGTATTCAGCGATCACTTTCGAGCCGGAGAAAATATAGACCGTGGTGGCGCCCCCGGCAACTTTCATTACGCGCAAGTTGTTCCCGTCGTACGTGTAAGCGCGCAGTCTATCCACGCTGAGCACTTAGTTGTTGCCAATTTCTTCGCACCTTCCTGTCCCCGATTCCGAGCCTATCGTAGCCGTCGAGGCGAGGCGATAGACAGCGGTGGCCTCATGGTGATCCGGAGAACCTCACGACAAGGCTCGAAGCCGGGCCGTAAACACTAACAACCAGATGATCCGTAAGTGGCACGCCCTCAGAGGAGATGGTGAGTTCGTAGGCGCTCAAAACGTTGGCCGCTATTTCGTTCCTTTCCAGGTGTCTTACAGCCATTTTGGAAACCGGCCGCATATCCAATCCAGTTTTCCACTCGGCTTTGAATTGCAGGGTGTCCATTAAGGCTGAGGTCGTGCCCCCCCAGCGTTTGTCGAATGGAGTGTCGCCTCGTTCCCACCGATTGGCGAAGAGTCTTACCGTCACAGATTTGGGGTAATCGCTAACTGATTTGGAGTGAATATAGAAAAGCTCACCCTTTGCCGTCTTGCGGCGTTCGAGCTGGCCGAAAAAGTCGCCCGCCAGCATTCCAGCATCGAATTGTATCCTTTGATCGTCAAAGATGAGGATGATCCATGGTTTCATTAAGACGACGCGCCCAGAATGCTGCCCCATCGTCAAGGGTGGTAGTGTCGTGAAAATCAAAAGAGCGGCGGTGATATTTCCGAATCTTGATATCATGGTTCGCTAACACGCTTGCCGGTCTAGGGGCTGTAGGGGAAAACGGAACTCCACCGATTAGCCCAGGTCACGAGACTTTGATTCAGCCCCTGCCACATATTGAGCCAACTCGCGGCGTCTGGGTCAGAACTGAACCAGTTCTGCATTTTATTTACTTCAAATGCGAATGCTTGCCCTGCGGCCGCGGCTGGATCCATACCGGCGGCGATGAGGTCATCTTGTTCCACCGCCATATCTTGTGCGAATCGATCAGGCATTTCCGCCGCTATTTGAGAGCGCTCCTGGATTAGGGCAAAGTATTCAGGGACAAGCCCAGAAGTCACCTGGAGGGTGGGCCATAGTTTGTATTCGAGCTGATTTTTGATCTGCATGATATCGCGCGATTCGGCTATAGAATAGACACACTTTGCGATGCAGTAAAGACTCTGGGGTGGCCTTCGATAAGAACGAAGGCCACCCCAGAGAAAACAAAGTCGAAATCGTCCTACTGCGCTAAGGGTCGTCCGCCCGCCAGTGGGTGGTTTGATAACACTGTGGAAGAGTATGGAAAAGTCCACACACCCACGCATGAAACTAATAGGTGTGGCACCAGGCACATAGCCGGGGGGGACGAATGCCCCTATTGGTCGAATCGGCCGCGTCCGAGTTTCTGCAAGAGCTGTCTGCCAATATTTGCGGGTAGTTTCGGTTGCGTGGTCGCGACGTCTGCAACCGACTTGTCCATTCTTTCGTCGACCGGAGTTGCCAGAAAGGCGTGGGTCTCGCCCGTATGCGGCCCGCTGAGCACCGTCGCCATTCCCACGATTTGTCCGCGATCGTTGATCTGGTTGGCCATGGTTGGGTACAGGTTGGAACTGGCAGGAAACAGCGTTTTGAGGCTCGTCATCACGCCATCCTGCCAGATAAAGGCATTGGACCAGTTGAAACTGGCGTCCAAGGTACTTCCCACCACCTGGCCCTTGTCGTTGATGCCGCTGGCTATGGCGGCAAAATCTTCCGGCAGAGTTTTGAGGTTCTTGAGTGCTCCGTTCTGCCAGAGAGCCGCATAGAAGGTTGTGCCATCAGTGCTAGCGACATCCCCAACAATCTGGCCCTGATTGTTAATGCCGAAGGCGAAACCACCAGTTCCGAGGTGAGGAAGGGGGAAGGCAGTACCATTCTTTTCCCACAGCACGGGGTGAAGCGCGGTGGTGCAGGTTCCCGAGTAGCCTACGGTTTGGCCTTGATCGTTGATGGCGTTCGCTTCCCCGTCTGGATCGCTACCCACCGTAGGAAGAGCTCGCGCTTTGCCGTCTTCCCACAACACCGGCAGTGCAATCCGATTATTGGTTGTGTTAGACGGGCAGGAGGAGTCCACGACACCGTTTTCCGCAAACCCTGTGATTTGTCCGCGGTTATTCATGGCACTAGCCTGCCCGTTATTTCCGCCCGGGGTCGGGAGAGCGCTCATCTGGCCGTTCCGCCAAAGAAACGGACGACACGTGAGGTGTGTGCCGAAGCCGCAAACGTCTTCGCCGTCGGGATCTAGAACAGATGTTTCGGAGTAACCGACTGCCTCCCCGCGATCGTTGATCTCACCGCCAAAGGGGTTGTCCCAATTGTTTGGTCCTCCGAGAGTGGGGAGTGGGAACGTGAATCCGTCGACATTTATCGCCACCCGCCCTTTCTCAAGCCCTCCCGAGGCGTTCAACAACCCGTATTGGGTCTCCGTCCACCCGTGATCATTGAGGCCCATGGTACAGCCGAAAAATCCATCTTTCAGAGTACCCAAATCGGTGACTCTGTAGCTTGTTTGAGCGACCGCAACGCTGAAGCCACCCAGAACCATCGTCGCAACCCACAGTATCGAGACATTTCGCAACCATCTTGGCACGCTCATAGCTCCTCTTTTCTTCTGGTGAAAGTCGCCGTGCCGAGATGACTGGCGATTTAGGTCACGCATCACCCGGCGCCTTAGCGGTTCAAAGCAGAATTGGCTGACCGCTCCACAAATTCCTGCTGAGTGACAACGGAGGAAGCATGTGGTGTTCCACGTTCATGACGATTACGTGACACAACAGGCCCAACGTCTCAGATTACGAAGCAGGGTGGCGGACTAACAACCTTCCGGGACCATCTCAGAACGTCCAGAGCGGCTGTTTCTCCAACTTTCCATACACAAACTGGAAGACGTTACGAAATTCGAGAACACCGAGCCGCAAGGAGTCAGGCCGATCAATTCCGATTGACTTTCAATGGTCAACATACATACTGGTCGGTATGTTAACTGCGCACGAGGGGAAGCGAAGGTCCCGTAATCCGGAGCGTACCCGGGAACGCTTGCTGCAAGCGGCCTTCCGGGAGGTCCACAGATCAGGCTTTCAGAGTGCCAGCATCGACGCAATTCTCGCCGCCACCAACGTCACTAAGGGAGCGCTCTATTACCACTTCGAGAGCAAGGAAGCCCTGGGATATGCCGTCGTCGAAGAAAAAATCGCAAAGCTTACACACGACCGGTGGCTGCATCCTATGCAGAGCGAGGGGGATGCCATTGACATTCTGATTAGCGTTGTCCGGCGCATACCCGATAGTCCGCAAGACGTTCGCGCCGGTTGCCCGCTGCTCCTTTTGTCACAGGAGATGTCTCCGCTGGACGAGCAATTCCGCAAGCGACTGGAGAGGATATTCCTTGACTGGCAGGAAGGTGTTGCAACGCTTTTGCGGAAGGGGAAGTCTCAAGGAACAGTTCGCCGCGATCTGCATCCAGACGAGGCCGCCAACTTTTTAATCGCAACGGTCGAGGGCTACGCGACGTTAGCAAAGAATGCTCAAGATGCGAAGGTGTGGAAAGCGGGAATCAGAAATATCGTGGGATGGCTGAGGTCTCTCCGACCGCCGGACAAGTACAAGCGGGGCTGACCGCATCGCGATTGGGCTGAGCGTTTCAAACTCCATCATGAAAGGAGAACGAAAAATGACAAGGATCACAATGCCGCGCAGGAATCTGCTCGCAACGGGAGCCTGCGCGCTGGCCGGTGCAGTGACCCTACCCGGACTGGTAAGGGCCAGCGCTTTGGGAGGGCTTAACTCAACGAACGAGGAGATCATCCGTAAGTGGTACGCGGCGTGGGAAAATAAGGATTTGGATACGTTCCATATGCTGCTCGCGGACAACTTCACCTTTACGAGCGCGGCCGGCGACGACCACATCAGCAAGAGCACTTTCAAAACGCAATGCTGGGACACACAGGTTGATTTCATTGGACACTTTGACCTCGAGCGAATCGCCAGCGGCGCGGGGGATGCTTTTGTGAAGTATCTTTGCCACACGAAGAACGGTAAATCGTTCCGGAACGTGGAGTATCTCCGCATCAAGAACGGACGGTTGGAATCTATTGAGTGTTATTTCGGCGCACAATCCACCTTTCCCTCAGCAGTAAGCACTGGGCAGAAGTAACCTATGGGCCGGCTGATCCAGGTGCCACGAATCGCGTTCAAGACAAAGGGTAGAATCCTATTCTTGGACTTAGCCGAGATCGTGGCAGTGCAAGCCGAAGGTAATTATGTTTCGTTGCGACACCAACCCAATCCCTATTTGCTGCACGAGTCCCTCTCGTCCATGGCGGAGAAGCTCAAGCCTTACGGTTTTATTCGCATCCACCGCTCGGTCGTTGTGAATATTTCCGCCGTGGAGGAAATCCAACCCTTACCGACGGGAGAGTACAGGCTGCGCGTAAAAGGTGGGAAGGAATACTTGGTAACGCGCACATACAAAGACAACCTCAGAGATCTGGCTCAACTATGGGTGGGCTCAGAGCGCCTTTGCGGCTAACAGCCAGGAGCTTCAGGGCTAGATTCAATACCGATTGTCAAAAAAAACAGAATTCTCATCCCACAATTCGTGTGGTCTTGTATGACTTGCGTGGCGTTTGGCAGTCCCCGCGTTGTTCTAAGTTGTTGTAAAACCAATTAGCGGCGGGTGGCGTGGGGGAGTATGCATGATTTGATTCTTGCGTGAACCGAGATCATCACCGGGAATATGACATGTTCGTAGTTGAAAGGAGGGTTAGGATGTCGATATCGGGGGCACCCGCCAGGACAGGTATAGCGAGGCGAGGTCTTACTTCGAAGCTGGCTGAAGTTTCTTGGAGGGGGCGGAGGAACGCTCGGAACGGCGTTCCTGCTCGACGTGCTGGGTGTACTCGGCAATTTCGTCATCGAGGCGTTTGATTTCCAGAGCGAGACGGAAATCCTCGGGATGCTTTGCGTATTTTTCGAAAAGCGTATTCCGCTTGGATTTCAGGTCGTCGCGTTTTTTCTTCCAGACACCGGCTTCTGCGAGCATGTAAGAACCCCTACAAGGAGTTTGCGCCTATTTTTAGCTGAGGGATAGAGTGAGGACCGAAAGGGGAGTAACGAGTTGCTTGAGGGGTTATCGAAGGCTGAAGTCCGCTAGTACTTGCAGTACCCGGAAAATTCCCTGGGATTGAAAGAATTCCCGCAGTTTCCGGAGGCGCTGATTTTATTTCCTTGAAATTGAGCAGCTTAGAAAAGCATCGGCTGGAAGCGGGTCTGCCTCTAATCACGGTGGAGGTACTCATGCTGCTGACAAAGAAGCACTATCTGATGGGGGGAGCCGCGGTGGCGCTGGCCGTGGCGTTGGGGATCGGAGCCGCAGAGCTGCCGCGCCGGCCGAAAACGGTGGAGATAACTCTACCGGAAGCGACGCCCATCCATGTGAATCTGGGCCAGGGCCTGGCAAGCGACGAGAACAGACCGGGAGACCACTTTCAGGCAACGGTCTCGGAGCCGGTCGTGATAGACGGAAAGACGGTTATTCCCGAGGGGTCGAACGCCGACGGAGTGATCGTGGATGTGCACCGATCGGGACGGCTGAAGGGCAGAGCGAGTTTGCAGCTCGCGCTGGATAGCGTGGATGTGAACGGACAGAGCTATGACGTTCGAACCAATTTGTCGCGGAGAAGCGGGGGAAGCCACAAGAAGCGCAATTGGGCGCTGATCGGCGGGGGTGCCGGCGGAGGAGCGTTGATCGGCGCAGTGGCCGGCGGAGGAGAAGGCGCGCTGATCGGAGGACCCGTGGGCGCAGGCGCCGGAACAGCGGTGGCGTTTCTGACGGGGAAAAAAGACGTGCACCTGCGGCCGGAAACTCCGCTAACGTTCGAACTGGCCGAGCCGGTGACCATACAAACTACACCAACGAAAAGCTAAGCAGATGAATTGAGCTGCGCATCGAAAGCGCAAAAACAGAAGGGCGGGCGGAATTCGCGGCCAAAAGCGACGAACCGGCCCGCCCTTCGTGTTTCCCGAGATGGCCCATGAGGATGGATACGAAAGACGAGTTGAACAATCTAATCCGGATATTAAGCCGGAACGGGAAGATGCAGGTGTTCACGTCGAGCGGAGCGGGAACGTGGGGACCGCCGCTGAGGCTGGGGTCGAATCCGGAGATTGTGGTGTTGCAGTTCGAGTGACGGCCGCGAGCGGCACGCCGCACGCATGCCCAGCAAGAATCAGAGAGACTCAAGAAAACCAAGCAGAGCTTTCTTTTCAGCCGGCGATAATTTTTCAAAAGCTTCGGTGACTTGAGAGGCTTCCCCGCGGTGGCGGCGGATGGCGTCGGAGAAAGTGAGAGAGGCGCCATCGTGCATGAGGCGCGAACGGAGACGAACTCCCCAGAGCGGGGCAGTGCGAATTTTGTTGGCGGTGTTATTGAACTCGTGCAGGGAGAATCGCTCCCAAGTGTGCTCGGCATATCTTTTGCCATAGTGCTCGGACATAGACTGAACGATACCGTCGCCGGTACCGACGTTGTGGAGGAGAAAGTCACCGTAGGGATGGAAATTTTTTCCGCCGAGGGCATCGGGAATGGTGAAATTGCCGCCGTTAATGGGCGTGCCGGAGGGAGCGGTGGTGAGCGTGGCGACGTGGCACGTGGCGCAGCCAACTTTTTCGAAGAGCGTTTCCCCGTGCTTGGCGCCGGGAGTCTGGGAAAGCGATGCGTCGCGAGCCGGGGCTTCCAAAGCGCGCATGAAGCGAGCGAAATGATCGATGTCGGAAAGGCCGTCAGCGCCGGGCTTGTCATTGGGCTCGGAGACGGAGTTGCAAAGGTTGGTGACTTCGTCAGGCTGGAGGCGGCTGGTGATGCCCATCTCGTTGAGATAGGCGTCCGCGGAAAATGAAAGAAGGCTGGCTTGCTGATCTTTCCAACCGAAGCGACCAACGCCGGTCTTGCCCGGAGACTCGACGATGGGCACGTAGAGAGCCTGGCCGCAGATTTTGCCGTGAGTTTTCTTGCACTGATCCTTTGCGAGGTCCTCGAGGGTCTGGTCGGAAACCGCTTCGACAAAACCGTCCCCCAACAGGTTCACGGAAACGCGGAAGGTGCGGACTTTTTCCGAGTCGGGGACGTGCTCCTGGATTTCGGTGCTGGGGAAAGCACCGCTGGGGCAGATGGCGCGGTCGTTAATGAGAGAGCGGCCTTTGATGATTTCCGCGCCGTTGTTGATGGAGATATCCGGGTTTCGAAAAGCGCCCTGGGCGTCCCTGTGCCCGACGCGCAATTCGGTGACCTGACTGGCGCCCCCGGAGACGGGATTCTGGTGGCACTCGCGGCAGGATTGCGCGTTATAGAGCGGGCCGAGACCGTCGGAAATGGCCTCAACTTCATCGAACTTGGCGAGGTCGGCGGCGTGGGTGGCGTCGTCGACGAGGCCGTTGCTCTTGCCGTCGAAACCGGCGGGAGCTTCCGAAAGAGGTGGAACGAAGGAAAGAAGGCCAAGAGATAAGAACAGGGAAAAGCCAGCGAGCAGCCTCATGGGGACCTCACGGGTGGCTGGTTGAATGGGAATGTACTCCTCGGATAAAACAAAACCAAGTAAAAAAATCGACAAGATGCGGAGAGGGGCTAAGCGCGCTGAAAACTAAACTGGCCGGCGAATAGCGAGTTTGCGCATGCGGGCCTGGAGAGTGGTGCGCTTCATTCCAAGAAGGGCCGCGGCGCCTTTAGGGCCGGCGATGCGCCATCCGGTTTGGCGAAGGGCGCGGAGAATGTGCTGGCGCTCGGCCTCTTCGAGAGTGGAGATGGAGGAGGTGGGAGTAGCCAAAGTGGCAAAGGAAGAAGACGGGTCAGCGCCGGCGGAAGAGTTTTCACCGTGATTGGCGAAGGCCGTGGACTGCAATTCGGCGAGCGGGACGCGAAGTTCCTTGCCGGGAGAGAGGAGCACGGCACGCTCGATGAAATTCTCGAGCTCGCGGATGTTCCCGGGCCAGGAGTAATTTGAGAGAGCATCCATGGCGTCGGCGGGAATGTAGGCGACGGCCTTGTTGAGGCGGCGGCTGAATTTCTGGACGAAGTAGCGCACGAGGTGGGGGACGTCTTCGCGGCGCTCGCGCAGAGCGGGAATGTGAATGGGGAAAACGTTGAGACGGTAATAGAGATCGCTGCGGAAGGAGCGGTCGGCGACGAGTTTGGCGAGGTCGGCATTGGTGGCGGCAACGATACGAACGTCGACACGGCGGGTATGGTTGCTGCCGAGGCGCTCAAATTCCTGCTCCTGAAGAACACGAAGAAGCTTGGGCTGGAGGTCGAGAGGAAGATCGGCGACTTCATCGAGAAAAAGGGTGCCGCGGTCGGCAAGTTCGAATCGGCCGATTTTTTGGGTGAGAGCGCCGGTGAAGGCGCCGCGCTCGTGCCCGAAGAGTTCGGATTCGAGAAGGCCGCCGGGGATGGCGGCGCAATTGATTTTTACGAAGGTCCGCTCGCGGCGCGGGCTGTGATTGTGGACGGCGCGCGCGATGAGTTCTTTTCCGGTGCCCGTTTCGCCGGTGATAAGGACGGCGGTGCCAGCGGGAGCAACGAGTTCGACTTGGGCGAGAGCGCGCTTGAGAGCGGGACTTTCGCCGATGATTTCCTCGAAATTGAATTCACTGCGGATTTCTTCCTCGAGATAAAGTTTTTCCTCGGCAAGCTTGTCTTTTAAGGCGTCGATTTGTTTAAAGGCCAAGGCATTTTCGACAGCGATGGCGATCTGAGCGGCAACTTGCTGGAGCAGCTCGACATCCTGAGGAGGGAAAGCGTCCACGCGCCGGCTGGCGAGATTGAGCGTTCCAAAAGTGCGGCTGTGAGTGATGAGAGGAACACAGCAAATCGTTTGAACGCCTTCTGCGCGGAGCATGCGAATGATCTCGTTAGAAAAGCGGTCAATTTCGGGGCCACGGGCGAGAAGGGGCTGGCCGGTGGTGAAGCAATGGCCGGAAGGAGTGGTGTCGAGAGGAACAGTGATTTCCTGATCGAAGAGGCCGGGACGACTGGAGAAATCGAGGGCATGGATTTTCAGAAGGCCGGAGGAGGAGTCGCGAAGAGCGAGACTGGTGTAGTCATGATGAATGACTTTTTCGAGAGAGGTGACGATGCCGCGGAACAGGTCGGGAAGCTCGCGGGAGGAGACGAGCACGTTGTTTACCTCGAGAAGAACCTGGAGGCGGTCGCGCTCGCGGGCGAGCTGGATTTGATAGGCCTGGGAGGTCTGGTAATTGAGCGCGTTATCAACGGCGACAGCAACCTGGCTGCCGACGCGCTGCATGAATTGAAGTTCGGTATCGGTGATGCCCTGTGGGACGAGGCGTCCGAAACCCATGGCGCCGAGGCGGCGCTGCGCGGTGGTGAGAGGAACCATAGCCAAAGAACGAACGCCGATATCGCGGAGACGCTGGAGAAAATCGGGGAAACGGTGATCTTCTTCGGTGTCGCTGACGACAAACGGTTGCTGAGACTGCCAGACCCAGCCGGAAGGATGACCATCGACCGGAGTTTCGCTGCCTGTCTTGGCTGGGGTAGGAAGACGAGTCTCGAGGATGTGGAGGCGCATGACGTTGCGAACGGGATCGTGAAGGACGAGGGTGAGAAAGTCAAAATCGACGACGGAGTGTAGACGTTCGGCGAGGTCGTGAAAAAGAGCGGTGAGGTCGCGATGCTGAGCGATGGATTCCGCCACTTCGAGCAGGGCTTCGAGCTGACGCCGGGATTGTTCAAGCGGCGCCGCGGGGGCCGGTTCCGGTGGGGAGACAGCAGGATCCGCCATAGGAGCCAGAATAGCATCGGCGTCGGCGGAGGCTCAACCAAGGGGCCAGGAGGGGGTCGGGCCAAGAAGCGTGATAAACACTTTGTCCAGTAACCATGCTGCTTGGGGGAGTTGGCCCGCGCAACTGTGTGGAGTAAACTCCGGGGCGAGTGGCGGATACTTCCCCTATCGTCGGTCGCACGATCTCTCATTACACCGTCGTGGAAAAAATTGGCGGCGGCGGCATGGGGGTGGTCTATAAGGCCGAGGACACGCGGCTGGGCCGCAACGTCGCGCTGAAGTTTCTACCCGAAGACATCTCGCAAGATCCACAGGCCATCGATCGCTTCCGGCGCGAAGCGCGCGCCGCCTCTTCGCTGAATCATCCGAATATCTGCACGATTTACGACATTGAAGAATATGAAGGCCGGCCGTTCATTGCCATGGAGTTACTCGAGGGCCAGACTCTGAAAAATCGCATAGCCAGGAAATCTGTCGAAGTGGACGAGGTTCTGGAGATCGGCATTCAGATCGCCGAGGGCCTGGAAGCTGCACACACGAGGAGAGTCGTTCACAGAGACATCAAGCCGGCAAACATTTTTCTGGTGGATCGAGGTCCGGCAAAAATACTGGACTTCGGTTTAGCTAAATTCGCCGCGTTCCGTCAGGCCCCGGGTGAGTCCGCCGGTGAACCGTCCATGGCCACTCACCGGCACGTGCTGGATGAGGCGCTCCTCACCAGCCGAGGAAGTTCGTTGGGCACGGTCGCGTACATGTCACCGGAACAGGCGCGCGGCGAGGAGTTGGATGCGCGCACGGATCTGTTTTCGCTGGGTGTAGTTCTTTATGAAATGGCCACCGGCAAAGTTCCGTTTGGCGGCGCGGCGGTGGGCCTGATCTTTGACGGAATACTGAATTCGCAGGCGGCTCCCGCCAAGAAATTGAATCCCAAGGTGCCTTTGGCTCTCGAAAATATTCTAGCGAAGGCACTCGAAAAAGATATCGGGCTGCGGTACCAAACTGCCGCGGAGATTCGGACTGACCTGAAAAGGTTGAAGCGCGATTTGGATTCCGGCCGCACTGGCACGGGCTCCCCTTTGGCCGACTCAGGCGGAGCAGGATCAGAGACCGCGACGCCGCGCCGTTCGAGTGCCTGGGCCATCGCCGCGGGCGGCGCTTTCCTGGGTCTCGCTGCGATTCTCTTGTTTTTTCTGACGCGCCCGGCCGCGCCGCCGCGCATTCTTCGAACGGTCCAACTCACGAACACGAATCTCCCGAAATCAGACATAGTCACGGATGGTTCCCGGCTGTACTTCATCGAGGGACAATCGCAGCTGTCGCAAACTTCAGTATCCGGTGGCGAGACGTTTCCCATACCGACCTCTTTGGAGGACACCGGCTTTGCCAACGTGTTCGATATCTCCCCGGATAAATCCTTCCTGCTGATGAATACAGCCAGGGGTACGTCGCTTGATGGCCCCCTCTGGAGCGTTCCCGTGCTGGGCGGTTCGCCTAGGCGATTGGGAAACCTGGAGGGTCACGCAGGTGCGTGGTCCCCGGACGGAAGGACGGTCGCCTATTGCGAGGGCAACAGCATTTTTCAGGCGAAAAGCGATGGCAGCACGCCGCACAGTATCTTGAGCATTGGCGGAACTTGCAGCGATCTGCGCTGGTCGCCGGACGGATCGATTCTGCGATTCACGGTGAACGATCCCAAAACCAATAACCGCTCGATCTGGCAGGCTTCGGCGGATGGCAGCAATCTACACGCTCTTCTTCCCGGCTGGAGCAGCACGCCAAACGAATGCTGTGGCAACTGGACGCGCGACGGAAAATATTTCGTCTTCCAGGCGCGGCGCGATGAAACGGCCAATCTCTGGGCAATCAGAGAAAACGGCGGCCTCTTCCACTGGTCCGCTCAGAAGCCCGTCCAGCTAACGACGGGGCCGATGAATGTGGGAAATCCGGTTCCGAGCCGTGATGGCAAAAAGCTCTTCGCGCAAGGCTGGCAGCCCCGGGGTGAATTGGTCCGCTACGATGCCAAGTCCGGACATTTCACGCCTTATCTTTCCGGAATTTCCGCGATGGGCCTGGACTTTTCCCCGGATGGACAGTGGGTCGCCTACAATGATGCCACCGATGGCACGATGTGGCGGAGCAAGATCGACGGCACCGATAAGCTGCAACTTGTTTTCCCGCCCATGCTGGCCTACCTACCCCGGTGGTCTCCGGACGGAAAGCAGATCGCCTTCTTCGGTCATCCGCCGGGAGAACCTTTTCAACTCTATTTGGTTCCCGCACAGGGGGGAAGTCCGCAACTGCTGTATCAAACTTCAACCAACTCAGCCGACCCCAACTGGTCGCCGGACGGCAAGTCGCTGGTTTTCGGAGAGAATTCTCTGAACAACCAGGGATCGGCGGTCTACGTCCTCGATCTGAAAACGCGGAAAGTCTCTAAGCTCCCCGGATCGGACGGCCTATATTCTCCCCGCTGGTCCCCGGATGGACGCTACATAGCGGCGATTCCGCTGGATTCGCTGAAGATTATGCTGTTTGATCTTACGACGAAGAAATGGTCTGAGATCGCCAGTCTTTTTGTGGCGTACCCCACGTGGTCGCGAGACGCGCGCTATTTGTATTTTGACGGGATTCTCGAGAATCAGGAGGGCTACTTCCGCGTTCGAATCAGCGACGGAAAACTAGAACGCCTTTTTAGCCTCAAGGGGTTTCAAGCTGCGGGAGGCGCCTTCGGAAACTGGAGCGGGCTGGGTCCGGATGAGACTCCTCTCCTTGTTCGCGACGTCAGCATTCAGGAGATTTACGCCTTCGATTGGGAGACACCTTAAAGCGCCTCGCATGACGTAATTCCTCGAAAAGCTCATGGGATTCCAACAGCTACGTGAGACAAGCACAAAGAGATGAAAGCGCGATTGCAGATCATGAAATTCAGGGGGAGATCGCTTGGAGATGCGCTGCGACCGCCGTCCTAGCGAATAGCGCACACATGTCAGTCCCCATTCGATTGGGATAAGCAAAGCAAGTTAAGTGGAAGGTTCTTCCGGGGGCAATGCGGTTGAGGATTCGGCGATGGCGCGAGGGGAGCCAGCAGTATCTCTAACGAGGCCATCGAGCGTGATTTTTGCGTGTTCATCGACGGCGCCGACGGCAGCCACAAGAGAGGAATAAAGGAAGGCTTTGATTCCGGAGCGGAACTGTTCGGTGGATTGCTCCGTGGCGCGAGTGACGTCATCGACCAAGGAACGGCGGCGAGACTCGCAGGCGGCGCGGTTTTCGGCGTCGAGAGCGGAAAGAGCGGAACGGACGCGCTCGGTGGTTTCCGAAATGGCGAGATCGACTTGTACCTCAGCCTGACGGCGGAACTCATCCAAAGTGGCGCCCGCGGCGTTGTAAAGGAGGGCGCGGGACTCGGCGACGCGAGCGTCCATTTGTGCCGCGGCTTCCCGCGTGACCATGCGCGTAGCCTCCATAACACGGACGAGTTGACGGTCAGAAATACGATCAGCGGCAGACTCGAATTGTTCGGTGACCTGGCCGAGAGAGTCGTCCAGACGTCCGCGAGTCCGGGGCTCAATCTCGTGGGCGGCTTTTTCAATGAACTTCTGGGTCTCTGCAAGATTTCGCTGCGTCTCGGCGGCAAGGTTTTCGAGGCGCGCAGCAATTTCTTCGGCTTGCGTGCGGAATGCGTTCCGCTCTTCTTCCCAGTTGCTTTGGACTTCACCGAGACGCGATTCGAGATGACCAAGAATCTCTTCGCGGGAAGCCCGCATCAGGGATTCGAAGCGCTGCTCGGAAAATTCGTGAAATTGCTGGAGATTCCGTTCGCGGACTGCTTCGATCCGGGAGAGGGCAGTGTTGATAGCATCGTCCAGCTGTGTGGCGAGGGCATTCTGAACGACCAGTTCGGCAGCGCGCTGCAGCTTTCCCTGCATGGCGGCGACTAGCTGATCGATGGTGATAGCGACGCGATCGGGCCTGGAAGGCGGGGATTCTTTGGCCGGCGCCGCGCCGGCAGCAGCGGGAGATGGCGAGGGGAACGTGGTCACCTGGCCGGCGTGGGTATCGCTTTCGAATGGTGCTGAAGAGAGCGGAAGCGATGCAGGCGGCTCGGGCGGTTCCAACGCGGGAGCAACAGCCGTTGCCAGGCCCGCGGAGGATGTGCTGCCTCCGAGCAGGCGGTTCCAATCCGAGGGAGGAGGAGAAACATTCCAGATGTTCGCGGGGGATTCGAGTTCCACGCCGACCTGGAACAGCTCGCGAGGGCTGGCGGGAGGATGGACGGACTTCACGAACGCGCGAATGACGGGAGAGATTGTTTCTCCGTCGGGCTGAAGGACGCGCAGGCCGACGGACGCTCCGATGGGATATTCGTGCCGCGAAGGATAGCGGCAGCCATGAAGATTGAAGCTGACTGTTGATGTTTTTTCCTGGAAGGAGAGGCCGGTCCTCGTTTGCCCAAGGACGACGAGAGGAACGGTGCGGTCGATACGCGTGCTGCGGCGGCCTTCCAAACCGGTGAGAGAATGAAGATGATCAGGGGGAGCGGCTAGGCTCACATCCATCCTCCGAATTTCCCGACTTGAAGCGTACCACCGACACGACGGGTCGCAAGCGGAAAAGTGTAGGGGGACTATGGGGAAGAGGGGTTCTACCCTGCCCCCCAGCGCTCATTGGGTCCCGGTGGTCTGCCGTCGAGCGATGGCATTCATCAGCGCAATCATCTAAAATCGCCAGCCATGACGTGCCCGAATTGCGAAAAGGAAATGATCAGCTGGACGCTGGAAGGCCACATGGGCACGCAGGTCACCATTGATGTGTGCACGGATTGCCAAGCGTTCTGGTTCGATGAGCACGAAAGCCTGCAACTCTCTCCCGGTTCCACGCTAAAACTGATGAAGTATATTGGCGAACATTCGTCAACAGCGAAGCCGACCCTGTCGGAGTTGCTTCGGTGCCCGCGATGTAAAGGCCGGCTGTCGCTGATGCACGACATGGTGCGAAATATGCGGTTCAGCTATTGGGGATGCGAGAAAGAACGGGGCAAGTTCATCGGGTTTTTCGACTTTCTGAAAGAAAAGAATTTCATCCACGCGCTCACGCCGCAGGAAATTCAGCAATTGAGACTAAACGTGCAGACTGTAAATTGCTGCAACTGCGGCGCGGCGATCGATCTGCAGGCCAACTCGGCTTGTCCCTATTGCCATTCGCCGATTACGATGCTGGATATGAAGGAGCAGCAACAAATGCTTGCGCATCTGAAGGAGGCCGCCGAGCCGCGGCCGGTGGATCCAACGCTGCCCTTGAAACTCGCGGCAGCCAAGTTGGAAGCATCCGCCCTTTTTGCCGGGGACGATGCCAAGTGGTGGGATGACGCGCGCTCGGGCGACTTAGTGCAGGCTGGTTTGAAGGCCATCGCCCGGTGGATCAGCTCCGACGTTTGAATGGTTTTTCCGGGGCTGGTGGGCAGAATGCGGGCCAGAAGCAACTGCGCCTTCTCTTTCGCTCGGCGGAGAAAGACAGAATCAGGACACTCGAAGCTATTCTTCGCGCAACGCCACCATCGGATCGACCCGCGTCGCCCTCCACGCCGGAATGACAGTCGCTGCAAGCGCCACAGCCGCCAATAGAGCCGGCACTGCGCCAAACGTGAGGGCGTCCGTCGTGCTTATGCCAAACAGCAAACTACTCATCACGCGAGTCAGCACGGCTGCGCCCACAAGACCCAAAACGATTCCAGTCCCCGCCAATTGCATCCCTTGCCGCACCACTAGCCCGATGATATTAGCTGGCCGTGCGCCGAATGTGACCAGCACGCCGATATCATGAGTGCTCTGCGTGACCAGATGCGACAGAACGCCATAGAGCCCCACCGCCGCGAGCAATAACGCGAAGACCGCAAAGGCACCCAGCATGGTGCTGGAAAAGCGCTGGCGTGCCAGAGAATCATGCAAGCGTTCCTGCATCGTCCGAATCCCGTAAACCACCACGTCGGGATCGACGGAGTGGATCTGGCTTACGACCGCGGACGACAGGCCGGCCGGTTCCGATGATGTGCGGACCGCCAGAAACATCCTGGAATCGGGCTGCTGTTGATTCGGGAAGTAGGTCGCGATTTTGCCGTCGGTCTCGAGGCCATATTGTTTGACCACGCCCACCACACCTACGATCGTGAGCGGCTTCTTGGGATCGAACCACAAGTGCTTTCCAATGGGATCGCTGTCGGGCCAGAAGCGCCGAGCGAATTTCTCGTCGATGATCACCACTTGCGGCTTATCGGCAGTATCGTCTTCCGTGAAATAGCGGCCCTTGCGCAGCGGAACTTGCATTGCCCGAAAATAATCGGTGCTTGAGATGCGAAGATCGACTTGCAACTCCTGCCCAGGGGGCGGAGTGTAACCTTCCACGCTGATGCCTCCCCAGCCTACCTCTCCTGTCAGCGGCAGAGCGGATACCATACCTTCCGCAACTACGCCGGGCAGGTGGGCAACGCGGCTTTCGATTTCGTTGTAGAAATTGATGAGTGGTTTATGGTCTTTGTTGTCCTGGTATTTCTTGCCGGTGGCGGCCACCTGCATGGTCAGGACGTGGTTGGTGGTGAACCCCGGCGGCACGCTTTGCAAGCGCACGAAGCTGCGAATCAGCAGTCCAGCTCCGATCAAGAGCATCAACGAAAGAGTCAACTCGGAAACGACCAGTAATCCCCGCATGCTGTGACGGCGCAGGTACAAACCACCGTCGGCCCGCCCGCTGCGCCCACCGGCTTTCAGAGAAGTGTTCACATCCACTTTGAGGGCGCGCCAGAGGGGTGCAACGCCGAAGAGAATTCCGGTGGCTAGCGACACGCCAAGGGTGAACACGAGGACAGTGCTATTGATCGCGACGGCTTCCAAGCGCGGAATATTTCCGGGGTTCATGGTTCGCACCGCGTAAATACTCACCTGAGCAACGAGCAGCCCGGCGCCGCCGCCCAGGAGCCCCAAGAGCACACTTTCGGTAAGAAGTTGCCGGGCAAGCTGCTGCCAGCCCGCGCCTAAAGCCGTGCGGACGGCCAGTTCCTTCTCGCGACCCGCCGCGCGCGTCAGAAGAAGATTGGCCACGTTAGCGCAGGCGATCAAAAGAACCAAGCCGACCGATCCCAGAAGTACAAGCAGGGCTCGTCGCACATCCCCAACAACCTGGTCCTGCAAGCCGATCACATGCATCCCGAAACTGGCGTCGCGCTTGTCCTTCTCCCGAATACGGCTAGCGATGAGGTCTATATCCGCCTGGGCCTTCTTCACGGAGACGCCCGGCTTTAAGCGCACCATTACGTTGTAGTTTTCGTCGCCCCTGCGCTTCACGGCATCAGCTCCCAAAGGCAACGGGGCAAAAATATCCATTTTGTCCATGGGGATTTCCGCGGGCATCACTTCGGCGTCAAGCAAGAAATCGGGCTGGAGCACACCAGCTACGATAAAGGGATTGCCATTCAGAACGATGGTCTTGCCAAGAATCTCGGGGTCACCATTGAACAGCCTTTTCCAGATTCGGTCGCTGAGAATCGCGACATCCGTTTTGCCGGGCTTGTCGTCTTCAGGCAGCAAGAGACGGCCGAGCAGAGGTTTTGCGCCAAGCATTTCTAACAGGCTGGATTGTGTCCGTACGCCAAAAATCCGCTCTGGTTGATCGCGGCCCGTCAAAACGAATATCCGGCTCTGTGCCAGAGCCATCTGTTCGAAGGAATGGTTCTCGTTCTGGAGATCGATGTATTCACCGGGCGAGGGCCAATCGCGCAAGATACCAAGCGCGGGAGAATGGAGCCACACGGCAGCCAACCGATCCGGATGGGGATAGGGCAAAGGACGCAAGAGGAGCGCGTCCACAACGCTGAAAATCGCCGAGTTGGCGCCGATTCCGACAGCCAGAGATGTAACGATTACCAGGGTTAGAAGCAGGTTCTTGCGAAGCGCTCGTGCGGCGTACCAAAGGTCTTGAAACATGGCGTGGGTCCCTCCCCTTGCTCCGGATGAATGATTGTATGGCTTTTCCAGCCTTCCTGCTAAGCAGGAATTTCGCTTGGAAACGGGCGATGCGGCGCAGCCGACAGACGGTCGAGGCGCGGCTTGCCTGTCGAGAGACCGGGTTTACAACGACAAGTTTGCTGAACTATTTTTTGCCGATGAAGCGGACGCGGAGAGTGAAGGCTCGGCCCTGGCCGCCTGCGAAGATGCCAAAGTTAGGGGCATCCATGTTGTTGACGACGGTATCGGGATTTTGGCGGTCGAACGCATTCACCGCTTCGACACGCACTCCCCAAAGGTAGCCACGGAATCCAAATTTCTTTTCGATACCCAGATTCAGGTTTGCATAGTCCGGGAAGCGCGACGAGTTCGGGGAACCAACGAGTTGCTGCTGGAGATTGATCACGCTGTACGGAAAGCCAGTGCGGTATTCGAAGAAATAGCTCAACTGGATTCCCCAAATGCGGGTGGGCGCCCAACCCCACGTGAGGAGACGATTAGGCGCATCCCAGGTGACAGGGCCGGACTGCTGGGCCACATAGAAGATCGAGCCGAGGGCGGGGTTGAGGACTTGATTGGAATGGGCGACGGAGCGCGTGAAAGCGCCATAGACTTCCATGTCTCGCGAAAAAACGTGCAGAACGGAGAGAGTCGCGGAGCGATAGCGATCCTTGCGGGTGTCCTGGAGGAGAAAAACGCCTCCGGGTTGAGCAGGTTGCTGATCAACGTAAGCAAATCCGTGAGAACCATCGCGGGCGAGAAATTCAAGGCTCAGGAGCGTGTTGCCGCCAAATTTCTCTTGCCAGCCGGCGCTGGAGATGGCGAAGCGAGGTTGTTGTAAGCCATTCACGGGCAAGGCAAACTGGCTAACCACGGGGCCAAGAACAACGGTTTTGCCGGTGGGATCGTAGAACGAATCGAGTTGATGTTGGTCAAAAGCTTGAGCGATGAGAGAGAGATTCAGAGGAGCGTTGTAAATTCCCCATCCAATCGAAATTTTTGAGCGGTCATCGCCAAGCGGTAGCGCGTTCGCGGAGAGCCGCGGCTGAGCCATCGCGCTTTGGGTGAATCGATCCCAATCCGTTCGCAGGCCCGCCTGCACGACGAAATGCCGCGAAATCGACCAGGTATCCTGGGCGAAGCCACCGGCCTGCGTATTGGAAAGATAGACGCCGGATGGGCCGGAGAAGGTCGATTGGCGGACGAGTGTGTTGTCCGCGCGCAGGGCTTGAATTTCACCACGCAGCGAAGAGAGGGAATAAGTGAGCGCGGCGGCGTTTGCTCCGGCGGTGAGCGTGTGAGTGCCATGCCAATGGCGCGAGGCGGCTGTGACGCCGGCGACGGCCTGGAAGCGGCGGCCGCGCTGGTGCGAACGATCAAAATAGTTGCCCGCGGAACCGTTGACGAGCAGGACGTACGGCTGAGTGCCCTGGGGGATGAAATCGAGGGCACCGTCATCGGCAGCGACACCGAGGTCAAAAAGTGTGTCGTGGAGCCAGATCTGGTCCTTGAGAGAGGCGAAGTAGCGATGCTGCTCGGCAGTGACGGTCGTCGAGAGAGGATTGAGGGCGTCCAACCCAACGTTTGAGCCATAGGCGCGGTTGTAAAGAAAGCTGCCGTGGAGAATATGCTTGGGAGTGAAGTTGTACTGCAAACGGAAGAGATTATCCCCCGCCCAGTCTTCCCAAGTGTTGGCGCCGGGGGGCTGGGCTTTTACGAGGGAGTAAGTGTGCTGGAGGCTGATCGAGTCGGAGAACCAAAAGCGGCCGCGTACGATGGGACCTGAAAAATTAAAACGCGGATACCAATCGCCCAAATGGAGGCCATTTTGAGCATTGACGCCGGGCGCGGGATTAGTCGTGCCGAACCGCCAACGATCATCGCCATCGGGAGTCTCGAGGCTCAGAATGTTCGCGCCAGAATGCGCGTAGGCCGCGCCGAAGCGGCTTGTTTGGACTTCGGCGGCGCGGGTGGCGTCGATATTGAAGCGAGAGGTGAGCTGCCCATTCACGGGATCGCCGATTTCAAAGCCGTCGAGCAGGTATTGCGTTTCGCCTGAGCGCGCGCCGGCAATGTGAAGATTGTTGGCGTTGTCTTGCGTGATCTCTGGCAAGGCAACAAGACTTTGGGCGAGGATGTGGGAGTTAGCCACAGGGATATCGCGAATGTGATGAGCGGTTAGCGTGGAACGCTGGGCGGTATCCTGTGGGTCGATTTGATTTGCCGGTACGGTGACCTGCACCTGCTCATGAAGTTCCTCTTCGTGATTGAGAGTGAGCGTGAGTTCATTTGCGCCGGCTTGAAGATTGAGCGAGCGACCGGAAATCATGAAGAAACCCTGCTTCCGGATTTCCAGTGTGTAGCCGCCAGGGGGGAGCCTTCGCAGAGTAAAGCGCCCTGCGCCATCGGTTTCTGTTCGAGAGATGTTGCCAAGAGTGTCTTCGAGTTTTATCTGGGCAGCGACTAGCGGAACGCCGTTTTCATCGACGACCAGGCCGGTGCAGATGGCGGAATCAGCCGCGCGAGTTGGTGTGGATGCAAGAGTGACTATGCAAACGAAACAGACGAATGCTGAAGCAAGTCGGTGAGCTAACCCCATACAATACCTGGTGAGCCTGGCCCAAAACTTATTAGACTACGGATTGTTGCCAAAGCAATCGCAATTGTATGGGGATTTGCTCCGCGTGGAGGGTAGAGCAGCCAGCCCATCTGGACTGGCACTCATGCTAAAATGTACGAGCGTTAGGCCCGTAGCTCAGTTGGTTAGAGCGCGTCCTTGACACGGACGAGGTCTGCGGTTCGAGTCCGCACGGGCCTACCATTCCTTCGACACGAACAAATTCGCGCGAGCCTTCCAGCTAACGAATTTGAACAGGACACCGAGTCGATCCATGACGACCGTAACCATTGATGCGGA
>DATGED010000024.1:0-4764 GCA_035310525.1 Candidatus Acidiferrum sp. | reverse complement strand
TACCTTTGTTTTCAACACTTACAAAAAATGGGGGGAGGGGGGTGGGGTAGTTCTGTTAACCAAAATGACGAATCTCTCTCAAAACAGCCGCGGCTCCCGCAGCCCTTCGCTCGCAATCTTTTCCAGTTCCGGATACTTCTCTCGCAGCGGCTCCGGCACTTTCACCTTTTCGCCACGCAACGCGGCGATCAGCTGCAGCGCATTCACCACCGCCTTGCCTTCAAAATGGTTGTTCGCAATCACGTAAACTTCCCGCGCCGATTTTTCCAGCTTCTCCACGCGCTCCGCCCACGGCTTCAATTCCTCCATCGAGTACAAGTAGTTGTACCGCTCATGCGACGGCACATTTTCATCGTCGCTGAACCAGGTGTCATATCGCCGCCCGTGCAGCCGCACGTATCCCACCGGAGAAGTCGCTTCGTGCGTTGCGCCCATCGAGCGTCCAATCAGCGGCTGATCGATGTTGCAGAATCCCGCGTCGTGCTCCGCCAACAATTCAAACGCCTCCGGCACATTCCACGTCGCGTGCCGCACTTCCACCACCAGCGGAAAATCCGCAAATCGTTTCAACAATTGCGCCAGGTAAGCCGTCGTTTCGCGCGTCCGATGAAACGAAAAAGGGAATTGCAGCAGCACCGCGCCCAGCTTTCCCGCTTCGCCGAGCGGCTCGAATCCCGCGCGCACCAGTTTTTCATCCGCCGCCGATCCCGCCCGGTCGTGCGTAAATCGCTGCCACAATTTCGCCGTGAACAGGAACTGCTTGTTCGCCGCCACGCGTTCCACCCATTGCTTCGCAATCTCCGGCTTCAGCGGATTGTAAAAAGAAGTGTTGATCTCGATCGTGTCGAAAAATTCCGCCAGATACGTCGCTTCGTGAAATCCCTTCACCCGCTTCCGCGGATAAACGTACCCGTTCCAGTCCGCATAGGACCACCCTGCCGGTCCAATCCGCACCTTCGCCGTTTTTTCTTTGTTTTCTTCTTGCGCCAAAGCAATCGCCTTGCCAATTTTCTCTTTCAAAATAGTGTGCAGCCGCCGGCGGTGTCAATGCATCCTACTTTGTGTGAGCCGCTCGGGTGCGCTGCGATCGTTGCTCCTGTTCACTCCCAGGCGCAAATCGATTTGCCGCGCCCTTCGCGCCTTGCTATGCTCAACCCCCAATGCGGCGCGGTTTCACAGTTCGGCTCGGTTCCTCTTCTACTTCCCACAGGTGCACACATGAAACTTTCCATCGTCTTCAAAGAAGTCGATCGCCACGCTCCCGCGGAAAAATCTCTGCAGCGCTGCGCGGAAAAATTGAACAAGCTCCTAAAAAGTTTTGATCCCGATCTCGTACAGCTTCACTGCGTTTTTTCCAAGGTTCCGCGAACCGGGGAGCTCGGCCTCGCCCTCAATCTCACTCTTCCCACCGGCACGCTTCACGCCACCGACGAAAGCGAGCATCTCCCCGCCGTCTGCAAATCCACTTTTGCCGAACTCGAAACCCAGGTAAAAAAGCACATCGCCCGTCTCCGCAAAGACCACGAATGGAAGCGCAAACGTCCCCGTCCCGCGCCCCCCGAAGAAGTCCTGGCGTAGATGCTCCGGCAAAACGCCAATCGCGTATCTGTTTTCTTCGCGCCCGATCGGCCCACGGCAAAAAAATTCTCCGCTTCTGTTTTGCAGGGAGGATTGCCCAACGTTCTGACGAAAAAAATCCGGCCACCTCGCCGCACCGCTTTGCCCTGACCGCCGCCATGCTACAATTAGAGATTCGCACCACAGGGGCGTAGCTCAGTGGTAGAGCAGCGGCCTTTTAAGCCGAAGGTCGTGGGTTCGATCCCCACCGCCCCTACCATCTATCTTTCTGATAGATGGACATTTAACAAAAAAGCGCGGGGGCAAAAAGGGGCAGATTAGGCCAATGATCCGGTCCTGTGTTTCTTCTCAGCGGCACGGGTGACAACCGGACGGATCATGCGACTGGATTGTTGAAGCGGAAATGATGAGAGAAAGTCCGACGATGCGGGTCACATTCGATACCAATGTCTGGAAGAGAATGGTCTTCCCGGAACGGTACGTGGACGACGCCAATTACCTTTCCCTGGGCAAAATCAAGAAGGCGATCCGGTGTGGGCCGGTCCGCGGCTTTATCAGCGAAGGTTTCGCGACACTAGAGGCCGTCCCGAAAAAGAATCGGGCAAAGTTTCATGCTCAGAATGTTCCGAAGGTGGAGGTTACAAGCGAATCCCAGCGTAGTGGCCTCACCAGCATGACCATCGAAATTAAGACCAATCACAGTCTGCACCCTGGCATCGGTGAACACTTCGAAGTAGAGCTAAATGAAGCCCTGGCAATTGGTATCAAGCTGCTCACAACGCCGTACGTCGGCTTGCCGGTCCCAGAGCGCCTGGGGAACAATCCCCACATTTACGCCGAATAGGTTTTCGCGACCGCTGACTATAACGAGCGGTTTGGCCATGTCGTCCGAACTATCGTTGACAGAGGAGTAGGTGAGGGGGCGCTTCAGGCTCTCGCGAAAGAGATTACTGCGCGCCTAGACGGTCCACGCCCGGCCGGACTATCAGATCGCGCCCTCATCTACGGCGTTTACGAATACGCGTCCGCATCAGGGCTCAGGAAGCAAAAGGAGCAAATAGAGAAGGCATTTGCGGAATCAGCCGATGGTGATGCAGTAGCTGCGCATATCGCTTTTGGCAACGACTACCTCTGCACAGAAGACTGCGGCAGGTCCGCAGTCTCTTCTTCGATATTCGACTAGGAGAATCGTGCGTGGTTGAAGACAGAGCACGAGGTTGAGATCTTGAATGTGCAACAACTGGCCAATCTCCTATGATGATCGACGCTCTCACTACCGATCGTTTGACCGGTCCTCGTAGTCGGCTTCTGGGAAGTGCCGATGGTCAGATGACGTAGGTCAAAGGCCGTCTGTGCCCAAGGCAGGCGCAGAAACGCTAAGTAGTTGGTTCGTCTAGCATTTTCCTATGTCATGTACGACGGTTTTGTGCGGTATTCGTCAATGTTTGTTCCCAAGTTGTTCCCACGTTGTGAGGCAAGATTGCCTGTTTGGTCCTTTCGTTCCTCGGATAAGATCTTCCGCGGAGCCTAAGGTAATGAGCAGCGGTATGCCTGATCAGGACAGTATTCAAGAGCATCTGAAAACAACGCAAGAGGAATGTCGACGGCTTCGTGAAGAGAATTTGCGTCTCCGTGCAATGCTCGGGATTGATGGTTCGTCCACCAACGACCCGGCTTCCCAAGCGGGTCTAGTCACAAAGCCTTTGTCCACCAGCACAAGCGGAGCTTCCACACCTGAAGAAAAGATTGCGTTCTTTCGAAATCTGTTTCGGGGGCGTGAAGACGTTTTCGCCATTCGATGGGAAGGGAAAAACGGCAAATCTGGCTATTCGCCAGCTAGCCTTATGGACTGGCGTGCCATTCATACATCGAGACCAGAAGAGAGAAAGAAGGTTGCCCGCAAAACCCGGATGCTCCAGCCACTTACGGATGATGCGATTCGCAATCATCTTACTGGAAAGCAGACGGTCGGTATTTATCCACTTTTACCTGACGACACTTGCTGGTTTCTTGCAGTGGATTTCGACAAGAAGTCTTGGCTAGCTGATGCAGCGGCGTTTGTTGCAACGTGCAGGCGATTTCAGGTTCCCATGGCTGTTGAGCGCTCGCGATCAGGAAATGGCGCGCACGTATGGATATTTTTTGACCGTCCAGTGTCCGCTGCGGATGCCCGAAGGCTGGGATGTGCCTTGTTGACCCGCACTATGGAAAATAGGCATGAAATTGGGCTGGATTCATACGACCGTCTTTTCCCTAGTCAGGACACAACGCCTAAGGGCGGTTTTGGAAATTTGATTGCCTTGCCATTGCAAAAGCGTCCCAGAGAACAAGGCAATAGCGTGTTCTTGGATGAGCTGTTTCAGCCGCATCCTGATCAGTGGAAGTTTTTAGAGTCCCTTCCGAGAATGCCAGTCGATCAACTCGCTAGAATAACTTATGCGATAGCCCCGGAGGGTAATCCCGTCGGAGTGCACCTCCATTTGCCCGATGAAGACGAAGGCGAGGCACCGTGGCTCTGGCGCCCATCTCGGAAACGAAGGGAAAGACAAATCACGGGTTCAATGCCGCTAAACGTTAGTGTGGTGACGAGCAATCTTATCTATATCGAGAAGAAGGGCTTGCCGTCCGGGATGATAGATCGTCTGCTTCGCATCGCCGCTTTTCAAAATCCCGAATTTTACAAAGCTCAATCGATGCGGCTCTCATCGTTAGCCAGGAGAGGAATGACCTCATCATTCGAGACCTTCAGCAGGCTTTGTCCAGCGGGCGCTCGCCGCTTGTTCTGACAAGTCGGACGGGACATCTAGATTATTTGGCTGGGCGTTTGGGTGGAATCTGTCCGCACATTTTCATTTTGAAGGGTGGGATGGGCGCGAAGCAAAGGAAGAAACTGGCCGAATCACTAGCAGCCGTTCCTCGCGATGAACCACGCGTGATCCTGGCGACTGGAAGTTACCTCGGCGAGGGATTTGACGACCCACGTCTTGATACGCTTCTTCTTGCAATGCCGATTTCGTGGAAAGGTACGTTGCAGCAGTACGTCGGTCGCCTGCATCGTCTTCACGATAACAAGAGCGAAGTCCATGTCTATGACTATGCCGATGTGATGGTGCCTATGCTGGCTCGCATGTACAAGAAGCGGCTTGCCGGGTATTCTGCGCTCGGCTATACAGTTGCCGAGGTCGC
>DATGED010000023.1:0-52723 GCA_035310525.1 Candidatus Acidiferrum sp. | reverse complement strand
GCTTCCGCGATGATGTTGCCAATGGTCTTGTCGCTGTTCGCGGAGATCGTGCCGACCTGTGCGATCATTTCGCCAGACACCGGCTTCGACAGCTTCTTCACTTCCTCGATCGCCACTTCGACGGCCTTCTCGATGCCGCGCTTCAGGGCCATCGGGTTGGCGCCGGCGGCAACCGCCTTCACGCCTTCACGGAAGATCGATTGCGCCAGAATCGTCGCGGTGGTGGTGCCATCGCCGGCGACGTCAGACGTCTTCGTGGCGACTTCACGAACCATCTGCGCGCCCATGTTCTCGAGCGGATCCGGCAGCTCGATTTCCTTGGCTACGGTAACGCCGTCCTTGGTGATGATCGGCGCACCGAACTTCTTCTCGATCACTGCGTTGCGGCCCTTGGGGCCGAGCGTGATCTTCACTGCGTCGGCGAGGACGTTCACGCCACGTAGAATCGACTGGCGGGAATTCTCACCTGTTACAATCTGCTTCGCCATACTGGTATTTCCTCCTGATCAGCTTTCTGCTAAATGCGAAATTTTGAGCCAGCTACCTCGTTACATCCTCGGGCACGGCATGCCGTACCCCTACAGATCGAAATTACGGCTACTTCCTGGCGGCTTTGGCTGCGCCGCTCAGTTTGGCAAGAATCTCTTCTTCGCGAAGAATGAGGTACTCTTCGTCCTCGAGTTTGATTTCCGTGCCGCTGTACTTGCCGAACAGGACGCGGTCGCCTGCTTTCACATCGAGAGGGATCAACTCGCCCTTCTCGCGCTTGCCGGCGCCGACGGCGATCACTTCACCCTCCATGGGCTTTTCTTTTGCGGAGTCAGGGATGATGATGCCTCCCTTGACGCTTTCTTTCTCTTCAATGCGCTTCACGATGACACGGTCGTGTAGCGGGGTTAGATTCACTGCCATCTTGGAAGAACCTCCATTGGTGATCTTACGGTTTGAAATGAGGCGGGGAGCACGGAAGGAACATTAGCACTCCTCACAGCCGACTGCTAATATAGCAGAAACTTCTTGCATGTCAAGCATTTCCATGACACGGCAGCCGGTATTCGTCCTGGTTCTATCTCGATATAAAACTAGTGTTATCAATATTTTGTATGGTGCAAGAAAAAGACGACACTTGGCGATTGTAGTGCTCTTCTACTCGGCGTAGAATTCGGCGAACTGGAAGGTTCATGGGGTCTCTTCTCTATCTTCGGCTGATTGGCTTCACGGCAGGGACGCTGCTGCAGCTCTTCTGGATGGTGGTGATTCTCGGTTATCGCCGGCAGCGTAATTTCGAACGCGTTTTCTTTTTCCTGTGCCTTGCGTTGTTCCTCTTCTACAGCGGCTCGCTTCTCGCGCTGAACGCGCAAATTTATTACGCAACCCCGCCAGCGCTCCTTGAGACTTCCGCGATCACGCTGCTCTGCGTGGGGCTATGCATGCTGCCGCCCCTGCTGGTCCAACTTCACTTGGAGTTTGCGGAGACGCGGGAGCTGCTAAGCAATCGTGCCTGGAAACGCGTCCTGCTCTTCGCCGCGTACGCGCCGATCCTCTATTTTGCTTTGCGCGTCTACCCCCACATTGTGACGACCGCCGGATTTGACTTCCTTATTCCGGGAAACGGGCTGGGACGGGGCTACGGCGTTTGGCTCTGCCTAGCGTTATTGGTCAGCGCGGGCTGGGAGGCGCGATTTCTGCGGGTCGCGGCAGACCAGCCGCAGCGGCGATTTCACGCCGCACTCGCAGGTCTTTTCATAGCGGGAGCGCTCCTGGCGGCTTACCTGCATGTTTTGGGCGGGCCGCTTTCCGCGAACCGTTCCGCGGTCTTGAGCACGGCGCTCGCCTGGCTGGCGATTCCGCCCTCGGCGATATTGATCTATCTGGTGCAGCGCTATAACTTCCTGCAGATCGGCAGGCAAAAGAATTTGGTGTACGCGGTATCCGCGACGTTTCTTGCCTTGCTGTATCTGAGCCTGGTCCGCAGACTCAGCGTCTGGCTGGAGCCTGTGCTGCCGCCGGAAGCTTCCGCTTCGATACTGCTCTTCGTTCTGGTGATTTTCATCGAGCCTTTGCAACGCCTGCTTGGAAGGAGTTTGCAGGAGACAGCGCACCGGGAAATGGACCGTGTGCAGCGGCTGACAGCCGAGATTCAACACGAAGCCCGACAAGGGAATCTCAGAGAACTAGTGAGATTCATTGAGCGACGAGTCCGGGAACAATTCGAACTCGCCACGGCATCGTTGACCCTTCTTGATCCGGCCAAGGCCATACTACGCCCTCACGTTTCGGAACCTGGCGAACGGGTCCATCGCGCCGCGGCGGACACTTCGAATCAGTATTTTCCCATTCGCCAAAAACATGGCCTGGTTGGTATGTTGCGCGCGGAACCCCATGGGGCGGCGATTTCCGGAGAAACACGGGCGGCGCTGGAGTTTGTGTGCGAGCAATTGCCCGGAGCGCTGGACGTATGCCGTCTGATTGAAGAGAAACTCCAGTTGGAAAGGGAATTGGCGGAGCGTGAGCGCCTCGCCGTGCTGGGGCAGATGGCCGCCAGCATTTCCCATAATTTGAAGAATCCCCTCGGGTCGATCAAGACGATTTTGCAGGTCCAGATGGAGAATCCGGAAGTTCCGGAATCGATTCGCGGCGAAACAAAAATGGTGCTCGACGAGATTGGGCGCTTGTCGTCGAAGCTGAATCAATTGCTGCAATTCAGCCGGCCGGCGCTGCGCGGGGGCGAGATTGCGCCGGCTTGCGACGCCGGGGCAGTAGCGGAAGAAGTCGGCGGAGTCTTGCGTCACGAAGCGGACAGGCGCGGCGTGGCGCTCGAACTCGAACTGGAGGGACAGAGGACCAAAGTGGCCGCAACTTCCGAGGCGCTGGGTGAAATTTTGTCGAATCTGCTGGTGAATGCGCTCGAGGCGTCTCCTCGAGGAGGACATGTGAAGGTAAGCGGCCACGGGAATGGCAACGGATTCTTGTTTGCCGTTGAAGACGAAGGGCCGGGAGTACCGGAAAGCGCCCGCGAGCGAATCCTGCAGCCGTTTTTTACAACGAAAACACAGGGAACGGGTCTCGGCCTGGCCATTGTTGCCAGGCGGGTTGCGGAGTTTGGCGGGAAGCTGGACTGGCAAAGCCCGGTCAAGGACGGAAAGGGCACGCGGTTTGAAGTCACGCTGCCACTGAAAGATGAAACGAAGTAAGAATACGGGCAAAGGAGAATATGAAGACGATCTTGATTGTGGATGACGAACCGGCGGCGCGTTACGGGCTGCGGAGAGCGCTCGAGTCTAATTACAGGATCGCGGAGGCGGACTCCGCCGAAGCGGCGAAGCAGGCGCTGCCCACTGAACGTCCGGATCTTATTTTGCTGGATGTCGTGCTGCCGGGACAGAGCGGCTTGGAATTTTTGGGCTGGCTGCGCGAGCAGGGTAGCGACACGCCGGCACTGATCGTCTCGGCGCTCGATACGGCGAAAACAGCAGTCGAAGCGTTGCGGCTTGGCGCAGCGGACTACCTCGTGAAGGGATTCGAATTGGAAGAGCTACGGCAGCGCGTGGCCAATCTTCTGAAGCTAGCGACACTCGAAAAAGAGAATGACTCGTTGCGCAGGCGCATGGCCGCGGAGGGCCAGTTTGGACAGATGATTGGGCGCACGGCGGAAATGCGCCGCGCATTTGAGATGGCGGACCGCGTGGCGCGGGCGGATTCGACCGTGCTCATTCTCGGAGAAAGCGGGACAGGAAAAGATTTAATGGCGCAGGAAATTCATGCCCGGTCGCCGCGCGCGGGGCAGGCATACGTGGCCGTGAACTGCGCGGCTCTTCCGGAAACGCTGATCGAATCGGAATTGTTCGGATATGAGCGCGGCGCGTTTACTGGCGCAGCCCAGCAGAAGAAGGGCAAATTCGAATTGGCGTCAGGCGGGACCTTGTTTTTGGACGAAATCGGGGACATGAATCCGGTGACGCAAGCGAAAGTTCTGCGTGCGTTGGAAAATCGCACGATCGAGCGTTTGGGAGGGACGCAGCCGATTCCTGTGGACGTACGCGTGATCAGCGCTACCCACCGAAATTTGGCCGCCGAGATTCGCGCTGGGAAATTCCGGGAGGATCTGTTCTACCGGCTTCGTGTAGTGACGATCGAGCTTCCGCCGTTGCGCGCGCATAAAGCCGATATCCCTCTGTTGGCTGAGGCCTTCTTACAGATGCACACCGCGAGATTGCGGGGTGCGGGGGGAACGGCTGGAGCAGCCCCCGCCTCGCCGAAAAAACTCACGCGCGAAGCGATTGCCGCGATCGAGCGATATGACTGGCCGGGAAATGTGCGCGAGCTGAAAAACGCGCTGGAGCGAAGCCTGGTGCTATGCCGCGGAGACGAAATCGGCGTGCAGGATTTGCCGGATGAGGTTGTCAACCAGGAAGCCGCCCCGCATAGGGACTCCGCCGGCGGAAGCGAAAATGGATTCGGAGAAAAAGATTTTCGCGAAGCCAAACGCAAATTTGAGGTGGCGTATCTGACGAAACAGTTGATGGACCATCGCTGGAATGTCTCGCGGACCGCGGCAACGATTGGCTTGCACCGCCAAAGCTTGCAGGAAAAGCTACGCGAGTTGGGAATCCGCCGGCCGGGCCGGGGGCCGGTCGAAGAGAGCGACTCGTGACTGGTGACCTGTGACTCGCGAAACAAGTAATGCACGCCCGGCGGGAGTAGCCGCGTACGTGCTCGCAGGCGGCGGAAGCACCCGCTTCGGGCGCGACAAGGCGTTCGTTGCATTCGCTGGGAAACCCATGATCCAGCGAATGATCGAGCTGATGCGGGGCATCACTGAAAAAGTCAGTGTCGTCTCATCGAACGGAAAGTATTCGAATTTCGGCGCCGAGATACTGGAAGACCGCTGGCCCGGCGAAGGCCCGCTTGGCGGAATCGTGACCGCCTTGCTTCACACGCAAAAAAATGATCCGAATTGCAACTGGAACTTCGTTGTGAGCTGTGACATGCCGTTTCTGACATCGGAATGGATGGCGTTCCTCGCGGAACGCGCGGAGCGCAGCACAGCTCAGGTGCTTCTTCCGCACTCCACAACGGGGCCGGAGCCGCTGTGCGCTTGTTGGAGAACGAACTCTGTGACGACGCTGCAACCCGCTTTCGAGAGAGGTGTTCGCAAGGTGATGGAAGGCGTGGCCCTGCTGCGCGCGGAAGTCCTTGACGAGCGGGACTGGAAACGATTTGATAACGCAGGGCGGCTCTTCTGGAACATGAACACTCTTGCGGATTACGAGGAAGCCCGCCGAATTCTGGAGACAGGACCTGGATGACGGACTTAAAAGATACCGGTCGCGGGTTCGAAGCGGTGGGAACTTACGGCGCGCGAGGGCTGTCCCCGACGGAGGATCCTGGCTCCTCCAAACTCGGTCCCGGAGCGCACGCCGAAAACTTTTTTGAGTTTCGCGATGTGTGCAAATCCTTCGACGAGAACGAGGTGCTGAAGAATGTCAGCTTTACCGTGAAACGCGGAGAGACCTGCGTGATCATGGGACGCAGCGGTGTTGGCAAATCCGTTTCGCTCAAGCACATCATGGGTTTTCTGAAGGCGGATTCGGGGCGAATTTTTGTCGATGGCGAAGACGTCACGGATTTCAACGAGCTGCAATTCGAATCCGTGAGGCGCAAGGTGACCATGGTCTTTCAGTCCGGCGCGCTCTTCGATTCTCTGACAGTCGCGGAAAACATCGCCTTTCCCCTGGAAAAACAGGCCGGACTGGAAAACGAAGATATCGACGCTTATGTGGACAAGCTCGCGAAAATGTTGGAAGTGGAAGAAGTCCTCGATAAACTACCGGGCGAATTGTCCACCGGCATGCGGCGCGCCGTGGCCATGGCGCGTGCCTTCGCGCAGAATCCTGACGCGATTTTATTTGACGAGCCGACCACCATGGTTGATCCCATCATGGCTGGGCACATGGGAGACTTGATTCTCCGGCTCAAGGATGCGTTTCACCGGACCTCCATTGTCGTGACCCACGACACGCATCTTGCGAAGAAGCTGGCGGACACCGTGGTTTTCCTGCAGGAAGGACGCGTGGCGTTCTTCGGGCCGTGGGACGACTTCGAAAACTCCAAAGATCCGTTTATCCACAACTTCCGCGCGCAAGACGCTCTGATCCCCGCGATGGACGTCACCCTGTGAGCGAGCCCGCCGGCCGCGCGATCGATCCAATCAAAGAGTTACCCAAGACCATGGGGTTTTGGGACGTTTTGCTCTTCAACATTGCCACCGTGCTTGGCCCGCGCTGGGTCGCGGCCGCCGCGCATAACGGAACGTCTTCCATCAGTCTCTGGGTAATTGCGGCGGCGCTTTTTTTCGTTCCTTCCGCCCTTGTAATCAACGAGCTTTCGTCCCGCTTTCCGGAAGAGGGTGGGCTTTATGTGTGGACGAAGGAGGCGTTTGGGGACTTCCATGGCTTTGTGGCCGGCTGGAACTACTGGGCCTACACGGTTTTCTATTTCCCAGCCCTGCTGCTCGCCAGCGCGGCAATGAGCGCTTACATCATGGGCGAACGCGGCGCAACCCTTGAGCATAACCGCACATTTCTATTGCTGCTTTCCGTTGGGTATCTGGTCGTGGCCGTCGGTCTGAACATCATCGGTCTGAACATCGGCAAGTGGCTGCAAAACGTCGGCGGCGTTTCGACATACCTTCCGCTGATGGTCCTGGTAGGAGTGGCGGCCATCATCGCGATCCGCCACGGCGCGGTGACGCATTTTACCTGGCACAACATCTTGCCCACGTGGAATTGGGACACGGTGAATTTCTGGTCGCAGATTGCGTTCGCCTTCAGCGGGCTCGAACTGGTTTCCGCGATGAGCCAGGAAGTGCGCAACCCGCGCCGCACCCTGCCTCGCGCGCTTTATGCCGCGGCCGGGCTGATTGCCGCGATGTATATTCTTGCGACTGTCGCAGTCCTGGTGCTCGTGCCCTCGGCGGATGTGTCCAACACCAGTGGCGTGTTTCACGCCATCACCGTGGGATCGATCGCCTTGCGAATTGGATTTCTGGGGATTGTGGCAGCGATCGTCGTGACGCTAGGAAATGCTGGCGGGGTTGGAAGCACGGTTGCTGGAATTGCACGCGTTCCCTTTGTCGTTGGAATCGATCGCTACATGCCACAGGCGTTTGGGAAAATTCATCCGCGCTGGAAGACGCCGTATATTTCGATTCTGGTGCAAGCTGGTCTTTCGTGTGCCATTCTCTTGATCAGCCAGATCAACGAGTCCACTCGCGGGGCATATGATTTCCTTGTGAGCGCGACCAATATTCTTTATTTCATCCCGTTTCTTTATATGTTCGCCGCGGCCATCCGGCTGTATTCCCGAAAGGATCGCCGGGAGAATTCGGAGGCGATTCTGATACCCGGCGGCCGGACCGGGGTCTGGGCCGTTTCTGGTGTCGGATTTCTGGTTGTTCTGGTTGGCATCTTCGTTTCGTTGGTTCCGCCAGGTGAATCGGCGAACAAACTAGGTTTTGAGATGAAGCTTGTCGGCGGGACCGTAACCACAATCCTCCTCGGACTTATTCTGTACTGGCGTGGCGCGCGCGCAAAGGCCAGAGAGTCGCGGAGATGAACCGGCCGAAGACTTCAAATCAATAAACTGCCCACATTCCGGGCGTAGCAAACTCCACAAGATTGTCGTCGAGGTCGCGGAAATAAAGGCTCGTGCCGCCGCGCGGCCACTTCAGCCGGCTTTCAATAGCGACGTGATGCTCGGCTAGCTGCTTTTCCCAAGCACGCAACTCCGCTGCGGGAATGGCGAACGCGAAGTGATTTTGTCCGGCGCCGTCGTGCGGCGGAATGACGCCAGCGGGCGTAGGAACGGGTTGGGCTGTCGCTCCTCGCTTGAAAAGCAGCAAGACGTCGCGATCGGCAACGCTGTACGCGCGAAACCGGTCGTCCCCTGCAATTTTGCCCAGCCCAAGTACCTCTTCATAGAATTTCGAGGCGCGCTCGACATCCTCGACGTAAACCGCTGTCTCAACTATTCCGGTGAAGGCCGGCATGATTGCCTCCGATATGGCTAAAAGCCTTCTTCCAGCAAGCGGGCCATCGTGAGTGCGGATGCGGACGCAGGATTCCGCGCTTCGAAATAGCGCTCGACATATTTCCCCAGAACGTCGCCTTCGAGATTGACCGCGTCGCCGGGCTTGCGGTCGCGTAGATTCGTGCGTTCGTAGGTGAACGGAATTACGGCAATTTCCGCGAGGCGCCCTTGGCTCCTCCACCGCGCGATCGTAAGGCTGATGCCGTCGATCGTGATGGACCCCTTCGGAACGACGTAGCGCGCAAAATCTTCGGGAACTTCCACGCCGAGCCACCAACTGCCGCCCTCAGCGCTTTCTGGATCGAGGCGCGTCACTCGGCCCGTCCCGTCCACGTGTCCTTGCACGAAGTGGCCGCCAAATTCCTTTCCGGCGGTGAGAGGCGGCTCGAGATTGACACGTGAATCCTTTCTCAGCCCGCCAGTCTCCGCTCCGAACGAAGTTTTTTTGACCGTCTCGCCGGACAAGTCGGCGGAAAAACTCTCCTTACCGAGACTCACAACGGTGAGGCAACATCCATTCACCGCGATGCTGTTTGATACGGCGAGCGAAGGGGCGACGCTGGGCGCATGAATCGTGACGCGCCCGCCATCCGGCTTCACTTTGAGCGCTTCAATGGTCCCGAGATGTTCGATGATGCCGGTAAACACTGTTTATTGCTCGCTTGCCATGCAAGTCGAGTGTACAGCATTTCATCGCGCGGGCAGAAAGCACTAGACTGAAGTGGAGTGCATCACGAAATCCGATTGAGGTTGCCAGATGAAAGCCTGCCTGCTCAACGCGCCCGCGCGAATCGAAACAAATCCACTCCAGTTCGTCGATTTGCCCGTGCCCAAGCCTGGCGCCGGCGAAGTCCTGGTCCGTGTACGGGCTTGCGGCGTGTGCCGGACGGATTTGCACGTCATCGAAGGCGAATTGCCTCCGCGCAAATCGCCGGTCATTCCGGGGCATCAGGTTGTCGGCACCGTTGAGAATTTCGGAGAAGGTTCGCGCCGCTACGCGCTCGGGGCGCGAGTTGGTGTTGCCTGGCTGCACAATACGGATGGCGTTTGCGAATACTGCCGCCGGAGCGAAGAAAATCTATGCGACCATCCCACGTTCACCGGATACAGCGTCGACGGCGGTTACGCGGAGTACGTCGTCGCGCCGGAGGATTTTGTTTACGCGATCCCGGAGAGATTTGCCGATGAGCAGGCCGCGCCTTTGCTTTGCGCCGGAATCATTGGATTTCGATGCTTGCGGCTTTCGGGAATCAAGGAAGGCGGGCGGCTGGGATTCTATGGATTCGGTGCGGCGGCGCACGTCGCCATTCAGGTGGCGCGGCATTGGAACGTGACGGTCTACGCATCTACGCGCGATGCGCGCCACCAGAAGCTCGCGCTTGAGTTGGGCGCGACGTGGGCCGGAGGAACGTTCGATGCACCGCCGGAGAAGCTCGATGCCGCGATTGTCTTTGCCCCGGCTGGAGAAATAGTTCCCGCGGCGCTCGCAGCGCTCCGCAAGGGCGGCGTGCTCGTGCTCGGCGGGATTCACATGAGCCCGATTCCCTCGTTCAGCTATGCCCTGCTCTATCAGGAGCGCATGATTCGCAGCGTCGCGAATAACACGCGGCGCGATGGCGAGGATTTCCTTCGCGTCGCGGCGGAGATTCCTGTTCAGATACATACCCGAATTCTTCCGCTCAGCGACGCCAACCGTGCCCTGAATGCGCTGAAAAATGACGCGATTGAGGGAGCCGCGGTGTTGCGCGTGGCTGACTAGCCGACTGGCCGCAGCGCGCTGTCCTCGTACTCAAGAAGTTAGCGGTAGACGTCGCGCAGATACGCTTCCAGCGCGATGTCGGCCCCGAACTCTTGCGTGCGAACTCTTTGCAGCGGCGGCAGCTTGAGATTTGGCGCGATGGCGAACGGCACGCGAGTTTCGCCCGAGATTTTTGGCGCGTAGAACAGAAAGAGTTTGTGGACGATTCCGGCGACGAGTGCGGCTCCATTCAAAGTGGGCCCGGCTTCGAGCAGTACGCTAAGCACTTCGCGGCGGCCGAGTTCGGCGAGAACGGATTCCAAATTGAGCTGTCCCATGAACGAATCGGCGCTGAGGATTTCGACGCCGGCTTTTTCCAGTGCGCGAATCCGTCGCCCGTCTGCATGCTTTCGCGTAAACACCACTAGGTCGTCATCCGCCGTCTGCACTATGCGGGCGTGTGGAGAAAGCGATAGCCCGGCGTCGAGAATCACGCGCAAGAGCGGCTTGCGCCGCGCCAGCCCGCTGCGATCTGTGAGCAGCGGGTCATCGACTTGAATCGTGCCAATGCCCGTCAGAAGCGCGTCGGTAGCGTGCCGCATACGGTGAACTTCAGCACGGGATTCTTCCGAGCTGATCCAGTTCGTTCGTTTCGTCTTGGGCGATTTCTTGTGAAATTTGATCCGGTCGCCGGGAAGTGCCAGCTGGCCATCCAGTGTCAGCGCCGATTTCAGAGTGACGAAAGGTTTCTTCGTGCGGATCCAGCAAGCAAAGGGTTCATTGAGACGACGGGCTTCTTCTTCGTCGGCGCCGGTGAAGACTTCAATCCCTGCGTCCCTCAGCCGTCCGAAACCTCGCCCTGAGTTGACGGGATTGGGATCTTCCATCGCGGCAACGACCCGTTGAACGCCCGCGGCAATGATCGCTTCCGTGCAGGGACCCGTGCGCCCTGTGTGATTGCAGGGCTCGAGCGTGACATACATCGTCGAGCCTCGCGCTTTTTCTCCGGCGGATTTCAGCGCGACGACTTCCGCGTGCTCGCGCCATTCATATTGATGAAAACCTTCGCCGACGATTGCACCCTCTCGGACGAGAATGCAGCCGACCAGGGGATTGGGGCTGGCGAGGCCGGTGCCTTTGCGGGCCAAAGCCAGGGCGTGTTGCATGAAGCGAGTGGCGTGCGCGTCCATTCTTCTGCCGAGAGCTCAGTCGAAAAGAGAATTCGCGTAGATTTCCGCGTCAAAGGGCACCATGTCGTTAATCTGCTCGCCGGTGCCGACGAAACGAATGGGCAAGCCTAGCTCGCGCGCGATGGCCACGACAATGCCGCCCTTGGCGGTGCCATCGAGTTTCGTCAGGATGATCCCCGTTACGGCCACAGTGGAAGTAAATTCGCGCGCTTGCGCCAGTCCGTTCTGTCCCGTAGTTGCATCGAGAACAAGAAGAACGTCATGCGGCGCGCCGGGAATGACCTTCGCGGCTGTGCGCTTCATCTTGTCCAGCTCGGCCATGAGATTGGACTTGGTGTGAAGGCGGCCGGCCGTGTCCACGATCACCGCATCCGCGTGCCGCGCTTTGGCCGCGGTCATGGCGTCGAAAACGACGGCCGCGGGATCGGCTCCGGACTTTTGTTTTATGACGTCGATGCCGTTGCGCTTTGCCCAGATTTCCAGCTGCTCGACGGCCGCCGCGCGGAAAGTATCCGCGGCGCACAGCACCACGCTGAGTCCTTCCTGCCGCAAGCGATTTGCCAGCTTGCCGATGCTGGTCGTTTTTCCGGCGCCATTCACGCCGACAATAAAAATCACGCGCGGTCCGGAACCGTTGGGAGAACTTGCCGTAGTCTGGATGGGTGCCCTGCTCACGCCGCCTACGGGGGCCTCGCCTGCCTCGGCGCCGTTCATCGTCAAGATGCGAACGATGTGAGACTTGATCTCTCGCTTGAGCTGCCCGGCATCCGAAAGCGCGTTGCGATCGAGCTTTTCACGCACCGCATCTAGGATTTCTTTTGTCGGCTTTACCCCCAGATCGGCGGAAAGCAGCGCGGTTTCGAGCTTTTTCAGCAACGCGGGATCGATTTTTCGCTCGCCCAGAAAAATATTTTCGACGGACTCGGACAGCGCGGCTTTGGTCTTGCTGACCGAGGCTTTAAGTCGCTCGAGGAGGGTCGGCTCGACTTTTTCCGGTTTTCCGAAGAGAGAAATCATGCGGTTGATCGCTTCGCAGGCAGCGCAACATGGAATTGTAGCAGAAGCACTCGCCGCCGGCCCGCTAGGCTGGCTACTGTCCGCATGCGGCAGGCTGCGGGGATGCGCGGAAAGTTACACCGTGACTTCGACGGCGCTCAGGCGAAGCTTGCCGGAATTTATGGCGGCTTCGAGGGCGTTGACGACCACGGCGTCGAACTTCGAGCCGGCGAGCGACTTGATGCGGTTCAGCGCGTACTCGATGTCCATCGCGGACTGGTAAGGTCGGTTCGTCGTCATGGCGTCCAGCGTATCGGCCACGCCGATGATGCGGGCCATCATCGGAATCTGCTGGCCCTGCAAGCCGTACGGATAACCGCGCCCATCGATATGCTCATGGTGCAGCTCGATGCCAGGGAGCATTTCCTTCAGCTGCGAAACGGGGCGCATGATATTCGCGCCTTTCACTGTGTGCTGCTTCATGAGATCGAACTCTTCCGGCGTTAGCGCACCCGGCTTTTTCAGGACGCGGTCCTCCACGCCGATCTTGCCCACGTCGTGGAGCAGAGCGGAAATCCTTAACTTGTCCAATTCCTCGCTCGACAGACCAAGCTCCCGCCCAATCAGCGTCGAATATTTCGCCACGCGCCCGGAGTGACCGCGCGTGTACGGATCCTTTTCGTCGATGGCCGCGGCAAGCATGCGGATCGATCCGATGAAGAGCTCGCGGTTTTCTTCAGCGGCCTCCTTCAAGCGCTCGATGTATTCCTCGATGTCGCTGGCCATTTTGTTGAAGTTTTCCGCGAGTTCGCTGATTTCCGAGGCGCCCCGGACCGGCGAGCGCTGGTGGAACTCGCCGCGGCTGATGGCGCGCGTGGAAGCCGCCAGCCCGCGGATGGGGCCGCTGATGCCCACGGCAAAAAAGTAACCGAAGAGGATGGCCACGAGAACCACGACAGTGACGAACGCCAGCGCCTGCCGGTTCAGCTCCGTCACGCCGGCATCCGTCTGCGCCTCATTCAGGCTGCGCTGCGCGACGACCGCCCAATTGACCTCCGGGAGCGTGCTGTACGTCCCGATCATCTCGACCTGGTGCTTTCGATCACCGTCGGTGAAGCGAATGGTTTCGGTATTTCGTAGATCCTGCGGCAGGGCGCGCACCTGGTCCACCAGTTTTCCGTTGGCCTGCGCGCCCGGCACGAAGTTTTTTCTATCGGAATGCGCGACAATGTGCCCGGAGTGGTCGACCACGAATACGGTCCGCCCTCGCACGCTAGCTTCCCGCAAGCGTTTGGAAATTGGCTCGAGCGAGACGACCGCGGCAAGCATGCCGCTGAAATTGCCGCTCACATCTTCCAGCGGTACCGCAAGCACAAACGCCGGCTGGTTGTCCGGCGCGAGCGCCAGCGGATCGCTGCGAAATTTAACGGTGTGCAACTCTTCGGATTGCATGCAGGTCACAAAGGCGCGCTGCAAAGCCTTGGCCACGAAGGGATCCTGTTCCGCCTGGAAATTACCCTGCGATGCCTTTGTGCCTTTGCCGGACTTGTCAACCGCCGTCAAATAGACAAACGTGTCCCGATTGCTTTCGACAAACTCCTGGAGGAGCCGCGTGACCTTGGGCTCGGAGGCGGGGTCTTCGACATTCTCGATGAGTCCCGTCAAAGCAAGAATTTGCCGTTCGCTGAAGAGTTGTTGAGTCTGGTTGGCCTCGAAGAGTTGAATTTCCTGAGCCAGAGATCGGGTCAGGGCGGATTGCTGAACACGCTCCGTGTCGATCAACTTGTCTTGGCTGAGCTGCAGCACCTGGCGGTGATAAAGCCCAATAGGCAACGCGCTGACAAGCAGCAGCGCGCCAAGGACGAGCCACAAAATGCGCACACGTCCCTTACGCAGGCGATCCAGCATGGATGAGCCGGGTTCTGGCATCTCGACTCTTTATTTTAGGGGAATGGAAGGGGGAACGGGTGCCGCGAATGCCGCTTCGTCGCGCATATGCAACTGGAACCTTGGTACTAGTGGCGGACATCATGAGCGCTCCAAGGATGTGGAGGCTCTCCACTGCCACGCCATTTCACGCTTGTTTATTCACGCTTGAGCGGTCGCTCCATGATGCTCCGGATAGCATCGCGCGGTGATTTGCCCTCGTGCAGGATGGCGTTAACTTGTTGAGTTATTGGCAGTTCCAAGCCCGCCTGGCCGGCGATGGCAAGCAGCGCCCCGGCGGTGCCCACGCCTTCCGCGATCATTTTCATGCTTCCCAGGGTCTCGCGAAGCGTGCGGCCTTTACCAAGCTCGATACCCACATGCCGATTGCGGCTCAAAGCGCCTGTGCAGGTCAGGACCAGGTCGCCAAGTCCCGCGAGCCCGCTCAAAGTTTCCCGCCGCGCGCCGAGGGCCGCCGCCAGCCGCGTCATCTCCGCAAGGCCCCGCGTAATCAGCGCGGCCAGAGGGTTCGAGCCCATGCCGAGTCCTTCGCAGGCGCCGGCGGCAATCGCGATAACATTCTTCATCGCGCCGGCAAGCTCGACGCCCAGAATGTCCTCGTTGGTGTACAGACGAAACGAAGGGCCCGCGAACTCTTCCTGAAGTCTGTTCGCGAGCGCCATGTCGTGCGAGGCCAGAACGACCGCGGTCGGCTGGCCGGCGGCCGCTTCCATCGCGAAGGAGGGGCCCGAGAGAACCGCGAAGCGCGGAGTAAATTCCTGCGGCAGGACTTGCGAAATCACTTCGCTCATTCGCGCATGCGTGGCGGGCTCAAGACCTTTCGTCGCGCTGACGATGGCCGCACCGCGCTCGATGAAGGGTTGGACGCGCCGGTAAATGCTGCGAGCGTGCGCTGACGGGACAGCCCCGATGAGGACTTCCGCATTTTTCAGAGCTGCCGCCGCGTCGTGGGTGACCAGCACTGCGTCCGGCACGCGCTGGCCCGGCAGATAGACCTTATTCTCGCGCTCGCGGCGGATGGATTCGGCAAGAGCGGCGTCGCGAATCCACAGAGAAATCTCATGAGGCTCGCGCGCTCGCGAAAGCACGATCGCGAGCGCGGTCCCCCAGCTCCCGCCGCCGAGGATCGCGATGCGTTTCACGGCGCGTCCTGTTTTCTCTTGCGAAACGAAAACTTCGGCTCGTCTCCCTGCACCAGTCGCTGGATGTTCGCGTCGTGCTTGAACACAATCAGGAGCGCCGCGGCCAGCGAGCCGAAGCTGACTGTGTAGGGCGGAGCGTGGTGCGGCGCCCAAAAAAAGTAAATCAATAAAGGCATGGCAGCCGCCGCGGAGAGCGAACCCAACGACACGAATCGCCAGTAAATCACGACCAGCACGAACAGGATGGCGCCGGCAAGAAACGCGATGGGGCACAACACCAGAAAAACGCCTGCAGCCGTGGCCACTCCCTTGCCTCCCTGAAATCCCAGCCAAATCGGGAAACAATGACCGGCAAGAACTGCCAGGCCGGCGATCATCATCCATGTCGAGCTTTCATGAGAAAGCCGCGCAGCGAGAAAGACAGCCAGAGCGCCCTTTCCGGCATCCAGTAAGAGCGTCAGAATCCCCGCGGCCAATCCGGCGACGCGCGCAACATTCGTCGCGCCGATGTTTCCGCTCCCCGCCTTGCGAACGTCAGCAGCGCCAAACAGTTTTCCCAGCAACAGTCCGAAAGGAATCGAGCCGAGCAGGTAGGCCGCCGCGGGAATTGAGATGAGTATCGCGTTCGGTTCGGCCATCAGTCGTCAAATCTCCCGCGTTAGGGGAAAAGTTGCAAGAGTAGTGTACTCGGCGCCGGAACGTCTTAGCTTGCTTTCGATGAGATGGAACTCGCGCACCTGAAACGAGCCGAACTCCCGCTGGGAGTTTTTTTGAATCGCGGCTCCCAGCTTTTCGGGAAGGACGGGAGGCTCGAACCGCGCCAGCGTCACGTGCGGCGAAAAAGGACGCGTTTCCGGTGAGATGCCTTGCGGTTCGAGCGCGCGGTCGATGTCACCGGCAAGCAAAGCTAAGTTCGCCGAGGCGCTCAACCCCACCCAGAGCACGCGCGGATGTTTTTCATTGGGGAAATAACCGAGTCCGCGAAATTTCAAGTCAACCGGCGCATCCAAGCGAATCTTCGCGAGGGCGTCTCGAATTCCCGCGAGCTTTGCATCCGCCGCTTCGCCGATGAATTTCAGGGTCACGTGAAGATTCTCCGGGCGTACCCAACGGCCCCGCTTGTCCCCGAGCTGCAGGGACAATTCGCGCAGATCCTTGAGGAGTGCCGCCAGATTGTCTCGTACGGCGGCGGGAATCTCCAACGCGACGAACAGGCGCACATTCAGGCTCGCTTCGCGGATTGTTTGCCGTTGTAGAGAAAATGAATGCGTACCATGTCCAGCGCGGCCTGGGACGCTTGCCAGCGAATGGACTCGCGGTCGCCAGGGAAGCGCACCCCGCGTTCTTTCACGCCACCCGCGTGCGCAAGCGCGACATAAACAGTCCCAACTGGCTTTTCCTCCGTGCCGCCGCCGGGCCCCGCAATCCCTGTGATGCCCACTCCAAACGTGCTGCCTACACGGCGGCGGATTCCCTCCGCGAGCGCGACCGCTACTTCCGCGCTGACCGCGCCCTTGGCCTGAATAAGTTCCGCCGGAACCCCAACCCACGCCGTTTTCAATTCGTTGCTGTAGCAGACAACTCCGCCAAGAAAATAGGAAGAGCTGCCCGCGATGCTCGTCAGCCGCTGTGCCAGCAATCCGCCCGTGCAGCTTTCCGCCGCGGAGATCGTTGCGTTGTGCATCGTCAATTCCGCGGCAATCACTTCTTCGAGAGCCGACCCGTCCTGGCTGAAAATGCGGTCCGTCAGCGCGAGCTCGAAGCCCTTCACGATTTCGTCCATAATTTTCTTGGCATGCTCCGCCGCATCCGTCCACATGCGGAGATGGACCTGCGTCTCTCCTGGCGCGGCAAGGACCGTCGTGTTTACTTCCGGAAAGCGCTTGTAAATGCCCAGGATGCGTTGCTCGACTTGCGATTCGCCCAGCCCCGTCACGCGAATTTCGCGGTGGAACATGCGCACGCCGGAAACACGGCGTTCGAGACGCGGCAGAACCTGTTCGCGAAAGAGCGGCTTCAACTCGCGGGGCGGGCCGGGGAGCAACACGATGGAATGCCCGGAGTCTTCGAGCCACAATCCCGGCGCCGTGCCGCGCGGATTTTCGAGGATCTCAGCCCCTTCTGGAATCATTGCCTGACGCACGTTCACCTCGGGCATTTCGCGGCCCAGCGCGCGGAAGCGCCCCTCGATGTGGCGGAGAATTGCGTCGTTGCGTTTCAACTTGCGGCCGAGAAGTTCGGCCACGGTCTCGCGCGTGAGATCGTCCTCCGTAGGGCCGAGGCCGCCCGAAGCGATGATCAGCGGCACACGATTCAATGCGTCGCGAAACGCTTCGCCGAGCAGGTCGCGGTTGTCGCCCACAATGGTCTTTCGCACCACCTCGATGCCAATTTTGTTCAGCTCCTCCGTCAGGAAGAGCGAATTGGTGTCCAAGCGGTCCGGAGTGAGCAGTTCCGAACCAACCGCGATGATCTCTGCTTTCATGCTTTCAATTATCCCAGCAGTGGCGCGCCGCGAACTTCCCAGTCCAGTGTGAAAAGTGCGCCTGTAGTGGCCAGTATGGCGCGGCCCGACGATTGCAACGCCAGACCGACCAGCCCTGAGCCGCTGAGGACGACGTCGGCATGCGCCTGCGGAGTGATGCGGATGATCCCACGCCGCCCGCCGAGGGAGGCCGCCACATAGAGATTGCTGTCCCGGTCAAACGCCAAACCTTGTGGACGGCCAAGGCCGCGATAAAACGTGCTGACTTCGCCGCCCTGTGTGATGCGGTAGACGCGATCGTAGCTCGAGGTCGTCGGGCCGGTGACATAGAGATCGCCATTCGCATGAAACGCGAGATGATACGCGGCGAGCGACGGTTCGATCGTTGCAAAAACGAAAATTTCCCTGCTTGTGCTGATTTTGAAAATCGTTCCGCTGCGGTCGCCGACGTACAAATTATCGGCGCGATCAAATGCGATGCCCGTGGCGATGCCCATGCCTTCAATCCACTGCTCGGCGCGGCCCTCCGGCGTAATCCGGTGAATCGTCCCGTCGTTGCGGCACGAGACGAAGAGATTCCCCGCGCGGTCCAGCGCCAAGCCGCTGGGATTGACGAGCGAAGTAACGAACGGCTTCACGCTGTAGTTCGCCGTGATTTTGTAAAGCGAAACCGGAACCCGCTGCCCCCGATTTCCCGAAAAGGTGACATAAGTATTGCCAGAGGCATCCACAGCGGGATTTGCGATGGGGTGCAGATTATCGGCGATTTGCACGCCGATGGCGACGGGATGCGGCTGGCTTTCGTTGGCGGCGCTCGAAACGCGGACGATTCCGCCGCTGGCGCCATCCGGCACGCGGGCAATCAGCCGGTGCTCGCTGGCGAGCGCCAGACTTGCTTCCGCTTCGCCAAAGCGCACCACGGGTCTCGGGTGAGCGCGCGAAGCAAATCCACTCCCGTAGATCACGATCTCGCCACCCGGAATGGCGGCGGCAGGCGCGACTCTATCAATGCGGGGGATGCCGTTTTTCTCTGCCGAGGACCCAAAGCCGAATTTCATACCTAGCCAAACAATCCAAAGTGTAGTGCGACCCGCAACAGAATAGCAGCGTAGATGCCCGCCATCCAGTCATCCGCCATGATGCCCCAGCCGCGCGGAAGTTTTTCAAGCTGCCGGACCGGGAAGGGTTTCCAAATGTCGAACAATCGAAACAGCAGGAATCCCAGCAACAGGTATTTCCAATTGAGCAGAGTAAACCCCGAGTACAGAGCGAAAACTGAGGCGTTCTCGGTCGGCAAAAGATGCGTCGGAAGACTTAGCGGTGCGATTCCGAGCACCAGCGTCAAGACCATTCCGGATACTTCATCGATAACCACGAATTGCGGGTCCGATACACCGGCGTAGGCTGCCGCCCTCGAACCGCTCCACACTCCCGCCGCGCTGACGCAAAGAAAAGCGAGCATCGAGGGCACCAGAAGCACAAAGAATGCCCAGCGCACGTACAGCGGTGGAAGGTCAATCCCAATTCCGCTTGAGAGCGAATGCCCGTTGACGCTGAGCGTCAGCAAAAGAAACATACTCACTGGATGCGTGAGAATCGCCACGATGATCCCAGCGAGCGAGCCAAACGTGCCCGGGGCCCTGGGAATGTAGCCGACGCCGAGGGCCGTGGCGATAGCCATCGCGAGTCGCGGCTTTTTTTGCGCTGCTGACGCGGCGTCCGGAGTTTCAGTGGATGGTGTCATCGGGTTTGCGGAACCCCTTGAAATCTTCGTCTTCTTCCTTTTCTTTTCCGCCGCTCGAATCGCTTTCCGCTTCGAGTTCGCTCATATCAAAGACAGGATCTGAAACGACATATTTTTCGCTGGCCCAGTTGCCCAGGTCGTGCAAGCGGCAACGCTCGCTGCAAAAAGGAAAGTCCGCGTGCGTGTCGGAGTCCGTTGGCATTTTGCAGATGGGGCAGCGATGCTTCATCGTAAACGGCTCTGGAAGGCTCGTGACTCGCCTCTCGTCAAATCACGCAGCCCGAGTTTTCACTTCTCCGTGGATTCAGCATACTCCGTCTTGAAAGCCTGTTTTAACACAGAGTTCAGCGGGACGGCGGGGAATAATGTATCCAAAAATCGAGTATAGCCTAGCCGAGGACGCGAAGCGGCGCGCCCGTGGAAATGCGCGTGAGTTGTTCGGCTGGCGGCATGTTTGCGGCGGTTGCGGCATGAGCGAATCCTCGCGGCTCAGGCCGGGGCAAGATCTCGACGACTCGGCCGATTAGGTCGTACGCATCGGTTCTGGTAATTTCGACGCACGCGACATCCCCAGCTGCCGCCGTCTCTCCCGTCGCCAACTCAATGTCTGTCAGATACAGTTTTCCGTCTATATCCGGAGCCATTCCTTCGAGCCGCGCTTCCCACACCAGAGGATTGTCCTTCGAAGGCCCTTCCACAAGTGCCGTGGCCGTTCGGCCCTTCCAGGCGCGCAATTTCTCGCGCGAAATCTTTTTTTGAATGGCCATCAATCGGTTGCGCCGGTCGGTAATCGTTTCCGCGTCTACTTTTTCGTCTAGCGCGTAACTGTTGGCGTTATCCACGTCGGAGTATTCGAAAACACCCATCCAATCCAGATTGGCGGCGCGCACAAAGTCGCAAAGCTCTTCAAAATCCTTTTCCGTTTCTCCGGGGAACCCCGCGATGAAAGAAGTCCGCAGCGAGACGCCGGGAATCGTTTTCCGGATGCGTTCGAGGAGTTTCAAGAAGGCGTCGCCGTGCGAACCCCGCTTCATGCGCGCCAGAACATTGCGGCTCGCATGTTGCAGCGGCATGTCCATATACTTCGCCAGGCGCGGATGGGCCGCCAGCGTGTCCAGCAAATTCTGCGTCACGCGGTTCGGATAAGCGTAAAGGAACCGGACCCAAAGTAAATCCTCAACTTGTGCCAGGCGTGCAAGCAATTGCGCCAGGCCGTCGCGCAAGCCCAAGTCCTCGCCGTAGGAAGTCGTGTCCTGTCCGATGAGCGTGATCTCTCTCGCGCCCCCGGCAGCGAGATTCTCTGCTTCGCGCGCCACGGATTCGAAACGCCGGCTGCGAAACGCACCGCGCAGTTGCGGGATGATGCAGAACGTGCAGGGATGATCGCAGCCTTCGGCGATCTTGATATACGCCGCGTGGCGAGGCGTAGTGATCACGCGCGGCGTCAGATCGTGATAGAGAAACGCGGGCGGCGCGGCAGGCAGGACGCGCAAATCTCCGTCCACGGCTTCCAGGATTCGCTCCACTTCGCCGGTTCCCACGACGGCGTCCACCTCCGGCACTTGTTCCAGAATTTGATCGCGGAACCGCTCCACAAGACAGCCCGCGACGATCAGTTTTTTCGCCGCGCCGAATTTCTTGTGCTCGGCCATCTCCAGAATCGCATCCACCGACTCTTTTTGCGCCGACTCAATAAAGCTGCAGGTGTTGACGACGAGTATCTCCGCTTCATCCGCGCGCGGCGTCAGCTCATACCCTTCGCGCGTGAGAATCCCCATCATCACCTCGCTGTCCACGAGGTTCTTCGGGCATCCCAGGCTGATAAATCCGACTTTGGTCATAGGTAGCGAATTTGCGGCTTTTCGCAATTCTTCATTGTAACATGCAGCAATGGCGGGAGCCCAAGCGTCCCTGGTTTCGCAGGGCGTTGTAACTTGCAATGAGCGAAGTTCAATCTGCGTACAGTTCAGCGCGACGTGAGTGAAGAACGGATCTGTTCCAGGAGGGCGCGCAGGCGAATTGTGTCGCACGGCGCGCCGCCAAATCGTGCTTGCGTGTAGTAATGCGTAAATTCGTATACCGCGGGCGCAAGCCGCGGCTGAGAAACTGCTGCGGCGAATTCAAAAGGCGTCTGCGTGGGCTTGCGCGCAAAGCCGCGGCGCTCCAGCAGATACAAAAGCTCCGAGTAAAGCCGCGAAGCGAGCTGTGGATTCGCGCGGGCGGCCTCCGGCGAACGAAGCTGCCAGGAAAGCCAGAGACGCCGAATCAGTGCGACTACCAAATCGAAACGCATCGCCAGGAGGAAGAGCGCGACGGCGAAGGAAATCAACATTCCCAGTCCGGTATTCCACGACCTCATCCATCTCCGCCCCTTTTCCTGCTTCTTCTGATACCAGGCTCGCGCGAGATCCGTCCAGGAGCGCGCGCTGCGCTGCATGTTCTGCGCAAGCAGAATCTGGTGAATGAAATCGTAATTGATGACCCACTCGTTCCAGGAAAGCTCGAACCAATCCATATATTGTCCCAGGCGCGTGAAGAATCCTCCCGCGGAATCGGCGCCTGGAGGCGTCGGGTCGAAAGTTATCCATCCGGTCCCGGGGAAATAGACCTCGACCCAGCTGTGCGCGTCACTGGCACGCACGATGTAGTCCCCTCCGAGGTCGTTGTACTCGCCGGGCAGGAAGCCGTTCACTTCCCGCGTGGGAATTCCCAGCGTGCGAAGCATGATGGCCATGGCCGAAGCGAAATACTCGCAGTGGCCGGCGCGCGTTTCGAAGAGGAAATGGGCGAGCGGATCGTCCCCGGGTTTGCCCGTGAGGTTAAGAGTGTACGTGAAGCGTGTACGCAAATAGTTCTCGACGGCGACGGCTTTATCAAAAGGATTCTGCGCGCGCGCTGTGATCCGCTGTGCTAGCTCCGGAATTCGTGGATCCAGCTGCGGAAGTTGCAGGAACGTGCCTTGAATGTCCGGTGGATACTCGGTCGGGGCTGCGCGCAACCGGGGCAAACTCATGGAGCGCAGCAAAGAAAAGCCTTCGTACCGCACGGTCGTGAAATTATGGAAAGGATTGCTTAGCGAGCCATTCGAATCGCGCAGGACGTAACTGCGCCGCGCGCCCGCCTCCGGATTGGCACCTTCGCCGGAAAGATTTCCGCGCAGCGAGATGACCCGTGCGGGGGCGAAGAGCGTATCGGTGGCGATGGGTTGGAGCAGCACCGTATAACGCAATAGGCTCGTAGTGGGATCGGATTCGGGAGGCCGATCCACAAGAGTGATCCAGCCATTCAGTCCGGCGGGAATCGGGCTCGCGCGGTGTTCCGGGGAATACCAGCGCTTGCCGTCGAAGTTAGATAGCGCGATTCCACGCCACCGGAGTAAAGGGAAGCCAACCGGTTTGCCCGTGCGCACACGCATCACTACCGCGGAGTTCTTTTTGATTTCGCCGATTTGGCCGAGTTCGACATCATCGCTGAAGCCGGTCATCAGCGTCGGTTGCAAGCTGGCACGGCCCAAATAGCCCGCGCTGAAACGCGGGAAGAAGAAAAAAAGTGCGCCGCCGATAAACATTGCGCCGAGGGCCACGCAGAGTGCAGCGAGGATTAACGCACGGGTCAGGCGGAGTTCCTGCTGGGGATGGACGTCAACGTCGGGAGTGATTGCGCCCTTCGTTCCGCGGCGCATTTCCAAACCGACGAAAGTGGCTACGCCGAACAGGAGAAAGAGAAAGAAGAGCCCCAGGAACGTGGTGTCAATGGTGAGGACCGCGGCGGCGAGAATCGCGGCAAAGGAAAGCATGGTCAAGAAAAGTGCGTCGCGATCCGTGTTGGCGCTATAAAGGCGAATGAGCATCACGAATAGCAGGAAATGAACGGCGCCGAGAAGTGCGGCGTACAGCGCAGGATTGGAGGATCCCGCTACAAACACACGCGAGAGAAAGAAAACATCCAGCGGAAAAACGAGGAGGTACGCAACCACCAAACGGGTGGCGAGCCGCTGAGGAATTTCCGCAGGACAACGCCGCCACCAGCGAATCCCTTTGTAGAGCACGGCGGAGGGCGCCACGATGAGTGTGACCACGTCGAGTTTTCCCGTACTGATTAATGTGGCGACAGCGGTCGCGATCAGTAGGAAAAGAGAGGTGCGAAAGAACCGCTCGGCGGGAAGCGCGGAGACACGCGTTAGCGAAGAAGAGGAAGCCATTGGGGGACCAGTTCATGCTAGCACCAGTGGGGCTTAGGAGAGAGAAGGCAAGGCGAAACGATAACGCTTACGAATTCGCGGACGCCGGGTGGGAAAGCGCTGCGTGCGCAATCTTGCGGGTCAGATTGGAAACGGGTAAGGAGGCGAACTCTTCCAGTCGAATGTTCTTCGAGCCGCGAATGCGCGGGATTTTCGCAACGGCGATTCGGAAGGGAAGGACCGTGACGCTACGATATGTCACGGCATGGCGAACTTTCGCGAGCGGTTCAAGGCGCAACTCGTCATTGCCGGCGAACGCGGAATTCGCCAGATAGTTCTTCAACTCCAAAAGAGGGTCTTTGCGAATCGCAATCGTCGGAAAATGCCACATCCGCGAAAACAGCGTCGCGACATCGTCGGCCGCGGGCCTGTGGTTCTCTCTTCTCCGAGGAGGAGGGAGAAGTAGAGTTTCGCCGCGCGGAGCGAATAGCACTGCAGCGGCAAGAACGATTTGCGCGGGGTCGCGTTTCTTTTTTTTCTCCGGGAAAGACTCGGGATCGCCCGACTGCCGCGCGCGGCAAAAATTCTTCACGGGGCACAGAAGACATTGTGGCGCGCGAGGCGTGCAGACCATGGCTCCGAGTTCCATGATTGCTTGGTTCCAGTCTCCAGGAGACTTTCGATCCAGAAGTCCTGAGGCGGTTTTCTGAAGCGATTGCCATCGCCGCGATTCGCGAAGGTCGCCGCGCCGCGCGCCCAGCCGTGCAAGCACGCGCGCGACGTTGCCGTCGAGGACCGCGTGCTCCGCGCCGAAAGCGATGCTGAGAATCGCAGCGGCTGTGTAACTTCCGATTCCGGGAAGCGCGAGAACTTCAGACTCCTCACGCGGGAATTCGCCGCCGTGCCGCGCCATGATTTGTTGCGCGGCCTTTTGCAGGTTTCGTGCGCGGCTGTAGTAGCCGAGGCCGGACCACAGCTTCAGCACCTCTTCTTCGGGGGTTTGTGCGAGCACACGCACGTTGGGGAAGCGAGCCAGGAACTTCTCGTAGTAAGGAATCACGGCCGCAACGCGCGTCTGCTGCAGCATGATTTCCGAAATCCAGATGCGGTACGGATACTTCGTGCGCCGCCACGGCAAATCACGCTGGAATTGACGGAACCACGCGAGCAAACGCTTGCGGAAAGAGGCGAGTTCGCGGCCGGCGAGCACGGTTACCGGATATTTTCGCACACTTGATGAAGCAGAGTGCTTGTGAGCGCGAGAAGTCCGCTCACGCATCCAGATCTTCAAGAAAGATGACCCACGAACGGTTCCAGACGTTCGAGGGGATGGAGCCGTGAGATTCGCTGGTCACAATTACCTTGAATATTTCTAACATGCCGGCGGAATCGGAGAGAAGAGCGCGCTGCGGATCCGGCGGAAACGGCCTTGCGGAAGCGAGATGCCGAAGCACGTCGAAAATGATTTTATCGGCTTCGGCCAGCGGAGTTTCAAATCCAGACGTACGAAATTGCAGGACGGCGTTGCGCTCGTAGAAGTGCCAGGCCAGAGCGGCGCACAAGTTTACGGCGCGCTCGAAGCGAACACCGGCTTCCTCCGCGACAAGGCCCGCCGGCATGTGCTGATCGAGGACCAGAAGAACCCGGCAATCATCTTCGCGGGTGAATTCGCGAACCATCAAGGAACCCAGCCGGGCCGATGCTTTCCAGTGCACATGGCGGGAACTGTCGCGAGGCTGATAGTCGCGCAGCGCATATAAATCCTGGCCGCGGCCTTTGGCAAGGCTCTCCAGCGCGCCTTGCATCCCTGGGAGAATTTCTAGGAAATCGCGCGTGGGCTCGACCGAAGGATAGACGAGCGCCTCGGATTTCAAATCGATGCGGCGTGCCTTTTGCAAAAAACCAAACGGGAATCTGGTGACGATGCGAAAGGCGTCCTGGGAATAAACGCCGCGGCGCGGAAATGTCACGGGCACGTGTTGCTGGACGCGATCGTGTTTCGGAACGTAGGGAAAATAAACCGGAGTCTCCAGCATGACCGCACCCGGAGAATCCTTGCGGCGGACGGCTTCGACGCGGAGGGAGAACGACGGGAGGGTAAGCTTCTCGTTGTGCAGCTCGACGAGAGCGCGCACGGGTTGCGCCGCGAAAATGTGCTCCGGCAGCATGAGCCGCAACTCGATTCCGGAGAGAGTGATCGAAGAGAGGATGCCGGACATCAGGATGATGGCGATCAGGCACGCCAGAATGAGGAAGAGCAGATTGTTTCCGGTGTTCAGCGCGGCGAGAGCGACCAGGAAAATTCCCAGGATGTAAATCCAGCCCTCGCGGGAAATTCTGTACTCCATTTTGTAGCCGATCCAGCGAAGGGCGGTGCGTCTGGCGAGAACCGGGACGAGCGTGACGGATACCCAGGCGGCCACGAGTAGGGCGCCCAAACCGGAGGCGGTGGCGAGCGCCAGACGGCCCATTTCGCCCGCCGCGCCGGAATAGAGAGCGAGGAGCAGCGCAATGGCAAGCGCGGAGATGGCGAGGAAGAAGGCGCGCACAGCGGAGCGGTCGGACTTGACCCAAAGTTGCGCGGCTGTCGAAAGTAAATTCACAGAGGTACGCGAACGGAGTCGACGAGCTCCCGGAGGACCGATTCCGTGGTCTCCGATTTTTTCTGTAGAGAGACGTGGCGAGCGCTGGCGACCACACGGTGCGAAAAGACGGCAACGGCAAGCTGCTTGAAGTCATCCGGCAAGCAATAGTCGCGGCCATCCAGGAACGCGCGGGCCTGAGCGGCGCGTTGCAGCATGAGAGTGCCGCGAGGGCTTACGCCGAGAGCCAGCAGATCGGTCTTGCGCGTGCGATTGACGATTTCGAGAGCGTAATCGTGAAGGCTGCTGTCCACCTTGACGCGGGAGACAGCATCCTGCATTTCGAGAACGTCGCCGACATCGGCGACAGGCTCGAGAGTCGCAAGCGAATCGTCGTGAATATGCTTGCGCAAGATTTCGCGTTCGGTCTCGTGCGAGGGGTAGCCCATCTTGATGCGCATCAAGAAACGGTCGAGCTGCGATTCCGGCAGCGGATAAGTGCCATGGTGCTCGACAGGATTTTGCGTGGCGATCACCAGAAATGGATGCGGCAATTGCAGAGTCTTGCCGTCCACGGTGACCTGTGCTTCGTTCATGGCCTCGAGCAGAGCTGACTGCGTGCGAGGAGTGGTGCGATTGATTTCATCGGCTAGCACGACGTTGGCAAAAATTGGTCCGGGGCGAAACTCGAACTCGCGCGATTCAGGATTGTAGACGCTGACGCCAAGCACGTCGCTGGGGAGAAGATCCGAAGTGAACTGGATGCGCTGGAAAGTGCAATGAAAGGATTTCGCCAGCGCCTGCGCGAGAGTGGTTTTGCCGACGCCGGGGACATCTTCGATGAGCAGATGGCCGCGCGCGAGAAGAGTGATAAGCGCGAGCTGGATGGCCTCTTCCTTGCCGTAGATCGCGCGGGCGATAGAGCGCTGCAGCTGCGAAACAATCTGCGATGTGGCCGTGGACATCGGTTGAAAACCCAGGTCCTTCCTGCTACAAATAGATGACGCTGCGAAGCGTTGCGGCTGTACCAGACGGGCGACTAGCTCAGTTGGTTAGAGCGCTCCCCTCACACGGGAGAGGTCAAAGGTTCAAGTCCTTTGTCGCCCACCATTTTTGCATTCGCGCCTGAAGATATTCTATCGGAAATTCCCGATGTCCACTCTCCTCCGTACAATTGAGTTTCTATGCGTTAGCCTCTGGCTCGGAAGCGACGTGTTTCTGAGCTTTGTGGTGGCGCCTGGAGCGTTTGGGATACTGGCCAGCCGGGACCAGGCCGGAGCCATGGTCGGGTATTCGCTGACGCGGATGCACCTTGGCGGCATCGCTTTAGGCCTCGCGTTCCTGTTTGTCCGGCTGATGCGCACGCGATCATTTGCCAGCTTTGTGGGTCCGGCGGCGCTATGCGTGGCGCTGATGATCGTGCTGACGGCGATTTCGCAGTACACCGTGAGCGCGAAGATGGCAGCGCTTCGGGTGCAAATGGGATCAATTCAGGCGACGGCTGGGAATAGCCCTTTGCTGGCGGAGTTCAGCAAACTGCACCGCGTTTCGGTGTCGCTGGAGAGCGGCGTGTTGCTGGCCGGGATTGCCGCTATCTATTTCCTAGTGCGCGAGATTGCAGCGAGTTAGTGTCGCTCCGGGCGCGACCAGCTAACCAGGCTACTGTCTGGTGCAGTTCACTCTTGCCGTCGGGTTACACCCCCTCCCCCTGTTTTTTGTAAGTGTTGCATCTAAAGGGTTTAGCGTTTATTTAAGTTTTTTAGAATCAACACTTAGCGATGGATCTTGCAGGTGTTGATTCTAAAGGGGTTAGAATTGAGTGCGTCCGATAGCTTGGAAGCCGGTTCGCCTGGAAAGGTCTCACTTGATCTTACGGCCTAAAAACAAAAATGGCCGCGGCAAACTGCCGCAGCCTGAAATTCTCCAATGAGAATCATACCAGATTGGTGGCAGGTTCGTCCACAGAAATCTGGGCCGCCCGCGAGCCATTCCACACGGGCACGCGGCGAATGAAAGTATTACCCGAGCACCAAGTAAGCTCATCGACGAGCTTTTTTACGCAGGCGGGAGATTCCGCGTTTTCGGCGGGGCTTGGTCTTGGCGGGGCGTATTCTGCGCATGGCGGCATTGCCGGCGCGGTGGCAGGCGCGCCACATGTACCAGGAAGCGACGGTGCGGTAGGGACGCCAGCGTTCGCCGAAAGCCAGGAGTTCTTTGGGTTTGGGCTTGTGCTTTTTGCCGTAGGTGATGGACCAGCCTTTTTGCACGCCGAGGTCGTGGATGGGGAGAACGTCGGGGCGACCGAGGCGGAAGATCAAAAACATTTCCACGGTCCATGCGCCGATGCCGCGGACGGAAGTCAGGCGTTTGACGAGTTCCTCGTCGGAGAGTTTTTGCGCGTCATCGAGGGTGGGGACGACGCCTTCGATTGTCTTTTTGGCGAGGTCTTTCATGGCCAGAACTTTTGCGCCGGAGAGGCCGGCTTTGCGCAGAGCTTGTTTGCGGAGCTTTAGCATTTCCTGCGGTGCGGGGGCGCGACCGGTGGAGCTGAGAGCTTTGATGCGGCCGAAAATCGTGGCGGCGGCTTTGCCGGAGATGGATTGGTAGGCGATAGCTTCGAGGAGAGCTTCATAGGGACTCTGGAGATGATCGGGGTCCATCTGGAAGGGTTGCGTTTCAGCGATGAGGAACTTCAGTTTTTCATCGCGCTCGGCGAGCGATTTCATCGCATCTGCGAGATCAAAGCACGGAGTGGGAGGTACGGCGGTCACTTGAGCTCCATTCTGGAAACGGGGAAATAGATTAACAAGTTTCGGCCCCGAGGCAAGGCGTGGGCATAGGAAAAGAAGCGGCGATTCGATATGCTCGTGCCCGCTAGCTTCCGGGCTCTTCGCGCTGATGGGATGACGCGCGAGAAATTCGGTTTTCTGAAGCGCCTGGATTTTGGCACGCAACTGCAATGAACGCCAGGAATGGGGGCAATTCTGACCATGAATTTTCAGATTCGCATGAAACTAGCAAGCATCGCGCGAGGTGCGTGGGCTGCCATCGCTCGCGGAAGGGGGCTCGCCCTTGCGGCCGCCTTCTTCGCGATGGCGTATGGCGCTTCGGCACAAAGTGGCGCGATTTCTCTGACCGTGGACGCGACGCAAACGCCGCTGAAGGTCATACGGACGCAGGAGACGATACCGGTGAAGCCCGGGCCGCTGACGCTGTATTACCCCAAGTGGATTCCGGGCGAGCACGGGCCTGACGGGCCGATCGGCAACGTCACGGGACTGAAATGCACGGCGAACGGAGCGACGATTCCCTGGCAACGCGATCTTTCGGATGTATTCACATTCCATGTCGAAGTTCCCGCCGGCGCCAGCGAGCTGCACGTGGCGTTCGATTATCTCGAGCCGAGCGGAGGAGGGTTCGCGACTTCGGCAATGTCGGCAACGGACAAACTGATCGTAATCGAATGGAATCAGAACGTGTTCTACCCCGCGGGACGTCCCGCGACCGAGATCGTGTTTCATCCCAAGCTGGTGCTGCCGGAAGGGTGGAAATTTGGAACACCACAACACGTCGAGAGCCAATTCGGAAACACCATTTCATTCGCGCCACTTTCCCTGGAACGGCTGGTCGATTCGCCTGTCATTGCGGGGCAGTATTACCGCGCGATCGATCTAACGCCGCCGGGGGAACCGGTCCACCACGAGATCGACCTGGTGGCGGATAGCGAAGAGGCGCTGAACATGAGCCCCGCGATCCAGAAGGGACTAACGAACCTGGTGGCGGAAGCCGGGAAACTCTTCGGTTCGCGGCACTATCGCGAATATCACTTTTTGCTGACGCTCAGCGATCACGTGGCGCACTTCGGACTGGAACATAACGAATGCAACGACAGCCGTTTGCCGGAACGAATTTTGCTGGGGCCGGAAGCAGGACTGGCGATTGGAGGCCTGCTGGCGCACGAGTACGCGCATTCCTGGAGCGGAAAGTTCCGCCGCCCCGCGGACCTGGCCACCCCGGAGTATCAAACGCCGATGAAGGATGATTTGCTGTGGGACTACGAGGGCTTCACGGAGTTTGCGGGGCCGCTTCTAGCGGCGCGCAGCGGCTTGTGGAGTGCCGAGGATTACCACAACAATCTGGCGAATATTTCCGCCGCGCTGGGCGTGGGACGGCCAGGGCGGACGTGGCGTCCTCTGCTGGATACGGCGGTGGCCGTGGCCGGCGAGGGATTTGCGCGAGGATGGCTGAACTGGCGGCGCGGCACGGATTATTACGATGAAGGCGATTTGATGTGGCTGGAAGCGGCGACGATCATTCATCAGCAAATGCAAGGACAAAAAAGCATCGACGATTTCTGCCACGCGTTCTATGGCGGAGCGAACAATGGACCGGAGATCAAACCGTACACGTTCGAAGACATTGTTCGTGGGCTGAACGCGATCGCGCCATACGACTGGGCGAAGTTTCTGCACGAGCGGCTGAACTCGACATCGCCGAATCCTCCGCTGGGCGGAATCGAAAACGGCGGCTGGAAATTCCTGTTCAATGACGAGGCGCCCAAACATGAGACGCGGCATGGCAACGTGGGAGATGTGTATACGATTGGCTTGCACCTGGGCGAAGACGGCACGGTGATCGACTCAATTGTGGGCGGCCCTGCGTTTCAGGCGGGAATCAGTTCGGGGATGAAGGTTGTTGGCGTGAACGGGCGGGTTTACGACCATGATTTGCTGGCCGACGCGATTGCGGCGTCGAAGCAGAGCTCCGAGCCGATTACGCTTCTGGTGGTGATTGACGGCTATTACAAAACGTGCAGCGTGAACTACCACGGCGGGAAACTGTACCCGCATCTGGCGCGCGAGGAAAGCAAGCCGGATTATCTGGACGAGTTGGCCAGCGCACATGCCGCGGGCCACTGAAGAGTCACTATCCACTGCGACCTAATTTGTTGTTCCCTGCGTGGCATCCGCGAAAACAGGGAGCGGAAATGCCGCGTTCGAATCATTTCGTCCTATTGAGGACGACATGGTGTAAGTGCCCACTCCTAGAAAACTCAGGAAGAAATGGACGCAGCCTGGCGCGAAGGTTGTTTGAGGGCGAGAGATTTCTTGCGGGCGTGGTGTGCGCGGACGAGGATGGTTACGAGGATGATTGCGGCGCAGATTTCGACGAAAACTTTGCCGCCGTCGAACCAGTCAACGGGATGATGCTGGAGGTCGGGGTCAGTGAAGAGGGAGTGCCAGAAGAGGGCGATGACGCCGAGGTAGACGGTAAAGTGGAAAGATTTCCAGAGGCGGCGGCCTAGCTGAATACGAAAATAAGAGGTGATGACCATGAGCGCAACGACGTAGAGGGCGATGGCGCCGACTGTGTTTTCGAGGGGTTGTTGAGGCGAGTGGACGGGATAGACGATATCGAGGACGCGAAACTTTGGGGACTTGTTGAAGAGAAGGATGACGGGGTGGAGAATCGCGAAGACCAGGGCCAGATAGCCGGTCCAGTTGTGCAGCTGGAAATAATTGAAGCGGCGATGCGGCCAGTTGCGGACGGGGCTATAGCGGAAGGCCATCATGACGCCGAGTAGGATGTTGAGGGTGATGGCGGCGACCGCGAAGAGACCCAGATAGGCGGAGAGGTCGAGGAGGGTAACGGTCATCGGGAGACCGCGGCGTGGCGGCGGGATTCTGTGGCTCGGATCATTTCTAATTGAGACGGGACGTCCTTTGGATAGGAAGCATCGGACGCCGCCTGTATGCTGGATGATGAGACTGTCCGTAGGGCTAGAACGTTTCAAAAAAGAAGCAGGGCGCGTGGTCAGAAGATCAAGCTAGGCGGGACGCGATGAATCGCGCTCCTAAAGGAGCTGTGATGAGTGTGTGCTAGGATGGTGGGTTTGCGATGAGGAAAATGAAGCTGTAGGGAAAGGTGAGAGATTTGCAGACGGGAATTATTGGACTTCCACAGGTTGGGAAGACGACGCTGTTTCGGATTTTGACGAAGGCGAACGTCGAGGGAAAAGGCGGCGGGTCGGCTACGCACGTTGGCGTGGCGAAGGTGCCGGAGCCGCGGCTGCTGGAGCTGGCCAAGCTGTATAACCCGAAGAAGATCACGTACGCGACGGTGCAGTACGTGGATCTGGGCGGGATGCAGAAGGAAAAGAATCGCGACGCGCTGGCGCCGTTGCGCGAAGTGGATACGATCGCGCACGTGATTCGCGTATTTGAGGATCCTTCGGTGCCGCATTCGGCGGGGAGCATTGATCCCTTGCGGGATGCGACGAATTTGGAGCTGGAGCTGATCCTTGCCGATCACGATCAGATTTTGCGGCGCTTGGAGCGGCTCGAAAAGGATTTGAAGAAGAAGAGCGAACCCGTATTGCTGGCGGAGAAAACGGTTCTCGAGAAGTGCAAGGCGCATTTGGAATCGGAGAAGCCTTTGCGCGAATTGGAGCTGACGGCGGAGGAAAAGAAGCCGATCGGGGGATTTTTATTTTTGTCGGCGCGGCCGGTGCTCTTCGTGCTGAATCTGGGCGACGACGAAGCTGACAAACTGGATTCGGCCGTGGAGCGGCATAAATTGAGTTCCTTGCAAGGAAGGCCGAACGCGGCGGTGGTGGCGATCTGCGGACGGCTCGAAGCGGAACTTGCGGAGATGGAGGAGAAAGAAGCGGCGGAGCTGCTTGCGTCGTACGGATTGAAGGAGCCTGGGCTGAACCGCTTGATTCGGGCGACGTACGATTTGATGGGATTGATTCAGTTTTTTACCGCGGGAGAGCCGGAAGTGCGAGCGTGGACGATACGCAAGGGGGCGACGGCGCAAAAGGCCGCGGGAGCGATTCACAGCGATATCGAGAAGGGATTTATCCGGGCAGAAGTGGTGAAGTGGAGCGACTTGCTGGCGGCGGGAAGCATTGCGGCCGCGCGGGAGAAAGCGCAGGTGAGGCTCGAGGGGAAAGAATATATTGTGCAAGAGGGAGATGTGATTCTGTTTCGGCATTCGGGGTGAAGACAAAGAAGACGAAACGCAGAGACACAGAGTCGCAGAGTCGCAGAGTCGCAGAGTCGCAGAGAAGAAAGATACAGCAGATTCCTCGCTTCGCTCGGAATGACAATTTCTTGTTTGATCAAAGCGGCAGTCTTTGGGACGCTGCTGAGAATGGGCTAAGACAAGCACAGGCTGAAGCCTGTGCCACTTACGATGGGCTAAGGCAAGCACAGGCTGAAGCCTGTGCCACTTACAATGGAACACGATCTGGCAATGCGGACGGGGTTGGCGGCGGGGCTAGGACTTGTGGCCGCCGCCGGTAACCTGATTGGCGGATATTTCGTCGTGCGGCGGGACTGGCCGCGGCGGGTTCTGCAATATTTTCTTGCGCTCGGCGCCGGGTACATGCTAGCGGTGGCGTTTGTCGATGTGATTCCGGAGTCGATCAAGCTGGCGGGCGAACGGGCGCTGGTTTTCGTGCTGCTCGGCTATTTCCTGGTGCATCTTTTTGAGCACACGCTGGCGCCGCATTTTCATTTCGGAGAAGAGACGCATCTCGACGAGATGAGCCATCACCATGCGCGCAACACGGTGTTGCTCGGCCTGGTGATTCATACTTTTTTCGACGGCGTGGCGATCGCGGCGGGTTTCTTGGTTTCCGTATGGCTTGGAGCGATGATTTTTGTGGCAGTATTTCTGCACAAGCTGCCGGAAGGATTTACGGTGGCGTCGGTGGTGCTTGCGAGCGGACAGGGCCGGCGCAACGCGATTCTCGCGGCCGGGTTATTAGGAGCGGCGACGCTCTTGGGAGTCCTGCTGACGAGCGCGTTGCAGAGCCAATTGAAGTACGCGCTGCCGATTTCGGGCGGAGTGACTTTGTACGTCGCAGCAACGGATTTGCTGCCGGAAGTGAACCGTGAGCCGAATTGGAGAATGGCGCTGCTGGTGTTTACGGGAGTGGCCACGGTATTGATAATGCAGAGTTTATTCCACGTTTAGATTCGCCCTTCCTTCGCCTTAACGCCAGATAAATATTTGCAACTTTAAGAGCCCGCAAGGGTTCGATAGAATGTGGCGGCCATGGCCAGGTCGGACGTCCAACTGATGCTGGACGTGAAGGCGGGCGACGAACGGTCGTTCGAACTTCTGCTCCAGCGCTACAGGACACCCCTTGTCAACTTTCTCTACCGCATGGTTCGGGCGCGGGAAGAGGCGGAAGACTTGGCGCAAGAAGTGTTTTTGAGAGTGTATCGCGCGCGGAAAGACTATGTGCCGAGCGCCAAATTCACGACATGGCTTTTCCGGATTGCGACAAATCTGGCGTTGAATTCGGTGCGGGACAACCGGCACCAGCGTATGGAAATCTCACTGGACGCGCCAGTGACTGTCGATGCGGAAGACGGCGACGAGAAGGTGATGGACATCGCCGAGAAGCACCCGAACATTGAACAGCACCTGGTGGAAGAGGCGCAGAAGAATATGATCCGGCACGCGATTGACAAGCTTCCGGAGAAGCAGCGCGCGGCGGTGCTCCTGCATAAGTATCAGGAGCTGGATTATGGAGACATTGCAAAGATTCTCGAATGCTCGGAGAGCGCATTGAAATCGCTGCTCTTTCGGGCGTACGAAACGCTGCGGGTAGAACTAGCCCCCCTCGTGGCCAGGCAAGGGAAGTAGAGCCGGGGATAGAGAAGGAAGGCAGTGATGAGCTGTAAGCGAATGGAAAACAAGATACTGGGATACGTGGACGGGCGCCTGAAAGAGAGCGAGCGGCTGGAGGTCGAGAAGCATTTGGAGGCCTGCGGGGCGTGCCGTCTGCGCGTGAACGAGTTTCGCGCGGTGACAAGTCTGCTGGACGAAGTGCCGCAGATCGAGCCGTCGGCGGCGTTTGATGTGCGAGTGCGGGCACGGGTGGCGGCGGAACCGGTGCGGCAGAGTTGGTGGGCCTGGTTTACGCCGTCGCCGAGAGTGGCGTTTGCGGCGTCGTTGCTGCTACTGGCGACGGTGTGGGTCGCATCGCGGCCGGCGGATCGCACTCTGACGGCCACGGACGAAGCGCAGATCAATCAGGATTTGCCGGTGCTCGAAAACCTTGATGTGCTCTCGGACTTCGGTGCGCTAACTGACCTGCCGCAGCCAGTGCAGGCGGATGATAACGGCGGAACGAACCAGGACCAAGACCAGCAGCAGCAAAACCAGAAACCGGACCCGAATTCGAATCAGACAATGTAATTCATGAGACTACGATTCCAACTCGCAGGATGCTTGCTGACGATAGGGCTCAGCGCACTGCTGGCCGGGCCTTTGACGGCGCAGGGCAGGCGCACGAACTGGGCGCAGCAGGAGCATCGTCCGCCCAGAGCCGCGCAGCCGAGGCAGGAAAGAGCACAGCCGCGGCAGCAAACGAGAAATGCGGAGCGAGGAACTCAACAGGAAAGACGGCAAAGCGGCGGGACAGGGAATCCCCAACAGAATGGAGCGAACCGCCCGCCGGCTTACGTGCCCCGGCCGAATGCGAATCCGAATCCGAATCCGAACCGTCCACCCTCCTCGTACACTCCGCCGCAACCACAGAGAAAATTCAACGACCTGTCGCCGCAGGAGAAGCAGAAGGTCATCGACAACTACAACCGGCTGAACCGCATGCCACCGGCGCAACGGCAGGAGATGCAGCAGCGCGTGGAGACATGGAACAGGCTGACGCCGGAACAGAAGACTCACATTCGAAACGACGTGTTGCCGAGGTGGAGACAAATGCCGCAGGACCGGCGGCAGGCGATCCGGCAGCGGCTGCGCGTGCTGCAGAACATGCCGGAATTCGCGCGAAATCAGCGGCTGAACGATCCGGAATTCACGAGAGGCATGAACGAGGAAGACAAAGCGACTCTGAGAGATCTGAGCCACTTGCATGTTGGCGGGGCGCCGGATCCGCCGGGCGAGTGATTCTCGAGCCGGAAGCCGTATTGACGACTACCCGCTAAGGTTCGAAGAAAGCATCTCCTCTCTTCGAACTTTTCCATTGGACAAATTGGCCGCGGATGCCCCCGCGACGGCATTGACAAGGACAGGAGCGTCGCGGCATCGTGACTAGTTCACTTCGCGCGCATCAAACCTGTGGGAGGGAGCCATTTCCGTACTGCCGACGCGCTTTCGCGCTTTACAGCACCGCAACTTCCAGCTCTTCATCGCAGGACAGCTCGTATCGCTTATCGGAACATGGATGCAGACGACCGCGCAGCTGTGGCTGGTCTACAAACGGACGAATTCGGCCGCGCTTCTGGGAGTGTTCGGTTTTGCAAACCAGGTTCCGATTCTGTTCCTGGCCGCGCTGGGCGGCTACATCGGCGATCGCTACCACCGGCATTACGGAGTGATCTGGACGCAGACGGCCTCGATGGTGCTGGCCTTCGTTCTTGCGGCGCTTACGTTTGCGAACATCATCCAGGTTTGGGAACTGATATTCATCGCGTTCCTCGTAGGGGTAGTGAACTCGTTTGACGTCCCGATTCGCCAGGCATTTCTTGTGGAGATGGTGGTCACCGAGGATTTGCCAAATGCGATTGCGTTGAATTCCTCGATTTTTAACGGAGCACGCGTGGTTGGGCCGGCGATTGCGGGACTCGCGCTCGCCTGGAAAGGGCCGGCGTGGTGTTTCTTCCTGAACGGGGTGAGTTTCCTGGCGGTGATCGGCGCGCTGTTTGCGATGCGCATCGCGAGGAGGGAATCGAAGAAGGAGGCGGGCTCCCCATTCCAAAGCCTGATCCAGGGATTTCGGTTTGCGATGAGCGACTTGCCCATCCGGTCCACGCTGCTGCTCTTGAGCATGCTGAGCCTGCTGGGGTTGCAATATTCGGTTTTTCTGCCGATTTTCGCGAGCGATGTATTGCATCGCGGTGCGCAAGGATTCGGATTTTTAATGAGCGCAGCGGGCGTGGGAGCGGTGCTCGGGGCGCTGCATTTTGCCGCGCGGACGAGTTACACGGGGCTGGCACGCTGGATTGCGGCGACGTCGACAACCTGCGCGGTGGGACTGGTGATTTTTTCGCAGTCGCGAGTGTTCTGGCTCTCGCTGGCGACTCTGCTGGTGGTTGGATTCTGCGCCACAGTGCAAATGGCGGCGACGAACACCACCCTGCAAAACCGCGTGCCGGATCAACTTCGCGGGCGAATCATGGCGGTGTACGCGACCATGTTCATGGGAGTGCAGCCAATCGGCGCGCTCATCGCCGGCGGAGTGGCCAAAAGAATCGGGGCACCCTATACGCTGGCGGTGTTTGGAACGCTGTGCTTTTTGGGGAGCATGGTGTTTATCTTTCGCGTGCTGCTGCGCCTGAACTCGCAGTTGGAGACGCCGGCGGCCGCTTAAGCCGGGTTGGGACGATAGAGCCAGGCGGGTTTGGCGATCGCCGGATCACTCGCGTGCGAGGCAAGCTCCGCACCGACAGAGCGCGGGTTATTTAATTCAGCCAGGATCGCATCAACCTTGGGACGCTTTGGTGCCAACGAGCAAACGGGATCGGTGGCGGCGGCGTCGCCAGCGAGAAGAAACGCCTGGCAGCGGCATCCGCCGAAATCCGTTGTGCGGCGGTCGCAGGATTTGCAGGGTTCCTGCATCCAGGATTCGCCGCGGAATCTTTGGAACGCATCGGAAGCATCCCAAATCTCGCGCAAGCTTAAGTTTTTCACGTTTTCGAAGGACAAGCCTGGAATCACGCGTGCGGCGTGGCAGGGCAGCGCGTCGCCGTTTGGAGTTATGAGCATGAGCTTGCGTCCCCAGCCGCCCATGCAAGGCTTCGGGTATTTCGCGTAGTAATCGGGAACCACATATTCGACTTTGATCTTTCCCGCCAGGCGATCTTGCGCAGACTTCAGGAATTCGATCGAACCGGTGAGTTGCTCTCGAGTGGGCAGCAACGCATCACGATTCGCGAAAGCCCAGCCGTAGTACTGAACGTGCGCGAACTCAACGCGCGTGGCCGAAGAAGATTCGGCCAGAGCCAGCATTTCGGGGAGCTGATCGATGTTCCGGCGGTGAATCACAAAATTGAGGGTGACGGCGATGCGATGGCGCTTGAGCCAATCGAGAACGCGAAGTTTGTGGGCGTGCGCTTTGGTGCCAGAGATTTCATTGGCGGTCTCTTCCCGAGCACCCTGGAAGCTCAATTGAAAGTGGTCGAGGCCGGCTTGAACGAGCGCTTCGAGGCGCGATTCGTCGAGCGGCAGGCCGGAACTGATCAGATTGACGTAGAGGCCGGCGGCGCGAGCGGCGCGGATCAGTTCGAGGATATCGGGCCGTGTGAGGGGTTCTCCGCCGGTGAAATCGGCTTGCAGGACACCGAGCGCGGCGGCTTCGCGGAATACGCGCGACCAGTCTTCAGTGGATAGTTCGCGATTGCGAGCTTCGAGCTCGAGGGGATTGGAGCAGTAGACGCAATGGAGAGGGCAGCGATGGGTTAGTTCGGCGATCAGCGCCAGCGGATTGGAGAGCGATTGCATTGGTGGTCGCGGTTTGCCTGACGGCGCGAAGAGCCCGCCCTCTGAAGAGGGCGGCTACAAAATGACTTTACTCAAAATCCAGGGCGCGCTCTTTTTGAAGCAGTTGCAGATAGCCGAGTATATCTTGCTCAACTTTAACAGGCTCGGCCTTCGAATAGAGCTGCTGCAATTCGGCGACGATTTGCTGAACGGAGTGCTTCCCATCACAGCGCTCGACAATTTCGAGGCTCGGGCCGTTCAAGCGCAGAGCCCGTTCCGGCATCAGCAGCACGCGCTGGCCCTGGTTTTCGCCGAGCCGGACGCCGGGGGCGAGTCGTGGTTTGCCAGTCAGTTCGAGGTCCATTGGCGGGGCTCAGTGCGCCGCAGGGCGCAACGAAGCGCACCCGGCATGAACGACTTCAGGATTTGGCCTAAAGGCGCCTGGAGGGGGCCAGCCCGGGTGAACGTAGGAAAAATAGAGTGCGTCGAGTTGCGCCCAAAGAATGTCGCACTTTGCGCGAAGAGCGGCGTGAGCCTTCTCCTGATCTTCGCGTGTGCGCGCATGCTTGACGACCCACCCAAGAGCAAATTCGGCGTCTTCGGGCGCTTGCGTCAGGCGCCCGGTGAAATAATCCAAGCCGCCGGAAAGCCACGGATAGTGGTGCCGGAGACGATCCATGCGCAGAGTAATAAGCTTTCTGGAGAAAAGTTCCGTCAACGAGGAAGCGACGGCTTCGAGATGAGTTCTTGTGGAAACGAAATCCACATACGCTTGGACGGCGTAGCGTGTTGCCGGCAGAATGCCGGTGCCGTCAATCGCCTGCTCCCGCGAGAGGCCAGTGGCTTCGACAAGTCTTAGCCACTTCTCAATACCTCCAGGGGTCACGCCATCGCCATCGTGATCTAGGACGCGCTTGCGCCAAGCCAGACGGAAGGCGGCATCTTCGCTGCGGGCGAGGATTGCAGCGTCCTTGATAGGAATGCGGCTCTGGTAGTAGTAGCGGTTTAGAGCCCAGGCCTGAAGCTGGCCACGAGTGAGTTTGCCTTCGTGCATCAGAAGATGGAATGGATGCTTGTGATGGTAACGTTCTTCCCCAATGGCGTGAAACCCGGCAACGAAGGCAGCTTCCGAGAGCGGCGGAGCATCGGTAGTGAGGATCTGGCTCATACGGCTAGTTCCATGCCATCATAGGCGATTTCCCATCCGGCTTCACGCACTACGCGGGATTCGCCGCTCTCTTCATTCAAAATAGGATTCGTGTTGTTGATGTGGATTAGGATGCGCCGCGTCTTTGAAGGCCGGAACGGCTGGCGAAGAAGTCCGCGTTCGCCCCAAAGAGGCAAGTGTCCCATTTGCCGCGCAGACGGACTGCCTTTTCTGATGGCGCTCAGTTCGTCTTCTTTCCAGAAGGTGCCATCGAGGAGCGCAACATCGCTTTCCTCAACGCTGCGCAACCAGCGATCTCCCACGCCTGGCAGGCTGGGCGCGTAGAGAACTCTTTTTTCGCGTGAAACTAGACTCAGGCCAATAACGGCCTCTTCCTGAGCCAGGCTCCGCCGCAGCGCTTCGCTGACGTAGTCGGGGAAATTTCCGCCAAGGGGGACTGCCTTGCAAAAAATGCCGGTAGTCTTGTCCCCAGGCGAGGCCGGGTTTAGAGGTATCAGACGGTCGAGCAGAAGCGTTTCCCAGCGGACGGGAGGGTTGGATCGCACGAGTACACGGAAGAGACTGTTGTCTTCCATGAGGATTCGTCGAACCGCAACCGTCGAGAAGATTTGCAGAGGCTGAAATTCACGAAGATGGAGCAGCCCCATCACCGCGTCCACGTCGGCGCTTGTGAGTACTACGGCCTGTATCGGCGTGTTTCGCGAACCGGCTGGAGGGTCAAAGTCGGGGGAGGCAAGAATCTGTTGCCGAAGATCCGGGGATGCGTTCAGCAGGAACCAGTGAGACCCGTCGGCGGAAGCGGCAACCTGCGATTGAGTTCTCGGACGGGATTTCAGGGTACCTGCGCGCACACCCATACATTGAGGACAAGCACAATTCCATTGGGGGAAGCCGCCGCCAGCTGCTGAGCCGAGGACTTTAACGCGCATTCCGGCACGCCGGCAGATGACCGCTGGGCGCGGCCACGGATTTACAGCTCAGCGTTGGCGTACGAGCTGATTTCGCAGTTCAGGTCGATCTCTTCGTGCTGAGGAGTGGTCCATTCCATGATCAAGAGCTCCTAGTAAGAGGCAAGTTGCAAACTCTTTGGAGTGTACCACAGTATCTGGCAGTAGGGAAGCAAGAGCGGCCAAAGTTAGAAATTCCTAAGGGGGAAGCAGACCCACGAAGGGTAGGGATGTGTTGCGAAAAATACCACAAGCTGTGGTAGCGAAAAATCAGGCTTTCCTCAATCGACGGAAGGCACATTTTTCCAATAATTTTTGAAAAGCTTGCATGTTTTCTCTTGACAAAGGCTAAAAGCAGCCTATGATGTGGCGAAAAGTGGGAGAGAGTGGTTAGTAGTAGACCAAAGTAGAATCTCTCCGGAGCTTTTGAAGCGTTCTCGAGGGCAATCGTGAACGTAAGCATTCTGGGCATACAAAACAAGCCTTTTAGCAGGGAATATGAAGCTGCGGGGAAACTGTCCGGCGAAGGTCGACGAGAAGGGGCGTCTCAAAATACCCTCCGTGTTTTTGGACGAGCTCAAGGAGTATGGCACGCAGTTTTATATCACAAGTACGACGGGAGAAACGGCACGAATTTATCCGATGAAGGTCTGGTCGGAAATCGAGGACAAGCTGGCGCAATTGCCGAGCACCCATGTGGCGAAACAGAAGTTCTTGCTAAGAACGAGCTACTTCGGCCAGCAGGCGGAATTGGATGGGCAGGGCAGAGTGCTCTTACCGGCGGTGCTACGGGACGCCGCTCAGACGATGGGGGAAGTGGATGTATACGGCGCGCTGAATTACCTGGAAGTGATGAATCACACGCGCATGCTGGACAAGCTCAAGAATGAGCCGTACACGGCTGCGGACGATACGGCGCTGGGGATCTGAAGCAGTAAAAAGATTTTAGAACGGGCGTGGCTGCGGTGCTGGGGCGCAATCGAAGTGAGTGCGGCGCATACGCCGGTGATGCTGGAAGAGGTGCTGGAATGGCTAAGCATCAAGGGCGACGGAATCTACGTGGACGCGACACTAGGAGCTGGCGGGCACTCCGAGGCGATAGCGGAACGGCTACGCAGCGGAACGCTGATCAGCCTGGACCGGGACGCACGGGCGCTGGAAATCGCCGGGAAGAATCTCGCGAGATTCGGCTCGAAAGTGAAATGCGTGTTATCGCCGTTCTCGAGGATTGCGGAGGCCGTACACGAGTTGGGGATTCCGAAGGTAGACGGGGTCTTGGCAGACTTGGGAGTTTCTAGCATGCAACTGGATGTAGCCGAGCGGGGCTTTTCGTTTCGCGAAGCGGCTCCCTTGGACATGCGCATGGACGGGGAAGGCGGGGAATTGACCGCCGAAGAGATTGTGAATCGATGGCCGGAAAGAGAGCTGGCCGATTTGCTCTACCGTGAAGCGGATGAGCACGATTCGCGAAGGATCGCCAGGGCGATAGTAAGGGCGCGGCCGATGAGAGATACCGCGCACCTGGCAACGGTTGTGGCAGGGGCCCGTAAGCAATGGGGAAGGCAGAGACTGCATCCCGCGACAAAAACGTTTCTGGCGCTGCGGATTGCGGTGAATCGAGAGATGGAGGAACTCGGGCAGTTTCTTTTGCGGACCCCTGCTGCATTGAATTCCGGCGGCCGCTGGGTGGTGATGAGCTATCACTCGGGCGAAGACCGCAAGGTGAAGCACGCATTTCAAGAGGGAGAGCGTCAGGGGACGCTCCGGGTGCTTACCCGACACGTGATCCAGCCGACCGAAGAAGAGAAGGCGGCCAACCCGCGTTCGCGAAGCGCGAAACTGCGGTGTGCAGAAAGAGTGTAGTCATGAAGCGGATTAAGAGAAAAGCGCGAGCGGCGGAGTTTCACACCGTGAAGCGGATCGACAATTCGCGGCTGGTGCGGAACGTCGAGCCGGCGAAGTTGCAGAAGTTGTGGCGGACGGTTGCGATGGGGAGCATGGTCGCGGCGTTTTTCATGCTGTACATCTTTCAACATTTCCGCTGCATAGATTTGAGCTTCCAGCTCGAAGACTTGAAAGCCCAGCATATGAAAGCAGCGGCGCTGAATTCAGAGCTCAGACTGGAAATTGCCGGGCTCCGCAATCCCATGCGGATTGACGTGATCGCGCGTCGGCGCCTCGGCCTGACGCAACCCTTGCCGACGCAAGTCCAGGATTATGAAGCGCCAGACGGCGCGGAAGTGGCCGCTGCGCGGTACGTGCGTCCAAACCGGGCGCCGTGATAGCGCCCGAAGGCGCTGTGTCCCCAAGCAAAGAAATGTCCGGCCTCCCAAACAGCCAACCGGAGTCTCTGCCGACCTGAAACCACCATGCCCGAAGCCCGCGCCCACCTCCGTTTGTTGATCATCGCCGGTGTGGCGTCCTTGTGGATGGGCGCGGTGTTCGGACGGCTGACCTATCTGCAACTCTTCCGGCACAGCGAATACCTGGCGCGCGCGCAGCGCCAGCAGCAGCGAACGATAGAAATAACCCCAAAACGCGGCACGATTTACGATCGCAACCGAAGTCCGCTGGCGATGAGCATTCAAGTGGATTCCGCTTTCGGCGTACCCGCGGAGATTGCGGACGAGCAACTTGCGACAAGACTGCTCTCGGGAGTGATCGGCAAGCCGCAGGAGGAACTTGAGGCGCGCTTCGAATCGTCGAGGTCGTTTGTCTGGATCGCGCGGAAGCTGCCACCGGCGAAAGCGGAAGCGATTGCGGCGCTGAACCTCAAGGGCGTCTACCTCCAAAAGGAAAACCAGCGGTTTTATCCAAAACGGGATCTCGCCGCCCACGTGTTGGGATTCGTCGATCTCGATGAAAAGGGGCTCGGAGGGATCGAATACGAACTGGATAACCAGATTCGCGGCGAGAGCGGCAAGATTGTGGTGATGGAAGACGCACGTAAGCGATGGTTCGATGCGACCCAAGCCAAATTGAAGAGTGGCGCGGACGTCGTCCTGACACTGGACGAAAAGATTCAGTACGTCGCCGAGCGCGAACTGGACGTCGCGATTGCGCAAACGCATGCGATTGCCGGAAGTGTGATCGTCATGAATCCCAACACGGGAGAGATTTTGGCCCTGGCGAACTGGCCGAAGTTCAATCCGAATCGCGCCAGCGATGCGCCAGCGGAAGCGCGCATGGATCGCGCGGTGAGCGCGCTCTACGAACCGGGTTCGACCTTCAAGCTGGTGACGCTTGCGGCCGCATTCAATGAACGGATCACGCGGCCGGACGAAGTGTTCGATTGCGAAAACGGAAGCGTACTCGTGGCTGGGCACCGGATTCACGACCACAAGCCGTTTGGTATGTTGAGCGTGGCCCAGGTTCTGGCGAAGTCAAGCGACGTGGGCGCCATCAAAATCGCGTTGCGACTGCAGTCGCCGCGTTTTTACGACTACATTCGCGCGTTCGGGTTCGGCGCGCCGACCGGCGTCGATCTGCCCGGAGAGAGCAAAGGCTTGCTGCGGCCGCTGGAGAACTGGGGGTCGTTCTCGATCGGCTCGATTTCCATGGGACAGGAGATCGGCGTCACACCGATACAACTGATCGCGGCGGTATCGGCGATTGCAAACGGTGGCCTGCTTTATCGGCCGCATGTCGTGGAAGAATTGCGGCGAGGCGATCGCGTACTGCCAGCTGAGGGCGTACTGACGCCGGAGGAACCGAGGCGAGTGATTCGTCCCGATACCGCGGCTACGCTGCGCCGATTGATGGAAGGTGTGGTATTGGAAGGCACGGGCCCGGAAGCCCGACTCGATGGGTGGACATCCGCAGGGAAAACGGGGTCCGCACAAAAAATCGATCCGGCGACGGGACGCTACTCACGTACGCATTTCATTGCGTCTTTCACCGGTTTCGCCCCCATCAACAATCCCGCGATCACGATTCTCGTCTCGCTGGATTCCCCGGTGGGGCTGCACGAGGGCGGGGAAGTAGCCGCGCCGGTCTTCAAGCGCATCGCCGAGCAAGTTTTGACGTATCTCGACATACCTCGTGACGTGCCGCTGAACCCAAAGTTGATCCAGGCGGCTTACAAGAAGCAGGCGGCCGGTGATCGCAGCGCGCTGGAAGATTTCTCCACGGTGGATTTTTCCGCACAACCCGATTCCCCGCCGCCGGCTCAAAAACCGGCGAAGGGCGAGCGTCGCCCGGGGCGTGAGTTCAACAAGCCGCCCGCCACGGTCGCCGTCGAGCAAGGAGGGGAGATAGAAGTGCCGGACTTCAGCGGAAAAACGATGCGCGAGGTCGCGGATATCTCCCTGAAGCTGGGGCTGGACCCCGTGCTGGTTGGCAGCAGTCTTGCAACGAAGCAATCGCCAGCGGCCGGGGCCAAGGTGCGGCGCGGAGCAAGAATCACAGTGCAGTTCGGGACAACGCTCGAGAAGAATTCAAAGCCGCGCCAGGGGAACAGGAATTAGGATGAGAGTTGGATTGAGCCAGATAGAAGAAACAGGCAACCCACAATCGAAGCACGCCGATGAACGCCGGGAAGATTCGTCGCTACGACAGCCATCCTCCAAAAACGTGAAACTGGGCGATTTACTCCGGGGAACGGAAGCCAGCGTTTCCGCGGCAGCGGAAAAGCTCGAAATCCGGCAAGTCGCTTGCGATTCCCGAAAGGTGAAGCCGCGCGCGCTATTTTTTGCCTTGCATGGTGCGAAGGCCGATGGGAATACGTTCATCCGCGACGCGGTGGGGAGAGGCGCCGTGGCGATTGTGAGCGAGGAAACAGCTCCCCCGGCTATTCCTTCGAGTGTGGCATGGATACAGGTGCGCGATGGGCGCAAGGCGCTGGCGGTCAGTGCCGCGAACTTTTACGGGCACCCGGCCGAAGCTTTGCAGATGGTGGCGGTGACCGGCACAAACGGCAAAACGACGACGACTTCGCTGATCGATGCGATTGTGAAAGCTTCCGGGACCAAGACCGGACTTTTCGGAACAATCGCGTACCACACTCCGAAGGGCGAGTATCCAGCGCCGAATACGACACCGGAATCCGTCGATCTGCAGGGATTTCTCGCGGAAGTTCGAGACGCGGGCGGGCGGTACGCGGTGCTGGAGGCGAGCTCGCACTCGCTGGCGATGGACCGCTTGTGGGGCTGCCGTTTCGCAGCCGCGGTTTTCACGAATCTCACGCGCGAGCACATGGATTATCACAAGACATTCGAAGACTACTTTGCGGCCAAGAAAAGATTGTTCGAAGGCACCGGAGCTGGAGCGCCTGAGTTCGCGGTGGTCAACACGGATGACGAATACGGCAAGCGTTTGAGCGGACTGGCGAAGAAAACACTGACGTATGGCCTCGATTCCGGCGCGGATATCACAACGAAGAAGTTTCAGCTGACCTTCAACGGCCTTGCGTTCACCGCGCAAACACCCGGCGGAAAAGTGCAAGTGGCTTCGCCGCTGGTGGGCCGAATAAACGTCTACAACATTCTTGCCGCGATTGGGGCGGCTCAGGCGCTTGAACTCTCAACGGAGATTATCGAGGCCGGAATCCGCAGTCTCGCAAGCGTTTCCGGACGTTTTCAACGCATCGACCTGGGGCAGCCGTTTTTTGTGGTCGTCGACTACGCGCACACCGACGACGCTCTCGAAAACCTGATTCGAACCGCAAGAGAACTAAATCCCAAGGGGAGAATCATCACGCTCTTCGGATGCGGCGGTGGAAAAGACAGGACCAAGAGGCCCGTGATGGGAGAAGTAACCGGCCGGTTGAGCGACCTGACGATCCTTTCGAGCGACAACCCCAGGGATGAGGATCCGCTGAAAATTATCAGTGACATTATCGTGGGTCTGCAAAAGACGGCAGGAAAATATCTCATCGAACCCGACCGCGAGAAAGCAATTGGAGTTGCAATGGACGAAGCGCGCGCTGGGGACATTGTGTTGCTCGCCGGGAAAGGTCACGAGAATTATCAGATTCTCGCGGACCAGACGTTGGAATTCGACGATCGTGAGATGGCGCGCCGGGCCTTGCAGGAAAGAGGGTATCGCGGGGCGCCAGCCGGAAATGAGACGGAAGCGCCGAAGAACGTCTCAGGGTTTGGCACGTAGCGCGCTTGCAAGTAGGTGTGGCGAGGGCGCGCGAGCCTGAAGTCAACTCGCGAAAGGAGGAGCCCTCAAAATACGGTGAAAACTGACCGATGTGCGGGGTACCTGCGTAAAGCAAACCCCTTGAGGCATTTATGCGGTGGACGATTACACAGGTGGCTGATGCTCTGGGTGTTAAAGCGGGGGCAGGACTCGACCCCGTGGCCCGGTTGGCCGGCGTCTCGATTGATTCTCGCACGATTCGTCGAGGGGAACTGTTCGTCGCCGTCCACGGACCGCGTCACGATGGACACGATTTCGTGGAGAACACGCTGGAGCGCGGAGCCGTCGCGGCGGTGGTGGCGGGCTCGCAAGCCAGCCGCTACAGCGAGAGTGTGCGAGATCGGTGCATCCTCGTTGGCGACACGTTCGAAGCGCTCAAACAGTTGGCCCTCGCGGTGCGGACGGAGTGGGGCGGGAAAATTGCCGGTGTCACGGGCTCCGTGGGCAAGACCACAACCAAAGAGATCCTGGCGGCATTGTTGGGCGCGAAACTACGGGTCCTGAAATCAGAAGGTAATTTCAATAACGAGTACGGCCTGCCGTTGACGCTTTTTCGTCTGGAAGAAACACATCAGGCGGCGGTGCTGGAGATGGGCATGTCGCGGCGCGGTGAACTGGCCAGGCTGGCGGCGATTGCGCGCCCCGACGTGGGAGTCGTCACGCGGGTTGCGCCCGCGCATCTGGAATTTTTTTCGTCCGTGGATGAAATTGCCTTGGCGAAGCGTGAGTTGATCGAGGGACTCAACGGGCGAACGTCCACCGCGGTGCTGAACGCGGATGATGCGCGCGTTGCGGCGTTTGGCGCGTTTGCGCCGGGGAGAGTCGTGACCTACGGAATCGAAGAACCGGCATTTTTCTCCGCCGAGGCGATCGAAGATCGGGGAGCGATGGGAACTGCGTTTGATTATGTCAGCCCGGAGGGTCGCGTCCGGCTGGAACTTCCCGTTCCCGGCAGGCACGCGATTTACAACGCGCTTGCCGCGCTTGCAGCAGCAAGCGTCTGGAACATAGGCGCTGCGGAAGCACAAAGCGTGTTCCGAACGTTGCGAGTGCCCTCGATGCGCGGCGAACTTCTTCGCTTTTCGAATGGGGCGGCGTTGATCAACGACAGTTACAACTCCAGTCCGGCAGCGCTGCACGCTATGGTAGCCGTGCTGGCGGCCACACCGAATTTTCAGCGGCGGATTCTTGCCGCGGGCGAGATGAGGGAATTGGGCGCGGCCTCGCCGGCGCTGCATCGCGAGGCCGGTATTTTTACGGGGAAAACGGGTGCAGTGGATTGGGTCATTGGCGTGGAAGGCAATGCGAGCCAAATCGTTGAGGGCGCCATCTCGGCAGGAATACCGCGGGCGCAGACGAAATTTTTTGCATCGGCTGAGGATGCCGCGGAGTTCTTGCAGGAGTTCATCCGGCCCGGCGATGTGCTGCTGGTGAAAGGCTCGCGCGGTGTAAAGATGGAGCGCATCGTCGAAGCGCTCTTGACGCGCTACGCCTCCCCGGGCGAAGTGCCTTCGCAGGAGGTCCGGCACTGAGATGCTCTACTACCTCCTTTATCACGTCTTGCAGCGCTACTTCAGCCCGTTGAATGTGTTCCGTTACATCACGGTTCGCACTGTCTACGCGAGCCTGACGGCTATGTTTCTCGGGCTTGTCTTTGGCCCGTGGCTCATTCAGCGTCTGCGCGAGTTGCAGATCGGCCAGTACATTCGCGAAGAAGGCCCGCAAGAACACCAGAAAAAAGCGGGGACGCCCACAATGGGCGGCGTGCTGATCGTATTGTCGACTGCCGTGCCCACGCTCCTCTGGGCCGATCTGACCAATCCGTTCATTCTGCTTTCGCTCTTTGCGCTCATCGGATTTGCCATAATCGGCTTCATCGACGATTACGCAAAAGTGTCGAATCAGCGCAACCTCGGGCTCACCGCAAAAAAGAAGATTTATTTTCAGGTGCTGGTCAGCATGGTCGTGGGAATTTCGCTGCTCGTCCTCGTGACGCACTATGCCTACTCGACCCAATTGATGATCCCGTTTCTCAAGCGCTTGCACCCGGACCTGGTCATCCACTCGCTGATGAACTCGTCGCACTTCTGGCCGCTGGCGTTTCTGCCGTTCCTGGCTTTCGTCTGCATCGTGATTGTCGGGTCTTCAAATGCGGTGAATCTGACGGACGGCCTCGACGGGCTGGCCATTGGCTGCACGGTCATCGCCGCAGGCGCGCTCACCGTGCTTACCTACGTCAGCAGCAATTCGCGCTGGGCCACCTATCTGGAGATTCAGTACATCCCGCGCGTCGGTGAACTGACCGTTTTCTGTGGCGCGCTGGTGGGCGCATCGCTGGGCTTCCTCTGGTACAACGCACACCCCGCGGAGATTTTCATGGGGGATGTCGGCTCGCTTTCGCTCGGGGGAACGCTGGGCACGGTGGCTGTCGTTATCAAGCAGGAGATTCTTTTGTTTTTTGTCGGCGGGATATTCGTCATCGAAGCGCTTTCGGTGATCTTGCAGGTAGGCTCGTTCAAGTTGCGGGGGAAGCGCATCTTCCGCATGGCGCCGATTCATCACCATTTTGAGCTGCTGGGGTGGAGCGAATCGAAAGTCATCGTGCGCTTTTGGATTGTTGCCCTGGTGTTCGCGTTGTTTGCGTTGACGACGCTGAAGTTGAGGTAGAGCGCTTGCGAAGCCGAGCGGTCTTGGAAAGACACTATGTCGTGTGGAACGGATTTGCGAGGGAAGCGCGTGCTGGCTGTGGGGCTGGCGCGGACGGGCGTTGCCACGGCTCTCTTTTGCGCCGCGCGCGGCGCACGCGTGACAGCGACCGACACGCGCAACGAAAGCGAGATAGGCGACGCGATCGGGAAGCTGAGAGATGCCGGAGTCTCGCTCGAACTTGGCGGCCACAAGGAAAGGACTTTCTTGGAACAGGACCTCATCATCCCGAGTCCCGGCGTCCCCGCGGATGAGAAGCATTTGCAGGCTGCTCGTGGAAAAGGAATCGCGGTGTGGAGCGAAATCGAACTGGCTTACCGATTCTTGAAGGGCTGGCTGGTGGGCATCACCGGTTCGAATGGCAAAACAACAACGACATCGCTCGTCGAGCACATTCTAAGAAAGGCCGGGATGCAAACCATTCTCGCCGGAAACATAGGAACGCCGCTCATCGGAACCGTGGAGGCGATGAAAGACGAAACGTGGACCGTAGTGGAGCTGAGCAGCTTCCAATTGGAACTCATCGAAACGTTTCGTCCAAACATCGGCGTGTTCCTGAATCTGACTCCGGACCACCTGGACCGGCATCGTACCCTCGCCGCTTATGGCGCCGCGAAAGCGAGGGTCTTTGAAAGGCAGACCGGCGAGGATGCTGCGATTCTGAACGCGGATGACACGGCAACCACGCCGTATTCTCCAGCTGTCCCGCGTGTGTACTGGTTCAGCCGCAAGCAACGGGTGGCGCAGGGCGCCTACGTACGCGACGAAGAGATTGTGTTCCGGCAGGACGGAAAAGAAGAAGTCCTGCTGAAGCTGGAAGACATTCCGCTCGCCGGCGCGCACAACGTGGAGAACGTATTGGCCGCGGCAGTCGCGTCGCGGCTCGCCGGCGCATCCGCAGCGGCGATTGCGAAAGGAGTCAGCTCGTTCGCGGGCGTGGAACACCGTCTGGAGTTCGTCGCCGAAATCAGTGGCGTGCGCTATTACAACGACTCGAAGGCAACCAACGTGGACGCGACGCTCAAAGCTCTGGATTCATTTTCCGGTCGCATCCTGGTCATTCTCGGAGGAAAAGACAAAGGAAGCGACTATTCGGCTTTGCAAAAGCCCCTTCGCGAGAAAGCGATTCTCGCACTGCTGATCGGCGCGGCTGCGGAAAAAATCGAGAAGCAGATTTCAGGAAGCGTGGCGCTGGAACGCGCGGAAACGCTGGAGCGCGCCGTGGAAACCGCCTCGCACGCGGCGCAACGCGGCGACGTAGTCCTTCTCGCGCCGGCCTGCGCGAGCTTCGACCAGTTTCAAAACTACGAACACCGGGGACGGGTCTTCAAGGATCTGGTGAGGCAGCTTGAAAAGCAAGCTGCCGGCGCGACTTCCGGAAAAGGGTGAACGAAAGTGCCGAGACGTCTGGAACTGGACCGATGGCTGTTTGGAGTGACCATAGCGCTATGCCTGTTTGGCGCGGTGATGATTTTCAGCGCTTCGGCGCTCACGGCGGAGAAAGAGTACGGCCATGGCTACTATTTTCTTTTGCGGCAAGCCGCCTGGCTGGGGATCGGCCTTCTCGGGATGTTCGCCTTGATGCGCACCGACTACCGCCGTTTGCGCGAGCCCGCGGTCGTCTATACATCGGTTTGTGTGGTTCTGCTCCTTCTGGTCGGCACATTTTTCCTCGACAAGGCCCACGCCACGCATCGCTGGATTCGCTATGGCCCCGTGGGTATCCAGCCATCGGAATTGGCGAAACTGGCGGTGATCCTTTATCTCTGCTGGTTTCTCGATCAAAAGCGACGGCACAAATCGGCCATGGAATTCTGTAAGAAGGATTTTCTCGAGACGATTCTTCCCGCTGCCGGACCTGTCCTGATTTGTGTGTGTTTGATTCTCGCGCAACCTGACCTAGGGACCTCCGTGGACATTGTCATTGTGGCCACCGCGATTCTCTTTGCCGCAGGCATGTCCTGGAAGTGGATTGCAACCGGCGCCGTAGCCTCTCTGCCCGCTCTCTACTTTCTGATTTTTCATGTTTCTTACCGCCAGGCGAGGTTGACCGCTTTTCTTGATCCCAACTCGGATCCGCAAGGGGCTGGCTTTCAGCTGACACAGTCTTTGATCGCCGTTGGTTCCGGCGGTTTCACCGGCGTCGGCTTGATGGAGAGCAAGCAAAAATTGTTTTACCTGCCCGAAGCTCACACGGATTTTATTTATGCGGTGATCGGTGAAGAGCTGGGTTACATCGGAGCATTGTTAGTGATTGCGCTCTTCGCCGTTTACGGATGGCGCGGCCTGCGCGCCGCGTTTGCCGCGCCCGATGGATTTGGGCGATTGCTCGCGCTGGGAATCACAGCGATGGTGCTCAGCCAGGCGCTCATCAATTTTGCCGTGGTGCTCGGAATGGTGCCCACGAAGGGAATTCCGCTGCCGTTCGTAAGCTACGGTGGCTCGAGCTTGCTCGCGATGTTGCTTGCGACCGGAGTTCTGCTGAATATCAGCCAGCAGGCCACGGAAGCATGACGCAACCTCCTAACTGTCTCCGCAGGGGCGCGACACGCTCTGCCCCGCCCAGGCTACAGCCATGAAGCTGCTCATCGCGGGTGGCGGAACGGGAGGCCACGTGTTTCCCGCGCTGGCGATTGCGCAAGAGTGGCTTGGACGTGGCCAAGAAAGAGAAGTCGTGTTGGTGGGGACAGAACGCGGAATCGAGATGAAACTGGTGCCTCAAGCAGGATTGCCTCTGGAGACGTTGCGCGTGGCCGGCCTGAAAGGGAAGGGGGGCGCTACGTTCGTGAAAAACGTCGCGATGCTCGTGCCTGCGATGCTGGACGCGCGGCGCGTGCTGCGAAAACATAAACCGGTCGCGGCGTTTGGTGTCGGAGGTTATGCGGCGGGGCCGATGTTGCTCGCGACGTGGCTTGGCCGCGTGCCAAACATTATTTTTGAGCCCAATGCGGAACCGGGCTTGACCAACCGGTTGGTTGCACGAATTTCGCGGCGAATCGCCACCGGCTATGAAATTTCTGCACGGGTCTGGGGAAAAAAGGCCACCGTTACGGGATGTCCCGTGCGGTCCGAGTTTTTCTCGATTGCTCCTCGACGGCCAGAGAAGCCGTTTCGATTGCTTGTTACAGGCGGGAGCCAGGGAGCTTTGCCGATTAATCGAACCTTTGTCGATGCCATGGACACCCTGGCCGCGCGAAAAGGCGA
>DATGED010000022.1:0-100097 GCA_035310525.1 Candidatus Acidiferrum sp. | reverse complement strand
AGCTCTTCCAGACAGACCGGAAACAGTGTTCCTTGCGTTCGGCCTTCTCCCTGCACAAAACCCATAGAAAATGCCCTCGCTTTCGCGAGGGCATTTTCTCACTTCCCTACAATTCTTCAAGAGAGTTTCGTAACAGTCTGCAATCGCGAAGCCCTTTTGTCAGCTGCTACTAAAACAGGCCGAGCTGTTGTTTCTACAATGCTTCTCTTACCAGCTCAGCTTCAAGGCGAACTGGAATTGGCGCGCATCATAGGCCGCCGTCGGCTGACCCGCGCTGCAGGTGGCGCCGGCCCCGGGGTCGCACAGTTGATTCACCGCGGCCACGTTAAGCCGGTTGGTCAGGTTGAATCCATCGGCAATCACGTCAAATTTGAGGTGCTCGCCCAGATTGAAGCGTCGCGAGAGGCGCAGATCAAACTGGAAGAATCCCGGAGTAACGAAGGGATTGCGGCCCAGATTGCCGTCGCACCCGAACGGCGGGGTTATGCCGGGGATGACGAAGGCTTGGCCGCTGTTTGTCAGACAGGTAGTGGGCACCACAAACGTCTTGCCGGGAATGAACTGCGAAGTAGTTCCAGAGCCGGAGGTGATAATCGAAGGCCGGCCGTTGGATGCGCCGAGGTCCAAGCGGTAATCGGTTCCCGTGATGATTGTGTACGGCCGTCCCGAGGAGACCTCGATGATAGGAGACAGCGTGAAGTCGCCGACGAAGAATTTCCATGCCCCGTCGCCGCTCCTGGCGGACGGAGACTGGAAAACCGCGCTGGTCACCCAGCGGTGCCGCTGATCGAAATCGGAATTACTGCGCTCGAAGAACGGGAAGCGGCTGTCTTGTGGTTCAAGCGGGGATTGCAGGTCCGTGGAATCATCGATGGCGTGAGACCACGTGTAGCTGGAAAGCATTTCAAAAGCGTGCGAAAAACGCTTCTGTACGTTCACGGTAAGGCCGTGGTAGACGGAATTCCCGTCAGAGAGCTGGGCATCCACGCTGTTGAACGCCACCGGAGCTCCAAAGCCAGTGGGGTAACACTTCTTAGGCGAGCCGGCTCCGAAAAATCCAGCTGGAAAGCACGAAGCCCCCGCTACGCCGGCCAAAAGCGGATATAGAGCCGCGTTGGGGCCCGCAAAAGATGGATTCGGCCCGGACGGGCGGAAGAAGTTGAACGCGGCCGCGGTTCCGACCGGAGTTCCGTTTAGTCCCGCGAGTGGCCCGGGACAGTTGCTCAACGTGCCAACCAGGCTGGGAACCGTCGGCGTAAATGTGCACCCTGTAGCTGTGGTCACCTGACCTGCGGGGACGGTGATGCTCACCGGCGAGGAGCTGCACGTGGTCAATCCAGAAACAACGCAGTCCGCAAAATTTTGGGTGAGCAACTGCGGATCCGTCGAGTTGACGTCCACCGGCCGGTTGAGATGCTGTCCCTTGGTGTATTGGTAGCCAACACTGATTTTCCACGAGCCGGCGATCTGGCGTTCAATCGTCAGATTAGCCTGCTGTGCAACTCCAAACTCGAAATTTCTTGCGACAGGGAGCACGAAAGGCAAAATGGGGAGCGGAAATCCCGCGGCGATGTAATTTTGATTTGCAAAGAGCGAACCGGCCGCGAGCGGATCAAATCTCTGCTGATTTGGCAGGTAGAACATGTTCGGCAGCTGATTCAGAGCACCCTGGAAAAGCGTCGAGCCGTTCAGATTGGTCGGCCCGTCCAGAGCATTACCGGTGACGCTTGAACCACAAGTCGGGTATCCAGGCGGCGACGATCCCAGAGGAAGCACCCCGCAAGCCGAAGAGCCTCCTCCCGCAGTAATCAGCTGAACCGAGCGGCCGCCATCCGCGGTCGCGGAATCAAAAGCAATTGCCAGCAAAGGATGATCATAGAACAGGCCGAAGCCTGCCCGTATCACGGTCTTTCCGTCCCCCTTCGGGTCCCACGCGACGCCGAAGCGAGGAGCCACGTTGTTATAGTCGCGCGGAATTCCTTCCTGCACTCCTAGTGCTTTTTCTGCCGCTCCGTTGAACGCGTTCAGCGGCGAAAACAGCGGCGTGATTTCCACGTCGTAGCGCACTCCATAGTTGAATGTCAGGTGCCGATTCGCGCGCCAACTGTCCTGGAAAAATAGTCCGATCGGGAAATTATCGAACGGCTGGTTCGACTGGCCGATGCCTTGAATGTAGGTAGTGGGGATTCCCAGCCCATAGGACTGCAGGCCGGTGGTTCCGAAGAGTTGGACGACCTGCCCGCTTGGCAGGGTCACGGAGTCGGGAAACGCGCCGCCCGTCACCGTTGAAGTTGCTAAACCGCCGAAATTGACGACGCCGCCATAATCTAACTCGAAGATCTGCGCCTTGCCGGACCTCAACTGGATGAGGTTGTAATCCCCACCCATCTTGAAGGTGTGATTTCCGCGGATGAGGCTCACGTGGTCGGTGAATTCGAAGCGCCGCTCGATGCGGTCCACCGTCGAGTACGGCTCGCGTCCAAAATACGCGAACCCCGGAATGTTCACGCCAATATTGCTTCCGCCAGGCAGCTGGGAAAATCCAAAATGCAAACCCCGGCGAGCCACCTGCGCCCGGAATTCGTTGAAGCCAGTGGCACTCAATATCGTGTCGTGCTGGAAGACGATGTCGAGGTCGCGCGACTGATTCAAGCCCGTGCGCGACCCCGCGTTCTCTCCGAAGGTCTGGTTCTGCGCCGTGGACTCGATTCCGGTGACGAGGGACGGCGAGACACCGACGCGCAGGAAAGAATTATTCTGGCTGCTCCATTTCTGGTCCAGCCGCAGCGACCAGAGGCTGGTCTTTTCCGTAACGGGGAAGTTTCCCCGGAGTTGGTTGAGCGCTTGATACGACTGAGGGAGCGCTACCATGCCGAACGCATAATTGAAGCCCGGGGCAATCGGGGTCGAGGGACAAGCGACGGTTCCAATCGTGACGCCAACCGGGCAGGTAACTGGCACAGGAAAGTGCGCCCCCGGTCCGGGATTTAAGCCGAAACTCGTCGCGACCGCGCCAAAATCAAGCCGGTTCAGCGCCACGCTGGATGCGGACCCCATAAGAAGGCCGTAAGACACAGCAAGTTGCTGGAACGGAAGGATACCCGAGTTGAGCAGAGTACTGACGGAAGCGGCTTGCGAAGGAGTCAGTTGAACATTTGCGACTCCTCCGGGAGTCGGCAGCGGCACATTAATCATTCCCCAAGGACCGCCCCCTCCTTGCGCCAGCCCGATGCTTGAGAATCCAGTTTCTTCGCGGAGGGTGTCCTCATAAGAAAAAAAGTAAAACGTTTTGTCTTTCTTAAGCGCGCCTCCTAGTGTCAGTCCCGCTTGGACGCGGGTGTAAGCCTGTTTTGTGGGATCAAGGGTCCCTGTTGTGGGATCCACCTGGCCGGAAAATGCATTGCGCGCTTGAAAGGCTTTGTTCCGGAAATAGCCGAAGATGTCGCCATGAAATTCATTTCCGCCGCTTTTAGTAACAATGTTGACGACGCCGCCGGTGGCCCGGCCATACTCTGCATTGTAGTCGCCAAGAATCAGCTGAAACTCCTGAACCGCTTCCTGGGAAACGGTTGCGCGTATCCCGTTGATGGAGTTATCCACGGCGTCCGCGCCGTCCACGCTCACCTCGTTGGAGCGAGCACGCTGCCCTCCGAAATTCAGGCCGCTGGTCGGAGCTGGACCGATGGTGGGTGCGACATCCCGGTTCACCTGGGAATTGGTCAACGTGAAGTTGATGTAGTTGCGTCCATTGATTGGCAGGTTGTTGATGCGCTGCTCTCCCACGGTTTGCGAGACGTCAGTCTTCGTGGTTTCGATAGCAGAGGTTTCGGTGGTTACGGTGACGCTCTGCTGCATGCCCTTCAGTTCAAGCCGAACGTCGAAGGTGGCGTCCGACCCCACCGTCACTACGACGGAATCGTTCTGGTAAACCGAAAAACTCGCTCCGCCATCAACGCTTAGTTTGTATTTTCCGGGAGACAGGCCGACGACCCTATAACGGCCGGCTTCGTCGCTTTCCACGGCGCGTTCCGCACCGGTGCCCGCATTGGTGAGTGTTAACTTCGCGCCCCTCACGGCAAGCCCTTGCGGGTCGGTTATCACGCCGGAAAGCGCGCCCGTATTTACTTGCGCTTCGGTGAGTCCGGCGCATCCGAGCACGAACATGCACAGCGTGATCCACGCAAACACACCATGACGTCGCTGCATCTGAATCCTCCTCGTGAAACCCTGTCAAACTTCCGCTACCCCTGGCGGATGCGGAACTTACCGCCGAATGATGGCTACAGAATTGAATACACGGCTTTTACTTCAAGAGACAGTTGATTTCAACAAGAACTTACCAATCGCGGTCCTTAACCGCAACCTAAACAGCAAAGGGCTTCCATTCGACGGGAAATCAGTGTGTCTGAGGGGGTATGGAGGCTGTAAAACCGAATGCCAAGATCGGATGAACGGACAGTGACTTGGCCTAGAACTGCAAGTGGCGTTGCACCAGCTTGCGCAGTTTTTCTCGATCTTCATCCTGCATGTGCACAAACTCGACGCCGCCTCCGTCAGGACCAACGTTTCGCACTACCGCGGTGAAGTGAATCTTGCGCAGTCCGGAGCGGACTTCCAACTTGATGGAGTCTCCGACGGAGAGTTTCTTTGGAGACTCGAGGTATGCGCCGCCCAGGCTGATCGTTTTCACGCGAGCGAGCATCGCCTGGGATCCATCAATCTGCGCTCGCAACGGCGATTCCAGAGGAACCCGCACATACCTTCGCGGCACGACAAAGCTTCCGTTAGTCTGGCTGGCAGATTCGAACGCCGCTCGCGCTTTTCCCGAGGACGGCCTGTTTTCAATCATCGCCAGCGCGTCTTCGGCCGCAGCGCGTAGTCCTGATGGTTCAGCAAAGGCAAGCCCTTCGCGGCCTTCCGCCAGCATGCGCAGCATTTCCGCGGCTTCGATGGCCCGCATCCGCCCGAGCGCTTCGATGGCCTTGATACGCACGAAGAGGTCGCGCAGCAGTTCATGCTCTCCCGCGGCAATTTCCATCAATTGCGGCACGGCGGTGTTTTCCTGAGCCAGTCCAATCTGATCAATCATCATGGGGACGACGAGGGGATGGGCGTCCGCCAGAACTGCGGAAAAAACGAATGCAGCGCTTTGCCCGGAAGCCACATTCGCCGGCCGGGAAAGTTCGCTGATCGCCAGATCCTGCAAATTCCATTCCCAACTCGCCAGGGCACGTGCGAGGCCGCGAAGCAGACGCTCCGGGTCGGCGGCCGCAAGCAGCTTGATCGCCGCGCTAACGCGTTGTCTGCGCGCTTCATAAAGGCGCGTCTCTAGAAGATTCAGAACCGGCACGCCGATCGCCCGCAGCAGCCGCGCCATGGGGGCCACCATCTCCGCGCCGCGAGGCTCGGTCAGCAGCAGCGTCATCCGGTCCAGCAACCTCTCCGGGTCGCGCTGTAAGAGCCGCGGCAAGACTGGGTCTAGAGGACGGTTGGCCAGAGCAGCATCCACTAAGAGCATCCACCGGTCCTGCGCGACGAGGCGGTGGGCCAGCGCCGACAGGTGATCGTGTTCCGTGTCTTTCGGCGCACGCTCCAGGCCAATCAAAATGTTCTCGAATCCCGAATAGTCGCCGCGAATCACAGCGACCCTTCCCAGCGTTTCGAGAAAAGCCGCAAGCAGCGCAGCGGTTTCTGGAATGGTTTCCCTTTCCAGAGCTTTCATCGTTCCGCGGCTCAAATCCTCGGGCAACTGATTGGGCCAGAGGGATTCGATGATCGGAGTCATTTCGTTCAGGCCGGCCGCTACCGCACGTCTTGCCGAAGCGTTCTGGTTCTCAACGCGCCGCGAATAGTTCAGGAGAATGTTTCGTGCCTCGCGCCGCGGAGCATCGGCTCCGGCCTCCGCGAGTTGCCCAAGAGTGCGCTTCAGCGCGATCACCGGCACGCACCAAACTTCCGGCCCCTTCAGCACGACGGACTTTTCCCGAGGCGGCAGTTCGAGCCAGAATTTCTCGACAATCTGTTCCCTATGGGTGTCGGTGGCCCAGGTGGTTGCCAGCAAGGACAAGTGCTGCGAAGCGTGCGGACCGGTATACCCGCCCGAAGAAACCAACACGTCGCAGAGGCGATTAAAGGTGTGGCGTACAGCGGCGGGCGCAAGCGTGCCGGCGGAAAACTCCGCGCCCATGGATTCAAGAATCAGGCTTTCGGAGAGACGCAGAAGGTAGGGTTGCGGCCGCTCGCCTTCGCGCGGCGAATACTGGGAAATCGAACTGAGGAGCATACGAACCGTTTCGCGGCTGGCATCCTCCATGGCCCCGTGTATGGCGCGCGCGGCCTCTTCCGGCGATAGCCCGCGAGCCGCCTCGAGAGGCGGCGTCAACCGGCCGATCAGACGGAGCGCTCCGGCAAGATCGTCAATCTCCGGGGGAAGTATGGGAGCATCGTTTTCCGCGCGCGGCGAGTTTCCACCGTAGGCCACGAGCGCGCCCATAAGGCTGGCGAGCACCGTGTCCACTTTCCGCTCTGTTTGGGTGTTAATGGAAATCCCCTCCACGCGATTTTCCAGCAACCGCGCCGACCACCAAGCGCTGCCTCCACGCTTTATAGATTCCTCTGATCTTAGCAACGATGCCTTGAAGAGTTGGGCGAGAGTGTCCAGTTCGCCTACATGAAACTGCCTGGCGATTGCTAAAGAATGGATGCCCGCGCGTTGCAAATCGAGCGCGAGCGACTGCATTTCGCCCCGCGCATCGGGAAGGTGCGCGTCACTTAGCTTCGGCACGACCAGCCCGCCTCGCTCAATGTGAACTTCAATACCATTCAGGGCGCTGGCAAAATCCCGCAAGGCCTCGTACGAGGCGTCCAAACTTTGAAGCCGCCGGGGATGATTTCTTTCGTAGAGTCTCTCGGATCGGAACAGCAAATGAAGGCACCGCAGTGAGTGAACCAGGCCCGCCGTCCGGGCGTCCAGAGTCGAGGCAGGGAGTTCGGGAGCGCCGCCCGAAAGCGGCCGCGACGCCTTTCTTTCCGGTGGCTTCGCGTATGGATGCGACCCAGCAGCCTTGTGCTGTTCCTCCATCGGAATGATGGCCCGAAGCACCAAATTTATCCCCACTTGCTTCTTCTTTGCTCTCTCAACCCGCCATACCTACTACCTGGATGGGACCTGGGCCGTGCCGATCTCTAGAACTGCGCGAGAGGGCAGGGTACCCTTAGCTATACTGCAAGCACGCTACCTGCCCCGAATAACGTTGGATAAAGTCTTTATTTTTAGCAGTTTAGTTGTTTCGTCTTAAAACGAGCCCTCGCAGAATGTTACAAATTGTTACGTAGTAAGTACGCGAGAGCCACCCTATAAATGCTCGCCGGAATGCTCTACGGTTCGTTCGAATGGGGAATAGGGAGTGGAGGAGAGCTACGAGGTCCTACCTTGGCTTCAACGTTTCCTGGAGGTTGACTGTCCCGCCTTCGCTTGCCTGTACTGTTCGCTTCACCTGCTGATAGCCGGGAAGCCTGATAATGAGGGTATGCAACCCCGCGGGCATTTGCACGCGGGCGGGTGTAGTCTGGCCCGTGGTCGTGCCGTCCACGAAGATTTCCGCACCTTTTGGAGTCGTGTCCACTTGCGCCCAGGCGATTCTGGCGTTCAGCTCGACTGCAAGTTGCGTCTGGATATTGTCCTTGACCTGCACATTACCGGCGTAGGCTTCGTACCCCGGCAGCCGCACCACCAGATTGTATTGCCCTGGCGCGAGGGGCAGCGTTACGGGAGTCTGCCCGGATTGTTTTGCTCCATTTATGAAAACGTCCGCTCCAGGCGGATTGCTCGTCAGGTACAAACCTTTCAAGAGAGATTCGAGCGTGACCTTCTGATCGATCACACTCCCCGGCTTAACCTGCAGCGCTGTCTGCATCGGCTGATAGCCCGCCTTCTCCACCTCCAGGCTATATTGCGCGGGAGCAAGATCATTGAAGCTGCACGGAGTCTGGCATTGATTCACAACCTGGCCAGAGGAGCCGCGCAGTTTTGCGGTCGCGCCAATCAGGTCGGAGACAACATGGATCGCGCCCTGGCCGACAGGCGGAACAGGATGTCCGCCGTCCGTTCCATGTCCCTTATCAGCAATGGGCGTGTCCTCGAACTCGATGTGATCCACGACCCGGACATTCGCGGGGGCATTTCGAAGAAATTTGAGCAACGCGCCGTGTTCCGCGGGATGCAGTTTGCCCGCGAGAACGAGTGTGTTTCCGATGGCCTGCACTCTGGCCCGCCCCGCCAAGCCTTTTTCGGAGATGGCTTCTTCAATTCGCCCTTTGTACTCGGCTGCTTGCGGACTTACGACCAACTCGCTTCGTTTGGGGGCGGGCTTTTCTGCGCCCGGTTCCACGGACTTTTTTTCTGAGGATACGGGGTCCGGGTTTGCCGGATCTGATGGTTGCAGTGCGGCCGTAGTCGTTTGAGGATTGGTTGCTGCGTTATTCGTAGGAGTCGAGGCCGGGGCAGTTGAAGAATCGTTGTCGGGCGATTTTTGTGCCGCATTGATTTTTCTCGCGTCTTCAATCACCGGCCGGAGTTTCTGAACGCCGTAGGCGATCACTCCGAGAAGAATCAGCGCGATGAAAATACTTCCGATGACGCTCTTCTTCTTTGGTTCTTCCGTTTTCAGAGGCGCGATGGCCCCGGTGCGGCGCACGGCGGGCGTCTGCATGGGACTGGAAGCGCGCGCATTCAGCGACCGGGTCGTCGCAACGGTCATGGGATCTTCTACATACGTTTGCCGGCTGCCTTGAGCCCCCACACCCATCCCGGCGAGTGGAAGTGTCGCGTTCGGCGCGCCCTGGTTGCTCACAACCATGGTCTTGTCCGGGCTGCCTTGTGCGACACTGCGATAATTCCGCAAGTCCTCCAACATTTCCCTGCAGCTCTGATAGCGCGCCTCGGGCTCCTTGGCTAGCGCCTTCATTACCACCGCGCTAATCCCTGCATGAATCGAGGGGTCAATCTGCTTCGGCGGAACAGGCTCTTCGTTCACGATCTTGTAGATGACGGTGGTGATGTTCTGTCCGGGGAAGGGCTTTTCGCCGGTCACCATCTCGTAGAGGAGCACGCCCAGAGAAAATATATCGCTCCGTCCGTCCACGGCCCGGCCTTTCACCTGTTCCGGAGACATGTAACTTGGAGTGCCCATCACGTGGGCGGTCTGTTGCATAGTGCCGAACTGAAGTATTTTTGCCGTGCCGAAGTCGGTGATCTTCACGGTGTCGTCCGCCGTGAGCATGATATTTGCCGGTTTGATGTCCCGGTGGACCACGTTGCGCTCGTGGGCAAATTGCAGGGCGCTGCAGGCCTGCTCCATAATGCGCAGAACTCGGGGGAGCGCGAACGCCTGGCCGCCGTCCAAGTGCGCTTGCAAGCTCCTGCCTTCCACCAACTCCATCGTGATGTAGTACAGACCGTCCTCTTCGCCGGCGTCGAATACGACCACAATGTTTGGGTGGGTCAGCAGGCCAGCCGCACGGGCCTCCGTCTGGAATCGGTTGAGCAGCTCCGGGCGCGACATCCCCGTACCTTCTTCGCTCAACTTGATCGTCTTTACAGCGACTGTTCGGCCAATCACTGGGTCCGTAGCCTTATAAACCACACCCATGGCGCCGCGGCCCAGTTCGCCCGTGATCTCGTAACGTCCCGCTTTTAAATCAGTTGCCATCGCCCTCATCAACTTTCCGACCACGGCTTCTTTGGAGCCAGCCCGGCGTATTCAACGAGATAGTTGAATACAGGTTTCTTGCCACAGCGCAGAAGGAATCAACCTCTGGCGCGCCTCTCAGCCACCCGCCATATTCGACTACCGCATGGTTAGCGAGCCCCCGGATACACGTTTGCTGACACCCGGGCGCTCCACCTTTCACAGTACCCATCAAATTTTCAATCGGTCAATCTAACCAGGGTACCAGTGTTTCGCACTCGACAAGTGGCGAGCCCTCGAATCAATCGAGTCGCCCATGGATGCCCATGCAATGATCCCTTCGCTAGGGCCGAGGCGCGCCTTCGCCCGGAGCCATGCTCCGTTCTGGCATTGGCACATTGGTTTCCCGGATGGGGAGATCGACCTCGCCCGGACGCGCCGGGGCCTCGAGCCCGTCTGTGAGCAAAAAGCCTTGCAAGGCCAGGCCGTTGGTCCAAACCCCCTGCAGCGCGGCGATATATTCGATTTGCAGATCGTAGAGTTTGCGCTGCGACTCCAGCACACGAGGATAAGACGCAAGCATCTGGCCGTACTTCTGCACCAGAAGGCCGTACGCTTTTTTGGCGCGCGGCAGAATTTCGTCGCGGTACTCCGCCGCCATGAGCTTCGCATTCGCATATTCATCGACTACGGTGGCAGCGCGCTCTCGAAGCGTGAGGGCCACACGCGTATTCTCTTGCCGGGAGCGGTCCAGGTCCGCCTGTGCCGCTTCGATGTTCCCCTGATTGCGGTTGAAGAGCGGTATTTCCACACTTGCTTCTGCTAATCCTTCCCAGCCCTTCGCGAAGGGCGCGCTTCCCAAGGTTTCGTGGTTGTACTCCAGTCCGCCGCGGATTCGTATATCCGGGATCGGTTCGCTCTTCGCCCGCGCAAGTATCGCTTCCGCGCGCCCCGTTGCGGCCTGCGCAATCTGAACGGCAGGACTCCGCTTCGCGATGGCATCGACGGCCTCTTCCTCATTTAATTCCGGCCAGCCTCTTTCCAGATCACCGGCCACGGTCGCAAGAGGCAAATCCGGCTGTCCGATCACGGCACAAAGCGAACGCCATTCCTCACGCAGCGTGTTTTCCCGCATGAGCGCGGCCGTGCGCATCCGCGCCGCTTCTACCTCCGCATCGAGGACTTCGGATTCGTCGGCCTGGCCGGTATTCATCAACTCGCGCTGTGTTTGAGCCGCGTTCTCGGCAATCCTTGCCAAGTCACGACGAGCACCGAGCCATTCCTGCGCGGCCAGCACGCGAAGGAAGGCTATCTTCACAGCCGTTTCCACGCGTGTCCGCTGCTCCTCCGCCTCGATTTCCGCCAGCCTGGCCTCTTTTCCGAAGACTTCCCGACTCTTTCCCAATTTCCCGCCTGTGATAATGACCTGCTGCACAAAGAAACCCTGCTTGCCTCCGCCCACCGAACCGCCACGTATCTCATCCCCGGTATAGCCCACGGACGGGTTCGGGTAAAGGCGCGCCTGCTCCTGGCGGGCTTTAGCCGCTCGAATTTCCGCCTCCGCTTGGCGCAACGTGGGATTTGTTTCGTGCGCCAATTTTTCTGCCTGCTCGAGAGTGACTGCTCGCTCTCCCGCAAGGGCCTGCGAGCGCCCCATCTGCGGATACTCCGGCTCCACTGCGGAAATGTGACCGTGCTCGTGCTGCATCTTTTCTTGCATGGCAGAGCCCGGGGTAGGCGCGGACTGCTGAACCGCAGCGCCCCCCTGCGCCCATCCCACACACGCAAAGAGCAACGCTTCCGCGAGCGTCGTCGCCAGCCAGAAAAGGAAATTCTTCCCCGTGCGTAGTCCGAGTTTCTGTGTTCTCCGCAATCTTCGCGTGGAAGATTTCTCTCGTCCGAGATTACGACTCATGTTTTCGCTCCTGACCTTCCTCAAGTCTTGCGTGTCGAATCCGCTGCATCATCTGCTCGTACTCTTGATCTGGTAGAACGCGCACCAGCGTCATCATTCCCATCATTCCCGCGCTCCAGTTCTGCGGCAGGCCATGTGTTTCCGGTTTCGAGACGGCGTCGTCCATGCCCATCTCCATAAACGCATCCTGTGGAAAGCCGGGCACGCTATTCGCCTCCTGTGCGATCGGCGAGTGATGGACATGTTCGAACGGAACGCTTTTTGCCAGCGTCTCCATCTGACTCAGGGCTTGTGCATCGGTCTGGCTTGCCGTCTCGATCGCGCGGTCGCGCAGGAGATCCATCATGCTGTTCATCATGTGGTGAGGCAGGTGGCAATGAAGCATCCAGGAGCCGGGATACTTCGCGTCGAACTCCACCACCCGAGCCTGCGCGACTCCCACGAGGACTGTATTCATCGGATACCAGGTCGATTCCGGCGCGCGACCTCCTTCCGTCCCGGTCATGACGAACTGATTCCCGTGCAGGTGGATTGGATGGTGATCCATACCCATGTTGATGATGCGCAGACGCACGCGGCTTCCCAGGCGCGCAATCATCGGCGTGATCGCCGGCGCGGAAACTCCGTTAAAGGTCAGCCAGTTGTATTCCATTGCCGCAGTGTTCGGAACGAGGTTGTTGGGCAGGACCGCCCACTCCTGCAAGATCAATCCGAAATCATGGTCGGCGCGGGGCTTATAGCTGCGTTCCGGATGTGCAACGAGAAATCCGATCATTCCCATCATTTCCTGCATTGCGCCATGCGAGTGGTAAAAAAATGTTCCTTCCTGGTGCACCGTGAATTCGTAGACGTACTTTTCGCCCGGGGCGATAGGCTTCTGAGAAATCCACGGCACGCCGTCCTGCTCGATGGGAACTTCGAGGCCATGCCAGTGAATTGAAGTGGACTCCGGCAATTTGTTCTCGAAGATGATGCGGAGGCGGTCGCCTTGCTGCACCTGAATCGTCGGGCCAGGGAGGCTGCCGTTGTATCCCCACGCTTCGATGGTTTTGAACGGGGCGATTTTTCGCTTCACTGGCTCCGCAATCAAATTGAAAACTTTCACGCCGCCGTCCAGTTGGTAAGGCAAGTCGTTCAAATCAGGCGTTACCATCGGCAAGAACGGATCGGGCCCGGCGGGCACGACGTCTTTCTTCTTGTGGCGCCCGTAGGGACTGTGATGACGTCCTTGCTCCATTTCCCGCGCCGTCTGCCCGTCACTGGCCGTCGTGCCGGCCCGCAATCCTTCCGCGAGTCCCAAGAATCCCGCGCCGAAAAACGCCGCGTCCTGAAAAAATCTTCTTCTCGTGCCGCTCATGCTTGCCTCCCCAATGGCGATTCAAATTGTGTGAGTGGTTGACCGCTCCGCAAATTCAGTCAGAATCTCGTCCTGTCCGGAGTTCAAGTCAGGCATCTCTTCCTGGTGGCCGCAGTTCCTGCGTCTCGCAGACCAACTATGAGCGAGTCTTGACACAAATAAAGTTTGATAGCTGGGAGGAGTTACAGGATAACTTCAAATTCGCAGAATCATCGGCAACTGCGGGGAATCCACCCATCCTAGCGGGCCTCGATGCAACGGCCATCCGTCCGGATGTGCATCCAAGGGGCCGAGGCTCACGTCACTGTGGTCGCTGGCAATCAAGTGCGGCGGAACGTTTCTCAATTCCTGTGACGGTGTAGAGCGCTCGCCCGTATCTACAAGGACTGCATAAAGTTCCACAGCTCCGCAGGACTTCGGGGGAGCAATGAGACGATCGCCACTCTGCGTGCTTACACCGGCCATCTCGTGGCACGTTTGGTCAATCGCGCGCGAAGAGCAAGCTCTCGCCGCGCAAATCGGTGCGCACACCGGCGCGACCAGCAAAGCGAGAACAGTGACAAGCGCGAGGGCATTTGCATGAACGCGGCGTGCACGCACTGGATTCGTGTCCTTCATTCTTTTCAGATTCTTTAGTCCACGCTACGCTGGCGAATCTCAACCGTCAACTTGCATTGCATTGATTGAGCGACCGTTCTGGTGTCGCTTCTTCTGCCACTAGTACCCGTGGCCGTTTGAATCGCTGCCAACTTCCACTTTCCCGGCGAACGAACGGTACACGTAAGTGAAATACCCAGCAGCCAAAATCATGCCGATGGTCCACCATACGAGTCCGACCTTGAGTCCGTATGCGCCGGCCTTCGCGCCTTCCACGGTGAGCGAATAGACGGGATTCCGCGCGGGCAAAACCATCGGATACAGGCCAAACACCACGCTTGTCAGCATGCCGACGAGATACAGGCAGGAAGCAAGAAAGGCCTTGCGCTCGGCGCGTTTGTGCAGTTCGAACACCACACCCGCGAGGCCCGCCACGGCAAGCAGCGGCAAGACGAGTCCCCAAGGCCAGGTGACAAAATTCTCCTTCACCTGCGGTTGCACCTGAAAAGTGACCGCCGTTACGACGGCCGTCAGCAGGACTACGCCCCACCAAACGCGGCCGGCAAGTTTCTGCGCGCGTTCGTTCAGGGGTCCGCTGGTCTTCATTTGCAACCACAGCGCACCGTGCATTGCGAGTGCCAGCAATGCCAGGACGCCCACGAGAATCGTGTACCAGTCCAGGATTCCGGTCTGGTCGCCAAGGCGAAAATCCGTCCAAAGCGGCTCAAAGAAATACTGGCTGCTATCGAGCGGCACGCCGCGAACGACATTTGCCAGTGCCGCGCCGTAAAACACGGCCAACAACAAACTCGAAGCGCAAAAAAGGAAATCCCACAACGGATCCCACACGGCGCTCTTTACATGATTGCGAAACTCGATGGAGGTTCCGCGCAGGATCAGGAGCCACAATACTATGGTCAACGGAAGATAAAATCCGCTGAAGCCGCTGGCGTATAACACCGGAAAAGCAAAGTACAGCGTACCTCCCGCAGCGAGCAGCCATACCTCGTTTCCATCCCACACCGGTCCGATGCTCGCAAGAATCTGCCGCCGTTCGACATCGGTCCTGGCAATCAGCAGATGAATTGCGCCCGCTCCCAGGTCAAATCCGTCCAGCAGCACGTACATCGCAATCATCAGCGCCACGAGGCAGAACCAGAGCGTTGCCATCTCGTCCTCCTCAATCCGCCGCTATCGAGACTCTCGCTTCCTTTCGCGAGTCCTGATCGCCGGGCCCCGGGCCCGTCTCTATTTCGCGATAGATAAGGAAGAGCCAGAGGATTCCCAGCACCGTGTAGATTCCCATGAATCCAATCAGTGTGAACCAGGCGTTGCCGGCGCCCACCCGCGGCGAGATGCCGCGCGACGTGCGCATAAGTCCATAGATCAACCACGGTTGCCGGCCCAGTTCCGCGGTCATCCATCCCGCCGTGTTTGCGATATATGGCAGCGGCACGCAAAGCATTAAAATCCAAAGCATCCAGCGAGACGCAAACAGCTTCCCTCGGAAATACAAGAATGCCGCGACAAGCATTACGGCGATAAAAATCGTGCCCAGTCCCACCATCATGTGATAACTGTAATAGAGCAAGGCAATCTGGTCGGGCCAATCCGCTTCAGGAAACGCGCCGAGTCCGCGAATCTTCGCGCTCCATTCCTTGTAGGTAAGAAAGCTGAGCATCTGGGGCACTAGCAGAGGATTGTCCAGCTTGCGGCCGGGGACATCCGGCTGTCCAAGGATTGCCAGGGGCGCACCGCTCTCCGATTCAAAGAGTCCTTCCATCGCCGCGAGAGTCACCGGCTGATTTTCGGCGATCATTTTTCCCTGGGCGTCGCCTGTAGGAAAAAGTTGCAAGAGCGAAGCAATGACTCCGACAAGTACGCCAGCCTTCACAAATGTCCGCCCATAGGTTTCATGCCTGGTCGTCAAAAGGTAGAGCGCGCCGACAGCCGCCATGACAAAACAACCCGTTTGCACAGCCCCGAGCATGGTGTGCGCGTACTGCCAAAACGCCCACTTGTTGAATACCAGCCCCCAGAAACTGGCGAGCACGATTGTGCCGTTGGCCTCCAATCGGTATGCGGAGGGATGTTGCATCCATGCGTCGGTCGCCACAATCAGATATCCCGAGAGCCATGAACCCAGCCAGACAAGAAATGCGGCCCACCAATGACCGATTCGCCCCAACTTTTTTTCGCCAAACAGGAACAAGCCGAGAAAACTCGATTCGAGAAAAAAGGAGAACACGCCTTCCATGGCCAGTGTTTGCCCGATGACGCCGCCCGCCGTTTTGGAAAACTCCGCCCAGTTCGTGCCGAACTGGAATTCCATGGGAATTCCAGTGACCACACCGATCGCAAAATTGATTCCGAAGATGCGAGCCCAGAACTGCGCGGCGCGGTTGTAGTGCTCGTCGCTCGTTCGAAGCGCTTTGGTCTTCAAGTAGACAAGCAGGAGCGCGAGCCCCATCGTCAGCTGTGGAAAAATGTAGTGGAAGGTTATGGTGAACGCGAACTGCAGTCTGTGGACGTTCAGCGCTTCATTCATAATAAGCCCCGCTGCGCCTCACCTTTTCACTGGCGGATCAGCCACAGAATGTTCGCATCAGCTGAACCAGGAGTTCTGCAAGCCGCATTCTCCCACTTTCGCCGAAACGCGGAACACAATTCTGAAACTTCGCACCGGCGGAGTTTCCGATTTTTCGGAGAGGAATGGCAATTCTGGTGGGCCCTAGTTGACGATCTTAGAACTCTTAATCCGTAATTCCCGAGCAGACTCAACTGCGTGTCGGGAGGTGGCCGCAGCATCCGGTCATCGCCTTATACCACCACCACCACCTTAGCGTCATGATCCGGCGCGGCAGCGATCTTGCTGTCGCAGGTCAAGAGCGTGGCGCCGAGTAACTCAGCGAGCGCCACGTATACTGCATCATAAGCCGTGAGTGTTGCCCGGAGTTCCCAAATGCGAGGAATAAGGAAATCATGCGGATAGCGGCTGAGCGGCAGGTCGCGCAGATCCTCGAGCGCTTCCTGGCCTCGCTGGGCGGTAATCGTCTTTTCCCGAACATAACGCCGCAACACCTGAGCCACTTCGACGTCGATGAGATGAGGAGCGTGGAGCGACTCCGAAGCACCAAACATTCGGCGATCGATCTTCCTTCCGACGGGCGACTGAAAAAGCCACTCAATTGCGGCGGAAGCATCCAGAACAATCACCGCGCATCCCGCTCGCGGCGCACGGCTTCTGCCGCGGATAGGGGGTCTGCAATCCGCGAGCGTTGGCGCAAGCGTTCGCGCAGTTCCGCGACCGTGGGCCGCTGGGCTAGGTTGCGAATCTCCGCCAAAATGAAATCAGAAAGCGACATCCCGGCTACGGCGGCCTGAGCTTTCAGCGTGCGATGCACGCCGTCCGGCACATTGCGAACCTGAATCATCTTGGACATGTGCTGAACATACAATCATGTGGAGCACATGTCAAGCCTCGTGTAAGGTCGCCGAGAGGCGCAAAGGAAAGTAGAAGCGGGACGAGGCTGGTGGGGCTGGGGAGATTCGAACTCCCGACAAACGGTTTAGGAAACCGTTGCTCTATCCATCTGAGCTACAGCCCCGCTCACCCACATTGTAATATGTTCTGAAGCTGCCGCGCTGAATTGCTTCCTTCCACCGCCAGAACAACTGCCGCCGGGCCCGGGCTCAGCCGGATGAAAAATCCGCAGATCATGGCTGCAGTCCGGGAGCTACTTTTGCAATTCGCAGATTTTTAAAAATCGTCGGCCAGTATTCTTTCAATAGGTTGTTCACCGCGCCAAATCCGACTCGCACGCCATAGCGCTCGAAGGTTTTTCCCAGGGTTCGTTCCGAGTCTGGGAGATACAAGTTCGCAAGCCCTTCGGCTGCCATCGGGCCCAACGTTCCCGGCCAGTTGAAATGTTCGTTGCCCGCATCCGTCGGAATGACGAACACGCGCCGGAGGGCGTGGGCGGCGCGCAGTTTGAAGCCGCCGTTTAATCGCACGAAATACCGTGGATCGTCATGCAGAATAGCGGGCAATAAAAATGTCCCAAAAAAATGGCTGGACGCGCCACTGGCCATGGAGGCGCCAAACCTTTTGCCGAAGCCTTCGCCGCCCTGACCGTAGCCTGCGAAAGTCCCGCGCGCTTCGCTGATGCCCGCTCCGGCCGCTGAACTGAGAATTTGAGGAGGAGATATGCTTTTGTCCAGGAACAGCTCAAATTTCTGCGTGGAGCTCAACGGGCCCTTAGTGGCAGCCAACTCCGGATAAAAATACGATTTTCTAGCGACCAGGCCAATGGGCGACTGCCAGATGTTTTTCTGCTTTTTATGCGCAGACATGTCCTGGTCCTGCCTCGGTGCAGGAGAATCGGGGAGACTCGCCCTATCCGGATTCTGATGCCCCGCCGCGTCGCTGCAAAAAAAGAGGGCTATCGCGGCGGCGAGCAAGGCTTGGATCGGAGAGCGCATCCCTGCAATCTTAGCATGCACTCATTGATACGCATCGCCCCGTGCTACCATTACTTCCGCGCGCCCAATCCGTCGTACATCCTACCGAACTGGAGAAAGTCATGAGCCGCACACTTCGCATCATCGCCATCGTTGTCGTCGTCCTGATTGTCCTCGTAGTGGTAACACCGTTTCTGATTCCGGTGGACAAGTTCCGTCCCACAATTGAAGAAAAGGCTTCGCAGGTTCTCGGCCGCGCGGTCAAATTTGGCAACCTGAGTCTGTCGTTGTTTAGCGGGTCACTTTCCGCCGAGAGTCTTTCCGTTGGAGACGATCCCAAGTTCAGCCCGTCGCCATTCCTCACCGCCAAATCACTGAAGGTCGGCGTCGAGATTTTTCCTCTCATCTTCAGCAAGACTCTGAATGTCACCGGCATCACAATCGAGAGTCCGGAAGTTACTCTCCTTCACAATCCGGCGGGCCAGTGGAACTACTCTTCTCTCGGCGGAGCCGCTGCCAAGTCCGAGCCGAAGCAAGCCACGCAGTCTTCCGGCGCCCCCGCCGATCTGTCCGTCCAGAAATTTACGCTAAATGACGGCCGCATCATCGTGGGGTCCACCAGCTCTCAGAAGCGCAGCACCTATGATCACGTCAACATTGTTGCTTCCAATTTTTCCATGACCTCGAAGTTCCCCCTGACCGTCACCGCCGACCTCCCTTCAGGCGGAAAATTCAAACTCGATGGAGCAGCAGGCCCCATCGACCAGCAGGACGCATCTCTCACGCCGCTCAACGCCAAGCTCGACGTCAGCTCCCTGAATCTCGCGTCAACCGGATTTGTGGACGCTTCGGCCGGCCTTGGCGGCCTTGTGGATCTCAACGCCAACCTCTCCTCGCAAAATGGTGAAGCGGAAACCAACGGCAACATAAAAATTTCCAAAGCTCTATTTATTGCCGGCGGCTCTCCCGCGGGTGTTCCTGTCACCGTCGATTTCAATACGAAATACAACTTGCGAAAAAACACCGGGGTCCTGAATCCTTCGACGCTCAAGATCGGTGGCGCCGCCGCTCACCTCAACGGCACCTATGACTCGGCCGGGGAATCCACCGCCGTCAAAATGAAGCTCGAGGCCAAGGACATGCCCGCGAAAGATCTCGAGGCGTTTCTTCCGGCACTCGGCATTCATTTACCCAAGGGCGCCTCGCTTGAGGCCGGCACCCTCAACGCGGATCTGGATATCACGGGCCCAACGAACAAGCTGATCACAGTAGGCAACGTTGGCCTCTTCAATGGAAAGCTTGCGGGATTCGATCTGGGTTCGAAATTGACTGCGGTTGCGTCTCTAGCAGGAATCAAGACCGGCAAGGATTTGGACATCGAGAAGTTTACGACGAATCTTCACATGGCGCCGGATGGATTGAGGGCGGAAAATATTGTTGCCGTCGTTCCATCGCTCGGGAATCTCGCCGGTGCCGGCACGGTCGACTCCAAAAACAATCTGGATTTCAAAATGGCCGCCACTCTCGCGAGTGCGGCTAGCGGAGCGGCCACTCCCGTATCCAGCGTTGCCGGTCTCTTAGGCAGCGCGACCGGCGGCGGAGGCGGATGCAAAGGCGGCACGACAGTGCCTTTCCAGATTCAAGGTACAACCGCGGATCCGAAATTTATCCCAGATGTCGGAGGCCTCGCTGCTGGCTTGCTCAAATCGCAATTGGGCTGTGCTGGAGGGCTGAGTGCTACCGGCGCAAAGGACGCTGGCAAAGCTCCTGCCGACGCCATCAACGCCCTTGGCGGGCTGTTCAAAAAGAAAAAGCCGCAACAGTAACCAGGGCGGATGCTGGAATTGGTCCCGCTGGCGGAAAGCGACCGGACACAGTTTCCCTATTAAGATTTCTGGACGGATCGATTGCGGCTCTGCGAAGGTTCGACAGATCATTCGTATCGTAGAGCAACCATCGGATCGACGCGAGCGGCGCGGCGCGCGGGGACATAGCAAGCCAGCAAAGCAACGGCGCCGATGATGCCCGGCACGAGGACGAACAGCCAGCCTCCACGAACGTGAAAATCGTACAACGCGGCTTCGAATAGTCGCGGAAGCAGGAATGAACCAAGCATGCCGATGAAGGCTCCGGCAGCGGCGAGCTTCAATCCATCGCGAAGAACCATCCGCAGAATGGTTTTCTTTTCGGCCCCGAGCGCGACCCGGATTCCAATTTCCTGGCTGCGCTGGCCAACGGTGAAAGCAATCAGGCCGTAGATACCAATGCCTGCGAGAACAACAGCGAGCGCGGCAAAAACTGTCATCAGCTCACTGAAAATGAGGTCAGGAGCAGACTCGTTTGCAAGAAGGCCAGGCATGCTAATGATATTGGCGATGGGCTGATCCCTATCGAGGGACCAAACTGCTTCGCGTAGGCCCGGGGCGAGCGAGTTCGCATCACCCGCGGAGCGCACGAGTACGGACATCTCGCCTTCAGGGTGTTGTGCGAGAGGCACGTAAATGTCTGGATCGTCGGTGAAATTGAGCGGCCAACCTTTCACGTCGTGCACAATTCCGACGATTTGGCACCATTCGTTTGCGACTCCATCGCCCGAGTCGATGCGAATCTGGCTTCCAAGCGCATCGCCCTTTGGGAAAAAACTCTCGGCAAACTGTTCGCTAACTAGCGCTACGGGAAGGGAATTGGCATCATCCGTTTCTGCAAAGGCTCTTCCAGCGACTAAGGGAACTTCAATTGTCCTGAAGTAGTGCGAACTTACGACGTAGTATCGGGCACGGGACCGCTGCGAAGTCGGGAGATTTTCCGTGCCTTTGACAAGAAAGTTCACAAATCCAGCGCCGGCAGCAGGCAGACTAGATGTGACTGAAGCGGAAATGGCGCCGGGCGCGGCTTCGAGACGAGTGGTGAGTTGGCGGTAGAACCCGATTTGTTTCGCCGGCTCCCTGTAGCGTGACTTGGGCAAGCTAATCTGCGCGGTGAGCAGATGCTCCGGCTGAAAACCTAAGCTTCGATGCAGTCCCTCAACAAACGCTTTAATTAGCAAGCCGGAACCGGTCAGGAGAATCACAGCCATGGCCACTTCGGCGGCTACGAGTAAACCGCGCCCACGGCTCCTCTCTTTTCCCGCGGAGACCTTGGCGTTGTCGTTTTTCAAGGTGGGGAAGACATCCACCCCCCACGCTCGCAGCGCGGGCGCGAGCCCAAAGAGAAGCGCCGAGAGCACAGCGATCCCAGAGGTGAAGGAGAGCACACGCCAGTCAATGCGCATATCAAGCATTTTGATGGCTTCGTTAAAGGACAGGACGTCGTGCAGGAGTTGAGTGCCGCCCAACGTGAGACCCAGTCCGGCGAGGGCACCAAGCACGGCAATGAGCAAAGCTTCCGTCATTAACTGGCGTACCATTCTCAGTCTTCCCGCCCCGATGGCGATGCGAACGGCCATTTCCTTGCCACGCCCGGTGGCCCGGGCGAGAAGCAGGCCTGCGATGTTTGCGCACGCAATCAGAAGAACGAAACCCACAGCGGAAAGAAGAATGACGAAAGCCGGTCCGGCATTGAAGTCGCGGATTCCATATTCCTGGAGCGTCACGCAATTGGCACCCCAGCCGTTCTCGGTGTCGGGAAACGATTGAGACGCGAGACTGCCGAGGGTTCGCATGTTTGCCTGCGCTTGATCGAGTGTGACGCCCGGTTTGAGGCGCGCAAAGAGATACAGAGATCGAGATTGCCTTGCCGCCGCACTCTGCTGAGACTCATCGAGGACCAACGGGAGCCATACGAGCGACCGGAACGACATGATCTGGAATTGTTGCGGCAGGACGCCGATGATTGTGTGTTCCTCCCCATTGAGGCGAATCGTTTTGCCGACGACACTGGGATCGGATCCAAATTTTCGCTCCCAAAATCGAAAGTCCAGTAGGACGACGCGATCCTGCCCCGCCTGATCATCTCCCGAGGCGAAAGCGCGGCCCAGCAAAGGAGGGACACCGATCACCGAAAAGTAGTTCGCCGTGGCGCGATTCGCGCTGATGCGCTCCGGCTCGCCGTTTCCAGTGAGGTTGACGCTCACAGAAGGCTCCAACGCAGCCAGATCGGAGAAGATCCGATTCTCATGTCTCCACGTGAAATAGTTGGGCGCCGATATGGGATGCAAGTTTGAGCCCCAGGCGCGGGCGACGGAGGTTCCATAAATGACAAGCACTTTGTCGGAGTCGTATACGGGAGGATGCTTGTAGAGTACGGCGCTGACGAAGCTGAAGATTGTTGCGTTGGCGGAGATGCCGAGAGCGAGCGTGAGTACCGCCACCAATGTGAACCCTGGATTTTTTCTCAGCATGCGCGCGCCGAAGTGCAAGTCTTGCAAGAAAACTTCCAGCAGTGGCAAACTTCGGCGCTCGCGATAATCTTCCTTCGTTTGCTCCACTCCACCAAGTTTCATGATTGCATCCCGCCGGGCCTGCGCCGGCGACATGCCCGCGCGCAGGTTGTCATCCACGTGCAATTGAAGGTGGCTTTCCAGCTCCGCGGTCAATTCTTGCTCCCGCCGCCGTCCGCTGAACACTCCGGCCAATCGAGTGAACCAAGCCCGCAGAGTCCTCATAAACACTCTCCCAAACACCGATTAGGGCCGCTCCTCGCCTGGCGCAAGGAAGCGCGCGAGGATCGCTGTGGTTTGTTCCCATTCGCGCTCTTCCTTATTCAATTGCTTCCGCCCGGCGCGCGTCAGCTTGTAATACTTCGCTTTCCGGTTGTTGTCCGAGAAGCCCCACTCGGAGCTGATGTAGCCCTCCTGTTCGAGCTTCAACAACGCCGGATACAAGGTTCCGTAGTTGACAATCAACTTTTCGCCGCTGGTCTGCTCGATGCGCCGTGCGATGCCGTATCCGTGGAGCGGGCCCATCGATTGAAGCGTTTTCAGCACCATAAGCGCCAGCGTGCCTTGCCACACATCATTCTTGCCGCTTGCCTTATCGCCCATCGCTCTCCCCGTCGCTCCTATGGGAAACCCATACCGAAGATGCCACAGGTCCTATGGGAAAGCAATAGAAGAAACGAAACGCGAGTCGAATTTGTTCCCGTTTTTCTTGAATTGTTCAGGCCCTTCGATGGGATGGCCGCTACTCCCTTCTCTGCCAGCAGATTTTTTTTCCTCTCACTCTCCTTGACTCTTCCGCAACTTCTGACTAGCCTCATGCGTCTATTCCAGTGACGGTCGGGGGATCGTGGTTCCCAACAATTCCCAAAAAGGAGCTTGCATGCGTTCTGTCGTCGCGCGCCGGTGCCTGTTTGCACTCGCGCTTGCCTCAACTCTCCTTATTTCTCTCGCTCTCGCCCCGCAAATGTTTGCACAAGGAGGCGAGCCCAAGTACTTTGCCATCCGCGGAGCAAGGATCGTCCCGGTTTCAGGCCCGCCAATGGAAAACGCCACGGTTGTAATGGCGCATGGCGTGATCACGGCCATCGGCAAGGAAGTCGCGATTCCGCCCGACGCGTGGATCGTCGAGGGCAAGGGCCTCACTGTATACCCCGGGCTCTTCGACTCTTTCACGGACGTCGGCATTCCTTCTGCGCCTGCGGCTCCCGGCGGAGCTGGCGAAGGTGGGCCTCGAAGGCCTCAGCCACAGGAGGTCTCCCGCGGCCCGGAAGATCGCCCGGGAACAACGCCGTGGCGGAGCGCGGCGGATGAAGTCAGCTTGAGTGACAAGCGCATCGATTCTTGGAGAAGCGCGGGATTCACGACGGTTGTCTCCGCGCCAAAGGGCGGGATGTTTCCTGGGCAAGCCTCCTTACTTGATCTCGCTGGTGACCGCGCCAGCGAAATGGTCGTAAAAACACCGGTTGCTATTCCTGTTTCATTACAACCCAGCGGCGGCTTTGGAAATTTCCCGGGTTCTTTGATGGGTGCAATCGCTTATGTCCACCAAGTGTGGATTGACACGGACTGGAGCGACAAAGCGCAAGCCGTCTATGAAAAAAATCCGCACGGGGTTGCGCGGCCGCGCTACGACCACACGGAGGCCGTACTCGCAGAGGCCCTGGAAGATCACGCTCTGATTTTGATCCCCGCGAATAATGCGGTCCAGCTGCTGCGCGCGCTTCAACTCGCGGAGGTTTGGCAAGTCAACGGACAACCACTGGACAGCGTGATTTACGGCGGCCAGATGGCTTATGAAGTCGCGGGCGAAATTGGCGCTAAAAAGATTCCCATGCTCATCGATCTCAAGTGGCCCGAAGCGGAAAAGGACGCGGACCCAGACCAGAAGCCGTCGCTCCGCACTCTGCGTTTCCGCGATAAGGCACCGTCTTCACCGGCGGCGCTCGCGAAAGCCGGCGTCAAGTTTGCTTTTTACTCCGGCGGCATTTCGGCCCCGAAGGACATTTTGAAAGGCGCGAGGAAGTCCATTGATGCGGGGCTGGCGCCCGATGCCGCGCTTCGTGCTCTCACGCTATCGCCCGCGGAAATCTACCATGTCTCCGATCGGCTCGGCTCCATCGACACCGGCAAAATTGCCAACCTGCTCGTGACCGACGGCGACCTCTTCGACGAGAAAACTAAAATCAAAATGGTTTTCGTCGATGGAAAGAGATTCGAAGTGCGCGAGCCGGAAAAACCGAAGGAACCGCCCAAAGGAAACATGACGGGAAAATGGAAACTTGCCTATACCACCCCGGATGGTCCGGAAGAATCCACTGCGGATCTGGAGATGGCGAGCGATGGCACGCTCTCCGGAACGGTCACGAGCACCCGCGGCACCGCCGCACTGATACGCGGCTACCTGAGCGTGGATAAGTTCAGCTTCACGATCAACCTCCCCATCGAGGGAAATCCAACTGACGTTGTATTTACGGGCACCTTTGATGGCACGGTCCTGAAGGGCACGATCGACGCAATGGGTTACACGCTTGAATTCACGGCCACGAAGCCTTCATCGCAGGCCGCGGCGACTGCAGACTCCGCGCAACACGTTCCAACGAACATTGCTTCGGCAGCTTCCGGAGGTGCGCTGTGAAATTTCCATCCGCTCTGGTTGTGAAGCGTTCGCGCTCCGGATTGCTTGGCCTCCTCGCAATCCTTGCGCTACCTCTGCTCGTGCGCGGTGCCAATCCTCCCGACGCGCCGACGGTGATCCTGATTGAGAACGCCACCATTCTCACCGTTTCGCATGGCTCTATCGAGCACGGCTCCATCCTTATCAGGAACGGTAAAATCGCGGAAGTTGGGGCCTCTATCATAGCGCCCAAGGACGCGCAAGTCTTCGATGCGGCGGGCCAGTACGTGATTCCCGGCATCATCGACTGTCACTCGCACATCGCGGTTGACGGCAGCGTGAATGAAGGAAGCATCTCCGTCTCCTCGATGGTGAACATCGCCGACGTTCTGAACCCCGATGACATCGACATCTATCGCGACCTCGCGGGGGGTGTCACCGTAGCAAACGTTCTGCACGGCTCGGCCAACTCTATCGGCGGCCAGACGGTGGTTATCAAGCTTCGCTGGGGACAGCCCGCCTCCAAACTTCCCTTTGAGGGCGCGGTCCCAGGAATCAAATTCGCCCTCGGCGAGAATCCCAAGCGCTCCAACTTCAGCATTCCCGGGCAGACGCCGCGCTATCCCGCCACTCGCATGGGTGTTGAGGAAACGATACGGACGACATTCGCCGAGGCTCGCGACTACAAGAAAACCTGGGACGACTACGACAAGCGAGTGGCTTCCGGAGACAAGAACGCGATTCCACCGCGCCGCGATCTCCGCCTCGATCCGCTCGTCGAGGTGCTCGAAGGCAAACGCTACGTGCACGCGCATTGCTATCGCGAAGACGAAATCCTTATGTTGCTTCGCGTGGCGAAAGAGTTCGGATTCAAAGTCCGCACTCTTCAGCATGTTCTTGAAGGCTACAAAGTTGCCGACGAAATTGCGGCCGCGGGAACGGGAGCATCCACCTTCTCCGATTGGTGGGCCTACAAAGTAGAAGCTTATGACGCGATTCCTTACAACGCGGCGCTGATGACCCGGCGCGGTGTAATCGTCTCCATCAATTCCGACGACGCGGAAGAAGCCACTCACCTCAATCAGGAGGCCGCGAAAACAATGAAGTACGGTGGCCTGACGCACGATGAAGCCCTCAAGCTCGTCACCCTGAATCCGGCGATGCAGCTCGGTATTGACAAGCGCGTCGGTTCCATCGACGTTGGCAAGGATGCCGATCTCGTCATTTACAATCACGATCCGCTGAGCGCCTACGCCGTCGTTCAAAAAACCCTGATCGACGGCAGAGTCTATTTTGATCGCCAGCGTGATATCGCCGAACGCGAGCCTCGCGAAAAAGAAAAGAAAGCTCTGATGGAAAAGGAAAAGAAGGCGGAGGAGAAAAAACCCGCCGAACGAAAACCAGGCGAGAAGAAGCCGGGCGAAGAAAAACCTAAGGACAAACCCAAACCGCCGCAAGCCTCCGCCGTATTGGGAGGTGCACAGTGAAGGGCGTTAAAATTGCTCTGCGGGTCGTTCTTGCTTTTGTTGCGGCATTTTGCATTTCTCACAATCCCTCCGCGCAGTCGCAGCCTTCCTCCAGTTACGCCATAACCCATGCAAAAATCTTCACCCTGGCCGGAGCGCCGATCGAGGACGGCACACTGGTGATTCGCGACGGAAAGGTCGCCGCGGTTGGCGCAAACGTGGAGGTTCCTCCCGGTGCGCAGGTGATCGACGCCAAGGGCCTGCAAGTCTATCCCGGCCTCTTTGATCCCATCACGCAGATGGGACTCAGCGAAATCTCCGCAGTGAATGCCACGGTCGACACCAGCGAAACAGGTGCGTTTAACCCGGACGTCGTTGCGGCGACCGCGGTCTCGCCTTCCAGCGAGCACATTCCCGTGACGCGTGCCGCTGGCATCACGGAAGTACTGGCGGTACCGGACAGCGGCGGGTTTGATGGCGGGGGTTCAAGAGGGGTCATCGGCGGGCAAGCCTCCGCGATCCATCTTGCGGGCTGGACGATTAACGACATGCTCATCAAAAAAACCGTCGCCATGGTAGTCGTTTGGCCGGAGATTCGCACCCGAACATTCGATTTCGCCACGTTTTCGCGAAGAGAAAAGCCGTTCGGCGAAGCCAAGCAGGAATATGAAAAGCAGGTGAACGAGCTGGCCGATTATCTGGAGGCCGCGCGGCATTACGCCCAGGCAATGGGCCACGGCGGGCCTTCGGATTTTCAACGCGACGTGAAACTTGAGGCACTCGCGCCCGTAGTCCGTGGCCAGTTGCCGGCACTGGTGTTCGCGGATAGCGCGCGCGACATCCGCAACGCCGTTGAATTTTGCGAAAAGCAAAAGCTGAAGATGATTCTTGCGGGCGGCGAGGAAGCCTACAAGGTGAAAGACCTCTTGCGCTCCAAAGGCATTCCAGTAATTCTTCGGCCCACCTTGAGCCTGCCGCCGGAGGAGGACGATCCCTACGATCGCCTGCTTTCGCAACCCGCGGAACTTGCTTCCGCCGGTGTCAAGTTTGCTTTCGGGAGCTTCGACAATTCTTTCGCCCGGCGCCTTGGCCAGCAAGCGGCGAACGCCGTTGCGTACGGCCTGCCATACGACCAGGCTCTGAAGGCAGTCACTGTTTATCCCGCGGAAATATTTGGGCTCGCCGACCAGCTTGGAACGATCGAAACCGGCAAAGTCGCTGACATCATCGTTACCAATGGCGATCCTCTCGAACTCACTACCGAGGTGAAGTACCTGTTCATCAAGGGACAGCGTACGTCACTGGACAACAGACACCTCCGGCTGTACGAAAAATACCTGAACCGGCCGAAACCAGGGAATTGAACTCTCTGCAGTACGGCTGAACAGGGAGCCGCCAGCCGTTCGACTTGTGGTAACGATTCGCCGTGGCGTCCGTCCGAGTTAATAAGGTAGATTTGCGCCTCGGGGAAACCAATGTTCACACTTCTGCACGATGTTCGCTATGCGCTGCGTCTGCTCCTCAAGAGTCCGGGTTTCACAGCGATCGCCATCCTGACGCTGGCGCTGGGCATTGGCGCGAATACCGCCATTTTCAGCGTTGTAAACGGAGTTCTCCTCCGCCCGCTTCCTTTCCGCGACCCATCCCGGTTGGTACTCATCGCGGAACGGAGCTCTTTCCCCCTGATCAGCACCTCTTACGAGAATTACCTGGATTGGCGCGATCAGAGTCACTCTTTCGAATCAATGGAGGCAACGCGCGGAGGCGCCATCACTCTCACTGGCGCCGGGGAACCGGAGCGCCTCAATGTTCGCATGGTCACAGCCGGACTCTTCTCGATGCTGGGAATAAACGCTTACACTGGCCGTACCTTCCTGCTGGAAGAGGACCGGGCGGGGGGCGCGCCGGTGGCCTTACTCAGCTACGGTCTTTGGCAGCGGCGTTTCGGCGGTTCGCAAGAAATAATCGGCAAGGCCATCAATCTTGACTCGCAGCCTTACACAGTCGTCGGCGTTCTGCCCAGTGGATTTCAGATTCTTCAGCCCGCCGATGTGTTCTTGCCTTTCATGCCCTGGGCAAAAACGCTTCCTGATGATCGCAATTGGCATCCAGGAATCATCCCTCTCGCGCGGCTGAAGCCTGGAGTAACAAGGGAGCAGGCCAGGGTCGAGATGGTCGGCATCACGAGGCGGCTCGAGCAGCAGTATCCCGACTACAACACTGGAACCAGTGCGGATGTCGTCGGTTTACAGGATCAGATTGTGCAAAACTCGCGCCCCGCGCTTCTTCTTCTCCTCGGAGCGGTGAGCTTCGTCCTCCTCATCGCTTGCGTTAATGTCGCCAACCTCTTGCTGGCACGCGCGGCGTCCCGCGGCAGGGAGGTGGCCATTCGTACGGCGCTGGGCGCAGGTCGCGGTCGCCTTATCCGCCAGCTTCTGACCGAGAGTGTCCTGCTCTCTCTTGCTGGAGGTTTCCTTGGAGTCCTGATGGCATCGGCGACTCTTGGACCTTTGCTGAAACTTGCTTCCGGCAGCGTACCGCAAGGCGCGCCCATCGGCCTGGATCCATGGGTTCTTGCCTTTACTGCCGGAGTCTCCTTATTTACCGGATTGCTCTTTGGCATTGTCCCAGCCATGCGCACCGCGAAACTTGACTTGCGCGAGGCGCTCAACGAGGGGTCACGTGGCTCGACGTCTGGTCCCGGCCAGCATCGCGTTCGCGGCGCCCTGGTCTCAATGGAGATCGCCCTTGCCATGCTGCTTTTGGTCGGTTCGGGACTTCTCCTGCGCAGTTTCTATCGCCTGCAGGAGGTTCCGCCGGGTTTTCAGCCTGATCATCTTCTTGTGGCCGATATTCCTCTTTCACAAACCGCTTATGCCAAACCTGGGGATCGCTACCAGTTCTTTGACCGTCTGGTCGAGCGCGCCCATTCTTTACCTGGCGTTCGATCGGCCGCTGCCGCTTCTTTTCTTCCCGTAAGCGGCGGAGGATCCGTCATTCATTTCAACATCACGGGCCGTCCTCCGAAATCTCCACACGAGTTTGTCGCGGCTGGCTACCGCACCATCACGCCAGATTATCTTGAGACATTAGGTGTTCCTCTTCTCCAAGGCAGACTCTTTACGCACGCAGACAACGAGAAGTCACCAGCAGTCGTGGTGATCAACGCCACCATGGCCCGCAATTTTTTTCCTAAGGAGAAACCTCTCGGCAAGCGTCTCCAACTGGGAGCGCTTCCCAATCAGCAGGCTCCCACAATGGAAATTGTTGGCGTCGTCGGCGACGTTCGTCCCGGTCTGGGCATCGATCCACAAGCGGAAATGTATTTGCCTTATCGGCAGGCGGATCTGGTCTTGCCCGTTTTCCAGCTTTCTGTGGTGTTACGCACAGCTGGCGACCCTTCTCTTCAAACCTCGGCGCTCCGTAGTGCTCTCGCGGAAATCGACCCGAATCAGCCACTCGTTCGGGTCCGCACCATGGAAGAGAATATGGCCGGCACAGTGGCGCAACCGCGTTTTCGCGCCTGGCTTATCGGCATCTTTGCTGTTCTTGCGCTGGTGCTTGCTGCCGTTGGCGTCTATGGGGTGATGTCTTATACCGTCACCCAGCGCACCACCGAAATTGGTGTTCGCGTTACGATGGGTGCGCAGCCGCGAGATGTCTTTCGCATTATCGTCGGCGAAGGGTTGCGTCTGTCGCTCATTGGTGTCGCCGTCGGACTGGTCGCCGCTCTCGCTCTGACGCGTCTCTTACACAGCTTTCTCTTCGGCATCAGCGCTTACGATCCCATTACCTTCCTGGGTGTTTCGTTTCTCCTTACGACCGTGGCGGTCGCGGCCTCCTTCTTCCCAGCGCGTCGCGCTACCCTGGTCGATCCCCTAGTTGCATTGCGGTACGAGTGAGCTGACATTCGGCTTAGTCTGATTTTCGGCCGGAGAGCCCCAAAATGCTTTATCGAGGTGTTAAGCAGCGGGGCGATGGGCCGTCTATGGATTAGGAAGGCTTTCGCTTACCGAAACTCTTCTCATAAATGCGTGTTCAGGAAGACGAATCCATGCGCCGACTCCTCTCTCCAATTATTCTCATCCTGGCTCTCTCCACTTCCGGCGGTCATGTCAGGGCTCAGGACGCCGCGAAAATAGCGCAGCAGTACGTGAAAGCGGCCGGCGGCAGTAGAACCCTTTCCAAAATTCAAACGGTGACTCTGGAAGGCACGTTTAGCACCACGGACGGGAAGTCAGGCACCTACACATTTAATACCAAGCTTCCCAACCGCCTTTACTCGGAACTGGTTGTGGGCGACAAGAACATGATTGAGGCGTACAACGGAAAATCGGCCTGGCACGAGGATGCGGGCGGGGAGATCGGCACGCTGCTGGGTCCAGCGGGTTTGCAGCTGGAAACCGCCTCGCTCTATTACAACTCGCGCTTCCTGAATCTCAAGAAGACCAAGTTGGCGATTGCCTTCATAGGTCACGCGCCGGTGCGCGGGAAGGACGCCTTGCAGGTCGAAATCACCTCGCCGACCGGGATAAAACGTGAGGTGTTCTTTGATCCGCAATCCCACCTGATCGTGAAGGAAGCCGGGGCCCTGGGAGGCGTGGACGAGGAAATCTTCTACGACGACTACCGTGCCGTCGATGGCGTGCAGATGCCCCACAAGATCGAGTTGCATCGCGGAAGTGAGGACTACGCCATCGATGTAACCCGCGCGGCCATCAATGCGACGGTCGGCGAGCGTGTCTTTGACTTCCCAAAGAAATTGCAGGTGCAATTGCCCGACCTGAAAGCTCTCTTCAAGGAGATCGATGACAACCAAAAAGCCATCGACAAACTGAAAGAAAACTACGCCGGGACGCGTGACGAAGAGGAAACGGAATTCGAAAAAGACGGCAAAGTCAAAAAAACGGATCGAAAGGAATACACGTTTTTCTATTTGAATGGGGATGAAGTTTCCACGCTCGTCAAAAAAGACGGGAAGGCGCTAACCGACGAGGAGCAAAAAAAGGAAAACGAGAAAACCCAGAAGGGAATTGCAGAGATACAGAAGCGTGAAGCAAAGAAAGATGCCAAGGAACAAAAAGCCAAGGAGGAAGGGAAGAAGGACAAAGACGACGACGTCGGCATCGAGACTTTCCTACGTACATGCCAGTTCGTGAATCCGCGCCGCGAGCGTTTCCGCGGGCAAGACGTGCTCGTTTTCGATTTCGAGCCCAACCCGGAATACAAGGCCCGCAATCTGGTGGAGAAAATTGTCCAGAAGCTCGCCGGGGTAATTTGGATCGATGAAAAAGCGCACGACGTGGCGCGTCTCGAAGCCTATTTTGTGGGCGACTTCAGGTTTGCGGGTGGTTTGCTCGCCAACCTCCAGAAGGGGACAAGTTTCGTTTTCGAGCAGCAGTTTCTGAATAACGAAGTTTGGCTTCCTACTTACATGGAGGCGCACGCCGCAGTCCGCGTCCTCCTCGTGAAAGGCTTTAACCTGAACGCGGTGACCCGATATTCCGATTACCGGCGGTTCAACGTAAAGACGCTCTCGACCATTGCCCAGCCAAAAACCGGAGAGGAGTCCGCCCCCGTTAAGCCCAGCAACGAGCCACCGCCGTCGCCACAACGCTAGCCCCACGGCACGATGCCTGATGATAGGATGGCTCCGCAGTTAGGAGCCTTTCATGCCTCGAATCATATACCGACAGGTCTTGTTGGCTTTGGGAGTCACCATGTTGTTGGCGCTGCCGAGCGTTTGTTCTCAACCCCAGCAGACAGAAAGTGCGAACCCTGCGCCCCTGCGAGTCGCGATCGCCGGCCTGGTCCATGGCCACGTCGCCGGATTTCTTCGGCAAAATCTCCATCGCGCTGACCTGCGGATCGTCGGAGTCGCCGAGTCTGACAAGGAACTTGCAGCCTTCTATGAATCGAAGTTTTCTCTTCCGCACGACATCTTTTTTGGCAGCGTCGATGAAATGCTAGAGAAAACCAAGCCACAAGCTGTCCTCATCTACACAAATACTTTTGACCATCGCCGCATGGTGGAGGCTTGTGCCCGTCATGGCGTCCCCGTGATGATGGAGAAACCACTGGCTGTGAGCTACGACGATGCTCTTGCAATGCAAGCCGCCGCGCAACGCGCCAAAATTCCCGTCCTGGTCAATTACGAAACTACCTGGTACCGCAGCAATCGCGCTGCCTTCGACCTTGCCCATGACAACTCCCTCGGCGAAATCCGAAAAATCGTCGTTCATGACGGCCATCAAGGCCCCAAGGAAATCAATGTGGAGCCGTGGTTTCTCTCGTGGCTCACCGATCCCAAGCTGAACGGCGGAGGCGCGCTCTTCGATTTCGGATGCTACGGCGCGGATCTGACCACCTGGCTAATGAACAATCACAGACCGGACACAGTTACTGCGGTCACACAGCGCATCAAGCCGGAAACTTACACGCGTGTGGATGACGAGGCGACAATCGTTCTTACCTACCCCAAGGCCCAAGCGATTTTGCAGGCCTCCTGGAATTGGCCTTTTTCCCGGAAAGACATGGAAGTATATGGAAAGACCGGCTATGCGATCACTGTGGAACGCGACGCGGTGCGAGTGCGGCTTGCGGGGCAGCGCGAGGAAAAACTTGAAACCGCAAAGCCTCTCGATCCCCGGGAGAGCGATTCAGTGAACTATCTCCGAGCCGTCGTTCTCGACGGAATGCAGCCGCAGGGCTTAACCTCGCTCGAAACAAATATGGTGGTTACCGAAATCCTGGACGCCGCTCGGCAATCCGCTGCGACGGGGAAGACGATTCGCCTTGAGGGCGCGCATTGAAGCTCTTGGAATTTTTCCTGCAAAGCAGACCATCGGCGGGCTAGGTCGACTCAGCCCAAGCTTGGTCTTGCATGAACCGGTGCATCCAGCACTTCACGTACTTTCTTTGCCAGCGCCCCGGGTGTAAATGGTTTCTGAAGGAAGGAAACGCCCGTCTCCAGCACGCCCTCCAATGCCAACACATTGTCCGTATACCCTGACATATAGAGGACGCGCGTCCGCGGGTGGCGCGCGGTGATTCGCTTGGCCAACTCGTTGCCGCTGGCACCTGGCATCATGATGTCGGTCAACAACAGGTGAATCTCTCCGCGATGCGTCGCGGAGCAGCGTTCAGCTTCCATCGCATTACGCGCAGGGAGGACCAGATAGCCTTTAGTATTGAGAATCAGGCTGGCAAGCTCGCGCACCGCGTCTTCATCTTCGACGAGCAGTATCGTTTCCTTGCCATTGTGCTCCGCCAGGGGCTCCGCCTGCTTCGGCTTCTCCTTAACAGCCTCGCTGACGCGGGGCAAGTACACCTTAAATGTCGTGCCCTTGCCCGGCTCGCTGTACACCCAGATATAGCCGCCGCTTTGTTTCACGATTCCGTAAACCGTGGAGAGGCCCAGCCCCGTTCCCTGCCCGCTCTCCTTTGTTGTGAAGAACGGTTCGAAAATATGAGCCACTGTTTCCGGGCCCATTCCCGTGCCTGTGTCGGAGACCGCCAGCATCACGTACATGCCTGGTTTCACGCTCACGTGATCGCGGGCGTAAGCTGAATCAAGCTCCACGTTAGCCGTTTCCACGATCAGACGCCCGCCCTTCGGCATCGCATCGCGGGCATTCACGACCAAATTCATAATCACTTGTTCTATTTGCGCCGGGTCGGCTTTCACGTTGCCCACATTGTCCCCGCAGAGCGTCACCATATCTATGTGTTCACCCATCAGGCGCCCCAGGAGTTTGTCCAGCCCGAGGACAATGGCGTTCAGGTCGATGATCTTCGGTTGTAGGACCTGCCTTCTGCTGAACGCCAGCAGCTGACGTATCAGTGTCGAGGCTCTTTCGGCTGCATTCTCGATTTGAGCGATGTCGGCACGCAGGTCCTGCTGAACTCCCGTCCGCTGTATGGCCAGCTCCGCATACCCCTTGATGATCGTCAGCAGATTGTTGAAGTCGTGCGCGATTCCGCCCGCGAGTCTCCCGACTGCTTCCATCCGCCTGGACTGCTGCAATTGGTTTTCAAGCAGCTTGCGCTCGGTGATATCAACGATGATCCCTTCCATCAACGGGTGCCCGGTGCTTCCTGGAACGACCACCGCCGTGTCGCTTACCCAAATCACCACTCCATCTTTGCGCACAATCCGATATTCCGCCTGATACCGCTCGCCTCGAATACTCGCCGCCTCTGCGGCCTCAATAACGGGATAGTCTTCGTGTGGAATATGACGCATCCATTGACTGGAATCAGCAAGCCACTCGGCCTGCGAATAGCCTGTTATCGTTTCGATTTGAGGGCTGATGTACAGCCAGGCTCCATGGATCCCGAGCTCCGCGATATAGCTGATCGCCGCGACCTGCTCCACAAGCGTTCGATATTTGCTCTCCGCCTCCGCGCGTGCCTTCTCCGCTTCTTTTCGCGCGCTTATGTCATGGCCGATGCACGCCGTAACGCCATTTGGCAGGGATGAGATGGCCATTTCCACAGGAACGACCGTTCCGTCGCGCCGCCGCAGGTTGATTTGCCCGGACCACTTGCCCTCCGCCCCCAGGGAATTTCGGACCTGTTGCTGCAGTGAGTCGACGTCGCGCGGGTCATAAATCTCGCGCCAGTTCAAGCCCAGCATGACCTCCGGACTCTCATAACCCATCATGCGGACGAACGCCACGTTGACGTATATGTGCTCCCCTTTCTCGTCCAGGATCGAGATTCCGTCCGCCGCGGAATCCATGGCTAGGGCCTGTCTGCGTACCGTCTCCGCCGCTCTGGCTTCTCGATACCCGCCGATTCCTACCCGCATCGCGAAGCACAGTATGGAAACGCCTAGAAGGGAAAAACGTAGGACGCCCCATTCAGACGGAAACTGCGCCACCTGCACCAGGACGACGAGCGGGGCCAGCACAAATATTGCGTTGGTAAGGAGCACCCCGCTGAACGGTTTCTTGCCAAGACGTCGCGTCGGCTGCGAAGCCGGCGGCGGCTGCCAACTCGCGGCCCAAAAAGCTCCCCACAGAAATGGTAGCGTCCAGCAGAGGTCGAAAAATGTTCCCGTTGGCGTCTTCAGTATTGTCTGATGGAATTCCGCGACTGCGGAACTTGAGGCGAAAAAGGCGTAGTACAGCGCGAACCCCACATACAGCTTGCGAATGTGAGGCGCGCGCGCCCTGGCTATTTGAAAGCAGGCCAGCACAATCAGGATGGTTTCTTCGCCAAATTCCATCCAAATCTTGCGGGTAGCGTCGCTATGCTGCTGCAGTTGAGCCGAAGGCACGTAGTACAGCCCAAGAAAAACAAAGAAGAGAACGATCGCGATTTGAGTGAAATCGAGGAAAAGCTCGGGCTTAAAACGGGGCGAATCCTCATCTTGATCGAGGAAAAGAACCGTCGCGAAGAAGAGCGCATGCAGGCTGAAAAGGAATTGCACGGCCGAACCAGCCGCCGGTTTTGTGTGGAGCGCCAGCTCGTAGTACATCCAGCCTAAGTTCGCGACGCCCCACCCGGCCATTCCGCACCCCACCAGAGCCCAGAACGGCTTGGCCATACCTCGCGCACGTCGCGAAGCGCCAAAGCTCATGGCGGCTGCGAGCGCGCTGGCGGATATTTCAAGGAGATTCGCAATCAGCGTGCCTGTTGGGGACACTCCCAGTATCAAGGCTTCCGCAAGGTGAGCGCAGGCAATGGTGGCTGCAAGAATCAGGAGCTTTCGGGGCATACCTGGCGTTCTCTCAGAGGTAAAGACGAATGACCCTAAACACCAAGTTTAAGCGATTTAGTTGAGAGATGAGGGTCCACCGCGAGAAGATTTGTCTTTGCCATTAACGGGCCCGGAGGACCCGAACGCTGCTCAGGCCACAGTTGATTTGATGGCTTACTTGCGAATACGATTGAACGATTCGAGACTAGTGCTGGTGCTGAATCATTCGAAACGATAGCATCCATTCCGTGCCTCAGATAACAAGCACCCTCGCGCAGCCTCGCCTGCATCCAAGAGACATGGCCACAGCTCGCCCTAGTCCAAGCATTACTCCACGAGAGATCCTGAGCGCATGGGGCAGGATTCTAACTGGCAAAGCGCCCATGCTCTCCATTGAAATCACGCGTGAGTGCCCACTCAGCTGCCCTGGATGTTATGCCTACGGGGATGCCCATCTTGGCGGCGGCAAGCTTCTTACCGACCTGAATGACTTCCGTGGAGAAGCTCTCATCAGCGGTGTCCTCGAGTTAGTGCGGAAACACCAGCCAATGCACGTCTCTCTGGTCGGCGGTGAACCCCTCGTTCGCCATCGTGAGTTGAGCGCCATCCTTCCCGCTTTGAGTGCCATGGACGTTTTCACTCTCGTCGTAACTAGCGGCGTTATCCCAATTCCTGCCGAATGGACGGAGTTGCCGCGCGTTCGTGTCGCCGTCTCCGTCGATGGACTGCCACAGCACCACGACGTCCGCCGCAAGCCCGCCACCTACGAACGTATCCTAGAAAACATCGATGGCTGCAGAGTGAACATACATTGGGTGATCACGCGTCCGATGCTGGAGCACGGCGGCTATTTGGAGGAATATGTTTCGTTTTGGAGCAGCCGTCCCGAGGTCGATCACATCTGGGTAAGCCTCTATACGCCTCAACTCGACGAGCAGAGTGCGGAGAAGCTCACCCCGGAAAACCGCCGGGAAGTAGCCATGTTATTGCCCGTTCTGGCTCGGAAATATCCCAAATTCCTGATGAATGAAGGCATCGCCCTCGCGTTTCTCCATCCGCCCGAGAATCCAGGCGACTGTCTTTTTGCGAAAATGTCCGCAAACTATTCTGCCGATTTAGCTACCCGTGTCGAGCCATGCGTCTTTGGCGGGACTCCAAACTGTGCGGAATGCGGCTGCGCGGCCAGCAGTGGCTTGCATTGGATTCGAAGTGTCAAAATCGCGGGTCCATTGCGCGTAGGCCATTTTGTGCGCGGGTCGATTGGAGTGGGTTCTCTTTTGAACCGGCTGCGCGGCAGCCGGATACGCCCGTCGCGATGGGGTTCCGGCAGGCCAGGTAGCGGCAGCAAGCCGGAGTTAGTTCAGATCGCGGGATAGCCGCGCTGCGCCAAACAGTCTAGCGGCTCTCAAACGGATAGCGGTCCTGCGACTGGACTGCCGCCGCGACCCGCCTGCGCAGAGCAATCGAATCCACCGGGGCCCGCTTACCGAAGCGTTTCAGCACCGCGATCTGCGTTGTCAGCATATCGCCCTCATGCACCGCCGCGATAGCTCTCTTGGCATCGTGCTCGACGCGCTCCGCAGCGTCCGCGATAAAAACGCGCGTCGCGTCGATCATGGTCTGGGTGGCTGACTCGCCCTTCGCTGCCGCCGCCTTCTGCGCCCGCAACAGGCAAGATTCCATCGCATAGACTTCCATCACGATATTCGAGAGCGCGCCGATGAGTTCCTGCTCCTCGGCCAGCTTCTCCCGGAATTTCTGAACCGCTCCACCCGCTGCCTGCAGAAACATTTTCTTGGCATTCGCTACCACGCGCGCTTCGTCGGCAAGCACTCCTTCCGGCGCCTCATCAAAGGACGGCCCGGCAAGAATTTCGTCGGCCAGTTTCATGGCCGCCGGGATAAGCGCGAGCTGTCCCGCCATGGCGCGCTTCATCAGCATCTGGATGATCAACATGCGGTTGATTTCGTTTGTGCCTTCAAAAATGCGGTTGATGCGGGAATCCCGGTAAGCGCGGCAGACAGGATAGTCTTCGTGGAATCCGTAGCCACCGAACATCTGCACGCCTTCATCGACGACAAAGTCCAGCATTTCGCTTCCGTACACCTTGGCGATGGAGCTTTCGATGGCGTATTCTTCGAGGACTTTCATCGTGTTCTGGGTTTTGTCTCCCGAGCCCGAGGCCGCCACCATGGCGGCCTCGATGTTTCCCGCCGAACGGTAGACCATCGATTCCACCGCGTAAATTTGAATGGCCATCTCCGCGAGCTTCTCCTTCATGAGACCGAAATCGCCTATCTGCTTGCCAAAGGCTTTTCTCTCTTTCGAATACTTTGAGGAATTTTGCAGCACGTGTTTTGATCCGCCCACGCAAGACGCCCCGAGCGTGAATCGCCCCGCATTTAGAATATTGAATGCCACGATGTGGCCGCGGCCGATTTCATGCAGCACGTTTTCCTTTGGCACTCTGCAATTCTCCAGGAAAATGGGCGTCGTCGAGCTGCCATGAATGCCCATCTTGTGCTCTTCATTTCCCGGCTTGAACCCCGGGAACGTGCGCTCTACGATAAACGCGGTGAACTTCTCTCCGTTGACCTTTGCGAAGACGATGTAGAGGTCCGCGAATCCTCCGTTCGTAATCCACATTTTCTGGCCGTTCAGGACGTAGTGCGTGCCCTCCGCGTTTAATTCCGCGCGCGTCAGCGAGTTCTGCGAGTCGGAGCCGGCCTGCGGCTCGGAAAGACAATAAGCGCCGATCCACTCCCCAGTCGCCAGCTTTGGCAGGTACTTCTTCTTCTGTTCCTCATTTCCGAAGTACACGATGGGCAGCGTTCCGATGCCGGCGTGAGCGCCGTGCGTCACCGCGAATCCCCCGTAGATAGAGAGCTTTTCGGTGAGCACGGTCGTAGCAATCTTGTCGAGGCCCGCACCGCCGTATTGCTCCGGTATCCCCCCGCCGAGCAGGCCGACTTCTCCAGCTTTCTTGATCAATTCCGGCATCAGCCCCGGCTTCTTGTTCTCCAGATCTTTCACTTGCGGCAAAACTTCTTTGACGACAAATTCTTCTGCGGTCTGACCGATCAGCTTCTGGTCATCGGTGAGATCGGCGGGCGTAAAAATCTCCTGCGCCAGGGGAGCCTCAAGCAGAAAACTTCCGCCTTTCGCGGCGGGTTTGGTGATCGTTGCGGTGGCCATACTGGTCTCCTTATCGCCCTGCCTTCATCGGTGCCTGCGGCGTCAAAGTCTGGTAATGCCCATTTGAGGTTGTTGCAGTTAGCTGAGATGGATGCCCAAAATCCAGTGGAACACACTATTCTACTCCTCACAATAGGACCGGGTAAACACCGTTAACCACGCGGCTGTGGATGCTGGCCAGAGCGGGAAGAAGCGGTTTATTCTGCGGATAACTATTGACCATAAAATGCGTCTTGACAAATAATATGGTCCATTGCAGACTTCCCTCAGTTAGTCGACTTGAGGACTTCTCCGATGGCCGTACGAATCACTCGCAGCGGAACCTGGAAGCTCCCCAGCACCCGCTCCCAGCTTTCTACTACTGTCCGCCCCTCGAACCTCGATCTGCTGCGCGAACGCGCTCAGGCCGCGGCACTTTTCCAACATCCGCTCCGCTTGAAAATTCTCGCGGCACTACTCGAGCCTGATTCCGCCACAGGCGTCGCCAAGCGGATGAACCTGCCCAGGCAGACCGTGAACTATCATGTCCGCGAGCTCGCAAAGGTTCGACTCTTGGCGCGCGCGAGCCGCCGCCGTCGCAGGCGCCTCTTCGAACAATGCTATGTAGCGACGGCGCGCGGGTATGTCCTGTCTCCCGAACTCCTCGGTACTCTCGCTGCCGATCCCGCGCAGGTTGGGGACACTCTCTCAGCGAAATACTTGCTCGGACTTGCCTCCAAACTCCAATCAGAACTGGCTTGCTCCTTGGACCTCGCCGCGGCCGCGGGGAAACGGTTTGCTGTGCTCTCCCTCAATACCGAGCTTCGCTTCGCCTCGCCTGAACAGCGAGTGGCGTTCGCTGAGGAGTTGCAGCGGGCTGTCCTCGGTGTGGTCGCCAGGCACAGCTCGCCCTTTGCGATGACTGATGGTTCATCTGCGGAAGGCCGACCGTTCCGCCTGGTGCTAGGCTGCTACCCTATTCCCGACGCATACGCTAGCGGAGATTCGGAACCTACCCCGAGCCCGCAAGGCAGCACTTCATGAGGGAACCAAAAGAAGCCCAAGAAGCAAAGGCAGGGCACTCACTCCGTGTTCGCACCCGGCGTGGATTATTCCCTAGAGACTGTACCCGGCGAAACTTCTACTCGCCGCGTGGAGTTCGTTCGCGACTCCCGCGGCGTCTGCTTCACCGTCCATGTACTGAACGACGCACTCTTGTGGGTCGCCGTCAAAGGTGTCCGAGGCAGCATCGAAGTTCAGGCTTGGCTCTCCGCTTTTTCCTTCCCGCCTTCGCAACTAGAAGCATTCGACAAGAAATGGGAGCAGCGCTTGCGCGAAATCTTTCAGGAATGATATGACTGAAACACCTTCTCCGAACACGGGTTAAAGAGTATTCAGCGTTTTGAGCTAGCAATCATGAAATGAGACAGGCAGTCACACATCGGCCGAGGAGAAATCCATGAAGAAAAATCCATGAAGAAAAATCGCAGGAACGCTCTGACAGCCGCCCTTGTAACTCTGAGCTTCGCCGTGTGTGCCCACGCCTTGTCCATTCGTCAGCAGAAAAGCGAATCCAAGCAGGAACTCGCTTCCAAAACCGCTCCGGAAATGCAGCGACTGAATTTCTATCTTGGCGAATGGGACTATACCGAGACCTACCCGAAGTCCGCTGCGTTCCCTGACGGGGCCACGAACACTGGCGTGTACACCAGCAAGTCCGGTCCCGGCGGGAACTCCCTCATAAATAGTTTCCATTCGAAAGGACCAGCGGGCGAGTTCGAAGGGCTTCTGGTAATCACCTGGGACCCTAGAGAAAACGCCTATAAATCCTATGTCTTCGGTGACGGCTTCCCCGGCGCTCTCGTCGAAACTGGCCAATTCGAAGGAGACGCCTTGGTCTTTCGAACGGAATTCACTGCCGGCGGTGCCACCGTAAAATTACGGAACGCCACGCGCGTTCTAAGTTCAGGAAAACTTGTCAGCGAGCAGTATTCCGCCAGAAACGGCGCGCCGGAAAGGCTGTTCGTGTCCGTCGAAGCGAAAAAGCGCTAATTATGTTCTTGGCCTTGCCCGCGACTGCTTTATTTCGCGGCAGCGCCGGAGTCCTTAAAGGAAATTAGAAGGAACTCCGATCTTGTCCCCAAAAAATCCGCCACCTTCCACGCAACCCCGGCGGGCAACCACTGCACATCTCCGCCATGCAAAAACCCAACGTGTTCGCCGCCAAGAGAAACCTCCAGGCTCGCATTGCTCACCGCTATCAGGAGAGTGGCCTCTCCGGGCGAGGCCTGGGTGTAGTCTCTTCCGCCATCAACCTTCACCAGATCCATGCGCAGCTCGCTGGTCTCAAAACACGGGATATCTTGCTCCAAGGGAATCTGCCGGTCCTGCTTTTGCCCCATGCCGTTTTGTGGGCAGGAGCCCAGCGGGCGTTCACTTGCGTGTTCGCCGAGATTACGCGGCGATTCTTGCGGATGCACCAGTTCAATGGTGATGTTGTGAAACGCAACGCCTGCATCTGTTCGCGCAATGTGAGCAAACCCTCCCGGCGAGTACCTCGTTGTCCCATCTTCCAGCATCATCCGTGCTTCAGGTTTTCCTTGCACAGCGTTGACGACATCCGTTGTTCCCAACGTCAGGTAAATGTACGGCAAGTCATGTTGATGCAGCAGCGTGGCATCCAGGGGTGGGACCGTGACGTTGTACACGCGAACGTAGCCATTCTGAAAAACGTGCGCGTGATGCGGCTCGCTGCTTACGGGCACTGCGCCGGCTGGCTTGATGGGATCCTGCAGATTCAGCTGGATGTCTTTCGTGGTGTCCGGTGAATTCGTTGCAGGCGCTTGCGCGAGGGCGCAGAACGTCAAAAGTAGTGTGACAACAGACAGAGCAGCAATTCTCATCGGAAAGCACCAGGGAACGCAGGAAACATATCGGAAACTAGAACGCGTTCCAGGCGGGAAACGTTACAGTCACTTCGAATGCGATGTCAAACCGGCTCGCTACAGCCGTTCTAGAATTCCGGCGGCTCCCATGCCTCCCCCGATGCACATTGTCACCATGCCATAGCGGGCATTGCGCCGCTGCAATTCGCGCAGGATAGTCGCCGTAAGTTTCGCGCCGGTGCACCCAAGGGGATGGCCGAGCGCTATCGCGCCTCCATTCGGATTGACGCGCGAAGGATCGAGTCCCGCCTGCTGAATCACGGCGAGCGATTGCGCCGCAAAAGCTTCATTCAGTTCGAACACTGCGATGTCATTCAGCGTAAGTCCCGCGAGTTTCAAGGCCTTCGGAATCGCGGCCACAGGACCGATCCCGAATTCCTCGGGTAATACTCCTGCTGTGGCGTAAGCCACAAAACGTGCCAGCGGTTTAAGGCCCAAAGACTTCGCGCGCTCATCGCTCATCACTACTGCCGCGGAGGCCCCATCGCTCATTTGCGAACTGTTGCCTGCGGTTACCGTCCCCGCCACGTGAAAAGCCGGCTTCAGCTTGGCCAGAGCGTCGAGCGATGTGTCCGCGCGGGGCCCCTCATCCGTATCAAACGTGAAGGTTTGCGTCGTCGGCTTGGGCGCCGACTTCGCTTTCATGCTTGCAGAGGAACCTCCCGGCGCGCTGCCGGCAGAGGTTCCGTTAGCGCTCGCCAGAGAAGTGATATTCACTTCCACCGGCACCGTTTCTTCCTTGAAGTGGCCCGCGGCGATCGCAGCCAGGGCCTTCTTGTGCGAGTCCACGGAAAACTGGTCCGCTTGCTCGCGCGTTATGCCGAATTTCCGCGCGATATGCTCAGTCCCCAGACCCATGTTGATGTACGCGTCCGGGTTGTGATCCACCAGCCATGGATTCGGCGAAACCTTGTTCCCTCCCATCGGCACCATGGTCATTGATTCCGTTCCCCCGGCGACGATCACCTGTGCCGAACCTCCGCGGATCCGTTCAGCCGCGATCGCTATGGCTTGCAATCCCGAAGAACAGAATCTGTTTATGGTCATGGCGGAAACTTCGATCGGCAGGCCCGCGCGCAGTGCCCCGATTCGCGCCACGTTCATCCCCTGTTCCCCTTCAGGCATTGCGCAGCCGAGAATCACGTCGTCTATTTCTTTGGCGTCGAGTCCGGCAACACGTGCGAGCGCTTCTTTGATCGCCACCGCAGCCAGATCGTCGGGCCGCGTGGCACGCAAGGATCCTTTAAAAGCCTTTCCGACTGGAGTACGAACCGAAGAAACAATCACGGCTTCTGGCATGTCAGCCTCGCAAGAGACCACTGCGTCTTATTGTTGGGCGAGTTACCCGGAAAAGCAAATCAGCTACTCGTCAAGCGGGACACGGCAACTTTGCCAAGAGTGAAACACCACTTGGCATGCTTCCTCGCAATTGTTCTCGCGCCGACGCCGCATCCTTACAGACCGTCACTTCTTGATCGCCGCGCCTTTCCGCGGAATAAATAGCGTCCCCGGCGGAGCAATCTTGTGCACTTGCGAAAAATTTCCCTGGTTCAGCGCCAATCCCACTCGCCCGCGCGAATCGATGTAAAGCAGCGGCTCTCCCACCGGCACATCCATAAAAGTCTTGGCATATGGCACTGAAAACGGTTTCTTATCAAACTGCACGATGATCTTGTCGCCCACCTCGTAACCCAGTTTCTTAAACTCCTCGCCGGGAATGTCGGAAATCAGCGAACCGTAGGGATCGTCCAATCCGATGATGTGGCCTTCAATCCCGTTTTCGGATGTAATGGACGTCTTTGTTGTGAGTCGCACGAGCTGCGGAACCACAGGACCGGCCATCGTAAAATCCCACCCTTCGGCGAGGTGCGCTGCCGCCGGAGAAAAAATGTCCCGCCCGTGAAAAGTTGAGGAGACCTGAGGGCTCAGCATCCACGCCGTATTCGTGATCTCTCGCGCGGAATCGAGCCCGTCCCGTTCAATCACCGGAGTCATCAATCCATTGTCCGGCACGACGAAATACTGCCCCTTTTTCGTCTTCACGATCACGGCCTTTCGCGACGTTCCCACCCCTGGATCCACCACGACGAGAAAAATCGTTTCAGCCGGATAGTACGGCGTCACGCCTGCCAGAAATCGCGCGGCCTCTTCGATCTGGAACGGCGTCACTTGATGAGTTATGTCGATCAGTCGCGCCTCTGGGGCAATCCCTAGAATCACCGCCTTGCAAATCGCCACGGCGTCGTTCGCCGTCCCGAAATCGGTCATGAAGACGATTGTTGGCCGCGCGGCCGTCCCCGTAGCTCCAGCCGCCCCTTTCCCCGCTGGCGACTTGCCGCATGCCCAGCACAGAAGTCCGACCGCGAAAGCTAGAACGGCGAAAAACCGAACGCGCGCAGCCATCAAATCTCCCAAGATTAAAGGTAGGCATGCTAAACTGCTGAACGTGGTGCTGGTTTCACCAGAACAAATTGATCGCGACCCCCAACGTCCACAAGCGTCTTCCAGGCATTACGCTGGACGGCTGAAACTCCACGCACATCGACGGTTTCACACTTCGTCCAGTTCTGCAGGTGCCTCGAAGTATACAAGAAGTCCGAATTCCCCAGCCCTCGCGCCTTCCGGAACAACAGGAACTCTGGCTCGGTTCTCAGGACCTATTTAACTACCCATCCCGCATCAGTCCCCAACAGGCTTCACACAGAGCGACCGGCTTCTCCCGATCCATGTGCGCTTGACATTCGGTCTGGGAGCGTTCTAGATAGGGCTTATTCGGTTCACTTGAATCCGGCGCAAAAAAAGGAGGCCCGGCATGGGTTTGCTCTCCTGGATCATCGTCGGCTTGATCGCTGGTTGGCTCGCTGGACTTGTCATGAAGGGTGGCGGCTACGGAGTCCTAGTCGACATCATTCTCGGCATTCTCGGCGGAGTAGTAGGCGGGTGGGTCTTCGGCCATTTAGGCATCTGGCCATCAGGGGGCATGATCGGTGCTCTCATCGTTGCCTTCGTTGGTGCCGTAATTCTGGTGGCCATCACCCGTCTCCTGAAGAAGGTCTAGGCTTCAAAGCTAAGAGTCTTCATCCATCTGTAGCCCGTTTCTCCTGTTGGCAGATCGCAGGCCCGCCAGCATTCGCCACTTGCGGTGCGATTCTTGCCTTGGTCTTTCCCTTCAAACCGCTTAAGGGCCGCTTTTCATGTTGTCCTGCCGAGCCCCACTCTCCCGGATTGATACGAATAGAGCCTGTGAATCACGATTGGTAGAGGCCAAAATTCCCTGTACGAAGGGTCAGGCTGGTAAGTTGTGGTACAGGGAAAAACAGGCGAAAACAAGAGCGAAAGCCAAGTCTCTTCCAAGCTGCTGAAAATACACGGTATAGCGAAACGAGAGTCGAGTTTTGTGAGTACCGGGAAACTCGTTTAGGCCCTAAAATGTGTCTTCTGTACCATCGCTTTTAGGACAGGACAGGTGTCAAATGGGACAGGTGAAAGGGACTGGACCAAACGGCAGGTCCCGTGCATCAAAAGGACAGGTCAACTTAGCGGAATACAGAACTTTGGGGGCTAGCAAGGGTTGTTGGAACTGGGGACAACAATAGAGGAATGATGAAGACCAAAGACAGCAATCGCAAATGGATGTGGTGGTTCCTGGGGGTTGTGCTCGCCTTTCAATTGTACTTCGTACGCGAGTTGCTGGCCGCATTTGCTCTATTCGCACTGGGTTTTGCAGCCATGGCCTTTGTGGTAGTCAGCCTATATATGCTTCAAAAGGTTTGGGAAACCGGCGTTCAGCGAGTTGCGGACAGTCGGCACCCGGTGGTCGATATGGCGCGGCGTGGCGTTAATGCCGTGGAGGACTTGGCTCGACGGCCGTTGCGCCGTCCGGGTTCAGCCGCTGCCCGTTAGGCCGCTAACAGTTTCTGGCTTTGCCAGAGCACAAGCAGAGCTGCTCAGCCCGCCTCCTTACGGGATTGACGCAGACCCTGCGGATCGTAAAAGAAAAAGGCCAGCCGTCCTGAGAGAGCGGCTGGCCTTTTTCTTTTCTGCCATATTCCTACCTGGAGTCTGCCCGCCTACACGACTATGTTAGCGAGGTGCAAGCCAAGGAGGGAAGCTATCGCGCCAGCGAAAGCGTGGTGGAATGAATGAAACGTGTCGCGAGGTTGCTCGGGAGATAATCCGGCACTATTTGCTTACTTCGCGGCTCAGCCATGCGCCTCCGCCCATCTTCGCCGCACATCGGCGATGAGTTTCTCCTTGTCGCGTTGCATCTCACGGACCAGCGATTGGTTATCAGTTTCCTCATGCCTCGCCGCCCAAAGCACCATTTCCGTGAGGACCGGCGCGAGCTCGATTCCTTTGGGTGTCAACGAGTAGAGGACCTTTCGGCCGTCGGCAGAGTCGCGCTGGGCGGCAATGATGTCATAAGATTCCAGCCTGCGCAGGCGGTCCGCCAAAATGTTGCTGGCGATTTTTTCGTCGGACTGCAAGAATTCGTTGAAGCTGCGGTAGCCGCGGATCATCATGTCCCGCAGGATCAGGAGAGACCAGCGATCTCCCAGCATCTCGACGGATGCGTTCAGCGGGCAGCCTGAGCGCCGTTTGGGCGCCGGCTTGTTTTTTGGCATACGCGGATGCTAACATAGTTCACTTGCAATATGCAAGTTAGATTGGCATAGTTTCCGGGGAAGTGGTTCTTTCGGTAGGCGCGGAAAGGAGCAGGACATGCAAGCGAGTCCCTATCTTTTGTTCAACGGCCAATGCGAGGAAGCTTTCAAGTTTTACGAAAAATGTCTCGGCGGCAAAATCGAAGGAATTATGACGTTTGCACAATCCCCGATGGCTCGGCAGGTACCACCCGAATGGGGAAACAAGGTCATGCACGCGTGCTTAAAAGTTGACGGTATGACCCTGCTCGGTTCTGATCCCCCGCCTGACCGCTACGAACAACCGCAAGGTTTTTCCGTATCGCTCAGCATCAAAGAGCCTGCCGAAACCGAACGCATCTTCCATGAGTTGGCACAAAACGGTAAAGTGAAGATGCCCGTCCAGCAAACTTTTTGGTCGGTGCGATTTGGGATGCTGGTCGATCAGTTCGGCATTCCCTGGATTGTCAACTGTGAGCAAGCGGCGGCGCACGCCGGATGATTTGACCGGAGGACGCTCGTACTCGGGCGGCCTCTTTTCGACTCATCATCGATTTAGCGACGAGCGGAGAATATCCGTGCCAACAGCACCCGCAAGTTCAGTAATCGCCGCGCAAGCTCCATCGGTCTCCACTAAAATGAGTTGGACGAGGGCGCGTCATCAGCTAGGCCCGCGAATCCGTTGACTAAGTTGAGCGAGGAGGCAGTACGATGAATTTGAAGCCGGAACTATTCGCGAATGATTTAAAGATTGCCCTGCGCTCGCTGGCTCGCGCCAAGGGCCTTGCGATCACAGTGGTGCTCACGCTAGCTCTCGGCATAGGGGCGAACGCGGCCATTTTCACGCTCGTTCGCGGCGTGCTCCTTCGTCCGCTCGTGAACCGCGACGAAGATCGGCTGATTTACATCCGCCAAAGCGCGCCAGGGATTGGCACGCCGAACACTTATTTCTCCGTACCGGAACTGAAGGATATCGAGTCCGGCACCCGCAGCATAAGTGAGTTCGGGGATTTCTCGACCATCAGCTTCACGATGGTCGGCCTTGGTGAGCCGCGCGAGGTGCAAGCCGGCGTCGTCGGTGGCACGTATTTCGACGTGATGGGTCTTCATCCCGTCCTCGGCCGTCTCATCGGCCCGCAGGACGATGGTCCTAAAGCCGCAGGCGTCGTCGTTCTCACCTACCGGTTCTGGACCTCGGCTCTGCATAGCGATCCGAATGTGCTCGGCAAAGCCTTACGCCTGGGCAGCGGCGCGATGGGGACTCGAAGCGCCACGATTATCGGAGTTCTCGAACCTTCCATCCCGTATCCCGCGGATACCGAAATCATCGCCAATATCGTGACTAGCCCGCACCATCTCTCCGCGACCATGGTGGAAGGACGCGTCCATCGCATGACCGAACTATTCGGCCGACTCGCGCCTGGGGCCACTCTCGAACAGGCTCGCGCCGAGTTGCGCACTGTTTATGGCTCGATGACAGCGCAACATCCCGATGCCTACTCAAAACAAGCGGACTCGCAGATCAGCGCCACCCGCCTGCGCGAGCAAATCACTTCCGGTGCCCGCACAGTTCTCCTCGTGTTGCTGGCGGCTTCGGGATTAGTCTTCATTATCGCCTGCTCGAATGTCGCGAACCTAATCCTTGCTCGCTCCGTTCGGCGTGAGGGCGAGCTTTCGATTCGCGCTGCGCTCGGCGCCAGCAACTCAACGCTGCGCCGTACGCTCCTGGCGGAAAGCCTGCTTCTCTGCGGCGCAGGAGCACTTCTGGGCGTTCTCATTGCGCGGCCCATGGTGGCCATCCTTGCTCGCTACGCGTCGCGGTTCTCCATCCGCGCTCTTGACTTGAAGGTCGACTCGAGCATGCTGTGGGTAGGCGCTGGCCTGGCGATTATCGCGGCGATCCTGCTGGCGTATGTTCCGCGTCTGCCTTCCGCGACTTCTTCCCAGGGATTCGGCCTTGCCGCGGGCAGCGTGCGAATCACCGGCGGCACCAATCGCCGTCTACGCCTTTTCGCCATGACTCAAATTGCCGCTTCCTTCCTACTGCTCGCGGGCGCGAGCATGCTGCTCAAGACTCTTCTTGATATGCAAAAGGCGCGCCCCAATCTTGACGCGAGCCGAGTGCTTGCCGTAAACGTTCCGGTGGACTCCTATGGCAAGAAACCCGAAGAGGTAAACCAATTCTATGAGGAAACAATTCGTCGCGTCTCCGCGTTGCCCGGCGTCGATGCCGTCGCCGTCGGTGATGCCGTTCCCTGGCGAGACACGCAATTCAACTTCCAACTGCAATTCTCCGGCGATGGCCACGTGAAAGGCCCCGGGGAAGAGGATCCCCGCACGCAGGTCCGCACGGTTTCCCCTGGATTTTTCGCGGCGCTCCACGTGCCTATTGTTGAAGGACGCGATTTCAACGACCTCGACCGTCCGGGCAAGGAGCCCGTGGTGGTCATCAGTCAAAGCGTTGCGGAGCGCATGTTCCCCGGCCGGGATCCGCTCAACCGCCATCTCTGGTGGACCGACCCTGTCATCAAGTTTATCGGTATGGATTCCACGCCGCGCCGTGTTGTGGGAGTGGTCGCCGATATTGACGACACACATGTCATCCCCTCTCCCACGCTCACCGTTTACAGCCCCATGGAACAACAGGGCCTTTTCGGTGGCCGCCTTTTTGTGCATACGCACTCCAATCCGTACGCGCTGGTTACACCCATTGTGCAGCTGATTCGCGGCATGTCTGCCGATCAGCCGGTTGAGAAAGCGGCCACGCTTGAGGACGTCCGCGCCGAGGTGCTGACTCCCGACCGGCTGAACTCGCTCGTCTTCGGAGGTTTTGCGCTCGTCGCACTGGCGATTGCGATTGTCGGAGTGGCCGGCGTGCTGGCATTCTCGGTTAGTGCGCGCACTCGCGAATTCGGTATCCGGCTGGCGATTGGGTCACAACCAAGCCGACTACTTGCCGGCGTGATACGTGAGGGGGCAGTGATGGCTGCCGCGGGGATCATCGCAGGCGCTGCTGGGGGATACCTCCTCGCACGGCTGGCAGGCAGCTTTCTTCTGGACATGAAGATGCCGAGCCCTTTGCCGGTGATCGCTTCGGCCTTCATTTTGCTCTTGGCTGCTGTTGCTGCCTCGGCGCTGCCAGCGGCCCGCGCTGCGCGCGTTGACGTCATCCAGGCGCTGCGCGCCGAGTAACGTTCAGAAGCTCACTCATAAAAGCAGCGCCGGCAGCGAAGTTCCGCTCCCGGCGCGATTCATTCTGGCGAGATCTTCTTGGTGTAATCCGCTCGCTGTTTGGCCTGAATCGACGCGCAAATCTCGCGCTCCTTCCTTGCTTCCTCAGCGCGTCCCAATCGCGCGAGTGCCGATCCGAGCTGATAGTGCGCCTGGAAGTAGTCTGGATTGAGCAGGACAGCCTTTCGAAGCGGGCCGAGCGCTTTGTCAGGATTCCCCAGCTTGATCTCCGCCTTGCCGAGCCCATAGAGCGCCTCTATGTATTGCGGATTCGCGGCAAGAGCTGCGAGAAACAGCGAGCGCGCTTCGTTCGCCTCGTCTCTGCCAATCACGATCTGCCCCAGCAGGCAATTGGATACCGCATCGGCAGGGAAACGTTTCAATTCTTCGCGAAATTCCGTCTCCGCACTATCCAATTTTCCCTGTTTCCAATAAATCAGACCGAGTCCCGAGTGGACTCCAGGGAAGTTGGGGTCGGCCTTTTCAGCGGCCACGAACTCGTCGAGTGCCTTCGTTTGCTGGAACATCTTGTCGTAGGCTGTCCCCATCATGACATGCGCCTCGGCCGAATTGGCGTCGATGGCCATAATCCGGCCGAACACCTCGGTGACCGCGCTATATTTGCCGGCGCGCAGGTAAGCCTGGCCAAGGACATAAAGGGTTGGAAGATCAGCAGGGCTAAGGTGGCTGGCGCTCTCCAGGTATTTTGCGGCCGGCGGGTAACGGTCAAGTCCGAAAAGGGACAGTCCCATGAGGTCGAGAATCTGGAAATCTCCGGGTTGGCGGCTGTTGAGCGCCTGCAGGAGCGGCAGAGCTTGACGAAACTTCTGCTGCTTAAAATAGGCGATAGCCATGTTGCGGGTGGTGGTTAAGTCGCCGGGCTTGAGGAGCAGCGCGCGCCGGTAAAGCGGGATAGCTTCGGTGAAATTGCCCTGCTTGACGAGAGAGATGGCGAGATCGTTGAGGATCTCAACGGACTGCGGCTCAAGACTGAGGGCTTGGCGAAATGCTTTCTCTGCGGTTTTATCGTCATTGCGCTGGAGAGCTTGGGAACCTTCGGCCAGGAGTGACTGCAATTGCGAAATGGACTGGGAACTTTGGAGCAGAACTGGCCCGGACCGCGTCGCGTAGACGGAAGGCCAGGAAAACACCAAGCCTAAAGCGAACACCACGGGATGAACCGTACAACGAACCATCATAAAAATTTTACTCCATCTGTAAGGACATGGTCTAGCAAGGCATGGACGCTCACATTTGGCAGCTCGAGGTAGTATCGGGACGAAAATCGCCAGGCGGTGAAGAAAAAAGGGCGCCCTTGCGAGGCGCCCTTTTCACCGTTTCTTAAAGTAAGGTCAATTGGCAATCAGAAACTAAGTTTCATTCCCAGTTGGATGATGCGCTGGTCGTGCACCGACGTGATTTGGCCAAAGACCGGAGATCAGGGGTCGATTGTTCGGAGACACACGCGAAACTAGAACGGCGTCACGACGCACGCGTATGTCGCGATAACCGACGAGTTGGAGTTTGGCATTGTGAAGGTCGCACTTGTACCCTCTGTGGAACCGCCAGGATATCCCATATATTGGTAGGTTTCTTGGCCATAGCTTCCATCAAAGTCCTGACAAGCACCGTCGATCGTGCCAGAGACATAGACAGTCACCTGCGTGCCACCATAGATAGATCCGTCGTCTTCGTCACATTCGCCGGGACTGAAGCCAGTGCAGGCTCCATCTGGACTGCCCTCCGCACACAGCGATACGCTCCCGTCATTAAATGACTGAGAGTCATCACATTTCTGCAGAATCAGCACGTAGGCGGTCTGCTGGGGAAGGGCTTCCCTAGCGGAGTTGAAAGGATTAATGAGGCCGAGCGTACTGCTGGAACCAGAAAGTAGCAAGGAGCTATCTTGACCCCCAAGCCGCGCAACCGTCTCAGAGCCGGTACGGCACGCAGAAGTCGACAGCTCCGCACTTGGCGGAGCTCCGAGTTTCACCACCACATGATGGTGCCCTGCGCTGGTCCCGCGGACCGGTTTGCGCCGTTCTCGCGTACGACCTGCCGACTGGAAGCAAAAGATACAGATTAAAACGGACACGCAAACTGTCGCGACGATCGTTTTCATATTTCCTCCAATGTGACAGCCTGCCGCGGAAGGGCGCTGCGCAACCTGAGGTGAGTCAGGCTGCGCCGAGGGATGGGCATTCCGAGGATTGGACCCCTAAATCAGGTAGGGCTATCACTAGCCTTACAATCTAGGCTGGGTTCGATAGCGCACCATCATAGGACGCACTTATGTAGATTGCAATATTATTTAGCTTGTTCTACTCACGCAGTGAACTGTCAGTGCGCTACACATCGAGGCCGGGGCCGGAGTCGCAAACGGCCACTCGGTACTGAGATGGCCGTGGGCCGCCGCTCAGGCACCCTGAACACTGCCTACGAAGGTATGAGAACGCTAGAAGTTGAGCTTCAATCCGAACTGGACGAGACGCGGATCGTGCGTCGAAGTGACCTGTCCAAAGATGCTGGAGTCCACGTTTGTGCTGACACCAAGGAAGGACGGGTGGTTGAAAGCGTTGAAGAACTCCGCGCGGAACTGAGTGTTCACGCGCTCGGTAATTTTGAAGTTTTTGATCGCCGCAAGGTCCCAGTTATTGAAGCCTGGGCCTGTGATCACTCCTCTTCCGGAATTGCCGAAGTGGCCAATCGCATCCGTCCACCCCTTCGTGTTGAACCACGCGTTAGCGGTCTTGGGACCAGCCACGTTTTGTCCGATGGCGAAATCCGGCCGAGGAGAGACGACGGACGGGTCTATTCCGATGCCATCAGGGAAAGTTCCGGGGTTGATGCCGGTGAAATCGTTGGAGTTGAATGGGTCGTTGCTCTGCGTAATGGTCAGCGGAACTCCAGATTCAAAAACCGTGATTCCGGACAGTTCCCAGCCGCCAAGCACATGGCCTACTACGCCCTGCTGCTCGCGATAAAACGGAAGGTCGTAGACGTAGTCCGCGACAAAAATGTTGTTGCGGCTGAAACTCGCCGGACCGTAATCCAGACCTCGATTGTATGTATCGTACGGCGCCGTGCTGCGATCCGTCGGGCTGTCGGTCAGAGTCCTTGAAAGCGTGTACGAGATGCCAAGCGTCAACCCGCGGCTGGCTCGGCGAGTGGCTGAGACTTGCAGCGAGTTATAGTTCGAGTCGAAGATGTTGACGATGGACGTGATCGGTCCATATCCTGTGTACGGCCGCAGGGCGTTGGCCCAGGTGTTGACGTTGGCCGCGAGAAAGCGTGTGGCCAGCGGAACCTGGTTGAAGTCTTCTTCGCCAAGCAGATGCGTGCCCTTGGAGCCGACGTAGGCTACTTCCACCACCGTATTGGGGAGCAGTTCGCGTTGCGCCGAGAGGTTCCAGTTCTGGGAATACGGGACTGAGAATGATGGAGAGCCCGTGGCATGAAGCGGCAGAGGACCCAGGCGTGTCGCGACGCTTCCCGCGTTGGGGTTGTCAAACAGATTCGGGTTCGGACTCGTGCTACTGGTGCTATTTACGATGCTTACGCTCTGGACGATCGGCGGCAGCACAAAGGAATTTTGCTCCCAGATGCCGTTCAGCGTCCGATCGAAATAGATGCCGTAGCCGCCGCGGATCGAGGTCTTCCCGGTCTTGAAGGGATCCCAGGCAAACCCGATGCGAGGCGCGAAGCTTTTCTTGTAGTTAGGGTTCACCTGACCTCCGTACGGAGAGCAAGTGGGGGGCGCAGGAGAAGCAATCAATGCCTGAGCAGCAGCGCAACCGTTCTGAGCCACGATGATTCCGTTGGCATAATTGGCGGGGGTCGCGGCTTGGCCCGTTGCAAAGCTCCCGCTGGCAGGATTAATTACTGGAGCCAACGCGGGATTGAACAAGAATGGGTCGAAATTGTCCAGGATTGGGTTATCGTCATGAGGGTTTTGTAGGAAGCTGTAACGCAGTCCGAAGTTTAGAGTAAAGTTTGGACGCAGTTTCCAATCATCCTGGGCATACCACTCAAAATTCAGGAAGTGTAGATTGGGAATGATGTCCCGAGCGGACTGCCCGAAGGATGACGCTTCGCCGAGCAGGAAGTTCGCGATGGCGGGGTTGCCGCCGGTATTCCTGAAATTGAAAGTCCCGTTAGTGGGATTGACGGCATTTTCCGACTTGCGCATCCATTGGGCGGCGAAGCCGAATCGCAAGGTCTGATTCCCTTTCACCCACGAAACATCGTCGTAGAGATTTTTGTCAATGTTGCGCTCAAAATACGGAGCAGACGGAATAGCGACTCCGGAGATGTTCCCTGTAGGGAAAGTAACTCCGGGGACGCGCTTGTAGGGATCCGTAAAAGGCAAGTTGTTGGCAAGCGCCCCAACGAAAGCCGGGCTGTTAATCACGCCAGTCAGGTCGCTGTTGATCGCGCCCCAGGAGTAGTTGTACGCCGTCTCGTTGATAATGTTTGGTGTGAGTTGCGCCGTTACGTGCGCCACAATGTTGCGGCCCGGGGCATTCGTGGCGGTCGACGAGATGCCTACCAGAGGAGAACCGGCAAACAGGCCGCCCGGCTCCGTGGTGGGAATCTTATCCTGCATGTAGCGGCCAAAAACCTGCACCTTATTCGTGATTTTTTGATCGAGGCGGACAATCTCCTGTCGGGTGTTGTTCGTAGGGCTGATGGCCAACGTCGCGGCGCAGCCCAGAGCGGAGGCGGCGCAGCCTGCGTCGGGCGTGAATTTCGAATAGACGTTGGCGATGTACGCCTTGGCGTTCGCGCTGAAACAGGAAGCGCTGATCTGATTTCCGGTGATGCAGCCTGCCGGCGCTGACGCAGCGTTCAGGGTAGCGATCCCTTGGAAGTTACCGGTCAGCTCCTGGGGATTCGGAAGCGTGGCAACGACGGCTGAGGGGGTCTTCGTGCGCCGCCATTCCTCCGAGAAAAAGAAAAAAGTCTTGGTTTTGTCCGCGTTGTAATGGCCGGGAATGAATATAGGGCCGCCAATCGTGTAGCCGAAATCGTTATAGCGGAACGGAGGCTTGGGCTTGCCCGCTTTGTCCAAAAGAAACGTATTGGCATTGAATAGGTCATTGCGCACGAACTCGTAGGCGTCGCCATGAAACTCGCTTGTGCCAGACTTGGTGACCACGTTGACCTGCCCGCCCGCGCTACGCCCGTATTGCGCGTCGTAGGTGCTGCGCTCGAGCGTGAACTCGGCCAGAGCATCAATACTCGGTACATTCACGATGGTTAGATTCGAACCGCTGTCGTTGATATCCGCTCCATCCACCGTCCAGTTGTTGGCGGAGGTACGATTGCCATTCACGGATACCGCTAGCGTGGCGCTGATGCCGCCGAATCCCACTTGGTCGCCCTCCGTAGAAGACACGCCCGGCTGAAGCGCTACAAGCTGAATGAAATTGCGGTTATTGAGCTGCAGCTCGCGAACCTGCGTACCGGTAATGGTGGTGTCCTGTGCCGCCGAAGACGTTTCCACGGGGACTTCGGAGACGGTAACCGTGACCTGCTCTGTAACTTGGCCCACCGCCAGAGAAGCGTCCAGTGTGCGGTGATCTCCGACGTGTAAGACGACATCGTTGGCTACGTACACCTTGAAGCCAGGAGCTTTGATCGTCACTCTGTACGTGCCGACAGGCAAATTGGGGGCCGTGTAGGCCCCTGTTTGATCTGTCGTGACCGTGCCCACATCCGAATTCTTATTGTTGTCATGAATGGTGACCGTCGCACCGGACACCGCCGCGCCGCTTGAGTCCGTAACCGTTCCCGTAAGCGTCGACATAATATTCTGACCGAAAGATACGGCAGTGAGAGCAACCACGCACAAGAACAGAAATAGACTTTTACTGACGATTCTTCTCATCGAATTCCTCCTCCATTGCACACCCCCTGCTGACGCCGAAGAGTCCGAATATTTCTTTAGCGCCTCGCATACTGCTAACCTTGTGTCCATTGCACACCCCCTGAAGAATTTCCATCGCTTTGTCGTCGCAAACGATTCGCTATTTTATAGCGGTCGCCGCGGAATGTGGACTTGACGTACTCCACCGCTTGCCCGCTCTCGACATGGGAGGTACGCGTAAAGAGAAAGACGGGACTCGCCTTCGAGATTTGCAGTAGCCGGGCCTCTTCGGGGCTTGCCAGCCCTGCTTCCACAACTTCATCCGCTTGCACAATATGAATTTCGTAGACCTCCGCAAGCGTGCGGTACAGCGAAGTGCGGGGATCAAATTTTTCGAGTAAATCCGGGCACAGGCGTAACGGCAGGCAGGTGCATTCCACTCCCATGGGAGAGGAATCCGCCATTCGAACGCGCCGCAACTGGATCAGTTTCTCGCCGGGGGCGAGGTCGAGAGCTTCGGCGACCTCCTGGTTGGCGGAAACGACTTGAAACGAAATAACTTTCGAGTGAGGGCGGGTGCCCCGCGCCTCCATCTCCTCGCTGAAGGAAAGCACCTGACGAAAGTTCTTTTCCAGCTTGGTCTCGGCGACGAACGTGCCTTTTCCACGCCGGCTGTAAGCAACGCCTTCGCTGCAAAGAGATTTGAGAGCTTGGCGGGCGGTCATCCGGCTGATGCGCAGGCGCCTGGAAATAAACTCCTCGGAGGGAAGCGGTTTTCCCGGCTTCAACCGGCCGGAGCGGATTTGCTGCAGGAGTTGTTGTTGGATCTGGAAGTAGAGTGGGACAGCACTTTGGCGATCCAAGTTGAGAGAGTCCACCCCAGCCCCCGGCACTTGTCTAGACAACTAGCCGTCTGTATATGCCCGCACATCCCTCCTGTCAACCTTTTTTTCAGCGCAGCCCGTGATCTACATCACCCCTTGCCTTCAGGTGCTCTCCCGTGTGTTACCCTTTGCGCCGGCGGGACGCCAAAGTTGAGCTTTTGGAGCCACAACGAGGAGAGTGAAATGGTCCGGCAAATCAAGATTTTTGGACTGATTGTCGCTTGCGTTGGACTTATTCTTTCTGTTCGCGCAGCTAACGGAGCGCAGGAAAAGGAAAAAGCAGCAACCAAAAAAATCGCGATCCGCGCTGGACGTTTGATCGACGGCAAGAGCGACACGCCCATCCTCAACGCCGTGATCCTTATCGAAGGCGACAAGATTGTTTCAGTCACGCCTGGAGGGAATCCCCCTGCTGGCGTCGAATTGATCGACCTCTCGAAAGCTACGGTACTCCCCGGCTTCGCCGATGTGCATACCCATGTTCTGCTCAACGGCGACATCACGGCCCAAGACTATGACGTGCAACTCCTCAAAGAATCCACGCCCTATCGCGCCATTCTTGCCGCGCGCAACGCGCGTATCGCCCTCGACCACGGGTTTACGATGATTCGCGACGTCGAAACGGAGGGGGCAATGTACGCGGACGTGGATGTCAAGACGGCGATCGCAAGAGGCGAAGTCCCCGGGCCACGCATGCAGGTCGCCACGCGGGCAATGACTCCGACGGGAATGTATCCTCTGCTCGGCTATTCATGGGAATTGAAAGTGCCGACGGGCGTGCAGTACGTTGACGGAGTGGAAGGAGCACGCAAGGCCGTTCGTGAACAGGTGATGTACGGCGCGGACTGGATCAAGTATTACTCCGACCGCGGCTATCACTTTGAAGCCGACGGAGTCCTTCACAGCATGGTGAATTTCACCGACGAAGAGGCCAAAGCTATCGTCGACGAAACGCATCGCCTCGGCAAAAAAGTCGCCGCGCACTGCATCGGCTCCGATGGCATTGCCGCGGCACTGCGCGCGGGCGTGGATACCATTGAGCACGGCGACGGCTTCACGGACGCGGAATTGGAGGAGGTGGCAAGACGCGGCGTCTACTGGGTGCCTACGATCACTGTTGGCGCCTACGTGGCTCCTGGGCGCGGGGGCAACTGGGTGAAGATGGTGGACTTGGAAAAAACCGCGTTCCAAAAGGCGCTTAAGAAAAACGTCAAGATAGCGCTGGGAACGGATGCCGGAGGCTTCGATTGGAAAGAACTCAACGAGGCGGAAGAATTCGTCTATTACGCCAACTATGGAATGACACCGATGCAGGCGATTCGCGCTGGTACGACCGTTCCGGCGGAACTCCTAGGCTGGAGCGACAGAGCGGGCGCCATCGAGGCAGGGAAATGGGCCGACATCGTCGCCGTGAGTGGAGACCCGCTGAAGGACATCAGCGAACTCAAGCGGGTGAAATTCGTTATGAAGGGCGGTGTCGTCTATAAAAACGACCTGCACTGAATTGCAGGCGTCCGCGGGCTCACCGTGCAAGTGCTACCGGAGTCTAACAGGTCTGGATCGTCAGCCAATTAAGAGGGGCAGTAATGTATCCGCTCATGCAGGACCTGAAATACGCTTTCCGCATGCTCCGGAAAAATCCAGGATTCACGGTCGTAGCGATGCTCACCCTGGCGTTAGGCATCGGCGCCAACACCGCCATCTTCAGTGTAGTCAACGCCGTGCTCTTGCAGCCGCTCCCTTATTCCGGCGCGGAGCGCCTGATCTCGATTTTGCAGTTCGACTCGCGCACTGGCACGAAAGGTCTTTCGCTTTCCTTGCCGAAGTTCAAGGAAATCGCCCAGCAGAGCAGGACTCTCGAAAGCGTGGCCGTCTATTACACGCGCGAGATGAGTCTTGCCACGCCGCACGACCCGGAGGCAATACGCGGCGCGCGTGTATCCTCCGATTTTTTCCGCGTGCTCGATGTCGCGCCGGCTCGCGGCCGGGCCTTTCTAGCGCAAGAAGATCAGCTAGGCGCGGCAGATGTGGCCATCCTCAGCGATGGATTCTGGCACAGCCACTTTGCGGCTGACGAAGCCACTCTGGGCAAGACTCTCATTCTCGATGGGAACAGCGTCACGGTCATCGGAATTCTTCCCGCCGCATTTCTTTTTCCGTTCGAGACTCCCGAGCCGCAAGTGTGGCTCACTCGGGTCGCTGAGCATCCGCTCCTGAAGCCCGTGCAGGTCGACTTGGGCGCCGGGTATTTGTCAGGAATCGCCAGATTGCGTACAGGCGAGACCAGCAGCCGTGCGCGATCGGAACTGGAAACCATCAACGCCCGCTATGCAAAAGACTTTTCCGGCCACGCGGACGGGCCCAACCACAAACTCGTCGTCGAGTCGCTCCAGGAAAGCCTCGTCGGTGGACTGCGGCGCTCGCTGCTTGTGCTGCTCGCGGCGGTTGGATTCGTTCTGCTGATTGCATGTGCCAACGTTGCCAATCTGCTGCTTGCGCGCGGCAGCGCTCGCGAAAAGGAGATGGCACTACGACGTTCGCTGGGTGCCTCGCGGGGCCGGCTCGTGGCGCAACTGCTCTGCGAAGGCTTTGTCCTGGCTTTTTCGGGTGGCGCCCTGGGTGTTCTTCTCGCGTCCTTGCTCATGCCGCTGTTGCGCGCGGTGAAGGAAACGAGCATCCCGCGGCTTGAGGAAGTAAGTCTGGATGCGCCAGTTCTGTTTTTCCTGGTGCTGCTGTGCGCGATCACAGCGGTGCTTTTTGGCCTGGCACCGGGGCTTCAGGCAGCGAGAAAACAATTGCAAGAAGCCTTGAAAGAAGGAACACGCGGTTCCTCTGCGGGAGGAAAACGTGGAGTATTCCGCACCGCGCTGGTTGTCGCGGAAATGGCTGTAGCCGTGGTGCTCATGACTGGCGCAGGACTCCTGATCGATAGCTTCGCCCGGTTAACCCAGGTCAATCTGGGCTTTGCGCCAAGCGGCGTGCTTACTTTTCCGATTGCCTTGCCCCCCAGTCGCTACGGGACGCCTGCAGAGCAAGCGGAGTTTTTCCGGCTAGCGTTGCAGCGTGTCAAGTCGCTCCCGGCCGTGCAAGCTGCGGGCTTTGTGAGTTTCCTGCCGCTCTCCGGAGGATACCGCCTTAGCTATTTCTGCTTCGAGGGACAAATCTGCCAGGGACTTGGGAAGGATCCACTGATCGCCTTCTGGCAGGTGAGTCCCGGCTATTTTGAAGCGATTGGTACTCCTCTGGTGCGCGGGCGAGTTTTTGACGAGCACGACATTGCCGGCGCGGCCCCGGTGATTATCGTCAACGAGACCGCAGCCAAACATTTTTGGCCTGGCGAAAATCCCATCGGGAAGCATATCGCGGGCTCGCGCGATCCGTTTCAACGCGAAGTGGTCGGCGTCGTGGCCGACGCCAAGTTCAGCTCTTTGAGCGACGCCAGCGCCGATCAACTTTACGTGCCATACGAACAACTGCCTTATGCCTCGATGACTTTGATCGTGCGTTCGTCCGCCAAGCCCGCGCCATTGGTAGACGCCATTCGGGCCAAGTTAGCGGAGATCGATCCCACGCTGCCTCTTTCCGGAATTCGCACCATGGAGAATGTGGTTGCTGCATCGGTGGCTCAGCCGCGGTTGATTACGCAGATCACCGCAATTTTCGCCGGACTCGCGTTGCTGTTGGCCGCGATTGGCATTTACGGGGTGATGGCCTACAGCGTGACCGCGCGCAGACAGGAGATGGGTATTCGCATGGCGCTCGGTGCGCGGCCTGGCGACATCCTTAGACTTGTAGTGGGCCTGGGAATGAGGATGACGTCGGCGGGAGTGGTTCTGGGTGTTGTTGCGTCCCTTGGTCTCACTCGCTTGCTGAGAAGTCTTCTCTTCGGAGTTCGAGCAACAGATCCACTGGTATTCAGCGCCGCGGCGGCCATGCTAGCGGCAACGGCGTTCGCAGCGTGCTACCTGCCGGCTCGTCGCGCCACCCGCGTCGATCCAATTGTTGTCCTGAGATCTGAATAGCAACTCAGTCTGCACCTCGGATTCGCGCGGCCACTCCACTCATCCTGATTTAGGCGCGGCCCGCAGCGGCAGCGTTAGCACCAGATAGATCGCGATGAGTAGGCTCGCGATGACGTAAAGAAATCCCGGCGTGAAGGAGTGTGTGCGGTCGAGAAAATAACCGATCACCGATGGCGTCACGAGACTCCCCAGATTTCCAATGGAATTGATGAGTCCGATGGATGCCGCCGCGGCCGATTCTCCGAGAAATGCAGAAGGCATCGGCCAGAAGGATGGCAGAAACGCGTTGGCGCTGGCAGCGACAATCAGACAAACAAATGCAAACCAAAAATGGGCTCCGGCAAGAATCGTCAGGACGAACGCGACGACGCCAAACAAGAGCGGAATGGCTGTGTGCCAGCGGCGTTCGTTGGTGCGGTCAGAATGCCAGCCGTTCAGAAGCATGGCGAGCAGCACGGCGACGTAGGGAAGAATCGAAAGCATGGTTACGGCGAGATCGGACATGCCGGAAGCGCGCTTCAAAAAAGTGGGAAGCCAGATGGTGAGCGAGTAGATGCTGCTCACGGCGAAGAAATAGATAACTGTCAATCGAATGACCGCGGGTTGGCGGAGCGCCTCCCAGGTCTTGTAAGAGCGCGCCGCTTTCTTCACCCGGGCTTCCTCCTCGAGTTCGGAGGTGATCCACTGACGCTCTTCAGGCGCGAGCCAGCGGGCCTCGCGCGGCCAGTCCGTCAAATAAAAAAGCGTGCTGATGCCGAACAAAATCGCGGGAATGCCTTCGACGATAAAGAGCCAGCGCCATCCCGCCAGTGCGAACCAGCGCACTCCCAGGAGCCAGCCGCCGAGCGGGGATCCGATGATGTTGGCCACGGGAATCGCAATCATGAACATCGCGCAGGCCTTCGCGCGATCTTCCGCGCGAAACCAATGCGTGAGGTAAACGAGAATGCCGGGGAAAAAGCCTGATTCACAAATGCCGAGAAGAATGCGCACCGCGTAGAAATGCATTGGCGTTCGAATGAAGGCCATCAGAACGGTAACGAGTCCCCAGGTAACCATGATTCTCGCGAACCATTTGCGAGCGCTCCAGCGTTCGACGATCAGGCAGCCGGGAATTTCGAACAATAGATAGCCCACAAAAAAGATTCCGGAGCCAAAACCGAAGACACGATTGCTAAAGGAAAGGTCGTGCATCATTTCCAGAGCGGCGTAGCTGACGTTCACTCGGTCGAGAAAGGCTATGACAAAAAGCGTGAAGAGATAGGGCAGAAGACGCCGCGCGATGCGCCGGCGCGCAGTCCGAATTACGTCACTCGTGGAGGCGGACGCATGCATCCTGCTTGGGCTTCTAACACAACGACGCGCGGATTGCACGCGAGCGTAAAGCCTGGCGGTTCTGCTTCCTCGACGTCGAATGCAAGAAGGCTCTCGCTAGGCCGGGCGAATTCACGCTCTTTGCTCCAACCGAGGTCAGAAGAACGCGGCGCCCCCGTCTACGTTGATGGATTGCCCGATGATGGCGCTCGATTGGCTCGAACAAAGAAAGAGAGCCGCCCGAGCGATTTCGTCGGCCGTTTGGCCGCGGCCCTGCAGAATCATGTTCAGAAAACCGGCGAGTTGCTCCGCGGCACTGACGCCCAGCTTTGCGGCCAAAGCGTTGCCCAGCTCCTTGGACATGAGCGTCTCCGTGACAGGGCCGGGGCAAATGGCGTTGACGCGGACGCCTTTGCGCGCGGCTTCGGCCGCCGTGATGCGCGTGAGACCCAGCATGCCCGCTTTGGCGGCCGCGTAGGCGGATCCCCATTGGAAAGCCGCTTTTGCAGAGAGACTGGAGATATTTAGTATGACGCCGGAGTTGCGTGCGTACATTTCCGGCAAGACTAGCTTGCTGAGCAGGAAAGCCGCGCGCAGGTGAACGGCGATGACGTTGTCGAATTCCTCGAGAGGATAATCCTCGACGGGAACGACGGGGCCATAGTGACCGGCATTGTTGACGAGAATGTCGATCCTGCCGAATTTTGCGCGCGCTTCCGCGACAATCCGTTTGCAGTCGGTTTCGTGGGCGACGTCGGCAAAGGAATACTGGGCGCGTCCGCCGTCATCCGAGATTTCCTTGCTTGTTGCGGCGAGTTCCTTTTCCGTGCGAGCGGTCAGGAAAACGGCCGCACCTTCCGCTGCAAACAGTCGGGCGATGGCCCGGCCGATTCCGCGGCCCGAACCGGTGATCAAGGCAGTCTGATTTTTGAGGAGCATAGGAAGAAGAGAATAGTGGCAGCGAGAGAAGCAAGCAAGCAAGCAAGCAAGGAGTTGAACGACAAGCTCGGCTGTCTCGGTTGCCCAGAGGCGGAGTTTTTATCTAAAAGCGTGCCCTGCGTCTTACTTGCTGGGCTTCAAGTCCTTCAGCAAATGATGAACGAGGCCGTTGATGTCGCTCTGCGTAAGAGAGAACGCGTCGTAGCGCACGGGCTTCTCACCCACAGCGCGGTAAACCAGATGCTTGTTGGCTTGCTGAATCCAGTCGAAGACGATGGTCCCGGCGCGGAAATGGATGTTCTCGTAGCCGACGTAGGCCGGGCCATAGCCCCAGGATTCCCAGCAACGAAACGGCCCGCAAACCAGGCCGGGATAAGCGCCGCCGTAAGCCACCGGGACGCTCGCGTTGTGGCGGTTCACGGCAAATTTGTAGTCGACCAGGAAATCCGCCGCCGCGGGGTCAGCCACTTGCTTAAAGCCCTTTGACATCAGCGCTTGCTCGATGGCGCTCTTTACGCGCTGGCGATCAACAGCATCGTCCGCTTCGGCTTCCCTACGCTGCGGTTGGTTGCGCTGATTCCGCGCCACATCGTCCCGCGAAATGACCGGCCGCGAATCGTGCGAATCGCGTACGGCAACTCTTTCTTCCACGGCGGGCCGCCACGCCCAGGTGGCGTTTGCGGGAATGCGAACGTCGCGGTCGCGGGTAATGCGTACATATTCATCGCACCCGGCCAGGAAAATCAGGAAAAAAATTGCGGTGACTGACAGAAGACGTTTTTTTGCAAGGAACGGACGCAGAAATCCCATCGGAGGTGCCTCCAAAAGCATAAATCTCCTCTATGTCATAGAACACGAGATTCGTTGGATAGTTGCGTTGAATGTGAAAACGACCCGAAGGCGCCTCTCAGCGGGGTACTGCCGAATCATTACGATTTCGGTACGCCCCAATCCGCAGGCGGAAATACAACTGGCCAGAACTTCGGCGAAGGGCGATCAAATTCGAATGCCACTGCGAAGTAGTTTCCGCTCGCTTGATCGATGCGCACGACCCGGCAGCTTTGTTCCATCCCTGATTGCGGGTTCACCAGGACGATGGGCTGTCCCACGAGGAGTTCCATTTTTAGTTTCAACAAGCCGCCGTGCGCGTTCACGACCAGGGTGTGAGTTTCTTCCTGGACTTGAGCGCGGTCCGTCGTCTCGGCGAGAACGGTGACGGGGATCTGCAGCATTACACGTTCACTGCGTCTCCGATTACTGGCATCCGAAGGAGGCACACGATTCTCCGTTCCATGGCTCCATCCGCTGCGAATCTTTGCCGGAGAATCAGGTCACCTGAACCTGTAATCCCCAGGACAGCCGTAGTCAGGCAGCGAGGATGAGCCGACACTTTCGGTACGAGCAGAACCGCTGCTCTAGGCCTGTTCACTAGTCTACCTAAGGACTCGCGCGCGCCCCAACTTGAATGCACCCTGACGTGCATCGGTAAACGGCCGGTCGGTCGGCTAACGAGAGCAATACGAGTATCCGAATGACAAATACGATCCTAAGGAAGAAGTCTGGCTTGGAGGCGGGATTTCACTTCGGGCCACTCGGAGTCGAGAATGCTGAAGTAGACCGTATGTCGGAAGCGCCCAGTTGACGTGATCATGTGATTCCGGAAGGTGCCTTCCTCACGCGCGCCGATGCGGAGGATTGCCGCGCGGGAACGTTCGTTGAGCGAATCCGTTTTCAGCTCGACGCGAATGCAGCCGAGCTTCTCGAAGGCGTGCTTCAGCAGCAGATATTTTGCTTCCGTGTTGATGGCCGTGCGTTGCCACGGGGGAGCGATCCACGTCCAGCCAATCTCCACACGATGGTGGGTGCGGTCGATGTTGCCGTAGCGCGTGCTGCCGATCGCCTTGCCGCCGGCTTTTTAGATCAGCGCAAACGGCAGGGATACACCTCGAGCTTGTTCCTCCAGTGCGGTGGCAATGTAGGCGGACATCTCTTCAGGCGTGCGGACTGGCGTCGGAATCCAGCGCCACAGCTCCGCCTCGAGGCCGACGGCGGAGAGTTCGGCGTGATGCGCCTGGGTCAGAGGCTCCAGACGCACATGGCGGCCTTCAAGCGTTACAGGCGTGACGGCCATTTCTGCGCTCAAGTGTGGGTTCATAGGGAAGCGCATGGTACAGCCGCGGGCTATGTTTGGGGGAGCGCCAATTTGGCAAGGCGCCTTCGTTGGGAGGCCAACAAATCCCCGCCAGGGATAGAGCGAATCTTTTTCAGTCCGGCAGACTCAAAAGCACGAACGGGCATCCAATCTTCGAAAAGACAAGGGAACTTTCCGCTCCCTACTGGTGAATTAAATCATGAGATATGCCATCTACGGCTCGCCAAGATTGAGAAAACATGAATATTTCCATTCCCGCTCGTAACAAACGCGCAGTATCAAGCGTTACGCTCCCGGTCGGCCTTGTTGCGAGTTTGCTCTTGCTTGTGGCCCCGGGAAAATTCCGCGCACAGACTCAGCAACCGGCAGAGCAACCAGCGCAAGCGAAACCGGAATTGAAGAAGCCGCAGGAGGGACAGCCGAAAATTGCGGTCGACGTCAAAACTGTGAGTGTGCTGGCCACGGTCCGCGACAAGCACGGAAAGATCATTCCCAACCTAGTCAAAAACGATTTCGCGCTGGAGGAAGACGGGCGTCCGCAGACCATCAATTATTTTGCGCACGAAAGCGATTTGCCGCTGCGGCTGGGGCTGCTGGTGGACACCAGCCTGAGCCAGAGGAAGGTGTTGGATGACGAGCGGAGCGCGAGCTACAGCTTTCTCGATCAGCTGCTCCGTCAGGACAAGGACTTGGCGTTTGTGATTCACTTCGACAAGGAAGTCGAGCTGTTGCAGGATTTCACGCCCTCGCGGCCCAAGTTGCAGGAGGCGCTGCAAAAGCTATCGACGCCCCAATTTGAGGGAGGCGGAGGCACCAACAGCGGCGGTGGTGGCGGTGGTTCTGGAGGCGGCCGAGGGCGGGGCGGTCATACGCACGGCGGAGGGACGCTGCTTTACGATGCGATCTTTCTGGCCTCCGATGAGCTGATGAGTAAGCAGCAGGGCCGCAAGGCGCTGATTATCCTTTCCGACGGTGTTGATCGCGGCAGCAAAGAGACTTTGGCGGAGGCGATCGCCACCGCGCAGCGCGCTGACACCATCATTTACTCCATTTTATTTACCGACGAGGAAGAGGCCAGCCGTCACGGAGGTTTTAGCATGGGCGGCCCGATGGGTGGTAGCCGGGGCGGCATGGGTGGTGGCCGCGGCGGCAGGTATCCTCGACAGGAAGAGCGCCCCGACGGCAAGAAAATCCTCGAACAAATTTCCAAGGAAACGGGCGGGCAACTCTTCAAGGCGTCCAAGAAAGAAACGGTGGAAAAGATTTACGCGGAGATTCAGGAAGATTTGCGCAACCAATACAGCCTTGCTTACACCCCGGACAAGGGCAACACGGTTGGCTACCACAAGATTCAGCTCACCGTCCCCAAACAGAAAGACCTCATCATCCAAGCCCGCGACGGCTACTACTTCGGCCAGTAGCATTTTGGCGATCTGGCCACTGCTGGAGTGTGACGCTAATCTCCCGTACGGTGACTTATGGTGAGTTAGCGGCCCTCTGGGATGTGTCGCGTTTCATTACCAGGTTTTTTGTACATTCACCCATTCGGGGTCTGTTTCCTTAAGCTTCTTGACACTAAGGTCATGGAACACCAAATGAAGATTGTGTCCGTTCGTTATTATAAGGACTTCGTGCATTTGTTTTCCCAATCTGGAAGTCCATTCCTGAGCAAGCCTCGAATCCGCAATGTATTTTGCTCCAGGGTATACAGTTGATTCACAGACACCCCAGACGTATCCGGCAGGTTCCCCGGATTTTAACCATTCTGAATAGTCGATAAAATCATCACCCCAGGATCGTTGCCAAACATCGTCCGGGACAGCGGTGGTGACTTCTGCTATAGGACAGTGAGAAAACCGGTACAGATATTCTGGACCTTTGGCGAAGTACGCGACAATATCATAGTCGCGGAGATAAGGAGTAAAACCGTGTCTGACAATTGCGCCATCGAACAGCTGCCCTCGCTCTAGCTCTTCTCTAATTTCGCTACTCTTCACCGTTCCTGGCTCCTCTCATTGGGAGACTAGCCGAAGTTGTAGGCGAGGCGCAAACGCCCTGGGTGGTACAAAGAATCGCTTAAGTTGTCGGAGCATTTCCACCTGCACTCGCCTAGCGGCTGATTAGAGCGCCAATCGCAAAGTGACCGGAAGGAAACTCGGTGCGAGCCAGGCGGGGCGTAGGGTATGATAGAGTCTTCGGAAATTACTCACTTAGGATAACGATGCAGACTGCCACAAATGGAAAGGTATTGCTCAGGGTACGGCCGCGCGGCTTCTGCGCGGGAGTGGTGCGGGCGGTGGATATCGTCGAGCTTGCGCTGGAAGCCTACGGCGCACCCGTTTATGTCCATCACGAAATCGTCCATAACACCTATGTAGTCGAGCAGTTGCGCCGCCGCGGGGCCATTTTTGTCGAATCCATCTCGGATGTGCCGCACGGTTCCGTGCTGGTCTTCAGCGCCCACGGCGTGCCGCCGCCCGTCCGCCAGGAAGCCAAGGACCGCGCGCTGAAAGTCATTGACGCGACGTGCCCGCTGGTCACCAAAGTGCATCTGGAAGCCCTGAAATTCGCACGTGAAAAGCGCACCATCATTTTGATCGGCCACAAGGATCACCAGGAGATTGTCGGCACCTCCGGCGAAGCTCCGGACAGCACCATCGTGGTGGATTCGGTCGCGGCCGTGGATGCCTTGGAAGTGGAAGATCCGGAAAAGCTGTCGTTTCTGACGCAGACCACGCTCAGCCTTTACGACACTCAGGAAATCGTGTCGCGCCTTCGCCAAAAGTTCCCGTCCATCAAAGGCCCCGCGAGCGATGACATCTGCTACGCCACACAAAACCGCCAGGAAGCCGTCGAGCAAGTGGCCAAGGATGTGGACCTAATTTTGGTTGTGGGCTCGCCCAACAGCTCGAATTCAAATCGCCTGGTCGAAGTGGCGCAGCGCAGCGGCGTGAAAGCCCAGCTCATCGATTCCGCCATGGATATTGACGTGAAGTGGCTCGAAGGCGTAAAGCGAGTAGGCCTGACCGCTGGCGCCTCCGCACCCGAAGTGCTTGTTGAGCAAGTGAGCCAGCGGCTGGCGGAATGCGGGTTTACGGATCAACGCGACCTCGACCTGATTCGCGAGGATGTGCGCTTCACGCTGCCTCCGGAGCTGGCGACGATCGCGCCCGCGCCGCGGCGCTGAAATTTTCAGGTCCGCTTGATACACAAGAAGCGGACGATTCACCCGCGCAATTTGCGGCGGATTCCGAGCGGTGGGCGGGGACACAAAACACAAGGAGCGACCTTTGGCGGTCAAAATCGTCCGTCAGCCGAAGAAGATTGCCTTGATAGGCGCGCCGTCAAGCGCGGCTGCGTTTCTGGCAGGCAGCGAAAAAGCACCCGCTGCTTTGCGAGCGGCGGGGCTGGTCGAGCGGCTGCAAAGCGCGGGCTATGAGGTAATCGATCACGGTGACTGCGCCCCAAGGCTGTTTGCCGACGATGACGAGCATAGACGCGCGCGCAATTTGCAGGAAATCGTCGCAGCCTTGAACGACCTAAAAGTTCGCGCAGAGGTAGCCATCAAGAGCGGCGCGCTCGTGCTGGTGCTCGGCGGGGATTGCGCACAAGTCATCGGACTACTGACAGGCGTTCGCCGCTACTACAAGCACGTTAACCTCCTGTGGTTTGACCGTGACGCGGATTTGAATACGCCCGCGTCGACTCCTTCGGGCCGTATCGATGGAATGGTCGTCGCGCACGTGATTGGAAAGGGCGCGCCGGAGCTGGTGCGCTTTTGGGGCGAATCGCCCCTGGTCCGCGAACCGGACGTGACCCTCTTCGGTTTGGAGAGACTCGATCCTCCGGAAGAAGAATTCCTCAGCAAATCGCCGATGCGCCATATCTATGCGGCGGACATTCAATCCAAGGGCGGAAGCGCCGCGGCGAAGGATGCGCTTGCCTATGTCCACGCCGACGCGCATGAGTTTGTGCTGCATCTGGACACGGATGTCGTCGACGAGAACGAATTTCCCGCGGTGAACGTGCCCGCAAGTGGCGGCTTGCAACTCGAAGAGGTGCGCGCGGCCCTCAGCGAAATGACGAAACACAAAAACCTTCTTGGCCTTGACGTAGCACAGTACAACCCCGACAAAGATCTCGATGGCAGCGGAGCGAAGAGGCTTGTGGATTTGCTCGTGGGTGTCCTCTCCGCCCGGTTGGAAGCATTGACCGCGCCCGCCCCCGAGAGTCCCGCCCAGACGCCGGAAGTTTCCTCCTCCGGAACGAGCGCTTAGGCGCTCGGTTTCGCAGTCATGCCCGCAAGGACTTGCCCGCCCGGATATTTAGATCAACTCCCGCAAGTCTCTCTTTTCCCTGAAACGCAACTCCTCTACGGCTCACTACCTTTCATATAAGTCCAGGCGTACTTGCGGAGCGACAGAGCGGCGGTCTCGTCCATACAAAGAACCAAGTTCTTAACCGCCGGCGCTTCGGATTTCCACGCAGTCCTCCGGACAGGTGACCAATGAAGAGAGGTGGTCTGATTTTTGCGGCCTTGCTCCTGATTGGTGGAGTGCTGCGCCTCACGGGGCCGGGGGCAGTCGCCCCGGTACAGCAGGGAGCCGAAGTACTAACGAAAACGCAGAATAAACAATCGCAAGGCGCAATTCCCAAAATTCCGTATCTGGAAAAGTTCGCCGGGAAAATTATGGAGTTTTACGGACTCCAGCAAAGCGAATCCGCCAAAGGAGCGGATCTCGCCTCCTATTTTGAAGCTCTTCACTCCTCTTCTGATCATTACTCGCCCGGCCCGGTTCAGTTTGCGATTGCTCTCCTTCCCGATCCCGTCCATACGCGCCTCGGACTCCTCTTCGATCGCAGCGCAGAGGCGCTTCAGCAAGCAGCGCAAATGAAGGGCTACGTGTTTGACCGGGCCATCCTGCCCTGGGATTACACCACGCATGCCGAGCCTTCGGATTTGAAATCACGCCAAGAGGAGAACGACGAGCGGAAGCAAAGAGAATCGTATCCCGGTCTGCTGATATTCCGGCGGAGCGAAAAGCCTGACGGTGGTTCCTCACGGCTGGACGGAGCAAATTTGCAGAAACAGGACTCGTCCGCGTTGCTGAGCGCGGGAACGCCGGAAGGGCCGCTTTTCGTGCTGGTAGTCGGTGAAACTCCCACCGCGGGTCTGAACCGGTCGCAGTTCCAGAATGCCGTGCGAATTATTCGTGAGATTCGTGGGAAGCCGGTCGCTGCGGACGCGGCGAAACCCCCGCTGTTAATTCTGGGTCCGTCCTTCTCCGGTTCCCTGGAATCGCTCTACGACGAACTGCGAAAGCCGGAGGTGGCGGAAATCTCCGCCGGGAAATTCATCTACAGCGGAACCGTCACTTCGACGGGTAGCATCCTGCGGATCGAGCAGCAACTCGGCTTGCTCCCGGGCTCGCATTTCGCGTCCTTCCAGCAGAATGACGATTTCGCGCGCGACGAATTCCTGAAGTTTGCCGTCAATCGCGGCTACGAGTTGCGCGAGATCGCCGTGCTTTCGGAAGATGAAACCGTCTACGGCTCCACTCACGCCACTTGCACGCACGGCAAGGCGCAACCGGCGTACGGGCAGGAGTGTGCGGAGCCAAACAGTTTCGACTCGCTCGATCAGGAAGTTCTCAAACTGCATTTCCCCCGCGAGATTTCCTATTTTCGGTCGGCGTACCAAAAGGAAACCGCCGGGCAACAGACTTCGCCTTCCAGCACCTCCGGCGTATCCACTCTCGTCCTCGATCTGGGAGCGAACGGCAACGACGATGATTCCGTGCCGCCTTACGCGTCTACTCAGACGGCCCTTTCTCAAGAAGCGGTGATGCTCGGGATCGTCAACGAATTGCAAAAGCACCACATCAAATTTACTCTGTTGCTCGCCTCGGATCCGCTCGACGCGCTCTTCCTGGCACGCTATCTTCGCAATGCCTATGCTCAGGGCAGAGTCGTCGTAACGGCTCCTGACTTGCTCTTCAGCAGGGCTGGTGACCCCGCGTTGCGCGGCGTTCTTGGTCTCAACACCTACGCTCTCATCCCAGGCTTGAGCGACAGTCTTTGCCGCCAGGCGAAATTGGCAAATTGGCATGAAGACCGGCTGTTTGTCAGCAGTCTGAGCGTGGGAACCTACAATGCCATGGTTGGCCTCCTCTCACTAAAAGAAAGCGCTGAGAGAGGTTGGCATGCGACCGAAGGATCAGGAGACAGACGTACCGACAGTCTCCCCGAAGCTCCCTATGCGGACTATGGCTCACCCGGCTTGCTTGGAGTGCGCTCTAACGACGTGTGTCAGGAGCGCCCGCTTCTCTGGCTAACAATCCTGGGTCGCGACGGGTTCTGGCCTGTAACTGCGCTCACCGGGAGCGGTCTGGACAGGGCGCGCGGATTGGAGCCGATCGCTTATCTCGACAAAGGCAATGCTGACGGCCAGGGCCCACCCAACACTCTCGAAATCGCTTCCGGGCAATATTCCTTTCTTGCGGGCTCGGAACTTCCCGAAGCAATGCCTCGCACACCGCCCGCATGGAACGTTGCCTATTGCGTCTGCCTGCTCCTGCTCGTCATACATGCATTGCTCAGCTGGTTTGGCTCCGTGCTTGCCGACTCCGAAGCCCGCGCGCAATTTGCCCGAACCATCGACTGCCGCGGCACTCTCATCATGGGAATAGGCGGCTTGGTGCTGGCTTCCGCCTTTGTATTAGTGATGTGCATCAGAAATCCGCGCGTGGCGTGGCACGGTTTCGCGGGACAAACCGCGCTGATGTGGCTGCCCTTCCTCCTTTTTGTTGCTGCGACCATCTGGGATCTGGGCAACTTGCGTCACGAACGCGCTGTGGCGACGGCCTTCACCTTCCTGGTGTGTGCCATGACCTGCTTCCAGATTTACCTGACCTGGGTGCCGTCGGGAAGCATGCGCGTTTTCTGGTCCACGCGGATGTTGTATCTCACGTCCGGCGTATCCCCGGTGCTGCCTGTGTTATTGCTGCTGGCCGGAGCGTATTGGTGGGCCTGGGTGAGTCTGCGCGGAGTGTGCCTGGTTGATTTACGCCGCCCCCGGCTGCCGGAGAAGCAGGATCTTCCCGTTGAAGCGTATCGCATTAGCGACACCGAGGGAGAAGAACTGAGACGAACTGCGCATCCGTTTTTATTCGACCGCCAGGTTTTGATCCCCGTCTTGGGGATGGCGCTCCTCTCCTTGACCGTGCTTGACCATGGTCACCCGGTACAGACCATCGAGGGAAAACCTTACGACTGGGGCTTTATCCTTCTCCTCGGCCTGATGATCGCGACTTTGGTGGGCCTGTTATTGAAGCTGGTATGGACCTGGCTGAAGTGCCGCCAGGTGCTTGCCGGGCTCGACCGGCTTCCCTTGCGCTCCGCATTCGGCCGCATGAACGACCTCTCCTGGCATTCATTCTGGAATCCGGGAGGCAGCACGCTCCGCGAAACCTATAAAGTCATGTCGCGCGCCATGGAGAATCTGACGCGCCTGCTGGCCCTCGTGGAAAACTGGGACACCTCCCTGACTGACAGCGCGAGGCGCAATGCGCGCACCCAGATTAGAAAAACTTTGGACGCCAGGCAGGGCGTGATTGACGCGTTCGGCAGAATAGTTGCTGACCTGAAGAAAAAAGAAGACCCATCGAACTTCCGCCAGGAACGGAAGAAGGTCCGCTTGTTCGCCCGCCTCAGAGCCATAGGGCGCTTGGCTCTGCGGCTCCTCAACCCCGCGCATTTTCCGCGCCTGCTCCGAAACTTCTGGAACGACAAGAAAACAATGCTGAAAGACGACTACAAACGAGGCTGGCGGCTGAAGCTGCTGATGAAGAGTGTCGAGTCGCTGCAAAAAGAAATGGCCAAGACCGGCGCCGTCATGATCCGGGACGTGCTGAAGCCGTGGTGGGACGAAGAAGCGGCGCCTTCCGTTTCCTCCGATGCGCGATTGGAGAAAATACCGCTGGTCCCGGTGCGCGCCCTGGCTGAGGAGTACGCCGCGCTCGTCTACGTGAATTTCCTGGTGAGCGTTTTGCTTCGCATACGCACGCTGGTGATTTGCGCGGGAGGAGTCTACGTTTTCATCGTCCTCGCTATGAACACGTATCCATATGAGCCGCATCCGGCGCTTCAAACTCTCGCGGTGCTTCTGCTCGTGGTCATGGTCGCAGCCGTTGGGTACGTTTACGCGGAAATGCACCGGGAAACCATACTGAGCCGGCTAACGTCCACGCCTCCGGGAGAGTTAGGCGCGGATTTCTGGATAAAGCTTGCTTCCGCGGCGGCCATCCCGATATTTAGCCTGCTTGCCTCGCAGTTTCCCAGCATCAACCAGTTTCTCTTCTCCTGGCTGGAGCCGGCACTTCAAGCCATGAAATAGGCAAGCGCCGTTTTATTTGGCCGCCGTCCCCGAATAGTTCAGCGCGTGGTCCGCGTGGGAGTAGATTTGGCGCAGAGTCGTCTCGGTGGTGGCCGCCGCCGGATCTTTTAGCAGAGTTTGCGCTTGGTGAAGGCCGAGAAGCCCTTCCACTCGCCTCGGCGTTAGCGACAAGTCGGCTTCAAACGCTTTTCGCCCGTCCTCGGCGCGCCCCTGTGCGAGTAGAAATTCGCCAAGCAACTCCTCGGATGGTTTGGCAATGAACGGCGGGCCGAACGCCGAAGGCAGAGAGGTCTCTTCCTCCGCGGCTTTTCGAAGCGCGGCCTCCGCCCGTTCCAGGTTTTTCTCCTGCCACAAGACCAAGCCCTGAATCTGATCCGTCAAAATGCCCGGCACCTTGCGTATCCAGTTCTCCGGCGAATACTTGTGCGAATCCAGGTCGGAATTGAGCTGCGAGTTCAGCCCTTGCATCGCCGTAAGACTCGCGCGTGCCGCGGCCGCGTCGTCGCGGCGCCAGGCTCCCAGCGCTTCGGTGTACAAGTACATGAGTTGCGTCCAGGCGGATGATCCATCTGGGACTCTCCAATTTGCCGCTTCGCCTTTCCAATCTCCGGTCTCAATCAGGTAGTAAGCTCGCATCTGGATGAAAGAGCCGGCGGCTGAATCGTCCGGATCGACCGCACCGTGAGCGTGCGAGGCCGCGGATTGTTCTTCTGCCTGATTCCGGCACCCGGCCAGGATGCGCATTGCGTCCGCAAAACGTCCTTGCTGGAGATAGCCATATTCCAGCCACAAATTATAGTGTCCGCAGAACAGGGGAGGTCTGCCGGCGGCGGCGCGCAGCTTGTTCCCGATCCCCGTGGCGGTTTCATTAGCGCGCACCTCGTCGTCCCACATCCCGAGCGCAAGAAAAATATGCGACGTCATATGCTGCGCGTGGCCGGCTTCCGGCGCGATCTTCGAATAAGCCCTGGCCGCTCGCAATCCCAGGATCGCGTGCGTGGGGTCGTCGAACGAATGAATCAGGTAATGGGCTGCTCCGGGATGTTGCGGATGCGCGTAGAAGACATCCTCAAGGAGAGCCGCGGCGCGCATGTACGTTGGAACATCGCGGCCGTCATGAGCGGTTCCCAGCAAGGCCAGGGCGTAGAAACAGGTGGCGTCGATGTCCGCGGGATATCTTTCGTGCAGGCCGCTCATGAATTCCGCGTAGCGTGCATCCCGGTCGTACTTTCCGCCCTCGCCATAGAGAATCTCCACCGCGCGCAGGTAGTCTTTTTCGCGCTCGGTCTTGGCTTTGGCGAGCCGCTCTTCCGGAGTAGCCGCCAGCTTTTGCAGCGCGCCTTGCGCCGCGCGGCGATTCTGCTGCTCCCAGATGGGGTGATTGAAGGTCATCGCTTCGCCCCAATAAGCCATAGCGAAGTCGGGATCGATCCCCTCCGCCTTGCGAAAGGCGGCCGCCGCGTCTTCGTACTCGAAGTTGTGAAGCTGCGCGAGTCCGCGAAGAAAATCAGCTTGCGCCGCGGGCGCGCCGGAATTCGCGAAGGAAACTTCTCCCACGGAAGATTGAGCGCGGGCTGTCGCAGTACCAACGAATAGAAAGACTGCCGCGAATGCAAGTCTTCCAGAAAAAGAATTCATGCCAGGCCCTCCCAATTCCTTATTCGAGTCCGTGTCGAACATTTGCAGAACTCTCGCGGCTCATCTTAGGTTCGTGGAGGTGTTGCGTCAACGCGCGATGGCGGCGCGGCCGCATCAGGAACGCATTTTCGGTGATAGCGCGCAAGGCCCAGCCAGGAAAGATTGAGCCCGCAGTTGAATATGTAATGTTCAGCCTCGGCGCGGGCGACGTGTTGTTCGATTTCGGCGCCTGCTGCCGCGACAAAAGCATTCAGCGCCGCGCCCTCATCCGCCGTGGATCGGAGGATTCCTCTGGCAAGCTCCGACCAATGCTGCAGATTTCTTCGGTATTCCGCAATGTGCGCCACGGGATCGTTCGAATAGCCGAAGTGCGTGAGGAAAAGCCGCGCCGGGCGGCGCTCCGCGATGGCGTCCAGCGAGGCGTTCCAGAGCTCGATGTCGATATCCGGCGGTGGAGTAAGGGGCACCGCGTAAGGTTCGCCATCGATGTGGAACCCGGTCGCGTCTCCAACAAATGCCGTGCCATCCGACGCGTCGAAATACGATACGTGATGCGAAGCGTGGCCCGGCGTAAAGACCACCTCGAGCTTCCGGCTTCCGAGAGCGATGGTCTCCCCGCCATTCAGCATACGCAAATTTCCGAATGGCACGGGCAATGTTTCGCCGAACAGGTGTCCTAGCTCGCCCGGCCAGAGTCGCTCCGCGCTTGCCAAAAGTTTCGACGGATCGGCCATGTGCTTCATGCCGGCTCTATGGACATATACTTCGAGGTTCGGATTTTCCTTGATCAGCGCGCCCGTCGCTCCGGCGTGGTCCAGATGAATGTGCGTCAGCAAGATGGCGTTTAAATCCGAAACGCCGATGCCGCGTCCACGCAACAGTTCTCGCAGCGTCGTTAGCGTTGATGCCGGCCCCGGGTCCAGGATCGCGCGATGGCCGTCCGATTCGAGCAGCGCCGCCCCGATCGATCGCGGCCGTCCCAGCCAGTTTGTGTCGAGAACCGTTGTGTTCAACATCAAGCCAGTAGTGTAACGCGAGTCGTGGAGATCTCTCCGTCCCCGAATGAGCTGGCCAACGCCAGTCACTCTTCTGCTTTGAGTCCTGCGCGCAGGAGGAAATACTTGCGAATGAAGCGAAGTCTAGAATAGGCTAACGAAGCTGCGACCTGTGACATCGTGGTTTTCCTCCCCACTCTGTAGGAATGGCGAGGAAAAGGTATCGCTGGTGCCATGGTTGATAGGGAAGAAGGATCGTCCGGCGGAACCACTTCAAGATTAATTGCTGCGGCGCCGCCGGCAGCGATGCACCAGGGACAAGGACAGCTTGGGCTCCGATATAAACAACTGAGGGAGAAGAATTATGCGCAATTGGTTTGCGGCAGTAGCGGCAAGCGCTCTTTTAGCTTTACCCTTGTACGCCCAGAAAAATGCTGACGGCACGGCGGCACCCCCGGAGAAAAGCCCCGCCGTCTCGAACGCGGGAGACATTACCCCCGCTTCCAGGAATCTCTTCGCTCTTCCTGAAGCTCCGTGGCCGAAGCCATTTCCAGCGGGCGCCACGTCGGATAGTGATCTGCCCCCAGGCAAGCTTGTGCCTCGCTTCGAAATCGCCGGCATGTTCAACTACGTGAATTTCAATCCCGGCAGTCCTTTTGACTCCTTCAACAATTTCGGCGGTTCGGGATCTTTCACGTGGAACCCTTCGCGCTGGGTGGGGCTCACGGAAGAGATCGGCGGGCTGAGCTATAACCGCACCGTCAGCGGAATCTCCAACCATGGCGGTCTTACGACCTTTTTGCTGGGTCCGCGTTTGAATTTGCGCAAATTCGATTACTTCGTTCCCTTCGCGGAATTTCTGCTCGGCGCGGCTCACTCCGGACCGCCGATGACCGGCGACGGCAGCCAGAGCACTTTCGCGATTGCCGCCGGCGGCGGTGTGGATATTGTCCTATCAAAGAATATTGCCTGGCGTTTCGCCCAAATCGATTACTTGATGACCAATTTTTCAGGTTCCGCGCTCGGCGGAAACTCGCGTCAGGATAATCTTCGCCTCGGCACGGGCATCGTCCTTCGATTTGGCTTGCCGAAGGAAGCGCCTCCCGCCCCTGCGAATCGCCCGCCGGTGGCCGCCTGCTCCGCAAATCCGGCCTCCATTTTTGCCGGTTCGGGAGACACCGTCACCGTTCATGTGAACGCCAGCGATCCGGACAACGATCCGCTCACTTACAGCTATTCCGCGACGGGCGGAACGGTGGACGGTACGGGCCCCGATGCGCGATGGAACTCTTCCGGTCTCAGCGCTGGCACCTATACCGTCACATCCCAGGTCAGTGACGGCAAGGGCGGCACGGCTTCTTGCGCGGCGGACATAAAAGTCGAAGCGCGGCCAAATCGTCCCCCAACGGCATCGCTTTCGGTCGAGCGAAGTCCCATTCAACCTGGCGAGCACACGGGAATCACTTGTACCGGAAACGATCCGGATGGCGACCCGCTCACCTACAGCTATTCGGCCTCCGGTGGCCAGGTGACTGGAACGGGCTCGAATGCGCAGTTCGACGCGACCGGATTGCAGCCCGGGACGTACACCGTGAAGTGCGCGGTGAATGATGGACGAGGCGGGACTGCCGACGCCTCCGGCAACGTTGAGGTAAGTGAGCCTCCGCAGGTCCACCAGTTGGAACTCAAGCTTGCCCTGCACAGTATCTATTTCCCCACGGCGCAACCCACCGTGACGCGGCCTAACGGCGGCCTCCTGGCAAGTCAGGCAACCACGCTGGACGCTCTTGCCACCGACTTCAAACAATATTTGACCTATAAACCCGACGCCCATTTGATTCTGGGAGGCCATGCCGACATCCGCGGAGGCAAGGAATACAACCAACTCCTTTCCGAGCGCCGCGTGGAACGCGCCAAGAGCTACCTGATCGAGAAGGGAGTCCCGGCTGACCATCTCGAGACCAAGGCCTATGGCGTGGATGAAAACATGACCGAGGAGCAGGTCAAGAAACTGCTCGAGGATGATCCAGACCTCAATGCTGCCGAAAAGCAGAATTTCCTCAAAAACCTTTTGACGATTCGACTGGCTAACAACCGCCGGGTGGATGTCACCCTCAGCACCACCGGCGAACAGTCCGTGCGGCGTTTCCCCTTCAACGCGCATGATGCTTTGACGTTGCTCAGCAGAAAGGGAGAAGGCACCGCTGGCGCCGCAAAGAAACCCGCGGCCAAGAAGCCTGCGGCGAAACCGTAAGAACGCCGAAAGAGGACTGTGCCGCGCCACAACGTGCAAACTAAACTCGAAATCAGTCTGTGATGGCAAGTCATGGAGCGCCAGGATGAGTGGGCTCCCGCGGAGTTGTTCCGCGAGAGCCCATTTCGTTTTGGCGCTGCGGATTTATAATGAAATCCTTGGACTCAGTGTCGGCCGCCGAAGAGTAGCGATTGCCGCGAGGCACCAGCGAGTAGTGCTTGCTACTTTCTTGATTGATATGAGCGGTCCGGCTCAGGACAGTTCCCATTCCCAAAATGGAAAACGCGACGGTTCCATGCCGGCAAGTGTCTTACATTGAGTAACTTACGTGAGGTCGTAGGCGCCGTTTTCTGAAAACGGTTCAAACCGCAATTCCCAAAACCGATTTCCTTCAGAAGTGATAATATACCTAACATATTGATTTGTATAATATTGGCCCTTTTTCCGTATTTGGCACTGCGTGTGCAATTGAGACTCTTGCGGGCTTTCCGCCGGGTGACTCAGAATGAGCGAAGAAGCCGCAGTTCAGCGCGCCTCGATTCCCATCAACGTCCTTGTCGTCGAAGACGAGGAAAGCACTCGAAAACTCTGCGCGGACGTGGCCGAGTCCTGCGGAATGAAGGCTGTCGTCGCGGCCTCCGTGGAAGAAGCGCTGCGGCGCCTGGAATCGCACGCGATTGACATCGTCGTCACCGATTTGATTCTGCCGCCCTCCAGTGGTCTCGATCTGTTGAAACAGGTCCATGAAATGTACCCGCAGGTCGCGGTCGTGGTCTTGACTCAGTATGGATCCATCGACTCCGCCGTCTCCGCCACGCGCATGGGCGCGGTGGACTACGTCACCAAACCTTTTCATATCGATGATCTCCGCGCGAGGCTCGAGCGCGTGGCCCGCGATCTGGATCTGGACCGGGAGAATCGTCTGCTGCGCGAGCAGCTCCGCTCCAAGCCCGGCTTTGGGGGCATGATTGGTGTCTCCGCGAAGATGCAGCGCGTTTACAAGATGATCGAGAAGGTCAGCCAGCACGATTATCCCGTGCTGATCCTCGGCGAAAGCGGTACCGGCAAAGAGCTTGTCGCAAAGAGTATTCACTATTCCGGTCCGCGCAGGGACCGCCCTTTCGCTCCCGTGGACTGCTCTTCTCTCGTGCCCACGCTCATCGAATCGGAGCTCTTCGGCTACGTGAAGGGTGCGTTTACCGGAGCAATCCAATCGAAACAGGGGCTTCTCGAGGCGGCTCAAGGCGGAACGCTTTTCCTGGACGAAATCGGCGATATGCCGGTCGACCTGCAAGCCAAACTCTTGCGCGCTCTCCAGGAACGCGAAGTGAAGCCCGTGGGCTCCACGGAAAGGCGCCGTATCAACATCCGCATCATTGCCGCCACGAATCGCGACCTCGAAACCGCCATCCGTAACGGCTCCTTCAGGCAGGACCTTTTTTTCCGGCTGAACGTCGTGCAGATCAAGCTTCCCCCGCTGCGCGAACGGAAAAGCGACATCCAGCTGCTGGTTACCTCGTTCCTCGAAAAATTCTCCGATCCACACGCGGCTCCTCGAACCATTTCGGACGATGCCATGCGTAGGCTCATCGCGTATGACTGGCCCGGCAACGTCCGAGAACTGGAAAATGCCATCGAACGTGCTGTGGCGATGGGTTCCGGTCCCATTGTTCACGTGGGAGACTTGCCTTCAAACCTGCATTTTCCGAACAGCGAACGCGGACCGGAGCGCGACGAGCTCCTGCCGATGGAGGAACTGGAACGAAGAGCCATTCTCCGCACGCTTCGCGAAACGGGCGGGGACAAGCTGGCCGCCGCCCGCATGCTTGGCATCGGAAAGACCACACTCTACCGCAAGCTCAAGCAGTATCAGATGGAGCATGTCGAGCCCTGACGCCCACCCGTTTTTCCTCGTACGTCCTCGGGAAATCGTCACCACGGCAGTAAAAACCTAGATCCCGGATAAAGGCTACCGATTCAAGCAGTCCCTCCGTGCGTCGGAAACTCCAATCAGAGAAAGCTAAGCCCCCGTTCACGTTGGCCCACTCTGGGAAGGAGTGCCTTCCCAGTTTCGGCATGGGACTCCGCTCTTGTTTTGCTCCTCCCGTCTTTGGCATAAGTGATTGATTCCACAATAATTACGCGCTTAGCGGGTTGGGCCTGCCAGTGCAAGGACCTCCTTACGAGGAAGCAGGCCCAGCGTGGCAGGCGCACACAGCGCCACGCACTCGGCCCCTTCGAGGCGCCCGAAAGATGTGGGGCTGGCGAAAAATGCAAGTCGAGGAACGCCCCCGGCGGGGCGTGGCGCGGGCAGCGCTGCTAGGCGCTTCCCGCGAAGAACTCATGTGCGAAGCAATTCAAACGCTTTCCCGCGAAGTCCGCGCCGATCGCCATGGCGTTTGGCTGGAGCAGGATTGGCCTTCCATCCCTAGGCCGCAGTCACCGCCTTGCCTGCGCGGGCTGGTCTGGGAAGCGCAAGGAGATGAAATCCCGAAGGAATGGGAGAACTTGTCTCTCGAGCCGCCACTGCCGTGGGAGCTGTTCGTCTCCGGTAAGAGCGTTGACCAGGTGATTGACGATTCCCAATTTCATTCCATGATCGGACCGCTCGTGGGCTTGCGCCGCGCCCTCTGGACTCCGATCGCAGGAAAAGACCGCCTGCACGGCGTTCTTCTGACGGGTTCCCGAAAAAATCAGACACCCACTTCTCAGGAGTTGGCGGAATCGGTCGCCGCCGAGCTTGCCCTCGCACTCGAATTGGAGCAAGAGAAACGACTTGCGCGCGAGCGCCAGGCGGACGTAAAGGCCAGTGCCCAGTTTCTCGCAGCGCTCGCCAGCAGGTGTTCCCCCGACACAATCCTCTCCCAACTCGTTGCCAGTTGCACCGGAAACCCCGGTACCGGCTCGGGGGCGGGTGCTGTCTTCGCACTCATTGGCGCCCTGCCGCCCGGCGCGCAAGGTTCCGGAACGCCGAAAGAAGTCGAGTTCGCCTGGGAGAGTGGTGATACGGCGTGGACTCATACGGTTCAGTGGGAGCCGCTCGTCAATCTGTGGCGGCGCGCTCTCGAAATCGGCCACGTTGTGGGTGAGGAGCCTCCGGTCTCCTGGTCCGCGGAAGGCTTGGCGCGGGTTGTCGCCATCCCGCTCATCTCCTCGCGAGAGACACTCGGTGTGCTGGTCGCCGGCATCGGGCAGAGAGCTTCGTCCCTCTCCACGCTCGAGCGCCTCGAACTCCGCGCCGCCTTCGCCGTTTCTGCATTGGAGCGTCGTAAGCTGCATGCGGAGCAAGTTCGGTGGGGTGTTCGACGACGGGAACTTCTGGAATCAAGTCCGGAGCCGACTCTGCTCCTCGATCTGCAGGGGAATGTCGCCGTCCTGAACAGCAGCGCGCGCGCCCTGCTCGAAGCAGTTCGTAGCCAACGCATGCTTGAAATCCCGCAAGCGCAAGCTGAACAGCCGCCCGTCATTGATCCCAGCCTTTATGTCGGGCGCCCGCTCGCGAGTCTTTTCTCCGGCGGCGAGCAGCAGCACATCGATGCCTGGCTCCATCGCGCCTTCTCGGGCAGTGGTAACCAATCCTTCGATCCTGTGGAGGTTTGCAAGGGAGAATTGCTCAACGGAGTGCGCGTGAGCGTCCACGCTCCTGTGCCCGTCGGGGATGATGCTGTAGCCATAGTGCTCAATCCCGCCACGTCGCACGAACTTGCCAGGCAGCGAAGCCGCTTCGAAGCGGAACTCCATAACGTACTGGAATGGGTCGAGGAAGGGATCGTGCTGTTTGACGCCAACCACAATGTCCGCGCGATGAACACGCGCTTCGCTCAAATCGTGGGCCTTTCTCCGCAAGAAACGGAGGCCTCGACCACGTTCGAAAGTTTGATCACCCTGTTGGCGGAGCGCGCGGCTGAACCAGAGGAGTTTGCCAGGCGCTGGCGTGAATCGGCCCGTGGGACCGAGGGCGGCATGCGGGAGGAAATACAGCTGTCGCGGCCCGTGCCCCGTGTGCTTGAGCGCGCGGTGCGGCCCGTAGTGGACCGCGCGGGGCGGCGTCTTGGACGCGTCGAGATTTACCGAGACCTGAGCGCACATCGCGTTTTCCAGGCCAGATTGCTGCAAACCGAAAAACTTGCCGCCCTCGGACAGATGGTTACCGGCGTGGCGCACGAGCTCAGCAATCCGCTCACCAGCATTCTCGGCTACTCGCAACGTCTCCTGGTTCGAAAGGATCTCGCCGGACGAACTGCGGAGGCACGCCATATCTACGAGGAAGCGGAGAGGGCCAGCACGATTCTCCGCCAGCTTCTTCTGACCGCCCGGGAAACACATCCCGAACGCAAGCGAGTTTCCCTCAATGAAGTGATCTCGCGCGCCATGGAGCTGCAGCGCTTCAGCTCGGCTGCCGAAAAGATTCGCATCGAACTTGAACTCGATCCGACTCTCCCTTTCATCATGGGAGACCCTGGCCAGCTGCAACAGGTGCTGATGAATCTCATCGGAAATGCCCGCCAGGCCATCCTGCAGGAAGGCAAGCCCGGGACCATCTGCGTGCGCACGGCACGAATCAACAGCCGCCAGGTGCTTCTCCAGGTGATTGATGATGGCCCAGGGGTCTCCCCGAGCATTCTTGCGCGAATTTTCGATCCCTTTTTCACCACGAAACCCGCCGGAGTTGGCACCGGGCTCGGGTTGTCCATCGTGTTGAGTGTGGTGCGTGAGCATGGCGGCCAGGTCAACGTGTTGAACTCGCCTGGGGGCGGCGCCACATTTTCCATCGAGTTCCCCGTGGCTGCCGGTTCATCCCTTGAATCCGTGAAACTGTACCCGGATCCTACGGAGCAACCTTTGTTGGTTACCCGCACGGCGGCCGGCGCCACGAACCGTTTGCGGACAATGGAATTGCCCGCGACCTCTGCGGACCACCGCGGAATGCGCGTCCTCGTCGTCGAAGACGAGCCCACCGTGGCTCGTCTGATCGCCGATGTGCTCGAGGACGAAGGCCTGCGCGTCGATGTGCTGCTCGACGGGCGCGAGGCCCTCGATCGTGCATCGCGCGAGCAGTTCGATCTGGTGATTTGCGACATGAAAATGTCAGGAATCGACGGCCGGCACTTCTATGAGGCGCTCGCAAACTCCCGCAGTCCGCTCACCGAGAGATTCCTCTTCGTGACCGGCGACACGCTCGCGCGGCACACCCAACGATTCCTGGAGCGAAACCGCCTTCCACATCTGGCCAAGCCGTTCCGTGTCGAGGAGTTGACGACGAAAGTTGCCGGGTTGCTGAACCGCCCATTCACCGGCGCCAGCCGCGCGGCGACCGCCAAAGAGGCAAATTGAGAAATGAGACACGCCATGACACCTCCCGTACAAACCATACTTCTCGTCAGTGACGACGCGGGACTCCGCGCCGCGGCGCGCCGTGAACTGGAAAATGTCGACGGGCGGCGGCACGTCTCCTCGGTGAGTAGTGTTGACGCGGCTCGGCGCATCGTTGCGGATTCGGCCCCCGCCGTCATCTTGTTTGCGGAGGCTACCACCTTGGAATCGGGCGACCCGCACGACCGCGGACTCCGGCTGGACATGGCCGTCTCTTCTCTGGCCTCCTACGCTCCGGTGGTCGTAATCGGAAACGCCGAACACCAGCCGGAACTCTCCGGACTGGTAGCCGCAGGCGCCGCGGATTACGTGGTGCGCAGCGACGAGTGCCTGAATGTAGCGCTCGGTCTCGTCGAACGGCGGCTGCGCAAGGCGCAAGATGACGCCCAGTCTTTGCCTGCGGTTAAGGAAATGTCCAGCACTCCGCAGATGCAACCGCTTTGGACCCTGGACCGCGAGGATTTCGGCGAAGTCCTGCGGCACGAATTGAACAATCCCCTTACCGGCATTTTGGGAAATGCGGAGCTCCTGCTTACGGAAATCCGGCGGAAGTCTGACGGCCGCCTGCCGCTCGACGCGGCTCGGCGGCTCGAGACTATCGCTGCTCTCGCGGTTCGATTGCGCGAATCAGTGCGCCAACTGAGCCAGGAGTGGGAAGCGCGGCAGCCTCCCGTGCCCACGTCGTAATTCTCTCGGTAATCGAGAACATTCGTGATCGCTTGCTCGGTGCAGGCAACGATATTTCTGGCTGAACTCGTCACCTCTTTTCCCCTTTCTACAATTCAGGCTCGAGGAGCCCACTCTTTTCAACGCCTTGCACTCCTGCTAGGCTTACCCTCGCCGCGGCGGTTCATCTACGCCCTCGATACGCCATGAGCGAAACGCCAGCTCGTCAAAAGGTAAGCGAACTTTTCCCGGAACTCCTCGACGGCCTGCGCTTGCTCGAAGGCCGCTTCCCGGCGAATGAACTTGCCGCTCGCGTGGTCCGCGCAGCGATGAGCCAGCCCGGTGTGGCGGGCGCCCGGCTGTGGCGCGCCGACCGCGGCGAAGCGGAAGTCTGGGCGGAAGCGGGCGTTCTGCCTGCCTCCACTCCGGCGGGAATCAAGCCCGGCCTACCGAGCGACAGCAGCAGGGATCCGGCGATCTGGGCGGGCGCACTCGGCAACGACGATTTTCGCGTGCGTGTCCTGGAGGTTCGCGGAACCGGCCCGCTGGGAGATCGCGTCCGCAGTCAGATGGATCTACTGGCGCGATTTGCCGCGGTGGTGCTCGCGCTGGCGGAACGCCGCGGCGCGATGAAGGAATTGTCGAGCATCATCGAAGCCACCAAGAAGCTGAACTCCACGCTCGATCTGGGCGAACTCATCCACATCATTCTGCAGATTGCCACGCGCCAGACCGGCGCGGAACGCGGAACCGTCTTTCTCGTGGACCGCGAGCGCAACGAAATCTGGTCGCTTGTCGGCTTGGGTCTCGAACAGCAAGTAATCCGGTTGCCGGCGGATCGCGGCATAGCGGGCTGGGTGGCCCGCGAAGGAGCGGCGGTACGGCTGGAAAACGCCTACGAGGATCCACGCTTCGAGCCGGATATCGATCGCAAGCTGGGTTTCAAAACGCACCAGCTCCTCTGCCTGCCCATCCGGAATGAAGCGGGCGCCATCATCGGTGTTTTGCAATTGCTGAACAAGCAGGAAGGGTTCAGCGGCGAGGACGAAGCGTTCCTGGACGCGCTCTCGGCGCACGTGGCGTTGGCTCTGGAAAAGGCGCAACTGCATCGCGAACGCGTGGAAAAAGAAAAAATGGAACGCGATCTTGCGCTGGCGAGGGAAATTCAAGCGGGATTTTTACCGGATGCGCCGCCCGCATTTCCCGGCATTGAGATCGCCGTTTCGCACCGCGCCTCTCAAATGGTGGGCGGCGATTATTACGATTTTCTTGCGGTGCAGGCGGAAGGGCGGGAAGCGCTGCTGCTCGTCGTGGCGGATGTCGAAGGAAAAGGCGCGGCGTCCGCGCTGGTGATGGCCAACGTGCAAGCGACGCTGCACGCACTGGCGGATCACGTCGAACCGCTGGAGAAATTGCCCGCAACCATTAATCACAAACTTCTGATGGGTTCGCGCGCCGCCATGGCGCAGGGGCGCGCCACCAAGTACCTGAGCATGTTTCTGGCGTTGGTCGAGAGTGGAGGGCGGAATTTCCGCTACGTGAACGCGGGACACGTTCCGCCGGCGGTGATTCGCGCGGATGGGCGCGTCGAATGGCTCGAAACCGGAGGAACGATCGTCGGGCTGCTGCCGGAAGTGCAGTTTGAATGCGGCACAGTGGCCCTCGCGCAGGGAGACTTGCTGGTAGCTTGCACGGACGGGATCACGGAAGCCATGGACGCAGTGGGAACGGAATTTGGCCGGCGAAGGCTCGTGGAGCTCGTCACCGGTCTGCGCCAGGATTCTCCCGAGAAGATCATGCAAGCCGTGCTCCGAGAGGTGGAGAAGCATTCCCGCGGCGGAACGTATGAGGATGACCGGATATTGCTGGTGATGAAAGCCAACTGAACCGCGGCTGACTTTATTTCATTTCTTCGAGCTCTCTACTTCCGCTAGTTCATTCTCTTCACTGTGCTCTGCGTGCTGCAGGCGTCCTGTGTAAATCCCTCGGCTTTTCTTTATGAGCCGGTCGAGGAATAGCGGCGCAAACCGATGCGCCACGAGGTGACGGCGAGGGCAAAAGTTGCCGCTGCGACCAGAGGAATCAGGAACGCATAGAAGCGAAATTCGGGGCGCCCGAGAAGCCGCGAAGCGGGATAAAAGGTCGCGAAGCCGAAGGGAATAATCCAGCTCAGCAGGAATTGGATGTATCCGGAGTAGATGGAGAGCGGATAACGGCCGAAAGCCAGCAGATTCCAGAACGGCGGATGAATGCCGATGCGATCCTCGAACCAGAAAGAAAACGTGGAAAGCAAGAGGAAAACCGAGATGTAGATGAGGCCGCCGCAGAGAGCGAAAAAAGCAAGGAGAAGAATTTCGAGCAAGCTCCAGTGATAGTGCAGTCGCCGCGAAGCCCAGGCGACCACGACCAGCCCTACGACGACTTCCTGAAGAGATTCGATGCGGAAAGTATCGAATACCACCTGAAAAAGCGAGGAAAGCGGACGGAGAAGAACGCGATCGAATTTACCTTCCATGATATAGGTCGCGCCAAACTCGTAAAGATTGAGCGAAAAAACGTTGAAGAGGCCAAACGGAATTAGCGAGAAGCCGTAAAGGAAGATGACCTCTTCCATCCGCCAGTTAGAAAGAGTTGGAACCTTCTTGAAGAGAACGTAGACAAATCCTAGTGAAAAAATCGTGGCGGCCATAGAAGTGGCCGCGGAGATGAAAAAGTCGCCGCGATAGCTGACGCGCACTTTCGCGTATTGCGCGAAGTAGGAGCCGAGCAGCGCCGCGTGCCGCTTCAAATTGTCGAGAGCGACTCTCATTCAACCGCCGTGGATGGTGATTTTGCGTGTGGCGCGCCGCCACCAGAGATGGCCGAGAAAGATGAGTGCCGCGACCCACAAATATTCGATGGCCAGAAGGCGAAGCGTCTGGAGGAGGGAGACCCGGCCAAGATAAATCTGCAGCGGGGTGTTGGCGATGTGCTCGAACGGAAGCCATGAGGAGATGATTTGCAACGAGCGCGGGAAAAAACTGAGGGGAATGAGCAAACCGCTGAGCAACTCGATGAGCCAGAATTTCGCGCGAATCAGAGCCAGGATGGAAGTGAGCGGAATCGCGCAAGTGCCGATGAGGAAATTGAGAGCGCCCATGATGAAGAAACTGCCGACGGCGGCGACGAGGAAAAACGCGAAATTCAATTTCGAGGCGGGCGGCAGCACGGGAAACAGCAGAGTGACCACGATTGCCGTGGGCGCGGTGAGCAGGATGAGGCGGAATGCCGATTCGCCCATGGCGCGCGCGAGCCACATCCATTGCACGGAGACGGGCTTGATGAAATCCATGGCGATTTTGCCGTCAATCACTTCGTAGGCCATTTCCTGGTCGATGGTATTCCAGTAGAAGGAACGGAGAATCCAGCCGACACTGATGTAGGTGAGAATCTGCGGCAGCGAATAGCCCGCAATGGAGCCGGTGGCGTTGGCGAAAACGGCGCGCCAGATGAAGTAGTACACGGTGACGTTGATGAGATAGGTGATGATGCCCGTGTAGTAGCGCAGGCGGAACGCGAGAATATTGACGAAGCCGATGCGAATGAATTCGGCGTAAGTCTTCAGTGCGCGAAGGAACGAAGGCTTTCGAACGGGAAGCGGGAATGTTTGCGTGGCGGCCATGGCGGGTTTCAGCGGGGCACGGGAGCGCGGTCACTCTCCAGAACATGATTTTGCGTCATCTCCGCTTCGCCGGAGTAGATGCGCTTGATGATTTCCTCAATGGGCTCGTCCTCGATGACGAAGTCGCGGACTTCGACGGCGGCAAGAATCTGGCGGATCAGGTCGCTGGAGGAGACGCGGGCGCGGTCGAAGCGCAGGCGGCAGGTCATCTCGTCGAGGCGTTCGAGATGGAGAGACACGCCGCGATCGCCGTTGGGGCAGAGAGTGGGAAGAGATTGCTCGAAGGCGGCGAGGCGGGCGCTTTGATCGCCGTCGCGCAGAATGAATTTGATTTGTTTGGTGCGGAGGAACTGCTCCTTCAAGCGGGAGAGCGGGCCGTCGTAGAGGACGGTGCCGCGATCGATGATCATGATGCGGCGGCAGAGTTCCTCGATATCGTCGAGGTCGTGGGTGGTGAGTAGGACGGTGGTTTTGTAGCGCTCGTTAATGGCGCGAAGAAACTGGCGAATGTGATCCTTGGCGACAACGTCGAGGCCGATGGTGGGCTCATCGAGAAATAGAATCGGCGGATTGTGAAGCAGGGCGGCAGCGAGATCGCAACGCATGCGCTGGCCGAGGGAAAGCTTGCGCACGGGAACGTGGAGCAGTTCCGTGAGGCCGAGGACCTGGTTGAAAAGTTCCATGCGTTCATCGAAATCGCGCTGCGAGACATCGTAGATGCGGCGCAAGAGCTTGAATGATTCCACGGCCGCGATGTCCCACCAAAGCTGCGTGCGCTGCCCGAAAACCACGCCGATGGTCTTGACGTAGGCGGCGCGCTGGCGCCAGGGGACAAAACCGTTGGAGAGAATATCTCCGGAGGTCGGAACGAGGATCCCCGTGAGCATCTTGATGGTCGTGGATTTTCCGGCGCCATTCGGGCCGATGTAGCCGACCATTTCGCCGCGGGCGATTTCAAAATGAATGTTATCGACTGCTTTGACGTTATGGTATTCGCGATGAAAGAGGTTCGCGATGCCGCCGAGGATACCTTCGCGCCTATGGAAACTGCGGTAGTGCTTGGACAGACCGTCGACCGAGATGAGAGGAGCGTCGGGCATGAGTCTTCGATTTTAGCACGCGGCAGCGAAAAGGCCGGCGCTCCACACCTTTTTGCGATTGCGACGAAACCGAACAGGCGCACGAACCCGCACGCGCAAGATCGCCCGCGCTATTCATTGGACGGGCTTAGTCCTGGCAACGTTAGCGAAAAATTCCAGCACGCGGCGCTCGAATTCGACGGGTTGGAAGCCGAGTGCAGCGGTGTGAAAGGCGCCGGGAACTTCCCAGAGTTGCTTTGGGCCGCGGGCGGCAGCGTAGATAAGACGCGAGTGACGGCAGGGAAGCGCTTCGTCCTTTTCGTCGCAGATCAACAGCACGGGGAAAGCGCGCGAGGCGACCGCTTTTTCCGGGGAAACTTCCGCGATGGGTAAACCGGTTAATTTTTCGCCGTGAAAGAGCAGAGTCCAGCTAAACGGCCGGAACAGCGTTTTGCCGACAAGCGGGGAACGTCGCAGGCCGGCGTAATCGAAAGAGGCTTCGCGCAAGTTGGCGAAAGAGGCTTCCGCGACGACGCCTTCGATGCGCGGATCTGCGGCGGCGGATTGCAGAGCGATGCCCGCGCCCATGGATTCACCGAGAGCGAAGATGTGCAATGGAGGAAGTGCGGCTGGAGGAAGATGCATTCCTGGCAGGACCTTGGGTTCAGACATTTGCACGGCTACAAAGCGTTCTTGAATTGAGCGCAGCAGCGCGTCGATGATCGCGCGCGTGTCGTTGCGCTCGAGCCAGCCGTATGTGGCGATGGGGCCTTCGCTTGCGCCGTGCGCCCGGGCGTCCATCATGACGACACTGTAACCAGCGCGGAGAAGGAATTCGGACTGACCGATCACGCCGACGCGATTGTCTGCGACGCCGTGGAAGAGTAGAACCCAATTTCCATTCGGGTTACGGGCCGTGACTTTCCAGCCACGGAGGAGACTGCCGTCTTGGGCGCGGACATTGAAGTCTTCGCGGTAGCCACCGGAATCCGCGAATGAGGCGTCGGCTTCACGGATGAGATCTGGGGTGATTTCGCGGCGGATGGGGTGAAGAAAGCCGGGAGCAACAAGCCACCCCGCGATGCCCGCCAAGACCGGAGGGAAGAGGAGAAGGATCAGGAGGATACGGATAATTCGACGGTGTGGACTCATATAAGTTGTCCTTGTAAGTATACGGAAAAGCGAAGTGCCAAGTTCGAGGGCAGCTAGAGAAAGATGTCAGGAATGTTCCCGGTCTGTACCCGACCTACGGATTACGAAACGAGCCGTGGTCGCCGTAGCACAGAGAACAAAACGAACATGCCGTTGCCATTCCGAGAACCACAGCAACGAAAGAATATGTTCGCCTCATTGCAGCCTCCTCACCCAAAATACGGCCATCCCGAGCACTAATCCGTGCAAATCTGAAAATGGTCTTAGTAACGAGTTCTTAGAATCCGTGATCCCGCCTTGGCCTCGGGATCGGGGATCGGGGCCAGCCGAAAATGTTCTTTATCAGTTACGGGGGACTAGAACTCGACTAGTACTATCTGTCTCAAAGTGAACAGACAGTAGCAACCTCTCCTGATAGTCTTGCTTTGAGTTAGCTCCTCCTCGATCAGGGGTCGGTTGGGAGGGGAAGTGCATTGCCACCCCCCGGGGCGATGTACCGAGGCAGGTTATGGCTGCGAAAACTGATCCCGACCTCACACGACTGAAGCGAGCTTCTGCCTGCGACACAGCCTCCGGCAGGCAAAATCTCTTGCGAATTCTGTTTGTTCACTGTTCCCCTGCGAACACGGAGCGCTGCCTCCATGAGCTAGTCAGGGCGCGGTTTACGGTCGACTCAGATGCTGTGGTAACCCCCGAACAAGTCGCCGGGCGACTTCCCTCGCATTCAATTGACCTCATTGTAGCCGAGTACCCCAGTCTGAATTGGCAAGGAACGCAACTGCTGGACCTTCTGGACCAAATGAAGCAGGACATCCCCGTCATCTTCCTGGTCAACGACATGAAGCGCGAAACCGCTGCGGAGTTCATCATGAAAGGTGCGGTTGATTGCATCGAAATGAACAGCGTCGGCCATCTACCTGTAGCAATTCATCGGGCTCTTGCGGAGAAAGCAGTGCGCGAGCAACGCGATCGCGCCGAAAAGGAATTGCGGCATTCCCAAGCACGTTACAGGGCTCTGGCCGGAAATCTGATCTACGGAATCTGTCGTTGTAGTCCCGAGGGTAGATTTCTGGAAGTGAATGAGGCGATGCTGAGGATGCTCGGCTATGAGTCAGTAAAAGAACTATTGGCATTAGATCCTGTATGCGAAATTATTCAAGATCCGGTTCGACGGATCCCGTTGCTGGGTCAATCGGGCCCGGACGGCCTCGCCGAACCAATCGAGACAGAATGGAGACGGAAAGACCACGCGACTCTGAAAGTGCGGCTCAGCGGCCGGGAAATCGTCAGCGAACAGGGAACTTTGGAAGGCTACGAGGTCATCGCCGAAGACGTAACCAGGCAGCGGGAATTGGAGGATCACCTCCGCCGGCAGGCGGCCAGCGATTCGCTGACTGGCCTGGCGAACTATCGCAGCCTCGTGGATGTGCTTGATTCGGAAATCAGGCGCAGCAAGCGCACGGACAGGGAGTTTGCCATGTTGTTCTTTGACCTGGACGGCTTGAAACAAATCAATGACTCCTACGGGCACATGATAGGAAGTCAAGCGCTTTGCCGCTTGGCCGATATATTGTGCTCTTGTTGCCGTGACATCGATACTCCCGCGCGCTTTGGCGGCGACGAGTTTGCTGTTGTCCTGCCGGAGACCTCTACAGAAGCGGCCAACCAGGTGGCACGGCGTATTTGTGACACCATTGCTACAGATGGCAAAGAGCCGCAGCTTTCCGTTAGCTTCGGAGTGGCGATCTATCCCACAAATGGCGATTCCATCGAGAGCCTATTGAGCCAGGCAGACTCGGCACTTTACTCTATGAAGAGGAGCAGAACTGAGGCTACAAAGTCCAAGCAAACTTCCGCAGGGGACTAATATCGTTTCGCAAATCCGGCGCAGTTTCCTTCCGCTAATCGTGGAGGACGACGTTTAGAAGTGAACTATGCACCCTCAGCCCGCCGTTGTAGTCAATAAAACCAAGCTTTCTGAATTTGTTCATGAAGAAATTCACCCTGGAGCGGGTAGTACCAATCATTTCCGCCAGAGTCTCCTGACTTATGTCAGGCGTTAGTTCCTCGGGCCTGTCTTTTTTCCCGAAGCGGACCAGCAATAGGAGCGCTCGCGCGAGCCGCTTTTCGCTGGAATTGAACAGTTGATCGATTAAGTCTGCTTGCGTGCGGTTGTGGCGGTGGACGAGGTACGCGACAAACAGGTCGGAGAACCTGTGTTCCTTATGAATCGTCCGCAGCATCTCTCCCTTATCGATCTTCAGCGTCGAGCAGTACGTCGTTGCAGTGGCGGTTGCCATGCGAACGGATTGGTCCGAGGCGATACATCCCTCACCCAAGAAATCGCCTGGGCCGAGCATTGCAATGGTGGCTTCCTTTCCTTGCTCGGAGACCACAGTCAGCCGTACCCGTCCCTCATGAATATAAAATACAGCGTCCGCGGGCTCTCCCTGCGAAAAGATGGCTTGTTTAGGCTTGTAGTCGTATTGGGCCCTGCCAATGCCAGCACTCGCCAGGTAATCGCGAGGATCAAAAAGTTTCAATGATTTTGCGCCACGAATTTGTCGTGCCGGAAACCGGCGAGGAGAAGGCATACGAAGCTCCACCTGGCCCAAGTATGATATCTATTGTGATATACATGCCCACCACATTTCCAGTCAGAATCCTCATCCCTGGTTAACGCGGTGGTCTTAACAACCAGGTGCAACATCATCCGATGCGACGCTCATGGTGAGTTTCAGTGCTTCAGCGACCAGACGCCTCGCGGCTCGCTTCGGCGCACGAAAAGTCATCCTCTTCACCAGAGTTGCACTCGCGCTACCCGACGGGTCTTTCCCGGTTGCACTGAACCTGCGGAATCAGAACAACTTTTTCACGCTGATTGCGAATGTCCGGAGGTATTCGACGATTTCGTGCGTGGACGCGAAGCTCTCGGCCATTTGCGCCGTAAGCAAGAAAGAGACTGCATAGAATAATTGTGGAGCGCGGTTCGCCCACTCCAATGGTTTTCGAGTGACGGCCGTCCGAATGGCAGGATACTTCGCCAGCGAAGCGACTCCGATTCCGATCAAGCCGCCGGCAAGAATGTCCGTGGGATAGTGGATGCCCAGGTACATCCGCGCAACGGCGAGAGTCAAGCAAACATACAAGCCCAGGAAGATACTGAGGCGGCGTGAGATGAAGAAAATGCTGGCGGCCAGCGCAAACCACAAGGCGCCGTGATCGCTCGGGAAGGAGCTCCAGCCCAGCAGAAGGCCCGGCCGCATGTCGTATGGCAATTGAAAGTGGAGCAGGGAATTTCTCAGCGGCCTCTCCCGGAATGGCAGCGAGAGAGCAAGCAATCTGGCGGCGAACACGGCAACAAACGAGCTGAGAATTCCGTACATCGCGAACTCGCGGTTTCGCGGCTGATCTTCACTTTTCTTAAACCACGCCCACCAATAAGCAACCAGCAAGGGCGCCGTCGCGAGGGCATTGCGGTCGAGCAGGATGAAGAACTTGTCAACGGTCCACGAACGCCGGGCGAATCTGTTCAGGAAGGAAATCGCCGAATAGTCGATTGAATCAGCCGCGCGGGTCAGGGTTGCCGCTATCGCTCCCGCCAGCCGGACCGACAAGGTCAGATTCAGCCGGATGAGCGCCATGGCAGTCACGGCGACGATAGCGAGAATCAGCAGTACCCAGGACAATTTCCATCTGGAATCCTGTTCGTGTAGTCGCATGACTTTTTATTTTACTTGGAGGAAACGACATCTCGGAGATACCGAGCACGTATCAGTTAACCTTTTGTCTTGCCGGCGGTCAACAGAAAAACTACAGACGGGCGGCGACTCGGGCGACGATACGGCCGCCGGATGTGCGGAAAATAAGCACGAGGCTGTCGGTGAGTGGAACACCCGCGCTCGGAACGGCCAGTTCGTAAGACCACAAATAGCGTTTGGGCAATTCCGTCGCAAGTTTTTTCGCGTAAGGCTCGATCGGATTCACAGAGAAATGCAGGACCGTTATTTTTTCCGCGGGCCGCATGTCCACGCCGTGCTTCCAGTAAAACGAAAGTTTCAGGGAGCTCATCGCTTGCTGCGTGAGATAGACGCCCGATCTGACTTGTTGAAGACCGTAGGAACATGGCTCATCACGGATGAGTAGGGAGAGCAGGATTTTGTCGGGGAATTGGGAGACTTCCGTTGTACCGACGAGAAAAACAGTCCCGTCATCAGTGCCGTAGGACTTGAGAAGGTTGAAAAAATCCGCGGACGTGACGCGGCCCTTAATGCGGAAACACGCGCCGTTGGGGATTTCGCCTTCGCCGTCGAGATAAACACCGCCGTAGTAACTCTCAATTTTGACTTCTTCTTTTTTCGGATGCTTGGATTTTTTCTGCGAAGCAGAAGCGGGAAACAAAAGCGAGAATCCGCAGAGGGCGAGGCAAAGGATTCTTTGAGAGTGAGCGCCCATGGAAGAGTTCCGCCCTTGTCATTTTACTCCCTGGGGCTGGGCGCGGAGAAGAAAGGTGATCCCGTTGGCGGTGTAGGAAGCTTTTCCGCCCTCAAGCGGTTTCGCCGGGACTTTTCCCGCACGGACATCCTCGATGGCGGTAACCAGTTTCTGAAGGATGGACGGGTCGGCGACTGGAACATTGTGTGCGCCGAGGACGACCTTGATTTGCGGAGCGAGAGCGGCAAGTTTTTTGACCGACGCGACGTAAGCGTCGAGATCGGTCTCCGGGCGGAAGAGCCAGATGGGGCCGGGATAGTAGGTGTCGCCGGTAAAGAGCAAGCCGTTGGCGCGATCGAGCAACGCGATGGAATCGGGAGTGTGGCCGGGAGTGGCGATGATTTCGATGTCGTGGGCGTGGCCGAGACTGATCTTGAAGCCGTCATGGACGTAAAGCGAAACGTGCCACGGTTTGGTGGCGTAGGTTTTGGGATTGAAGCCCTTCGGCAAATCGCCGCAGAGCATGCCGGGAGCTAGTTCTTCCTGCGCGTCGTCGCGGGAGCCTTTGGCGTTGGCGCGCGTGAAGGCTGTGTCCATGCCAAAAATAAAAGGAAATAGGGAATTGCCGCCGACGTGGTCGTTGTGCGTGTGGGAGTTCAGCACCACGACCGGGCGGCTGGTCAATTGCCTGACCACTTTTTGGATGTCAGCGATGCCCATGCCGGTGTCGAAGAGGAGAGCTTGCTTGGTGCCGACGATAAGATAGGAGATGACTTCTTCGGCCTGGTGCGGCTCGTAAATGGCGAAAACGCCCGGCGCGACTTTATAGATTTCAAACCATGGCTCGTTGGGAAGTACGCGTTCGAGCGATTTGTATTCCGGGCGAGGAAGATTCTTGCACCAGTCCGGACTGATGGTTTGCGGAGGCTCCGCGAGCAGTCTGGGCAGTAGAGGCGCAACATGCTGCGCCCTTGCTGAGACGGCCGAAACGGCGCACAGAACGAGTGCCAGGACGCAGCGATTGAAGAGAGATTCTTCGCTACGCTCAGAATGACAAGTCGAGGACTCCGGATCAGAAGTTTGGAAGGGAATCACTTGGATGACCCCGTCACGAAGATGGATTTGGGAATCATCATGTGGACGCCTTTGTTGCCGTCGACCAGCTCGGTGATGTTGAGATCGGCGGCGACGCTCGAGAGCATGTAGGCGTCGTCGCGCGAGAGGTGCTTTTCGGTGACGAGGAAATCGATCATCTCGCGGACGGCGAGCGTGGCGCAGGCGTTCAAATTGTCGTTGAAGCCCATGGTGATGTAATGCGTGGGCGTTTCGGCTCGCGGCCACTTCAGGTGCATGTCCTTGCGCACGATGAATTGAAACGTGCCGATGAGCGAAGTCTCGAGAGCGGTGATGTCCACTTCGCCGTCGCCCTGACCGGCGTGGCCGTCGCCGACTTCAAAAAGCGCGCCCGGCGCGTGCACGGGAATGTAGAGCGTCGAGCCGGCGACGAGGTCCTTGTTGTCCATGTTGCCGGCCATAATCCACGGCGGAGCGCTGTTCCATTTGCCGGCGCTTTCCGGTGGCGCGTCGCCCATGCTGCCGAAAAAAGGATGCAGCGGAATCTCGATGCCGGGCGCGAATTTCGCGATCATGCGTTTTTCGTCGAGCGGAATAATTTTCATTTTCGAGTAAGGAAAATCGTCGGGGATGTAGCCGCGGCCGGGGCCGAAAGCGTTGTAGGCGTAGGGAATTGCAAGTTTGATGGCGAGAATTTTTACTTCGAGCACGTCGCCGGGCTGCGCGTCTTCGATGTAAATCGGTCCCGTCAAAATATGCCCGCCCGGCCCTTTGTCTTTCACCTGGTCGGTGATATCGCGCAGCGATTGCTCCACTTGCTCCGGCGGCAAGCCTGCTTTCTCTAGCCCCTTCGGGCTGTTCGTAATCAGCGTCTGAATCTCCACCGTGTCGCCCGACTTCACGCGCAACACCGGCTCGGCCTTCGCGTCGTAGTAGCCCCAGGCCACCGTCTTCGGCGTCGCCTTCAGCGAATATTTCTCTTCGGCGGCGACATCGCAGTTGGTGAAGAGTAAGAGCGTTGTTGCCGTGATTGCTAACGAAGCAAAACTACGCTCAAGTTTTGTCATTGCGCGTTTCTCCGATTTTTCAGAAGAAAATCAGGCGAGAGAAACTCTTCCGGAATCTCATGCTCCCTTGGAAGATAAACGGCCACGGAAATATCTACCCCAACGAGCTCACGACATATAACTGGGCCCACATCCTTCCAGTCAAGGTTGCCGAGACCACAGCCGAGTGCAGGAAGAGCCAGGGATTTGACGCCCTCATTCTTATAGTTCTCTCTAATCCATCGCACGCCTTTCCCAATCGCCTCTAAATCCGAATCGTCTCGCCAATGGCTCTTCGTCGCGAACAGCAAGAACCACTTGTTTGCATTCGGTCCCAGCATGGACCTCGGATCGTCGGCAAGTTCCTCGTCCAAGAAGGCCTCGCGCTTGTAAAGGTATGGCACTCCCATCCGAAGCGACTTGCGTCGGCAAGCGTCCTGATAGGCGACGTAGACGTCGGGAAATTGGTACTTCGCGCGGGATGCAAGCCCTTTACCCATTATCCCCACAACATTTACGCTGACGGTCAGCGTCTGCATAGAAGAAAAAAACATATCGCCTTCCACCAGCGAGATTTCGTCCGTAATGCGGTACTGTTTGGCGGGTCGGAAAAACATGCTCGGCTCAGGAATTATCGGAATATCTCGCCCCAGCTTCATCTGTCTGACTTTTTCGGCGACCGTTTGCGTTGCGACGTAAACGCTGTGAATGTATTCGGGCGGGACCCGGTCTGTAACCAGGCACTCGGCCATTATCTTCCTCTTTGAGCCGTCGACCGAGTTCCACCAATCGCTAGTTATCACGTCCCAATTCCTAAATACGTGTCTTTGCCCTTCTTGAGAATCAAATATCTCAGTGTCGGAGCTGGCTGCGTTCCCTGTTGTCACGAGTGCGCCAGGCAAGGACAGAACTCCCGGATGGATTGCGACCACGACGATGTCCGCTTTGTCTTTTTCCCGGAGCACGCGATAAAGCATCGGATTTCGGGGCTGAAAATACATATTTGCAAAATCCCAAAGCGTCTTGTCCTCAGTGACCTGTTTCTTTTCGCGGTTACTGACAATGTCCGCATCGTAAATCGGCGTGAATGGGATCTTGGACTCCAGAACGCGGCGATGGGCCAGAATGCCATTAGTGGCAATAGAGGGAAGATTGTTGACGTGCGTAATGTAGTAGAGCCCCTTCACCTCAGGTTTTTTTCTTGGCATGGATCCTCCGGTCATCGCGGTTGTGGGAGTGCTCATGGATGCGTCATGTCCTCGGGCTTGACGAGGGAGTCGAACTCTTCGGCGGTGACGAAGCCTAATTTGATGGCGGCTTCCCGCAAGCTGATGTGGGAATGATGGGCGGCTTTGGCGACTTGGGCGGCGGCGTCGTAGCCGATTTTGGGAGCCAGAGCGGTGACCAGCATCAGGGAATTGTGAACGTAGTGTTCGATTTGCGTGGTGTTGACTTCGATTCCCTGGACGCAGTGAGCTACGAAACTGTTGCAAGCGTCGGCGAGGAGCTCGACGGAGTGGAGATAGTTGAAGATGATGACGGGCTTGAAAACGTTAAGCTCGAAATTCCCTTGCGAGCCGGCGAAGCCAATGGCGGCGTCGTTGCCCATCACTTGCACGGCGACCATGGTGATTGCTTCGGCCTGCGTGGGATTTACCTTGCCCGGCATAATCGAAGAGCCGGGCTCGTTTTCGGGAAGAGTGAGTTCGCCGAGGCCGCAGCGAGGGCCGGAAGCGAGCCAGCGAATGTCATTGGCGATTCTCATGAGCGAGACGGCGAGCGTTTTCAGGGCGCCGCTTGCGAAGACAAGTTCGTCATGGGCGCTTAGGGCGGCGAATTTATTGGGATGCGAGCGGAAGGGCAGGTGGGTCAACTCGGCGATTTTTTTCGCGGCGCGCTCGGCAAATTCGGGATGGGCGTTGAGGCCGGTGCCGACGGCGGTGCCGCCGATGGCGAGGTCATAGAGGCCATCGAGAGCCATGGCAACGCGGCCGCCATCGCGGTCGAGAAGATTGACGTAGCCGGAAAATTCCTGGCCGAGAGTGAGCGGGGTGGCGTCCTGCAAATGGGTGCGGCCGATTTTAACGATGCCGGCAAACTCTTTGGTTTTGGCGTCGAGGGCATCGCGCAGCTTCTTGATCGCGGGCAAGAGCCGCAGTTTCGTTTCACTGGCCGCGGCAATGTGCATCGCCGCCGGAAACGTATCGTTTGAGGACTGCGACATGTTGACGTCGTCGTTGGGATGGATGGGCTTTTTGGTGCCCATGACGCCGCCGGCAATTTCGATGGCGCGGTTGGAGATGACTTCGTTGACGTTCATGTTGGTTTGCGTGCCGCTGCCGGTTTGCCAGATGCGCAAAGGGAAGTGAGCGTTGAGGTCACCGGAGATGACTTCGTCGGCGGCCTGGATGATGAGCGCGGTTTTGTCGGGAGGGAGCTTGCCGAGGTCCTGATTCACCAGCGCGGCGGCTTTTTTGAGGATGCCGAAGGCGCGAATCAGCTCAGGAGGCATGGTGTCCTTGCCGATGGCGAAATGAATGAGCGAGCGGGCGGTCTGCGCGCCGTAGTAGCGATCGGCGGGAACGTCGATCTTGCCCATGCTGTCGGACTCGGTGCGAGTCACGATGGATGCAGTGTCGATAGTTTCAGACATGGCAGCTCCTGGGACTGGGAGGCTAAATCTTACCTTGAATCGGTGGGGAGGCGTGACGGGTGAATCCTGGCAGGCAACCCGCGGAAGGCAGGAGGCGACGGAGTTCCGATGGAAGCGACCGGGAAGCTGGATACCCGACCCCCCGGTTTTTCTGCAAGTGCGGTTTCTAAACGAGTTTAAGTGGCTCTGTTGACATCCTCGGCACAGATTGTGCTTCGAGGGGTCGACAAGGAGGGGCGGTAGGTGTTTTCTGATGGGGCAGGAGGGACGATGGCCGAGATTGGTCTCCTGCCGATTGCTCACGTGGCGCTGCAAGTGGCC